>NZ_JBFAZP010000008.1:154721-641772 GCF_040681875.1 Longispora sp. NPDC051575 | reverse complement strand
CTTGCATGTGTTAAGCACGCCGCCAGCGTTCGTCCTGAGCCAGGATCAAACTCTCCAATAAGGTTTGTTCGCCCCGGCAAGGACTAGCTGACAAAGATAAATCCTTGCCGCTGTTGTCCATTACCAAAGGAATCCACATCTGACACCAGAACCAAAGTCCCAGTGCCGACGGGGTAAATCATAATTGGCACTAACTTTCCGACACCCTGTTGAGTTCTCAAAGAACAAACACACACCACTCAGCAACCGATTAAGTCACCCTGGGGTTTTTGTTTACCGCTTATCTTGCTTGAGTTACTCTAGCAGGCCCATTCTCGCGTCTCAAACCGGGGTATTAATCCCTGTCGATCTGCTTGGTTCTGCTTTTTGGCTACCGGCCCGGCCACTCGCGATCAACTCCGTGGAGTGATCCGCTCGCCCGGCTCGCTGGCGCCTCTAGCAACTCTACCCGGTCGGTCTCGCTTTGCAAAATCGGCCCTCGCGGCCCGACTCGCTGCACCACCCGGCACCCGATCCCCCCAGCTAGGCCAGCTGGATCAGGTCACCCCTCGGGTTCGTCGCTTTCCGGTTGTTTCTTCCGGTCCGCCCCGTTCCCTCCGGGCAGAGAGAAAGTTACGCGACGGTTCACCGTCGGGTCAAATCGAGGCGGCGTGGCAGCGGTCACCCGCTGTCGGCCAGGGCGGACTTCGGGGGACTTCCAGGCAGTCGAACGGACATCGTCCCAGGTCAGATGCGGTCCCGATCACGTCCGGATCACGGGCGACTCGCGAAGCCGACAGTGTGCCGTCGGGGCTCGGATCGTGTCCGTCGGGCTCGGATCGGAAGCCGCCGTCCCGGGCGGGCGGGTCCAGGCTGGAAGGCGGCGCCCCAGATGGAGCGAGTCCGGGCCAGGAGCCGGTGAACCGGAGGGGCGGCGCGGGCCAGGAGCTGGCGCCCCGGGTGGAACGAGTCCGGGCCGGGAGCCGGTAGACCGGAGGGACGGCGCGGGCCCCGCCACCAGGGAGGTGACGGGGCCCGGGACACGTGCGGTTACTTCTTGGCGGCCTTCGTCGCCGTCTTGCGGGCGGCCACCTTCTTCGGGGCGGCCTCGGTGGTCGGCTCCACAGCCATCTTCGAGGCCGCGGTCTTCTGAGCACCCGCCTTCGGGGCAACCGACTTCGCAGCTGCCGCCTTCGGCGCCGCCCCGGCCTGAGGAGCGGCCACCGCCCTGGCGGCCGTCACCGCCTTGGCGGTCGCCTTCTTCGGCGCACCGGCGGCCGCGATCGGGGACTGCCCCTCCAGGAGCGGGCGCAGGTACGCCCCCGTGTGGCTGGCCTCCACCTCGATCACCTGCTCGGGGGTGCCCTCGGCCACGACCAGGCCGCCCCGGCGTCCGCCCTCGGGGCCCATGTCGATCAGCCAGTCCGAGGTCTTGATGACGTCGAGGTTGTGCTCGATCACGATCACCGTGTTGCCCTTGTCCACGAGGCTGTGCAGCACCATGAGGAGCTTGCGGACGTCCTCGAAGTGCAGTCCGGTGGTGGGCTCGTCCAGGACGTACACCGTTCGGCCGGTGGAGCGCTTCTGGAGCTCGGCGGCCAGCTTCACCCGCTGGGCCTCACCGCCGGACAGGGTCGGGGCGCTCTGGCCCAGCCGGACGTAGCCCAGGCCCACGTCGACCAGCGTCTTCAGGTGCCGGTGGATCGAGGTGATCGGCTCGAAGAACTCCGCGCCCTCCTCGATCGACATGTTCAGCACGTCGGAGATGGTCTTCCCCTTGTAGTGCACCTCGAGGGTCTCGCGGTTGTAACGGTCGCCCTTGCAGACCTCACAGGGCACGTACACATCCGGGAGGAAGTTCATTTCGATCTTGATCGTGCCGTCGCCCGCGCACGCCTCGCACCGGCCGCCCTTCACGTTGAAGGAGAACCGCCCCGGGGTGTAGCCGCGGACCTTCGCCTCGACCGTCTCCGCGAAGAGTTTGCGGATGTTGTCGAACACCCCGGTGTACGTCGCCGGGTTGGACCGCGGGGTCCGGCCGATCGCGGACTGGTCAACGCCGACCACCTTGTCCACGTGCTCCAGGCCGGTGATCCGGGTGTGCCGGCCCGGGACCAGGCGCGCGCCGTTGATCTGGTTGGCCAGCACCGTGTAGAGGATGTCGTTGACCAGGGTCGACTTGCCCGAGCCGGACACCCCGGTGACGGAGATGAACTGGCCGAGCGGGAACGCCACGTCGAGGCCGTGCAGGTTGTGCTCGCGGGCGCCCTTGACCACGAGTTCGCGGCCCTTGGTGCGGGGGCGGCGGATCGCGGGGACCGGGATGGCGGTCCGGCCGGAGAGGTAGGACCCGGTGAGGGACTTCTCGTTGGCGAGCAGGTCGTCGACCGTGCCGGAGTGCACGATGTGCCCGCCGTGCTCGCCGGCGCCGGGGCCGATGTCGACGATCCAGTCGGCGGTGCGGATGGTGTCCTCGTCGTGCTCGACCACGATCAGGGTGTTGCCCAGGTTGCGCAGCCGGACCAGGGTCTCGATCAGGCGGTGGTTGTCGCGCTGGTGCAGGCCGATCGAGGGCTCGTCCAGGACGTAGAGGACGCCGACGAGGCCCGAGCCGATCTGGGTGGCGAGCCGGATCCGCTGCGCCTCGCCGCCGGACAGGGTCGCGGCGGCCCGGTCGAGGGACAGGTAGTCGAGGCCGACGTCGAGGAGGAAGGTCAGTCGGGCGGTGATCTCCTTGAGCACCCGTTCGGCGATCATCTTCTGCCGGTTGTTCAGCTCCAGCTTCGCCAGCAGCTCGACGCACTCGCCGATCGACAGGGCGCACAGCTCGGCGATGTTCTTGCCGTCGATCAGGACGGCGAGGACCTCGGGCTTGAGCCGGGTGCCGCCGCAGTCCGGGCAGGGGACGTCGCGCATGTAGCCGGCGAACTTGTCGCGGCTCCACTCCGACTCGGTCTCCTCGTGCCGGCGCTCCAGCCAGGGCAGGACGCCCTCGAAGTTGGCGTAGTAGGAGCGCTCGCGGCCGTACCGGTTGCGCCACTTGACGTGCAGCTGGGTGTCCGCGCCGTACAGGATGGCCTTCTGGGCGCGGGCCGGCAGCGCGCGCCACGGCTTGTCCATGTCGAAGGAGAGCTGCTCGGCGAGGGCGGTGAGGAGTCGCTGGTAGTACTCCGAGGTCTGGCCGCCGGACCAGGGCTGGATCGCGCCGTCGGCGAGGCTGCGCTCCGGGTCGGGGACGATCAGGTCGGGGTCGACCTCCTTGCGGACGCCCAGGCCGGTGCAGGTGGGGCAGGCGCCGTAGGGGGCGTTGAAGGAGAAGGTGCGCGGTTCGAGGGACTCGATCGACAGCGGGTGGTCGTTAGGGCAGGCGAAGTGCTCGGAGAACCGGCGCTCGCGGGCCGGGTCGTCCTCCGGGAGGTCCACGAAGTCGACGAGCAGGATGCCGGCGGCCAGGCCGAGGGCGGTCTCGACCGAGTCGGTGATGCGCTGCTTGGCGGACTTCTTCACCGCGAGCCGGTCGACGACCACCTCAATGGTGTGCTTCTCCTGCTTCTTCAGGGTCGGCGGCTCGGTCAGGGAGTGCACGACCCCGTCGACCCTCGCCCTCGCGTAACCCTTCGACTGGAGTTCGTGGAAGAGGTCCACGTACTCCCCCTTGCGGCCGCGGATCACCGGGGCGAGGACCTGGAACCGGGTGCCCTCCTCCATGGCGAGGAGGCGGTCGACGATCTGCTGGGGGGTCTGCCGGCTGATCGCCTCGCCGCACAGCGGGCAGTGCGGCTCGCCGATCCGGGCGTAGAGCAGGCGGAGGTAGTCGGACACCTCGGTGATGGTGCCGACCGTGGAGCGCGGGTTGCGGGAGGTGGACTTCTGGTCGATCGAGACGGCCGGGGACAGGCCCTCGATGAAGTCGACGTCCGGTTTGTCCATCTGGCCGAGGAACTGGCGCGCGTAGGCCGACAGCGACTCGACGTAGCGGCGCTGGCCCTCGGCGAAGATGGTGTCGAACGCCAGGCTCGATTTGCCCGAACCGGACAGACCGGTGAAGACGATCAGCGCGTCGCGCGGGAGGTCGAGGCTGACGTCGCGCAGGTTGTGCTCTCGCGCGCCACGGATGATCAATCGGTCCAACACGATGCGACCCTCACGAAGTTTTTCGGCGGTGACGTACCCGGTCAGCGCCCAGACGGGCGCCAGTCAGCCACTGTATCCGTGCCCTCTGACATTTTGTGTCTGCCCAGCTGGCGGGGCAGTTTGGGGGTGTCGGGGACCCGACTAATCTCCAGGACGACGCCGCCGTCGGGGAGCACGATCAGCCCCTCGTCGGTGACGGTCTCCAGGCTCGTGACCACCGACCGTCCCACGCCGAGCAGACCCAGGGTGAACCCGACCGGGAACGGCACCGGCGGGGCCGCGACTGTCGGCAGGTCCTCCGGGCGCCAGCCGGCCGGGTCGTCGAGGAGGACGGCGTCGAGGTTGGCGGCCAGGGCGCGCGCCTCGCCGGGCCACACCCAGGTGGTCCGGCGCGGGAGTACCGCCTCGATGGTCTTCGGGCCGTCGGTCCAGGACCGCAGGACGACCCAGTCCCCCACGCAGGGCATGGTGAGCGGCGAGCGGGCGCCGCGGGAGAGCATGGCGCCGCCGAGGCTGCCCCGGACGATGCCCGCGGCGGTGTAGATCACGCAGATTCCCTGGTCGACTCTGAGCACGCGTCCGGGGCGCAGGCCCCGACGTCGGTACGGGGCGAACGCCGCGGCCAGGTCCTCGCCCCAGCCCAGGGAGTCAAGATCAATGCTCATCAGGGGATCCACGCTAGGTTCAACGGCCCCCGCGTTCCAGCCGATTATCCTGCATCACATGACCACCGACCCACTGGCCCTCCTGGCCGAACTCGAGCGCGCGACGGCGCGGCTCGCCCGTACCGTCGGGGGGCTGACCGACAAAGAGGTCGCCTCACCCTCCCTCCTACCCGGTTGGACCCGGGGCCATGTGCTCACCCACCTGGCCCGCAACGCCGACGGACTGGTCAACCTGCTGACGTGGGCGGAGACGGGGGTGCGGACCCCGATGTACACCAGCTACGAGGACCGGACGGCCGCCGTGGAGGCCGGGGCGGGCCGACCGGCCGCCGAACATGTCGCGGATGTGACCGACGCCTCGCGGGCGTTCGCGGAGCGGGCCGCCACGGTGCCGGCGGACGCCTGGAACACGGTGGTCTGGACCCTCAACGAGAAGCGGATCCCGGCGCTGACCGTGCCGTGGCTGCGGCTCAAGGAGGTGGAGATCCACCACGCGGACCTGGATGTCGACTACGGTTCGGAGTCCTGGCCCGAGTCGTTCGTCCGGCGGTTGCTGCGCGAGGTGACGCACGACTACACCGGTCGCAAGGACGCGCCCCGGATGGTGCTGACGGCCACCGACCTGGGGGCGCAGTACGTGGTCGGGGACGGGGAGGGCGCGCCGACGGTCAGCGGGCCCGGGCACGCGCTCGCCGCGTGGTTGATCGGAAGAGGGGCACACAAGTCGCTGGTCGGGACGTTGCCGACCCTGCCGAGCTGGGGCTGAGATGGACACGCACGAGACCACCGACCTGATCATCAAGAAGTTGTCCGTCGGCTCGTTCGACAACAACGCGTACCTGCTGCGCTGCCGGCGTACCGGCGAACAGTTGTTGATCGACGCGGCGGCCGAGCCGGACCGCCTGCTGGAGCTGGTCGGACCCGACGGGCTGGCGACGGTCGTCACCACGCACCGGCACCCCGACCACTGGCAGGGGCTCGCCGAGGTGCTGGAGTCGACCGGGGCGGCGTCGGTGGCGCACGCCGACGACATCGAGGGACTGCCGGTCGCGGCGGACCCGGTCGGGCCGACGGTGCGGGTCGGCGAGGTGGACCTGGACGTGATCCACCTGGTCGGGCACACCCCGGGCTCGATCGCGCTGCACTACCGGGACCCGTCAGGTGTCGGACACCTGTGGACTGGAGATAGTTTGTTCCCGGGTGGCGTCGGGAACACCCAGGGCGACGCGGAACGCTTCGCCTCCCTGATCCACGACGTGCGGACCAAGCTGTTCGACCGGTTCCCCGACGACACCACGGTCTACCCGGGGCACGGCGCGGACACCACCCTCGGCCGCGAGCGGCCCGCCCTGCCCGAGTGGGAGGCGCGCGGCTGGTGACCGCCGGAGTGACGGGCGTCGCCCACACAGTGACGCTCGTCAACTTTTGGGGGGCATAGGACCGATTTCCACTACCCTCAGATGCACACAACACCAACGTGCCGAGGGAGGTCCGGTGTCCGTCGTCGACGCCTCCGTGCCCACGCTCCCGGGTGCCCTCGACAGCCTGTTCGCGCACGCCGCCGACCGGGCCGCGCCGCCGCTGGAACGGATCCGGTTCATGGCGAACTGCGCGAGCGCCCTGGACGAGCTGTACATGTCCGGTGACGCGGGCCGGCGTCCCGACCTGGCCGCCGACTGGCTGCGCGCGCTGACCGCCGAGGCGGTGCCGACGCTCACCGCCGCCGGGGTCACGCTCGTCGACTGGACCGACCTGCCGACGGCGAGGGCCGACCGGCTCAGCGGGTACTTCCGGGACCGGGTGCTGCCCGTGCTCACCCCGATGGCCGTCGACCGGGCCCGGCCGTTCCCGCACGTCCGGGGGCTGGCCCTGCACCTCGCCGTGCTGCTGGACAACCCCGACGGCGGGCCGCACCTGTTCGCCTCCGTGCGGATGCCGACCACCACGCCCCGGTTCCTGCCCGTCGGGTCCGGGCGCTACCTGCCCGTCGAGGACCTCGTCGTGCGGCACCTGCCCGACCTGTTCCCCGGGATGCGGCTGGTCGACTGGCACGCCTTCCGGGTCACCCGGTCGGCGCCCGGCACCCCGCCGGTCCGGCTGGAGGTCGACGCCGACGTGTGCGACCGGGCGCTGGACCTGCTGCTGGACGAGCTCGAGGTGCGGCCCGAGGACGTGCTCCGGCTGTCGGGGCTGCTGGACCTGTCCGCGTTCCGCGAGCTCTACACGGGCTGAAAACCCTTCGTCTGGTACCGGATGACGGTTTGGTCCTTCTTCGTCCCGCCTGGTCAACCGGTTGGCAGTGCCCCCGGCGCGTCCTAGGGTTGGTCCATGGAGGAGGAACGCAAGTTCGAGGTCGACGAGGCGTTCACCCTGCCGGCGGAGCTCCTCGACGACCCGGCAGTGTTCGCCCTGGCCCCCGTGCGGTTGCGCGCGACATACTTCGACACCGCCGACCTGCGGCTCGCCCGCGCCGGCGCGTCGCTGCGGTTCCGCACCGGCGACGCCGAACCGTGGACGGTCAAACTGCCCACCGACCTGCCCGGGATCCGGCACGAGGTCAGCCTCGCCGGGCCGTCCGGGCGGGTCCCGGCGGAACTGGCGGACCTCGTGACCACCTTCCGCCGGTCCGAACCGCTCGCGCCCGTCATCGTGCTCCGCACCGTCCGGCAGCCCTACGAGGTGCGCGACGAGGCCGGCGCGGTGCTCGCCGAACTCGTCGACGACCACGTCAGCGTGCTCGTCGGGCGGCGGGTCGTCACCCGGTTCCGCGAGATCGAGGTCGAACGCAAACACGGCGGGCGCGACGTCCTCGACCGGGTCGCCGCGACCCTGACGACCGCCGGGGCCGTCGAGGGCGAGTTCACCGCCAAACACGTCCGGGCGCTCGGCTCCCCCGCCACCGCCCCCGCCGACCTGGCCGCCTCACCCCGGCCCGTGTCCCGGAAGAAGGCCACCGCCGCCGACGTGGTCGCCGGGGGCATCCGCCGCGACATCGGCCTCATCGTCGCGCACGACCCGCTCGTCCGGCTCCGCGCCGAGGTCGGGCAGGGCGACACCGCCGTGCACCAAATGCGGGTCGGCTGCCGCCGGCTCCGCAGCCGGCTGCGGACGTTCGCGCCGCTGCTCGACCCGCGCTGGGCCGACCCGCTGCGCGCCGAACTGGCCTGGCTCGCCGGTGTGCTCGGCGGGGTCCGCGACGCCGAGGTGCTCCGGGCCCGGCTCGCCGCGACCGCCGCCAAGGACCCGCTCGCGCCCCTGGACCCCGGACTCGTCGCCGAACTCGACGCGGCACTCGCCGACCGGCACCGCGACGCGCTGCGGGAACTCGACACGGCGCTGACGTCCGAGCGGTACCTGGTGCTCCTCGACCTGCTCGTCACCGTCGCCGCCAACCCCGGCATCGGGCGCGCCGGGCGGGCACGGGCCGCCGAGGCGCTGCCGCCGTTCGTCGCCCGGACCTGGAAGAAGCTGCTCAAGGACGTGCGCGGGCTGCGGGACGACGGGCCCGACGACGGGTGGCACGCGGCGCGGGTGCGGGCCAAGCGGGCCCGGTACGCGGTCGAGGCGGTGGTCGGGGTCGTGGGGCGGCCGGCCAGGAGGTTGGCCTCGGCGTTGGCCGCCGTGCAGGGGGAGCTCGGGGAGCATCAGGACGCCGCGATGGCCGCCGAGGCGTGGCTGGAGCTGGGGGCGGTGGATCCCGGGCGGTACGGGGTGGTCGTGGGGCGGTTGGTGGAGCGGGAGCGGGGGGCTGTGGTGGCGGCCCGGGGGAGATTCGGTGGGGTGTGGGCTGGGGCTCGGCGGGGGAAGGTGACGGAGTGGCTCGGGTGAGGCTTTCGCCGGGCTGGGTGGGGCTGTGTGAGACAGGGTGGGAGGCTTCGCCGGGCTGGGCGTGAGCTTGCGGGTCGGAGGCTTTCGCCGGGCTGGGTGGGGCTGTGTGGCAGTGGGTCGGAGGCTTGTGCCTGGCTGGGCGGTGCTGGGGGCTGGCGGGGGCTGTCACCGGGCTGGGCGGGGCCCGTCGGCGTGGGGCAGAGGGGCGGCCTGGGCTGGGTCGGGCTGATGCGCGGCGGGGACCGCCCCACTCGTAACCCTCTGATGTTTGTGGTTCAGAGGTTCGGGAGCGGGGCGGAGAACAGCCAGGCGCCGAAGAGGTCGTCCAGGGGTTGCTGGGCGTAGCTGGTCGCCAGGGCCGTGAACTGGGCCGTCGTGACCGTGCCGTGCCGGTGGTCCGCCGTCCAGGCCAGCATCATCGCGAAGAACCGCTGGTCGCCGAGCCGGTGCCGCAGCGCGTGCAGGGTCAGCGCTCCCCGCTTGTAGACCCGTTCGTCGAACATCCGGCGCATCCCCGGGTCGGCGAGGACCAGATCCTGGGGGGACGCGGCCAGCCGGGCGTGCCACTGCCGGGCGTGCAGGGTCGCCGCCGGACCGCCGGACCGCTCCGACCACAGCCACTCGCTGTACGTCGCGAAGCCCTCGTTCAGCCAGATGTGCCGCCAGTCGGCGACCGTCAGGCTGTTGCCGAACCACTGGTGGGCCAGCTCGTGCACGATCAGCCGCTCGTGGGTGCGCAGTCCGTCGACCAGGTTCGCGCCGAACACCGACATGCCCTGGGCCTCGATCGGGTCGTCGAGATCGTCGTCGGTGACCACGATCTGGTACTCCTCGAACGGGTACGGCCCGAACAGCAGTTGCAGCTGCTCCATGATCTCGCCGTGCCGGGCGAAGTCGTGCAGGAACGCGGCACGCAACCTCGGCGGGTACGCGGCCCGCTGCGCGACCAGCCCCGTGGCGATCACCCGCTCCTCGTACCGGCCGATCTGCACGCCCATCAGGTAGGTCGGGGTGGGCTCGGGGCGGTCGTACACCCAGGTGGTGGTGCTGCCGCCCCGCCGGCGTTCCGTGAGGTTCCCGGTCACCAGCACCGTGTACGGCGAGTCGGTGGCGACCGTGACCCGGTAGGCGGCCTTGTCGGCGGGGTGGTCGTTGCACGGGAACCAGGACGGCGCGCCGATCGGCTGGCTGGCGACGAGGGAACCCTCGGTCAGCTCGTCCCAGCCGATGTCGCCCCACGGGCCGCTGACCGGGTGCGGGTTGCCGGCGTAGCGGACCTCGACCGTGAACGTCGCCCCGTTGGACACCGGCCTGGCCGGTGTGACGTGCAGCTTGTGGCCCCGGTGTGCGAACCGGGCCGGTTTGCTGTCGACCAGGACCCGGGTGACCCGCAGGCCCGCGAGGTCGAGGCTCAGCCGGGACAGGGCCTGGCGGGCCGTCGCGGTGATCCGGGCGTGCGCGGCGAGCCGGTTCGGGCCGACCCGGTAGTCGAGGTCCAGGTCGTAGTGGGTGACGGCGTAGCCGCCGTTGCCGTGCGCGGGGAGGTAGGAGTCGCCGGAGGTGTCCGCCCCGGGTCCCGGCGCGCCGGCCGCCGGGCGGCTCACCCGCGGTTCCACACGGCGATCGGGTTGCCCAGCCAGCGCGAGTCGGCCGGCACCGCGTCGCCCCGGGTCACCAGCGAACCGGGACCGACCGTGGTGCGGGCCCCGATGCTCGCGCCCGGCAGGACGATGCCGTGCGGGCCGAGGGTCGAGCCCTCCGCGAAGTCGACGCCGGACATGCTCATGATCCGGTCGTGGAACAGGTGGGTCTGCACGACGCAGCCCCGGTTGACGGTCGCGCCGGCGCCGAGGCGGACCAGGTCGGACTCCGGCAGCCAGTACGTCTCCAGCCACACGCCCCGGCCGATCCGCGCGCCCATCGTGCGCAGCCACAGGGTCAGCCACGGGGTGCCGCCGATCCGGCCCACGAGCCAGGTGACGGCCAGTACCTCCACGAACGTGTCGGCCAGCTCGTTGCGCCACACGAACGAACTCCACAGCGGGTGCTCCACGACCCGGAACCTACCCACCAGCAGCCACTTCATCACCGTGGCGGTGAGGCTCGCCAGCACGCCGGCGACCAGCAGCACGACGCCGGACAGCAGCGGGCCCCCGACCGGGCCGAGCCAGAACACCGCGCCCAGCACGCCCACGGCCAGCGCCGCCGAGCACATCACCGGCACGATCCGGGCCAGTTCCACCAGGGCCCGGGCCAGCTTGAGCCGGACCGGCGGCCGGAACGTGCGGCTCGTGTCGGCCGACTCCACCGACCGGCTGATCGCCATCGGGGGCATGCCCAGCCAGGAGCTGCCCTTCTTCGCCTTGCGGGGCGTGGACGACAGGACGCCGACCAGGCCCCGGTTCGGCACGCTGCGGCCCGGGGCGGTCATGCCCGAGTTGCCGAGGAACGCCTGCTTGCCGACGCTCGCGGGCGCGATGTGCAGCCAGCCGTGGCCCAGCTCGTAGCTGGCGACCATCGTGTCGTCGGCCAGGAACGCCCCGTCGGCGACCGTGGTCATCGAGGGAAGCGCCAGGACCGTGGACGCCTCCACGTTCTTCCCGATCCGCGCCCCGAGCAGCCGGAGCCAGACGGGGGTGAACAGGCTCGCGTACAACGGGAACAGGCCCGTGCGGGCCATCCCCATCAGGCGCTCGGTGAACCACGCCTGCCAGGCGACCCGGCCGTGCACCTTGTGGTAGCCCTCGCGCAGGCCGATCGAGAGCAGCCGGACGCCGAGGAGGACGAGGAGGGCGTAGGTCAGGAAGTAGCCGACCGTGGCGGCCGGCACGAGCAGCAGGGCGGTGCGCAGCGCGTCGGGCAGGGTCGCCGCGTCCGCGGTGGCGTAGCCGATCCAGGCGACGGCCGGGGCGGCGGCGACCAGGGGCAGCAGGCCCAGGAACAGGGAGGTCGTGCCGTAGACGAGGGACCAGAACCGGCTGCGCGGCGGGCGCTCCTCCGGCCAGCGGCGCGGGTCCGGGGTGTCCTCGGCGGCCGGCGAACCCGCCCAGCGCAGCCCCGCCGGGACCACGCCCAGCACGGTCGAGCCGGCGGCGATCTCGGCACCCTTGCCGATCCGCACCCCGGGCAGGAGCGTGCTGCGGCCGCCGACCCGGGCCCCGGCCCCGATCCGGACCTTTCCGATGTGTACGCGGTCCCCGTCGACCCAGTGCCCCGACAGGTCCACCTCGGGCTCCACGGCACAGCCCCGGCCGAGCTTGAGCATCCCGGTCACCGGCGGGGCCGAGTGCAGGTCGACGTCCTTGCCGATCTTCGCGCCGAGCGCCTTGGCGTACCAGGTCATCCAGGAGGCGCCCGACACGCCCGTGACGCCGCTGAACTCGGCGAGCTTCTCGGCCGTCCACAGCCGCAGGTGCACGGAACCGCCGCGCGGGTAGCGGCCCGCCTTCACGCCGCGCAGCAGCAGGCGCGCGCCGCCGGCCGCCAGCGCGATCCGGCCCGGCGGGCTGAACAGCACCACCCAGCCGGCCAGCAGCCACCACCACGAGGTCGTCGGCGCCCACGGCGTGTCCAGCAGGTTCGCCAGCGCCAGGGCCACCACCGACCAACGCAGGCCCACGAGGGTGAGCAGCGGCAGCAACAGCAGGGACTGGACGAGGCCCGTCCGACGCGGGGTCGGCGCGATCTCCCGGCGCACGCTCGTCTCGCCCGACAACGCGTCGAGGAACGCGGCCAGGCCGCCCAGGGTCGGGTTCTGGTAGATGTCGACGATCGCGACCTGCGGGAACCGGGTGCGCAGGTGCGCCACCAGCTGGGCCGCCGACAGGCTGCCGCCGCCGTTGCTGAAGAAGTCCGCCTTCGAGGCGCCGACCTGCACGCCGAGGATCTCCGCCCAGGCCTCCGCCAGCCACAGCTCCGTGCCCGAGAGCATCGTGCGGGCCAGGTCCATCGTGGACAGCGGCCAGGGCAGGGCGGCCCGGTCGACCTTCCCGGAGGTACGGGTCGGCAGGGTCGCCACCCGGGCCAGCAGCGGCACCAGCGCGGCCGGCAGGTGCTTGCGGAGCCGCTTGACGGCCTTGTCCGCGTCGAACGAGTCCGGGGCCACCACGTAGCCGACGAGCACCTGGTTGCCGGCCTTCGTGCGCTGCACCGCCGCCGCCGCGCCCACCACGTCGGGCAGGGCGGACAGGGCCGCGTCGACCTCGCCCAGTTCGATCCGGCGGCCGCCCAGCTTGACCTGCTCGTCGCCCCGGCCCATGAACAGCAGGCCCTCGGGGTCGGCGCGGACGATGTCCCCGCTGCGGTACGCCCGGGCCCAGCCCAGCGACTCCAGCGGCGCGAACTTCTCCGCGTCCTTCGCCTCGTCGAGGTAGCGCGCCAGGCCCACCCCGCCGATCACCAGCTCGCCCGTCTCCCCCATCGTGACCGGCTGGCCGTCCGGGCCGACGACGGCCAGCTCCCAGCCGTCCAAGGCCAGCCCGATCCGGACCGGGCCCTCGCCGGTCAGCTTCGCGGCGGTGGCCACCACGGTCGCCTCGGTCGGCCCGTACGTGTTCCACACCTCCCGGCCCTCGACCGCGAGCCGCTCGGCCAGCTCCGGCGGGCAGGCCTCGCCGCCGAAGATGAGCAGCCGGACCTCCTCCAGCGCGTCCGTGGGCCACAGCGACGCCAGGGTCGGCACGGTGGACACGACGGTGATGCCGCGTTCGACCAGCCAGGGGCCCAGGTCGACGCCGCTGCGGACCAGCGCCCGGGGCGCGGGGACCAGGCAGGCGCCGTGCCGCCAGGCGAGCCACATCTCCTCGCAGGAGGCGTCGAAGGCCACGGACAGGCCGGCGAGCACCCGGTCGCCGGGGGCGAGGGGCTCCTCCTGGAGGAAGATCCGGGCCTCGGCGTCGACGAACGCGGCGGCGGAGCGGTGGGTGACGGCGACGCCCTTGGGCTTGCCGGTGGAGCCGGAGGTGAAGATGATCCAGGCGTCGCCGTCGAGGGTGGCCTCGCCGGTGGCGGGGCCGTCCGGTGCCGGGGCCGGGACGGGGGCGGTCGGCGGGGGTTCGCTCTGGTCCGTGGCCGGGTCGGCGGGTTCCGGGGTCACCGGCCGGGGCGGGTCCACGATGGTCAGTTCGCCGCCGTCGCCGAGGACCGCGCGCACGCCCGCCTCGCCGAACACCAGCTCCGCCCGCTCGTCGGGGTCGTCGGCGTCCACCGGCACGTACGCCGCGCCGGCCGCCAGGACGCCGAGGATCGCGAGGTACAGCTCGGCGGTGCCCGAGGAGATCCGGATCCCGACCCGGTGGCCCGCGCCGACGCCCGCCGCGTGCAGCCGGCCGCGCAGCGCCTCGACCTCCTCGGCGAGCCGCCGGTAGCTCAGGGGCGAGCCGTCGGCGTCGAGGGCGGGGGCGTTCGGGTGCCGGCTGACGGTCTCGTGCAGGACGTCGACCAGGGTGCGTCCCGTCGGCGCCTCGGCGGTCGGGAAGACAGCGCGGGCTGCGACTGCGGTGGTCACCGGGGTGCCTCACTCTCCGGGCCCAGTTCGGTGCCCGACCTACAACCCTACGACAGCACGGTGAACGGGGCCGGTGTTCGGTGTGCAGAGCCACAGCAGCGTCGCAGGCCACGGTGACGCGGGTGTGGCGAACGGGTGAACGGGCCCCCAACCCGGTCGGGGAGGCACGTCACAGGAAGGCGCGGACCAGCCCCGTCGTCGCCGCCGCCGCGATCAGCACCACCAGGAACGGCGCGCGCAGGACGAGCGCCAGCACCGCCACCCCGAGCCCGGACAGCCGCGCCGGGTCCGCCGTCACCTCCCGGCCGCTCGTGAGCACCTGCACGGCGATCAGCGCGGCCAGCAGGGCCACCGGCACGAGCTCGGCGAACCGGGCGACCCTCGGCTGGTCGAGGAGGTCGCGGGGGGCGGCGAGGCCGGCGAGTTTCAGGGCGTAGCAGCCGACACCCACGGCGGCGATCGCGAACCACAACGTCATCGGGTACCTCCCGGGCGGCCGACGCCGGTGCCCCCGACGCCGCGCAGCGAGACCACCAGGGCCGCCACCGCCGCGACGAGTACCGGGGTGCCGGCCGGCAGCCACGGCGTGCCGGCCAGCGCCAGCCCGGCCCCGCCGACGGCCACCCAGCGCGCCACCGGGTCCGCCGCCAGGCGCGGCCACAGGATCGCGAGGAACGCCGCCGGGGCCACGACGTCGAGGCCCAGGGCGGCCGGGTCGCCGATCCGTTCGACGCCGAGCGCGCCGACGAGGGTGGAGAGGTTCCACAGGATGTACAGGGTGGCGAACGACGTCCAGAACCCGGCCCGGGCGGCTCCCCGGTCGGGCTGGCCGACCGCGACGGCCGTGGTCTCGTCGATCACGCCGTGGGCGGCGACGAACCGGCGCGCGCCGGTCACCCGGAGCACGTCGGCGAGCCGGAGCCCGTAGAGGGTGTTGCGGCCGCCGAGCAGGAGGGCGCCGACCGCGCCGACGAGGAGGCTGCCCCCGGTGGCGACGACGCCGACCAGGGCGAACTGGGACGCCCCGGTGAACGCGACGAGGCTCAGGGCGCAGGCCTGGGCGACGCTGAGGCCGGAGGTGACGGCGGTGGCCCCGAAGGCGAGGCCGGACACGCCCACGGCGAGGCCGAGGCTGAACCCGGCCCGGACGGCGGCCCGCCGGGTGACGGAGGGGGTGGTGGTCACGGGCATACCCCAGACGCTAGGCGCCCGGGCCCCCGCGATCTTGTACGTTCTTGCGCCCCGTCCCGCCCACGTCCCTGCGGTACGCCCCCGGGGGCACGCCCAGGTACCGCCGGAAGTGCCGGGTCAGGTGGGCCTGGTCGGCGAACCCGACGGCCGCGGCGACCCCGGCCGGCCGTTCCCCCGCCGCGAGCAGCGACCGGGCGCGCCGGATCCGCTCCCCGACCACGTACGCGTGCGGCGGCAGCCCGGTAGCCGCCCGGAACGCCCGCTGCAACGCGTGCGGCCCGAGCCCGACGTGCTCGGCGAGCTCCGCGAGGGTCGGCGGGGCGGTCAGGCGGTCGTGCAGCAGTTCGCAGGCGAGGGCGACGGCGCGCGGGGCGGCGGCGGGCCGCTCGGCGGGGGCGGCCCCGGCGTTGAGGCCGAG
Organism: Longispora sp. NPDC051575; assembly: GCF_040681875.1. Taxonomy (NCBI): domain Bacteria; kingdom Bacillati; phylum Actinomycetota; class Actinomycetes; order Micromonosporales; family Micromonosporaceae; genus Longispora; species Longispora sp. NPDC051575. The sequence continues at coordinate 626,051 of NZ_JBFAZP010000008.1, read as the reverse complement.
CAGGGCCACGAGGACCGCGTGCTGGGCGCTGGACGCGGCCAGGTCGTCCCCCCGGTCGGCGGCGCGGACGGCGGCGAGCAGCAGCCGGTACGCGGCCGGGTCGGTGACCGTGGACTCGCGGAACCAGGGGGTCCCGGGCCGGCCCAGTTCGGCGGACACCGCCCGCACGGTGGCCACGTCGGGGTAGATGATCCGGTACGACCAGCCCTCGGGGACGCCCGCCTGGCCGGTGTGCGGGACCTCCGGGTTGACGAACACGAGCGCGCCCGCGCCGGCCCGGACCCGGCCGCCGTCGACGTCCCACTCCTCGACGCCGTCGACGATGGCCCCGATCGCGTACTCCTCGTGGGCGTGCCGGGCGAACACGTGCCGGACGAACCGGGCGGTGAGCAGTTCGGTGCCGGGCAGGGCGGTGCGGCGCCAGTACCTCGCCCGCTCTACCCCGTCGATCCCCATACGGCCCACTCTAGGTCGGGGGCCGGGCGCCGCCGAGAGCCAATCAGGAGCCCCTGGACCCGTTCCCCGGTGTTCGCGGGACGTCGAGGGGCCAGCCGCCGGGCCGTCCCGAACGGCCCCGTCCGGCGCAGGCCCCTGGAGCTGGACGTACCACCGGAGGAGCTGGCCGAACGGCTCGTCGACGTCGTCGCGACCGGTAGGTGGCCCTGGCCCCGGGCGATCGCCGCCCTGGAGTCGCTGGACCTGACCGCTGTGGCCCCGCGACGGCGTGACCTGGCGGAACGTGACACCCGGGTCGTGCCGATGGACCGCCAGGCCGACGACCAGCTCCGGGAGGCGGTCCGCCGGCCGCTCGCGGGACCGGACCAGTCCCACTAGGTACCAGATGATGGTTTTTTGGGGCTTTATGAAAGTGACAATCGGCACCCGGGGCCCGGCCCGTCGAGGGGACCAGGGACGATATAGGGATGTCGCTCCGCTCCGATCTCCGCAACTTTGCGATCATCGCCCACGTCGACCACGGGAAGACCACCCTCGTCGACGCCATGCTCCGTCAGGCCGGAGCGTTCAGCGCCCGCGCCGAACTCGTCGACCGGGCCATGGACTCCGGCGATCTGGAGCGTGAGAAGGGCATCACGATCCTGGCCAAGAACACGGCGGTGCACTACCACGCGCCGGACGGCCAGGAATTCACCCTGAACATCATCGACACCCCCGGCCACGCCGACTTCGGCGGTGAGGTCGAGCGCGGCCTGACCATGGTCGACGGCGTGGTGCTGCTCGTGGACGCCTCCGAGGGCCCGCTGCCGCAGACCCGGTTCGTGCTCCGCAAGGCCCTGGCCGCGAAGATGCCGATCGTCCTCGTGATCAACAAGGTCGACCGGCCCGACTCGCGGATCAAGGAGGTCGTGGACGACACCTACGAGCTGTTCCTCGACCTCGACGCCACCGAGGAGCAGATCGACTTCCCGATCGTCTACGCCTGCGCCCGCGACGGCATCGCCTCGCTGACCCAGCCGGCCGACGGCACCGTCCCGGAGGACAGCGAGAACCTCGAGCCGCTGTTCCGCACGCTGCTCACCACGATCCCGGCCCCGACCTACACCGAGGGCGCGCCGCTCCAGGCGCACGTCACCAACCTCGACGCCTCCCCGTTCCTCGGCCGGCTCGCGCTGTGCCGGGTCCGCGAGGGCGAGATCCGCAAGGGTCAGCAGGTCGCCTGGTGCAAGACCGACGGCACCATGCAGAACGTCAAGATCACCGAGCTGCTGATGACCGAGGGCCTCGAGCGCAAGCCCGCCGAGAAGGCCGGCCCCGGCGACATCATCGCCATCGCCGGCATCGCGGACATCATGATCGGCGAGACCCTCGCCGACTCCGAGAACCCGGTCGCGCTCCCGCTGATCACCGTCGACGAGCCGGCCATCTCCATGACCATCGGCACCAACACCTCGCCGCTCGTCGGCCGGGTCAAGGGCTCCAAGGTCACCGCCCGGATGGTCAAGGACCGGCTCGACAAGGAGCTCGTCGGCAACGTCTCGCTCCGGGTCCTGCCCACCGAGCGCCCCGACGCGTGGGAGGTGCAGGGCCGTGGCGAACTGGCGCTGGCCATCCTCGTCGAGCAGATGCGCCGCGAGTCCTACGAGCTGACCGTCGGCAAGCCCCAGGTGGTCACCAAGCAGATCGACGGCAAGCTGTGCGAGCCGGTCGAGCGGGTCACGATCGACGCCCCCGAGGAGTACCTCGGCGCGATCACCCAGCTGCTCGCCACCCGCAAGGGCCGCATGGAACACATGACCAACCACGGCACCGGCTGGGTCCGGATGGAGTGGCTCGTCCCGTCCCGCGGCCTGATCGGCTTCCGGACCGAGTTCCTCACCGACACCCGGGGCACGGGCATCATGCACCACGTGTTCGAGAAGTACGACGGCTGGTTCGGCGAGCTGCGCACCCGCAACAACGGCTCCCTCGTCGCCGACCGGGCCGGCGTGGTCACGGCCTTCGCGATGACCAACCTGCAGGAGCGCGGCTCCATGTTCGTCGAGCCCACCACCGAGGTGTACGAGGGCATGATCGTCGGCGAGAACTCCCGCGCCGACGACATGGACGTCAACATCACCAAGGAGAAGAAGCTCACCAACATGCGGCAGTCCACCAGCGACGAGACCGAGAAGCTGGTCCCGCCGCGGAAGCTGTCCCTGGAGCAGTCGCTCGAGTTCTGCCGCGAGGACGAGTGCGTGGAGGTCACCCCGACCGCCGTGCGGATCCGCAAGGTCAGCCTCAGCGCCACGGACCGGGCCCGCGCCACGGCTCGCCGCAAGCACGCCTAGGCACCCGCGTCGGAAAGGCCCCCACACTCCAGGTGCGGGGGCCTTTCCCGTTCACAAACCATCATCCGGGTACGAGTGACCGCGCCCCCTGGCCCCTCCCGGGCTCACCACGCCCACCCGCGCCCACCCCGACGGTCGGCGCGCGATCCCCCGCGTCCCCTCGGCGCACCATCCCGCAGCGCCCCGCCCCACCGAGGCGCGCCATCCCCGGCATCCCGCCCGACCCCGGTGCGCCATTCCCGGCACCCCAGGGCCTACCCCCCGCGCTCCGGCACGCCCTCACCCGGCTCTCCCGCCTCTTCCCCAGGGATCCGCACCCCCTCCGGGCTGGCGCGCCCCACCAACCCTTTTCTGGCCCCTCCCAAGCTGGCCACGGCGACGTAGTGTCGTCGGGGTGACGATCACCGAGGTCCGTACCCACCGGCTCAGCATGCCGCTGCACACCCCGTTCGTGACCGCGCTGCGCACCGCCACCACCATCGAGTCCCTCGTCGTGGAGCTCGTCGACGCCGACGGCCGGTCCGGGCTGGGCGAGGCGCCCGAGGTGTGGCGGGTCACCGGCGCGTCCCTGCCCGGGGCGGCCGCCTGCGTCGAGACCCTCACCCCGCTGCTCCTCGGCGCCGACCCGGACGACCTGGTCGCGCTCACCCGCCGGATCGCGGCCGCCGTCGTGGGCAACGAGTCCGCCAAGGCCGCCGTCGACGTCGCCCTGCACGACCTCGCGGCCCGCCGGCTCGGTGTCCCGCTGGTCCGGCTGCTGGGCGGGACCGCGCTCCGGGTGGCCACCGACGTCACACTCGCCGCCGGCACTCCGGAGCAGCTCGCCGCCGCCGCGCGGGCCCGGGTCGCCGAAGGGTTCACGGTGCTCAAGATGAAGGTCGGCACGGACGCGGCCGGGGACCTGGCCCGGGTCGCGGCCGTCCGCGAGGCGGTGGGCCCCGGCTCGGGCTCGGGCCCCGGCTCCGGCTCCGGCTCCGGCTCCGGCTCCGGCTCCGGGGTGACGATCCGGCTCGACGCCAACCAGGGCTGGACGCCCCGGGAGGCCGTCCGGGTGATCCGCCGGATCGAGGACGCCGGCCTGGACGTCGAGTTCGTCGAGCAGCCCGTCGCGGCCGCCGACCTCGACGGCCTGGCCTGGGTCACCGACCGGGTCGACACCCCCGTCATGGCCGACGAGAGCGTCTTCTCCGTCCGGGACCTGGTCGAGGTCATCCGCCGCCGCGCCGCCGACCTCGTCAACGTGAAGCTCGCCAAGTGCGGCGGCCTCGGCCCCGCCCGCACCCTCCTCGAACTGGCCCGCGCCCAGGGCATGGGCACCATCGTGGGCTCCATGATGGAGGGGCAGCTGGGGGTCGGGGCGGCGGCGAGCCTCGCCTCGGCGTACGGCACCACGGCCGTCGCCGACCTCGACGCCGCCTGGTGGCTGACGGCACCCCCGCTCCGGGACGGCCCGCGCTACGACGGCGCCACGGTCGTGCTCCCCGACGCCCCCGGCCTCGGCGTCACCCTGGACGGGCGCGGATGACCCCGCCCCCACGACCCCGCCCGGTGTGCGCGAATGACCCCGGAACCCCGGCACTCGGCCCCGCGTTTGCGGACGACCCCGCACCCACCACCCCGCTCGGCGTGCGCCAAATGGCCCCGGACCCCACCACCCCGCCCGGCGTACCCGGATGGCCCTGGCTCCTGGGGCCTCGCCCAGCCTGCGCGAATGACCCCGGCCCCCACGACTCCGCCCGACGTTCGCGGATGACCCCAGACCCCACCACCCGGCCCGGATGACCCCGGCTCCCGGCGCCTCGCCCGGCGTACCCAGGAAAGGAGCGTTCTAGATGCTCTCGGTTTTCGTCGCCGCCCTCGGCGAGCCCGGCGCGCCACGGCCCGCCTGCGAACGGAACGCGGACGTGCCGCACTACGCGGCCAGCACGATGAAGGCGGCCGTCCTCGCCGCGCTGTACCGCGCCGCCCTCGACCTCGACGCCCCCGTCCCGGTCCGCAACGGTTTCCCGTCCGCCCTCGACGGGGTCGAGTTCGCCAGCACGCCCGGCTACGACAGCGACCCCGAGGTGTGGGCCCGGCTGGGCGGCGAGGCGACCCTGCGCTGGCTGGGGTACCGGATGGTGGTCCGCTCCTCCAACTTCGCCACCAACCTGGTCCTCGCGCACGTCGGGTTCGACGCCGTCGCCGACGTGTGGCGGACGGCCGGCGCGCGGCACAGCGTCACCGGGCGCGGGATCGAGGACTACCGGGCCAACGAGGGCGGCATCGCGAACCTGGTGACCGCCCGGGACCTGGCCGCTCTGATGGCCACCCTGGAACCGGAGGTCCTCGACGTGCTCGCCGCCAACGAGCACCGGGTGGACCTCGCGGCGGGCCTGCCCGCGGGGACCAGGATCGCGTTCAAGAACGGCTGGATCGACGGCTGCCGGCACAGCGCGGGCATCGTGTACCCGCCCGACGCCCCGCCGTACGCCATCGCCGTCTGCTACTCGGGGCCGCTGGCGAACGGCCGGGCGACGGGTGACCCGGCGGCCCGGCTGCTGGCCCGGATCTCGGCGGGGGTGTGGGCGCGCCGCCGGTCACTGGGCGCGCCCTAGGCCGCCGTGTGCCGCACCGGCCGGGTAGGACGTGCCGACAAGCCCCGGCCCGGCCCGCATGCCCCGACAACCGGCCCGGGAGAGCTACGGCAATCCCGCATGGGGCGCCCTCAGGGTCAGCATGTCGTCGGGCGGTGCCGACAAGCCCCGGGGCCCGATCGTCGGGCAGTGCCGACAAGTAGACGTCATCCTCGGTACGCCTCCGCGAGCAGACGTCAGTCCCGGCGAGCCACCGACAAGCAGACGTCGGCCCCGGCACGCCGCCCACAAGCAGACGTCGGTCCCGCCGCACCGCCGACGAATCCCCCTCGTCGAACGCCCAACGCCTCCCCGGTCCCGGGCTGTGACCGGGCAGACGCACCCCAAGCTTCCTAGGGGGCTGGCTCGAATGAGGCGCGCCTCCCGGCGTACCCGTCGAAGGGTCTCATGCCAGCAGGTTCCGGCGCAGCGCCGCCGGCTCCACCCCGAGCCCGGCCGTCACGAACGTCGCGAAGTCCGGATACCCCCGGTCGACCTCCTCGAACGCCGCCGCCAGATACGCCTCCCGCGCCTCGATCAGCGGCGCGAACAACCCCACGTCCCGGACCAGCCCCCGCACCCGCAGCCCCTCCAGCAGCGCCCGCGACTGGTCGGCCGAGGTGTTGGTCCGCAGGTAGTCGGCGAACACGGCCTCCCGGTCCACGCCCACGGCGGTGAGCGCGACGGCCGCCAACCAGCCCGTGCGGTCCTTGCCGGCCGTGCAGTGGAACAGCACCGGAACGCCGGCCGGATCCGCCAGGGTCGCCAGCGCCGCCCCGAACTGGGCCCGCGCGCCCGGGTGCGTGACGAACCAGCGGTACATGTCCACCATCAGCTGCTCGCCCCGGCCGTCGCCGAGGAGCTCGGCCTGCCGGTCGGGGTCGCCGCTGCCGATCGCGGCGGTCATCAGGGCGTAGATGTCGAGGTCCTCGTCGTAGACGGAGAGGGCGCGCAACACCGGGCCGGTCGGCAGCCGGTCCGCGCCCAGGGTCGCGACCTCGGGGCCGCCGCGCAGGTCGAGCACGTGCGCCAGGCCCCAGCTCTCGACGACCGCGATATCGTCGTCGGTGAGCCGGACCAGCGAGTCCGCCCGGTACGCCCGGCCAGTGGCGAGTCTCTCTCCCCGCGCCGTGACGTGTTCTCCGAGGTCACGGGTGTTGGGGGCACCGCTCAGCAGAGTCATGGCCCCATGGTGCCGGACGGACCGGTTATCTTGGCCTTCGGGTGTCGGAAGTCCACAGCGAGGAGAGAGTCATGCACAGGGCGACAGTGGCGGTCGGGGTGGGCACGGTGTGGACCGGTCCGGAGGCTGCGCGGGATGTCGACTCGCCCGCGTTGAGCACACCCGCGCACCCCCGGCACTGGCTGAACGCCATGACCACCGCCGACCGGGCCGACCTCAACGGCCGGACGCTGACCCAGGTCCGGCTCGGCGAGTCCGTGCTGGTCGACGAGGTGCGCGGCGAGTGGACGCGGATCATCGCCCCCCGGCAGAGCACCGACCAGGACGAGCGCGGCTACCCGGGCTGGCTGCCCAGCGCCCAGCTGACCGAGTTCACCCCCGCCGACGAAGCCGACTACGTGGTCGACGCCACGAGCATCGCCCTGCTCGACGAGCCGAACGGCGACGTCACCCTGCCGGCCGTCGTCCTCGGTACCCGGCTGACGTCCGCCGGCCCCTCGCAGCGCGGCTGGGCCCCGATCCGGGTGCCCGGCGTCACCGAGCCGCTCTGGGGGCGGCTGCGTGACCTGCGGGCCGCCGACGCGCCCGCGCCCGACGCGATGACGGTCGCCTGGCGGATGCTGGACGTGCCGTACGTGTGGGGCGGCCTGTCGGCGTACGGGATCGACTGCTCCGGCCTGGTGTACGTGGCCCTCGGCGGCGCGGTGCCCCGGGACGCGGCGGACCAGTACGCGGCGGCCACCCCGGTCGAGCGGGGCACGGAGCAGGCCGGCGACCTGTACTTCTTCGCCCGGGACGGCCAGCCCGTCCACCACGTCGGCTTCGTGGTCGGCGACGGCCGGATGCTGCACGCGTGCGGGACCACCGGCCGGGTCGTGTGCGAGGAACTGACGGCGGAGCGGGTCGCGACCCTGTTGGGGATCGGCCGGCTGTAGACGCGACAGGGCGGCGACCTCCTCGGAGGTCGCCGCCCTGATCAGAGGCTTTCTACGACGCAGCGCGCAGGTCGCGCTTCTTGTCCCGCGAGGACTTCGCCAGGCTCAGCACCGTGGTCACCACGAGCGTGCCCAGGATGATCGTGAGGGACAGCCAGATCGGGATGTGCGGCACCCAGGAGATCTTCTCGCCGCCGTTGATGAACACGACGTTGTTCTCGGCGAGCGCCTCCATCACCAGCTTCACGCCGATGAAGCCGAGGACGATCGACAGGCCGATCGACAGGTAGACGAGGCGGTCGAGGAGACCGCCGATCAGGAAGTACAGCTGGCGCAGGCCCATCAGCGCGAACACGTTGGCCGTGAACACCAGGTAGGGCTCCTTGGTGAGCCCGAAGATGGCCGGGATCGAGTCCAGCGCGAAGATCAGGTCCGTGGTACCGATCGCGATCATGACGACCAGCATCGGGGTGAACATCTTCCGGCCGTTGAGCCGGGTGGTCAGGTCCGCGCCGTGGTACTCCTTCGTCACCGGCAGCACCCGGCGCGTCACCCGGATGAGGATGTTCTCCTTGAACTCGTCATCGTCGGTCTCGCCGCCCTTGGCCAGCTTGATCGCCGTGAACACCAGGAACAGGCCGAAGAAGTAGAAGACCCAGACGAACTTCTCGATCAGCGCCGCGCCGGCCGCGATGAACGCGCCACGCATGATCAGTGCTATCACGATGCCGACGAGCAGCACCTTCTGCTGGTAGATCCGGGGGACCGCGAAGTTCGCCATGATCAGGACGAACACGAAGAGGTTGTCCACCGACAGGCTGTACTCGGTGACCCAGCCGGCGAAGAACTCACCCGCGAACTTGGGCCCCGAGGTCGCCAAGATGCCGAACCCGAAGGCGACGGCCAGCCCGACGTAGAAGACGACCCAGAGGGTGGACTCGCGGATCGACGGCTCGTGTGGGCGACGGCCCACGATGGCCAGGTCGAACAGGAGCAGGGCGGCGAGCCCGACCATGGTCGCGATCCACACCCAGGTTGGGATATTCACTGTTCCTCCGGCAGGCGCAAAGCATCACCGGAGGTCTCTTCCGCCGCTACGACCAGCGACCGACGGTCCCGGGTTCCCGAGGGAACCGTGCTGACGAGACCGCCGCGGGGGAATACTCCCCTCCTTGTACGCCCCATTGTCTCCCATGGCCTGCGCGGAAACGACTTCGGGGCGCAACTTGTCTGCACTGTCACCACCGCCCGGCGGGTTCGCACCCCGGCGTCCGGTTCGCCCGCGCCGGCCGCCCCACCACGGACAGCGCCTGCCGTCAATGCGACGTATCTGCATGAACACGGTATTCATGGCCCGATGATCCCGACCGCACGGTCCTGAGGCCCGGTCCGAACGTGGCCACGATCGCTCTTTGCGTACCTTGCGTGAGCCTGTGGACACTGGCAGGCTGCGGTGCATGATTCTCGAAGTCGCCCTCATCGACGTCGTCCCCGGCCAGGAGGAGGAGTTCGCCGCGGCGTACGCCAAGGCCCTCCCCCTGCTCGCCACCACCCCCGGCTGCCAGAAGGTCCGGATGACCCGGGGCATCGAGTCGCCGTCGAAGTTCGTCCTGCTGGTGGAGTGGGACAGCGTCGAGGCCCACGTGGAGAACTTCCGGAACTCCGAGCGCTTCGAGCAGTGGCGGGGCCAGATCGGTGGGTACTTCGCGGCCCCGCCCGTGGTGGAACACTTCAACGACCTGTAGGCACCTGTGACCGGCACGCCCGGGGTCCGCCCCAGGCGTGCCGAAACCCCGCGGACCACCAGACGGGTACCGGCCGGCACGGGTGCCCCCAGGTTCAGGCGTTCGCCCGGCGCACCGACCCGCCCGGCCCACCCACGGCCCGCCCGTGGATCGTCACCGTCTCCGGCAGCGCCACCTGCCGCACCATCCGCACCTCGTCGAACCGGACATCGCCCACCGCGAGCCCGTTGGGGACGACCCCGTACACCGTGAAGCCGCAGTCCTCGTACAGCGCCACCGCGCCGTGGTTGTTGCCCCGGACCGACAGCAGCGCCACCTCCACGCCGACGGCCGCCACCGCGTCGACCAGGCTCGTCACGACCCGCCGCCCCAGGCCCAGACCCCGCGCCGACGGGTGCGCCATGATCCGGCTCAGCAGGGCCGTGTGCCCCTGCGGTCCGGGCGCGCCCCGCGCCCACGAGCCGAGCGCCTCGACCCGGCCGTCCACCCGGCAGAGCACCATCCCGGCCCGGCCCCCGGCGATCCCGCCGAGCAGCGAGTCGATCCACGCGTCGACCTCGGCCCGGTCGGGGGTGGCCAGGAAGCCGACCGCGCCGCCCACGTCCACGACCGCAGCGATCACCCGGTGGATCTCGGCGCGCAGCCGCTCGTCGGGCACCCCGACCCACTCCTCGACGACCACAGCCACCGACCGCCCGGCACCGTCAGGGTGGCGCGGGCCCGCCGGTCGCCTCGCGTCGGCATCGGCGGCCGGTCCGGGCCAGGGATCCGAGGGGCCCGGGGAGACCGGGCCCGCACCCGGGTCGCGTGGGCCGGCCCCGGTCTCCCCGGGGCCCCGCCCGCCGGTCACACCCCCGCCGCGTCGAGCTGCCGGAGCTCCTTCTTCAGCTCCTTGATCTCGTCCCGGATCCGGGCCGCCACCTCGAACTGCAACTCCCGGGCCGCGCCCAGCATCTGCTCGTTGAGCTGACCGATCAGGTCGGCCAGGTCGGCGCGCGCCATGCCCGGCTCCGCCGCCGTGGTGCTCCGGATCCGGCCGCTGCCCGGGCCGCCCGGCACCGGGGACTTGCCCCGGGACAGCTGCCGGCCGCCGCCGACCAGCGCGGCGTCGGTCTCCTCGGCCTCGCGGTAGATGCCCTCGAGCACGTCGCGGATCTGCTTGCGCAACGGCTGCGGGTCGACGCCGTGCGCCTCGTTGTACGCGATCTGTTTGGCGCGGCGCCGGTCCGTCTCGTCCAGCGCCTGGGCCATCGACGGCGTGATCTTGTCCGCGTACATGTGGACCTGGCCGGACACGTTCCGCGCCGCGCGGCCGATGGTCTGGATCAGCGAGGTCGCCGAGCGCAGGAAGCCCTCCTTGTCGGCGTCCAGGATCGCGACCAGGGACACCTCCGGCAGGTCCAGGCCCTCGCGGAGCAGGTTGATGCCGACCAGGACGTCGTAGTCGCCCTTGCGCAGCTCGCGGAGCAGCTCGACCCGGCGCAGGGTGTCGACCTCCGAGTGCAGGTACCGGACGCGGATGTCGTGTTCCAGCAGGTAGTCGGTGAGGTCCTCGGACATCTTCTTCGTCAGCGTGGTGACCAGCACCCGCTCGTCGCGCTCCGTCCGGATCCGGATCTCGTGCATCAGGTCGTCGATCTGACCCTTGGTCGGCTTGAGCACCACCTCGGGGTCGATCAGCCCCGTCGGCCGGATCACCTGCTCGACGAACTCGCCGCCGGTCGCGCGCAGCTCCCACGGGCCGGGCGTCGCCGACAGGTAGACCGCCTGGCCGACCCGCTCCGTGAACTCGTCGAACCGCAGCGGCCGGTTGTCCATCGCCGACGGCAGCCGGAAACCGTGGTCGACCAGGGAACGCTTCCGGGAGGCGTCGCCCTCGTACATCCCGCCGATCTGGGGGATCGTCACGTGCGACTCGTCGATGACCGTGAGGAAGTCCGCCGGGAAGTAGTCCAGCAGGCAGTGCGGGGGGCTGCCGCCGTCCCGGCCGTCGATGTGCCGGGAGTAGTTCTCGATCCCGGAGCAGAAGCCCACCTGGCGCATCATCTCCAGGTCGTAGGTGGTGCGCATCCGGAGCCGCTGGGCCTCCAGCAGCTTGCCCTGCCGGTCCAGCTCGGCGAGGCGCTCGGCCAGCTCCACCTCGATCTGACCGATCGCGCGCTCCATGCGCTCCGGGCCGGCCGCGTAGTGGGTCGCGGGGAACACCACCATCGAGTCGACCTCGCGGACCACGTCGCCGGTCAGCGGGTGCAGGTAGGAGAGCTTCTCCACCTCGTCGCCGAACAGCTCGATCCGGAGCGCCAGCTCCTCGTACGCCGGGATGATCTCGATCGTGTCCCCGCGCACCCGGAACGTGCCCCGGACGAAGGCCACGTCGTTGCGGGTGTACTGGATGTCGACCAGCCGGCGCAGGAACGTGTCCCGGTCCAGCTCCTCGCCCATCTTCACGACGGCGGCCCGCTCCAGGTACTCCTCCGGCGTGCCCAGGCCGTAGATCGCGCTCACCGTCGCCACCACGATCACGTCCCGGCGGCTGAGCAGGCTCTTCGTCGTCGAGTGCCGGAGCCGCTCGACCTCCTCGTTGACCGAGGAGTCCTTCTCGATGTAGGTGTCCGACTGCGCGATGTACGCCTCGGGCTGGTAGTAGTCGTAGTAGCTGACGAAGTACTCCACCGCGTTGTGCGGCATCAGCTCGCGGAACTCCGTCGCCAGCTGCGCGGCCAGGGTCTTGTTCGGGGCCAGCACCAGCGCCGGGCGCTGCAACTCCTCGATCAACCACGCCGTCGTGGCGCTCTTGCCCGTGCCCGTGGCACCCAGGAGCACCGAATGCTCCTCGCCGCGCCGCACCCTCGCGGCCAGCTCGGCGATCGCCGTCGGCTGGTCGCCAGCCGGCTTGTAGTCACTCACAACCTCGAAACGACCCGATGCCCGGGGGATGTCCAGCGCCATGGAACCCACCGTACGCGCCAGGTACGACATCCCCGATTTACGATGCGCCAACAAGCCCCAAAAGCATTGTGCCCCCAAGATCCCGGGGCTAGCCTCGATCGTGCAGCAGGCGGTGGCGACCTTTCCCGGCGGATGACCTCGGTCAGAGCCCCGGGCACCGGTCGCAGCTCCCGACCCCACACGTCGGTGAGCGCATCGGGCGTCGGTCGACCTCGTGTCGACCGGGGTCGTCGAGCCTGCCAAAAGGGAGAGCTTCGCCCCACCTGGCGAAGCTCTCCTCTTTGGGTGGGTGGGGCCCGCTGAGGGCGACGATGCGCGCGTTGTCGGCGTTTCCGCATACAACACCGGTATGCGGAAACGCCTCCGCCTTCGCCTCGCCGCCCTCAGCGGGCCAAGACGTCAGGTCAAAACCTCAAAAACCTTTTTTGGTTACGAATGGGGCGGTGACCCGGGCGCATCGGCCGGGGCCCAGGATGTCTCCGTTGCCCACTTTTCCGCCAGCGCGCCCGCCTCGTTGAACCAGGGTTCCTTCGCGTCGGCGTACTCGGAGGCCGTCAGGCCCTGGGCCGCCAGAGTGGCCTTGAGCTGGGCGTACGCGGACACCTCGGTCGGGTTGGCGCGGAGCCAGTCGCGGAAGAGGAGGGCCCAGCGCCAGCCCGGGGAGCCGACGGGGCGGACGTGCAGGTTGACAGGGCGGGCCGGGTCGGCGGCGCCGTGCACCCTTTTGTACCAGATGGTGGTGTCCGGGGGTTTCGGATTGTCCCACCACTCGCCCGGGTTGGCGGGGAAGCCGGCGGCGGCCAGCAGGGGGGCCAGGCGGTCGGCGGCGGCCAGGTCGGCGACGCCCAGCTGGAGGTCCAGGATGTCCTTGGCGGGCAGGTCGGGGACCGAGGTGGAGCCGATGTGGTCGAGGGTGAGGGCGAGGTCCCCGGCGGCGTGGGTGATCCGGGCGGCCAGCCGGGCGTACTGCTCCGGCCAGGTCGGGTCCGGGGCACTGATGACCAGCTCGGGCGGGCGGGGGGCGCGCTGGCCGGCGCGGAGGTTCGCCTCGAACGCGACGAGTCGGTCCCACACGGCGTCCAGGCGGGCGTGCAGCTCGGCCAGGGTGCCCGAGTTGTCCACCTCGATGTCGGCGGCGGCCCGGCGCTGATCGTCGGTCGCCTGGGCGGCCATCCGGGACTCGGCCTCGGCCCTCGGCAGGCCCCGTCCGATCAGGCGCCCGATGCGGACGTCGTGGGCGGCGCGCACGACCAGTACCAGGTGGAAGGTCGGAGCCAGGCCCACCTCGACCAGCAGCGGGATGTCGTTGACGACGACCGCGGCCTCCCCCGCCCCGGCCGTGAGTTCCTCGGACCTGGCGCGGACCCTCGGGTGGATGATCCGTTCGAGGCGGGCCCGGGCCGACGGGTCACCGAACACGACGGCGGCGAGCGCGGGGCGGTCCAGCGCGCCGTCCCGGAGCACCCCCTCGCCGAAGGTGGCGACGACCTCGGCGAGCCCGTCCGTCCCGGGTGCGACGACCTCGCGGGCCAGCACGTCGGAGTCCACGATCACGGCACCCCGCTCCGCGAGGTGCCGGGCGACGGCGCTCTTGCCGGCCCCGATACCGCCGGTCAGTCCCACTCTCAACATCTCCCGACCCTACCGACCCACCACCCCGACACCCTCCCCGAGCCACCAGGACGCCCCCGGCACCCGACCACCCCGGCACCCCGAGCCCTCCCCCTGACCCTGCCCGGCCTTCCGGGCTGGCCTCCCCCGCTGCCTCGGTCCCGGCACCCGACCAGCCCGGCACCCTGACACCCGCTAGCTCCCGGCCCGCCCTGCGAGCATGCGAAAGGGCCCCGGCGCTGCGCGCCGGGGCCCTTTCTACGAACTACGTGCTACCTACGCCTTGCCACCCGCGAGCTTCTCGCGGAGAGCCGCGAGCGCCTCGTCGGTGGCGAGGGTGCCAGCCGGCTCCTCGGGGGCCTTGGAGGCCGTCGGGGTGCTGCTGGTGCTCATGCTGGTCGCACCGGAGCCACCGGTCGGCGTGCCGACCGTGACGGGCTGCGGGTTCTCCGCGGCCTCGGCGTCGGCGACACGGGCCGCCTCGACCTGCTTGGCGTGCGCCTCCCAGCGGACGCGGGCGTCGGCGTACTGCTTCTCCCACACCTCACGCTGCGCGTCGAAGCCCTCGAGCCACTCGCCCGTCTCCGGGTCGAAGCCCTCCGGGTAGATGTAGTTGCCGGCCTCGTCGTAGGTGGCAGCCATACCGTAGAGGGTCGGGTCGAAGTGCTCGTCGCCCTCGACGAAGCCCTCGTTCGCCTGCTTGAGCGAGAGCGAGATCCGCCGACGCTCGAGGTCGATGTCGATGACCTTGACGAGAACGTCGCCGTTGACCTGGACGACCTGCTCCGGGATCTCCACGTGGCGCTCGGCCAGCTCGGAGATGTGCACCAGGCCCTCGATGCCGTCGTCGACCCGCACGAACGCACCGAACGGAACCAGCTTGGTGACCTTACCGGGCACGATCTGGCCGATCTGGTGGGTCCGGGCGAACTGACGCCACGGGTCCTCCTGCGTCGCCTTCAGCGACAGGGAGACGCGCTCGCGCTCGAGGTCCACGTCGAGAACCTCGACCTCGACCTCCTGGCCGACCTCGACAACCTCGGACGGGTGGTCGATGTGCTTCCAGGACAGCTCCGAGACGTGCACGAGGCCGTCGACGCCGCCGAGGTCCACGAACGCGCCGAAGTTGACGATCGAGGACACGACGCCCTTGCGGACCTGGCCCTTGGCGAGCTTGTTGAGGAACTCGGTGCGGACCTCGGACTGGGTCTGCTCGAGCCACGCGCGGCGGGACAGGACCACGTTGTTGCGGTTCTTGTCCAGCTCGATGATCTTCGCCTCGAGCTCACGGCCCACGTAGGGCTGGAGGTCGCGGACGCGCCGCATCTCGACCAGGGAGGCCGGCAGGAAGCCCCGGAGGCCGATGTCCAGGATGAGACCACCCTTGACGACCTCGATGACGGTGCCGCGAACGACGCCGTCGTCCTCCTTGATCTTCTCGATCGTGCCCCACGCGCGCTCGTACTGGGCGCGCTTCTTGGACAGGATCAGCCGACCCTCCTTGTCCTCCTTCTGGAGAACAAGGGCCTCGATCTGGTCGCCCACAGCGACCACATCGGCCGGGTCAACGTCGTGCTTGATCGACAACTCGCGCGAGGGAATGACGCCCTCGGTCTTGTAGCCAATGTCGAGCAGGACCTCGTCCCGGTCGACCTTGACGACGGTGCCTTCGACAATGTCACCGTCGTTGAAGTACTTGATGGTCAGATCAATGGCGGCGAGGAAGTCTTCCTCAGAGCCGATGTCATTGATTGCGACCGTATTCGTCGAGGAGACCTCGATGCTGCTCGTCATGTGGGCAGGTGCTCCGGTTGGGTTGTCGATCGTGTGTGCGGTGCGTCCGTGGGCCCATCCGCCGGCCTCTGCCAGCAGTTGCGGGCCTGCTCCCTGCCGAGACGCGCGACCCACCAACGCGTCGTCCAGCCTACCCCGCCCAATACCACACGGTCCAACCGTCCCCCGGCATAATGTCACGCCGTGAACCAAACGCACACCGCCCGAGGGGCCACCACCCGAGCTGAGAGCCGGCAGGCGAACACGCACTGGTGGGACAGTGACGCAGATCACTACCATGCCGAACACGGCGAATTCCTCGGCGAGGTGCTGCTGCGCTGGTGCCCCGAGGGGCTCACCGAGGAGCGCGCCGGACTGCTCGGACCCGTGGCCGGGAAGCGGATCCTGGAGATCGGCTGCGGGTCGGCGTCCAGCTCTCGATGGCTGCGTACGCAGGGTGCGGAGGTGGTCGCGACCGACCTGTCCGCCGGCATGTTGCGGCACGCCGTGGCGGGCAACGACCATTCGGGGGTACGGATCCCGCTCGCCCTCGCCGACGCCGAGTGCCTGCCCTTCCGGGACGGCGCGTTCGATGTGATCTTCACCGCATTCGGGGCCGTTCCGTTCGTGACCGACTCGGCCCTCGTGATGCGCGAGGCGGCCCGGGTGCTGCGCCCGGGAGGCCGGTGGGTGTTCTCCGTCACGCACCCGATGAGATGGATCTTCCCGGACGATCCGGGCGAGGCCGGGCTGGTCGCGATCCACTCGTACTTCGACCGGCGGCCGTACGTCGAGTACACCGACGGGGTGCCCACCTACGTCGAGCACCACCGGACGCTCGGCGACCGGGTCCGCGAGATCGTGGCCGCCGGGCTGACCCTGGTGGACATCGTCGAGCCGGAGTGGCCCGAGGGGCACACCCAGGAGTGGGGCCAGTGGAGCCCGCTGCGCGGAAAGATCTTCCCGGGCACCGCGATCTACGTGACCACGAAGCCGGAGTAGGCCCCGGCGACGGCTCGGGGCGCGCCGGCCCTCCTGGGGCGAGGGACACCGCGCACGTGCGGGCACGCCGCTGGCGAGGCGGAAGGTCCGGTCGTGCGGGGCAACCAACCGGCCCGTGGGGCGCCCCGGCTCTGCGGGACGCCCCACGGGCCGGGTGCGGCGGTCACGCGCGGCGGATGGCCGGGAGGGTGAAGGCGGCGGCGACCGAGGCCGCGATGAGGACCCCGCAGACCGCGCACGCCGCCGGCACCCCGACCGCCGTGCCGAGGAGCCCGAAGAGCGTGAACGAGACGGGTACCAGGCCGAGGCCCTGGAGGACGAAGATGGAGCCGACCCGGGCCCGGTACCCGTCGGGGATCAGGTTCTGGGTCGAGCCCGCGAGCAGGGAACCCGCGACGCCGCCCGACGCCCCGATCGCCACCATCGCCGCGCACACCGCCGGCAGGGTCGGGCCGTAGCCGACGAACACCACGCCCACCGCCTGGACCAGCATCACCCACAGGCCGATCGTGACCGGGCGGGTCCACTTCCGGGCGAGCAGGACCAGCAGCGCGCCGCCCGCGCCGCCCACCCCGAGCGCGCCGAGCATCCAGCCCTGCCCCGTCGCGCCCCAGCCCTCGGCCACCGAGCGCAGCGGCACGGCGAGGTTGACCGGGCCCGTCACGCAGAACTCGAGGGTGGTGAGCACCAGGAACACGCCCCGGAGCACCGGCTGGCCGATCACGTAGCGCAGGCCGTCGCCCACCTCGGCGAGGAGGTTGCGGCGGGGCTTCGCCTCGCGTACCCCCCTGGTCTCGAACTGGGGTCTGATCTTCGCCAGGATCAGCACCGAGAGGGCGAAGCTGACCGCGTTGACCCCGCACGCGAGCGGGAAGCCGCCGACCGCGACGAGCAGGCCGCCGAGCGGCGCGCCGAGCAGCAGGGCGCCCCGGTTGGCGAGCTGGCGGGCGGCGACGGAGGCGGGCAGCTGGTCGCCGGGCAGGATCAGGGCCGGCAGGGCGGTGACCGCCGGCATGTACGCCGCGTCCACCGCGCCGAACACCAGCGCCGCCCCGACGAGCAGCCACATCGACGTGCCGCCCAGGCCGGCCAGCGCCGCGACGGCCATCACGAGCACCCGGAACGCGTCGGAGACCAGCATCAGCTTCCGCAGGCCGATCCGGTCGCCCAGCGCGCCGCCGAACAGCATCAGCACCGCGCGCGGGATCGAACTGGCCATCGACACCAGGCTGGTGAGCAGCGGATCCCCGAGCTGGGCGGCGGAGAAGGCGAACGCGATGAAGTAGATCTGGTCGCCGACGAGGGACAGCCAGTAGCCGGCGAGCCAGCCGAGGAACGTGGGGTTGCGGTAGGGCCGCTGGGGCGTGGTCGCCGGGGCCTCGACGGCGGCGGTCACGGGACGTAGGGGAAGGCGTGGGCGAACAGGTAGACGAACTGGCGGTCGTCGGACTCGTCGATCGGCCGGTCGCCCCAGCGCCGGAACAGCTCGGCCAGCTCGGCGGTGAACTCCGCGAGCTCCGCGCGGTCGACCCGGATCGCGCCGTTGGTGCTCCACGACGCGTCGCGCCACTCCTCCGGCCAGTCGTCCTGGTTGCGCAGGTACCCCTCCAGCAGCTGGAACCGGCGGCGGATCGTGTCGGCCGTGACCGCCTCGGAGATCGCCCGGCCCTCGCTGCCGGCCGGGAAGTCGCCCTCGCTCCAGCTGATCCCGCCCGGCACCGACCGCCACCAGCGCTCGCGGCCGTCCCGCGCCAGCTCCGGGGCCTCGACGACGAAGCCGAACCGGGCCAGCTGGTGCAGGTGGTAGCTGACCTTGGCGACGGCCAGGTCGACCCGCTCGGCGAGGGTGCTCGCGGTGGAGGGGCCGAAGGTGTTGAGGAGGCCGTAGAGGCGCAGCCGGAGCGGGTGGGTGACCGCCTTGAGGACCGCGGGGTCCTTGATCGGCGTGGTCTTCTCAGTCATGTGTGCAAGATTAGTTGCACAGTTTTAGTTGCGCAAGATTTCTTGACTAACTTCCCGGCTCCGTTCTCAGCGGAGCAGGGCCTCCACCAGGTCCGAGCCCAGCCTGCCGACCGCCGCCAGATCCAACCGGTGCAGCGTGTACCGGCCGCGCCGCTCCCGCTCCAGCAACCCGGCCCGATGCAGGACGGCCAGGTGCCGGGACACCTCCGGGGCCGACAACTGCCACGCCTCCGCCAACTCCCCCGTCGTGTGCGCACCCCGGGCCAGCAGCCAGCACAGCCGCATCCGGGCCGGGTTCGACAGCGCCTCCATCCGCCGGCGCACCAGATCCAGGGGCACCACGGCCTCCGGGGCCACCGGGTACTGCACCACCGGCCGCCAGCCCGGCTCGTCCGAGACCACCAGGTGCGGCCAGCCGAACGCCGTCGGCGCGAACGTGATCCCCCGCTGCTCCGCGGTGGCCGTACTGACCCGGAGCTTGTCGATCAGCAGCTTCGTACCCCGCACCGACAGCGCCGGGGACATCGCCTCGACCGCCGCCGCCAGCCCCTTCCGCCGGTACAGCTCGGACTTGTCCCGCGCGTCCGTCACCAGCCGCACCCGGACCTGCCGCCAGGCCTCGGCGAAGAACGCGGCCTCGCAGTCCTCGAACAGGCGGCGCAGCCAGGCGCGCAGGCCCGGGAGGTCCGTGAGGAGGCGGTCGACGAACTCGGCCTGGGCGGGGCCGCGGGCGCGGGAGAGGGCGCGGGCGCGGGTGGCGGACCGGTCCTCGGGGCGCCCCGGGGCGGGTGTGGCCCGACCGGCCGGCTCCGGGGTGCCTTCCGCCGGGTCGGCGGTTCGCTGGGGGGCGGGTGCCCGGTGGGGATGTCGCGGGTCGAACTCCGCTGGGCCGGGTGCCCCGTCGGAGTGCCTCGGGTCGGCGGGCTCCGGCTCCGCTGGACCGGATGCCTGGTCGGAGTGTCGCGGGTCGGCAGGCTGCGGCTCCGCTGGGCCGGGTGCCAGGTGGGAGTGTCGTAGGTCGGCGGGCTCTGGCTGCGCTCGGCCGGGTGCCCGGTCGGAGTGTCCCGGGTCGGCAGGCTCCGCTGGGCCGGAAGTGGCCGGGACGGTCACACCGACGGCGTTCGACTGCGCGGCAGCCTGCGTCCTTCGGCCCGGCCCCGGACGGGTCCGGCGGGCCCGACGGTCGGCCCCGCACGCCGGAATGAACGCGGCGTGCCGGAACGTGTCCTCGTCGAGCGCGTCCAGGTCGTCGAGGTCGTCGGCGAGGGTGGCGCGGACGGCGGACGGTACCAGGAAATCCGCCCTGCCGACCTGCCACAGGAAACTCGCCGCGTCGATCCGGTCCGCGAGGTCCGCCGGCAGCGTCGCCGCCACCGCCGCCGCCCAGGCGTGCTGCGCGGTATGGTGCGTCGGGGCGCTCAGGACGTGCAGGGCGCTGATCAACTCGCCCAACGGCGACGGACCGAACGCGACCTGCGGATCCGCCCCCAGCTCGATCGTCAGGGTCACCCCCCGATCCTCGCAGGCCACCCGGGACCGTCCGGCCGGAGTTGACGATGATCGTCAAGTGGCTGCCCGGCCCGGTCCCCCGGCGGCCACCGTGGCGGGCATGAGACTTCACGCGCTGGCGGCGGTCGGGGGCAGCCGACGGTACTCCGCGGCCCTCTTCGTCGACGCCCTCGGAGCCGGCCTGCTCCGCCCGTTCATGCTGCTCTACGGCCTGCGGGTCCTCGGCCTCGGACTCGCGCCCACCGGGGCGGCCCTCACCGCCGGCCTCCTCGTCGGACTCGCCGCGATCCCCCTCGCGGGCCGGTGGATCGACCGCTCCGGCGGCCGGTGGCCCGTCATCGGCGCGCTGCTGATCCGGGCGGCGGGCGTGGTCGTCCTGCTCGCCGCCGACTCCCTCGGCACCTTCGTCGCCGCTGCGGTGCTGCTCAGCTGCGGCACCCAGGCCTGGCCGGCCGCGCACGCCGCCGTCGTGAGCGCGCTCGTCACCGGGCGGGAACGGGATGTCGCGCTGAGCGCCGGGCGGGCAGTGCGGAACGCCGGACTCGGGGTCGGGGCACTGATCGCGACCCTGACGTTGGCGGGCGGGGCCGGGGCACTGCGGGGATTGGCCGTGGTGAGCGGGGTGGGGTTCCTGGTCGCCGGGGGGCTGGTGTGGCGGGTGCGGGTGCCGGCGTTGGGGCCGGTCGTGGACGGGGCCCGGTCGGTCGGGTGCGCGGAGGGTGCACGGTCGGCGGGCGCGACCACTGAGGCTTCGGATCCCGCCGGTGACCGGGCCATGACTCCGGCGCCCGCCGGCGCGTCACGATCGTGCGGGACGTTGGCGGACACACATTCCACACCCCCAACCTCGACGGGTACGCGGCCCGCGCGCGCGACGGCTGACGCCCCGACTCCGGCCGGCGTGTGGCCGGAAGGTGCGAGCGCTACCGGCGTCGCGTTTGCGGCCGCTCCACCGGTGCGAGGGATCCCGGCGGACACGCCATCTACGCACCAGAACTCCATGGCTACTCAGCCAGTCGGCACGACGGCTGACGGCCCGGCCCCGGCCGACGCGCGGTCGGAAGGTTCGGGCGCTACCGGTGTCGTGTTTGCGGGCGCTCCACCGGTGCGAGGGATCCCGTCGGACACGCCATCTACGCACCAGAACTCGACGGCTGCTCAGCCAGTCGGCACGACAGCTGACGGCCCGGCCCCGGCCGACGCGCGGTCGGGACACGGGAGCGCCCTTGGGGTGGGGTCCAGAGCAGGCTCCGCGTCGAGGGCGGGCTCCACATCCGAGACGGGCTCGGCATCGGGGGCGGGCTCGGCGCGGGGGGTGGGCTCGGCGCCGGGGGTGGGGTTCGAGTCGCGGGCGGCCTCGGCGTCGGCGGCGGGCTCCGAGTCGGGGGCGGGCTCCGAGTCGGGGGCGGTCGGGGGCTCGGGAACTGGGCGGGTGGCTGGCGCCAGGCGTGGGGCGCGGGGGCGGCGGGCGTTTCTGGTGCTGTTCCTGGGGAACCTGCCGTTCGCGCTCATGTTCGACGTACTCGAGGTGGCGCTGCCCGCCGTGTTCCTCGAACAGCTCGGCAGCGGCGCGGCCTGGCCCGGGGCCGTGTTCATCGGCAACACCGTCCTGGTGATCGCGCTGTCGGTGCCCCTGGTCGTCCGGTTCGCGGGCCGGTCCCGGCGGAGCGTGTTCGGGCTGGCCGGGCTCGCGTTCGCCGCCGCGTACCTGGGCTTTCTCGGCGCCGGGAGCCTGGGCGGGCTCGCGGGGACCATCGGGGTCGCGGCGTGCGCGGTGGTCTACACAGTCGCCGAGATCCTGTACTCCGGCACCGGCACGGCACTCGTGATCGCCGCCGCTCCCCCCGGGCGCCTGGGGCGGGCGCTGGCCCGCTGGGAGCTGTCCACCGGGCTCGGCAAGGCCCTGGCGCCCCTGGTGCTGACGGGACTGTTCGGGATGGCCCCAGCGGCCCTGTGGGTGCCGTTGGCGGTCGCGACCGGGGCGGCCGGCCTGGCAGTCGCCCGATACGGCCCCTCGGACCCGACGGCCACAACCGCGCCGGCCAGCCCTCGGGAGCACCGTTCTGTAGAACACGGCCTTGGAGAACACGGTTCTGTGGAACCCGCCGGATCCGCAGAACCGGCGGACACACTCGAACCGATAGGCCCAGTGGAACGAGTCGACGCCCCCGAGCCGTCAGGACCTGTGCTCATGCCCCGATGACCTGCCGCCCGCCACGGGGCCGCCCCACGACCTGGGTCCCCGACATCAGGCGAGCTACCCGCCGGCACCAAGCCACACCACGACCAGGCAAGCTCCCCGCCGGCAGCAGATCGCCCCATGATCAGGCGCCCTGTTCGCCGGCACCAGGCCGCCCGACGACCGAGCGAGCTGCTCGCCAGCACCAAGCCCGCACCACCGCGCCCACCAGTCGCCGTCACCGGACCCGACCGTTAGCCCCCATGCTCCCGGCACCTGGCCCGTGCGGCCAGCCCTGGCACGTGGCCCGGGTGCCTAGTGGCCCGCCTCCGACCAGTCCGCCCCGGCCCCCACCGACACCTCCAACGGCACCGCCAGCTCGTGCGCCGCGCCCATCTCCCGGCGCACCACCGCCTCCAGCCGCTCCCGCTCGCCCGGCGAGACCTCGAAGATGAGCTCGTCGTGCACCTGGAGCAGCATCCGCGACGCGAGGCCCTCGGCGCGCAGGGCCTTGTCGACCCGGAGCATCGCGACCTTGATGATGTCGGCGGCGGTGCCCTGGATCGGGGCGTTGAGGGCCATCCGTTCGGCCATCTCGCGGCGCTGGCGGTTGTCGCTGTTGAGGTCGGGCAGGTAGCGGCGGCGGCCGAGGAGGGTCTCGGTGTAGCCGTCGGCGCGGGCCTTCACGACGATCTCGCGGAGGTAGTCGCGGACGCCGCCGAACCGTTCGAAGTAGCCGTCCATCAGGACCTGGGCCTCGCCGGGGCTGATCCCGAGCTGCTGGGACAGGCCGTAGGCGGACAGGCCGTAGGCGAGGCCGTAGGACATGGCCTTGATGCGGCGGCGGTGCTCCGGGGTGACCTCGTCGGTCTCGAAGACCTTGCGGGCGACCGTGGTGTGCAGGTCCTCGCCGGACTGGAACGCGGCGATCAGGTCGGCGTCCTCGGAGAGGTGCGCCATGATCCGCATCTCGATCTGGCTGTAGTCGGCCGTCAGGAGGGTCTCGTAGCCGTTGCCGACGACGAAGGCGCGCCGGATCCGGCGACCTTCCTCGGTGCGGATCGGGATGTTCTGCAGGTTCGGGTCGGTGGAGGACAGCCGGCCGGTCGCGGCCACCGTCTGGTTGAGGGTGGTGTGGATCCGGCCGTCGTCGGAGACGCTCTTGAGCAGGCCCTCGACGGTGGACTTGAGCCGGGCGACGTCGCGGTGCCGGAGCAGGTGCTCCAGGACCGGGTGCTGGGTCTTCTCGAACAGGCCCTGCAGGGCGTCGGCGTCGGTCGTGTACCCCGTCTTGATCTTCTTGGTCTTCGGCAGCCCCAGCTCGTCGAACAGGAGCTGCTGCAACTGCTTCGGGGAGCCGAGGTTGAACTCGCGGCCCGCCACCGAGTACGCCAGCTCGGCGGCCGACTTCACCTCGGCCGCGAAGTGCGCCTCCAGCTCCGACAGGTACTCCGTGTCGGCGGCGATGCCCGCGCCCTCCAACCCGGCGAGCAGCACGCCGAGGGGCTGCTCCAGGTCGACGAGCAGCGAACCCGCGGCGCCCTGACCGGCGAGCTCGGTGGTCAAGGTCTC
This sequence comes from Longispora sp. NPDC051575, assembly GCF_040681875.1. NCBI lineage: Bacteria > Bacillati > Actinomycetota > Actinomycetes > Micromonosporales > Micromonosporaceae > Longispora > Longispora sp. NPDC051575. The sequence goes on along the minus strand of NZ_JBFAZP010000008.1, from coordinate 602,230 downwards.
GGCGAGCTCGCGGGTGGCGGCGGCGCGGAGCATGAGCGCCTGGGCCTCGCTGTCGGAGTCGGCGCCGAGGCCGTCGAGGGTGAGCTGGCCGTTGGCGGGCTCGTCGGTGCGCAGGTCGCGGCCCAGGTAGCGGCGGGACAGCTCGGCGAGGTCGTAGCTGCGGGCGTCGGGGCGGGCCAGGTAGGCGGCCAGGGCGGTGTCAACGGTCAGGCCCGCCAGGGTCCAGCCGTGCGCGTTGAGGCCCCAGAGCGCCGGTTTCGCGTCGTGGACCGTCTTCGGCCGGGTCGGGTCGGCCAGCCAGGCGGCGACGGCGGCCTCGTCGGCCGGGTCGAGGCCGGTGGTGGTGAACCAGGCGGAGGACTCGGGGCCGGACACCGCGATGGCGTCGATGCTGCCGGTGCCCCGGCCGAAGGTGCCGGCGAGCGCGAGGCCCGCAGTGGCGGGGCCGAGCTTGGCCAGCCAGCCGGCGACCTCGCCGGAGCCGAGGACCACGCCGTCGAGGCTGGCCATGGCGTCGGCGGCCTCCGGCTGGTCGGAGCCGAGGATGCCGGTGAGCCGCTCGCGGAGCACCCGGAACTGGAGGGTGTCGAAGACCTGGTCGATCTCCTGCGGGTCGCCGCCGGACCAGGTGAGGTCGTCGGGGGCGCAGGGCAGTTCGAGGGTGCGGAGCAGCTTGTTCAGGCTGGCGTTGCGGATCACGGACGCGAGGTGCTCGCGGACCGCGTCGCCGACCTTGCCCTTGATGTCGTCGACCCGGGCGATGATGGTGTCCAGGTCCCCGTACTGGTTGATCCACTTGGCGGCCGTCTTCGGGCCGACCCCGGGCACGCCCGGCAGGTTGTCGGAGTCCTCGCCGACGAGGGCGGCCAGGTCCGGGTAGCGGTCGGGGGTCACCCCGTACTTCGCCTCGACGGCGGCCGGGTCGAACCGGTTGAGCACCGAGACGCCCTTGACCGGGTAGAGCACCGTGACCTTGTCGTTGACCAGCTGGAACGAGTCGCGGTCGCCGCTGGCGATCAGCACCTCGAAGCCGGCCGCCACCGCCTGGGTCGACAGGGTGGCCAGGATGTCGTCGGCCTCGAAGCCAGGCATCTCCACATATGTCACACCGAGGGCGTTGAGCACCTCGTGGATCAGGGAGACCTGGCCCTTGAACTCGTTGGGGGTCTCGGACCGGCCGGCCTTGTACTCCTCGTACTGCTCCGTGCGGAAGGAGCGGCGGGAGACGTCGAAGGCCACCCCGACGTGGGTCGGCTTCTCGTCGCGGATCAGGTTGATCAGCATCGAGGTGAAGCCGAAGACAGCGTTGGTGGGCTGCCCCGTCGTGGTGGCGAAATTCTCCACGGGCAACGCGAAGTACGCCCGGTATGCCAGCGAGTGTCCGTCGAGGAGCAGCAGCCGTTTCACGCAGGTGAGCCTAGTCGCTGCCTATGACAAAACCCGCTCCGCCCCACTCTCCCGGTCGGCCGGGACGCCGCGCGCGTCGGGCACCCGCCGGCCGCATCGGCCCACGCCCCGGACTGCCGGCCCGCGGGCCCCCGCTGCCGGCCCGCCGGCCCCCGCCGACGGCTCCGCCCCGCCCTCCCGAAGGAGCAGCGGGGCGGAGCAGTACCCGAAAAGTGGTTTCAGAGAACTTTGGACAGGAACGCCTTGGTGCGCTCGTGCTGCGGGTTGGCCAGCACCTCGCGCGGCGCGCCCGCCTCGACGATGACGCCGCCGTCCATGAACACCAGCGAGTCGCCCACCTCGCGGGCGAAGCCGATCTCGTGGGTGACGACCATCATCGTCATGCCGGACCGGGCCAGGTCCCGCATCACGTCGAGCACCTCGCCGACGAGCTCCGGGTCCAGGGCGCTGGTCGGCTCGTCGAACAGCATCACCTTGGGCTCCATCGCCAGCGCCCGGGCGATCGCCACCCGCTGCTGCTGGCCGCCGGACAACTGGCTCGGGTAGGCCCCGCCCCGGTCGCCCAGCCCGACCCGGGTGAGCAGTTCCAGGGCCTTCGTCTTGCACTCGGCCCGGGAACGGCCCAGCACCTGCGACGGCCCCTCCATGATGTTCTCCAGCGCCGTGAGGTGCGGGAACAGGTTGAACCGCTGGAAGACCATGCCGATGTCCCGGCGCTGGGCGGCGATCTCCTTCTCCCGCATCTCGTAGAGCTTGTCGCCCTTCTGCCGGTAGCCGATCAGGTGCCCGTCCACCGTGATCTGCCCCGCGTTGATCTTCTCGAGGTGGTTCACGCAGCGCAGCAGCGTCGACTTGCCGGACCCGGACGGGCCGAGCACGCAGCACACCTCGCCCGCCGCGATCTGGAGGTCGATGCCCCGGAGGACCTCGTGCAGACCGAATCTCTTGTGTACGCCGGAGATCGTGATCATCGGTTGCCTCCGAACCGCCAGAAGGCGCCCTGGTTGCGTCGTTGCCCGGCGCCGAACTTCCGCTCCAGGAACGACTGGACGACCATGAGCAGACTGGCGATGAACAGGTAGTACAGCGCGGTGGCCACGAGCATCGGGAACACGTTGAACGACGCGGTGCCGACGGCCTTGAGCTGGTAGTACAGCTCGAAGATCACGGGCGCGTACGCCAACAGCGACGTGTCCTTGAGCATCGCGATCGTCTCGTTGCCGGTCGGCGGCACGATCACCCGCATCGCCTGCGGCAGCACGATCCGGCGCAGGATCCGGCCCTTGGGCATGCCCAGCGCGGCGGCGGCCTCGGTCTGGCCCTCGTCCACGGACTGGATGCCGGCCCGGACGATCTCGGCCATGTACGCGGCCTCCGACAACCCGAGCGCCAGCATGCCCGCGACGAACCCGGTGAGCAGGGTCGCCGTGTCGAAGCCGAACAGCCTCGCCTCGAAGTTGTCGAATCCGAACAGCGCGCCGAGCTGGCGGTCGAACGGCAGCCCGAACTCCAGCCGCTTCCACAGGAACCCGAGGTTCGCGAACAGCACGATCAGCACGACCCGGGGCATCGCCCGGAACACCCACGTGAACAGCCACGCCGCGCCGGACAACACGGGGTTGTCCGACAGCCGCATGACGGCCACGACGATGCCGACCACGACGCCGATCGTCATCGCGATCGCGGTGCCGGCGAGCGTGCCGCGCAGCAGGCCGTCGATGACGGGCGGCCGGAACGCGTTGTCGACCATGAACGGCCAGTCGAACCCGGCGTTCGTCACCAGCAGGTGCACGAACATCGCGGCGAGTACCGCCAGCACGACGACGGCGACCCAGCGCCACGGGTGCCGGACGGGCACGACCTTCATCGGCCGTACCCCGCCCGGGATCTTCCGCTCGCTCACGACGGGTTGATCTCCGAGGTGCCGGGGAGCTTGCCGTCCTGCACGTTCCACTTCTTCAGGATCGTGTCGTACGTGCCGTCGGCCACCAGGGCCTTGTGCGCGTCGCGCAGCGCCTCGGCGAACGCCTGCTGGTCCTTGTTCAGCACCCAGCCGTACGGCGCCGAGTCGTAGATCTTGCCCTGCAGCTCCAGCTTGCCGCCGGTCTTGGCGACCGCGTCGACGCACACCGGGGAGTCGGCGAGCATCGCGTCGTCCTTGCCGGACGCGACGGCCGCGGTGGCGTCGGCCTGGGCCTGGTACGGCGAGACCTTGATCTCCGGCTTGCCGGCGGCCTTGCACGCGGCCTGGCGCTTGGGCAGGTCCTCGGTCTCCTGTACGGTGCCGGTCTGCACGGCGATCTTCTTGCCGCACGCGTCGTCCGGGGACACCTTCTGCGGGTTGCCCTTCGCGGTGATCCACTGCGTGCCGGCGCTGAAGTAGCTCACCATCAGCGTGTTCTTCTTGCGCTCGTCGTTGATGGTGAACGAGGAGACGCCGGCCTCGTACTTGCCCGACTGGACACCGGGCAGGATGTCGTCGAAGGCGCTCGTCGTCCACTCCGTCTTGAGCCCGAGCTTGGCGGCGACGGCGTTGAACAGCTCGACGTCGAAGCCGATCACGGTCTTGCCGTCCGCGTCCAGGTACTCGTTCGGCGGGTACGTCGAGTCCACACCAATGCTGATCTTGCCGTCGGCCTTGATCGCGGCGGGCACCTTGTCGGCGAGGGCCTTGTCGACCGTCGTCTTCGCGGTGGCGTCCGCCTTCGGGGCAGCGTTCTCCTTCTCGCCGCAGCCGGCGATCCCTGCCATCAGGGCGACCGTGCCGAGAACCGCCAGAACCTTGCGCACGGGGTCTCCTCCCAGAGTTTGCGTGGCCCGGCGGGCGGGCCGGGCCACGTCGAGCACTAGCTCAGGCCACACCCAGGTAGGCCTCTTGCACGGACGGGTCGACGAGCAGCTCGGCACCGGTGCCGGACTTGACGATCCGTCCAGTTTCCAGGACGTACGCGCGGTGCGCCCGGGAAAGCGCCTGCTGCGCGTTCTGCTCCACCAGCAGGATCGTCGTACCCTGCTGGTTGATCTCCGTGATGATCGAGAAGATCTGCTGGATCAGGATCGGCGCGAGGCCCATCGACGGCTCGTCGAGCAGGAGCAGCGTGGGTCGGGCCATCAGTGCCCGCCCGATCGCCACCATCTGCTGCTCGCCGCCGGACATGGTGCCGCCGACCTGCTTGCGCCGCTCGGCCAGCCGGGGGAACAGCCCGAAGACCCGCTCCAGGTCCGCCTTGATCCCGGCCTTGTCCCGACGGGTGTAGCAGCCCATCTCCAGGTTCTCCAGCACCGTCATGCCCGGGAACACGCCCCGGCCCTCCGGCGACTGGCTGATCCCGCGGATCACCCGGCGGTCGGCCCGCTCCTTGGTGATGTCCTTGCCGTTGAACCGGATCGAGCCCTGCGACACCGGGCGCAGCCCGGAGATGGCCCGCATCGTGGTGGACTTGCCGGCGCCGTTCGCGCCGATCAGGGCCACGATCTCGCCCTCGCCGACCTCGACGCTGATGCCGTGCAGGGCCTGGATCCGGCCGTAGTGCAGCGACATGTTCTCGATCTCAAGCAGCATCTTCAGGCACCCCCAGGTACGCGGCGACGACCTTCGGGTTCGCCCGGACCTCCGCCGGACTGCCCTCGGCGATCTTCTTGCCGAACTCCAGCACGACGATCCGGTCCGTGACCCCCATGACGAGGCGCATGTCGTGCTCGATGAGCAGGACGGTCAGGCCCAGGTCGCGGATCTTGCGGATCAGGTCCAGCAGCCGGGCCTTCTCGGTCGGGTTGAACCCGGCCGCCGGCTCGTCCAGGCAGAGCAGCTTCGGCTCGGTGGCCAGCGCCCGGGCGATCTCCAGCCGGCGCTGGTCGCCGTAGGACAGGTTCTTCGCCTGCTCGTCGGCGTGCGCGGTGATGCCGACGAAGGTCAGCAGCTCCAGCGCCTTGTCCCGCGCGGCGCGCTCCTCGGCGATGTAGCGGGACACCCCGAACGTCCTCGCGGACGCCAGCCGGACCTTCGCCCAGGCACGCACGATCGGGTTGCCACCCTCGGGGACCACGGGCAGCGTGTGCTCGTTGCCGCGGACCCGGCTGATCCGGAACAGCGCGCCGGGCACGCTGGTCTTGTGCCGGACGTCCGTGCCGACCAGCACGTTCTCCAGCGCGGTCATCTCGGGGAACAGCCGGATGTTCTGGAACGTCCGGGCGATGCCCATCCGGGTGATCGCGTACCGGGGCTTGCCGCTGACCCGGTCACCGTCGAAGGTGACCTGGCCCGACGTCGGCTTGTACACGCCGGTCATCACGTTGAAGCAGGTGGTCTTGCCCGCGCCGTTCGGCCCGATCAGGCCGAGGATCTCGCCCTTGCGGACCTCGAAGTTGACCTGGTCGAGGGCCACGAGGCCGCCGAACTTCAGCGTGACGTTGTCGACCCTCAGCAGGGTCTCGGTCGGGGCGTCGGTCGCCACGGAGGTGCTCGTCTGCTCGCTCACGCGGTCGCCTCCTCTGCCACGACCGGCGGCTGGGAGCTGCGGTACCGCTTGGGCAGCAGACCCTTCGGCCGGAAGGTCATGACGATGATCAGTGCCAGACCGAAGGCCAGCAGCCGGTACTCGCCGGTGTTGAGTTCGACGCCGAACAGTTCGATCCCGCGGAGGCGCTCCGGCAGGTACCACACCAGGATGGCGCCGAGCGTGACGCCGGCCAGGTTGCCGGCACCGCCGACCACGACCATCGCGACGAACAGGATGGAGGTCAGCAGGTCGAAGCTGTTGGAGCCCATGAACGCCTGCTTGCCGGCGAACAGCGCGCCCGCCAGGCCGCCGAGCGCCGCGCCGATCGCGAACGCCCACAGCTTGAACTTGAACGCCTGCACGCCCATGATCTCGGCGGCGTCCTCGTCCTCGCGGATCGCGACCCACGCCCGGCCGACCCGGCTGTGCTCCAGGCGGCGCGAGGCGTACATGCAGAGGATGACGCAGGCGAGGGCGAGCCAGTACCAGCCGAGGCTCGTCGCCGACCCGAAGATGGGCAGCGTGCCCCAGGCGGGGTCGAGGAAGCCGCCCCCGCCCTCCGGCCAGGTGCCGGGCGGGTACGGGATGTTGCCGATGCCGCGCTGGCCGTTCGTGAACGCCGAGTTCTGCGCGACGAGCCGGACGATCTCACCGAAGCCCAGGGTCACGATGGCGAGGTAGTCGCCCCGGACCCGCAGCGTGGGCCAGCCGAGCAGCACCCCGGAGATCATGGTGACCGCGATGGCGATCGGGACGCAGATCAGCCACGGGTACTTGGTGGCCAGCGGCGACTGCGGGGAGCCGAACAGGGCCACCGAGTACGCGCCGACGGCGAAGAACCCGATGTAACCGAGGTCGAGCAGGCCCGCGAGGCCGATGACGACGTTGAGGCCCACCGCGACGACGATGTACATCGCGACCGTGAACAGCACCGTGGTGAAGTCGATCTTCGTGGTCCGGATGATCGGGTCGATGATCGGGATCTGGACCCGGGGCAGCACCACCAGCAGCAGGACGAACGCGAGCCCAGCGGCGAACCGCCAGCCCTTCGGGATCGCCCGCCAGCGGTCCCCCATCTTGGCCAGGAAGCCGAGCCGACGGCCGTCGGCCTTCAGCAACTTGTCGATCATGCTCGAGCCCTCCCCATCGACTCGCCCAGCAGACCCGTCGGCCGGAACATCAGGATGAGAACCAGGACGGCGAACGGGACGACGTTCATCCAGATCGTGCCGAAGATGCCGGCGCCCCAGTTCTCGGCGAGGCCGAGCAGCAGGCCGCCGATGAGCGCGCCGCGCAGGTTGCCGATGCCGCCGAGCACGGCCGCCGCGAACGCCTTGACGCCGAGCAGGAAGCCCACGTCGTACTGCGCCGAGCCGACCTTGACGATGTGCAGCAGCGCGGCGCCGCCGGCCATCAGGCCGCCGATCATGAAGATCAGCATGATCACGCGGTCGCGGTTGACGCCCATCAGGGCCGCCGCGTCCGGGTTCTGGGCCACGGCGCGCACGCCCCGGCCGAGCCGGGTGCGGTTGATGAACTGCTCCAGGCCGAACATCATCACGACCGCCGCGACGACGATCATGATCTGGACGTTGTCGACCGACGCGCCGAAGAGCGAGAAGACCTCTTTCGGCTGTACCAGCGTGATCGCGCCCTTGAGCTTGCGGTCCGTCAGCAGACCCACGGCCTCGAACAGCACCACCGAGGCGCCGATCGCCGTGATCAGGAAGACCAGGGAGGGCGGATTCTTCCGCCGGAGGGGCCGGTAGGCGACCCGCTCGACGAGCAACGCCGTGCCCGCGGATGTCAGTGACGCCGCGACCAGGCCCGCCACGAGGAGTGCGATCACCACGCCGGTACCCGGACGCTGGGCGTTCAGGTCGTAGCCGAGCATGTCCCAGGCGATGATCACCGCGAACGTCCCGGTCATGAAGACCTCGGAGTGCGCGAAGTTGATGAGGCGGAGCACGCCGTAGACGAGCGTGTAGCCGAGCGCGACGAGCGCGTAGATGGCGCCCTGAGTCAGCCCCCCGACCGACAGGCTCCAGAAATTGTCCAACCAGTAATCGAAATGCACAGCAGACCCCCACTGGCCCCTTGTCTTATGGACTGGCCGGGGGCACTCGTGCCCCCGGCCAGATCCGTCTTGTCGAACTGAGCGCTACTACGGCTTCGGGATCTCCTGCAGAGCGACGATCTTGCCGCCCTCGACCTTGTAGGCCCACACGGCGACGGCGGAGAGGTCGATCTCGCCCTTGTCGGTGAACTTGAAGGTCGTGGTGACGCCCTTGCCGTTGTACGCGTCGACGAACTTCTCGACGTTGGGGCGGGTGATGTTGCCGGCCTTGACGGCGGCGACGAGGATGCTCGCGGCGTCGTACGCCTCGGCGGAGTAGGTGCCCGGCTCGTTGCCGGTCGCCTTCTTGTAGTCCGCGGCGAACGAACCGGCGGCCTTGTCCGGCGGCACGCACGGGCAGGTCAGGATCGCGCCCTCAGCCGCGTCCTTGCCCGCACCCTCGATGAACTTGTCGTCCTTGACGCCGTCGCCCGAGACGAAGGTCGCCTTGACGCCCTGGCCACGGAGCTGCTTGACGAACGGGCCGGCCTCGGCGTAGTAGCCGCCGTAGTAGACCGCGTCGGCGCCCGAGGACTTGATCTGGGTGATCAGGGCGGAGAAGTCGGTCTGACCCTTGCTCGTCGTACCGGTCGCGACCGGGGTGACGGTCTTCTTGACCTCGTCGGCCAGGCCCTTGCCGTACTCGGAGGTGTCGTCGATGACGAACACCTTCTGAGCCTTCAGGACGTCCTTGATGTAACGGCCGGCCGCCGGGCCCTGCGCCGCGTCGTTGCCGAGGGCGCGGTGGAACGTCTTCCAGCCCTGGTCGGCGAGCGTCGGGTTGGTGGCCGACGGGGTGATGATCGTGACGCCGTTGTCGGAGAGCTTGCCGTTGGCGGCCTTCGACTCACCGGAGAACGCGGGGCCGACGACACCGATGATCTTGGTGTCCTGCACGATCGCGTCCGCGATACCCGGGGCGGCCTTCTCGTCACCCTGCGAGTCGTTGTTCGCGAGCTCGATCTTGCAGTTGTCCGCGGTCTTCGCGGCGTTGTACTGGTCGATCGCCAGCTTCGCCCCGTCGCGGATGTTGATGCCCAGCGCGGCGTTCGGACCGGTCAGAGCGCCGAAGAAGGCGATCTTGACACTGCAGTCCTTGCCCGCCTTGTTCGCGTCTTCGCCGCTCTTCACGCAGCCGGCGCTGGCGCCCAGGGCGAGCGCGAGTACCGCTGCGCCGCCGAACGCCCGTACAAATGTCTGCCTCAAGGCTCCGAGCCCTCCTCCGTCGGTTGGCCGGCGTGGTCCACGCAATGTGAACGGGGACACACACCAGTCCGTGCGGCGGAAAGCTACTCCGAAATCGGGGCCGAGGGAAACACCTTGCACCGAGGCACACCCAAAACGTTACGTTTTCTTTTGCTGATCTTCGGAACCGACGCTGTCCGAACCCGTCTGATCAGCGATTATGCGGTCCGAGACCTGCCGCATGGACATCCTGTGGTCCATCGCGGCGCTCTGGATCCAGCGGAAAGCCTGGGGTTCGGTCATGTTGAACTGTGCCATCAACAGCCCCTTTGCCCGTTCCACCACCTTGCGGGTCTCCAGCCGGTCCGTCAGGCTCGCGACCTCGGACTCCAGCGCGTGCAGCTCCGCGAACCGGGACAGCGCGATCTCCACGGCCGGAACCAGGTCACTCTTCTGGAACGGCTTCACCAGGTACGCCATCGCCCCGGCCGCCCGGGCCCGCTCGACGAGGTCGCGCTGGCTGAACGCGGTCAGGATGACCACGGGGGCGATCCGCGCGCCGGCGATCTTCTCCGCCGCCGCGATGCCGTCCATGATCGGCATCTTGATGTCCATGATGACGAGATCCGGGCGCAGTTCCTCGGCTAGTCGGACCGCCGTCTCCCCGTCGCCGGCCTCTCCCACGACGTCATAACCCTCCTCCGTGAGCATCTCGGCGAGGTCGAGCCGGATCAGGGCCTCGTCCTCGGCGATCAGAACCCGGCTGGCCTGGGCTTCGCTACTCACGGTCGGGTACCTCCTGGCGGGTCACTACTGTCGGCCTCAGCGTAGTGGGTATGCTGAACCCCGCCTTGCGCCCCTGTAGACCAATCGGCAGAGTCACGGTGCTCAAACCACCGCCAGTGTGGGTTCGAATCCCACCGGGGGCACACAGAACGACGGTCGTCCCGCTCACCGGGGCGACCTTTTTTCGTTCGGCGTGTCGTCCCACCAGCCGGTCGTGTCGTCCCACGGACCACCGGAGGCGCGTTCGGGACGCGCCTCCGGTGGTCGGGTCAGTGCCCTAGTCGGTCACTCTCCGTCGCAGTGCGAGCAGCAGGCCCACACCCGCCAGGACCATGCTCACGGCCACTCCGACCAGGAGCCCGATCCTGCCGCCGGTCACGACGAGGCCGTCGGGTCCGGGTCCGGGGGTGGTGGGAACCACCACGGGGGTACCGGTCGTGGGGCCGTTGGACATCGACGGGACCGGGGTGGGGGTGGCCGTCGGGGTGGCCGTGGGCGTTGCGCTCGGGCTCGGGCTGGAACTCGCGCTCGGGCTGAGACTCGGGCTCGGACTCAAGCTCGGACTAGGACTCAGGCTCGGGCTAGGACTCAGGCTCGGGCTAGGACTCAGGCTCGGGCTAGGACTCGGACTCAAGCTCGGGCTGGGACTCGGGCTGGGACTCGGGCTCGGGCTAGGACTCGGGCTGGGACTGGGACTGGGACTCGGGCTCGGGCTCGGGCTGAGACTGGGGCTAGGACTCGGGCTCGGACTGGGGCTCGGGCTGAGGCTCGGACTCGGGCTCGGACTCGGGCTCGGGCTGGGACTCGGGCTCGGGCTCGGACTGGGGCTCGGGCTCGGGCTCGGGCTCGGGCTGGCGCTAGGGCTCGGGCTCGCCGTAGGAGTCGGAGTCGGGTTGCCGCACCGGGGCAGATCCCCGTCGAACGGATACGAGTGCAGCTCCTGCCCGCCACCCCCGCTCACCAGCGAGGCGTGGGTCAGCCCGCCCGTGGTGAAGAACCGCCCGTTCATGCCGGGCATCCGGACCGTGGTCATGCTCGCGGGGTTTCCGACGAGCACACTCCCCTGGTACTGGCCGGCCCCGTCGAACGCGATCGTGTCCGCCGAGGGCACGTTCCACAGCAGCTTCTGGCGGAACGGCTTCCAGTTCGCCTCGGCCCCGCTCGTGGTCCGCACGATCAGGGTGCCGGTCTTGACGACGTTGATCAGGATCGTGGCCGCGGCCGGCATGTTCGCGAAGACCATGTCCACGGCGCTGGTGCCGTTGGCCGCGACGATGTCGGCGTCGACGTTGATCACCTGGAGCATCGAGCTGCCGTCGCCGGTGAAGGTGGCGGTCGAGAACTCCACCTTGAAGGTGCCGGTCGGGGCGACCCGACTGGTGTCGGCGTAGCACTTCGAGGCGGTCTCGAGCTCGCCGCGCAGGTTGGCGTACCCGGCGACGGCGTTGACGTCCTTCACCGAGGTGTCGGTGACGTTGCCGGTCAGCGTCCCCGCGTACCTGACCACGCCCCCGTCGGCCGCCAGCGTCTGGTTGGCCGCGACGGACACGTTGCCGCCGACGGTGAGGTAGTCCGTGTTCGGCGAGGGCGGGACCCGCGAACCCGCGCCGACGACCCCGACGTTGTAGATCAGGCCGCTGGTCGTGTCCTTGTTCATGTCGAAGTTGCCGAGCACCACGATCTTGCCCTCGGACTCGGCGACCTTCTCCCGGACCAGGTAGTCGGCGCCGACGAAGGTGTTGATCCCGTCGTCGTACGACACGATGGGGTCGCTGTTGGGGTCAGTCCAGTTGGCGGGGCACTTGCCCGGCACGCAGGGCCCCAGGCCGCCCGGCAGCGGGTCGGCGAAGCCCGGCAGTCCCACCGCCAACGAGAACGCCGTCGCCGCCGTGAGCCCGACGGCGATGGCCGCCGCGCCCATTCTGGTTGTGCGGTCTACCCTCACGACGCCCCCCGAGGCCGATGGGTCAAAGCGCCCCAAGGGTATCTATTCCCTTTTATTCCGCAATCACGACACGCGAAGAAAAACCAGCCCACAGAATGAGAAAAAGCCGGGCGGCCACCACGGGCCGCGCGGCTCTGATCCGTGCGGCACGGGGCCTCTTCCCACGCGGTTCGGAGCCCCCGTCCGCCACCGCCGACGGGGGGCGAAACGGGCCGACCATCATGGAACGCCGGCCCGGCGCGCCGGCCCCCGTGAGCCGGGTCTCCCGCCGTTTACCGGCGCGACGTCCGTCGATCAGGCGAAGTACGATCCCCGGATGCTGAATTCGGGGATTGTAAGAGACATTCGGCGAGTCCTTCGTCCGGAAGAATGTCTTTTCCTGTTCTTTGGTGTGGTGCTCATCGTCCTCATGGTCTACACGGGCGAGGGCTACGCCACACTGCTCGGTCTGGTCAGCGACGTCCGGTTCCCCGCGATCGTCGCCGGCATGTGCGCCGTGGTCTACGCCCGGGCCTACTGGCGGGCCCGCCTCGACACCGTGCACCCCGCGCTCCTCAATCCCCGGGTGCACGGCGGGACCGGCCCGTGGCCGGCGAGCCACCGGCACCGGGCCAACGCCGGCTGGCGCACCCTCGGCCGCACGCTCCGCGAGTTCAGCCCGCTGTTCGCGTGCATGGCGATCTACGAGGCGCTGCACGACCTGACGCCGATCCTGCGCCCCGACGTCGTCGACCGGCATCTGGTCGCCATCGACCACGCCGTGTTCGGTACGGACGTCAGCCGGTGGCTCAACGACCACATCGGCTCGCCCCAGATGACCACGATCCTGACGTACTGCTACGTGAGCTACGCGTTCGCGCCGCCGGTCTACGCCGGGCTGCAGTACCTGCGGGGGCGGATGGACGCGTTCCGGGACTTCTCGCTGGCCATCGCGATCACCGCCTTCATCGGGTACTGCGGCTACCTGCTCGTCCCCGCCGTCGGCCCGTACATCTTCCAGGCGCACCTGTACCCCGACCCGCTGACCGACTGGGGGCACGGCGGGCTGCTGGACACCCTGAACAAGATGAAGGGCAGCGCCCGGGACGCGTTCCCCAGCCTGCACACCGCGATGACCACGGTCGTGCTGGGCCTGATGTGGCGGGACGCGCGCCGGCTGTTCTGGACGTACCTGCCGGTCGCGCTCGGCCTGTACGTCTCGACCATGTACCTGCGGGTGCACTACGCCGTGGACGTCGCAGCCGGGTTCGCGACCGCCGCGCTGGCCCTGTTCCTCACCAGCCGGATCAACTCGTGGTGGCACAACCGGAAGCCGGCGGTCCCGGAGACGGCCCCCGTCACGGCGGGCATCCCCCGGCAGCGGGCGGGCTCCGCGCGGGAGAAGACCCCGGTCTGACAACGCGGTGCCGGGTGGCCCGGCCCGCGCGTACCCGGAGAAGGGCTCTGTGGTCTAGGACCAGGCGGCCGGGTCGGCGGCCAGCGCCGTGATCCGCTCCGGGAGCTTGCCGGCCGCCACGTCCGCGACGGTGACCTCCTCCAGGATCTGCCGTTCGGCCGCCCGGAGCGCGATCCAGACCTCCTGGAGCGCCCGGGCGGTGCCGGTGTAGCCGAGGTCCTCGGGCCGGTGGCCGCGCACGTTCGACAGCGGGCCGTCGATCACCCGGATCACCTCGGCGAGGTGGATGTCGGCGGCGGGGCGGGCCAGCCAGTAGCCGCCCTCGGGGCCGCGCTGGGCGTTGACGATCCCGCCCCGGCGCAGCTGCACGAGGATGCTTTCGAGGAATTTGGGCGGAATGTCCTGGGCGCGGGCGAGCTTTTCCGCCGTCACCAGCTTCTCACCGGACGCGGCGAGCTCGGCGCAGGCGCGCAGGGCGTAGTCAACCCGGGCGGAGAGTCTCATGATCGGAGGGTACGGCCTCCGTCAGCCGACGCGCCGGAGGAGTCCCTCTTGTACGGCGCTCGCCACATGCCGGCCGTCCCGGGTGAACATCCGCCCGTTGGCCAGGCCCCGGCCCCCGGAGGCCGACGGGCTCCAGCAGTCGTACAGGAACCACTCGTCCGCGCGGAACGACCGGTGGAACCACAGCGCGTGGTCCAGGCTCGCCCCGATCACCCCGCCCGGTCCCCACACCTCCCCGTGCGTGGACAGCACCGAGTCCAGCAGGGTCAGGTCCGAGGCGTAGGTCAGCAGGCACGCGTGCAGCAGCGGATCGTCGGGCAGCGTGCCGTCGAACCGCATCCAGACCCGCTGCCGGGGCTCCGTCGGCCGGTCCCCACTGCGGGTCCAGCCGGACTCGCCCACGTACCGCACGTCCAGCGGCCGGGGCACGCCCGCCCAGATCTGGGCCCGCTCCGGGTACTTCTCCAGCTGCTCCAGCATCGTCGGCAGCTCGTCCGGCCCGGGGACCAGGTCGATCGGGGAGTCGCTCTGGTGGTCCATCGGGTCCCGGCCGCCCTCGTCGCGGTGGAACGAGGCCGACATGAAGAAGATGGGCTTGCCGTGCTGGATCGCGGTCACCCGGCGCACCGAGAAGGACCGGCCGTCGCGGATGTTCTCCACCGAGTACACGATGGGGATGGTCGTGTCGCCGGGCCGGACGAAGTAGCCGTGCAGGGAGTGCACCCTGCGGTCCGGCTCCATGGTGCGGCCGGCCGCGACGAGGGCCTGGCCGGCGACCTGGCCGCCGTAGACCCGCTGGGGGCCGACCGGGGGGCTGATGCCCCGGAACATGTTGACCTCGACCCGCTCCAGGTCCAGGACCTCCAGCAGGGCGTCGAGCGCCTCTTGACCGACCATCGCCACAGCGTCATCCCACTTCGTTCGATGCCGCGAGGCGGCGGATCCACGGTGCCGCGTCGCTGCGGCCACGCCCCCGCCGGGCGGCGGACCACGGTGCCGCGCGGCGGCGGCCACGCCCCGACTAAGCCGCCACCGACGGCCCACGGTCGCCGGGGCCGGTTGCCCCACGCGGCGACCACGGTGCCGCCGGGCGGCGGACCACGATGCTGCCACGCCGCGGCCCCCGGTGTCACGCCGCGACCGCGACGGACCCCGGTGCCGCGACGGCGGCCGGGCTACCTACCGATTCTCCGTCAGGTCACCCAGGCGGTGCAGGCGGATCGTGTTCGTGGAGCCGGGCGTCCCGGGGGGCGAGCCGGCGACGATGATCACCGAGTCGCCGAGCGTGGCCACCCCGAGGCCGAGGAGCGCCGAGTCGACCTGGCGGAACATCTCGTCGGTGTGCTGCACGAACGGCACCAGGAACGTCTCCACGCCCCAGGACAGCGCCAGCTGGCAGCGCACCGAGGGTTCGGGGGTGAACGCCAGCAGGGGCAGCTCGCAGTGCAGCCGGGCCAGCCGCCGGACCGTGTCGCCGGTCTGGCTGAACGCGACGAGGGCCTGGGCGTCGACCGCGTTGGCGATCTGGAACGCGGCGGCCGTGATCGCGCCGCCGGGGGTCTTCGGGGCGTGCCGGAGCTTCGGGGCCTTGAGCTCGCCGGCCTCGGTGGTCTCGATGATCCGGGCCATCGTGGAGACGGTCAGGATCGGGTACTTGCCGACCGAGGTCTCCCCCGACAGCATGACCGCGTCCGCGCCGTCGAGCACCGCGTTGGCGACGTCGGACGCCTCGGCGCGGGTCGGGCGGGAGTTCTCGATCATGGAGTCGAGCATCTGGGTGGCGACGATGACCGGCTTGGCGTCCTCGCGGCACATCTGCACGGCGCGCTTCTGGACCAGGGGCACCTGCTCCAGCGGCAACTCCACGCCCAGGTCGCCGCGGGCCACCATGATGCCGTCGAACGCGTCCACGATCGCGTCGAGCCGCTCGACGGCCTCCGGCTTCTCGATCTTGGCGAGGACGGGCACCCGGCCGCCGGCCTCGTCCATGATCTCGTGCACGAGCTTGATGTCGTCCGGGGACCGCACGAACGACAGCGCGACCATGTCGACCTTGAGGCCGAGCGCGAACCGCAGGTCGGCCGCGTCCTTCTCGCTCAGCGCGGGCACGGACACCGCGACGTTGGGCAGCGAGATGCCCTTGTTGTCGGACACCTGGCCGCCCTCGAGGACCAGGGCCTCGATGTCGGTGCCGCCCTCGACCCCGAGGACCTCCAGCGCGAGCCGGCCGTCGTCGATCAGGAGCCGGTCGCCGGTCTTCACCTCGGCGGGCAGCTTCTTGTAGGTGCAGCTCACCCGCTCGGCCGTCCCCAGGACGTCGTCGCTGGTGATGACGACCCGGTCGCCGTTGCGCCACTCGACGGGGCCGTTGGCGAACTTGCCGAGCCGGATCTTCGGGCCCTGCAGGTCGGCGAGCACCCCGACCGCGCGCCCGGTGGCGTCGGCGGCCTCGCGGACCAGATGGTACACCCGTTCGTGGTCCGCGTGCGTGCCGTGGCTGAAGTTCAGGCGGGCGACATCCATTCCGGCCTCGACGAGGTCGCGGATGCGCTCGGGGGTGGAGGTAGCAGGGCCGAGAGTGCAGACGATTTTCGCGCGACGAGTCACGTGTTCGAGCCTAGTCGGGGTGTTAGCCCAGCGTGACGCCGGTCTCCGTCGTCCCACGATGAGAACCATGACGTCCATGGCGAAAACCCCGCATAAGCATTTAATTCGAACCCATCGATGGGTACCGGCGGGCCGGTCGGGAAACCGAAGTGAGCGGATTTCGGATCCGACCTGCGGCGGTCCGTGCCAGGCGGCATGCTCAGGAGACGGGGAGGACCAGCCGAGGAGGGACCATGAGCAGCGCGCGGGACATCATGCACGCCGGGGTGGAATGCGTACCGGAGATGGAGACCCTGGACCGTGCGGCCCAGATGATGCGGGACCGCCAGGTCGGCTCGCTGCCCATCTGCGGGGCCGACAACAAGTTGAAGGGCATCATCACCGACCGCGACATCGTGGTGAAGTGCGTGGCGCACGGCCTCGACCCGTCGAAGGTCACGGCCGCCGAACTGGCCCAGGGCCGGATCTTCTGGGTGGACGCGGGCGCCGACGAGGACGAGGTCATCCAGATGATGCAGGACCACCACATCCGCCGGCTGCCCGTGATGGACAGCGACATGATGCTGGTCGGCATGATCAGCGAGGCGGACCTGGCCACGCACGTGTCGGAGGAGAAGCTCGCCCGGTACTGCAACGCGGTGTACTCGGCCCCGCCGAGCATGTAGCGCCCCAGGCCCCTGGTAGCGACACTTTGCGAAAAGGTGTCGCTACCAGGCCGTTTCGCAAGCGCGCGGCTGCCGGGGTCACTCCCTCGAACATGGCGTACAGAACGTACAGCCCGTACAGTCGAGGCATGTCCGAGGTAGCGCGCGAACTCACCGTCACCGACGCACGGGAGCAGCTCGCCAGGGTGGTCAACGAAGCGGCCTACGCGGGTGCGATCACCTATCTCACCCGGCACGGGCAGCGGATCGCGGCCATCGTTCCGGTCAATGTGGCCGTGGCCGCCGAGGAACTCGAAGACAACCACCTTGCCGCGCTGGCACACGACGCCCTGACGCGCATCGAGAGTGGCGAACCCACCGTCGAGTGGTCGGCGCTACGTGCCGAACTCGACGAACCCGAGGAGATCTAGCCGCTCGGCTCTCATTTACGCGCGCTTCTGCGCGTAAAAACTCCCCTACGCGTTGCCATGCGTCTTCGCATGATGCTAGCCTGACATGTCATTCGGACACCTAGCCATGCTCGTGACTAAAACGACGCCAGGCGCTGAGCACGCAAACGGAGCATTTCTGTTCATGAGCTCGCATATCCCCGAGCATGGCACTCACGAACCCTCCGCACCCCTGAGAATCGAACTCGACCCAGAGGCGGCGCGGCAGCTCCGCAAGCTCGACCGGGCGACCCGCACTCGGATCGGCACAAAAATCGACGGCCTGAGCGTGAATCCCCGCCCGGCCGGCTGCACCCCGCTCGTCTCCGACCCCCGCCTACTACGCCTCCGGGTCGGCGACTGGCGCATCGTCTACATGATCAACAACGGTTCACTGACCGTGCTGGTGGTTGCCATCGCGCACCGCGACAGCGTGTACCGCACGAAATCCTGACCACAGCCCGGCAATGAGTTCCCTGTCGCCCACATCGGGAGTGAAACCACCGTGTCGCCCGTAGTCTCCACAGTGCAAGAACACCCCACGCTGGCCGCCGCACAGGCAGCCGCCCACGATGAGGCCAGTGCCACCGGTGCCCGAATCTTTCCCGGCATCGTCTTCCGTCAGGGGGAAAGGACCGTCATCTCGACGAGCTTTCCCATGACGTTCATCGCCAAACACATCCGGTTCGACTCGGCGACCAAGGGCGGCAACCCCAAGGACGCGACCAACCGTCCCCTGATGACCGACCACGCCCGGTCCATTCGGGACTATGTCCTGGCCAACAGCTCCTACTACATGCTTCCGCCGGTCACCTTGAGCGCGGGCGAGCTGCTGTCGGTCCACGCACCGGTCAGCAAGGCCCCCACACGTACGGGATTCATGGTCATCCAGGACGAGACGAGGTTCAGCATCACCGACGGGCAACACCGCATCGCCGCGTTGGTCGGGCAGATTGGCGGGCGGGGTCAGTCCGGCGGCGCGGTCGAGATCAACGAGGATCTCCGCACCGATGGGCTCGCGGTGATGATCGTGTTCGAGAATGTCCGCGAGAGGATCCACCAGGACTTCGCCGACGCGGCCCAGACGAAGCCGATCCCGGCCAGCCTCCTCGCGGCGTACAACATGAGGGAACCCATCAACAGGGTCCTGTCGAGGTTCGTCGCGGAGACTCCCCTGTTCTGCGGGCGAATCGACCAGACCTCGAAGACGCTTCCGAAGATGTCCCAGTCGGTGTTCCTACTCAACCAGGTGCGCGCGATGGTGAAGGAGCTGTTGTTCGGCGACTACGCCATGAGCGAGGACACCTTAGCGCCCAAAGCCGCGCAGCTCCTCGGACGGGAGCAGCAGCAGGATGTGTTCGTCAGCCGGGCGACCGAGCTCGTGCAGATCCTCACCGAGCATATGGAACCGTGGAAGTCGATCGTGGCTCTGCCCGAGACCGGGGAGACGAATCCCATCCCCGAATTCCGCCAGCAGTACATCAACATGACCGCGACGGGGCTCAACGTGATCGGCCGGATCGGCTTCGTGGCCAAGGATCTTCCAGACGAGGAGCGGCACCTGCTCTATCGGAAGCTGGCCACAGAGGTGGACTGGCGACGCGAAGCAGCGATCTGGCAGAACAAAATCATCTCCGGAGGAAAGATCCAGACTCAGAGGGGACCTGTCACGGCAGCCGTTCTGGCCGTTCGCACGACGATCGGCATCTGAGCGGCCCGGGGGCCTGGCCGGATAGCGGCCCGCCCCCGGACTCCGCACTACACAGCGAGTGCCCGTGATGCGGGGCTGACCGGCGCGGGCAGCGCCCCCGGCGCCCCCAGGTAACTGTGGATCGAAGAGGCCGCCGCGCGCCCCTCGGCGATCGCCCACACGATGAGCGAGGCCCCCCGGTGCGCGTCCCCGGCCACGAACACGCCGTCGACGGCCGTCTGCCAGTCGTCGGCGGCCGGGATCCGACCGCCCTGGGCGAGGCCGAGCGGCGAGTCGGTGCCGGCGAACCCGATCGCGAGGAGTACCAGGTCGGCGGGCAGCACCCGGGTGGTACCGGGCACCGGGGTCGCGACCCGGTCCACGACGGTCACTTCGTCGATCCGCACGCCGGTGACCCGGCCGTCGGCGCCCTCGAACTCGGAGACGGCCACCCCGAAGGCGCGCTCGCCGCCCTCCTCGTGCGCGGCGTAGTCCCGCAGCAGCCAGGGCCAGGTCGGCCACGGGTCGCGTTCGCCGTCGCGGCTGGTGGGCGGCACCGGGTACCGGTCGAGCTGGGTCACGGAGGCCGCGCCCTGCCGGTGGGCGACGCCCAGGCAGTCGGCGGCCGTGTCCCCGCCGCCGATGATGACGACGTGCTTGCCGGCGGCGTCGATGGCCGGCTGCTCGCCGAACGCGATCCACCGGTTGGCCTCGACCAGGTGTTCCATGGCCTGGTGCACGCCGGAGAACTGCCGGCCGGGGGTGTCGACCTCGCGGCCGGCCAGGGCCCCGACGGCGAGCAGGACGGCGTCGAACTCGGCGCGCAGGGCCGCCACGTCCGTGACCTCCACCCCGCAGGAGAACACGACGCCCTCGGCGCGGAGCTGGTCGAGCCGGGCCTCCAGGACCGTCTTCTCCAGCTTGAAGTCCGGGATGCCGTAGCGCAGGAGCCCGCCCGGGGCGTCGTCGCGCTCGAACACCGTCACCGCGTGCCCGGCCCGGACGAGCTGCTGCGCGGCGGCGAGCCCGGCCGGCCCGGAGCCGACGACGGCCACCCGCCGCCCGGTGGACAGGGACGGAAGGAGGGGCGCCAGGGACGCCCGGTCCCCGATCGCCTGCTCGACCTGCTTGATCGTGACCGCGTCGGACGCGATGCCGAGCACGCACGCGGCCTCGCACGGGGCGGGGCACAGCCGGCCGGTGAACTCCGGGAAGTTGTTCGTGGCGTAGAGCTGCTCGGCCGCCGCGTCATAGCGCCCGGTGCGGACCAGGTCGTTCCAGTCCGGGATCCGGTTGCCGAGCGGGCAGCCGTCGTGGCAGAACGGGATGCCGCAGTCCATGCACCGCGACGCCTGGGCGGTGAGCAGCTCGTCGGACGCGGGCAGGTAGACCTCGCGCCAGTCGGAGATCCGGACCGGCACCGGCCGGCGCGGGGCCGTCTGGCGGCCGTGGGTGAGGAAACCCTTCGGATCAGGCATGGACGACCTGCCTTTCGGAAACCACGGCCAGCGCCGCCTTGTACTCCCGGGACATCACCTGGGTGAACCGCGCCGGGTCCCACTCGGACAGCAGGAGCGCCGCCGTCGTGGAGCCGGTGAGTTCGAGGTGCTGGGCGACGATGCCCTTCAGAGCGGCCGGATCCGCGACCGGCTCCAGGTCGACCAGCTCGCGGTTGACCATGAGCGGGTCGAGGTCGAGCACGTACGCGACGCCGCCGGACATGCCGGCCGCGAAGTTGCGCCCGGTGCGGCCGAGGACGACGACGGTGCCGCCGGTCATGTACTCGCAGCCGTGGTCGCCCACGCCCTCCACGACGCCGAGCGCCCCGGAGTTGCGGACCGCGAACCGCTCGCCGACCTGGCCGGAGGCGTGGAAGGCACCGGACGTGGCGCCGTACAGGATGGTGTTGCCCGCGATGACCTGCGCGGACGCGGCGAACCGGGCGGAGACGAACGGCCGGAGCACGATCCGCCCGCCGGACAGCCCCTTGGCGACGTAGTCGTTGGCGTCGCCGTACAGGCGCAGGGTGACGCCGCGCGGCAGGAACGCGCCGAACGACTGGCCGGCCGTACCCCGCAGGGTGATGTCGATCGTGCCGTCGGGCAGGCCCGCGCCGCCGGCGTGCCGGGTGACGGCGGAACCGAGCAGAGTACCCACCGACCGGTCGGTGTTGTGCACGTCGACGGTGGCCCGCAGCGGCCGGCCCGGGGTCCACCGGGACACCAGGTCCAGGTCGATCTTCGACAGGTCGTGGCTCTGGGTGGTGGTGCGCCGCCGCGCGGAGTCCACGTCCGGCATGTGCAGCACCGGCGCGAGGTCGAGGTCGCCGGAGGTCTGCCTCAACAGCTCGACCCGGCCCACGGCCTCGTCGATCGACCGGAGCCCGAGGGCCGCGAGGTACCCGCGGACCTCCTCGGCGAGGAACAGGAAGAAGTTCTCCACGAACTCGGGCTTCCCGGTGTAGCGCTCCCGGAGCACCGGGTCCTGGGTGGCGATGCCCACCGGGCAGGTGTCCAGGTGGCAGACCCGCATCATGACGCAGCCCTGCACGATCAGTGGGGCGGTGGCGAAGCCGTACTCCTCGGCCCCGAGCAGCGCGGCCACGACCACGTCCCGGCCGGTCTTGAGCTGGCCGTCGACCTGCACCGTGACCCGTTCGCGCAGGCCGTTGAGCAGCAGGGTCTGCTGGGCCTCGGCGAGCCCGAGCTCCCAGGGCGCGCCGGCGTGCTTCAGGGAGTTCATCGGCGAGGCGCCGGTGCCCCCGTCGTGGCCGGAGATCAGGATGACGTCGGCCTTGGTCTTGGCCACGCCGGCCGCGACGGTGCCCACGCCGACCTCGGACACCAGCTTGACGTGGATGCGCGCCGCGTCGTTGGCGTTCTTCAGGTCGTGGATGAGCTGAGCCAGGTCCTCGATGGAGTAGATGTCGTGGTGCGGCGGCGGCGAGATCAGCCCGACGCCGGCCGTGGAGTGCCGGGTCTTGGCGATCCAGGGCCAGACCTTGTTGCCGGGCAGCTGGCCGCCCTCGCCGGGCTTGGCGCCCTGGGCCATCTTGATCTGGATGTCGTCGGCGTTGACCAGGTACTCGCTGGTCACGCCGAACCGGCCGCTCGCCACCTGCTTGACGGCGCTCCGTCGCTCAGGGTCATAGAGGCGCGAAGGGTCCTCGCCGCCCTCGCCGGTGTTCGACTTGCCGCCGAGCCGGTTCATCGCGATCGCCAGGTCGGTGTGCGCCTCGGCGCTGATCGAGCCGTAGGACATCGCGCCGGTGTTGAACCGCTTCACGATCTCCGACGCCGGCTCGACCTCGTCCAGCGGCACCGGCTCCGTGTCGGTGAAGCCCAACAGGCCGCGCAACGACCCGCTGTCGGCGGTCAGAGCGTCGACCTTCGACGTGTACCTGCGGAACACGTCGAACTGCTTCGACCGCGTCGCGTGCTGGAGCAGGAACACGGTCTCCGGGTTGAACAGGTGCACCTCGCCGTCGCGCCGGTACTGGTACTCCCCGCCCGTGCCCAGTTCCGTCGCGCCCCCG
This sequence comes from Longispora sp. NPDC051575, assembly GCF_040681875.1. Classification (NCBI taxonomy): domain Bacteria; kingdom Bacillati; phylum Actinomycetota; class Actinomycetes; order Micromonosporales; family Micromonosporaceae; genus Longispora; species Longispora sp. NPDC051575. The sequence goes on along the minus strand of NZ_JBFAZP010000008.1, from coordinate 579,467 downwards.
TGGGCGGCCGCGTGCCGGCGGGCGACCGCGTCGGCCACCCCGTCCAGCCCGATGCCGCCGAGCCGGGCGGTGGTGCCCGCGAAGTACCGGCCGACGAGTTCCGTGGACAGGCCGATGGCCTCGAAGACCTGCGCGCCGCAGTACGAGCTGACGGTGGAGATGCCCATCTTGCTCATCACCTTGAGCACGCCCTTGCCGAGCGCCTTGACCACGTTGCGGGTGGCCTTCGCCGGCTCCAGGGCGAGCCCACCGGTGCTGATCAGGTCCTCGACGGACTCCAGGGCGAGGTACGGGTTGACCGCCGCCGCCCCGTACCCGATGAGCAGGGCGACGTGGTGCACGGCCCGGCAGTCGCCCGACTCGACGACCAGCGACGCCCGGGTGCGGGTCTGCTCGCGGACCAGGTGCTGGTGCACCGCCGCCGTGAGCAGCAGCGACGGGATCGGGGCCAGGTCCGCGGTGGAGTCGCGGTCGGACAGCACCAGGATCCGGACGCCGTCCTCGATCGCCTCGGACACGTGCCGGCAGATCTCGGTGATCCGGGCCTTGAGGCCGGCCGCGCCGTCGGCGACCCGGTACAGCCCGGAGACCCGGACGGCCTGGAAGCCGGGCAGGTTGCCGTCCTCGTCGATCGACAGGATCTTGGCCAGCTCGTCGTTGTCGATCACCGGGTAGGGCAGGGTGATCTGGCGGCAGCTCGCCGGCCCCGGGTCGAGCAGGTTGTGCTCGGGCCCGATGGTGGTCGCGACGCTGGTGACCAGCTCCTCGCGGATCGCGTCCAGCGGCGGGTTCGTGACCTGCGCGAACAGCTGGCTGAAGTAGTCGTACAGCAGCCGGGGGCGCTTGCTCAGCGCGGCGATCGGCGTGTCGGTACCCATCGAACCGAGGGGTTCCGCGCCGGAGGAGGCCATCGGGCCCAGCAGGAGACGCAGCTCCTCGGCCGTGTAGCCGAAGGTCTGCTGCCGGCGGAGCACCGAGGCGTGGGTGTAGACGATGTGCTCGCGCTCCGGGAGGGTCTCCAGGTGCATCAGCCCGGCGTGCAGCCAGTCGGTGTAGGGCTGCTCCGCCGCCAGGGACGCCTTCACCTCGTCGTCGGAGACGATCGTGTGCGCGGCGGTGTCGACCAGGAACATCCGGCCCGGCTGGAGCCGGCCCTTGGCGATCACGGTGGCCGGGTCCAGGTCCACGACCCCGGCCTCGCTGGCGAGGATGACCAGGTCGTCGGAGGTGCGCCACCAGCGGGCGGGGCGCAGGCCGTTGCGGTCCAGGACGGCCCCGATCTGGGTACCGTCGGTGAACGCGACACAGGCCGGCCCGTCCCAGGGCTCCATCAGCGATCCGTGGAACTGGTAGAACGCCCGCTTCGCGGGGTCCATGTCCGGGTCGTTCTCCCAGGCCTCGGGCACCATCATCAGCACCGCGTGCGGCAGGCTCCGCCCGGACAGGTGCAGCAGTTCGAGCACCTCGTCGAACGTGGCGGAGTCGCTGGCCCCGGGGGTGGCGATCGGGAACAGCCGCCGGATCCGGCCGGGCAGCACGGTGCTGTCCAGCAGGGCCTCGCGGGCGGCCATCCAGTTCCGGTTGCCCTTGATCGTGTTGATCTCCCCGTTGTGCGCGACGAGCCGGTACGGGTGCGCCAGCGGCCACGACGGGAACGTGTTGGTGGAGAACCGGCTGTGCACCAGCGCCAGCGAGCTGACGATCCGGGGGTCGGTCAGCTCGGTGAAGAACGTGCCCAGCTGGGCGGGGGTGAGCATGCCCTTGTAGACGACGGTCCGGGTGGACAGCGACGGGAAGTACAGGGGCGCGCCGCGTTCGCGGGACTCGCGCTCGGCCTGCTTGCGGACGCAGTACACGACGCGTTCGAGGTCCATGCCGCTCTTGCCCTCGTCCGAGGCGAGGAAGACCTGCCGGATCAGGGGCATCGCGTCGACGGCGTCCTGGCCGAGGCCCGTCTCGTCGGTGGGGACGTCGCGCCAGCCCAGGATGTGGGCGTGCTCGGCGATCGCGAACTTCTCCAGGACCCGGGTGTCGTCGGTCTCCATGAACACGAGGCCGGTGGCGTAGTGGCCGGGCGGCGGGAGGTCGAAGTCGACCGTGGCCCGGTAGTACGCGTCCGGGATCTGGATCATGATGCCCGCGCCGTCGCCGGTCCCCGGATCCGCGCCCTGCGCGCCCCGGTGCTCCATGCGAACCAGGGCGGAGAGCCCCTTGCGTACCACATCGTGGGACGCGCCACGAAGGTCCGCCACGAAGGCGACGCCACAGGCATCGTGTTCGTTGGCGGGATCGTAAAGGCCCTGGAGTGCGGGGATGCGGGAACCAGGCATCGAGCCTCCTGACGCGGTCGCATGGTGGCGGGACAGCGTCGGCCCGGTAGGTGGAACTGAGTGTACGCGACCGGAGGTGTCTAGCAGTACACCCGTCTTGTGATCAAAGTAACGAGCGGATGAATTGGCACATTCAGAATAGTCGCGACAACAGCTCGGCACCCAGATACGCCACCGGAACACCCGCCAGCAGGCCCGCGGCGAAGAAGACCCAGCCCGCCCGCGGCACCCGGTCGCGGGACGCGCGGATCCAGTGGTCGACCTGGGAGACGACGAGCAGCAGGGCCGCCGAGAAGACGATCAGCACGAACACCCCGACCGCGAACCGGCCCCACCACGGCAGGTCGTCGGGGAGCAGCCGGGCGAGCAGCCAGGCGAGGACCGCGGCGGGCACGTAGAACACCAGGGCCGCGCCACAGCCGGCGGTGCGGACGCCGAGGTTCGCGCCGGCGGGCAACATGGCAGTAGCGTACCGCCGGGAGTCACTGTGTGTAATGTCGGAAATCCGTCGCGGCGCGAGGTTTAGGCCGCCCGCCGTCCCCCACGGAAAACACGCGACGGGTACGGCGGGCGGCGCGGCCTCAGCAGAGCATGTCGCCGCAGCGGGCGCGCAGGATCGCGACCGAGTACCGGGTCAGGCTCTGTCCGCCCTGGCTGTAGGTGACCGTCGCGTAGATCTCGCTGTCGAACGCCCCGCCCGGCACGGACACCGCGCAGGCCACCGAGGACGAGGTGCAGCCGGTGATCACGGAGGTGTACGGCCCGCTGATGTTCCACGAGTAGGTGTAGGAGCCGGAGAGGTTCTGCACCTGGAAGGCCACGTTGTAGGTGGTCGCCGGCATGCTGTCGTGACAGCCCGCGCTCCAGGTGAAGATCGTGCCCGGCGCGATGCGGCAGCCGAACGTCTCGTCGCCGAACGCGGCGGCGGCGGGCGAGGTGGCGCCCAGGGTGAGGGCGGTGGCCGAGACGACGGCCGCGACGAGGCCGACCAGTACGGAACGCAGGCGAGACTTCATGGGAATCTCCGCTCTGGGGGGAATGTCGGGCGAGCCTAGCAACGCCGGGAGCCATCATTCAAGAGGTCTTGAACGTTGATCATCCATCGAAGATGAAGAATGGCATACCCGGCCCGGCGGTTCGGTCGCAGACCGGGTGGAGGGTGCCGGCCGGGGTGGGGCGGGACAGCAGGAAGCCCCGGCCACCACGTCGGCGGCCGGGGCTTCTCGTACCCGAAGAAAGGGTTATCGCAGGAAGGGTTTGCGCTTGCGGGTCTGCCACAGGTACGCCGGGTTGTTGCGGAAGTAGCGCCGCCACAGCCGCTTCGGCTCCTTGGTCAGCCGGAACGCCCACTCCAGGCCGCGCTTCTGGATCCAGGCCGGGGCCTGGGGCACGAGCCCCGCGTGGAAGTCGAACGCCGCGCCCACCCCGAACAGCGCGGGCGCGTCCAACCGGCCGACGTGCGCCGCCATCCACCGCTCCTGCTTCGGCGTCGACAGCCCGACCCAGACCAGCTCGGCCCCCGAGGAGTTGATCTCGCGGACGATCGCGTCGTCCTCCTCGGGCGTCAGCGGCCGGAACGGCGGGGAGTGCATCCCGACGATCTTCAGGCCGGGGAACCGCTCCGTGAGCTTCGCGGCGAGCAGCTCGGGCACGCCGTCGTTGCCGCCGTAGAGATAGGAACCCCAGCCGCGTTCGGCCGCGCGGGCCAGGACGGTGAGCATCAGGTCCGGGCCGTAGACCCGGGTCATCCAGTCCGCGCCGGCCTGGTGGCCCGCCCACACCATCGGCATGCCGTCGGGCGTGGTCAGGCCCGACTCGTTGTGGATCCGCAGCAGGTCGGCATCGCGCTGCGACTCCATCACGCCGTGCACGCCGGTGACGCACACGTAGTGCCGCTCGCGCTGGTCGACCCAGCGGGTGACCTCCTCGACGGCCATGTCCATGTTGACCGCGGACACGCCGACGCCGAGGACGTCGACCCGCTGGATCGGCGGGGCCTGCCCCTCCGACCGGGGATGCAGCCCTGACATCAGTTGGTGTACGCCAGACCCGCGGCCCGGGCCTTGGCCTGCTCCAGGATCCACGCGTACGTCTGGGCGATGCCGTCGCGCAGCCGCGTCGAGGGCTCCCAGCCGAACTCCTTGAGGATCAGCGTGTTGTCGCTGTTGCGGCCACGGACGCCGAGCGCGCCGGGCACGTGCTTGTAGCTCAGCTCGACGCCGGCGATGTCGGCGACCAGGGCGTAGAGCTCGTTGATCGTGACGACCTCGGAGGAGCCCACGTTGATCGGCTCGTCGAAGTGGCCCCGGGTGACCCGGAGGATGCCGTCGACACAGTCGTCCACGTAGGTGAACGAGCGGGTCTGCAGGCCGTCGCCCCAGATCTCGATCTCGTGGTTGCCGGTCAGCACGGCGTTGGCGACCTTGCGGCACGCGGCGGCGGGGGCTTTCTCGCGGCCGCCGTCCCAGGTGCCGTTCGGGCCGTAGATGTTGTGGAAGCGGGCGATCCGGGTCGCCATGCCGTAGTCCTCGCGGAAGTGCCGGGCGAGGCGCTCGGAGAACAGCTTCTCCCAGCCGTAGCCGTCCTCGGGCATGGCCGGGTAGGCGTCCTCCTCCTTCAGCGCGACGATGTCGGCGTCGGTCTGCTTGTCGGCCGCGTAGACGCAGGCCGAGGAGGAGTAGAAGAACCGGTCGACGCCGGCCTCCTTGGCGGCCATCAGCACGTGGGTGCTGGTGAGCACCGACAGCATGCAGGCGGCCTTGTTGTTCTCGATGAAGCCCATGCCGCCCATGTCGGCCGCCAGGTTGAACACCTCGCCGGCCCCGCCGTCGACCACGGCGCGCGCGTCCTGCAACAGGGAGACGTCGGCGACGACCTCCTCGGCGGTGTCGAACCTCTGGTACCACTCGTTGAGGGGTTTGATGTCCACCGCTCGGACGGTCTTGCCCTCCGCGAGGAGTGCCCTGGTGAGGTGTCCGCCGATGAACCCGCCGGCCCCGGTGACTACCGCGTCGATCTTCGCCATGCTTGAGGGTCTCCCATTCTTTTCCGCTCGACCCAGGATACTCGCGTTACTTCTGTTCTGTTTTATCCACGTTTGTCGCCGTCTCGGCGGGGGCTCCGGCGGGCTCCGCCGGCTCGGGATCCCCGTCGGTGTCGGGCTCGACGGCCGCCGCGTCGGCCTCGGCGGTCGTCGCCTCGGCGTCGGGCTCGGTGTCGGGCTCGGCGGCCTCGGGCCCGGAGGTCTCCGGGTCGGGCGCCCCGGGGTCCGGATCCTCGGACCCGTCGTCCTCGCGGTCGCCGTCCACCTTCGCCGCCGTGCCGGGCTCCGGCTCCCAGTCGAGGGGTACGGGGCGCAGCTCGTCGCCGATCGTGACCAGCTTCTCCTGGGGCATGCCGCGCTTCACCACGAAGTACGCCAGCGCGCCGAGGAACACCGCGATCGAGACCCACACGTTGATCCGGACACCCAGGAACTCGTTCGCCGTGTCGGTGCGCATCGCCTCGATCCAGGACCGGCCGGCGGTGTAGCCCATCACGTACAGCGCGAAGGCCCGGCCCCAGCCGAGCTTGAAGCGCCGCTCCGCGAAGATCACCAGGCCCGCGACCCCGACGTTCCACACGGCCTCGTAGAGGAACGTGGGGTGGTAGAGGCCGTCCTTGAGCAGCGGCTGGTTGTCCGGGCCGGTGAGCGCGCGGCCGGTCGTCGAGTCCCACTCGTGCACCTGGAGACCCCAGGGCAGGGTGGTCGGACCGCCGAACAGCTCGTTGTTCACCCAGTTGCCGAACCGGCCGATCGCCTGCGCGACGGGCAGCCCGGGGGCCAGCGCGTCGGCCACCATCCGCAGCGGCAGGCCCATCCTGCGGCACGCGATCCACGCGCCCAGGGCACCGCCCGCGACACCGCCCCAGATGCCGAGGCCGCCCTCCCAGATGTAGAGGGCCTTGATCGGCTCACCGGCCGCACCGAAGTACGCCTGCGGGGAGGTGACCACGTGGTAGAGCCGGGCGCCGACGATGCCGAACGGCACCGCCCACACCGCGACGTCGAGCACCGCGTACTTCGGCGCGCCCCGTCGGCGCATCCGTACCTCGGTGATCCAGCAGGCCACGACAATGCCGAGCACGATGCAGAGCGCGTAGCCCCGGATCGGCAGCGGACCGAGGTGCCACACGCCCACGGAGGGGCTGGGGATCGATGCCAAATTCACCCGCGCACCTTACCCCGCACTCCCCCCGCTGGCGAGATCAGCGTGCCGGCCGTGGCGTCGCCGGATGGTTGCCGGCGTTCACCAGTTCCTTCACCGCGTCCTTCGGGCTCTTCTGGGTCACCAGGCCCTCGCCGACCAGCACCGCGTCCGCGCCCGCCGAGGCGTACCGGATGAGGTCGTGCGGACCCCGTACCCCGGACTCGGCGATCTTGACGACGTTGTTGGGCAGCCCCGGCGCGATCCGCTCGAACGTCGACCTGTCGACCTCCAGGGTCTTCAGGTTGCGCGCGTTCACGCCGATCAGCCGGGCACCGGCCTCCAGGGCGATGTCGGCCTCGTCCTCGTCGTGCACCTCGACCAGAGCTGCCATGCCGAGGGACTCGATCCGTTCGAGGAGCCCGACGAGCACGTTCTTCTCCAGCGCGGCCACGATCAGCAGCACCATGTCGGCGCCGTAGGCCCGGGCCTCGTGCACCTGGTAGCTCGACACCACGAAGTCCTTGCGCAGCACCGGCACGTTCACCGCCGCACGCACGGCCGCGAGGTCGTCGAGGCTGCCGCCGAACCAGCGGCCCTCGGTGAGGACGCTGATCACCCGCGCCCCGCCGTCCGCGTACTGCGCGGCCAGATCCGCCGGGTCGGGGATGTCCGCGAGGGCACCCTTCGACGGCGAGGAACGCTTCACCTCGGCGATCACCCCGACCCCCGGGGCACGGAGTGCCGCATAGGCGTCGAGCGCCGGCCGAGCGGCGGCTGCGCGCTCCTTGACCAGCTCTAACGGAACCTGCTGTTGGCGGGACGCGACATCTTCGCGAACCCCGGCCAAAATTTCGTCCAGCACACTCACCGCGGACTCCCCTCTCCGGGCGCCATGCGGCCGATCGTAGGGCCAGGAACTCAGGGACCCGGACCCGGGGTATGTCCCACCTCACGTCACGGAATCGTGCATAATGCGCGACCTCTTGGCGACTCGGGCGTTAACCTCGGATCTTTTCACCGCGTTATCAGGATAAGTGGTGACCATCCGGGCGGGTGGGGTCCTCCCCCCGATCCAGGGCCGACCACATGTCGTCCTTCCGCTCCGTTCCGCGCTCGTAGCGCGCGCCCATGGTCGGCCAGCCCGCGCCGAACCGGAGGGTCGCCGCGCCCGCCGCGCACAGCGCCAGGCCGGACAGCGCGTTGCCGGCGGGCAGGAGCACCCGGGCCGCGCCGTCGGCGTCCAGGCCGTACCCAGAGGCCGCCAGGACGCCCAGGCCCGCCAGGACCAGGAGCGCACCCACCAGGCGGCGTCCGAGGCCCCTGGTGGCCAGCAGGGCGCCCGCGCCGGCCATCGCCACGACGGCCGAGGGGTTGAGCCACCCGGTGGTGTCCGCGCCCGAGCGGGTCAGGCGTTCCGCGGGGAGCGGGTCGGGGCGGGCGACCAGCTCGACCAGCCAGGGGCGGGTGCCCAGCCAGAGGGCCAGACCGGCGAAGACCAGGACACCCACGACGGTGTACGCGAGGCCACGGCCGCCGGTGAGGCGCGCGGCCAGGGAACGGTCCCCGGCCGGGTGGTCCCCGGCGGGGTCGCGCGGTGCGGCGCGGTCGCCGGGGGGCCGCTCCGACGCGTGGTCCGCCGGGGATGGCGCGTGGCCCGCCGGAGGTGCCGCGTGGCCCGTCGGGGGTGCCGTGTGGTCCGCCGGAGGTGCCGCGTGGCCCGTCCGGGGTGCCGTGTGGTCCGCCAGAGGTGCCGCGTGGCCCGTCCGGGGTGCCGCGTGGCCCGTCCGGGGTGCCGTGTGGTCCGCCAGAGGTGCCGCGTGGTCCGTCGGGGGTGCCGTGTGGTCCGCCGGGGTCGGGTCCGGGTCGGCGGCCATCAGCCGGTCCCCTGCCACCCGTCGGCGACCTTCGCGCCGGCCGGCGGGGCCGGGTGCCCGTGGGCCGGCTCGGCGGGCGTCGTCGGGCCCGCCGGGCGCATCGTGCCCGCCGAGGCGATCGCCGACAGCACCGCCGCCGCCTTGTTGCGGGTCTCCAGGTCCTCCGTCGCCGGGTCGGAGTCCGCGACCACCCCGGCCCCGGCCTGCACGTACGCCCGGCCGTCGCGGATCAGGGCCGTGCGGATCGCGATGGCCATGTCCAGGTCGCCGGCGAAGTCGACGTAGCCGACCGTGCCGCCGTACAGGCCGCGCCGGGTCGGCTCCAGCTCCTCGATGATCTCCATCGCGCGGACCTTCGGGGCGCCCGACAGCGTGCCGGCCGGGAAGGTCGCGGTCAGCGCGTCCAGGGCCGTGCGGTCCGGCTCCAGCTCGCCGACGACCGTGGACACGATGTGCATCACGTGGCTGTACCGCTCGACCTGGAAGAACTCCGGCACGTGCACGCTGCCCGGCACGCAGACCCGGCCCAGGTCGTTGCGGCCCAGGTCCACGAGCATCACGTGCTCCGCGCGCTCCTTGGGGTCCGCGAGCAGCTCGTGGGCCAGCGCCGTGTCCTCCTCGGGGGTGGCGCCGCGCGGCCGGGTACCCGCGATCGGGTGCAGCAGGGCGCGGCGGCCGGTGACCTTGACGTGCGCCTCCGGGGAGGAGCCGACGATGTCGAAGTCGTCGAACCGCAGCAGGTACATGTACGGGCTGGGGTTCGTGGCCCGCAGTACCCGGTAGATGTCCAGGGGGTCGGCGTCGGTGTCCGTCTCGAACCGCTGCGAGGGCACGATCTGGAAGCACTCCCCGGCCCGGATCGCCTCCTTGGCGACCTCGACGGCCTTGCCGTAACCGCCCTCGGGGGTCCGCCCGGCGACGTGCTCCGCCGGCATCCTCGTCATGGTGGCGACCATCGGCGGGGTGGGCTGGGCGAGCGCGGCGGCCATGGCGTCGAGCCGGCGGACGGCGTCGGCGTAGGCGTCGCCTCCCGAAGCGCCGGCCTCGGGGAGGATGGCGTTGGCGATCAGCAGGACCGAGCCGTCCAGGTGGTCCAGGACGGCCAGGTCGGTGGCCAGCAGCATGCCCAGTTCGGGCAGGTGCAGGTCGTCCTCCGCGATCACCGGGAGCTTCTCGATCCGGCGCACGATGTCGTAGGCCAGGTAGCCGACGAGGCCGCCCGTGAGGCTCGGCAGGCCCTCCACCCGGGGCGAGGCCAGCAGCTCGGCGGTCGCGCGGAGCATCTCCAGCGGATCACCCTCGACGGGTACGCCGGCCGGCGGGTCCCCGAGCCACACGCCGCGCCCGTCGCGCTCGGTGAGCGTGGCGCAGGACCGGACCCCGATGAAGCTGTACCGGGACCAGACGCCGCCCGACTCCGCCGATTCGAGCAGGAACGTGCCCGGCCCGCCGGCCAGCTTGCGGAACATCCCGACCGGGGTCTCCGCGTCGGCCAGCAGCCGGCGGGTCACCGGCACCACCCGGCGGCCGGCGGCCAGTGCGTGGAACGTCGCCTCGTCCGGGAGGATCTCGCCGGTGGTCATGCCAACTCCAAAGGGGTGAAGAAGCAGCTCGGTGCGCCGGTGTGGCAGGCGGGACCGGTCTGGTCCACCTTCAGGAGCAGGGCGTCGCCGTCGCAGTCCAGGTCCACGGACAGCACCCGCTGGACATGACCGGACGTGTCGCCCTTGACCCAGTATTCCCCTCGGCTCCGCGACCAGTACGTCGCCCGGCCGGTGGCCAGGGTGCGGCGGAGCGCCTCGTCGTCCATCCAGGCGAGCATCAGCACCTCGCCGGTGTCGTGCTGCTGGGCGATCGCGGCCACCAGGCCGTCGGCGTCGCGTTTCAGTCGGGCGGCGATCTCGGGTGCCAGAGTCTCGGTCACGAGGAGTGATTCTTCCTGATGTCGTATCGGTACGTGCCCCAGCGGGCCACGAACGGCCGGGACCGCCGGTCCGCGCCCACCCGGTCGAGCAGGTCCACGGTCAGCCGGCCGATCGCCGCCTGGGCCCGCTTGCCCGCCAGGATGCCCGAGGACCGCAGCTCGAACCGGCCGTAGGAGCCCGCGTCGACCCGCAGCCAGCGGGCCGCCCCGAACGGGTCGGAGAACGCGTCGACCCGTTCGACCGCGTCCACGGGCAGCCGGAGCTCCTGCCAGTCCTGTCTGCGGCCCTTGGCGCGCAGGACGAGCGTCGCGCCGCCCAGGGTCACCTCGACGTCGGACAGCACCGTCCGGCGCAGCCAGAACACGCCGCCGACGATCAGGACGAGCAGGACCGTCAGGTACAGGAACGGGGCGCCCACCGCGAACCTGCGGGCCGCCGCGTTGCCGATCAGGCCCAGGGTGGCGAACAGCGTGACCATCCCGAGCAGGCCGAAGCCGAGCCCCGCGACGATCGAGCCGGACAGGGTGGTGGTGCGCAACTGGTAGCGCTGGGCCTGCGCGGGCGGCGGCCCCGGGCGGCGCGGCCGGCCCCGGGCGCGGTCCACGGACCAGCCGACGGTGTGCGCGAGCAGGTAGCCGGCCACGGCCCCGGCCAGGCCGCCCCAGCCGGGCCAGCCGGCGAGGGCCCCGACCGCGACGAGGACGAGCATGCCGGCCACCCGCGCGGGCGCTCGGTTCCACCAGGCCATGTCATTCCCCTTCGCCGTCGTCAACATATGCGAGGGCGGGGGTGGCCGCCCAGCGGGTGACCCGACATTCCGGGAAGTGGGCGCGCCGTACGGGAGCCGGAGGCCCGGGGAGGACGCCCGCCGGATGGTGTAGCCGGGCGGCGTGGCCGCGCCCGCCGCAGCCCGGGGCCGGGAGCCCGCCCCATCGGCGGGGACGCGGACGGCCCCGGGCGCTGGGCCCGGGGCCGTGCCGTCGCGTACCCGTCGAAGGGTCTAGCGGGTCTGTTCCAGCCAGGAGGCGTAGAGCTTCGCGTAGACCGAGTCGGTCTGGGCGACGAGGTCGGCGTGCGGCCCGCGCTGCACGACCCGGCCGGCGTCGAACACGATCACCTCGTCGGCCGCCTGGGCCGTGGAGAGCCGGTGCGCGATGGCGACCGTGGTCCGGCCCCGGGTGACCGCGTCGAGGGTCCGGGCCAGTCGGACCTCCGTGGCCGGGTCGACGGCGCTGGTCGCCTCGTCGAGGACCAGCAGGTCCGGGTCCGCCACGTAGGCGCGGGCCAGGGCCACGAGCTGGCGTTCGCCGACGCTGAGCGCCTCGCCGCGTTCCCCGACCGGGGTGTCGAGGCCCTGGGGCAGGCCCACGACCCAGTCGGCGAGCCCGAGGCCCTCGAACGCGGCGAGCAGCTCCGCGTCGGTCAGGTCCGGGCGGGCGAAGCGGACGTTCTCGGCGACGGTGGCGTCGAACAGGAAGCCGTCCTGCGGCACCATCACGACCCGGCTGCGCAGCGAGGCGAAGCTGACCTCGTCCAGCGGCTCGCCGCCGAGCGAGACGGTGCCCGAGGTCGGGTCCATCAGGCGGGTGAGCAGCTTCGCGAACGTCGTCTTGCCGGAACCGGTCTCGCCGACCACCGCGATCTTCATCTGGGCCGGGATCACCACGTCCACATCGGCCAGCACCTTCGGGCCGCCCGGGTAGTTGAACTGCACGTTGTCGAACATGACGCCCAGCGGGCCGGCGGGCAGCGCCCGGCCGGGGACCGGGTCGGCCACGTCCGGGGCCACGTCGAGGACGTCGAGGACCCGCCGCCAGCCGGCGATCGCGTTCTGCGCGTCGTTGAGGATCTCCGTGGCCATCTGCACCGGCTGCACGAACAGCGCGACCAGGAACATGAACGCCGTCAGTTCGCCGACGCTCAGGTCGCCGCCGAGGCCCAGCGCGACACCGAGCAGCACGACCCCGGCGTTGACCAGGCCGGCCGCGAGCTCGCCCAGGGAGAAGATGCCGACGGAGGTGCGCAGGCCGCGGTACTGGGCGACCCGGTACTCCTCCACCGCCGTGTCGAGCCGGTCCGCAGTGCGCTCGTGCACGCCGTACGCGCGGATGACGCTCGCGCCCACCACGCTCTCCGCGACGACGCCCAGCAGGGTGCCGACCTTGACCCGGGCGATGCCGTACGCCTTCGCCAGGCGCTTCTGGAAGTGCCGGATCACGAAGGCCAGCGGGCCGAACGCGGCCCACACGACGAGGGTGAGCTGCCACGAGTACACGGCCATGATCACGGTCGCGACGAGCAGCTGGCCGAAGCTGATGATCAGGAGCATCCCGCCGAACTGGAGGAACTGGCTGATCGTGTCGATGTCGCTGGTCACCCGGGATACGAGCGAACCGCGCCGCTCGGTCTGCTGGTGCAGGGTGGACAGGTCGTGGATGTGCCGGAACGTGCGGACCCGCAGGCCCGCCAGCGCGCGCTCGCTGACCGTGAACAGCCGGACGTTCATGAAGTAGCCGCAGGTCACGGTCACGGTCAGCATCGCGACCGTCAGAGTCACGATGGTCGCGATCGCCCGCATGTCCGGCACCCCGGACGCGGTGCGCAGGCCCTTGTCGATGCCCTGCTGCACGGCCACCGGGACCGCGATCTTGCCGGCCGTGGCGACGACCGCCAGGCACAGCGTGCCGACCAGCCCGGTCCGCAGCTCCGGCGACAGGGCCAGGCCCCGGCGCATGGTGCCGTAGGTCGACTCCTCGACCTCCTCGACTGTGGCCGTGGTCACGCGTCCTCCAGCTCTTTCTCCGCGATGTCGTCCGGGTCGGTCAGGTCCTCGGCGAGCGCCTCCACCCGGCGCGCCTCCTGCTGCTCGTACGCCGTCACCAGGTCGATGTAGCCGGGCACCTTCGCGAGGAGCTCCTCATGGGTACCCGTCGCGACCACCCGGCCCTGTTCGACGTAGACGACCTGGTCGGCGAGCGCGATGGTGGCCCGCCGGTACGCCACGACCAGCACCGACGCCGAGGAGCCGCGCACCCCGGCGAGGACCGCCGCCTCGACCCGGGGGTCGACCGCGCTGGTCGCGTCGTCCAGGACCAGCAGCCGGGGGCCGCCGGCCAGGGCCCGGGACAGGGTGAGCCGCTGGCGCTGGCCGCCGGACAGGCTGGTGCCGCGCTCGCCCACCCTCGTGTCCAGGCCCTCGTCGAGCTTGCCGACGAACCCGGCCGCCTGGGCCAGGTCCAGCGCGGCCCACACGGCGTCGTCGTCCACGCCCTCGCGGCCGAGCGTGATGTTGCCCCGGATCGAGTCGTCGAACACGAACGGCAGCTGCGGGACCAGGCCCACGGTCGAGGCCAGCGCCGCGCCGCTCAGGTTGCGGGCGTCCACGCCGTCGATGCTGACCCGGCCGGAACCCGGGTCGACCAGGCGCGCGGCCAGGGAGGCGATCGTGGACTTGCCGGCGCCGGTCGGGCCGACGAGGGCCACGGTCCTGCCGGCGGGGACCGTGAACGACACGTCGGTGAGGACCTGGGTGTCGTCGTAGGAGAAGTCGACGTTGGCGAAGTCGAGGACGGCGGGGCCGGAGCCGCGGACGGTCGTCGCCCCGTACGTCATGTCGCCCTTCGCGGTGATCACGTGCTGCAACCGGTCCCAGCCGGCGACGCTGCGCGGCAGCTCGCCGAGCACCCAGCCGATCGCGCGGACCGGGAACGCCAGGATCGTGAACAGGAACGCCACGGCCACCACGTCGGCGACCGTGACCGCGCCGGCCGACAGCCGCCACGCGCCCACGACCAGCACCGCGAGCGTGCCGAGCTGGGGCAGCGCGTCCATCGCGGGGTCGAACGCGCCCCGGATCCGGCCGACCTTCACCATCGCGTCGCGCAGCTCGTTGGCCCGCTGCTCGAACCGGACGGTCTCGGCCTCCTCGCGGCCCATGGTCTTGACGACCAGCGCGCCGTCGAAACTCTCGTGGGCGATCTCGCTGACCTCGGAGCGCAGCTGCTGGGCCCGGGTGATGTTCGGGGACATCTTCCGCGAGTAGATGACGTTGAGCGAGAACACGGCGGGGAAGACCACGAGGCTGACCAGCGCCAGGACCCAGTCCACGGCGAACAGGGACGCGACCGCGCCGACCAGCATGACCAGGGTGCCGACGGCCATCGGGAACGGCGCGATCGGCGACCAGGCCGCGTCCACGTCGGCGTTCGCGTTGGACAGCAGGGTGCCGGTCGGGTGCTTGGAGTGCCACGCGAGGGGGAGCTGGAGGTAACGGCTGGTGACCCGGCGCCGGTACGTCGCCTGGAGGTGGAACTGCATCGCGCCCGCCCCGAGCCGCCGGCCCAGGATGCCGAGCACCTTGACCAGGGACACCGCGAAGATCGCGCCCGCGCCCAGGGCCAGCGAACCGCCGGCCACGTGCCCGGAGTCGAACGCGGGGACGACGATGTCGCCGATCACCCGGCCGACCACGTACGCGCTGGCCACCGTCGCCAGTCCGAACACACAACTACCGGCCACCGCGATCGCGAACCGACCTGGTTCGTCACGGATGGCCTGGCCCAGCACCCGCATTCCGCGGCCCAGAACACCATTGTCCATGTCAGCTCAACTTCCGTTCTTGGTCCTTACAAGTTCTAGCTGTTCCACGTGACGAACGCATCTCGAATGCGATCTAGATCACTGTCCGTTACGCGGTTACGCTTCCGGAATGACCTCCTACGCGCTCCGTGAAAGGCACCTGCTCGCCGACCTGCTCCTGGAGGTCGGCCCGGACGCCCCCACGCTGTGTGGCGACTGGGTGACCGCCGACCTCGCCGCGCACCTCGTGCTCCGGGAGCGGCGGCCCGACGCGGGGCTCGGCGTGTGGATCCCCGCGTTCGCCGGCTGGACCGACAAGGTGGCCGCGTCGCTGCGGGACCGGAAGACGTATCCCGAGATCGTGGAGCTGGTGCGGCACCGGCCGTGGTGGATCGCCCCGCTCGACGAGACCATCAACCTGATCGAGTACCTCGTGCACCACGAGGACGTCCGGCGCGCCACGTCGGGGTTCGAGCCGCGCGACCTGACCGAGGGTTTCGAGCACGCGGTCTGGGGCCGACTGCGCGCCCTGCGCCTCCTCCTGGGTAACGAGTCGGTGCGGCTCGTGGCGCCCGGTGTCGGCGAGCGGACAGCGGGGACCTCACCCACGGTGACGGTGACCGGGCCGCCGAGCGAGCTGGCGCTGTTCTGCTTCGGGCGGCAGCGGGTCGCGCAGGTGGCCTACGACGGACCCGAGGAGTCGGTGCGGGCGCTGCGGGTGGCCAAGCTCGGGTTGTAGCCGGGCCCGCCCCGCCGGGGTCGGCGGCCCCGTTCCGTGCCGACTCCGGGACCTGGCACCCGGCCAGGCTGGGCCGGAGCCGGTCGGCGGGGTACTCTCGCGCAATATTGAAGGAACCTTGCAATAAGGAGCCGGCATGCTGATCCCGCAGCCCACGTCGCACGAGCCCCGCCCCGGGCGGTTCCCGCTCACGGCCGACACCGGTGTGCACGCGCCCGACGCGCCGGAGGTCGCCGACCTGCTCCGGGCACTGCTCACCCCGGCCACGGGCCTGGCTCTGGCCGCCACGGAACCGGGCCCCGGGGTGATCTCCCTGCTGCTCGCCGACGGGGACCTCGGCCCGGAGGGCTACACCCTGGAGGTCACCGGGGACCGCGTCGTGGCCACCGCCGGCACCGCCGCCGGGCTCCGCTGGGCCGTGCAGACCCTGCGCCAGCTGCTGCCGCCGTCGGTGTACTCGCCGACCCCGGTCGAGGCCGACTGGTCCGTGCCGTGCGGCCGGACCACCGACCGGCCCGCGCACGCCTGGCGCGGCGGCATGCTCGACGTCGGCCGCTGGCACCACCCGGTGTCGTTCCTGTACGAGTTCGCCGACCTGCTCGCCGCGCACAAGCTCAACCGGTTCCACCTGCACCTCACCGAGGACCAGGGCTGGCGGTTCGACGTGCGGCGCTACCCCCGGCTGACCTCCGTCGGGGCGTACCGCAGCTCCTCCCCCATCGGGCACACCCTCGACAACCTGTCCGACCACACCCCGCACGGCGGGTACTACACCCAGGACGAACTGCGCGGGCTCGTGGCGTACGCGGCGCGGCTCGGGGTGACCGTGGTGCCCGAGATCGACCTGCCGGGGCACACCCAGGCGGCCATCGCGGCGTACCCGGAATTGGGCAACCGGCCCGACGTCCAGCACGAGGTGATGAACCGGTTCGGGATCAGCGAACACGTCCTCAATGTCGAGCGGTCCACGGTCGAGTTCATGTGCGGGGTACTCGACGAGCTGATCGACGTGTTCCCCAGCGAGTACATCCACCTCGGCGGGGACGAGGTGCCGCCCCGGGAGTGGTCGGAGAACCCGGGCGCGCGGGCGCTGATGGCGGAGCTGGGGATCGGTACCCCCGAAGGCTTGTTGGGGTGGTGGATCCGGCAGCTCGCCGACCACCTGGCCACCCGGGGCCGCAAGGTCATCGTGTGGGACGAGCTGGTCGGGGCGGGCGCGCCGGCCGACGCGGTCGTGATGGCCTGGCGCGGGCCGGAGCGGGTCGACGAGGCGCTCGCGGCCGGGCACCCGGTGATCGCGACCCCGCAGAGCCACCTCTACCTGGACCACGCCGAGTCCCTGGCCCCCGGCGAGCCGCTGTCCATCACCGGCCCGCTGCCCCTGGACAAGGTGTACGGCTACCGGCCCGGGGACGGGGTGCTCGGCGTGCAGGGGAACCTGTGGACGGAGTACCTGCCGAACGCGGCGCGGGCGGAGTACAACCTGCTGCCACGGTTGGCGGCGGTGGCCGAGGTGGCGTGGGGCACGGCGGGGGACGTCGCCGGGTTCCGGGAGCGGCTGGCGACGCAGGTGCTGCGGTACGAGGCGGAGGGTGTGAACTACCGGGCGCTGGACTAGGCCACGTCGCGGGCCGGCCGGTCGCCCGTCGCGGAATCTTCACGGCTCACCCGCCCGGTCCGCACCCCGGGCTCGTAGCCTCACGGCCATGGGGCGGTGGCGGCACGGGATCGGCCAACTGCTGGCGTTCGGCTGGCAGGAGGCGCTGAGCTGCGTGTTCGCCGTCGGGGTGTTCGGCTGCCTGGCGCTGTCCCGGCTGGTGGCGCTGCCGCTCGCCCCCTACGACGCGGTACTCGTCGGGTGCCTGCTGCTCACCGGGGTGCTGTGGGCGACCGGGGTGGAGACGACCCGCGAGGTGGCCGTGATCGGGGTGTTCCACCTGGTCGGGTTCGCGCTGGAGGTCTACAAGGTCCGGATGGGCTCGTGGTCCTACCCCGGCCACGGCCACACGAAGCTGTTCGACGTGCCCCTGTACAGCGGCTTCATGTACGCCGCCGTCGGCAGCTACATCCTGCACGCCTGGCGCCGGTTCGACCTGGAGCTGTCCGGGTACCGCCCGGTGCCGGTGACCGCCCTGGCCGTCGCGGTGTACGCGAACTTCTTCACCCACCACCGGCTGCCCGACCTGCGGTGGCCGCTGGCCCTGGCCCTGGTCTGGGCGTGCCGGCGGACCTGGGTGTCGTTCCGGGTCCGCCGGGCGCGGTACCGGATGCCGCTGGCCGTGTCGTTCGCGCTGATCGGGTTCTTCCTGTGGCTCGCGGAGAACGCCGCCACCTACCTCGGGGCGTGGCGGTACCCGCACCAGGCGGGCGGGTGGCAGCCGGTGCACGCGGCGAAGTTCGGGGCGTGGTCGCTGCTCGTGGTCGTGAGCTTCGTGCTGGTCGCGGCCGTGCGCCACCGCCCCGGGGCCGGCGGGTCGGGGGCCGCCGGGCCGGGGCCGCCGGGGCCGCCTACTCCCGGCTGATCGAGCGGGTGATCGCCGGCAGGACCGCGAACGCGAGGAGCCAGCCCAGGACCGACAGCGAGAACCACACCCAGAACCCCGACCCGTGCGGCCGGAACTGCACCTGATGCCCGAACGGTGAGGTCGGCAGCAGCGCGTCCAGGGCGTACAGCCACGGGCGCAGGACCGCCTGGTGGTGCTCGGCCACCGGCTGCGGCGGGTGCGCGGAGAAGTAGGCCGTGCCCGCGGCGAACGCGCCGATCAGCCACAGGACGGCGCGGCCGGGCGCGTAGCCGTACCCGATCAGGAGGTCCTGCAGGCCCCGCCAGAGCTGGACGGCGAACCGACGCGGGTGGCGCCAGTCGCGTTTCCACAGCTCACGGTGCTTGCGGAGCAGGGTGAGCCGGGCCCAGCGCGGGTGGCCGAGCCGGCGGTAGACGGCGGCGAGCTGCTCGTAGGGCTGGGCCGCGTACACGCCCTCGGCGTCGCGGAGCCACCGGCCGCGCAGCCGGGGGTGCAGGTCGGCCGGGGACAGCCGGTCGTAGGTGAGGCCGTCGAGACGGAGCGGCACCTCGTCGCCGGCCTTGCGGCACTCCAGGTCGCCGATCCGCGCGCCGATCAGGTCCACGCAGCCGCCCACCGCCGCGTGCGGGCGCAGGCGCAGGGTGCGGGCCTCCAGGCGGGCGCAGTCGAGCAGGACGGGTACGTCGCGCCACTGCCGGGACTCGCCGCCCGACAGCGCCGCGTCCCCGAAGTCGACCGTGCCCACCACCCGCGCGCCGTCGAGCCGGATCGTGCCCTCGGCGGTGAACCGTTCCAGGCGCAGCTCCACGGTGCCGTCGTCGGTGACCCGCTCGGCGGGGCGCGCGGTGCAGAGCAGGTCCCCGGCGATCGTCAGGTACTGCCCGCTGAACGCCACCGCGTCCCGGTTGCGCAGGGTGGCCCCGGACAGGTCCAGGGTCTTGCCGACCACCGCGCCGGACAGGAACACCTCCCCGTCCACGGTGAACGGGTGCCGGGCCCGCAGGTCGCCGCCGACGGTCAGGTTCGCCGCGTCCAGGGCGGTGCCCTCGGCGGTGACGACCGCGGCGTCGAGGCTCAGGGTGCCGGTGACGGTCGCGCCGACCAGGGACGCGCCGTTCGTGACCGTCAGGCCGGCGCCGAGCCAGGGGCCGCAGTACAGGTCGCGGCCGACGGTGAGGTTGTCCGCCGCGAGGGCCGGGCCGTCGGCGCTGGTCAGGGAGCCGGCGCTCAGGTTCAGGCCGCCGCGGACCGTCGCACCGCCCAGCCGCAGCGTGCCGACGCAGGTCAGGGGCAGGAACGTGCCGGCCACCCAGCCGCCGGTGAGGAACAGGTCGCCGTCCACGCCCAGGTTGTCCAGCAGCGCGGCCGGGCCGAACGCCGCCTCGAAGTGCGCCCCGATCAGCTCCGCGTTGTGCCGGACCGTGGCGCTGTGCAGCCGGAACGCGCCCTCGCCGGAGCTGGGCGCCCCGGGTTCGGCGCCGCCGGGATCGACCGGGTTCTCCAGCACGCACACCAGGCCGTGGGCGAACAGGCTCTGCTCGACGGTGAGCCGGTCGCCGCCGAACGCCGCCAGCCGGGAGGCGTTGCGCAGCTCCGCGCCGCTGAGGATCAGGTTGCCCTGGATCAGGCCGCCGTACATCTTCACCGGGCCGGTGACCCGCAGCTTCGCGCCCGCCCAGCCGGTGCCGTCCACGTTGCGGGCCACCGTGATGTTCGTGGCGTCGAGGGCGATGCCGTCCGGGTCGTCGAGGACCGCGCCGCTGAGCAGCAGGTTCCCGCCGATCCGGGCCCCGGACAGGCTGACCGCGCCCCGGGCCTCGAACGGCTCGTCGGGCCCGCCGGCCAGGATCACGTCCGCGTCGGCGCGCAGGCCGTCGGCCCGGAGCGCGAAGCCGGTGGACTCGCGGACCACGCCCTCGGGGACCTCCGGGGCCGGGTCGACCCGGTCGGCGGCCAGCAGCTCCGCGTACGACAGGTCGACCGCGCCGCTGACCGTCGCCCCGGACAGCGTGAACTCGCCGTGCGAGCGGAACCGCAGCTCCCCCACCGGCAGGGCCGACAGGGCGCCGGTGACCACGGCCCGCTCGGCGTCCAGGGTCCGGCCGCCGGGGCTGGTCAACAGCGCGCCCGCCAGGGTCAGGGAGCCGCCGACCCGGGCGTCGGCGAGAGCCAGCAGGCCGACCGTCTCGAAGGGGATGGGCACCGTCCCGTCGAGTCCACTCTGGAAGGACAGGTTGCCGCCGATCGTGGTGTTCGTGGCGTCGAGGGCAACGTGGGACTCCCAGAGCGGGCAGCCCTCCAGGTACGCGCCGTCGAACACCACGTCGCCGCTGACCGTGGCCCGGCTCAGGTCGATCCGGCCGCGCGAGTGCAGGGTGGCCCGCAGCGAGTCGTCGCGGTGGATCAGCGCCCCGCCCCAGTGGCAGATCACCGCGTTGCCGACCGTGAGGTTGGAACCGTCCAGGGTCACGCCGCCGGGGTTGTCGAGGATCGCGCCGTTCAGGTGCAGCGCGCCGTTGATCTGCGCGCCGTACATCAGGATCGCGCCGGCGGAGCGGAAGTACTCCACCTCGTCCTCGTCGGGGACGTACGCCCGGAGGAACACGTGCCCCTCCACGACCATCCGCTCGGCGAACAGGGACACGCCGCCGGGGTTGAGCAGCTGCGCGCCGTCGAGGGCGATCGAGCCGCCGACCCGCGCGCCGGGCAGCTGGAGCTGGCCGCGCACCTCCAGCGGCAGCCCGTCGAGCACCACCCCGGACAGCGACTGGCCGATGGTGATCTCGCCCGCGTCCAGGGCCACCGCGCCCGGTTCGGGGGCCTCCAGGAGCGCGCCGTCGACGCTGAGCGCGCTGAGCCGGGCGTTGCGCAGGAACAGGGTGCCCCGGATCCGGGGCCGCAGGTCGGGGCCGAACGGCCGGCAGATCAGCGCGCCCTCGACGCTGAGGCGTTCGGCGTTCACGGCCAGCCCGTCGGTGCCGGAGCGCAGGTCGGCGGCGTCCAGGTAGACCGAGCCGCCGACCCGGGCGTCCGCGAGCCGCAGGCCGCCGTCGGCCCGGAACGGCACCAGGACGTCGTGCCCCGGACAGGGCGCCTCGTCGCACCGGCGGTCCGCGACACCGGCTGCTGCGAATCTTTCGGGTGACCAGACCGAGCAGCTGATCGTGTACCGGGCCGGGCCGCACCCGAGCGTGCTGCCCACCCCCAGATGCGTGGCGTCGAGCACCACCCCTTCCGGGTACGACAGCTCCGCGCCCTCCAGCAGCACCGCCCCCGACACGGTGGCCGCGAACAGGGTCGCCTGCCCGCGCAGGGTGAACCAGGCGGCGTCGGTACCGGCCAGGTCGATGAAGCCGCCGCACGCCAGGTTCTGGCCGACGGTGAGGTTCTCGGCGTACAGGGCCAGGGAGGTCGGCGGGTCGGCGGTCAGTTCGGCGCCGCGCAGGTACACGCTGCACCGGACCGCCGCGCCCTGGAGGTTGAGCTGCCCGGTGGAGCGGAACGGCACGATCCGGCCGTCGACCTCGCGGGCGGAGCAGTGCAGGTCGGCCTCGATCGTGGTGCTGTCGATCCGCAGGGTGGTGCCGCCCGGGTTGGTCAGGGTCGCGCCGGCCAGGCTGAGGGTGCCCTTGACCTGCGCGTCGGGCAGGTAGATCTCGGTGGCCACCGCGCCCTCGAACTCCAGCGGCCCGTCCACGACCAGGCCCTGGGCGGTGACCCGGTCGAGCCGGCAGTCGTTGAACCGCAGCGCCCGGGTCCGCGCGTCGGTGAGGACGACGGTCTCGGCGACCCAGCACCGGGTCAGTTCCAGGGGGTGGGTGAACTCCGCGTCGGTCAGGTCGAGCCGCCCCGTGATCAGCGCGCCGGTGATCCGGACGGCGGCCGTGCGGCCCTCGGCGGCCGGGGCCGCGCCCCGGAGCAGGGCGACGATGTCCTCGGCGGCGATCCGTTGGTCGGGGGTCCAGTCGGCCGGGGTGGCGCCGGGGGCGGTCGGGTCGGGGCCGGCGAGGACGAGGGTGTCACCGCGTTGGAAGTGGTCCCGCAACCTGGTCTCGACCATGATCGAATTCTGCCGAACCGGGCAAGTCACCACAATGGCCAGTCACATTCCGGACTGTGCCCGGGGTTGCCGGTCGGCCCGGGACCGGCGCGACCGCTGGAGCGGGGACCGCCGCGAGGCCCGGGGCCGGAACGACCGCTGGAGCGGGGACCGCCACGAGGCCCCGGACCGGCGCGACCACCGGAGCGGGGACCGCCGCGAGGGCCGGGGCGGGGATGTCCGAGGCCGGGGCGGTCGGGCGGGTCGCCCGCGCGCCCCACAGCACCCCGCCCACGACCAGCACCGCCCCCACCAGGTCCGTCAGATGTGGCCGTTCACGCAGGGCCAGGGCCGCGAACCCCAGGCCGAAGAAGGGTACGAGGAGGGCGAAGGAGGACACGGTCGCCGCGGAGTACCGGCGCATCAGCGCGCCCCACACCCCGAACCCGAACAGCGTGGACACGACCGAGCCCCAGAACACCGCGCCCACCTCGGGCCAGCCCATCGCGCGCAGCGCCGCCAGGTCCCGGGCCGGCCCCTCGAACACCAGGGACAGCGCGAGCAGCGGCAGGGTGGCGACGGCGCTGACCCAGACCATGAACCGCAGCGCGTCGGGCGGCGCGGCCCGGCGGGTGAGCACGTTGGACACCCCCCAGGCGGCGGCCGCGCCGATCAGCAGCGCGAACGCGCCCAGCGGCAGGTCGCCGCCGATCCGCAGCCCGACGACGGCGATCCCGCAGGCGGCGATCCCCAGGCCGACGAGCTGCCGGCGGCGCGGGCGCTCCCCCAGGGCCAGGAAGCCGATGACCAGGGTGAACCCGGCGGCGCTCTGCAACAGGACCGAGGACAGCCCTGCGGGCATGCCGGCGTGCAGGCTCCCGTTCAGCAGCGAGTACTTGACGACGCCGAGCACCAGGCCGACCGCGACCACCCAGCGCCACCCGACCCGGGGCCGGCCGAGGAACAGGATCGCCGGGAACGCCGCGAACCCGAACCGCAGCGCGTTGAACAGCAGCGGCGGGACCGTCTCCAGCCCGACGTGCAGGAAGACGAAGTTGGCGCCCCAGACGGCGGCGACGAGCAGGGCCAGGAGGAGGTCGCGGGGTCTCATGCCCCTGAGCCTGCGCGCGGCAACCATGAAGCACCAGTTCATTCTTCTTCAGGATTGAATTAGTGTTACTACATGATTGAGCTCGCCCGGCTGCGCGCCCTGCACGCCGTCTCGCTGTACGGGACGGTGCTCGCCGCCGCCGACGCCCTGCACTGCACCCCGTCCGCCGTGTCCCAGCACCTCGGCAAACTCGAACGGGAGATCCGCGCACCCCTGGTCGAGAAGGACGGCCGCCGGCTCCGCCTCACCGAACTGGGCCGGGTGCTCGCCGACCACGCCGGCCGGGTGCTGGCCGCCGTCGAGGAGGCCGAGTCCGCCGTCGCCGCGCACCGCGACACCGTCGAGGGCCGGGTGACCGTCGCGTCCATCGCCACCGCGTGCCGGGGGCTGCTGCCGCACGCGCTGGAGACCCTGGCGGCGGCGTACCCGGACCTGACCGTCGCCGTCCGCGAGGGCAACCCGAACGTGGGCCTCGACCTGGTCCGGCGCGGGCTCGCCGACCTCGCGGTGGCCGACGACTGGCCGGAGGCGGTCCTCGAACTGCCGCCCGGCATGTCGCACCTCGAACTCGGCTTCGACGTCGCGGACCTGCTCGCCCCGGCGGGGCGGTTCACGGGGCCGGTGGCGCTGGCGGACCTGATCGGTGAGCGGTGGATCTCGGCGACCCCGGGGGCGATCTGCCACACGTGGCTGCTGCGGGTGCTGCCCGGGGTGCGGCCGGATTTTCTCATCGACGAGTTCGCGACGCAGTTCACGCTGATCGAGCGGGGGTTCGGGGTGGCGTTGGTGCCCCGGTTGGCGCGGACGGGGGTGCCTGCGGGGGTGGACATCCTGGAGGTGACGCCCACACCGACCCGGCGGATGGTGGTGGTGTGGCGGACGGCGGCGGGGAACCGGCCGGCGATCCGGGCGACTCTCGGGGCGTTGCGGGAGGCTTGGGCGGCGCGGGGGTGAGGGCCGGGCGGCAGCCCGGCCCGGGCGGGGGCTCAGCGCCGGCACGGCGCGCGCGACCCGGGGACAGGGGCGAACCGATGCGTGCCGGGGGCTGCCCACCGTAACCGTCTGATCGTCTTTTCGGGGTTGACCCGGGACCGTCCCAGCGGGTGGACCCGCCTAGGGTGGGGGCATGAGCGTCGCGATCCGTGTCATCCCCTGCCTCGACGTGGACAACGGCCGGGTGGTCAAGGGGGTGCGGTTCGCCGACCTGCGCGACGCCGGCGACCCCGTCGAGCTGGGCGCCACCTACGACGCGGCCGGCGCCGACGAGCTGACGTTCCTGGACGTGTCCGCCTCCGTGGCCGGGCGCGGCACCATGCTCGACGTGGTGCGCCGGACCGCCGAGACGGTGTTCATCCCGCTCACCGTGGGCGGCGGGGTGCGCAGCGTCGACGACGTGAACGCGCTGCTGCGCGCCGGGGCCGACAAGGTCGGGGTGAACACGGCCGCGATCAGCAGGCCGGAGCTGATCCGGGAGATCGCCGAGCGGTTCGGCAGCCAGGTGCTGACGTTGTCGCTGGACGTGCGCCGGTCGGGGGACGGTTTCGAGGTCACCACGCACGGCGGCCGGCGGGGCACGGGGCTGGACGCCATCGCCTGGGCCGCCCGGGTCGCCGAGCTGGGGGCCGGGGAGCTGCTGCTCAACTCGATCGACGCGGACGGCACGAAGGCCGGGTTCGACCTGGAACTGATCCGCACGGTCCGCGCGGAGGTCGACATCCCGCTGATCGCGAGCGGGGGCGCGGGGGCGGTCGGGGACTTTCCGGCCGCGGTGGCGGCCGGGGCGGACGCGGTGCTGGCGGCCAGCGTGTTCCACTTCGGCCAGCTGAGCGTCGCACAGGTCAAAGAAGCCCTTCGAGCGGCGAGTCTGCCAGTGCGTTGAGGTCCTCGTCGGGCAGGTAGGCCTCGACCTCGACCTGGACCAGCTGTTCCGGGTGCAGCAGCCGGGTGACGACCACGGTCGCGGCCGGCTTGACCACGCCGAACAGCTCGCCGTGCGCCCGGCCGACCGCGTCGGCGTGCATCGGGTCGGTGATGTACATCCGGGTCCGCACCACGTCGCCGACCGAGGCCCCCGCGTCCACGATCGCGTCGAGGGCGATCCGGAACGCCTCCTTGGTCTGGCCGCCCGGGTCGCCCACGCACCGCACGTCGCCCTGCACGGTGGCCGTGCATCCCGCCGTGACGATCCAGGGGCCGGCCTTCACGGCCCGGGCGTAGCCGTACAGGCTCTCCCACGGGCCGCCGGTCGTATATCGCTCCACAGACATGTCCTGATAACGCCGGTACACCGTGGATCGACACTGGCCTGTTCGGACAGTTTCGGGGCCACCGGTGCGTACGGTGGCCCCGAAACCGGTCATACCGTGATAGACCAGCCCGACAGGTTGCCGAAGTTCCAGGCCTTCGTGTCGGTCACCCGCAGCGTCCAGGTGCCGGCGGCCGGCGAGCTGACCCCGGGGACCTGGTAGGTGCCGCCGGAGTAGGTGGTGCAGCTCCCGGTCGCTTCCTTCAGGGGGTACTGCGCCCCGTTCGGCGCCACCAGCACGACCGCCAGGTCCGAGCCGCACCAGTGCGAGGCGGTGACCTTCACCGTGACCGTGCCCGCGGCGTTGCCGGAGGCGGTCGAGGTGACCGGGCTGTTCAGCGTGCCCGGGTCGGGGATGAAGCCGCCCTGGTTGCTGGTGAAGGTCCGGCCGGCCGGCGGGGCCGTGGTCGGCGGCTGCGACGTCGGCGGCCGGGTGGTGGGCGGCGCGCTCGTCGGCGGCCGGGTGGTCGGCGGCTGCGAGGTCGGCGGCGCCGTGGTCGGGGTCGACCCGCCGGTGACCAGGGTCAGGCCCCACTTGGTGAGCGCCTCGCTGACCGGCTGGAAGCTGGTCGTCGGGTTGCTCTGGCCGCAGCCGTTGCCGCCGCCGGAGTGGATGCCCACGGCCTTGGCCGTCGTCCCGGTGCCCATCACGTACGCGCCACCGGAGTCGCCGCCGGCCGAGCACGCGTTGGTGCTGGACAGGCCGTCGATGACCAGGCCGTTGCCGTAGTTGACGGACTGGTTGACCGCGGTGACCGTGCCGCAGGTCCAGTGGCTGGTGTTGCCGGACTTGCAGATCGCGGTGCCCACGACGGCCTCGCCCACGCCGTTGACGCTGACGGCCGCGCCGCCCCAGGTGTTCACGGTGTTGCTGAGCGTCCAGGCGTTGGCGTGGTTGACGGCCACGACGCCCATGTCGCCCTCGCGGGCGTTGACGCTGCGGCCGCCGCCCACATTGGAGGTACCGAGCTGCTCGCCCTTGGTACCCGAGGAGTTCTTGCCGTACGCGGCCTGGTTGGAGTCGTTCGTACAGTGCCCGGCGGTCACGAAGTGCTTGTTGCCGGACGAGTCGGTGGCCCCGAACGCGACGGAGCAGTTGGACTCCGTGCCCGGCCACCACGGGTCGCCGGCCTGCACGACCCCGGTCTGCTGGGCGTACGGCCGCGCGACCTCCTCGACCCGCACGGCGTCGCCGAGGGCCTTCGCGCGGGCGGTGAAGTCGGCGGCGGCGACGTTGTCGTACACGGAGACGACGACGGAGTTGGTCCGCGCGTCCACGCCCCAGCCGGCCACGCCCGGCGCCCCGCCCTCGGCCAGCCGGCCGAGGTTCCGCGCGATGCCGGCGAGTTCGGCCGAGGACCGCGCGACGGTCCGCGGCACACCCCCGGCGGCCCGGACCCGGGCGGCCGAGGCCTCGTCGGACACGGCGACGGTGAGCTTGCCGGTCGCCGGGTCGAACCACGAGCTGGCGACCAGCTCCCGGTCGAGGGATCCGGCGACCCGGTGGGCCGTCTCCTGCTGGTCGAGGCGCGCCCGCGCCTGCGGGGCGGTGAGGCCCAGGTCGCGCTGCATGCCGGCGAGCAATCCGGGGGACGCGGTCGCGCCGCCGGCGCCGGCGTACCCGGCCAGGGCCGGATAGGCGAGCGCCACACCCGTCGTCACCAGTGCGGCCGTGGTCACGGCCAGCCAGATCCTGCGTTTCATCGCACATCCTCAGTTGATCGTCGGTGTGCGTCAGAACGCTAGGGATCGACGGGCGTACGGGATATAGAGGTTTCCCTTGTCCCTACGGACAGTTACGGAAAGTTATTTCACGGTGACAAGATCGGCGTTGCCTTTCACCCTGCGTTAAGGAATTGTGCAGTAACGTCATCGAGACAATCGAGTCGATTGGGGGGTTGACAGTGCGACTAATCGGCCCTGCCGTCACCCTTGCCCTCGTCGGGCGGGACGAACTGCTCGCCGACCTGCACACCCGGCTCGCCCAGGGCGGCCAGGTCCTGCTCACCGGCCCCGACGGCGCCGGCAAGACCGCGCTCCTCGACGCGCTGGTCGACGGCACCGACGGGCCCTGCCTGCGGGCCGGCGCCCTGCGATCCGACGCCACCACGCCCTACAGCCTGGTCGCCGAGGTGCTCGCCGCCCTGCCCGAGGAGCTGGTCGAGGCCCTGCCCGGGCCGCAGCGCGCCGCCGCGCACGCCGTCCTCCGGCTCGCCGACCCGGTGCCCGGCCAGCCCGACCGGCTCGCCCTGCGGATCGCCGTCGCGAGCCTGCTGCGCCGGTACGCGCCCCGGCTGATCGTCCTCGACGACGTCCAGTGGGCCGACCCGGAGAGCGTCGCCGTCCTCGGGTACGCCCACCGGCGCGGCCAGCCCCCGATCCCGCTGATCGTCGCGGAGCGTAACGGCTGCGGCGGCCGGGGCCGGGCGCTGTGCCCCTCGCCGGTCACCGAACTGGCCGTCCCGCCACTGAGCTCCGACGATGTCGCCGCGTTCCTGGAGGCGCACGGGCTGCCCTGCCGGCTCGTCGGGCCGGTGCACGCGGCGAGCGGCGGGAACCCGTACCTGATGCTGGAGATCGGGCGGGCCGTCGCCGCCGGCGCGGGCAGCACCCGGCCGCTGGAGGACGTCGCGCTCCCCGAACGGCTCCGCGACCTGATCCGCGAACGCCTCGCCGCCGTGCCCGACCGGGTGCTGGACACCCTGCTCCCGGCCGCCCTGACCGCCGCGCCCACCGTGAGCCTGCTGCGCCGGGCCGGCCGGGACACCGCCGCCGAGGACCTGGCCGTCGCCGAGACCGCCGGGCTGGTCACCGTGTCCGACGGCGGGGCGGTCGCGTTCACGGCCGGGGTGCTGGCCACCGCGCTGACCGCCGACGCGTCCTGGGCCGACCGGACCGCCTGGCACGCCCTGCTCGCCGAACACGCCGCCGACCCGCTCGACCGGATCCGGCACCGCGCCCTGGCCACCGACGTGCCCGACGAGGAACTCGCCGAGGACCTGTGCGCCGCCGGCCGGACCGCCCGAGACCGGGCCTGCTCCGCCGAGCTGCACATCCTCGCCGCCGAACGCACCCCGCTCTGCCACCCCGAGGGCGCCGAGCGGCGGCTGCTGACCGCCGCCGAGGAGGCCGGGCACGCCGGCCGCACCGACCTGGCCCGGTGGGCCGCCGACGCCCTGCTCGCCCGGGCCACCGCGCCCGCCGTCCGGGTCCGGGCCCACCTGGCGATCATCGACGCCGCGGGCCAGGCCCTCGACGACCTGGACGAGACGTTCGCCCGGGCCGTCGCCGACGCCGCCGGCGAACCCGCGCTGCTCGCCGCCGTGCACCTGCGCCTCGCCTGGCGGGCCAACCTGTCCGAGGGCTCCCCGCAGCGGGCCCGGGCCGAGGCCGCGCGCGCCGCGACCCTGGCGGCCCAGGGTGGCGACCGGGTCATCGAGGCGATGGCGCTGACGATGCAGGCCCGGGTGGAACGCATCCTGGGGGTACCGGACTCCGGCCGCACCCTGGCCCGCGCGCTCGCCTGCGACGCCCCCGAGGCCCCGATGGGACTGCGGAACACGCCCAGCTACCTCGCCGCCCGGCACGCCGTGTACGACGACCAGCTCCCCCAGGCCCGCGCCGCCCTGCTCGGCCTGCTCCCGGTCGCCGAGCGCACCGGGGCCGAGGACCTGATCGAGGTGCTCCGCAGCCTGGCCGAGGTGGAGGCCAAGTCCGGCCGGTGCGTGGCCGCCCTCGACCACGCGCACCGGGCCGTCACCGTCAGCGAGGAGGCCGGCCTGTCCCCCGGCCCGTCCTGGTTCACGATGGCGCAGGTCGAGGCCACCGGCGGCAGCTTCGCCCGGGCCCTGGGCTACGCCGAGCGCGGCGCGCACGCCTCCGAGGAGGAGCACGACGTCGTGTTCCTGTCCCGCAACCTGCACGTGTACGGGCTGGTCAAGCTCATCACCGGCGACGCCACCGGCGCGGTCACCGCCCTGCGCCGGGTCCGCGAACTGGAGACCGCCGGCTACGTCCTCGACCCGGCCCTGCTGCGCTGGCACGCGGACCTCGCCACCGCCTTCGTCGCGGCCGGCGACCCCGACGAGGGGTACGCCCTGATCGCGGCCACCCGGCTCACCGCCCTGGCCCTCGACCGGCCCGGGGTGCTCGCCGCCCTCAGCCGCGCCGAGGGCATCTACCGGTCCGCGCTCGGCGACGCGGCCGGGGCCGTGGACCTCCTCGACCGGGCCGCGCTGGACTTCGCGCTGCTCGGGCTGCCCGTCGAGCACGGCCGGACCCTGCTGGCGCTGGGCCAGGTCGAGAAGCGGCGGCGCCGGCGCGGGGCCGCCCGGGAGGTGCTGACCGCCGCGCTGGAGGCGTTCGAACAGACCGGGGCGCGGCCCTGGGTGACCCTGGCCGCGACGGCGCTCGACCGGCTGGAGAGCGGGCCGGCCGAGCCCCGGGCGGCGGTGATCCAGCCGTTGACCGGGACCGAGGCCCGGATCGCGGAGCTGGTCGGGCAGGGGGCCAGCAACCGGGAGGTGGCGGCGACCCTGTTCCTGAGCGTGAAGACGGTGGAGGCGACGCTCACCCGGGTGTACCGGAAGCTGGGGGTGCGGTCGCGGACCCAGTTGAGTACGTTGCTGCGGTCGGGGTGAGGTGGGGCGGCGCGCGGAGCGCGCCGCCGAGGGGGCCGGACGCGTGCCGGGTGCCCCGGATCACGCCTCCCGGAGGACCGCCAGCGCCTCGGTCACCGTGAACGCGCCCGCGTAGAGCGCCTTGCCCGCGATCACGCCCTCCAGACCCTCGACCGTGGACAGTGCGCGCAGGTCGTCCAGTGTGGACACCCCGCCGCTGGCCACGACCGGCTTCGACGTGTGCGCGCACAGGTCGCGGTACAGCTCCAGGTTCGGGCCGGACAGCATGCCGTCCTTGGTGACGTCGGTGACCACGTACCGGGCGCAGCCGGCCCGCTCCAGGCGGTCGAGGACCTCGTACAGGTCGCCGCCGTCCTTCGTCCAGCCGCGCGCCGCCAGGGTCCGCCCCCGCACGTCCAGGCCGATCGCCACCCGGTCCCCGTACTCGCCGACGATCCGGTCGCACCACTCCGGGTCCTCCAGCGCGGCCGTGCCGATGTTCACCCGGGTCGCGCCCGTGGCCAGGGCCGCCTCCAGGGACGCGGTGTCGCGGATCCCGCCGGACAGCTCCACCTTCGTGTCCAACCGGGCCACCACGTCCGCCAGCAGGGCCGCGTTGGAGCCCCGGCCGAACGCCGCGTCCAGGTCCACCAGGTGGATCCACTCCGCGCCCTGGTTCTGCCAGTCGAGCGCGGCGGACAACGGGTCGCCGTAGGAGGTCTCGGTGCCGGCGGCGCCCTGGGTCAGGCGCACCGCCTGCCCGTCGGCGACGTCCACGGCGGGCAGCAGTTCCAGCGTCATCGGGTTCTCCGGTCCAGGGTCATCACGATCAGGGCGGGACTCGCCACCAGGAGCAGCAGCGTGATCGCCAGCTGCGCCGGGAACGAGTCCAGGTAGAACCAGGTGAGGAACATGAGCGCGGCGGCGACCAGCACGATGCCGGCCCGCTCGGCGCGGCTGCGGCGGGGGCTGATCCGGCCGGTACCCCTGCGGCGGGGGCGGAACAACGCCCGGAGCCGACGGCGCCGGGCCTCCTTGCGTTCCGCCTTCAGCCGGCGTTCCTGGCCCTCGGCGAGCCGGGCGGCGCGCTTCTTCGCCCGCTCCTTAGCCACGGCGCGCCCCTGCGGCGGCCGGCATGTCGCGGAACCCGGCACGCGCGGGCGCCCGGCCACCCGGCCGACCGGTCACAGCGTCGCCACCCAGTTCCGCAGCAGCCGCGCCCCGGCGTCCCCCGACTTCTCCGGGTGGAACTGGGTCACCGACAACGCCCCGTCCTCGACCGCCGCGACGAACTCCTCGCCGTGCGTCGCGGTGGTGACCCCGGCCGCGCCCCACGGCCGGGCCGCGTAGGAGTGCACGAAGTAGAACCGCTCGCCCTCGACGCCCTCGAACAGCACCGACCCCGGCGCGGCGACGACCGGCGACCAGCCCATGTGCGGCACCACGGGCGCCTTCAGCCGGGTCACCCCGCCCGGCAGCAGCCCCAGGCCCTCGGTGTGCGTGCCGTGCTCGTCGCCGGAGGAGAACATGATCTGCGCGCCCACACAGATGCCCAGCACCGGTCGCTCCGTGCGCAGCCGCTCCCGGATCATCGCGTCACCGCCGAGGTCCAGCAGGCCCGCGACGCACGCAGCGTAGGCGCCGACCCCGGGCACGACCAGCCCGTCGGCCTCCGCCGCGAGCGTCAGGTCGTCGGTCACCGTGACGTCCGCGCCCGCCCGGACCATGGCCCGCTCGGCGGAGCGCAGGTTGCCCGAACCGTAGTCCAGGACGACGACCCGCCTCACTTCGGGAACATCCACAGGATGCCGCCGACCAGCGACAACACCCCGAGCAGGCCGACGATGGCGACCGCGACCTTCGACCGCTCCTGCTGCTGCAACGACCACGCGCCGCCGAACAGGATGCCCGCCAGGGCCAAAAGCACAATGCTCACTACAGAATTCCCTTGGTACTAGGAACGTCCGTGCCCTCGATCCGGATCGCGTCCCGCAGCGCCCGGGCGACGGCCTTGAACTGGGCCTCCACCACATGGTGCGCGTCGGGCTGGGCTCCGGGCCGCGCGGCCCGCTGCACGGTCACGTGCAGGGTGATCCTCGCATGGTGCGCGAACGACTCCCAGATGTGCCGGGTCATGCTCGTCGGGTACGTCGGCCCGATCGTCGGCGCGAGCCCCAGGGGCTCCTCGTGCACGCAGTACGGCCGGCCGGACAGGTCGACCACGGCCTGGACCAGCACCTCGTCCAGCGGCACGATCGCGTGCCCGAACCGGCGCACCCCGATCTTGTCCCCGGCCGCCTCGGCGAACGCGTCGCCCAGGCCGATCGCCGTGTCCTCCAGCGTGTGGTGCGCGTCGATGTGCAGGTCGCCCTCGACGGCGATGTTCAGGCCGATCCCGCCGTGCCTGCCCAGCTGGTGCAGCATGTGGTCGTAGAACCCGACCCCGGTGGACACCGTGACCGGGCCGCCGTCGAGGTCGAGCTCGACGAGGACCTTGGTCTCCTTGGTGACCCGCTCGACCCGTCCGGTCCTCACAGTGACTCCTTCACAGCGCGCAGGAACGCGTCGGTCTCCTCGGCCGTGCCGGCGGTGACCCGCAGCCACCCGGCCAGGCCGACGTCGCGGACCAGGACGCCCGCCGCCAGCAGTTTCTCCCAGAAGACGGCCTGGTCGCCGCCCACCTGGAACAGGACGAAGTTCGCGTCGGAGTCGGCCACCGCGAGGCCGAGGCCGCGCAGCTCGGCCACGATCCGGTCCCGCTGCTCCTTGATGGCGGCCACGGTGCCGAGCAGGACGTCGCGGTGCGCGAGCGCGGCGCGGGCGGCGGCCTGGGTCAGCGCCGACAGGTGGTACGGCAGCCGGACCAGTTGGACGGCGTCCACCACGGCGGGGCTCGCCGCCAGGTACCCGAGCCGGCCGCCCGCGAACCCGAACGCCTTGCTCATCGTCCGGGTCACGATCAGCCGGGGGAACTCGGGCAGCAGGTCCAGCGCGCTGGGCGTACCGGCCCGGCGGAACTCCGCGTACGCCTCGTCCACGACCACCATGCCCCGGGCCGCGCGCGCGACCTCGCGGATGGTGTCCAGCTCCAGCGCGGTACCCGTCGGGTTGTTGGGCGAGCACAGGAACACCACGTCCGGGTCCGCCGCGCGCACCTGGGCCACCGGGTCGGCGAGGCCGAAGTCGGCGGTGCGCTCCCCCGGGATCCAGGTCGTGCCGGTGCCCAGCGCGAGCAGCGGGTGCATCGAGTAGGTGGGCGTGAACCCGAGCGCCGAACGCCCCGGCCCCGCGAACACCTGGAGGATCTCCTGCTGCACCTCGTTGGAGCCGTTGGCCGCCCACACCTGGTCGGTGGTGACGCCCAGGTAGTCGGCCAGGGCGGCGCGCAGGGCCACGGCGTCGCGGTCGGGGTAGCGGTTGAGCTGGGCCAGTTCCGCGCCGAGGGCGGCGGAGATCGCGTCGACGACCTCGGTGGGTACCGGATAGGAGTTCTCGTTGGTGTTCAGCCGGACGGCGACGTCGAGCTGGGGCGCGCCATAGGGCGACATGCCCCGGAACTCGGGCCGCACGGGCAGTTCCGCACCACCCGCCGACCCGGCCCCGCGCGCGGTCACGACTCCGACCCCGGGCACGACGCGGGTCGCTGCCCCGGCGACGGGCCGGTCCCCGGTCACCGGAACCTCGCCGTGACGGCCTCGCCGTGTGCCGGCAGGTCCTCCGCCTCGGCGAGCGTCACCACGTGCCCGGCGACCTCCCGCAGCGCCGCCTCGTCGTAGTGGATCACGTGCACGGCCTTGAGGAACGTGTGCGTGCTCAGCCCGGACGAGTGCCGCGCGCACCCGCCGGTGGGCAGCACGTGGTTGGAGCCGGCGCAGTAGTCGCCCAGCGACACCGGGGACCAGGCCCCGACGAAGATGGCGCCCGCGTTGCGGACCCGGTCGGCCACGGCGGGCGCGTCGGCGGTCTGGATCTCCAGGTGCTCGGCGGCGTAGTCGTCGACCACGGCCAGGCCCTGCTCGATGTCGCCGACCAGCACGATGCCGGACTGCGGCCCGGTCAGCGCCTCGCGGACCCGCTCGTGGTGCTTGGTGGCCGCGACCCGGGTCTCCAGTTCGCGGTCGACGGCGTCGGCCAGTTCGACGCTGGTGGTGACCAGCACGCTCGCCGCGAGCGGGTCGTGTTCGGCCTGGCTGATCAGGTCGGCGGCGACGTGCGCCGGGTCGGCGGTGGCGTCGGCGAGGATCGCGATCTCCGTCGGGCCGGCCTCGGAGTCGATGCCGACGGTGCCCCGGAGCAGGCGCTTGGCGGCGGTCACCCAGATGTTGCCCGGCCCGGTGATCATGTCGACGGGGCGGTTCTCCTCGGTGCCGTAGCCGAGGGCGGCGATGGCCTGGGCGCCGCCCATCGCGTACACCTCGGTCACGCCGAGCAGGGCGCACGCGGCGAGCACCCGGCGGTCGGGGAGGCCGTCGTTGTCGGCCTGCGGGGGGCTGGCGACGACGATCTGGCCGACACCGGCGACCTGGGCGGGGACGACGTTCATGACGACACTCGACGGGTACATCGCCAGGCCGCCGGGCACGTAGAGCCCGACCCGGCCGACGGGCAGCCACTTCTCCGTCACGGTGCCGCCGGGGGCGAGCGTGGTGGTGTGCGAGGGGCGCAACTGGGCGGCGTGCACGACGCGGACCCGGGCGATGGCCTCCTCGAGGGCCGCGCGGACCGGGCCCTCCAGGGCGTCGGCCGCCTTCGCGATCTCCGCCTCGGGCACCCGCAGCACCGGCGTCTCCACGCGGTCGAACCGATGCGTGGCCTCCTTGACGGCGGCGGCCCCATGCTCGCGGACCGCCTCCACGACCGGCCGGATCTGTTCGATCGCGGCGGTCACGTCGAACCGGGCGCGGGGCAGCAGCCCGCGCGGATCCCTGGTGTCACCCCGGAGGTCGATGCGGTTCAGCACCCGCTCAGCCTAGTCGGCGCTCCCAGCCACCGGACGGCTCGGTCCCAGCATCCGATCGACCCGTGACCAGGGTCACTCCGCCCAAGATCAAGATCCGCGACCGTCGACGGGTACGCCACCCGAGCGCTCCGATTCCCGCCGCTCGGTGCGGCGCACACCCACGGCTCGACGAGTCGCCCGCCCGCCCGGACGCGTGGCCGGGTGCCTTCACGGCCGGTCACGCCCCCACTCGTAACCCTCCGATGATTCTGACTTCGTGTCCGAATCCGGGCGCAGGCCCGGGAAGCGGGACCAGCCGGCGATCATCGTGTAGGTGAACACGGCCGCGAGCGCCTGGGCGGCCAGCGCGCCGCGCGGGAACACGGGCACGCCGAGGATCCGGAAGAACTCGCCCGAGTTCAGCGACGGGGGCCGGTAGAACTGCCAGCCGGCCTGGGCGGTGCGCTTGATCTCGGCGTAGTCGTCGAGGCCGATCCGGCGGCCGATCTGCCAGGCGACGCACGCGCCGAGCAGTGAGCCGACCATGAGGCCGAGGAGCACCGCCGCGCCGCGCCACCGGCGGAGCAGCAGCCAGACGCCGAGCCCGAGCAGCACGCCCACCGCGAGGCCGATCAGGGTGAAGACGACGTCGGAGCCCACGTACTCCTCCGGCTCCGCGTCGGCGAGCAGCGGCCCGTCGGCGGTCATCTGGACCAGCACCCGGGGGGCCAACGCCGACCAGAGCACGCCCAGCGGGGCGCCCAGGACGGAGATCGTCAGGACGACGAGCAGCCCGGCCAGGATCTCCCGCGGCCAGTCCCGGCGCGGCCGGGGCGGGGCGGGGGTCCCGTAGACGGCCGGTTCCGGCCAGATCGGGGGCGGCGGGGTCGGATACTTCTCCGGGGTGCTCACCCGCCCATCCTAGGTGCGGACGCCAGGTTGCGCCGGGCCCCGCGATCCGGGGCCCACCACCTGCGAAAACACCCTTTCCGGACCGAAGCGGCGGATCGACGTGGAGCTCCGCCGGCCTGCGGCTCGCCCGGCACCGGGCAACGCCGTCACGCGGGAACCCGGGGCCGGTGGCACGTCGTCACCCGGGAGGCCGGGGCCGGCCGCGCACCGTCGACGGAGGCCGGAGCCCGGAGCCCTGGGCACGGCCGCGCGCCGGTTAGTCGACGCCCCCCGCGCCCAGCAACGTCTTGATCTCCGACCGGAACGCCACGTCGTTGCGCACCTTGAGGTCCGCCCCCAGCGCCAGCAGGGTGTCCCCCGACCGGCTGCGCAGCCGCAGGTGCACCATGCAGTCGCCCCGGTGCCCGAGGATGATCCGCTTCAGCTCGTGCACGGTCGGCTCGACGATCTTGTCCCAGGTGGAGTTCAGCACCACCGGCGGGTTCGCCG
Source organism: Longispora sp. NPDC051575 (assembly GCF_040681875.1). Lineage (NCBI taxonomy): Bacteria > Bacillati > Actinomycetota > Actinomycetes > Micromonosporales > Micromonosporaceae > Longispora > Longispora sp. NPDC051575. The sequence continues at coordinate 542,892 of NZ_JBFAZP010000008.1, read as the reverse complement.
CGAGATCCGCCTCGGAGACCTCCAGGATCAGCATGTCCGAACCGACGACGCTGATCGCCTGGTCGCGCTTGTTCACGTGGCCCTTGACGGTCACCACGATGTCCTCGGCGAGGTGGTGCGACAGCAGCTCGTACGTCTTGGGGAAGAACAGCACCTCCACCGAGGCGTCCAGGTCCTCCAGCATCACGATCGCCCAGCTCGCGCCCTGCTTGGTGATCCGGCGCTGCACCCCGGAGATCATGCCGGCGATGGTGACGGGCATCCGGTCGTTGACGTCCTCGTCGATCACCTCGACGATGCTCTGCTCGGAGTTGGCCTTCAGGATCCGTTCGGCCCCGGCGAGCGGGTGGTCGGAGACGTACAGGCCGAGCATGTCGCGTTCGAAGGCCAGGAGTTCCTTGCGCGGCCACTCGGTCGGCGTGAACTGCAGGTCCAGCCCCACCAGGCCGTCGTCGGAGCTCTCCTCCAGCCCGCCGAACAGGTCGAACTGCCCGACGGCCTCCTGGCGCTTGAGCCCGACCACCGCGTCGATGGCCGTCTCGTGCAGCTCGACGAGGCACTTGCGGGTGTGGCCGAGGGAGTCGAACGCGCCGGCCTTGACCAGGGACTCGACGGTCCGCTTGTTGCAGACCACCAGCTCGGACTTCGACAGGAAGTCGGGGAACGACGTGTAGTTGCCCTTGGACCCACGGGTGGCGACGATCGAGGCCACCACGTTGGTACCGACGTTGCGGACCGCGCCCAGCCCGAACCGGATATCGGAGCCGATCGGGGTGAACGCTCCGGCGGACTCGTTCACGTCCGGCGGCAGCACCTTGATGCCCATCTTGCGGCACTCGCCCAGGTACATCGCCATCTTGTCCTTGTCGTCGCCGACGGACGTGAGCAGCGCGGCCATGTACTCGGCCGGGTAGTTCGCCTTCAGCCACCCGGTCCAGTAGGAGATCAGCCCGTACGCGGCGGTGTGCGCCTTGTTGAACGCGTAGTCGGCGAACGGGACCAGGACGTCCCACACCGCCTTGATGGCCTCGGCGGAGTATCCGCGTTCGAGCATGCCCGCCTCGAACGGCACGAACTCCTTGTCGAGGACCTCCTTCTTCTTCTTGCCCATGGCCCGGCGCAGGTTGTCGGCCTGGCCGAGGGAGTAGCCGGCGAGCTTCTGCGCGGCGCGCTGGACCTGCTCCTGGTAGACGATCAGGCCGTAGGTGAGGCCGAGGATCTCCTCCAGGGGCTCTTCCAGCTCCGGGTGGATCGGGGTGATCTCCTGCTGCTTGTTCTTGCGCAGCGCGTAGTTGATGTGCGAGTTCGCGCCCATGGGCCCTGGGCGGTACAGCGCGAGGACGGCGGAGATGTCCTCGAAGCTGTCGGGCTTCATCAGCTTCAGCAGCTGGCGCATGGCCCCGCCGTCGAGCTGGAACACGCCCAGGGTGTCGCCCCGGCCGAGCAGCTCGTACGTCTTCGGGTCGTCCAGCGGCAGCGTGAGCAGGTCGATCTTCTGACCGGTGGTGTGCTCGACGTTCTTCACGGCGTCGGCCATGATCGTCAGGTTCCGCAGGCCGAGGAAGTCCATCTTCAGCAGGCCGAGGGACTCGCACGTCGGGTAGTCGAACTGGGTGATGATCGCGCCGTCGGCGTCGCGGCGCCACAGCGGCACGTGGTCGATCAGCGGCTCGGCGGACATGATGACGCCCGCGGCGTGCACGCCGGTCTGCCGGACCAGGCCCTCCAGCCCCTTGGCGACCTCCATCACCTTCGCCACGTCGGGCTCGTTGGCGACCAGGTCGCGGACCGCGCCGGCCTCGGCGTAGCGCGGGTGCTTCGGGTCGAAGATGCCCGAGAGCGGGATGTCCTTGCCCATCACGGCCGGCGGCATCGCCTTGGTGATCTTGTCGCCGAGGGCGTAGGGGAAGCCGAGTACCCGGCCGGAGTCCTTGATCGCGGCCTTGGCCTTGATCGTGCCGAACGTGGCGATCTGCGCGACCCGGTCGGCGCCCCACTTGTCCGTGACGTACTTGATGGTCTCGTTGCGCCCGTGCTCGTCGAAGTCGATGTCGATATCCGGCATCGAGATGCGCTCGGGGTTGAGGAACCGCTCGAAGATCAGCCCGTGCGCGAGCGGGTCGAGGTCCGTGATGCCCAGGGCGAACGCCACGATGCTGCCGGCCGCCGAGCCACGCCCCGGACCGACGGAGTGCCCGTTGTTCTTCGCCCACATGATGAAGTCGGAGACCACCAGGAAGTACGACGGGAAGCCCATCTGCAGGATCATGTTGATCTCGTACTCGGCCTGCGCGCGGTGTTCCTCGTCGTACCCGTCCGGCCAGCGCCGGTCCATCCCCGCCCAGACCTCCTTGCGGAACCAGGAGTCCTCGGTCTCGCCGTCCGGTACCGGGAACAGGGGCATCAGGTTCTTGAACTTGAACATCCCCTCCGTCTCGACCTTGGAGGCGACCAGCAGGGTGTTGCGACAGCCCTCGGCCCAGATGTCGGAGGTGTCGATCGCGCGCATCTCGTCGGCGGACTTGATGTAGTAGCCGTCGCCGTCGAACTTGAACCGGTTCGGGTCACTCAGCAGCGAGCCGGACTGCACGCACAGCAGCGCGTTGTGCGCGTCGGCCTCCTCCGGCCGGGTGTAGTGCGAGTCGTTGGTGACCACCGGCGGGATGTTCAGCTTGCGGGAGATCTCGACCAGGCCGTCGCGGACCCGGCGCTCGATGGACAGCCCGTGGTCCATGATCTCCAGGAAGAAGTTCTCCTTGCCGAAGATGTCCTGGTACTTCGCGGCGGCCTTCAACGCCTCCTCGGTGTGCCCGAGGCGCAACCGGGTCTGGATCTCCCCCGACGGGCAGCCGGTGGTGGCCATGATCCCGGCCGAGTACTCCGCGATCAGCTCGGTGTCCATCCGGGGCTTGTAGTAGTAGCCCTCCATGGAGCCGCGCGAGTTGAGCCGGAAGAGGTTGTGCAGCCCCTCGGCGTTGCGGGCCCACATCGTCATGTGGGTGTAGCCGCCGTTGCCGGAGACGTCGTCGCCCTTCTGGTCGGGCGTGCCCCAGTTGATGCGCTTCTTGTCGAACCGGGAGGCCGGCGCCAGGTAGGCCTCGACGCCGATCACCGGGGTCACCCCGGCGGCGGTGGCCTGCTTGTAGAAGTCGTACGCCCCGTGCATGTTGCCGTGGTCGGTGATCGCCACCGCCGGCATCTCCTGCCGGTTCACCTCGGCGAACAACTGCTTCATCCGGGCCGCGCCGTCCAGCATCGAGTACTCGGTGTGCACGTGCAGATGCACAAAAGAGTCACTCATCGGCGGGGGCCTCCTCTGGAGTTGGGGAACACCCCGAGCCTAACCGGAGCCGCCGACGGATTCGATCGAGGCACGCCCTCTAGAAGCCGTCGCTGACCGCCGTCGCGGCCTGTAACCACGCCATCCGGGTCTCCGGCTTCAGGCTGGCGTAGTCGATGCTCGATCCGGATTCCAGAGCCGGGTCATAAGGGACGACAGCGACTGTCCGGGTACGGCTCTGGAAGTGTTTGACCAGGTCACCGAGCATCGGCGACGGGGTCGGCGTGGGGCAGGACAGCAGCGTCACGGCATTGGCCACGATGTCGCCCATGCCCATCTCCTCCAGCAGGTCGAGCATCCAGTCGGCCGTGAACGCCGCGTCCTCCCGGGGGACGGACGTCACCACCAGCTGGTCGGCGGCCTTGATCACGGTCTGCCAGTTCGCGCTCTCGACGTTGTTGCCGGTGTCGACACAGATCACGTCATGGGTACGCCGCAGCAGCTCCAGCACCCGCCACACCATCGGCGGGTCCAGCAGCCGGGCCACCCGGTGGTCCTCGTCGCCGGCCAGCACGTCGTAGGAGCCGTCGGCGGCGTGCCGGAGGAACTCGTCCAGCCGGTCGCGGAGCTCCTCGCCGCTGGAGTTCTCCACCTCGACCAGGTTCTCGATCAGGTGCCGGATCGTGCGCGCGTGCCGGGCGCTGCCGGCGCGCAGCCCCAGGGTGCCGCGCAGCTCGTTGTCGTCCCACGCCAGGACGCCCCGGCCCCGGGCGCTGCCGATCGTGGCCGCGCACAGCACCGTCGCGGTCGTCTTGTGCACCCCGCCCTTGGGGTTGGCGAACGCCACCACCTTGGCCGGGCCCATGTCGCGGCGCAGCCGGGCCACGTACTCGTCCACCGCGGACGCCTGAGCGGCCCGCTGACCGCCGTTCTGGGGGTCGCCGTGGTCCGCGCCACGATCGCCCCTCCCTCGGCCCAGGAGGTTCCGCCAGCGCGGCGCCGCCTCACCTGACCGGCTCCAGCCGGCCTCGGTTCGCTCCGCCACTGTGTTCGTCCTCTCGCCGCCCGCCTCGACACGTCAGCGTATTCGGTTACCTAACGCTCCGGACAGGGGCTGGGTGCGCGAACCTCCGTCGATCCGGGTCGGGGTCGCGGTCGGGGTGGGCGAGGGTGAGGAGGGCCACTCCGGCATCGGGCCGGTCGGCGGGGCCGTCGGGGCGGGGCGGTCGGGCGTCCGGGCGGGCGACGGGCTCGGGGCCGGGGTCGGCGTGGGCGACGGGGCGGGCTGCGGGTCCGCCGGGTCGGAGACGACCGTGTGCTGCTCGGGGAGCAGGGGCTGGAACACCGCCTGCTCCGGCCGGTCGAGCCCCGGGGTCGGGTCCACGGCGCGCACCCCGGGCCGGCGGGACAGTTCCGTGAGGGTGGGCGGGGCGGCCCGCACGACGGCCGCGTACACGCAGGAGCAGTGTTCCCGGTACGCCGTCGCCTCCAGCCCCGCCTGGGCGGCCCGCGCCTCGTACTCCTCGCGCAGTTCCCTTTCCCGGGGGCTGTCGCCGGTCAGCCGGCCGGCGAGGCGGCGCGCGGTGCCGATCTCGCCGTCCTTGCGCTGGGCGGCGGCGTCCATCCCCGCGACCACGTCGTCGGGCAGCCGGCGCACGTCGACCGCGATGACCTCGGTGGAGATGCCGGGCAGCGGAACCCGCAGGTACACCCGGGAGGGGTGCGCGTTCTCCAGCAGGGCGCCGAGCCGGTCGGGCCCGAGGTACGCGGCGAGGGAGACCAGCGCCAGGGTCGGGCGGTCCACGCTGGCCAGCCGCACCTTGGCCCCGGCCACGTACGCCGGGACCGAGTCGCCGTCGGCCACCCCGACCCGCAGCGGCGTACCCGCGTCGTGGCCCCGGCCCGGCACCGGCTCGCGGGCGGACAGCACGGCGGCGAGCAGGACGGCGATCGCGAGGGTCATGCCGACGGCGGCCAGGGCGGCCCGGCGGCTCCGGCCACCGATCACCCGGCGCACGGCGGCGGCGAGCGGCGGCACCACCCGCCGGTCCAGCCGGTGGAGCAGGTCACGCACGACGACTCCCTAGGGAGCGTCACCCCGCAGGATGCGCAGCGCCCGCTCCAGATCCTCAGGGTAATCGCTGGTGAACTCAACGTAGTTTCCGGTACCGGGGTGGGCGAAGCCCAACGTGCGCGCGTGCAGCCACTGACGGTCCAGTTTGAGCCGGGCCGACAGGGACGGGTCCGCGCCGTATGTCAGATCCCCGACACACGGGTGCCGCAGCGCGGAGAAGTGCACCCGGATCTGGTGGGTCCGGCCGGTCTCGAGGTGCACGTCGAGCAGGCTCGCGGCCGGGAAGGCCTCCAGCGTGTCGTAGTGCGTCACGCTCGGCTTGCCACCGGACATCACGGCCCAGCGGTAGTCGGCGGTCGGGTGCCGGTCGATCGGGGCGTCGATCGTGCCCCGGGACGGGTCCGGGTGGCCCTGGACGACCGCGTGGTAGCGCTTCTCGACCGTGCGCTCCTTGAACGCGCGCTTGAGCACCGTGTACGCGACCTCGCTCTTCGCCACGACCATCAGGCCCGTGGTGCCGACGTCGAGCCGGTGCACGACGCCCTGGCGCTCGGCGGCGCCGCTGGTCGAGATGCGGTAGCCCATGCCGGCGAGCCCGCCGATCACGGTCGGCCCGGACCAGCCGGGGCTCGGGTGCGCGGCGACCCCGACCGGCTTGTTGACCACCACGATGTCGTCGTCGTCGTGGACCACGACCAGGCCGTCGATCCGCTCGGGCGTGATGCTCGGCGGCTCCGGCGGCGGCGGCAGGGTCACCTCCAGCCAGGAGCCCGCCTTCACCTTGTCGGACTTCCCGGCCCGGACGCCGTCGAGGAGGATGTTGCCGTCCTCGGCGAGGTCGGCCGCGACGGTCCGGGAGACGCCCGTCAGGCGGGACACCGCCTGGTCCAGGCGCAGGCCGTCCAGGCCGTCGGGCACGGGCAGGGTACGACTTGTCATGCTTTCTCCGCCTTCACGACGCGGGTGCCGTTGAGCCGGCGCCCCGTCAGTTCGAGAACGACGGCCAACGCGACCCCGCACACCAGCGCGGAGTCCGCGAAGTTGAAGATCGGCCAGACGTCGCCGTGCTTGTCGAACAGGCTGAGGAAGTCGATCACCGCGCCCCGCAGGGGGCCCGGCGCGCGGAACAGGCGGTCCACCAGGTTGCCGGTCGCGCCGCCCAGGATCAGCCCGAGGGCGATGGCCCAGGGCATCGAGCGCAACCTCGCGGCGAACCGGATGATGACCGCGACCACGGTCAGGGAGACGACGGTCAACACGACCGTGTACCCGCTGGCCAGGCTGAACGCCGCCCCCGTGTTGCGGGCGAAGCTCAGGTACAACGCGCCGCCCAGCAACCGGACGGGCTCGCGGCCCTCCAGCGCGGACAGCGCCCAGATCTTCGTGCCAAGGTCAACGGCCAGCGTGGCCAGCGCGAGAAGCGCCAACCACAGTACTGGCCGCTGCTTGTGTCCTGTTTCTTGGGATTCCGGGGTACTCAGCGCCGCTCCTCCAGCTGCTTACACGTCACACACAAGGTAGCGGACGGGAAAGCGGCCAGGCGTTCGACCGGGATGGCGTTGCCACACTTCTCACAGTGGCCGTAACCGCCCTCGTCGACCCGCTCGAGCGCGCGCTCCAGCTGGGTCACCCGCTCGAGGAGGTTGTTGGCCAGCGAGATCTCCTGCTCGCGCTCGAAGGTCTTCGTCCCCGTGTCGGCCTGGTCGTCGCCGGCCGAGTCGGTGAGCCGCTCGCGCTGCATCTCGTTGGAATCGGTGATCATCTGCTCGTACTCGCCGCGCAGCTCGGTGAGCCGATCGGAGAGCGCGACGCGGATCTTGTCGGTGTCCGAGGCACTCCGGGCGGAGCCACGGGCAGTCTTACCGGCCACGCTCTTGGTGGCCGTACTGGTATCGGCTGGCTTGGCCATCGTCGCTCCCTTGGCCGCGGATCGCGCGGCGGTCGGCGGTGCCTTCACGGGGGGTGTCGCCGGGGCCTGGGTCCCGGCGGCCTTACTGGTCTTCGAACCTGTCACTACCCGAGGCTTGGCATCCTCGGCGATCTCGGCACCCGCCGCAGTCCTTTTCTCGACCCTCGGCGTTCGAGTCGTGTTCGAGACCGCCGCGGCGGTCTTCTTCGGGGCGGGCGCCGCCGTGGTGGTGGCGGGTTCCGCGCCCTCGGGGGCGGCCTTCTCGACCGCACTCTTGGCAGCCTTGGCCGGGGCGGTCCTGACCGCCGCGACCGGGGCGGTGACCTTGGCAGCCTTGACCGGAGCGACCTTCCGCGAAACCCCCGCACGCTCGGCCATGACTGCCCCCAAGAGAGAAAAAATGGGTACGCGGCGGGGCGCCGCGCACTCCAGAGGGTGGCAAGAATACGTAACGAATCGCCGAGCCACAAACACGCCACACCTGAGGACGCGTTTTTACAATTTTACGCCCAGCCCCACCAAACCGGTCACGACTCGAGAAGATCGCGTAACCGTCCCGCGACCTGGGGAGTGTCCGGTTCGACGGTGAGGAGCTTGTCCCGGCTGGTCTGCCCGGTCCGGAGGGCCACGGCGCGCGGCCTCAGGCCCAACGCGCTGGCCACGGCCCTGATCACGGCCTCGGTGGCCCGGCCGTCCACGGCGGGGGCGGACACGGCCACCACGAGCGCCGGCCCGTACGGCCCGGGGTAGCTGCCGCCGACCTTGGTCCGGGAGGCGCCGGGGCGGACCCGGACCGCGACGGTCAGCGTCCCGCCATTGTCTGCGGCGTTGGCCCGGCTACCGACGGGCACGGTCGCGCCCCCTGCCCGGAGGCGGGCGGGTGGCAGGGCCGGTCGTGCCCGGCTGGAGGCCACGGGTGACCGAGCCGAACTGGGGAGCGCGGGTGGCCGAGCCCATCCGGCCGGTGGCTGGGCAGGTCCCGGACCTCCGGCGGCCGGTCAGCTCCGGCCGCCGAGCGTGGTCGCCGGCTCGCACAGCCCGCACGGGGAGAAACCCAGGGCCTGGGCCTCGCCGACCGGCAGGGGTTCGGGATCGCGGCCGACCAGGTGGTGGCAGCCGGAGAGGTGGTAGCGCGGCCGGCCGTCGACGACCCAGACCCGGGTGGTCAAACGGCCGATCCGGGAGGCGACCGCCGGCGCGACGTCCTGCGCGGGTGGCTCGTCCTCCGGGTCGTCGTCCTCGTACTCCGGGTCGTCGTCCCCGTCGGCCGCGGCGCGGTTGGCCGGTCCCGCGAACGCCGAGCCCCCGAGATGGCCCGGCGGCGGCGCGGAGACCGGCTCGGCCGGCGGCGCGGTGTGCGGAGAGGAGTCGGAGCCGAGGTCGACGGCTTCGGTGCGGTTCGCGTCGGATTCGTCACTGTGCGTAACGGAGTCGGCGCCACCGAGGACAGCGGAGGTCGCGGGTGGAGAGTCGGCGTCGTCCGGGGACGCGTCGCCGGGTCGCGACCCGAACCAGTCCGGATGCGCCACCTCGGCCGCCGCGAGCCGCTCGGCCCGCCGGACCCGTTCCGCGTACCGGTCGGGCAGGGGCTCCTCGACGGACTCCCCGGACGGCTCGACCGGGGACGTGTCGGATTCCCGACCCTGGGCGGCGAGCGTCGCCCGGGGTGCCGTCGTCGGGGCGGTGACCGGCTGGCGGGAGCCCCGGTAGACCAGGACCGCCGCCACCCCACAGAGCACGATCGCGCTGATCAACAGCACGTTCGAGGCCTGGATCAGCCCGAAGACGACGAGCACCGCCGCGACGAGGATGAGCAGGAGACTTCCGACTATCACGGCTCACCCCCGCCGCGTCACAGGTGGATGGTCAGCGGCCCGGACCGTCGAGGCTGTTGCGCCCCGCCGGACCGTACCCGCCGCCGCCGAGACCGGCCGTGGCCAGCCCGCCGGCAGGGGTGCCGTTGCTCCGGCCGCTCTCGGCCCGGGTCAGCTCGTCCTCGAGCCCCTGTCCTTTGCCGGACAGGTCCCGCAGCTGGCTCTCCAGGTACGCCTTGAGGCGCGTCCGGTACTCCCGCTCGAAGGCCTTCAGCTCCTCGAGGTGCTTCTGCAGCGCGTTGCGCTTCGTCTCCAGGCCGCCCATGGCCTCCTGGTGCCGCTGCCGCGCGTCCCGCTCCAGCGCCTCGGCCTTGCCGCGCGCGTCCCGGGTGACCTCGTCGGCCTTGGCCCGGGCCTCGGCGAGCACCTTGTCTGCCTCACGGCGCGCGTCGGCGACGTGGTCGTCGGCCGTCCGCTGCGCCATCATCAGGACCCGGAGCGCCTGCTGCTCGCCGGCGTCGCCACCGGCGGCTCCGCCACCGGCGTTGATCTGCTCCAGCTCCTGCTGCATCTGCCGGGCGGCCTGCTCGGCGGCAGCCTTCTCCCGCTGGACGCGCTCGAACTGCGCCTTCAGGTCGGTCAGCTCAGCGACGAGGCGCGGGTCGTTCCCCCCGCCAGCGGGGGCCTGACGGCCACCGGCGGCGCTGGCCGCGCGGATGTCGGTGTTCTCCTCGATCAGTCGGGCGAGCTCGCGCTCGACCTCGTCGAGGAAGGCGTCCACCTCGTCCTCGTCATAGCCCCGCTTGCCAATCGGGGGTTTCTTGAAGGCGACGTTGTGCACGTCGGCCGGGGTCAGCGGCATCGGAACTCCTCGGGTCAGTTAGAGGCCGCGCGGTCACACGGTCCCGGCGGCTAGGCCGCCTGGACCAGAGGCCCTACTACGAAATACATCAGCACTAACACGATAGCGAGCAGAGCTAGGAAGGCCAGGTCCACGCTCACCGTACCAATCCTGAGCGATGGGATCACTCGCCTCAACGCCCGAAGGGGTGGTTCAGTGACGCTCCACACGCACTCCATCGCCGCTGCGGCCCCACGGCCGGGTCGCCAGCGGCGGGACAGGGAGCGAACCCAATCCAGCACAATGCGGGCGAGCAGGAAGAGGAAAAAAACGTATAGGAGCAGGTAGACGACCTGGACTACGTTCGACAGCACCGGCCCTGCGCCCTCGCTTCAGCTCTGGTGGAAGAACCCGCCCTCGGCGATCTTCGCCTTGTCCTCAGCGGTCACTGTGACATTGGCGGGTGAGAGCAGGAACACCCTGTTGGTGACGCGCTCGATCGTACCCCGGAGTCCGAAGGCCAGGCCCGCCGCGAAGTCGACCAGCCGCTTGGCGTCCGCCTCGTCCATCTCCGTGAGGTTCATGATCACGGGTGTTCCGTCCCGGAACCGCTCCCCGATCGTCCGTGCCTCGTTGTACGTGGTGGGGTGCAGGGTCATGATCCGGTAGTTCGTGTCGTCCTCTTCCACCACGACCGCCCGTTCGCGGAGCTGCACCTGCGGAGCGAGCGCGAGATTGTCCTGAGTGAGGGTCGTCACACCGGCCCGACCGTCGCGCAGGGGTCGGACACTCGCCCGCTCCGCACGGGTCTCCATCGCGGCGGCGGCGGCCCGCAGGCGCGGGGCGTCCTCCTCGTGCTGACGGCCCCGGGAGTCCTCGTGGTGCGCCTCAGGCTCCTCGTCCTCGTACTCGTCGTACCTGTGGTCGCGGTCCCGATCCCGATCACGGTCCCGCGAGCTGGGCCGACGGTCACGCTCCGTGTAGCGGCCGTTGTCGTTCTCGTCCGCGTAGCGGTCCTCGTCATCCTCGATGAGGCCGAGCCAGACGCCGGCCTTCCGCAGAGCACCCATAGCGTCTCCCCCCTCGCAAACGTTGGTCTGTTAATCACACCGATGTGATTCGATGCTCGTTCAGGCTAACCCAGCCGGCGGCCGGCTTCCGAGGATTGCGCTGCCGACACGCACATGAGTGGCACCGAACGCAATGGCCTCGGCGAGATCGCCACTCATACCGGCCGACAGCACGGTGGCTGTCGGATATCCGACAAGAAACGTCGACGTGTACTCCGCGAGAACACCGAACGCCCGCGCCGCCTCCCAGTCCAGGGGAGCCACCGCCATCAGTCCGCGCAACCGGAGCTCCGGGCGGGCCAGCACCGCGTCGGCGAGGGCCGCGAGCTCCGGCCGCGGTACGCCGCCCCGGCCGACGGCCCCGTCGAGGCTCAGCTGGAGCAGTACGTCGAGCGGGCGGTCCGGACGCTCCCGGGCCACGGCGGCGGCCAGGGCCTCCACCAGGGCCGGGCGGTCCACGGAGTGCACCATGTCCGCGTACCGGACCACGGAGCGCGCCTTGTTGCGCTGGAGCTGCCCGATGTAGTGCCAGATCGGCTGCCCGGCACCGAGCCCGGCCGGGCCGGGGATCTCACCGGCCAGCGCCTCGGCGACCAGGGCCGCCTTGGGAGCGGCCTCGGCGTCGCGGTTCTCCCCGACGTCGCGCACCCCGAGATGCCGCAGGTGCACGACGTCACTGGCCGGATACGTCTTGGTGACCGCGACCAGGGTGACCTCGCCGGGATCGCGCCCGGCGGCGGCACAGGCCGCGTCGATCCGCGCCCGGACCCGCGCCAACCCGTCGGCCAACTCCCGGCGCCGGGTGTCCCCCGCGCTGTCGGCGGCCGACTCCGGGCCAGAACCCACGCCCCTGCCTGCCGGGCGGCCCCCACCCCGGGCGTCGTGCCCGGAGCCGGCGCCGCCCCCGCCGGAAAGGCCCTCGGCGGAGCCCACCGCACCCTCCGCCGGACGACCCGACCGGTCGGAGGCAGCGGACGAGCCGCCGGGAACCCCCGACGGCTCGACCTGTGTCGCCGCGTTCTCTCCGGCGCCCGGCCCGCGGCCGCCCGCCGGCGTCTCCTCAGGTAACAGCTCAGGCACCGTTCTTCAGGAAGTCCGGAACGTCCACGTCGTCGAACAGCACCCGGCGCGGCGCCGGCTGGGTCGGTGCCGGGGTCGCCGGACGGACCGGGGTCACGTTCGACGGGGCGGACTGCTCGACCGGCTGCGGGGCCTTGCGGGCGGGCTCGGCCGGCTTGTACGCCGGGCTGCCGCCGTCGAAGCCCGCCGCGATCACGGTGATCCGGACCTCGTCGCCGAGCGCGTCGTCGATGACCGCGCCGAAGATGATGTTCGCGTCGGGGTGCGCCGCGTCGGTGACGAGCTGCGCCGCGTCGTTGATCTCGAACAGGCCGAGGTCGGAGCCGCCGGCGATGGACAGCAGGACGCCGCGCGCCCCGTCCATGCTCTGCTCCAGCAGCGGGCTGGAGATCGCGGCCGTGGCGGCCTCGACCGCGCGGGAGTCGCCCCGCGAGGAGCCGATCCCCATCAGCGCGCTGCCGGCGCCGGACATGACGCTCTTCACGTCGGCGAAGTCGAGGTTGATCAGGCCCGGCGTGGTGATCAGGTCCGTGATGCCCTGGACACCGGACAGCAGCACCTGGTCGGCCTGGCGGAACGCGTCCATCATCGACATCGACCGGTCGCCGAGCGCCAGGAGGCGGTCGTTCGGGATGACGATGAGGGTGTCGCACTCGTTGCGCAGGTCGTCGATGCCCGACTCGGCCTGGACCTGCCGGCGCTTGCCCTCGAACGAGAACGGCCGGGTGACCACGCCGATGGTGAGCGCGCCGAGCTTGCGGGCGATGCTCGCGACGACCGGCGCGCCGCCGGTGCCCGTGCCGCCGCCCTCGCCGCAGGTCACGAAGACCATGTCGGCCCCCTTGAGGACCTCCTCGATCTCGTCGCGGTGGTCCTCGGCGGCCTTCTTGCCGACGTCGGGGTTCGCGCCCGCGCCGAGGCCCCGGGTGAGCTCGCGACCCACGTCGAGCTTGACGTCGGCGTCGCTCATCAACAGCGCTTGCGCGTCGGTGTTGATCGCGATGAACTCGACGCCCTTCAAGCCGACCTCGATCATCCGGTTGACGGCGTTGACGCCGCCCCCGCCGATCCCGACAACCTTGATGACCGCGAGGTAGTTGTGCGGAGTTGTCATCGGTCTGCCATCCCTTCGAGGTGATCTGCTCGCCCGTTCAGGGTGCCCGCGTGGTGCACGCTTCCCCCCGTGCCGTCTGTGGCGAAGGACAAAACTCTAACTCTCTACTAGAGACTTACAGTTATGTCAACTTCCTGTACTGGCCCGGAACGTATTCCGCATCCGGCCTCAAACCAAAGACATCCCCCGGCGTGTCGCGGATCTTGTTCCGAACTCTGGGAACAGATCACCGCATCACGGGGAAGTCCGGCGCGCTGACGTCGATGACCGCACCAGGACGGCCGAGCAGCAGCGTCGCGGTACGCGACTTCTTGTCGCTGGCCTCGGCGTCGCCCCAGACCACGGAACGCCCCTTGGCCAGCTCCAGCCGGATCCTGGTGACCGACTCGGCCTCCAGAGTACCCAGTTGGGAGCGCAGTTCAGGACTCAAAGCCGACAGGACCCGCAAAGCGGCCTGCGTGGTCGGATCCGAGGGCCCCGGACTGGGCAGCCTCAACAGCGGCAGACCGGCCGGGCGCGTGCCGACGACCTGGAACAACACGCCCTCGCGGTCGAGCAGACCAAAGGCCTTGTCCTGGGGTACGACCGCGATCGGCCTACGCTCCGTGACGGTGACCACCACGGCACTCGGCCACGACCGGGACACGTCCACCCGCTCCACCGGGGCCAGCTGGGCGACCCGGCGCTCGGCCCCGTCGGTGTCGACTCTGGCCAGTGGCGTACCGGGCGCGACCCTGGCCGCCTCGCGGATCTGCTCCGGGCTGAGGATCGCGGCCCCGCGGACCCGGACCTCGGACACGGAGAGCAACGGACTGCCGTAGACGCCCCAGGTCAGCAGGGCGAGGACGACGAGTCCGGCGGCCACGAACAGCCACGGCCGGGCCGTGTTCAGCCGGCGCTGGCGGGCCCGGGCGGCGAACCGGCGCACGGAGACCGGCACCGCCTCGCGTCGGGCCCGGACCAGCTGCCAGCGCCGGGGCACGTCAGGCCCCGGGGTCCGCGCCGCGGGTGGACAGCGCCGCCAGCAGCTCGTCGCCCAGCAGCGAGATCGGCGGCGCGCCCATGGTCACGACCACGTCGCCCTGGCGGGCCCGGCGGGCCACCTCGGCGGGCACGTCCGACCAGGACGGCACGAACACCTTGCGGTCCTCGTCGAGCGCGACCGCGCGGGTCAGCGCCGCGCCGCCCTCGCCCGGCTCGCGGACCTCGCCCGGGCCGAACACCTCCATCACCACGGCCTCGTCGGCCAGCGACAGGGCGGCGGCGATCTCGGTCTGGAAGTCGCGGGTCCGGTACATCCGGTAGGGCTGGAAGACCACGATCAGGCGGCCCGGGTCGGCCACCCCGCGCAGGGTGCGCAGCGCGGCGTCCATCGAGGTCGGGTGGTAGGCGTACTCGTCGTAGACCCGGACGCCGTCGGCGGTGCCCTTGAGCTCGAACCGGCGGCGGACCCCCGGGAACGCCGCCAGGCCCTCCACCACGCAGGTGGCGTGCAGGCCGAGCCGGAGCGCGGTGAGTACGGCTGCGGCCGAGTTGAGGGCCATGTGGTGGCCCGGGGTCGGCACGGTGATCTCGCCGAGCGGCTCGCCGTCCAGCCAGGCCCGGTACCGGGCGCCGGAGGAGTCGGACGTGACGTCGGCGATCCGCAGGTCTGCGTCCTCGGCCTCGCCGTACGTGAACACGGTGCGGCCCTCGGCGCGCAGCTGGTCGGCCAGGCTCCGGCACCGGACGTCGTCGGCGCAGGTGACCACGAAGCCGTCCGGGGTGGTCTGCCGGCAGAACTCGGCGAACCCCTCGGCCAGCCCGTCGAGGTCGCCGTACGTGTTCAGGTGGTCGGCGTCGATGTTGGTGACCAGGGAGACGTGCGGCCGGTACCTCAGGAAGGATCTGTCGCTCTCGTCGGCCTCCGCGACGAAGTACTCGCCGGTGCCGTGGTGCCCGTTGGAGCCCGCCTCGGAGCTCTCCCCGCCGATGCAGAACGACGGGTCCTGTCCGCAGTGCTGGAGGATCAGCGTGGTCATGGAGGTCGTGGTGGTCTTGCCGTGGGTGCCGGCCACCGCGATGGTCCTCCGGCCCGTCATCGTGGCCGCCAGGGCCTCGGAACGGTGCAGGATCCGCAGGCCCAGCCGGCGGGCCTCGACGAGTTCGAGGTGGTCGTCGGGGATGGCCGTGGAGTAGACCACCGTGTCGACGTCGCGCAGGTTCTCCGCGACGTGCGCCATGTGGATCACGCCGCCGAGGGCGCGCAGGCCGACCAGCGACGGCCACTCGCGCAGCTCGCTACCGGACGTCGGCACGCCCCGGGTGAGCAGCAGGCGGGCCAGGCCGCTCATGCCGACCCCGCCGATGCCGATCAGGTGGACCCGGCCGAGGTCCTCGGCGGTGACTCCGTCGTCGATCAGGGACTTCACGATGCACCATTCTGCTCGTTCGACAGCTCGACGGCCCTCATGCGGCGCTCCCGCGCGGCGCGGTGGCGACCAGCTCCTGGACATAGGACAGCAGGGCCTCGTCGCCGTCGCGGCGGCCGTACCCGGCGGCGGCGGCGCTCATCGCGTCGAGCCGGGCCCGGTCGCCGAGCAGCGGGATGACGGTCGACTCGACCCAGGCGGGCACGCAGTCGGCGTTGTCGACCAGGATGCCGCCCCCGGCCTCGACGACCGGGAGCGCGTTGCGGCGCTGCTCGCCGTTGCCGAACGGGAGGGGTACGTAGATGGTCGGCAGGCCCAGGGCCGCGACCTCGGCGCAGGTCATCGCGCCGCCCCGGGACAGGACGAGGTCCGCCGCCGCGTACCCCAGCTCCATCTCCTTGAGGAACTCGACGGTCACGTACGGCGCGTCCAGGCCGGTCGGGATCTCCACCGGCTCGTCCTGGCGGGCGCCGGTGATGTGCAGGACCTGGTACCCGGCGGAGGTGACCGCCTTGGCGGCCCCGGCCATCGCCAGGTTGATCTGCCGGGCGCCCTGCGAGGCGCCGAACACGAACAGGGTGGGCCGGTCGGGGTCGAGCCCGAAGTGCGCGCGGGCCTCGGCGCGCCGGGCCGCCCGGTCGAGCCGGGTGATCGAGGTGCGCAGCGGCACGCCGACGACGCGGCCGCCGGCCAGGGACGGGACCTTGAGCTGGGCCGGGAAGCCGAGGGCGATGTGCCCGCCGATCTTCATGCCCATCTTGTTGGCGACGCCGGGGGGCACGTTGACCTCGTGGATCACGGTGGGGGTGTGCCGCCGCCACGCCGCCAGGTACGCCGGAACCGATACATAACCACCGAAACCGACCACGACCTCGGCCTGGACCTCGTCGAGGATCGCGCGGGTGGCCCGCATCGCCCGGTACATCCGGGGCGCGGTCTTGAGCAGGTCCACGTTCACCGAGCGCGGCAACTGGTACGCCGGGACGTTCCGCAGGTCGTAGCCGGCCGCCGGGATGATCTCGTTCTCCAGGCCGCGCGGCGTACCCAGGCAGGTGATCCGGATGTTCGGGTCGTGCCGCCGCAGACAGTCGGCGAACGCGAGCAACGGATAGATGTGTCCCCCGGTGCCGCCGCCGGCGAGAACCACTGACCTCATGCGCTGTCCTTCACTTCGATCGGCCCTGCGTAGTCGAACCGCTGCGCTGGCGGGGGCGGGTGACCCCGCCGGCCGGACGCCCGGCGTCCCCTCTCCGCTCGGAGGGCCCGGCGGAGGTCAGGGGCGGCAGCGGTGCCCAGAGTATCCGGCCCCACTTCCCCGGGGGCCGGGCGTGCAGCGCGGCGGCCGCCTCCGGCTCGGCCCGGGCGAACGACGCGAGCATGCCCACGACGGCCACCGACACCACCAGCGAACTGCCGCCCGCCGAGATGAACGGCAGCGTGATGCCCGTGATGGGGATCAGGCCGATCACGACCCCGATGTTCAGGATCGCCTGGCCGGACAGCCAGATGGTGGCCGCCCCCGCCGCGAGCCGGCGGAACGGGTCGGTCACCCGGCGGGCGATCCGCAGGCCCGCGTAGGTCAGGACGGCGAACAGGGCCAGGACCACCATGCAGCCGACGACGCCCAACTCCTCGGCGATCACGGCGTAGATGAAGTCGTTGGCGGACTCGGGCAGGTAGCCCCACTTCTGGCTGCCCGCGCCGAGGCCCACGCCGAACCAGCCGCCGTTGCTGATCGCGAAGTACGACTGCATGGCCTGGAAGCCGTCGCCGTCCTTCATCCGCTCCGGGTGCAGGAACGAGGCCAGCCGCGCGCTCCGGTACTCGTTGCCGACGAAGATGAGCACCAGCACGCCGGCGACCGCGATGCCCAGCAGCAGGCCCAGGATCCGGGTCCGGACGCCGCCGATGAACAGCAGCGCGCCGAAGATGGTGAGCATCGACAGCATGGTGCCCAGGTCGTGGTACCCGACGAGGGCCAGCAGCAGGCCCGCCACCGGGAACAGCGGGACCACCAGCTCCTTGAGGTCGCCGAGCAGCTCGCGCTTGCGGACCAGGATCTCCGCGCCCCACAGCAGCAGCGCCAGCTTGGCGAACTCCGCCGGCTGCACCTGGAACGCCCCGACGTGCAGCCAGTTGGCCTTCTCGTCGACGCTGATCCCGGCGAAGGCCAGCTTGCCGCCCATCTCGCCGCCGATCAGCATGAACAGCTGCACCGGGATCGCCACGGCCATCAGGACCGTGCCCACCGACCGGTACGTGTTGACCGGCAGCCGCTGGAACAGCCAGAAGCCGACCAGCCCGAGCATCGCCCACATGCCCTGCTTGGCGACCACCGCGAACGAGTTGCCGGTGTCCTTGAACGAGTCCACCCCGGTCGCGGAGAACACCATCACCAGGCCGATGGCGACGAGCAGGCCGACGCTGGCCAGGAGCAGGTAGTACGACGCCAGGGGCCGCGACAGCAGCCCACGCAGCGCCGCCAGGGGGCTCGTGGACAGCCGCGGGGACGTCATTGCCCTAGTCCCCGCACGGCGGTCTCGAAGGCCGCGCCACGGGCCGCGTAGCTGGCGTACATGTCCAGGGAGGCCGCCGCCGGGGCGAGCAGCACCGTGTCCCCCGGTACCGCCAACCGGGCCGCCGCCGCCACCGCCTCCGCCATGGCCCCATCATCGGTCCTCGGCACATCGACCACCGGGACGTCCGGGGCGTGTCGCGCCAGCGCCCGGGCCAGCTCGCCCCGATCGATCCCGATCAGCACCGCCCCGGACAGCCGGTCGGCGACCGCCGCGACCAGGTCGTCGACGTCCACGCCCTTGAGCTGGCCGCCCGCGACCCAGACGACCTTCGGGTACGAGCGCAGCGACGCGTACGCCGCGTGCGGGTTCGTGGCCTTGCTGTCGTCCACGTACAGCACGCCGCCGACCGTGGCCACCGGCGCGTTGCGGTGCGGCTCGGGCGTGTACCCGGACAGCCCCGCCCGGACCGCCTCCCGGTCGACCCCGTGCGCCAGGGCCAGGGCGGCGGCGGCGAGCGCGTTGGCCACGTTGTGCGGCCCGGACGGCCTCACGTCGTCCAGGACGGCGATCTCGTGCGCGTCGCCGTCGGCCATCCGGTCGATCAGCATGTGCTCCACGACGCCCAGGTCGCCCTGCCGGGGCGCGTCGAGGGTGAACCCGATCGCCCGGCCCGCGTGCCGCCGCAGCTCGCGGGCCACGTACGCGTCGTCGCGGTTGCCGACCGCGACCGGCCCGCGCCACACGGCCTTCTTGGCGCCCGCGTAGGCGTCGAAGTCGCCGTGCCACTCCAGGTGGTCGTCGGCCAGGTTCAGCCACGCGCCGGCCTGCGGGGCCAGCGTGCTCGACCAGTGCAGCTGGAAGCTGGACAGCTCCACGGCCAGCACGTCCAGGTCGCTGGTGACCGCGTCGACCAGGGGCACGCCGATGTTGCCGAGCGCCTCGGTGCGCAGCCCGGCGGCGCGCAGGATCGACACCAGCATGGTCGTGGCGGTCGTCTTGCCGTTCGTGCCGGTGACCGCGAGCCACGGGGCCGCGTCCGCCGGGCGCAACCGCCAGGCGAGCTCGGGCTCGGAGTACACGTCGAGGCCCTGGGACGTGGCCGCGACCGCCAACGGGTGGTGCGGCGGGAAGCCCGGCGAGACCACCAGCTCGTCGACCCGGTCCAGGAGGTCCTTCGGCGGCTCGTCGCTGACCAGCGCCTCCGCGCCGGCGGCCGTCAGGCGGTCGACCCAGTCGCCCGCGGACCGGTCCAGGACCGTGACCCGCGCACCGCGCCGGAGCAGGGCCTCGGCGGACGCGATGCCCGCCACCCTCGCCCCGGCGACCAGGAACCTGCGGCCCTCGGGCCGCCAGGGAACTTCCGGCCCCATCAGCCGTACGCCCGCAGGAAGTCGGAGTAGAAGACGCCCAGCGCGATGAGCACGCCGAGCCCCGCGATGATCCAGAACCGGACCACGATGTTGACCTCACTCCAGCCCTTGAGCTCGAAGTGGTGCTGCAACGGCGACATCCGGAATATTCGTTTACCGGTGGTGCGGAACGAGATCACCTGGAGCACGACCGACATCGTGATGATCACGAACAGGGCGCCCAGGATCGGGGTGAGCAGCACCGTGCGGGTGGCCATCGCCATGCCGCCGATCAGGCCGCCCAGGCCCAGCGCGCCCGTGTCGCCCATGAAGATCCGGGCCGGCGAGGTGTTCCACCACAGGAAGCCCAGCAGGGCCCCCGCCGCCGCCGCGCCGACCATGGCGATCTCCAGCGGGTCGCGGGAGACGTAGCAGTAGGCGCCGGCCTTGGCCGCCGGGTACTCCGGGCACCAGTGCCGGTACTGCCAGAACGCCATCATCGTGTACGCCATCAGCACCAGGATCGACGCGCCCGTGGCCAGGCCGTCCAGCCCGTCCGTCAGGTTCACCGCGTTGCTCATCGACATGATCACGAAGATGAAGATGACGATCGCCGTCACCTTGCCCGTGTACAGCCAGTCGATGTCCCGGACCAGCGACAGGTTCTCGCTGCCCACCGTGAGCGAGAAGTCCTTGTAGCCGTGCACGGTGCGCGGGAAGCTCAGCGCGATCCAGCCGAACACGCCGCCGACCGCGATCTGGCCGAACAGCTTGCCCTTCTTGCTCAGGCCCGCCGAGTTCTTCTTCCGGACCTTGATCCAGTCGTCCAGGAAGCCGACCAGGCCGCAGCACACGAACAGGCCCAGCAGCACCAGGCCGGTGATCGTGAACCCGTCCTCGCGGCCGCCCTTGGCGCCCATGTTGAGCTGCACCAGGTGGCCCGCCCCGTACGCGATGACCGTGGCGAGGATGAAGACCACGCCGCCCATCGTCGGGGTGCCCCGCTTGCCCAGGTGGGTCTGCGGACCGATCTCCCGGATCGGCTGCCCCGCCTTCAACGCCCGGAACACCCGCACCGCGAGCGGTGTGATGAGCAGCGACAGTACGAACGCGACGAATGCCGCTGCGATGACGGCCCTCACGCCGACAACCCTTCCCTGAGCGCGTCCGCGACCTGCCAGGTCCGGTACCGCGAGCCCTTCACCAGCACTACGTCACCGGGGCTCAGTGCCCCGTCCAACAGCGCGATCGCCGCCTCCTGGTCCGTCACCCGCACAGCCTCTCCTGCCCAGTCGGCCACCTTCTCGGCGCCGTCGGCGAGCGGACCCGCCCCGTCACCCACGGCGACCAGCCGGTCCACGCCCAGCTCGGCGGCGAGCCGGCCCACCGACTCGTGGCCGGGGACCTCCTCCGCGCCGAGTTCCGCCATGTAGCCCAGCACGGCCCAGCTGCGCCGCTTCCCGCTCATGTCCGCGAGCGCGCGCACGGCCGCCGACATCGAGGCCGGATTGGCGTTGTACGAGTCGTCGATCACCGTGACCCCGTCGCGCCGGTCGAACACGTCCATCCGTCTGGCGGAGACTAGCCGCAGCCGGGGCAGGATGTCACCCAGCTGTGCCAGCGACAGCCCGAGCTCCCGGCCCACGGCGGCGGCGACCAGCACGTTGCCCACCTGGTGACGACCCGAGACCCCCAGAGCCACAGGGGTACTGCCCTCCGGCGTGACCAGCGTGAACGCCGCCCGGCCCCGGTCGTCGACCGTGACGGCCTCCGCGCGCACGTCCGCGTCCGCCGCCTCGCCGACCAGCAGCACCCGCGCCCGGGTCCTCGGCGCCATCGCCCGGACCCGGGGATCGTCGGCGTTCAGGATCGCCAGGCCGGTGTCCGGCAGCGCCTCGACCAGCTCCGCCTTCGCCGTGGCGATGTTGTCCTGGGAACCGAACTCGCCGATGTGCGAGGTGCCCACGTTCAGCACCGCCGCGATCCGGGGACCGGCGATCCGGCACAGGTAGTCGATGTCCCCGATGTGCCGGGCGCTGTACTCCAGCACCAGGAACCGGGTGTCCTCGTCCGCCCGCAGCACCGTCGACGGGTGGCCCAGCTCGTTGTTGAGCGAACCCGCCGGGGCGATCGTCGGCCCCAGCTCGGCGACGACCTGCGCGATCAGGTCCTTCGTGGTCGTCTTGCCCGAGGAGCCGGTCACGCCCACGATGGTGGCGTCCAGCCGGGGCGCGACGAAGGTGGCCAGCAGGCCGATCGCGCGCAGCGGGTCGTCCACCACGATCGTCGGCGCGTCCACCGGCCGCAGCCCGATCACGGCCACCGCGCCCCGCTCCACGGCGGCCGGCGCGAACTCGTGGCCGTCGACCTTCTCGCCCGGGAAAGCGATGAACAGCCCGCCGGGTACGACCTTGCGGGAGTCGTGCTCCACCGGGCCCGTCACGCGGGTCTCCGGGTCGCCGCCGACGAGCGTGCCCTCCACCGCCCGCGCGATGTCCGCCAGGGTCAGTGCGATCACTCGGTCCTCCCGGTCGTGGTACCGAACCGCTCGCCGAGGGCGGCGGCCAACTCGATCCGGTCGTCGAACGGCAGCACCTCGCCCGCGACCTCCTGGCCCTTCTCGTGGCCTTTGCCCAGCAGCGCGATCGTGTCGCCGGGTTCCGCGATCCGGACGGCCTCCTCGATGGCCGCGCGCCGGCCGGAGACCTCGAAGCAGGAGCCCGGGCCGCCGAGACCGCCGGTTCCGGGGATCCCCGCGATCAGCTCCGCCCGGATCACCGCCGGGTCCTCGGTGCGCGGGTTGTCGTCGGTCACGACCACCACGTCGGCACCCGCCGCCGCCGCCGCGCCCATCACCGGCCGCTTGGCCCGGTCCCGGTCGCCGCCCGCGCCGATCACGCAGATCAGCCGGCCCGCCGTCACCTCGCGGAGCGCCGCCAGGGCCGCGGTGACCGCGTCCGGCTTGTGCGCGTAGTCCACGACGCCGAGGACCGGCTTGTCCACCACCAGTTCCAGCCGGCCGGCGACCCCGGTGCACGCCGCGACGCCGTGCGCCGCCACCTGCGGGTCCACCCCGACCTCCACCAGCATCGCGATCGCCAGCAGGGCGTTGGCCACGTTGTGCCGGCCGGGCAGGCGCACGCCCGCCGCCACCGGGCCGGCCGGGCCGACCGCCGTGAACGTCTGCTCGTAGCCCGAGCCGGCGATGTCCGTCGCGTACCAGGTGGCCTCGGGGTTCCCGGCCACCGAGAACGTCACCGTGTCCGCCGTGAGCAGGGCCTTGAGCGCCGGGTCGTCGTGGTTGAGCACCGCGCGCGCCGACCGGCCGTCGAAGAGGCGCGCCTTGGACGCGAAGTAGTCCTCGACCGTGAGGTGCAGGTCCAGGTGGTCCATGCCGAAGTTGGTGTAGCCGCCGACCGCGTAGCGCACCGCGCCGACCCGACCGAGCTTCAGCGCGTGGCTGGACACCTCCATCGCCACCGCCGTCACGCCGCGCTGCACCGCGCGGGCCAGCAGGGCCTGCAGGTCCGGGGCCTCGGGGGTGGTGCGCACGCTGCCGATCGTCTCGTCGCCGAGCCGGGTCTCCACCGAGCCGATCATGCCGGTCACGTGGCCGGCGGCCCGCAGACCCGACTCCAGCAGGTACGAGGTGGACGTCTTGCCCGCCGTACCCGTCACGCCCAGCATCAGCAGGCGCGCGCTCGGGTCGCCGTACACCCGGGCCGAGACCGTGCCGAGCACCGCGCGCGGATCGGGCACCACGAGCGCGGGCAGGCCCTGCTCGACGGCCCGGTCGGCACCGGCGGCGTCGGTCAGCACCGCGACCGCGCCGGCCGCCCGCGCCTCGGCGAGGAACTCGGCACCGTGCCGGCGCGCGCCGGGCAGCGCCGCGTACAGATCACCGGGGCGCACCTCCGAACTGGCGAGGGTCACGCCGGTGACCGGCACGGAGTGGACGGGGGGCGTCGAGCCGACCAGCGCGGCGAGTTCCGCCAGCGGACAGGGGCGGACGTTCTCAGGTCGTGGGTAGCCTGGCACGGCCCCGTACCCTACCCGCACCGGCCGGTGGCCCGACGCACCACCACGCCCTCCGTGATCTCCTCCGCACAGTGTTTTATCCGTGTAGCTGGAACTCTGGCGGGTTTGTTCCACTCGGGGGTACTCCGTACTTACGGAGCGTGAAGCTCATCACGTCCTTGAACACCGAACCGCAGATCGAACTGCCCTCCTTGCCGGGCGTGTACGTGAACACCGCCACGACGTACCGGGGGGCCTCCGCCGGGGCCATCCCGATGAAGGACTGCACCTCGTACTGCCGGTAGTTGCCGTTGTAGGCGCCCGTACCCGTCTTGCCCGCGACCCGGAACCCGGGGATCGCCGCCGAGTGCCCCGTACCGCCGTCCGCGGTGGTCACCGCCTCCATCGCGGTGCGCAGCTCCTGGGCGTGCACCGGGTCGAGCACGCGGTGCTGGGCGGGCTTCGCGGCCGGCTTCACCTTGCCGTCCGCGCCGACCGTGGCCTTGAGCAGGTGCGGCTGCACGTACAGCCCGTCGTTGGCGATCGTCGCGTACGCCCCCGCCATCTGGAGCGGCGTCGTCGACACCCCCATGCCGATCGGGATGGAGCCCTCGCTCTCCGAGGTCCAGTCGGCCGGGTCGGCCACGATGCCCGGCGCCTCGTTGGGCAGGCCGACGCCGGAGGACGCGCCCAGGCCGAACTTCTTCTGGTACTCGTACAACTTCTGCGGTCCGAGTTTTTCGGCAATGTGGACGGACCCCACGTTGCTCGACCACGCCAGGATCCCCGGCAGGGTCAACTGACCGGTGTACGGGTGCGTGTCGCGGACCTGGAGCGTGCCCTTGCGGATCTCCGGCGTGACCCCGACCAGATCCTTCGCCTTCACGCTGCCCTCCTGCAGGGCCGCCCCGATCGTGATCGCCTTGTGCACCGAACCCGGGTCCACGACCTGCTGGGTGCACGAGTCCGGCGGCGGCGGGCCCTGCGGGTTCGCCGCGTTGTACGTCGGGGTGCTCGCCATCGACAGCACCTCGCCCGTGCGGGCGTCCATCACCACCGCGCACGCGAACGCCGCGCCCGTCTTCGCCGCGCCCTGGGTCAGCAGCCGCTGCGTCTCGAACTGCAGGTCCCGGTCCACGGTGAGCCGCAGGTCCGTACCCGGCCGGGCCGGCGTCGTCCGGCTGAACCCGCTCGGGATCACCTGGCCCGTCCGGCTCGTCTCGAACTCCCGCTTGCCGTCCTCGCCGTAGAGCACCTTGTCGTAGGCGAGCTCCAGCCCGAACTGGCCCCGGCCGTTCTGGCCCGTGAAGCCCACCATGTTCGCGGCCAGGTCGCTGCCCGGCACCTCGCGGCGGGTGTCCCGGGACACGACGATGCCCTTGAGGTTCAGGCCCATGATCCGGTCCCCGGTGTCCACGTCCAGGCCGCGCTGGAGGATCACGTACTGGTTCGGCTTGCCGTCCTCGTGCTTCGTCCGCTGCAACTTCGCCGACAGGTCGGTGCGCGACACCCCCAGCAGCGGGGACAGCGCCTCGGCCACCGCGCCGGGATCGTCGATCAGGGTCGGGTCCGCGTACACGAACCGGGCCTCGACGCTGTGCACCAGCACGTTGCCGTCGCGGTCGAGGATGCCGCCGCGCGCGGCCGGCAGGATCAGCCGGGTGAGCCGGTCGCTGAGCCCCTCCGCCGCGTAGGCCGCCGCGTCGGTGATCTGGAGCTGGATCAGCCGGCCCCCCAGCACGGCGAACAGCAGCAGGATCATCGCGACGCTGACCCGGAGCCGGCGGCGCGGGTCGGCCAGCCGCTTCCGGCGGGCGGGCCGGGTGGAGTCGGTGGTGAAGAACCTGACGAGCTTGCCGAGCCGGCGGGGTTCGGCCGGCGGGCGGGGCCGCACGCCGTCGCGGCGCGGTTCGACGGCCTTGCGGGTACCGCGACTCTTCGGGGCGTCGCCGGCGCGGCGGGGCACGGCGGTGGGCCTGCCGTCGGTGGTCCGGGGCGGGCGGGCGGTCCGGTTGCCGGCGCGGTCGGTCGTCCTGGCCTCGCCCGTCTCGCGGTCGGTGGTCCTGCCGGATCGGGCGGCGCGCTCGCCGCGGTCGGCGGTCCTGCCCGGCCGGGCGGCGCGCTCCTCGTCCCGCTCGTCGCGGGAGCCCCGGACCCGGGCCGACCTCGCCGCGTCGTCGGCCTCGGCGGCCCGACGCGCGCCGGAACTCCGGCGCGCGTCCGTGGCCTCGTCCGCCTCCCGCCCGGCGTCCGCCCGACGGCGCGGCCGGGGCGGGGCGGTGGTCTCCTCGTCGGCGACGACACGGAGCCGGGGACGCTCGGTGTCCCCGGCGTCCCCGGCCTCCTTCAGTGTCCTGCCCCGAGGGGTGTACCGCCGGGCGTCGGAGATCGCACTCCGGTCCCGGCGGAGCGGCACCACGTTGTCGTCGCGCGGCTGGTCTCTGGGCCTGCCGCGATCCGTTGCCACCGTGCTACCTCCTCGGCTGCCCTGCCGGCTGCGGAACGCCGAGGATCCGGCCGTCGGGCAGGGTGATGTACGCGGGCGTGCCTGCCGGCACCATGCCCTGGCGGGCGGCCTCGGCGGCCAGGTAACCCGGGGCCTCCTTGTCCGCCAGTTCCTTGTTGAGCTGCTGCTCCGCCGTCTGCAGCTCGGCTTGGCGCTTCTGCAGCTCGGTGAGCTTGAAGGCGTCCTGGTTGATCTGCGTGTTCAGCAGCAGCAGGCCCACGATGCCGCCCACGATCAGGACGAGCGTGAGCACCACGAACGGCATCCGCGCGACCGTCACCGGGGCCGGCGGCGCCAGGCGCAGCGCCTCGGCCCGGGTCCGGCTGGCCGCCGGGGTCTCCTCCGGCAGTCGTTCGGGCTTGAGCGCGGCGGTGCCGACCGTGACCGGGTCGACGTCGACCCGGCCGACCACCTCGACCTTCTTCGGACGCTTCGGAGCCACGGGCTCGAAGTCGAAGTCGGCGTCGGTGACCAGGGTCAGCTTGCGGTCGCCACGGCGTGCCGGGGCCGACCCGCCCTGGGCCGAGACCCCGGCCCGGGTCGGGCGACGGGTGGACGTGCCGGTGAAGTCGTCATCGGACGGGATGTTGCGCGCGGTGGCGGTCATCGGACCACCTCGCGTCGCTCGGCGTGGGTCATTGTTCCTCCCCTTCGCGGAACCGCCCCCCGGGGCTCCGCGTTGGCATGTGGGTACGACGTCCCTCGGCTCTGGTGGCCTCGGTGCGTCGCGCCGCCGATTCACGTATGCGTTCCGCGCCGCGGAGCTTCGCCGAGGCCGACCGCGGATTGCTCGCGATCTCGGCCTCGGTGGGCGGCTCCGCGCCCCGGGTGATGAGCCGGAGTTCCGCCGCGCCCTCGGGCAGCTCGACCGGGAGGTCGAGCGGACTCGTCGAGCGGGCCCGTTTCGTCAGCTCTCGCTTGACGATGCGGTCCTCCAGTGAGTGGTACGCCAGCACGGCTATCCGACCGCCGACGGCCAGCGCTTCCAGCGCCGCCGGCATAGCCGTCTCCAGTGCGGACAACTCCTCGTTGACCTCGATGCGAAGGGCCTGGAAGGTCCTTTTCGCAGGGTGCCCACCTGTTCGACGTGCCGCGGCCGGAATCGACTCGCGCACCAGTTCGGCCAGGCGGGACGACGAGGTCAGTCGCTCACGGTCCCGCTCGCGAACGATCGCGGCGGCAACCCTGGATGCGAACTTCTCCTCGCCGTAGACGCGGAGGATGCGACTCAGCTCCTTGGCTGAGTAGTCGTTGACGATGTCCTCTGCGGTACGGCCCCGGGTCGGGTCCATCCGCATGTCCAACGGCGCGTCCTGCGCGTAGGCGAAGCCGCGGGCGGCCTCGTCCAGCTGCAGGGAGGACACGCCGAGATCGAACAGCACGCCGTCCACCCGCTCGTAGCCGAGCCGGGCGAGGACGTCGGTGAACTCATCGTACACCGCGTGCACCGGGCGGAACCGGTCGCCGAAGCCGGCCAGGCGCTCACCGGAACGCCGCAGCGCCTCCGGGTCCCGGTCGAGCCCCACGACGGTCAGCCGCGGAAAAGTCGTGAGCAGGGCCTCGGTGTGCCCACCGAGACCGAGCGTGGCGTCCACGCAGACCGCGTCGCGGTCCTCCAACGCCGGGGTGAGCAGGCCCAGGATCCGGTCGAGGAGGACTGGCACGTGCGTACCCGGTGTGTGCTCCGCCGGGACCCCCCCGGGCCGACGTCGCGTTGACTTGTCCTTCATCTCGCCCCCCTTACCCTGTCCTCAGCGGCTCCGTGCCGCGAGATTTCCTGGCGCCGGGGAAGTGGCGCCAGGCAATCTCGCGGCACGGTCACCGCATATCCACGGAGCTCGCGACGCGCCTCGGAGTCCCCGAGAGCGGCACCGCCCCAGCCCGCGTGGCTACAGCCCCCCGGGCAACACCCCCTCCTCGATGTCAGCGAAATCGTCCTCGCTGTCCTCGAGGTAGGACGTCCACGCTGTGGCGTCCCAGATCTCGACCCGGCTGCTGGCCCCGATCACGACGAGTTCCCTGTCCAGGCCCGCGTAACCGCGCAGGTGGACCGGGACGGTGACCCGACCTTGCTTGTCGGGCACCTCGTCGTGGGCGCTGGCGAAGAACACCCGGCTGTACGCGCGAGCCGCCTTGTGCGTCATGGGCGTCTCGTGCAGTTGCTCCGCGATCCGCCGGAACTCGGCCATCGGAAACACGTAGAGGCAGCGTTCCTGCCCTTTCGTGATCACCAGACCTCCAGCGAGTTCGTCGCGAAACTTCGCCGGGAGGATCAGCCGACCCTTCTCGTCCAGCCTGGGGGTGTGAGTGCCGAGAAACATCCGACATCTCCCTCCCCCCGGATGGAGCAGTCAGCAGGGCCTCCCGACCCCACCAATGCGCTCCACCATACTCCACTTCCCTCCACCTGCAACGGCGAAACGGCGTACATCGATCCTGAAGAGGGGGTAAACACGCAGGTCAGAGGGGGTGGAGGGAGGTGGAGGGCAGAACGCTTCCGCCGGTTGCGGTCGGCTAATCGACAGCGTGTCGCGCCTTCACAAACCCTCAGAATTCACTGGATTTCAGCCGGTTCGAGACTCCTCGTGGGCGGCTGTCAATCCATCGGTGGAGGGATGTGGAGGGGTTCGGAAGCCCGGAACGCCCCGCACGAAGAGGACCGCGTAGGAGCAGAGGACGATCGCCGCCGCCGAGCCGACCGCCAGGGCCGGTATCCCGACGAGGTGCATCAGGACCGGGGTGACCGCGAGCCCGACCGGATTGAGGACGAACGTCAGCAGCGAGTCGAGGGAGAACACCCGGCCCTGGAGGTCCGCGGGGAACTCCCGCTGCAACGCCACGGTCCACAGCGCGAAGAAGACCGAGATGCCGGCGGCGCCGAGCAACTGCGCGAGAACATAGACCCAGAGGGGTACCGGCACGGCCAGGAACAGGCACATCGGCGCGAACAGCGCGAGCGCGTGCATGCCGGTGACCCCGGGGCGCTTCGGCCGGTACCGCAGGATCAGCAGCCCGCCCAGGATGCTGCCGACCCCCTGGAAGAAGGCGAGCGTGCCGTAGCCGCTGGCGCCGTAGCGCTCCATCGCGACGATCGGCAGCAGCACCGTGAACGGGGCGAAACCGATGACGACCTGCACGGTGCCCTGGGCCATGATCACGGCCACCCACGGCCGCTTCCAGACCGCGCGGATTCCCTCCACCGCCTCGCGGAACACCCCCTGGACCGCCTCGGACCGGGCGACCCGGGGCAGCGGGATCGCCAGCAGCGTGACGATCGACACGGCGAACGTGGCCCCGTCGACGGCGAAGGCCCACCGGGCACCGACGGCCACGGCGTCGGGGGCGTCGCCGCCCGCCGTGGCGATCAGCAGGCCGGCGAGCGCGCCGCCCACCGCGAACGCGCCCTTGTTGGCGATGCCCTGCAGCGCGTTGGCCTGCCGGAGCTGTTCGGGCGGCAGGATCTGGGCGAGCGAGGCGCGGAACGCCGGGGTGTAGAGGGCCGCGCCGAAGCCGCCGAGCGCGGACAGCGCGCCCAGGGTGGCGAGCGGGGTCCGGCCGGCGAGCAAGATGTAGCCGACGACGACGCCGAGCCGGACCACGTCGGCGACGGCCATCACGGCGGTCCGGGAGTACCGGTCGGCGATCACCCCGCCGAGGAGCATCGGGACGCCGTAGCCGAGGGAGTAGCAGGCCAGGGCGATGCCGAAGCCGGACGGGCCGTGGTAGTGCAGGACCAGCGCGGCCATGGCGACCGGGGTCATCCCGTCGCCGAGCACGCTGACCGCCTGGCCCAGCCAGAAGATCATGAAGCGTCGGTTCGCCAGGAGTTCACGCACGGTGGTCACCCTCCGGGTTGATCGGGCCGCGCGCAACCCGATTACTCTGGGCGGGTGAACACCGAACCGGTTCCCCTTCCGCTGAGAGCCAAGCTGGCCACGACGCTGCTGAAGAGCGCGGCCGCCCTGTCGCGGGCCACCGGCCGGGGTGACGGGTCCGTCATCGGCGGCCGGGTCGGCCTGAAGGTCGAGCCCCAGTTGCTGGCCCTGCTGGCCCGGGGGCGCGAGGTCGCCCTCGTCAGCGGGACGAACGGGAAGACCACCACCACCCGGTTCGTCGCCGCCGCTCTGGGCGTCCTCGGCGACGTCGCCACCAACAGCTTCGGCGCGAACATGCCCACCGGGCACACCACCGCGCTGGCCCAGTCGGTCGGCGCGCCGTACGCGGTGCTGGAGGTCGACGAGCACTACCTGCGCGGGGTGCTGCCGCAGACCACGCCCCGGGTGGTGGCCCTGCTCAACCTGTCCCGCGACCAGCTCGACCGCGCGATGGAGGTCGGCATGATGGCCGAGGCGTGGCGCAAGGCGCTCGACGGCGTGCACACCCACATCGTGGCCAACTGCGACGACCCGATGATCGTGTGGGCGGCGTCCACCAGCCGCGAGGTGACCTGGGTCGCGGCCGGCCAGCGCTGGCAGGAGGACTCCTTCGTCTGCCCGAACTGCGGCCGGCACCTCGACCGCGAGGGCGTGCACTGGGCGTGCCCCGGCTGCCAGCTGCGCCGGCCCACCCCGACCTGGTCGCTGGACGACACGGACGCGGTGCTGGCCCCCGACGGCAACCGGTACGAGGTGACGTTGCAGCTCCCCGGCCGGGTGAACAAGGCCAACGCGGCCACGGCGCTGGCGGTGGCGGCCCGGTTCGGGGTGTCCCCCACCCAGGCGCTGCCCCGGATCGCGCAGGTGGCGTCCATCGCCGGGCGGTACGCGACGGTGGTCAAGGGCGACCACGTGATCCGGCTGCTGCTCGCGAAGAACCCGGCCGGCTGGCTGGAGGCCCTCGACATGGTCGAGCCGGGCTGCCCGGTGCTGCTCGCGATCAACGCGCGCGACCCCGACGGGCTGGACACCTCCTGGCTGTACGACGTCGACTTCTCCCCGCTGCGGGGCCGGCACGTGCTGGTCAGCGGGGACCGGGCGTACGACCTGTGCGTGCGGCTCGACATCAACGAGGTGCCGTTCGAGCACGTGCCGAACTTCGGGACCGCTCTGGCGCGTACCGGCAACGGGCGGCTCGAAGTGATCGCCAACTACACCGCGTTCCAGGACATCCGGGCGGAGCTTGACCGTGTCAACTGAGGCCATCCGCATCGTCTGGGTGTACCCGGACCTGCTCTCCACGTACGGCGACCGGGGCAACCTGCTCATCCTCGAGCAGCGGGCCCGACGTCGCGGCCTGCCGGTCGAGGGGATCGGCGTGCACTACGACCAGCCGCTGCCCGACAGCGCGGACATCTACCTGCTCGGCGGCGGCGAGGACCGGCCCCAGGTGCTCGCGGCGGAGAAGCTGCGCGCCGACGGGGGCCTGCACCGCGCGGTCAGCCGGGGCGCGGCGATCTTCTCCGTCTGCGCCGGGTACCAGCTGCTGGGCACGAGCTTCTACGGCAACGGCGAGCGGTACCAGGGCCTCGGGCTGATCGACCTGTCCTCGGACCGGGGCGAGACCCGCGCGGTCGGCGAGCTGGCCGGCGACGTCACCCCGGAACTGGGGCTCCCGCCGCTGACCGGGTTCGAGAACCACGGCGGGCGTACCCATCTGGGGCCGAACGTCCGCCCGCTCGCGGCGGTGCGGCACGGGGTCGGCAACGACGGGACCACCGAGGGCGTGTGGTCGGGCCGGATGATCGGCACCTACCTGCACGGTCCGGCGCTGGCCCGCAACCCCGCGCTCGCGGACCTGCTGCTGTCCTGGGTGGTCGGCCAGCAGCTGCCGCCGTTGCAGGACGAGTGGCCGACGAAGCTGCGCGGGGAACGCCTCGCGGCGCTGGGCTAGACCCTCTTTCCGGGTACGGAGGGGCCGCCAGGCCCCTCCGTCGTTCCGGGCGGAGCCTTCTCTTCATCGAGACGTGGCGATATGCTGCCTCGCGTCTGTCTATAGTAGATAGACGTTCGACGCCGCTCCGCCACCCGAGGAGAGCACATGAACCGCACCGCCGTCGCCCGCATGTTCGCGGGCCTGACCCTCGTCGCCGCCACCGGGGTGGCCACCCTGACGGGCGCGACCCCCGCCCACGCCGCCTGGTGCGGGGTGACCGAGGGCGAGGTCGTCGTGGACCCGCCCGTGCTGAGCGCGTGGGGCTACTACACCTGCTCCACCGGAGCGGAGGGCTCCGCGTACTACCGGATCGAGCGGCTGAACTACGACAGCACCTGGGTCACGGTCGGCTCCGGCTACCACGCCGTGTACGCGTGCGTCGGTTCGGCGGCCAACGCCTACCGGTTCTGGCAGCGCACCCCGGCCGGCTGGTGGGTCGGCGGCGTCTACCACCGCGCCTGCGGTTAGCCGGCGGCCCGGGGAGGCCCGACAGCCTCCCCGGAACCCGCTCAGACGACGACCGAGACCATCCGGCCCTTGACGACGATGACCTTCTTCGGGGTCCTGTCGTCCAGGGCGCCCGCGATCTCGGCCAGCGCCGCCGCCTGGACCTCGGCCTCGGGCAGGTCCGCCGCGACCTCGATCCGGCCCCGGACCTTGCCGTTGACCTGCACCGGGTACGTCACCGT
Organism: Longispora sp. NPDC051575; assembly: GCF_040681875.1. Classification (NCBI taxonomy): domain Bacteria; kingdom Bacillati; phylum Actinomycetota; class Actinomycetes; order Micromonosporales; family Micromonosporaceae; genus Longispora; species Longispora sp. NPDC051575. The sequence goes on along the minus strand of NZ_JBFAZP010000008.1, from coordinate 510,348 downwards.
GTCGGCGACCAGCATCGCCGGGTCGGCCACCGGGAAGTCCACGTAGGACAGCCCGCCGTCGTGGCCCAGCCGGGACCACAGCTCCTCGGCCAGGTGCGGCGCGAACGGCGACACCATCAGGACCAGCGGCTCCACGACCTCGCGCGGCGGCACGGCCAGCCCGGTGACGTGGTTGGTCAGGCCGATCAGCTTGGCGATCGCGGTGTTGAACCGCAGCTCGGCCGTGTCGCCCCGCACGCCGTCGACCGTCCGGTGCAGCAGCCGGCGGGTCTCCTCGTCGGCCGGCGCGTCGCCGACCCGGACCGCGCCGGTCTCCTCGTCGATCACCAGGCGCCACACCCGCTGCAGGAACCGCTGCGCGCCGACCACGGCCCGGGTCTCCCACGGGCGGTTGACGTCCAGCGGGCCCATCGACATCTCGTACACCCGGAAGGTGTCCGCGCCGTACTCCTCGCACATCGCGTCGGGGGTCACCACGTTCTTCAGGGACTTGCCCATCTTGCCGTAGCTGCGCTTGACCTCCTCGCCCTCGAAGAAGTACTTCCCGTCGCGCTCGGTCACCTCGGCCGCCTCGACCGGGAACTCGCGGCTGTCGCGGAACACGTAGGCGTCGACGTAGCCCTGGTTGAACAGCCGGCGGAACGGCTCCTTGGCGGACACGTAGCCCAGGTCGAAGACGACCTTCTGCCAGAAGCGGGCGTACAGCAGGTGCAGGACCGCGTGCTCGACGCCGCCGACGTACAGGTCGGCGCCGCCCGGGTCGCCGTCCGCGCGCGGGCCCATCCAGTACTTCTCGTTGTCCGCGCCGACGAACGCCTCGGCGTTGGCCGGGTCCAGGTAGCGCATCTCGTACCAGCACGAACCGGCCCAGTTGGGCATGGTGTTCGTCTCTCGGGTGTACGTCCGCACGCCGTCGCCCAGGTCCATCTCGACCGTGATCCAGTCGGTGGCCCGGCCCAGCGGCGGCTCCGGCGAGCTGTTCGCGTCGTCGGAGTCGTAGGTCTTCGGCGAGAAGTCGTCGATGTCGGGCAGGACGACGGGCAGCATCGAGTCGGGTACCGCGTGCGCGAAGCCGTCCTCGTCGTACACGATCGGGAAGGGCTCGCCCCAGTACCGCTGGCGGCTGAACAGCCAGTCGCGCAGCCGGAACGTGGTCGCGCCGACCCCGCGCCCGGTCTCCTCCAGCCACGTGATGATCTTCGCCTTGGCCTCGGCGACGGCCAGGCCGTCCAGGCTGATGGCCGGCCCGCCGGCGAACCCTTCCGGGGTCGCGCTGTTGACCGCCACGCCGTCGCCGGTGAACGGCCCCTCGAAGCCCTCCGGGGCCTGCACCGTGCGCACGATCGGCAGGTCGAACGCCTCGGCGAACTCCCAGTCCCGGGTGTCCTGGGCGGGCACGGCCATGATCGCGCCGGTGCCGTAGCCGGCCAGCACGTAGTCCGCGACGAAGATCGGCACCTCGGCGCCGTTCACCGGGTTCACGCCGAACGCGCCCGTGAACACGCCGGTCTTGTCCTTGCCCTCGGTCTGCCGCTCCAGGTCGCTCTTCGTGGCCGCGAACTTGCGGTACGCGGCGACGGCCGCCGCCGGGGTCGCGTGCCCCCCGGTCCACCGCTCGCTGACGCCCACCGGCCACGCGTCCGGCACCAGCGCGTCGACCAGCGCGTGCTCGGGGGCCAGCACCATGTACGTCGCGCCGAACAGGGTGTCCGGGCGGGTGGTGAACACCCGGATGTCGCCGGCCGGGGAGGCGAAGTCGACGTGCGCGCCCGTGGACCGGCCGATCCAGGTCCGCTGCATCGTCTTCACCGACTCGGGCCAGTCCAGGGCCTCCAGGTCGGCCAGCAGCCGGTCCCCGTACGCGGTGATCCGCATCATCCACTGCTTCAGGTTGCGCTTGAAGACCGGGAAGTTGCCCCGCTCCGAGCGGCCGTCGGAGGTGATCTCCTCGTTGGACAGCACCGTGCCCAGGCCGGGGCACCAGTTGACCGGGGCCTCGGAGATGTAGGCCAGCCGGTGCGCGTCGATCGCCCGGCGCCGGTCCCCCGCCGACTTCTCCGCCCAGCCGGGCTCGGCGGACAGCTTCTCGACCAGGGTGTCGATCGGGCGGGCCCGGTCCTGCTCCGGGTCGTACCACGAGCTGAAGCACTTCAGGAAGATCCACTGGGTCCAGCGGTAGTACTCCGGGTCGGTGGTCGCGAACGAGCGGCGCTCGTCGTAGCCCAGGCCCAGGCGGCGCAGCTGCTGCCGGTACCGGATGATGTTCCGCTCGGTCGTGATCTTGGGGTGGGTGCCGGTCTGCACCGCGTACTGCTCCGTCGGCAGCCCGAACGAGTCGAAGGCCATCGGGTGCAGCACGTTGAAGCCGGCCATCCGCTGGAACCGCGAGTACGCGTCCGTGGCGATGTAGCCCAGCGGGTGCCCGACGTGCAGGCCCGCGCCCGACGGAAACGGGAACATGTCCATCACGAACAGCTTCGGGGCGCCCGCGCGGGGATGCGCCGGGTCGGCCAGCTCGCCGGTCGGGTTCGGCGCGTGGAAGGTGCCGTCCACCGCCCAGATCTCCTGCCAGCGCAGCTCGATGTCCTGGGCCATCGCGGCCGTGTACCGGAATGCCGGGGTATCTGTCTCGCTCATTGTCTCCACCTGTGGTGTTCGGTCGGACTCGTCGTCACGCCCGGTCCCCGGGCTTCAGGCACAAAAAAGCCCCTCACACAGGAGGGGGCGCCGTGCTGGTTGGACCCGTCAGCACGGCTCGATAAGGAGCAGGAAGAACCCGGTCATGGTGGCATCATACCCCGAGCGCGCGACCGGGCCCCGGCACCGTCCGGCGGGTGCGGTCCGGCGGGCACCGTCCAGCGGGCACGGTCCAGCGGGCACGGTCCAGCGGGCACGGTCCAGCGGGTGCGGTCCGGTGGGTGCGCGGTCCGGCCCGTGGGCCGCGCTACCGGGTGCGGTCCGGGCGGCGGGCGGCCCCGGCCGCCGGAGGTGGTCCGGGCGGCGGGCGGCGACCGGCGGCACCGGGCCGCCGCCGCCGCCGGCCGGGTCAGCGCGGGGCGATCCGGAACTCCGGGGCCGCGGGGCGCTCCATGTACGTGTGGTCCGGGGCCGCGAAGCCCAGCTTGGCGTACAGCGGGTGCATGTCTGCGGTGTGCAGCATCCACCGGAACTGGGCCCCGGGCCCGCCGTCGACCATCAGCTCCACCAGCGCCCGGCCCAGCCCGGCCCCGCGGTGCGCGTGCTCCACGTAGACGTCGTTGAGGATGGCGATCGACTCCCCGTCCGAGGTCGCCCGGCCGAAGCCGACCATCCGGCCCGACGCGCGCTCGTAGGCCCCGACGACGCGCCAGGCCCGGTCGAGCTGGCGGTCGAGGACGTCGCGGGTGCGCCAGGTTCCCCAGTACGCGTGCCGGGAGAGGAAGGCCCAGGCCGCGTCGCGGTCGATCCGGGCGGGTTCGTCGTCGAGCTCGTACGCGTCCACCCGCACCAACCTAGCGGTACGCCGACATCGCCGCCTGCGCAATTTCGTGCTCGGCGGCGGACAGGATCGCCCGGAGCATCGGGTGCAGCGCGGCGGACACGGCGGCGAGGTGGCCGGCGGGCAGGCCGTCGAGGAACACCCGGCTCTCCAGCCCGAGGATCCCGACGACGGCGCACAGGGCCGCGTCGGCGACCGGGACCTCGTCCTGGCCGCGCAGGGCGTAGCGCAGCCGGGCCCGGACCCGGACGGCCAGCTCGGGGTCGACGGGCTGGATCCGGGTGACCGGCACGAGGCCCAGCCTGCGGGTCTGCACCTTGCGGAGCAGACCCGCGGCCGTGAGCGCGCCGGAGATCCGGTCGTGGCTGTCCGAGGCGACGGCCCGCAGCCAGTAGTTCGGCGGGTGGTTGGCCACCGAGAAGATCGCCCCCAGCGCGCTGTCGGCGACAGCCAGGCCGGTGGGTCGGCGTTCGTAGCCGATCACCTTGCCCTCGCTGACGCCGATCCGGCCGGCGAGCATGAGGTCGATCAGGACGGCAGTAGCCAGGCCGACACTCAGCGAGGGCATGTGGATGTACGGTTTGCCTTCGCTGGAGTGGGCCAGCAGGTAGAGATCATCGCCAAGGGGCACGTTCAGATCCTCGCAGCAGCAGCCCGGAGTCTGTCGTGCACCCCGTCGTACGGGAGCGCCCCCCGCAAGACGGACTTGTCGATCTTGGCCACCATTGTGTAGTTCGGGTCGCAGACATTGCCGACCGGGGCCTCGCCCGCCTGACTGACGAGCTGGTACGCGTCGAGGGTGTCCAGGCCGGTCAGCCCGCTGACCCAGGTGACCAGGTCGTGCTGGCTGATCCGGAACGCGTCCTCCAGCGGGCGCGCCGACCCGGTGGCCATGATCGCCGAATCGGACTCGAAGCGCGGCCACGGGGTGGCGTGCCCCTTGATCACGTCCACGATGACGACGGTCTCCATCGCCGACTCCACGGCCGTGCCGCACACCTCGCCGTGCCCCTGCCGGGCGTGCCCGTCGCCGAGGGCGAACAGGGCACCGGGGACGTTCACCCCGAAGTACGCGGTGACGCCGGCCCGCAGCTCGGGGCTGTCCATGTTCCCGCCGTGCGCGTCCGGGGTGATGGTCATCCGGGACTCGAACGCGGCCGGGGCCACCCCGACCGTGCCGTGCATCGGGTCGAGCGGCAGGTCGACCGTGTAGTCGGAGTTGCGGGCCGAGTAGCGCGCGATCCCCTTGGCCACGTCCAGCTCGTACACCCAGATGCGTTCTTCCAGGGGTGGTTGCAGCGTCGGGGTGTGCGAGGTCGAGGTCAGCGCCCCGAAGTGCGGGAACGTGGTCGACACCGCCCGGTCCCGCGCGGGGGTGATGGACACGAAGTGCACGGCGAGGGTGTCGCCGGGCTCCGCGCCCTCCACGTGGAACGGCCCGGTGACCGGGTTCAGGTACGGGAACTCGCACACCTGGGAGGGGAGGTCGTCGAAGCCGAGCACCTTCCCCCCGAAGCAGTCCTCGGTGTAGACGGACAGCGCGTCGCCGGCCCGGAGCCGGGCCACGGGGGCCCGGCCGCCGAACGTGTACGCGTAGTCCTCCGGCGTGGGCCGGTAGGTCCGCATCTCCATCAGCCCTTGTCTTCCATTCCCGACAGTCGCGGCCGACGGCCCGAGAGGTAGAGCCCCGCGACGATGAGCAGCCCGAGGCCGAGCCAGACGTAGCCCACGATCTGGTGGGTGACCTTCTGGTTGTAGATAACGTACCCGAGGATCAGGAAGCCCAGGCCGGGCAGCACGAGGTGGCGCAGGTAGTCGCGGCTGCGCAGCCGGACCAGGAAGTGCCACACGACCGCGACGTGCAGGATCATGAACGACAGCAGCGCGCCGAAGTTGATCCAGCTCGCCAGCAGCGGAATGCCGTCCGCCCGGAGGTTCATGCCGATGCCCAGGATCAGGGCGACGGCGCCGACGAGCACGACCGCGTAGACGGGCACACCGCGCCGGGGGCTGATCCGGGACAGGATCTTCGGCAGCTGCCGGTCGCGGGCCATGGCGTAGATCAGGCGCGAGGTGGCGACCTGGGCGACCAGGGAGTCCGCGAAGCCCCACGCGATGGCGGTGGTCACCGCGGTCAGCACGGCGAGCCAGTGCCCGCCGGCCGCCGTCGCGACCTCGTAGAAGGCCGGGCCGTTGTTGTCACCCGTGGCGAGCAGGGCGGCCGGGTCCTCGACGTACATGGTCGCGACCCAGGTCTGGACGATGAAGAGCAGCCCCGCCAGCAGCAGCGCGGCGAACATCGACCGGCCGATCTGGCGCGCCTGGCCCTTGTTCTCCTCGGAGAGCATCGCGACGCCGTCGAATCCGAGGAAGGACAGTGCTGCCACGGAGACGCCGCCGAACGCCAGTTGCCAGGAGAAGGTCTGGCTGTTGTACAGCGCGTCCATCGCCGAGCCGTGGCCCTTGCCCTGCGCCAGCCCGACGATGCCCACGACGAGGAAGATCGCCAGCACGATGAGCTCGCCGACCAGCATGACCTTGGTGACGAGCGCCGTGAGCTTGATGCCCAGGAAGTTCACCACGGTGTTGAAGGCCACGAAGCCGATCAGCCACAGCCACACCGGCACGGACGGCACCACCAGCGCCATGAACGCCGAGGCGATCAGGTAGAGCAGGCTCGGCACCAGGATGTAGTCGAGCAGGATCATCCAACCGGCGATGAACCCGACCGGCGGGGCGATTCCCCGGCCGGCGTAGGCGTACACGGAGCCCGCCATGGGGAAGACCTTGGACATCTGCGAGTACGAGTAGGCGGTGAACATCAGGGCCACCACCCCGATCGCGTACGCCAACACCACCATTCCGCCGGAAGCCTGGTAAACGCTGCCGAAGATACCGAATGGTGCGATCGGGACCATGAAGATGAGCCCGTAGAACAACAGATCGGTAAAGCTCAGCGACCGTCTGAGCTCCTGGGGGTAACCGAACTGTTCGAGGGATTGCCCCTGTTGCTGGGTAGTCATAACGCGGCAGAGTAGTCCCGTTACTTAAAAGAGAAAAGGTTTCCCTAGAAACTTCTGAGGACGTCGAACGAAAGTCCGTCAGCCCGTGCGAGGTGCACGGACTGCGCCACATGACGATGTGTCACGGTGAGCATTCCCCGCCCCGCCATAATGGACACACCATCCGATGTGACGTCAATCTCAGCCGAATGCAGCGAACGGGCACGGTCCGCGAGTGCCGCCAGCAACCGGAGACCGCCGTACAGACCCTCGGCGTGCCCGTTGAGGATCGGGGCCGGGGTGCCGAAGCTCCGGGTGTAGCGGCCCGTGAAGTCCAGGCACGCCTCCGTGGCCATCGAGGCGAAGAAACCCATCGACGCGTACAGCTCACCCGTGTCGTCGCCCCCCGCGCCCAGCAGGCCGTTCTCCTCCAGTGCCGCACACAGCCGGACCACCCGGCCGGCCAGCGGACTCGCCGCGAACGCCCGGTTGAACAGCGTCAGGTCCGCGCCCACGAGGGTGAGCAGCACCGCGTCGGCCCGGGAGGCGGCGATCGCGTGCAACAGGGGGCCCGGATCCGTCAGGCCCCGGGGCGCGTGACGCTCGGTGACCACCTCGGCGCCGCAGGCCTTCAGGTACCCGGTGGCCGCACCGTGCAGCCGGCGCGGCCAGACGTAGTCGTTGCCGACCAGCGCCCAGCGCCGCCGGCCCCTGACCTCGGCGAACCAGCGGAGCACCGGGAGCAGCTGGCGCTCGGGGGTCTCGCCCGACAGGTACACGCCGGGGGTGTGCTCGCCGCCCTCGTACGGCGGGGTGTAGACGAACGGCAGCCGGCCGCCGAGCGCCCTGGTCAGCGCGATCCGGACGTCGCTGGCGTGCGAACCGACCAGCGCCCGGACCGCGCCCGCCTCGACCAGGCCCATCACGTCGGCGGTCACCTCGACCGGGGACCGCCCGCCGTCCACCAGGACCAGCTCCACCGGGCGGCCCAGGATGCCGACGCCGGCGTTGAGTTCGGCGACCGCGAGGGTCGCGCAGTTGACCGCGGCGGGGCCGACCATGCCGAGCGTTCCGGACAGCGGGATGACCAACGCGACCCGGACCGCCTCGTGCGGTTCCGGCGCCAACAGTCGGGCTTCCAACAGGTCACTGACGATGGTCACATCCGTGCGCACCAGCCGAGTATCGTCTGCACAGACCGTGAGGGAAAGGGGCGCCCCATGCCAGCGAGTGACTTGCGCACACACCTGGCCTACGCCCTGAGCGCGGCGGAACGGGCGGCGAACCGCGAACTCTCGGCGGCACTGGCCGAGTCCGGGATTACCGTGGAACAGTGGCGCATTCTCAGTGCCCTGGCCGAAAACCCAGGTCAGCCCATGGGCGAGCTGGCCGAGACCGTGCTGATGCCGCACCCGACGCTGACGAAGGCGGTCGATCGGCTCGTGGACTCCGCGCTGGTCTACCGGCACCAGGACCCGACGGACAGACGCCGGGTCGTGGTGTACCTGTCCGATCAGGGGTCGGCTCTGCTCGATCGCGCCAAAAGGCGTGCGGCGTCCCAACACAGAGCGATGGAACGGGCGCTTGGTCCGGAGCGGACCGAACGGCTGATGCACGACCTCGTCGCATTGGTCAGGATGATCGAGTAGGCTCCGTTCCCCGTGCCCGGACGGTAACCGAACTGATGCCGTTCTGCCGGCACCATCAACCGTTGAAGCTGAAAAAATTCAGTCCGTTCCTGAACTGAATGAGGAGGCCCCTGGTGACCACACCGCGCACCGCCGACGAGCTCGGACCGCCCCTGGGAGCGGAAGAGCTGAAAGAGGCGACCTCCGCGATCGTCGCCAACATCGAGCAGGTGATCGAGGGCAAGACGGCCATCGTCCGGCTGGCACTCGCCGTCCTCCTGGCCGAAGGGCACCTCCTCATCGAGGACGTACCCGGCGTCGGCAAGACAAAGCTCGCAAAGGCCCTCGCACGGTCGATCGACTGCTCGGTGCGCCGGATCCAGTTCACCCCGGACCTGCTGCCCAGCGACGTGACCGGCGTCAGCGTCTACAACCAGGAGAACCACGACTTCGAATTCAAGCCCGGGGCCGTGTTCGCGAACCTGGTCGTCGGCGACGAGATCAACCGGGCCTCGCCGAAGACCCAGTCCGCGCTGCTGGAGTGCATGGAGGAACGACAGGTCACCGTCGACGGGACGACCTACTACCTCCAGACGCCGTTCATGGTGATCGCGACGCAGAACCCCATCGAGATGGAGGGCACCTACCCGCTGCCCGAGGCCCAGCGCGACCGGTTCACCGCGCGGCTCGCCATGGGGTACCCGGCACCGGGCGCCGAGCTCGCGATGCTCGACCACCACGGCGCGTCCGACCCGCTGGACGAGCTGCGCGCCGTCACCGACGCGAACATGATCCGCCGGCTGATCCACACCGTCCGCCAGGTGTACGTGGCCGACAGCATCAAGCAGTACGCGGTCGACCTGGTCACCGCCACCCGCGAGGCCCCCGACCTGCGGCTCGGCGCGAGCCCCCGGTCCACCCTCCAGCTGCTGCGCACCGCGCGCGCCGTCGCCTCGCTCGAGGGCCGCGACTTCGTCCTCCCCGACGACCTGCAGGCGCTCGCCGTACCCGTCCTCGCGCACCGGCTCATCCCGACCGCCGAGGCGCAGCTGGCCCGCCGCACCACGGACGCGATCGTGTCCGACATCCTGCACAAGCTCCAGATCCCCACCAACGACCAGCACAACTCCAGGCGGCGATAGCGATGCGGGAGGCACTGGCCGGGCTCACCACACGGGGCCGGTCGTTCCTCGCGGCGGCCGCGGCGGCCCTGCTGTCGGCGATCGTGCTCGGCGAGAAGGACCTGCTCCCGGTCGCCCTGCTGCTGGCCACGCTGCCGCTGCTCGCGGCGGCGGCCATCTCCCGGACCCGGTACCGGCTGACGTGCAGCCGGGTGCTCGACCCCCGGCGCGCGTCGGTGGGGGCCAGCGCCCGGGTCGTGCTCCGGCTGCAGAACCTGTCCCGGATCCCGACCGGCACGATGCTGCTGGAGGACCGGCTGCCGTACGCGCTGGGCTCCCGGCCCCGGCTCGTCCTGGAACGCCTCGGTTCGTACCAGACGTCCACTGTGGCCTACACGGTGCGCGCCGACGTGCGCGGCCGGTACGAGGTCGGGCCGCTCATCGTCCGGCTCACCGACCCGTTCGGGCTGTGCGAGCTGACCCGCTCGTTCCCGTCCACCGACCGGCTGACCGTCATCCCGCAGGTCACGCCGTTGCCCGAGATCCGGCTGGCCGGCGAGTACGCGGGGTCCGGCGAGAGCCGCGCCCGGTCGGTGGCCGTGCACGGCGAGGACGACGCGGCGACCCGCGAGTACCGGCACGGCGACGACCTGCGCCGGGTGCACTGGCGCTCCACCGCGCGGGTCGGCGAACTCATGGTCCGCCGCGAGGAACAGCCGTGGGAGTCCAAGGCCACCATCGTCGTGGACACCCGGGGCACCGCGCACCGGGGCGAGGGCCCCACCTCCAGCTTCGAGTGGTCCGTGTCCGCCGCCGCCAGCATCGCGCTGCACCTGCGGCACGAGGGCTACAAGCTGCGGATGGTCACCGACACCGGCGCCGACATCGACGCCAACGAGGGTGACGGCGAGGGCGCGATGCTCGACTACCTCGCCGACGTCAAGCTCGGCCCCCGGGGCGACCTGACCCGGCTGATGGAGCGGATCCGGCGCCGGTCCGACGGCGGACTCGTCATCGCCGTCCTCGGCCTGATCACCCCGGAGGAGGCCGAACTGCTGGCCGGCCTGCGGCGTACCGGCTCGATCTGTGTGGCCTTCCTGCTCGACAGCACCACCTGGCTCCAGCTTCCGCCCGGCCAGCGGGCCGCCGCCGAACAGGCGCACGAGGCCGGCGCGCTGGCCCTGCTCCGGGCCGGCTGGCGGGTCGTCGGCGTCCAGCACGGCTCCCGGCTGGCCGCGCTGTGGCCGCAGGCCGCCCGGGGCAACCAGGGCTTCGCCTTCCGCGCCGCCATGGCCGAAACCGTCTCCACAGGGGTGAATCCGTGACCACCTGTCCGTCACCGACCAGGGGGGTGCGGCGATGACCCAGCGCCGGCACGTGGCGATCATCGCGGGCATCGCGTCCCTGCTGTCGATCGCGCCCCTCACGGCGGTCTTCGAGCACTGGGGCTGGCTCCTGATCCTGTCGACCATGCTGGTCGTGCTGATCGTGGGCGCGGCGGTCACCGCCCGGGCCCTGCGCGCCCCGGCGTGGGCGCAGCCCCTGATCACGATGTCCGTCCTGCTGCTGTTCCTGACCTCGCGGTTCGGCGAGGGCGCGCTGTTCGGCGTCCTGCCCACCCCGGGCGTGATCGGGCACTTCAACGACCTGCTCAAGACGGCCGGCGACGACATCCAGCAGGTCGCGGTGCCCGCCCCCTCCCGGGTCGCGCTCCAGTTCCTCACCCTGCTCGGCGTCGGCATGGTCACCCTGCTCGTCGACATGCTCGCCGTCACGCTCCGCCGGCCCGCGCTCGCCGGCCTGCCGATGCTCGCCATCTACTCCGTGCCCGTCGCCGTCATGGAGAGCGGCATCCCGGTGTGGCCGTTCGTGCTGGGCGCGACCGGGTACCTGTGGCTGCTCGTCGCCGACAACACCGACCGGGTCCGGCGCTGGGGTCGGCGGTTCAGCGGCGACGGCAAGGACATCGACGCCTGGGAGCCGTCCCCGATGGGGGCCGCCGGCCGCCGGCTCGGGATCGCCAGCCTCGCCGTCGCCGTCGCCCTGCCCCTGCTCGTGCCGAGCCTCGGCAGCGGCATCCTGAACACCGTCGGGGTCACTGGCAGCGGCGAGGGGCCCGGCGGCACCGGACCCGGTCGCGGCGGGTCCATGGTCAACCCGATCACGCAGCTCCAGGGCTTCCTGATGCGCAACGGGACCATCGAGATGGCCCGGATGACGACCGACAACCCCAATCCGGGGTACCTGAAACTGGCGGTCGCCGACGAGGTCACCGACTCCGGCTTCCGGCCCTCCAACCCGCACACCCCCAAGGCGCTCGGCTCGCTCCCCGAGCCCGGCCAGGGCATGCCGTCCGACGTGAAGCGCCAGCAGCACACGGCCTCCGTCGAGGTGCTGACGCTGGACACCCCGTACCTTCCGCTGTACCCCCGGGCCAGCACCGTCGACGCGAAGAAGGTCAAGGGCAGCTGGCAGTACGACCCGATCACCGGGGTCGCGTTCTCGAACAAGGGGAACAACGCGCGCGGGGCCAAGTACACCCAGAGCTACGTCGAGTACGCGTTCTCCGCCGACGTGCTCCGCCGGGCCCCCGACGTGAGCCCCGAGGACCCCGCCGTACAGCTGTTCACCCGGGTGCCGCAGAACGCGTACGTGGCCTCCGAGGTGCTCCGGGCGACCAAGGGCGCGACGAACCAGTACGACAAGGTGCTCGGGATCCTCAACAACTTCTCCGACACCAACGGGTTCAGCTACACCCTGAGCACCAAGCCGGGTACCAGCGGCAGCCTGATCGAGGACTTCCTCAAGAACAAGAAGGGGTACTGCGAGCAGTACGCCTCCGCCATGGCCTGGATGGTCCGCCAGGCCGGCATCCCGTCCCGGGTGGTCACCGGCTTCACCCAGGGCCAGCAGGTCCCGGGCTCGCCGAAGACCTGGAAGGTCACCAACTACAACCTGCACGCCTGGGTCGAGGTGTACTTCGTCGGCTACGGCTGGGTGCCGTTCGACCCCACCCCGTCGGCCCTGGTCGCCGGTTCCGTGGCCCTGCCCTGGGCCCCCGACCCGAGCCGGCCGAACCCGACCCCGACCAACGGCGGCCCGTCCTCCGGCCCGACCGACGAGACCGACCCGCTCGCGCCGAAGACCGACCCGGGGTTCAAGGACGGCGGCAACGACCCCGCCGCCGGCGCGGCTGCCGAGAAGCCGGCCCAGTGGCCGTACTACCTGGTCGGCGCCCTGTTCCTGCTCGCCCTGCTCCTCAGCCCCGCCCTGGCCCGGATCCTGACCCGGCGACGGCGGCTCGCGTGGACCACGTCCGCCGACCCCGACGTCATCCGGCAGAACACCCACCAGGCGTGGACCGAGTTCGGCGACCTGCTCACCGACTACGGGCTCGACAGCGACGCCATCGAGACGCCCCGGGGCCTCACGGCCAGGCTCACCGGCCGCACCGTCGGCGAGCGCGCCTTCGCCGGGCTGCTCACCGGGGCCGCCGCCGAGGGGGCCAAGCTGCTCGGTACGGCCGAGGAACGCGCCCGGTACGCCCGGGAGCCCCTCGCCGGGGAGGGCATGCGGTCCGCGCTGGACGCCGTGCGCGCCGGGCTGCGCAAGGACTCCGGTCGGGGCGTGCGGATCACGGCCGTGCTGCTGCCGCCGTCGACCATGGAACGGTGGCGGCGGGCGACCGGGAACGCCGGGTTCGCGACGGTGGAGTGGCTGGCGAAGCTGCACCACCACCTGACGCCACGGAAGCTGTTCCGGACGCGTTGAGAGGTACGTGACACGGCCCCCGCACCTGGTGGTGCGGGGGCCGTTTCGTGGCGGATACGCGTGTGCCGGATGGGTGGACGGCGATAATGGCGGCGTGGAGTATGTGTCCAGGGTGCCCGGCCCGCCGCTGGACGGGCTGATCGATGACCTCTACTACCTGGAGGGCGTCCCGCCGTACTCCCGGTTGCTGCTGCCGGCCGCGCCCGCGCCATTGCTCATCGTCAACCTCGGGGCGCCGTTTCTCCTTCGCGCGGGCACCGACGTGGACGCCGTCGAGTACGCCGACGGTTGCGTGGTCGCCACGCCCACGCGTGCGTGGGAGTTCAGTTACCCGACCCCGACCCGGTCCGTGGGCGTGCACTTCAGGCCGTGGGGCCTGGCACCGTTCCTTCCGATGCCCGCGTTCGAGTTGTGCGACCGGCCCGCGACGGTGGGGCAGATCTGGGGCCGGCCCGCTGCCGCCGCGTTGCGACACCGACTGACCTTGGCGGACGCGCCGCACGACATGCTGGTGTTGTTCGAGGAGGAACTGGTGCGACGGCTGCGGGCGATCGACGGTCTCGACCTGGTCCGCCACATGAGCAGCGCCATCGCGGCGACAGGCGGGACAGTGCCGATCAGCGACATCGGAGTGGCGGCCCGCGCCAGCAGCACGTACTTGGCGAAGCGGTTCAAGGCCGTAGTCGGTGTCACGCCGAAACGGCTGGCTCGCAGCTACCGCTTCAGCTCCACCGTGTTGGCGCTCGACGTCACCGGACCGATCGACTGGGGAGCCGTCGCCGCTGGCGCGGGCTACTTCGACCAGGCCCACTTCGTGCGCGAGTTCCGGGAGTTCACCGGGCTCACGCCGACCCGGTACGCCGAGGTCCGGCGACGGTTCCTGCGCGATCATCCCGACCACGTCCTGGACGGCTGGCCGCTTCCGGCCGATTGATTTCGTACAAGAGCGACAGCGCACGCCGCACAAGACTGGGGACTCCAGACAGAGGGGGAATCATGGGGAAAGTGGTCATGAACGCGTCGGTGTCGGTGGATGGTTTCATCGCGGCCGACAACGACGATCCCGGTCCGATCTTCGAGTGGCTGGTCAGCGGTGACGTGCCGTTGGACGACAGTGGCGTTCTGAAGGTGTCGCAGGCCTCGTTCGACTACGTCCGGCCGTACTGGGACGAGATCGCGGTGACCATTGCCGGCCGGCACGCCTTCGACATCACCGACGGCTGGGACGGGACGCCCCCGAGTGGGATCGACCATGTGGTCGTGGTGAGTCACCGTGGTGCGCCCGAGGGCTGGGACCTCCGGGCGCCGTTCCACTTCGTCGACGGCATCGAGGCGGCCGTGGCCAAGGCGCGGGAGCTCGCTGGTGACCGCACCGTCGAGTTCGCCGCTGGCGACGTCGGCGGCCAGGCGCTCGCGGCAGGCTGGGTCGACGAGGTACGCATGGACGTCGCACCCGTCGTGCTCGGGTCCGGCAAGCGATACTTCGGCTCCGTCGACGCACAGCACCTGTTGGAAGGCCCCGACGTCGTCGTTCAGGGCAACCGGGTGCTCCACGTGCGCTATCGGGTGCGCCGTTGACCGCCCTGACCTGACCATGTGATGAGCCCGTTTCGTGCGTGCGGCCATGCTGGGCTCGTGCCGATGCGTGTCGGGTGAGGGACGCGGCGTAACCGTCTGCTGCGTTTGACCGGGATCTCCGGGGTGGGTGGGCCGACCGACGGCGCGTGCGCGGCTTCGGCCCGGAGATTGTGGGGACGCGTCGGGGCCCGGCCGGGACTACCCGGCCGGGCCCCGTGCACGACAGGTCAGCGGTCGTCCATGCGGCGACGCCAGCGTTCCTCGAGACGGTCGACGAAGGAGGACTTTCGGGTGCGGGTCCGGCGCGTGGCCTGACCACCCACGGCGCGCAACTCAGGGCGGTGCGCCCGGCGTTGCGACTGCAGTCCGTAGGCCGCGGACCCGAGCATCACCACAAAACCGGCGACACCCAGCAACGGGACCTTACTGACCACGCCATACATCAGCAGTGCGAGGCCGATGACCAAGAGGCCGCCGGCGGCGACCAGGCGACGCCGGCTGCGGTAGCCCGGGTCACTGGCCCGCACCGCCGAGGCGAATTTGGGGTCATCGGCGAGCGACCGCTCGATCTCCTCGAACAGTCGCTGCTCGTGCTCGGAGAGCGGCACGGCACTCCTCCCCGGTCATCGAGCCGACCCGGGCGGGTCGGCGGACCGCGCAGCCGTTCGGCTGCCTATAGGCCAGTCTACGAGGGGGTCACCGACTCGGAAAGCCGGATGTTGGCCAGTTATCAAACCTGACCGGATTCCGCACTTTCCAACTCGGGGTGTAGTGGACCTCCACCCGCTGTCACTCCTCTATCCTGCCACCTTCAGGGCCTTCCTGGGCAGTCGATCTCAGGTCACGTTCATTACCCGGTTTCCGCCCGGCCATCCCACCGCCCCGGGGGCGCAACAGGCTGGCCGGCCGCAGCGCCGCCGACCCGAACCGGGCGGTCACGGCGTCCGAGGCCTGGTCAGCCTCTCGCCAGCCCCGGTCGGGCTCCCCCAGGGTCATCTGGCGGGGCTGTCCGTCGGCACCGACGAGGCCCTCCACCCGCACCCCGATCAGACGAACCGGGCGGGAACCCACAGACTCCCGCAAGATCTGATAGAGCGACCAGGACGTCTCGAAGACCTCCCTGGTCACGTCCGTGGGCACCGCCAGGGTCCGGGAGCGCGACACGGTACTGAAGTCGTCGAAGCGGACCTTCAGCGCCACCGTCCGGCCCACCATCGCCGCCGCCCGCAGCCGCCGGCTCGCCTTGTCCGCCAGGGCCAGCAGCGCCCGGCGCAGCAGGTCGGGCTCCGTGACGTCCAGGTCGAACGTCGTCTCGGCCCCGATCGACTTCTCCACCGAGTCCGTGACCACCCGGCGGGGGTCGCGGCCCCACGACAGTTCGTACACGTGGCGGCCGACCGCCTCGCCCAGGGCGCGGCGGAGGGTCGCGGTCGGGGCGTGCGCGATGTCGCGGACCACGGTCAGGCCCAGCCTGCGGAGCACCTCGGCCGTGCGCTCCCCCACACCCCACAGCGCGCCGACCGGCAACGGGTGCAGGAAGTCCAGGATCAGTGCCCGCGGGACCACGAGCATCCCGTCGGGCTTGGCCCGGGTGGAGGCCAGCTTGGCCAGGAACTTGTTCGGGGCGACCCCGACCGAGCACGTCAGGCCCATCTCCGCCGAGACCCTGGTCCGCAGGCGCTGGGCGATGCCGGCCGGCGGGCCGAACAGCCGGACCGCGCCGGAGACGTCCAGGAACGCCTCGTCGACGGACAGCGGCTCCACGAGCGGGGTCACGTCGCGGAACAGGGCCATCACGGTCCGGGAGGCCTCGCTGTACGCGGTGAAGTCCGGCGGCAGGTACACCGCGTGCGGGCAGGCGCGGCGGGCGCGGGCCATCGGCATGGCGCTGCGGACGCCGAACCTGCGGGCCTCGTAGCTGGCGGCGCTCACCACGCCCCGGGGGCCGAGCCCGCCGACGATGACGGGTTGGCCGCGCAGCTCGGGGCGGCGGCGGAGCTCGACCGAGGCGTAGAAGGCGTCCATGTCGACGTGCAGGATCGGGCAGCCGGCATCGTCGGCGCCCGGACCGAACCGGACGTCGCGCTCCTCGGGGAGCGGTTGATGACGGCCCACAGCCGTGAACCTACCGGGGCGGTACGACAATCAGCGGAATGCCGACCTCTTCCGGCGTGACCGAGCCGTGGTACCCGACCAGGTCGGACGCGCCCGCTTCGAGATCCGAGGCGATCACGACCCGGCAGCCGAGACAGGTCACCACGAGATCCCCGATCCGGGCGCGGTGCGCGGCGGGCACCGGACCGAACCAGCCGGAGTCGATCGCCTCGGACCTGCTCACCACCGAGGCGGTGTCGCCGAGGACGGCGCGCCACGCTGCGAGGACGTCGGACTCCGCGCCGGGCAGGGTGTGCACGTAGCGCACCCGGGGCTCGCCGGCCAGTACCCGCACCCCGGACCGCAGCTCGGGAACGGCGTCGAAGTCGATCCGGTCCTCCTCGGTCACGTTGACCATGCCGTGGTCGGCGGTCACCACGAGCGCGGTGTCCGCCGGCAGCTCGTCGACCAGCCGGCCCAGCATGGCGTCGACCGTCGCGACCTCGGCCAGCCACTCGGGCGAGCCGACCCCGAAGAGGTGGCCGGCGGTGTCGACCCGGGGGTGGTACCCGTAGACCAGGCGGGCGTCGCTGGCCAGCACCCGGTCGACGAGCGTGCCGGTGCCGGCCGGGACGTAGGGGGCGCCCCGGTACGCGGCGACGGTCAGGCCGCTGCCCTCGTACGCCGCCGGGCCGAGGACCGCCGTGGACACCCCCGCCGACTCGAACCGGGTACGCACCGGCTGCCAGACGCCCGGGTCGGGTTCGTCCCGCCACTGGGTGTGGTCGAGCACCTCGTCGGTGCCCGGGACGTTGACCCGGAAGCCGAGGACGCCGTGCGCGCCGGGCAAGGCGCCCGTGCCGAGACTGACCAGGCTCGCGGGGGTCGTCGACGGGAAGTTGCAGGCGATCTCGGTCATGCCGCCGAGCCGGCCCGCCCGGATGTCCTCCAGGACGGGGGCGACCGGGGCGGCGGACGGCAGCACGCGGGAGCCCAGGCCGTCGAACAGCAGCACCACGACCCGGCGCGCGCCGGCGAGTCGGGCGGTCAGGTCGAGGCGGTCCGGGCCTTCGCCGGTGATCGCGGCGAGGACGCCGGGCAGGATGTCGGAGATCGAACCTGTCATGCCCGCTCCCTGGGGTCGGTGGTCCGGGTCAGGTCTGGTTGGTTGGGGTCGGTGGGGCTGGGGTGGGGCCGGGTGGGGTGGGCCTGGATGGGTCGGGTGGGGTCGGCCCGGGTGGGCCGGGTCAGGTCTGGCTCTCTGGTGCCGGGGTGGGCTCGGGTGGGCCAGGTCCGGTCCGGCTCTCTGGTGCCGGGGTGGGCCCGGATGGGCCGGGTCCGGTCCGGCTCTGTGGTGTCGGCGGGGCCCGGGGTGGGCCGGGTGGGCGGCCGGTGGCTGGGTCGCTGGGCCGGCCCGGGGGTCATGACCTGCGGGCCAGCAGGTGGATCTGGGTGGCGATGTCCCGGTACGGCGGGACGGCGGCTGTGGCCAGCTCGAACCGGAGCAGTGCCTCGTACGCGCCCGGCTCGGTGTCCAGCAGCGCGCCCGGGACGAGGTCGGCGGCGACCCGGACCCCGTGCACCTGCTCGACGGAGAGGCCCGCCCGGGCGAGGAGGGCGGAGGCGGAGTCCGCGTCGTACCGCCGCAGGAGGGTGTCCCGGGGGCCGCCGCGCCCGTCGGGGTCCTGGAAGGTCGCCAGGGCCGCCGGCAGCTGGCCCGCGATCGCGCGGGCCAGGGCGGCCGCGACCCGGTTGGCCACCACGATGCTGGCCGCGCCGCCGGGGCGCAGCGCCCCCGCGAGGTCCCGGGCCACGGCGACCGGGTCGTCCACGAACTCCAGCACACTGTGGCAGAGCACCAGGTCCGCGCCGCCGGTGGGCACGAGCTCGCCGAGCCGGTCCGCGTCGCCCTGCACGGCGGTGACCCGCTCGGCGACGCCGGTCTCGGCCGCGCGCCGGGCCAGGGCGGCCAGGGCGTCGGGGCTGGCGTCCACGACGGTCACCGTGTGGCCGGCCTCCGCGAGGGGCACGGCGAACCCGCCCGTGCCGCCCCCGACATCGACGATGGTCAGCTTCTCGCCGGCCCGCCGCTCCAGCTCGGCCCGCAACACGGCCCAGACGACCGCTGTGCGCGGCGCCGCGTGGGTACGCTCCACGGTTCCCTCTCCTTCGTCGACGTCAACGCCTGGAAGCCTAGCCTCCCGGCGGTGGGCAGCAGCCGGACCCGACCGTGTCCGACGAGGGTGAGCGGGTCGAGGTAGACCCGGCCCCGGCGCAGGCCCCAGTGCAGGCAGGCCGGGGCGCCGCAGCCGGGATGACCCGGGTCGAGCGTGCCGAGTGCCGTGCCGGCTCCGACCATGGTCCCGGCCCTGACGGACGACTTCACAGGTTGGTACGTGGTGAGCAGGCCGTTCGGGTGCGCGACGCTCACGACGCCGACCCCGGCGATGACCCCGGAGTAGTGCACGGTGCCCGGGCCGGCGGACAGGACGGGCTGGTCGGGGGTGCCGGCGAGGTCGACGCCCCGGTGGCCGGGGAGCCAGGGGGCGGGCGGGGGCTCGAATCCGCGGAGGACCGCGGGGCGGGGGGTGAGAGGCCAGCGGTATCCGGAGGCGGGGGTCGGGGTGTCGAACTGTGCGCGGCGGGGAGTCGGGGGTGGGCAGTACCCCGGAAATGGGGTCGGGTCTTCGGGCTGGGCGAGGCGCGGTATCGGCGTGCGCAGCCGGCCGTACCCAGGAAATGGGGGTCGGTCTTCGAGCTGGGCGGGGCGCGGTGTCGGCGTGCGCAGCCGGTCGTATCCCGGAAATGGGGGTCGGTCTTCGGGCTGGGCGAGGCGTGGCGTCGGCGTGCGCGGCAGGCCGTACCCGGGGAATGGGGGTGGGTCTTCGGGCTGTGGACTGGCGGCTGTGGGAGCGGCGTCCGGGGCGGGGATGTTCGGCGGTGACTGCGTGGTGGCTGGTTCGCGCGTGGGGGCGGCCGGGGTCGGGACGGCGAGTAGGAGGGCGAGAAGGGCGCTGAGGAGCGGCATGGCCCCAGGGTCGCCCCGCCCGCCCCCGCACCCGGCTCCCCTGTGGATAACCGACCCGCCTGTGGATAACCAGGTGCAGGTCACGCCACTCCTGGTCGGAGAGCCGGGCAGCACCCGACGGGCGCCCCACCCGAACGACGGCGCCGAGACCGCCGCAACCCGTGGCTCAGCGTCTCGCCCGTGGCGCAGCGTTTCGCCCGTGGCTCAGCGTTTCGTCAGGGCGGGAAGCCGCTCGGCGAGGCGTTCGTACTCCTCGGCCGTGTTGTACACCTGCGCCGACAGCCGGAGGATCCCCATGCCCTGCCAGAAGCTGAGCGCCACCTCGGCGCGGATCTCCTCGACGATGCGGGCCCGGAGCGCCAAGGCCGCGTCCTGGCTGTCCACCAGCCCCGGCCGGAGCGGGATGGGGCGCATCGGCACGCCCGACGAGCCCGGGGTCGGGGCGTCGAGGGCGGCGGCGACGATCCGCTGGCCGTACTCCACCAGGGCCGTGTTGTGCGCCCGGACCTCGGCCCAGCCCAGGTCGCGGAGCACCTCGATGCCGACCGGGGCGGCCAGCCAGGCCGAGTAGTCGAGGGTGCCCTGCCACTCGATCGCGCCCGGGAAACCCCGGTGCGCCTCCCAGGACACGATCGTCGGTTGGATGCTCGGCCGCCACCGCTCGGCGACGGTGAGGACGGCGGTGCCGCGCGGCGCGTACGCCCATTTGTGCAGGTTGCCGAGCCAGAAGTCCGCGCCCAGGGCGGTGACGTCCACGGCCAGCGCGCCGGGTACGTGCGCCCCGTCGACCAGCGTCGCGACCCCGAGCGCGCGGAGGGCGGCCACGATCCGGGCCACCGGGAACAGCAGCGCGGTCGGGGAGGTGATCTGGTCGACGTACGCCAGCCGGGTCCGGGGTCCGACCGCCGCGACCAGGGCCTCGACGATCTCGTCATCGGTGGCGGCGAACCCGACGGGTACGGTCACCACGCTCGCCCCCACCCGGGCGCACGCGCGCTCCAGCCCCATGGTGACCGCGCCGTACCCGTGGTCGGTGACCAGCACCTCGTCGCCCGGCGCGAGCGCCACCGAGTCGGACACGATCTGCGCGGCCGTCGTGGCGTTGGCGACCAGGGCGGTCCCGTCCGGGTCCGCGCCGAGGAACTCCGCGATCGTCCGCCGCGCCGCCTCGACCCGGTCGATGGCGACCCGGCTGAAGAACCGCATCGGGTTGGACTCGACCTCGTCGCGGACCGCCTGCTGGGCGCGTTGGACGGGCCTCGGGACGGCGCCGAAGGAACCGTGGTTGAGCTGCAGCGTCGTCCGGTCGAGGGTGAACAGGTCCCGGGCACCGGGCAGTGGAGTGGGAGGGTTCGCCATGGACCCCGAGGCTAGGGCCTGGCGGGGGTCCGGGACAGGGGTACGGGGGAAAGTCTCATCCGGGGGCGCGGGGACGCGGGGTCGGTGCGGGACACGTCAGCCCCGGGTGGGCTCGACTCGGCGTGGGGTCGGGCCGCCGGTGGGGCCGAGCGGGTTCGCCTGGTGGATGGGGCGGGCTGGGCGAGCACGGCTGGCCCGTCGGGCCCGGACACACGGGTCCGCGCGACCTGGCCGCAGCCGGCCTGCCAGGCCCGGGAGCACGTGGGTCTTCCGACCTGGGCGTAGCTGGCCTGCCAGGCCCGGGAGCACGCAGGTCGTCCGACCTGGGCGTGGCTGGCCCGCCCGGAAGCACGCGGGTCCTCCCAACCTGGCTCAGCCAGCCCGTCGGGCCCAGCGAGCACGCAGGTCGTCCGACCTGGCCGTAGCCGGTCCGTCAGGCCCGGGGGTGGGCCTGGTTGTAGGCCTGTCGGAGCCGGTCCACCGACACGTGCGTGTAGATCTGGGTCGTCGCGAGCGAGGCGTGTCCGAGGAGCTCCTGGACGGAACGCAGGTCCGCCCCGCCGTCGAGCAGGTGGGTGGCGGCGGCGTGCCGGAGGCCGTGCGGCGACAGGTGCGGCAGTTCCGCGTCGCCCGCCGCCCGCTCGACGATCCTGCGGGCGCTGGACACGCCGAGCCGTCCGCCCCGGTCACCGAGGAGCAGGGCCCTGTTCTCGGGCTTCTCCGTGCGGTACAGGGCCGCGCGGCTCCGGCCCAGGTACGCGTTGAGGGCCAGCTCGGCGGGGACCCCGTACGGCACGGCGCGTTCCTTCGCGCCCTTGCCGAGGACCCGCAGGACCCGGCGTTCGCGGTCGATGTCGTCCAGGTCGAGGCCGCACAGTTCGCTGACCCGGATGCCGGTGGCGTAGAGGAGTTCGAGGACGAGGCGGTCGCGCAGGCCCGCCGGGGTCGTGTCGTCGGCGCCCTCGACGAGCGCGGTGGCCTGCTCGGCGCGCAGCACGGCGGGCAGGTCGCGGTGGGCCTTCGGGCTGGCCAGGAGCTGGCCCGGGTCCACGTCGAGGAGGCCGGTGCGGTGCGCCCACGCGCAGAACACCCGGGCGACGGCCGCCCGGCGCGCCAGGCTGGCCCGGGCGGCGCCGCCCTCGCGGACCCCCGCCAGCCAGCCCCGCAGGACCCGGATGTCCAGCCCGGCGACGGCGTCCTGCCCGGCGGCCGCGGCGTGTGCCAGGAGGGAGACCGTGTCCGCCGTGTACGCCCGCACGGTGTGCACCGACCGGCCCCGCTCGCTGGCCAGGTGCCGGGCGAAGTCGTCCACGGCGTCCCGCATGGCCTCGGGCAGCGCGGCATGGCTCTCGTGGGCGGTGCTCACCCCCCGACCCTAGCGCCCGCTCCTCCATGCCGGACGTTCCCGCCGCACACCCGACGCCGCCCGGGGACGAAGGCTCGCTCGTGACCAGGCCCGCCGTGACACCCGGTACCCGTCAAGCGCACGGTCCCCCGAGCCCTGGAGCCGCCCGGCCGCTACGCACCGGCCTGCGGCTCGCGCCGTCCGAGCCGGGCACTGTCCACCGCTTCCGTGCCCCCGGACCACCGGTCCAGGGCTCCCGCGCGGAACCTACGCCGCCGGACGCGCCACCGGTCGCCGCCGCGTCTGGAACCGCCCCTGCTCGTCCTCCACGACCAGCTCCCGCGCCACCAGCGCCGGCAGGTTGCGCCGCGCGTCCGTCGGCGACACCCCCGCCACCACCGCGATCTCGGCGGCGGAGATCGCGCGCCCACGGGGTACCGCGTCGAGCACCCGCGCCGTCAGCGCGTCCAGCCCGTCGCGCTCGGTGGCGCGGCCCCGGACCGGCGGCGCGGCGTACTCCCCGATCCGGCCGACCTCCTCCAGGATCTGGTCGGGCGTCGTCACCAGCCGGGCGTGGTGGTCGCGGATCTCCGCGTTGCTGCCCTCGCTGGTCGCCGACGTCGCCGGCCCGGGGCACGCCATCAGCACCCGGTTGAGCTGGAAGGCGCGGCGGGCCGTGCTCCGGGCCCCGCTGCGCGCCGCCGCCTCGACCACGACCGTGCCCCGGGACAGGGCCGCGATCAGCCGGTTGCGGACCAGGAACCGGGTCCGGTGCGGGGTCGCGCCGGGCGGCCACTCGGAGAGCAGCAGGCCCTCGGCCGCGATCTGTTCGAAGAGGCCGGCGTGGGCCACCGGGTACACCGTGTCGATGCCGCAGGCCAGGACGGCCACCGTGCGGCCACCGGCGCCGAGTGCGCCCCGGTGCGCGGCCGCGTCGATCCCGTACGCGCCGCCGGACAGGACCGTCCAGCCCCGCTCCGCCAGGCCGAAGCCGAGCTCGGTGGCCATGTACAGCCCGTACTGCGAGGCGGCCCGCGCGCCGACCACCGCCACGGAACGGTCCACGGTCTCCGCGACGGACCCCGCGCCGCGCACCCACAGGCACACCGGCGGCTGGCTGTCGACATCGAGGCCGGTGGCCGCGCCGCGACTCATCCGGGCCAGGTCCTCGGCGCGGGTCGGCCAGTCGGCGTCCTCGGGGGTGACCAGGCGCGCGCCCAACCGTTCGGCGGCCTCGCGGGCCTCCTCCGCGAGCCGCCACGGATCCCGGTCGCCGAGCCGGGCCCGCGCGGCCAGGGACAGGCTCGCGACGTCGTCCGGGGCGTCGGGCCCGTCGAGCAGTTGGCGCAGGGCCTCGACCGGCCCCGAGGTCCGCACGAGGCGGGCGAGGACGGCGTTGCCGGGTTCGACCAGGCTCGCCAGGACGATCCGGGCCAGGGTGACGGTCATGATGTGCTCCTCAGTCGTAGGTGGATTGCCTCACGGACATCGCCCTTGTCGGGCCGGACCCGGCCGCCCAGGTCACCCAGGGTCCAGGCGAGCCGCAGCACCCGGTCGTACCCGCGCGCGGAGAGCAGCCCCAGTTCCAGGTACCGGGTGAGGTCCTGGCCGACGGAGACGGGCAGCCGCCACGGGGCGCTCCGCAGCTCCGGGCCGGGCACCTGGCTGTTCGCGGTCCAGCCCCGGCCGGCCCAGCGCTCCTTCGCGGCGGCCCGCGCGGCCCGGACCCTGGCCGCCACGGTCGCGGAACTCTCCGCCGCCGCGTCCACCATCAGCTGGGCCGGCGTGACGGGACGGAGGCTGAGCTGGACGTCGATCCGGTCGAGCAGCGGGCCGGAGATCCGGGCCAGGTACCGCCGGCGGGCCAGGGAACTGCACAGGCAGACCAGCGCCCCGGTCGCGCACGCGCACGGGTTCGCGGCGATGACGAGTTGCACCCGGGCCGGGTACTCCGTGGTGCCCCGGGTCCGGGCCAGGCGGACCCAGCCGGACTCCAGGGGCTGGCGCAGGGTGTCCAGGACCGTGCCGCTGAGCAGCGGGGCCTCGTCCAGGAACAGGATGCCCCTGTGGGCGAGGCTCAGCACCCCGGGCCGGGCCAGGCCGCTCCCGCCGCCGACCAGGGCCGCCGCGCTCGTGGTGTGGTGCGGGGCCTGGAACGGCGCCCGGCGGATCAGCGAACCGTCCGGCGGCAGGACGCCCGCCACCGAGTGCACGGCGGTCACCTCCAGGGCCGCCTGGTCGTCGAGCGGCGGCAGCAGGCCGGGCAGGCGCTCGGCGAGCATCGTCTTGCCCGCGCCCGGCGGGCCGAACAGCGCCAGGTGGTGTCCGGTCCGGGCGGAATTGCATCTGATGCAAGGTCTGGAGGTGTTTGGGGCAGGTGCTGGGTCGATGGTAGACGCTCGGCGAGGCGTGGAGGAAGGCTGCGACCTGGGGGTTTGCGATCGCTTCGCATCGGATGCATGATTCGGTCATCCGATGCGAGAGGCTTCGAGGTGGTCAAAGGGGCTCATGAGCCGGAGGGATCTGCTCGTTTGGAGCTGGTCTCGGGTGTTCGCCTGCTGCACGAGGAGGACATGGTTTTCGAGGCCATGTTGAGCGGGTGGGCGCGGCAGCAGCGTGGCGGACGACGGCTCCAGCCGAGGACGATTCAGTCTCGGGCGTCGGTGGTCCAGCGGTTCCACGTCTTCACCGAGAGCTTCCCCTGGCACTGGCGGGCCGCCGATATGGACGCCTGGATGACGGAGCTGCTCAGCGAGAACGGCTACAGCGACTCCACGATTCGGCAGTACCAGGGCGCGATCCGGGGATTCTGCGACTACCTGATCGATGCGAACTATCACTGGGTCGAGGAGTGCGAGACCCGGTTCGGCACGCATCCGATCCAGATCTGCCACGAATGGAACACGGTCTCTCACCTGCTCGACTACGAGGGCGACCCGGGTCGGCGGCCGTTCACCCGGCAGGAGTTGCAGCAGTTCTTCGACTACTGCGACGACCGGGTCGAGCTGGCGGTTCGCAGCCGACGCAAGGGGGCGTTGGCCGCCTACCGGGACGCGACCTTGTTCAAGGTGATGTATGCCTGGGGGCTGCGACGGACGGAGACGTCACGGCTGGACGTAGTGGACTTCCACCGCAACGCCCAGGCGCCCGAGCTGGGCTCGTTCGGGATGCTGCACGTTCGCTACGGGAAACGGTCGGCCGGGTCGGCACCGAAGCGACGGGAGGTCCTGACCGTCATGCCCTGGTGCGTCGAGGTCGTGGAGGACTACATCGCCAACATCCGACCCAGGTTCGGATTCACCGACCACCCGGCGTTGTGGTTGACCGAGCGGGGAGGGCGGTTGAAGCCCCGAGAGATCAACAGCAGGTTCGAGGACTATCGCGACGCCTTGGGGCTGCCGAAGGAGCTCGTTCCGCACTGCCTGCGCCACTCCTACGTCACGCACCAGGTCGAGGACGGGACTGATCCTCAGTTCGTTCAGCACCAGGTCGGGCACGAGTATCAAGCCACGACGGCCGTTTACACCTCCGTCAGCGGCGACTTCATGAACACGATGATGCGCAAGGCGCTCAATCGGGGCTGGGAACAGGAGAACTGACGATGACGGCGAAGCTCGACTACCAGTGGCACCTTCGGAAGCTCATGGCCAGCCAGGACATGTTCTCCACCGCACAGCTTCGGCCACTCCTGGCCGAGCGGGGCATAGAGCTGTCAACCAGCCAGGTCTATCGGCTGGTCACCGAGACTCCCGAACGGCTGAGCCTGAAGCTGCTCATGGCGTTGTTGGACATCCTCGGCTGCACGATGGAACAGCTCATCGAGCCGGTCGCGACGACGGTCCGCCTCCGCAAGGCCGCCGCGGCCGGTTCCGCGAAGGGCGTCGGGGACTTCCGGCCCAAGCGGGCCAGAATCACCCCTGCGGAGTAGTCGATGCCGCTGCCACTGACGGCGGCGACCCCCATGCCCACCGCCTTGGAAGACTCCCTGGTGGAGATCGCCGCTGCGCTGGAGCCGGGGTTGAGCCGCGAGACGATCGTCTCGGCGTTGAAGGCCGGTTGCAGCACACGGGCCAAACGACGCCGGGCCGCCCAAGCCGTGATCACCGACCCCGGACTGCTGACCTGCGGGCGGCCGGACGGGCCCGTCGCGGTTGACGACTTCATCCACAGCCTCGCCGCCGCCGGGGCCGCTCACGTCGTCCTGCCAGCCTGCCCGTCCTGCCAGAAGCCGTCGCCACTGAGCGAGGGCTGGGAGCAGACGAGGATCTGTCGTCCCTGCAAGGGAGCCAAGCGGCGCGTTGCGCACCCCTGCGAGGTTTGCGGCCGACGCCGGTTCGCCCACCACGACCGAGAGGGCCGGAAGGTCTGTCGGCGCTGCCGCCCCGGCCAAGACGTCGACCCGGTCGAAGTGATCGCCGAACTGGTCGCCCCGCTGGCGGCCGGAGTCGACCCGGTCGCGTTGCGCGGGGCGATCCGGTCGGTGACCAAGTTCCCCTACGACCTGCTGACGCTGTCCTGGGAGATCGAAGACCGCCCGGACCTGCTCACAGGTCAAGGCCAGCAAGGCTCCGCACCACTGGCCCGGCTCGTCGTCAACCTAATCGCCGCCGGGGCACCCGGCGTCATCGCCCCGCCCTGCCCGCAATGCTCGAAGACCCTGCCGCTGACTCACACCCGCAACGGACTTCGCGTTTGCAAGCCCTGCTACCGCAGGACAGCCCCGACCGAGCCGTGTTCAGGCTGCGGACGCGACCGGGCCCCGCACGGCCGCACGGACGACGGCGGAGCCCTTTGCGCCACCTGCTTCAACATCCACCCCGACAACCTGATCACCTGCATCCGCTGCGAGAAGATCCGACCGGTCGGCCGGCGCACCTCCGACGGCACACTCTGCAAGATCTGCTACCGGCTACCCATCGCCCTCTGCTCGATCTGCGGCAAACAACGCCCCTGCTTCCAGGCCAGCACCGCCCTGCCCCGCTGCGAGAACTGTTCGCGGATCCCGGACCTCTGCGTTCGCTGCAACAGGACCGTCCAGGTCATGGCCCGCATCCCGGAAGGACGTCTCTGCCAGACCTGCTGGGCGAAAGAGCCCAGCTACTTCAAGACCTGCGCCTCCTGCGGCTCCGTCGAACACCTCCGCCACCAGGGACTATGCGACCGTTGCGCCTGCGACAAGCTCGCCCGCAGCATGCTCAACGGCCCCGACGGGCAACTCCGCGACGGTCTCGAACCCGTCCACCAGGCGCTGGTCACCACCAACCGCCCGGCCGGGGTCATGATCTGGCTGACCCGTCGCTCCCACGCCGCCGATGTCCTTCGGCGGCTCGGCACCGCCGACACCCCGATCAGCCACGACACCCTCGACCAGCTCGCCCCGGACCAGTCGATCGAGCACCTCCGCGCCATCCTGGTCGGGGCCGGCGTCCTGGAACCCCGCGACGAACGCATCATCGGCATCGAACGCTGGCTGGCAACCGCCACCTCGGACCTGGACCCCGACGACCGCAAGCTGGTCCAGGCGTTCGCCACCTGGAACCAGCTCGGCCGACTCCGCCGACGGCTCGCTGGCCGGCCGGCCAGCCAAGAACAGGTCACCGCCGTTCGCGCCAACATCCGCGAGGCCCTGCGCCTGCTGGCCTGGCTCCGCGAACACAACCGGACCCTGGCCACCTGCACCCAATACGACCTCGACATCTGGATAGACGAAGGCGCCAGCACCCGGCTGCACTCGCGGACGTTCGTCCGCTGGGCCGTCGCGAACAAGCACGCCACCCGCATCGAGGTCCCAACCCCTGCCCGGCTCAACCCCACCGACCCGATCGATGACGACGCCCGCTGGGCGCTGGTCCGCCAACTCCTCCACGACGACACCATCCGACTCGAAGACCGCGTCGCCGGACTCCTCGTTCTGCTCTACGCCCAGCCAATCACGGCCCTGGCCCGCCTCCGCGTCGACCAGGTCCACCAAGACGGCGATCAAGTTCACCTCCACCTCGGCGACGCCCCACTCGAACTGCCCGCCCCCTTCTCCCACCTCGCCGCGGCCCTGGCCACCAACCGCCGCAGTTGGGCACTGATCGGCCGGAACAAGCCTTCCCCCTGGCTGTTCCCCGGCGCCCACCCCGACCGACACCTCAGCCCGGTCCATATCGGCACCCGCCTCAAACGCCTGGGCATCTACTCCCGGCCCACCCGCAACAGCGCCCTACGCGACCTCTCAGCCCAGCTCCCGGCCGCCGTGATCGCACGCCTCCTCCGGCTCAGCGTCTCCACCGCGACCCGATGGCAACAGACCGGCGGCCACTGGACCGAATACGCCTCCGAAGTCGCCCGCCGCCAAGACACCCGGACCGACCCATTCCTCAAGGACTGATATCCGTGCTTGCCAACACCGGCGGCGGCGACCTCCAGCCCGCGGCGACCGTCCTCCTGGCCGGCGATATCGGCCAGGTCGGGCCCGCGCGCCGGGGTCGCCCGGGTCTCCTCGGGCGGGTCCAGCAGCTGGCCGGCCCCGCGGGCGAACGCGATCAGCCGGCCGAGATCGTCCACGGCCTTCACCAGGATCCCCGGCACCAGGGCCGCCTCGCAGGCGTTGCCGAGGGGCACGACGACCCGGCGCATCCCCGCCCGGGCGGCGGCCAGCACGGCCGGCAGGGTGCCACGGACGGGCCGGACCTGGCCGTCGAGCCCCAGCTCGCCGAGGAACACGGTGTCGGCGACCACGGCGGCCGGCAGCGCGCCCTGGGCGCACAGCAGCGCGACGGCGATGGCCAGGTCGAACCCCGAACCCGACTTCGGCTGCGAGGCGGGCAGCAGGTTGACGACGGCGTGCCGGGACGGCCACTCCTCGCCGCAGTTGACGATGGCGGCGCGCACCCGGTCCCGGGCCTGGTTCAGGGCGGTGTCCGGCAGGCCGGTCAGGAGCAGCCCCGGCAGGCCGGCGCGCACGTCGGCCTCCACCTCGACCAGGTAGCCGCGCACGCCGGTCAGGCCGATGGCGTGCACCCTCGCGTACCCCATCAGAAGGCTCCCCGGAGGTGTTCGACCGTGGCGGGGCCGCTGCGCCGGGGCCGGACGCACACGACGTCGAACCGGACCTCGACTGTGGACAGTTGGGTCACGGCGAGCCAGCGTTTCGCCAGCCGGCGGAGCCGGGCCACCTTCGTCGGGGTCACCGCGTCGGCGGGCGTGCCGTGCGAGTCGCCGCTGCGGGTCTTGACCTCGCAGAAGACGAGCGTGTCGGCGTCGCGGGCGATGATGTCGACCTCGCCCTCGGGACAGCGCCAGTTCCGTTCCAGCAGGACCATGCCCGCGTCGAGCAGGTAACGGGCCGCGACCCGTTCGCCGTACTTCCCCACGCCGTCCTTCGCCGCCACGCGCCCCCACCTCCGTCACCCCGACCCGACCGGTCGAACGCGACAAACGATGCCGGCCCGCCGCGCGCACCGGAGCCAACCTGTGGACAACCACCCCGCCTGTGGAAAACTCCCCGGAAATAACCCCAGGTGGAGGCGCTGGGCCGTAACGGGGGCACCCGCACGGGTAGGTCGGCAGGGACCAAACCCGCGGCCCAGACGGGTACCGGACGAGCAGGTCACCCCGGCGCGACGAAACTCCTCCCGCCCCCACCAACCGGCCGCCTAGACTGTCGGCGAGTCCCGATCCCCGGCGATGGCCCGCGTGCGCCGCGAAGCACGCCCCCGATGCACCCACGCACCACCCCGGGCGGAGCCGCCCACCCCCGATGAGCCCCGCGATCCGGGTCCGTCCGCGCCGCGAACTCCGGGCCGCCCGCCGCCGATCCGCCCACCGCTGCTGGGGCCACCTGATCGCCGCCCCGCTCTGGCCCCTGCACGGCACCAACCTCGGCACCCTGCTGCGCACCTGCGACGCGGTCGGCGCCTGCCTGGCCGTACCGCCGTTCCCCTGGGTCGACGAGGCGCTGGCCAGGGGAAACACTCTGCGCCGTCCGACCTGTGTGCACCGGGTCCGCGATCCGCTGCGCTGGCTGGCGGACGAACGTGCCGCCGGTACGCGGGTCCTCGGCGTCGAGCTGGCCGACGAGGCGGTCCGGCTGGCCGACCTACCGGCCGCCCGGCAGCGCACCGTCGCCGTCCTCGGCCACGAACGGACCGGCATCCCGCCCGAGGCCCTGGACCTGCTCGACGCGTGCGTGGAGATCCCGATGGTCGGCACCGGGCTGAGCCTCAACGTGGCGGTCGCCGGCTCCCTGGTGCTCTACAGACTCGCCGGACTGCTCTGAAAACCGACCCCAGTTGGCCGGAAACACGGAACGACCCGGACCCCCACGGGGCCCGGGTCGTTCCGGTCAGCTCAGATCTCGCTCGGCAGGGAGATGTCCGGCTTCTCCAGCTCCTCGATGTTCACGTCCTTGAACGTGACCACCCGGACGTTCTTCACGAAGCGCGCCGGCCGGTACATGTCCCAGACCCAGGCGTCCTGCATCTCCACCTCGAAGTACACCTCGCCGTCGCCGTTGCGCACCCGGAGGTCGACCTGGTTGGCGAGATAGAAGCGGCGCTCGGTCTCCACGACGTAGGAGAACTGACGGACGATGTCGCGGTACTCCCGGTAGAGCTGCAGCTCCATCTCGGTCTCGTACTTCTCGAGATCCTCAGCACTCATCGTCCACCGCCGTCCATGCCGACATTCTCACTCACGTAGCCCCCTGATCGCGCGTCGACCCCCGACGCCACGCCGATCGTGGCACCTTCTAGGCGCTAGCGTACTTTTTGTCCGAAACTCGCGCCACGTTCGCGTACGAGCGCCGGTGTTCCGGGCACGGGCCGTGCTCCTCGAGCGCCGCCGCGTGCACCGGGGTGACGTAGCCCTTGTGCACCCCGAAACCGTACTCCGGGTAGGAGGCGTCCAGGTCGACCATGATCCGGTCCCGGGTGACCTTGGCCAGGACGCTCGCCGCCGCGACGCACGCGGCCACCTGGTCGCCCTTCCAGACCGCCAGCCCGGGGACCCCGGTGCCGTCGACCCGGAAGCCGTCGGTCAGCGCGTAGTCGGGCCGCAGGTCCAGGCCCGCGATCGCGCGGCGGAGGCCGGCGATGTTGCAGACGTGCAGCCCGTACGTGTCGATGTCGGCCGGTTCGATGATCACGATCGCGTAGGACACCGCGTGGGCGAGCACCTCGTCGAACACCCGGTCCCGGGCGGCGGGGGTGAGCAGCTTCGAGTCGGCGAGCCCGGGCACCGGGGTACCGCCGAGCACGGCCGCCGCGGCCACCAGCGGGCCCGCGCAGGCACCGCGGCCGGCCTCGTCGGCCCCCGCCACCGCCGCGAACCCGCGGCGGTGCAGGGCCTTCTCGAGGGCGTAGAGCCCGCCGTCGCGGCGGATCACCCCACGGGTCGGAGAGATCATGACGGCGGGTCGGGCACCTTGTCGTAGGAGTCCGGCACGGACAACCACCTCGCCCGGTCGAACGGCCAGAACAGGACGAAGGCCCTGCCCACCACCGACTCCTCCGAGATCGTCGCCGTCGTCGCGTCGTGGCTGCTGCGCACGTAGTGCTCGCGGGAGTCGCCCGAGTGGTAGCGGTGGTCGCCCATCACCCACAGCCGGCCCTTCGGCACCACCACGTCGAACGGGTCGGGGCTGGGGTCGCGCTCCACGCCCGGCTGGTCGTAGACGTAGGAGGACTCGTCGAGGGGCACGCCGTTGACGGTGAGCCGGTTGTTGTCACAACAGACGATGTGGTCACCGCCGACCCCGATGACCCGCTTGATGAAGTCCTTCTCGTCCGGATTGCTCCGCCAGCCCTGCGGGGCCTCGAAGACGATCACCTCGCCGCGGTGCGGGGAACGGAAGTCGTAGACCAGCTTGTTCACCAGGACCCGGTCGTCCTTGACGAGCGTCATCTCCATCGATTCGGACGGGATGTAGAACGTCTGGAGCACGAACCCCCGCACCAGGAGGGCCACGACCACGGCCACGACCAGGAGGAACGGCAGTTCACGCCAGAACGATCCAGAACTCTTCTTACTGGTCTCCTCGGCAATCACCAAGGGAGCCTACGTCCCCGACGCCGTGCTGTGTGCACCGACACCGCCATGCCCGGTATTAACAGACCCATACCCAAGGGAGCCATGGCCACGTGTCGCGGTTCCAACCGGAGGGCGTTCAGCTTCGGTACCCCGGAAAAGGTCTCCGGCACGGACAGCGAGCCCCACCGGCCCGCCGGCCACGCGATCACGAACGCCCGACCGATGATCTTGTCGATCGGCACCTGCCCGTTGCACCGGGAGTCCTGCGAGACGGCCCGGTGGTCGCCCATCACGAACACGTGCCCCGGGGTCACGGTCACCTTCGGGAACTTCCGCGACCGGCACTCCTGGCCCGGGATCGACTCCTGGAGCAGCGAGTTGTCGGCCACGTAGGGCTCGTCGAGGCCCTTGCCGTTCACCGTCACCCGGCCCTCGGCGTCACAGCAGGCCACGACGTCGCCCGGTACCCCGATGATGCGTTTGATGAAGTCCTTCTCGCTGGGCTCGCTGAACCCGACGAGATCGCCGAACCCGCGCCCGATCCGGCCGAACAGCCCCGAACTGGGGGCGGCCACGACCTCGGGCGCCCACTTGTCCGTGCCCTGGAAGACCACGACCTCGCCCCGCTCGGGCTGCCACAGGTCGTAGACGACCTTGTTGACGAGCACCCGGTCGCCGATCATCAGCGTCGGCTCCATCGAGCCGGACGGGATGTAGAAGGCTTGCACCAGGAAGGTGCGGAGCAGCACCGCCATGCAGAACGCGATGATCAGCAGGAGGGGCATCTCCTGCCACCACGGCATCTGCTGACGCCGCTCCTTGATCCGCTGTCTGATGCCGGCACGGCGATCGCCCCCGGGTTCACGTGAACCACGGGGGCGATCAAACGGTCGTTCGGGCTCGCTCACGGGAGAGAGCCTATGTCAGACGATCTCGAAGCGGCTAGCTGACCGGCTTCGGGTCGCGGAGCTCCTTGATCTTGGCCTTCTTGCCACGGAGCTCGCGCAGGTAGTAGAGCTTGGCGCGACGGACGTCACCGTAGGTGACGACCTCGATCTTGTCGATCACCGGGCTGTTGATCGGCAGGGTCCGCTCGACGCCGACGCCGAAGCTGACCTTGCGGATGATGAAGGTCTCCCGCAGGCCGGCGCCCTGGCGGGCGATCACGACGCCCTGGAAGGCCTGGACCCGGGAACGGTTGCCCTCAACGACCCGAACAGACACCTTGAGCGTGTCGCCGGCGCGGAAGTGCGGGATGTCAGTCCGCTGAGACTGGGCGTCTAGGGTGTCCAGCGTGTTCATCGCTGCTGCTTCCCTCGTGCTCAAGGCGCGCATAGGCGCGCGGGTCGGTCAATACGGTTTGGGGCTGCCAGAAGCAACCCCACTACTCTGCCACATCCTGGGCTGATACCTGAAATCCGGCCTCGGACAGGGCAGCGAGATCACGCTTGTCAAGCGTGTCGTAACTTCGTTTCAGCAGGTCAGGCCGCTGCTGTGCCGTACGTAACAGCGACTGGTCACGCCGCCATCGAGCAATTTTCGCATGATCCCCCGAGCGGAGAATCTCCGGGACCCCATGCCCGCGCCATTCGGCCGGTTTCGTGTACATCGGCGCCTCGAGCAGGCCGGCCGCGTGCGACTCCTCCAGCAGCGAGTCCGCGTTGCCCAGCACGCCCGGCAGCAGCCGCGTGACGGCCTCCAGGACCACCAGGACGGCCACCTCGCCCCCGAAGAGCACGTAGTCGCCCAGGGACACCTCCTGGACCCGGCAGACGCCCCCCGCCTCCGTCAGCACCCGCTGGTCGATGCCCTCGTAGCGCCCACAGGCGAAGACGAGGTGCTCCTCGGCGGCCAGCTCGTGCGCCATCGCCTGGTCGAACCGCCGCCCGGCCGGGCTCGGCACCAGCAGCAGGCTCGCGGGCGTCAGGGCCGTGTCCAGCGCCTGACCCCACGGCTCCGGGCGCATCACCATGCCGGGGCCGCCGCCGTAGGGCGTGTCGTCCACCGTGCGGTGCACGTCGTGGGTGAAGTCCCGCAGGTCCGTCACGCGCAGGTCCAGCGCGCCGGTGCCGCGGGCCTTGCCGATCAGGGACAGCTCCAGCGGGGCCAGATAGTCCGGGAAGATCGTGAAGACGTCGACTCTCACAGGTCGAACAGCCCGCCGGGCGGGGTCACCACGACCCTGCCGCCCGCCACGTCGACCTCGGGCACGATCGCCGCCACGAACGGCACCAGCGCGTCGTGGGTGCCCGGCCGGCGGACGACCAGCTGGTCGTGCGCGGGACCGTGGATCACCCGGACGACCTCGCCGATCTTCTCGCCGTCGACCATGACCGCGAGCCCGACCAGCTGGTGGTCGTGGAACTCGTCCGGGTCGTCGATCTCGGGCAGGTCCTCGACCTCGACACCGAGGAACACGCCCCGGAGGCTGTCGGCGGTGTCCCGGTCGTTGACCTCCTCCAGGGCGAGGAGGAGGCGGGCCTTGCCGGCCGTGGTGTGCTGGCGGGCGAACTCCAGGGTCAGCGGACCCCGGGCCACCGGGTCGGTGGTGAACACCGTCCCGGGGATGAAGCGATCCTGGGGGTCGTCCGTGCGGAGTTCCGCGACGACCTCGCCACGGATCCCGTGCGGACGGATGATCCGCCCCACAATCAACAACATGACCTGAACTCCCACACAGAAGAGAAGTGGCGCCGGGTAGTCACCCGGCGCCACCAACAGACGTGCCTAGTACGCGTCGACGATCTCGACCCGGACCCCACGGCCACCGATCGAACCCACGACGGTGCGCAGCGCGCGGGCGGTACGCCCGCCCCTGCCGATCACCGTGCCGAGGTCGTCGGGGTGCACCCGGATCTCCAGGCGCGCGCCGCGCCGGGAGTCGACCATCCGCACCCTGACGTCGTCAGTGTGCTCGACGATGCCCTTGACCAGGTGCTCCAGCGCGGGGCGGAGCACTTCAGGCGTCCGCGCCTGCGTCCGCAACAACGGCCTGCTCCTCGGTCTTGGTCTCAGCCTCGACGGCCGGGGCGGCCTCGGCCTTGGGGGCCTCGGTCTTCTCGGCGGCCTTCTTGGCCGGCTTCTTCTCGGCCTTCGGGGCCGGGGCCTCGGCGAGACCGGCGGCGAACTTCGACTCCGCCTCGTACGCGGCCTTCTTGTCGGCGCGCGGGGCGGCGACCTTCAGCGGCGCGGGGGCCTCGAGGCCCTTGAACTTCTGC
This sequence comes from Longispora sp. NPDC051575, assembly GCF_040681875.1. Lineage (NCBI taxonomy): Bacteria > Bacillati > Actinomycetota > Actinomycetes > Micromonosporales > Micromonosporaceae > Longispora > Longispora sp. NPDC051575. The sequence continues at coordinate 474,709 of NZ_JBFAZP010000008.1, read as the reverse complement.
CAGTCACCGGTGAGCTTCAGCAGCGCCAGGACGGGCTCGCTCGGCTGCGCGCCGACCCCGAGCCAGTACTGCGCCCGCTCGGAGTTGACCTCGATCAGCGAGGGCTCCTCCTTCGGGTGGTAGATGCCGAGGAACTCGATCGCCTTGCCGTCGCGCTTGGTGCGCGAGTCGGCGACGACGATGCGGTACTGCGGGTTGCGGATCTTGCCCATCCGCAGAAGACGAATCTTTGTAGCCACGGTAGAACTGCTCCTGAGCGGTAGCTTCGGTTGAGTGGCTTCGCGCCCGTGGGGTTGGGCGCTGGCTCCTCGGGTGGACTGCCGCCGTGCCGGGGTTAGAGGGCGCCGACACGACAGTGTTACCAGCCGACCATTCTGCCAGACCATCCCGCGATCGGCGCCATCGGGCGGCCCGGCTCACTCCCCGGCGCGGCCCCGCTCACTCCACCGGACAGCCCCGGGCCGCCGGGTGCGCGTCGTCGAGCGTGCCGCACTGCCACTCCAGGGTCGGCCGGGGCTGCCCGACCTGGGCGAGCATGACCAGAACGACCTTGTTCCTGGGTACCTGTCCGGTAGGGGCGTGCGCGTAGTCGATCAGGCCGCTCGCGCCCACGAAGGGCTTCGGGTCCCCGATCCGCCAGATCCCCCACCGGATCTCGCCGGGGCTGACCGGGATCTGGGCGCCGTTGGCCTGGATCCGCGACACCGCCTGGGCGATCACCAGCACCGCGTCCCGGCCGATCAGCGCCCGGCCGTCGAGCGCGTCGTCGCACTGCCGGGAGAAGAGCTCCTGGTAGAGCTGGTAGAACCGGGCCGGCTGGCAGCCCGTCAACCCGCCGCCGGTCGCCAGCGCGGCGCTGCTCGCGAACGACATGTAGCGCAGTTCCACGTTCGGGAAGCCGGCGAGCTTGCCGTCCAGGACGAACCGGGTCGCGTCGTCGCCAGCCAGGATCCGGACCCGCTTCGACGGGCAACTCTGCGACAGGCCGCTGAGGAACTCGCTGAGCTCCGCCTCCCGGCCGGCGAAGAAGGGCAGGCTGTCGCTGCCGCACGCGTCGATCCCGCGCTGGGCGGCCGTCGGGAGCGGCAGGGTCGGGGCCGCCTCGGTGCGGTAGCGGCCCTGGCCGGGGAGTTCGACCGTGAGCCCCGCCTTCGCGAACTCCTCCTCGGCGTCGCGGGCCAGGTTGTCGCTGTAGGTGTCGGCGGGGTCGCCCGAGGCGTACACCCGGATGGTGGTCGCCTGGAGTTTGACCTTCGCGAACGCCGCGGCGACCGTGGCCTCGCGCCGGTTGGCCGGGCCCACCTGGTGGTAGAGCGGATACAGCGTGGGCAGCTCGTCGTCGGAGGTCACGCTGCCCACCATCGGCAGCCCGGCGGCCTGGAGCCGACCCATCGCGACCTTGGTGGGGGCGAGACTCTGGCCCATGCCGGTGACCGCGACCACGCCCCGGCGGGCGGTCAGGGCCACGACCAGGTCGGCGACCCGGGGCGCGTGGCCCATCCGGTAGCCGGCGTTGGCGATCAGCACCCGGATCGGGGTGCCGGACTCCACCAGTTCGCGCTGGGCGACGGCGACGCCCTCCAGCTCCTCGCGCGCGCCCTTGAGCAGGGCACCGGAGGGGCTGGACACCGAGATGGCGGTCATGTGCACGATCGTCACGTAGGCCCGGCCGCTGCCGACGATCTCGGCGTTGCGGGCGCCGATCGTGGTCTGCACGGTGCGCAGCCGGTCGATCTCGGCCCGCCGGACGCCCAGGGTGGAGGACGCGGGCGCCTTCGACAGATCAAGATCGTTCACGAAGGGGTACGACCCGTCCGACACCCCCACGCACTCGCGCCCCACGGTCAGCACGTCCACGCCGCCGACCGGCCCCGCCAGTCCGCAGTGCTCCGCCGACCACGTCCGGCGGTCCTGGAACCAGGTGCCGCCCACCCCGCCCAGGAGCGCCACGACCAGCACCCCGGCGACCGCGGGCCAGACCCAGCCGGGCCACAGCCGGCGTTCCCGCAGCGTGAACGGCACCTCGGTCACCGGGGCCGCCGCGTCGGGCACGGACAGGGACTCGATCTCCTGGCCCTGCACCCCGTTGTCGAGCTGCTGGCGGAGCGCCGGGGCGGCGATGGCCAGTTCGCCCGGGGGTTCGGCGAGGGGTTCGGTGTCGGCGACGAGCAGGAGCAGCGGGTCGCCCAGGGCCGCGCGGCGCTCGTCCAGCAGGGCCTGGAGCAGCCGGGGCCCGACCGGGGCGCTGGTCAGGTCGTCGATCAGGAGCGCGACCGGGCGGCGGCGCCACCGGGGCCGGGTCCAGCCGAACAGCCGGCGGGTGGACGCCGCGCTCAGGTCGGCGAGGAACGCGGCGACCAGCAGCTGCTCGACCTGCACCGGGTGCCGTTCGACGTGCCGGGCGTTGCCGAGCTGGCGGCTGAACCCGGTCAGTCCGGCTGCCCCGGCCGGGTTCAGGTACGGCTGGGTGGTCAGCCAGCGGGCGTGCCGGCCGAACCGGCCGATCAGGGCCGCCGCGACCGCCGTCGCCGGGGTGATCAGGGCGCCGACCAGCACCCGGAGCCACTCCTTCGGCACGGCCTCCTTGGCCTGGTCCACCGCGCCCAGCCAGCGGACCAGCCGCCTGCGGAGCCGGTCGCGGTTGGCCGCGTCGGCGGTGCCGTCCTGGGGCAGGGGCTGGAGCAGGTACTCCACCAGCTGGTGCCTGCGGAACCGCAGCCGGCCGCCGGAGGCCCGCGCCCCGGCCAGCAGCTCCACGAGATGGGCGAGCACGGCGCGCAGGTTGTCCCCGTCGTCCGCGGTGAGCTGGAGCCGCGCGGTCGGGATCTGCTCGGAGAACCGGAGCTTGACCCGGTCGAGCAGGTCGGCGTTCGCCGGGCCCCGGACGAGGTGCACGACCGGCATCCGGCGCCGCCACCGCCGCCAGCGCAGGTTGGGCGGCGGCGCGTACAGGCTGCCCAGGAGTTCCATCAGCTCGGCGGCACCGTCGAAGGCGGGGAGCGTGTCGCGCCGTCTCGTCATGAATCCATGATGGACGATCCGACCCGCTCCCCCGCCACGCCGCTTTGTCCGATCAGTGACGTGGATCGGACAGTACGGATCAGTGCCGGATCACCAGCCGGGCCGCGCGGCCCTGCTCGCCGGACGCCCAGACGTACTTCCCGTCGGCCACCGACACCGCGTCGAAGCTGCCCGCGTCGAACTGCTTCCAGGTGATCCCGTCGACCGAGTAGTCGCTGCCCGTGGGGCCGACCGCGATGTACTCCGAGCCCGTCCAGACCGCGCCCGAGCGGTACCCCTTCGGGGCGGTGTCGGCGACCTCGGTCCACGTCGCGCCGCCGTCGTGCGTGACGGCGAGCAGCTGGCCGGCCCGGTCGGGGGCCGCGAAGTCCCCGCCGATCGCGATGCCCTCGGTGGCGGTGCGGAACGCCAGGGAGAAGATGCCGCCCGACTCCAGGCTGCGGACGGGGGTGTTCGCCACGGTCCAGTTCCGGCCGTGGTCGGACGAGTGGAACACCCGGGCGAACGCGCCGCCGCCCGTGGCCAGCCAGTAGTCCTGGCCCCGGGCCACCAGGCAGGTGCCCGACGCCGCGAACGCCGCCTCGCCCGGCAGCGCCGCCGGCATCCCGGCCGGGTCCACCAGCGACCAGGTCCGGCCGCCGTCGGACGTCGACTGGAACCGGAACTTGCCGTCCACCGGGTCGGACATCACCAGGCCGTGCTGGCGGTCACCGAAGGCGGCGCAGTCGTAGAAGGCGTTCTCGTCGGTGTTCTGGAACGACTTCGTCCAGGTGCGGCCGGCGTCGGCCGTCACGTAGATCCGGGAGTCCGTGCCCGGGCCGATCGACAGCGCGACCGCGTTCCGCGCGTCGAACGCCTCGATGTCGCGGAACTGGAGCGTCTCCACGCCGGCCGGGCCGACCGAGGCCCAGTTGTGCCCGGCGTCGGTGGTGCGCAGGATCCGGCCGCCCGAACCCGAGGTCCACGCGATGTGCGAGTTCACGGCGGCCAGGCCGCGCAGCCGGGAGGTGGTGGGAGTGGAGTTGAGCTCCCAGGCGTACGTCCGGTGCGGTGCGGCCTGGGCCGCCGTACCCGACAGGGGGATCAGGGCGGCGACCGCTGCGGTCACGACGATCTTCTTCATCATGCATCCGGAAAGTACTCTAAGGACGCAGGTCGGTCCACGTTCCGTCGAACGGGAACTCCCCCGCCTCGATCAGTTTCACGACCCGATTCCCTTCCGCCCGGATATCGGCCGCCTCCGCCGCCGACCAGAACCGGGGATCGCCGGTCTTGGCGGCGAACGACTCCTCGTCCTTCCACTGCCAGGTCCGGTCCGGCTCCACCCAGATGTCGAGCTCCTGGTCGGTGACGTGGACGCCGTCGGGGCTGCGGGTCTCCAGGTTCACGTACCAGCCGGCGAACTCGCCCGCGTCGGTGAAGAACCACCAGACCGCGTGGTCCGCGCCGTGCGGCTGGAAGATCAGCACGCCGTTGCCGAACCAGACGTCGTCGGAGAGGGGGAAGCCGCCCTCCGGCCAGTCGTCGCGGGGGATCTCGCGCAGCGGCGGGTCCGTCAGGGTCCGCCGGACCGGGGTGCCGCCGGGCAGGGCGAGCAGCGGGCCGCGCTCGTCGTCGAGCACCGGGCGGACGGGCAGGATCTGGCAGACGACGCCGCCGAAGGACAGTCGGATCTCGTGGGGCATCGGCCCACCATAGCCAGAGGGGCGGCCGTCAGGCCGCCCCCGTGTGCTCCGTGCTCGGTGACCCTGGGCGGTGCCGATGGCACCGGGCCGGGGCCCACCGTAACTACATAAAAATCTCTTTAGTACGAACGCGCCAGGTACGCGGTCAGGCCGGGCTCGTCCTGGCTCAGCGGCACGCCGCCGTCCTCGCGGACCAGGCAGCGCACGCTGACGGCCGACTGGTTGGCCTTCGCCTCGCCCTCGACGCCGACCTTGTCCCACGCGATCCGCGCGAACCCGGAACCGGCGACCTCGATCGCCTCGTCGAGGGTCGCGGCGTCGGCGGTCTTCGCCGCGCGGGCCGCGAGCGCCTGGTCGTACAGCGCCTGCTGGTCGGACTCCAGGGCGTTGAGCACGGCCTTGACCACGCCGTCCACGGTCACCGCGACCTTGGAACTGTCGGTGCGCCGGGCGATCGTCACGTTGCCCTCGGCGATGTCGCGCGGGCCGATCTCGATCCGGACCGGGTAGCCCTTGAGCTCCGCGTCCACGGCGCGCCGGCCGAACGGGGTGTCGGTCCGGTCGTTGACCTGCACCCGGACCCCGGCGGCGCGCAGCTCGGCGAGCACCCGGTCGGTGGCCTCGGACACGCCCTCGCCGTCCTTGACGACCATGACGTACGCCTGGATCGGGGCCAGCTTCGGCGGCACCCGCAGCCCGTTGTCGTCGCCGTGCACCATGATCAGGCCGCCGACCATCCGGGTGGACACACCCCAGGAGGTGGTCCAGGCAAGCTGCTGGCCGCCCTCCTTCGCGGAGAAGGAGATGTCGAAGGCCTTGGCGAAGTTCTGACCCAGCTCGTGGCTGGTGCCCATCTGGAGCGCCTTGCCGTCGCCGGTCTGGGCCTCCAGGGTGTAGGTGCTGGTCGCGCCCGCGAACCGCTCCCGGTTCGTCTTGCGGCCCACGTGCACCGGGATGGCCAGGACGTTGACCATGAAGTCCTCGTACACCTCGTGCAGGATGCGGCGCGCGTAGTCGCGGGCGTCCTGCTCGTCGGCGTGCGCGGTGTGGCCCTCCTGCCAGAGGAACTCGCTGGTCCGGAGGAACACCCGGGGGCGCATCTCCCAGCGGACCACGTTGGCCCACTGGTTGAGCAGCAGCGGGAGGTCCCGGTAGGACTGGGTCCACTTCGCCATGAACTCGCCGATGACCGTCTCGGAGGTCGGCCGCACGACGACCGGCTCCTCGAGCTTCTTGCCGCCGCCGTGGGTGACGACGGCCAGCTCGGGGCTGAAGCCCTCGACGTGCTCGGCCTCGCGCTTGAGGTAGCTCTCGGGGATGAACAGCGGGAAGTACGCGTTCTCCGCGCCGGTGGCCTTGATCCGCGCGTCGAGGTCGGAGACCATCCGCTCCCACAGGGCATAGCCCGTCGGTCGGATCACCATCGTTCCGCGCACGGGGCCGTTGTCGGCCATCTCGGCCTTGGAGATCAGATCCTGGTACCAGCGGGGAAAGTCTTCCGCCCGGGGAGTGAGCACACGCGCCATGGGCACCGATCCTAGTCGCGGGCCGCGCCGTCACCTCGGCGACCCCTTTTCAAACGCTTATACCCGTTTAAGGGTACTTAGTCGTTAATGATCCGTACACTCGGGCCCGAGAAGACTTTTTCAGTACGGGAAGTCGCACACCTCGCGCAGCCCGCACACATGCTCCGAGGAGAACAATGAGGACACGCACCCCCATCCTGTCCGTGCAGGCCCAGGTGGCCGGCGCGGTCGGGGTGTTCGCGGCCCTGGCCGCCTTCGCCATGACCACCGGTGCGGGCGAGGCTCCGGCCGTCGCCGCGCCCGTCGCCGCGCCGGTCGCCGCGCCGGCCGCGCCCGGGGTCAAGGCGGCGCCCATCGTGGGCCTCGCCCCGGCCAGCCACAACTTCGGCGGCCACCAGGTCGGCACGACCAGCCCCACCCAGACGTTCACCGTCACCAACACCGGCAACGCGCCCTACGCCATCACCTCCGTGACGATCGGCGGCACCAACGCCGGGGACTTCCTCAAGAGCGAGGACACCTGCACGGGTACGTCGGTCCCCGGGCCGGCCGGCAGCTGCACCGTGAAGGTCGCGTTCAAGCCCACGTCGGGCGGGCCGCGCTCCGGCACGCTCACGGTCACCGACCAGGTGGGGCCGGAGCACGTCCGGGTCGCGAAGCTGTACGGGTCGGGGTCCCAGTCGGGGCCGACCCCGTCCATGACGCCGTCGCCCTCGGGGTCCCCGTCGCCTTCGCCGTCGCCGTCCACGTCTCCGTCCCCTTCGGCGACCGCGTCTCCGTCGGCGACCGCCAGTGTCACGCCGAGCGCGCCCGTGACGACGCCGCCGACGCCGGAGCTGCCGGTGACCGGTGGGGGGCCGTTGGTGCCGACGCTGCTGGGGGTGGCCGGGTTCCTGGTGGTCACCGGGTTCGCGTTGCGGCGGTTGACGAAGGCTCGTAAGGCGGCGTAGCCGCAGGAGGGACGCTCTCAGGGGTGGGCCACGCAGGTGGTGCCGCCGCTGGGAACTGGCCGGGGGTGACGGGGGCGCGTATGTGCCCTGTCATCCCCGGTCGGCGTCGGGGGCGGGTGGTTGGCGGGCGGGGTGGGCGGTTGGCGGGCGGGGCGGGCCGTTGTCGGGTGTTGCTGGCGGCGCGGGGGGTGATTCAGGGGTTCGCGCCGCGCGGGGTCAGCCGCACCAGGATCAGGCACGCGCCCCGGGTCTCCACCCAGGCGCCCTCGGCGACGTAGTCGCCCGGCTCCAGGTCGATCCGCAGGTGTTCCTCCCCTGCGAGCTCAGCGCCGCCGTATGCCGAGTCGAACAGGACGACGGGTTCCGTGATGGCCCAGCCCACCACTGACGTCCACACCGCGTCCGGGAGGAGTTCCCCGACGAGTGCGGGGAGGTCGACGTCGCTATCGGCGGCTCCGAGCCGGACGAGCGTCCGGTGCGCCGGCAGGTACGTGGTTCGGAACTGCTCCTCGCCCAGTACCAGGACCTGCGCGTCGTGGAAGTCGATGACGTCCACGTACTCGTCGACCTCGCCGGCCCGGTCGTGGTCGCCGGTGCCGTCCGGGTACGGGTCCGGGGCGCCGGGCCAGTCGGCGCACGCCGACTCGGGGACGAGGATCAACGGGCCGAACAGTGAGGTCACCCAGGTCGGGGGCATGCTGCCTCCACTCGACGGTCGGACGGGCGCCGGGGAGCCGGGGCCAGGGCCGCGGGGTGGTCGGCCGGGACGAAGGTACAGCGGGTGGGCCGTGGTGGCGGGCAGGCGGTGCGATGCGGTGCGGGCGGTGCGGCGGCGGGCAGGCGGTGCGATGCGGTGCGGGCGGTGCGGCGGCGGGCAGGCGGTGCGGTGCGGGCGGCACGGCGGCGGGCAGGCGGTGCGGTGCGGGCGGCGGCGCGGGGTGCGGCGGTGCGGAGCGCCGCCGCTACAGGAGGACCCTGCCCCGAAGAATGATCCGGACCGGCTCGCGGACCGTGGACAGGTCGCGCCGGGGGTCGGCCGGGTAGACCACCAGGTCGGCGAGCCCGCCCTCGACCAGGCCGGGGAAGCCGAGCCACTCGCGCGCCTTCCACGACGCGGCGGCCAGTACGTCGAGGGCGCTCATCCCGGCCCGTTCGTGCAGGAGCAGCATCTCCTCGGCGGCCAGTCCGTGGCTGATCCCGCCGCCCGCGTCGGTGCCGATGAAGATCTGCACCCCGGCCTCGTACGCGGCGGCCACCACCGCCGGGAAGTCGCGCTGCAGGCGGCGCATGTGAGCCGCGTACACCGGGAACTTGCCGTCGGCCTGGCTGGCGATGCCCTCGAACGTGTCGATATTGATCATGGTGGGGGTCAGGGTGGTGCCCCGGGCGGCCATGGTGTCGATCAGGTCGAGGGACAGGCCGGTGCCGTGCTCCACCGAGTCCACCCCGGCGTCGACGAAGATCCGCACGGCCTCCTCGTCGAAGGTGTGCACCGCGATCCGCGCGCCCGCCGCCTGGGCCTCCGCGACGGCGGCCCGGATCACGTCGGCGTCCCAGGACGGGGCCAGGTCGCCGGTGTCGCGCTGGATCCAGTCCCCGACGATCTTCACCCAGCCGTTGCCGGCCGCCGCCTGTCGGCGGACGCCGTCGAGCAGGGTGTCGGCCTCGTGCTCCTCGCCGATCCCCCGGAGGTAACGCTTGACGGGGGCCAGGTGCCGGCCGGCCCGGGCCAGGCGGGGCATGTCCTCGGCGTCGTCCAGTTCGGCGTACGGGAACGGGGAGCCCATGTCGCGGATCGCCAGGACACCGGCGTCGCGGTCGATGGCGGCCAGGCCGCGGGCCTCGTCGAGAGAGGCCACCGGACCGCCGCCGGGGCGGATGCCGGGGTGGCAGTGCGCGTCCACCAGGCCGGGGAGGATGAACCCGCCGTCGACCACGGTCGTCGCGTCGGGCACCGGCTCGAAGGTGACCCGGTCGCCGACCAGCCACAGGTCACGGACCTCGTCGTCGGGCAGGACGACACCACGCACATGTAGGGCCATGGCCCTCTTTCTACCAGCCCCCACCACCGGGTGGCAGGGGCTGGGCACACGTACCAAATAAAGCTATTTGTCTTTCTTGAACTTGTTGAAGTCGATCTTCGGCAGCTTGAAGCCGGGGGGCAGGTCCGGCATGCCACCGGCCGGCGGGAGCTGCGGGGGCAGACCCGGCGGCAGGGTCGGCATCCCGCCCTTGGCCCGGGCCCCGGACGCGCCGCCGCCCTTCTTCTTGGCGTCCTTGCGCTTGTTCTTCTGCGACTTCGTGAAGCTCGCCTTGCCCCGGCCGGGCAGGCCCATCATGCCGCCCATCTGGCGCATCATCTTCTGCGCCTCGGTGAACCGGGTGATGAGCTGGTTGATGTCCGTGACGGACGTGCCCGAACCGTTGGCGATCCGGGTGCGGCGCGAGGCGTTGAGCAGCTTCGGGTCGGTGCGCTCGCCCGGGGTCATCGACCGGATGATCGCGGTGACCTTGTCGAGGTGCTTGTCGTCCACCTCGGCGATCTGGTCCTTCATCTGGTTCATGCCGGGCATCATCGCCAGCAGGTTGGAGATCGGGCCCATCCGGCGGACCGCGAGCAGCTGGTCGAGGAAGTCCTCGAGGGTGAAGTCCTGACCGCCCATGAGCTTGGCGGTCATCTTCTCCTTCTGGTCGTCCTCGAAGACCCGCTCCGCCTGCTCGATGAGCGTGAGCATGTCGCCCATGCCGAGGATCCGCGACGCCATCCGGTCGGGGTGGAAGACGTCGAAGTCCTCCAGCTTCTCGCCGGTGGACGCGAACATGATCGGCTGGCCGGTCACGTTGCGGACCGACAGCGCGGCGCCACCGCGGGCGTCGCCGTCCAGCTTGGACAGCACGACACCGGTGATGCCGACCCCGTCGCGGAACGCCTCGGCCGTGGCCACCGCGTCCTGGCCGACCATCGCGTCGATGACGAACAGGACCTCGTCCGGGTTCGTCACGTCGCGGATCGCGGCGGCCTGGGCCATCATCTCCTCGTCGATGCCCAACCGGCCGGCGGTGTCGACGATGACGATGTCGCGCAGGTGCCGCTTGGCGTGCTCGATCGCGTCCCGGGCCACCTGGACCGGGTCGCCGACCCCGCTGCCCACCTCCGGCGCGTAGACCTCGACGCCGGCCCGCTCGCCCAGCACCTGGAGCTGCTGGACGGCGTTGGGCCGCTGGAGGTCGGCGGCGACGAGCATCGGCTGGTGGCCGAGGCCCTTGAGGTGCAGGGCGAGCTTGCCGGCCAGGGTGGTCTTACCGGCGCCCTGGAGGCCGGCGAGCATGATCACCGTGGGGGGCTGCTTGGCGAACTGGAGCCGGCGCGCCTCGCCGCCGAGCACCCCGACGAGCTCCTCGTGCACGATCTTGATGACCTGCTGGGCCGGGTTGAGGGCCTTGGAGACCTCGGAGCCCCGGGCGCGCTCCTTGAGCTGGTGGATGAAGGACTTGACCACGGGCAGGGCGACATCCGCCTCGAGCAGCGCCATCCGGATCTCCCGGGCGGTGCGGTCGATGTCGGCGTCACTGAGGCGCCCCTTGCCCTTGAGCTGGGCGAAGATGCCAGAGAGCCGGTCGGAGAGCGTGTCGAACACGTCAGGTCATCCCTTGGTGGTGGTTGAATCCGCGTCGCTCCAGACTACCGGCCCCGTCCCAGTTCATTCAGGCCGGTCAAAAGCCTCATCTGGTACCCGCCACCCGCCGCGACTTCCGCTGTGACGTAGCTAATAATGTTGCGATGCGTATCCCGTACGAGCGGTACTTCGACCTGCGGGCCATCCCCCAGGGGGGCATGGCGATGGACTCCTACGAGTACCTCAGTCAGGTCACGGCCTCCGCCGTCGAGAACGCCCCGATCTGGGACGCGCACACCCACCTCGGTACGGACACCGACGGCAAGACGCTGAACGCGGAGGGGCTGCTCGCCGACCTGGCCAAGTTCGACGTCACCGGGGCCGTCGTGTTCCCGTTCAACGACCCCGACCAGGGCGAGGACTTCCACGTCCCCAACGAGCGGATCTTCGCCGAGTGCGCGCCGCACGCCGACCGGCTGCTGCCGTTCATGCGGCTGAACCCGCACGGGCCGTGGGAGGCGGAGTACGAGACCTGCCTCGCCCGGGGCCACGTGGGCGTGAAGCTGCACCCCCGGGCGCAGGAGTTCGAGATCGGCTCGGACCTGGTGCGCCCCATCTACAGGCGCGCCGCCGACGACGGGCTGCCGGTGCTCGTGCACACCGGGTACGGCATGCCGGCCATCTCGCACGACGTCGCCACGGTCGCCGCCGCGCTGCCGCACCTGAAGCTGATCCTCGGGCACGCCTCGTTCATCGACATGCCCCGGGCGCTGCGGGTGCTCAAACCCTTCCCCAACGTGTACTTCGAGACCTCGGTCGTCCGGGTCTACGACCTGTTCCAGGTCCTCCGCGAGGTCGACCCGTCCCGCGTGATGTACGGCTCCGACAAGCCCTACTCGTCGAGCACCGTGTCCCTGCAGTCGATGGGGATCATGGCGGCGATGGCCGGGGTGCCCGAGGAACGGATGCCGGACCTGTTCGGCGGGAACCTGCTGCGGGTGCTGGACGTGACGTCGTGAGGACCACCGTCAAGGGCACCGACGTGCACGACGTCTGCCGGGAGGTCGTCGAGCGCGGCCTGCACCCCGAACAGGTCGACGTCGACCTGGGCGACGGCCGGCTCCTGCCCCTCGTGCTGGACGACCCGGCGCACTTCACGCTGTACGTCCGGCTCTACTCCCGGGCACTGGCCGCCCGCAACCTGTTCCTGTCCGGCAACATCCGCCGCACCCTGTGGGAGATCGGCGCGGCCCTGATCGCCGCCGACGAGCCGCCCTGCTTCCTGGAGGGCGTCTACCTCGCGGAGATCCGGTTCGCGCTGGCCAACGCGGAGGAGGCGCTGCGCACCGGGCAGACCAGCGCGAAGCACCACGGGCCGTACGCGTCGATGACGATCGCGGAGAACCTCTGCCTGATGCGGCTCTTCCGCCGCCAGCTGCACCCCACACCCCCGGGCTAGACGGGTACGGGCGGGGGCCGGCCCAGCGCGGTTCAGCCCCCGACCCGCGCCGTGACCGCCCGCTCGACCTCCGCTCGCGAGTACTCCCCCACCAGGTAGAACGCGTCCACCGCCGCCGCGCCGTACGTCGCCACCCTGGCCGTGCGCACGTCCGCCCCCGCCTCGGCGAGCGCCGTGGTGATCCGGTGCAGCAGCCCGGGCGCGTCGGTGGCCCGCACCTCCAGGATCGTGGCGTCCGTCGCGTCGTGGCACCAGCGCAGCCGGACGTCGGCGGGCGACTCCGCCGGCCGGGGCTCCGCAGGACCGGCGAGCACGGCCCGGCGGAGCGCGTCGAGCAGCAGCCCGGACGTCGGCGGAGCGCCGTACCGGGGCCGCACCTCGCACTCCACGAGCGCCCGGGGCCCCTCGCCCCCGGTCGCCGCAGCGCCCTCCGCCGGTCCCACCGAGGACGACACCGTCGCGCCGAGCACGTCGAGGCGGTGCCGGGCCAGGCACCCCGCGACCGCCGCGAGCAGGCCCGGCCGGTCCGGGGCCAGCACGGACACCAGCCCGTTCCGCCAGGTCACCACGGGCAGCGGCCCGCCCGCGAACCGCGCCGGGTCGGGCAGCCCCGGGGCCGGCACCGGGCCGGAGCCCAGGTAGCGGCCGACCCGCCCGACCAGTTCCGCGACGAGCTTGCCCTTCCAGTCCGACCACGCGCCGGGCCCGGTGGCCGCCGCGTCGGACAGGGTGAGCGCGTACAGCAGGTCCAGCTGGTCGGTGGTCCCCACGGCCTCGGCCACCGGCGGCAGGGTCGCCGGGTCGGCCAGGTCGCGCCGGGTGGCCACGTCCGCCAGCAGCAGGTGGTGCCGGACCAGGTTCGTGACCACCGCCGTGTCTGCGGCCGACAGCCCGATCCGGGCGCAGACCAGCGCGGCGGGGGCCACGCCCGCGACGCAGTGGTCCCCGGCGGCCCCCAGGCCCTTGCCCAGGTCGTGCACGAGCGCGCCCAGGACGAGCAGGTCCGGCCGGCCCACCTCGTGCGCGTACCGGGCCGCCGTCGCCGCCGTCTCGATCAGGTGCCGGTCCACGGTGTGCCGGTGCACGGGGTCGTACTGCGGCGCGAACCGCACCCGGCCCCACTCCGGCAGCCACCGGGTCACCAGCCCCGCCCGGTCGCACGCCTCCCACACGTCCACCAGGGCCGGCCCCGCGCCGAGCAGGGTCAGGAAGGCCTGGCGGGCGCCCGCGGGCCAGGGTTCGGGCAGCGGCGGGCAGTTCTTCGCCAGCCAGTCGAGCGTGCTCGTGGCGATCGGCAACCGGTGGGTGGCCGCGGCCGCCGCGACCCGCAACGGCAGGACCGGGTCGGGCCGCAGCGCCCGGGCCAGCCGGACCTCGCCCCCGGACTCGACCACGCCGTCGGCCAGCGGGCGCCTCGGCCCCGGCTTCCCGGAGCGGGCCCGCCACCGGTCGACGGCCCGCCACGCGTCGTCGGCCGCGTACGCCAGGGTGCGCGCGTCCTCGGACACCCGGCGCAGCAGCGTCTCCCGGTCCGGTACCCCCAGAAGGTCCGCGACGGGTTCGCGCAGTTCCGCCAGCAGCCGGTCGCAGCGCCGGCCCGCCGCGTGGTGCAGGGCCTCGCGGGTCTCCCGCAGCCGGGCCGCGGCGGCCCGGGCGGCGGGTCGGGGCGTGTCGGCGATCTGCGCGTAGCCGATGCCCCGCAGTGTGGTGGCGTCCCGCAGCCCGCCCCGGGCCTCCTTCAGGTCGCCCTCCAGCAGGAACGCGAGCTCGCCCCGGTCGCGCCACCGGGCCTCGGTGACCTCCCGCAGCGCCGCCAGCCGGTGCGCCGCCCGGGACTGCCAGCTGCCGACCGCGACGCCCCGCAGCCGGGCGGTCAGCGCCGGGTCCCCGGCCAGGTGCCGGGCGTCGAGCAGGCCGAGGGCCGCCTTCACGTCCTGATCGGCGACCGCGAGCGCCTCCTCGACGGTGCGTACCGCGTGGTCCAGGGGCAGTTTCTGCTCCCAGATCGGGTACCAGACCTGGTCGGCGACCGTCCCGATCCCCGGCCAGCCGTCGTGCAGGAGCAGCAGGTCCACATCCGGGTACGGCGGGAGCTCCCGCCGCCCGAGGCCCCCCACCGCGACCAGCGCGACGCCGCCCCCGGGTGGCAGGAGCCCCGCCAACCAGCCGTCGAGGAGCTCGGCCCGCTCCCCGACGGCCGAGGCGGCGACCAGCTCCCTCAGGGGCCGGCCGCCGTCCCGGCCCCGGCCGGGGGTCAGGTCCCCGGCAGGCGCCGGGGACCTCGGCCGGGCCGACTCAGAGGGCATCGAGGCCGTGCTCGCCGGTCCGGACCCGGACCACGTCCTCGACGGGCGTGACCCAGACCTTGCCGTCGCCGATCCGCCCCGTCCGGGCGGCGGTGACCAGCGCGTCGACCACCTTCGCGGCGTCGAACTCGTCGATCACCACCTCCAGGCGGATCTTCGGCACGAACTCGACGGTGTACTCCGCGCCCCGGTACACCTCGGTGTGGCCCTTCTGCCTGCCGTAGCCCTGCACCTCGCTGACCGTCATGCCGGCCACGCCGAGCGCCGCGAGGGCCTCCTTGACCGTCTCCAACTGGTGCGGCTTGATGACCGCCGTGATGAGCTTCATGTTCACTCGGCTCCAACCTTCTCGGCCTCGGGGGCGGTCTTCTCAGCGGCCTTCGGGGCCGGTCCCGGCGCGATGCCGGCCAGGGCGAAGGCGCTGCCGCCGCCGGTCGTGCTCAGCTCGTACGCGCTCTCCGCGTGCTCCGCCGTGTCGATGCCCTCGGCCTCCGCCTCCGGGCTGAGCCGGAACCCGACGGTCTTCTCGATCGCCCAGCCCAGCAGCCAGGTCACGGCGAAGGAGTACGCCCCGACGGCCGCGACCGCGATCGCCTGCTTGCCGAGCTGGGCGAAGCCGCCGCCGTAGAACACGCCGTTGATGTCGCCCGTGCCGCCCGACAGGGTCGTGGCGAACAGGCCGATCAGCAGGGCGCCCACCGCGCCGCCGACCAGGTGCACGCCGACCACGTCGAGGGAGTCGTCGAAGCCCAGCTTGTACTTCAGCCCGATCGCCAGGGCGCACACCGCGCCCGCGATCAGACCGATCGCGATGGCCCCGATCGGCTCCACCGTCGAACAGGCCGGGGTGATCGCGACCAGGCCGGCGACCGCACCCGACGCGCCACCCACGGCCGTCGGCTTCCCGTCGCGCAGCCACTCGACCACGATCCAGCCCAGCAGCGCGGCACCCGTGGCGACCTGCGTGTTCATGAACGCCATCGCGGACAGCCCGTTGGCGGCCAGCGCCGAACCGGCGTTGAACCCGAACCAGCCGAACCACAGCAGCCCCGCGCCCAGCAGCACCATGGGCACGTTGTGCGGCTTGAAGGACTCCTTCTTCGGCCAGCCGACCCGCTTGCCGAGCACCAGGCACAGCGCCAGGGCCGCGGCACCGGCGTTGACGTGCACGGCGGTACCGCCGGCGAAGTCGAACGCCTTCAGCTCGCTCAGGATCCACCCGTCCGCGCCGAACACCCAGTGCGCGACCGGGAAGTACACGATCGTCGCCCACAGGCCCACGAACAGCAGCCAGGAGCCGAACTTGGCCCGGTCGGCGATCGCCCCGCTGATCAGCGCCGGGGTGATGATCGCGAACATCAACTGGAAGGCCGCGAAGGCCAGAACCGGGATCTTGTGCTCGTCCACGCCCGTCGTACCGTCGAGCGCCCCGCGCAGCCCGAGGGCCTCGAAGCCGCCGAACAGCCCCTGGTACCTGTCGGTGGTGAACGCGACGCTGTAGCCGTAGGCCACCCACAGCACGCTGACCAGCCCGACCGTGGAGAAGCTCATCATCATCATGTTGAGGACGCTCTTGCTCCGGACCAGGCCGCCGTAGAACAGGGCCAGCCCGGGCGTCATCAGCAGCACCAGGGCGGTCGAGGCGAGCACCCAGGCGGTGTCACCCGCGTTGATCGGCGGCATGCGCCGCTCCTCTCGTAGCCAAAACGTCCGGCTCAAGGGGGCGACACTGCCCTGCAACCGGCTGGCTGAAGCTAACCGGGCGGGTGTTTCACGCACAGAGTCTGATCGATTTCGACCAGGTGACGTGTTGTTTCCGGCTGGTTACACCCCGGCGGGATCGCGGGCCGGCTCCGGCTTGTCCGCGTTCGGTAGTCTCCTTGGGAGCAGCAAGATCACCAAGATGCCATCAAAGAGGGATTAATCGTATGGATATCTCCAAACTCACCGCACTCAGCGGGTTCAACATGGACGCGATGCTGCGCCAGGCGGAGGAGTCCCAGCGACGAGTCACCGAGATGGAAGCGGCCCGTGCCGAGCTCCGGATCACGGGCACCAGCCCCGACGGCATGGTCGAGGCGACCGTCAACGGCGACGGCCGGTGCGTGGACATCCAGATCAACGGCCGGGCGATGCGCGGTGACTCGTTCACCATCGCCGACGGCGTCCAGGCCGCCCTCAACGAGGCGTACCGGCAGTTCGACGAGACGTTGGACCAGATGATGGGCGAGGCCATGGGAGACGCGGACCTCTACCAGAAGATGAAGTCCGGCGACT
Source organism: Longispora sp. NPDC051575 (assembly GCF_040681875.1). NCBI lineage: Bacteria > Bacillati > Actinomycetota > Actinomycetes > Micromonosporales > Micromonosporaceae > Longispora > Longispora sp. NPDC051575. The sequence continues at coordinate 457,868 of NZ_JBFAZP010000008.1, read as the reverse complement.
ACGACCCCTACGAGTACCTGAAGTCGATGGGCATAAGCATGCCCGAACTGCGCGGAATGATCCGCTAGCGAGCAGCAGAGAGGAGTATCGCCATGGCTGCAGTAGACGTACCCGGCCTCCGCAAGGCGGCCGAGAAGCTGACCTCGGAGGACGGTGGGCCGATCGTCTCCCTGATGAACACCCAGACGGCCATCGAGGAGACCCGGCTGTCGGGCCTGACGTTGTCGGTGTTCGGGTCGGGCGCGGTCGCGGCCCACAACCAGGCACTCGAACGCCACCTGCAGAACGTCAAGGGTGGCATCGAGAAGGTCCGCGAGATCGCCACGAAGCTGAACGCGGTGGCCGACAACTGGGCGAAGTCCGACCAGGACTGGGTGGTCAAGAAATGACGACGAAGGAGTCCACCCGATGAGCGGTCTGCTCGGCCCCGACGGCCTGCCCCTGCGCCCGCCCGTGCCCCCCGCGCCCGCCTCGGGCATCGGCCGGCTCGCCGCCATGACCCGCGGCAACTGGTACGCGATCGCCGGCGCCGTCGCCCTGCTCGCGTTCACCATCGCGCTGGACATGTACGACGACAAGGACGCCGTGAAGGGCGTCGAGAAGTGGATGAAGGCGGCCGACCTCCTCGGGCCCGACGACCACGGCTCCTTCGTCCAGCAGCTCAACGACTGGGAGGGCCAGTACCTCCCCGAGGACGTCTGGGACGCGGACGACCGCGAGGCCTTCGACAGCTTCATCCGCAACATCAAGAACGAATCCGCCGCCATCCGTACGGCCTGCCTGCGCAACGCCGGCGAACTGGAGCGGGTCCGGTCCTTCTACCAGGACGCGATCGACTCCCTCGGCGCCATCACGATCCCCGCCTGTATCGCGGCCATCGTGGCGATCCCGATGCAGTACTTCCCCGTGACGGCCGCGGCGGCCGCCGCGATCGGGATCGCCGCTTCGGCGATCACCGCCACCGCACTGGTGATCATCGGCGGTGCGATCGTCATGGCCCTCGCCGACCTGGGCATGAAACTCAACAACAACACCACCGACGGTTTCACCCAGGACTCGAAGGCCACGGACACCACCAAGGACCGGGACTTCAAGGAGATCTCGATCACCTGGGCGAACCACGACCCGGACTTCTACATGAAGCCGAAGACCGCCTGAGTGACGCCTCCGGTGGCTGGCCGGCCGATCGCCGGTCAGCCACCGGAAAACCCTAGGATTGCCACACAGGCCACGAGGGGAGAACGAACGTGAAGTCCAGCGGATTGAGCGCGATGGTATGGCTGGTGGGCCTCTTCACGCTCATCAATCTGATTTGGCTCCTGGCCTCCAGCTCCGGAGGCTCGTTCGGCGCCGCGTTGCGCACCCACGCCGCCGGGCTGGTGGTCTCGGTGATCGGCTGCGCCACCCTCATCGGCCTGATCGCCGCCGACGCCGGGCGCACGGTGAACCTCGCCGCCACCGGTGTGCTGTTCGTCGCCTACGTGGGCGCCTTCGTCCTCGACATCCGCCGGACGAGAGGCACCACGCGGTAGTACCGCGCGACTCCGGTCAGCTACACAGGACGCGACAGAGGCAGAACAGACCTGAGTGGTGTCGAGGCCCCTGGCAACCGTCGGGGGCCTTCGACACCACTCGAATGGTTTCAGGGCATGGCTCGCGGCGTCGCCGGCCAGGCGACTCGCGGCATCGACGGCCAGGCACCGCCGGCCACGTGGCTCACGGCGTCGCCCTGGTCAGGGTCGGGCTCGACCGCCGATCCGGGTCACAGCGTGGCCCGGACCCCCTGGAGCAGTGCGATCTTGCTGTTGCGGCAGTAGTCCGTCTCGGTCACGTCGAACCGACCGTGCTCGAAGTACTTGTTGCCCGGGTGCCCGCCGCCGCAGAAGTCGAAGAACGTGCAGATCTCCCGGCAGCGCGCGACCCCGGCCAGGAACTCCGTCGGCCACCGCTCGCGCAGCCCGGCGTCGACCAGGGCGGGCAGCGGGGTCTCCAGCACGTTCCCGCAGGCGAAGTCGCCGTACTCGGGTGAGTCGAACCCCGCCATCTCCGGCGACAGCAGGGTTACGGAGCCGTCCCAGCCGACCGTCGGCAGCGGGTCGACCCAGATGCCGCGCCCGCCCGGGGCCCGGTCGCGGGCCAGGTGGTCGAGCACGTAACCGATCTCGCGGACCCCGATCACCGGGTTGGCCCGCCAGGCCGTGGTCAGCGCCGCCCAGAAGTCCGCCATCCGGACGGTGGAGCGACCGGTGTGCCGGGTGTTGACGCCCTCCTGCTCCTCGATGTTCACGCCCACCGAGGTGCAGCCGAGCTGGGCGAAGAAGTCGTAGAACTCCTGCGCCAGGGCCGGGAACGGGTGCGACACGACCGCGATGGCGCTGAACGGGACGTCCCGCTCGCGCAGCTTCGCGATCCCGCGCATCGTCTGGGCCCAGGACGGCCGGCCGGCGAGGTTCAGCCGGTACCGGTTGAACTCCTCCGGCCCGTCCACGCTGACCCCGACGTGCACCGACCGGCGGGTGAACAGCTCGCACCACGCGTCGTCGACCAGCACACCGTTGGTCTGGATGCTGTGCCGGACGTCGAGCCCGTCGAACCGGGCCATCATGGCGTCCAGCCCGGCCGCGCCGACGAGCATGGGTTCGCCGCCGTGCCAGACGATCTCGGTCGGCCCGTGCTCGTTCCAGCCGGCCAGCCCGGACGCCACGGCGTCGAGGACCTCGGTCGACATGGTGTTCTTCAGTTTCCGGAACGGCAGGTAGCAGTAGGTGCAGTCGAGATTGCACAGTGTGGTGGGCTGCAGGATGACGGCGGGTGGCCGGATGACCTGCGGTGCGAGGGTGTCCATGGTGTCAGCGGGGTCCGGACGGGCCCGTCGGCGGGGGCGGCCACCCGGTGTCGGTGTGGGGTTCCCCCGCACCGGCGGGCGGGGGCCCACCGAAGGTCGGCGGCCCGGACTGCGGCGCTCCGGGGGGCCCGGACGGCGGTCCACCGAACGTCACTGGCCCGGTGGGCGGGGCGGAACCCGGCGCGCCGAAGGGCTGCGCCGACCCGGACGTCTGCCACGGCTGCGCACCGGGCGGCCCGCTCCCCGGCGGCCCACCGAGCGGCGGCGCCCCGGCGGCGGACTTCCGGCGCCGGCGCAGGACCAGCACCACGACGAGGACGATGACCGCCACGATCAGCAGGCAGGCGATGCCGCCGATCAGCGTGCGGAACGGTGAGGTGGCGCTGTCGTCGGACTTCCCGGCGTCGGCCGCCGGCGTTCCCGTGCCCGGGTTGGCCCTGGTCGCGGACGGACTTCCCCCGGCCCCGCCCGGCGCGGGCCCGGCGAGCAGCGGGTTGGTGGTCACGTCCGACACCTGGGTGCTGAACGCGCGGTTCGGGAAGACCCGGCCGAAGCCGTACTGCGGGTCGCGACCCTTCGGGCCGACGTCCTCGGAGGTGACCAGCAGCCGGTTGATCACGCTGGCCGCGTTCGCCTGGGGGAACTTCTGCCGGACCAGTGCGACGACCCCGGCCACGATCGCGGAGGCGTCACTGGTGCCGTCCGCCGTGGAGTAGCCGGTCGCCTTGGGAGCGGTCCGCGAGTCGATGCCGGTGATCCGTTCGGCGGGCGCGGACAGCACGGCCTCGGGGCCCTGGACGGAGCCGGAGTAGAACGCGCCCTTCTTGTCCAGCCCGGTGACCGCGACGACGCCGGGGATCCGGGCGGGCGAGCCGATGTCCGAGCCGCCGGCCTCCCGGTTGCCGGCCGCCGCGACGATGATGACGTCCTTGCCCGTCGCGTACTCCACGGCGCTGGTCAGCTCCGCCGGCGGGGTGCTCCAGTTGCCCAGCGAGATGTTGATGACCTTGGCGCCCCGGTCGACGGCCTGGCGGATCCCGCCGCCCAGCGCCTGACTGAGGGCCTTCTCGTCGTCACGGATCTTGACGGGCAGGATCTTCGCGCCGGGGGCGACGCCGAGGATGTCGTTCGGCCCGGAACCGCCCTTGGCGGCGATGATGCCGGCCATGTGCGTGCCGTGGCCGTCGATGTCCGACTGGCCGTTGCCCCCGCCCTGGACCTCGAGCCCCGGGAGCACCTGGCCGGCGAGCAGCGGGTGCCCCGCGTCGACGCCCGTGTCGATGACGGCGACCGTCACGCCCTGCCCCTTGATGCCCTGGTCGTGGAGCGCGGTGATCTTCAACGCGTCCAGGTACCACTGCTCGCCGCGCAGGCCGGGGGCCGCCGAGGCGGGGGCCGGAACCGCCACCGTGGCGGCCGCGACCGCGGCCACCACGGTGGTCAGGAGGCGACGAGACGTCACCGCAGCACCCCGGGGGCCGCGTCGTCGTCGTTGCCGCCCCAGATGTCCTCGTCCTCTCGGAGCCAGGTGTCGGTGGCACCCTCGGCGCCACCGGCGCCGCCCATGCCTCCGCCGCCCATGCCGCCCATCATCCCCATGCCGCCCATGCCGGCACCGCCCTTGGTGGTGTCGGTGAGGTACTTCATCGGGTCGGTGAACGCGCCCATCGGCGCCCGGCCGCTGCCGGAACCGAGGGAGCCGGTGCCCATCTGGCCGGGCACGGCACCGCCGCCGCCTCCGGCGGTGGTACCGATGCCCCCGCCGCCGCCGCCGTCGTAGCCGCCGCTACCGAAGCCGCCACCACCGCCGCCACCGCCACCGGCGAGGCCGCCGATGCTGCCGTCCTTGTTGTCCCAGGGCTTGTTCTCCCAGCCTCCGGTCCCGGTGTTGTCCCACGGCTTGATCTCGCCGGGGCCGCCGCCGTTGTCCCAGGGCTTGTTCTCCCAGCCACCGGTCCCGGTGTTGTCCCACGGCTTGATCCCGTCGGGGCCGCCGCCGTTGTCCCAGGGCTTGTTCTCCCAGGGCTTCGGCAGTTCCGGGGTCTTTCCCGGGCCGGGGCCGGGACCGGGACCCGGGCCCGGGCCAGGACCGGGTCCCGGTCCGGGGCCGTTCGGGTCGTTCGGGTCCCTGATGTCCTTGTGGTCGAACTTGATCTTCGGGTCACCGAGGACCATCTTCGACGACTCGCCGTCCATGTCGGAGCCGAACTTACCCGCGACGTTGCCGGACGTGCCGTTGTTGGCGTCCCACCACCAGCCGATCTTCTTGGCGCCCTCACCGTTGTCGATGTTGCCGTTCCAGCCGTCGTTCCACGAGTCGTTCCAGCCGACCTTGGGGCGGTTGCCGGCGTCGAACTTGCCGTCCTTGACGGAACCCTCCTGGCTGTACCAGTGGTCCTTGTAGACGGCGAGCGCGCGCTGCCGGAAGCCCTTCTCCCCGTACCACTCGCGACCCTTCATCCGGTCGTCGGCGAGCTTGGTCGCGAAGGTGTTCGGGTCGCTGTAGGCGCCGTCGACGCCGGTGCCGCCCGGCAGCTCCTTGGTGTAGAACAACGGGATCGGGATGCCGGCGACGGCCGTGGCGAGGTAGCCCGCGCACCGCTCCACGCCCCGCTGGACCTCGCCACCGCGCTCGTTGAGATCCAGGAACGCCTTGCCCAGCTTGTCGAGGTGGGCCCGGTACGCGTCGGCCGCCGCTCCGCTCCACTTCTTACCCGTGGGCAGGCTCAGGCGGCCCTTCATCATCTGGATCTCTTCGGCGTCGGTGAGCGGGCGGTACTTGTCGTTCTCCGTGAGGTTGTGGACCTCCAGCAGGGCCTGCCACACGCTCGACACGCCCTGGTTGAAGTTCAGCCACTCCTCGGAGAGCTTGTGTGCGTCCCGTGGCCGACCGTCAATCGAGATCTGATTGACGTGATCTTCCCACACACCTGCCATCTGCTCTCGCCTCTCTACCGCTGTTGGTCCGGGGCTAACCGTTGCCGTACGTCGGCGGCTGCTGGGTCGGGTTGGACACCGGGTTGTAGCCCGGCGGCTGGCCCGTGGGCGGCGCCATCGGCGCCTCGAACAACGCCTCGATCTTCTTGACGTCGGCGGTGTTCTTCTCCTCGAGGGTCTTGTAGTCCTCTTGGATCTTCTTGGTCACCGAGACGAGCCGCTCGATCTCCTGCTGCAGCGTGCCGAGTTCCTGCGCGGCCGCCGTGCGGGCGCTGGACACCCTCCCGCTGATGTCCCTGCCCTGCTCGCTGGAACCGAACACCGGGGTCGCCGCGCCGGCCCCACCGGGGCCACCGCCCTTCTCGGCCTCGCCGATCCGGTTGAGTGCCTGCTTGAGCAGGTCCTCCTTGACGTACCGGTTGATCTCGTCGAGCTTCTTGATCAGGCCGTCGAAGGTCGACAGGTCGACCGCGATGCCGCCGGTCCTGCTCTCGAGGCTGCTACCCATCCGCGTATTCCCCCTCTCCGATCAGCACACGGACGGCCCCAGCCCACACCGGGGCCGGGGCCACGCCCGTGATCAGTTGTTCCAGAGCTTCGAGTTCTGCATTTCGGTGTCCATGTAGTTCTGCTTGGCCATACCGACCGCGGCGCCGATCTGGGCGAGGACCGAGTTGAGGTCCTTGACCGCGTCGTCCCACTTCTTCTGGTGCTGGTTGTAGGCCTCGCGGTCGTTGCCGTCCCACTGCAGGCGCTGCAGACCCTGGCGCAGGGTGTCCAGCTTCTCGTCGATCTGACCGGAGAGCTTCTTGATCTCGCCGGTCGCGTGCTCGAGAACCTCGTAACTGACCTGGATGCTCATGCTCGTCGTCCCCCCTTACCGGTTCGGGCTCAGCGCGTTGTGGATCTGGTCCACGATCTTCTGGTTGTTCTCCTCGTTGACGGAGTGGGTCGTGCCCGCCTTGTCGAGGAGGTCCGCGATGTCCGCCAGCGCCTGGAGGAGCTTGGTCGCGTCGCCGTTCCACTGCTCCATGAGCCGCTGGAAGGCGCCGGCCGCGTTGCCCTTCCACGCGGAGGCGAGATCCTGTTCGACCACGCCCTTCAGGCTCTTCAGCAGACCCTGCACGTCGGTCCGCACGCCGCGCACGTCGTTGGCGCCGGAGTGCAGAGTGCTGTGATCGACGTTCACGCCATTGCCGGTCGTCATCACACCCCCAAGGAGTTTGACCTGCGGCCGGAGCTGCTCTCCAGCCATCTGCCGCCCAGGCTAACCGACCCGCGCAACCCTAGATCAAGAGCAGTTGGCCCAAACGGTGATATGACCGTTTTGCTAGCGCAACGCGTACTCAAGCACCGGTCGTTCGTGGTCGATGAGTTGCAGGTCGCGCAGGGGGCGGCGGAGGTGACCCTTGTGGACGATCCGGACGAAGGCGGGGTCGCCCGCGCCCGCCATCCGCTGGATGCCCTCGACGTGGTCCACGATGCGCTTGCGGATCGTCCGGACCAGGCGGTGCCGGTCGCGGGGGATCAGGCCGTACGCGTCGGCGAACAGGCGCAGGCGGCGGGGCCGGTCGGGGCGCTTCCAGCCCAGGGTCACCGAGTCGCGGTCGGAGAACAGCGGCACCCAGGTCCAGGCGGCGTAGGCGACGTCGTAGATCCGGGCGCCCGGGGACGCCAGGTCGAAGTCGATCAGGGACAGGGTGCCGTCGGGCCGCCAGATCACGTTGTGCGGGGCGGCGTCGTGGTGGCAGACGATCTCGGTGTCGGGCGGCGGCGGGCCGAACGAGCGCCACACGGCGCCGGGCTGGGGCCGGAACCCGTACTGCGCGTCGTGGAACATCCGGAGCATCGTCGCCACGGTCACCAGCGCCTCGTCGGTGACCCAGTGCTCCTTGAGCGGATACTCCCCGCACTCGCCCTCGGTGAACGAGAGCACCTCGCGGCCCTGCTCGTCGATGCCGAACGCCTTGGGCGCGCCGGTGAACCCGACCAGGTCGAGATGGCGGAGCAGCGCGTGCACAGCAGGGGTCCACGGCCCGGTGTTGCGGCGCACGGTGTCGCCGATCCGGACGACCGTGGACGTGTTCCCGCCGTAGAGCGGAATCTCCTGCTGCGTCAACGTCAGTCCCCCAGCAGAGCGTCCACGAAGGCGGCGGGTTCGAACGGGGCCAGGTCGTCCGGGCCCTCTCCCAGGCCGACGAGCTTGACCGGGATGCCGAGTTTACGCTGGACCGCGATCACGATGCCTCCCTTGGCCGTACCGTCGAGTTTCGTCAGCACGACGCCGGTGACGTCCACCGCCTCGGTGAAGACCCGCGCCTGTGCCAGACCATTCTGACCGGTCGTCGCGTCCAGCACGAGGAGGGTCTCGTCCACGGGCCCGTGCTTCTCCACGACCCGCTTGACCTTGCCCAACTCGTCCATGAGTCCGACCTTGTTCTGGAGCCGGCCGGCGGTGTCGATCAGGACGGTGTCCACGCCCGTGTCGATGCCGCGCTTGACGGCGTCGAAGGCCACGCTGGCGGGGTCGCCGCCCTCGGGGCCCCGGACGATCTCGGCGCCGACCCGGCCGGCCCAGGTGGCGAGCTGGTCGGCGGCGGCGGCCCGGAAGGTGTCGGCCGCGCCGAGGAGGACGGTGCGGCCGTCGGCGATCAGTACCCGGGAAATCTTTCCGCAGGTCGTGGTCTTGCCGGCCCCGTTGACGCCGACGACGAGGATCACGGCGGGCCGGCCCTCGCGGGCGCTGTTGAGGGAGCGGTCCATCCCCGGGTCCAGGGCGGCGGTCAGCTCCTCGGCGAGCAGGGCGCGCAGCTCGGAGGCGGTCTTGGTGCCGAGCACCCGGGTGCGTTCGCGGAGCCGGGCGACGAGCTCGCCGGTGGCCTCGACCCCGACGTCGGCGGTGATCAGGGTCTCCTCGATCTCGTCCCAGACCTCGTCGTCGAGGCAGTCCCGGGACAGCAGGCCGAGCAGGCCCTTGCCGAGGGTGCCCTGCGACCGGGCGAGCCGGGCCCGGAGCCTCACGAGCCGACCCGCGGTGGGTTCCGGTTGGTCGACCGGTGCGGGCGCGGGAGCGGCTTCGCCGATGTCATGGGTACGAGTGGGGGCCGACCCGGCTTCGGTCGGCTCCTCCGGCGTGGCCCGCGGGGGGAGCTCCGGGCGCGTCGGGGGTGCCTCGACGGCCCGCCGGGAGCGCTGGGCGACGACCAGTCCCGCGCCGCCCAGCAGCAGCACGACCCCGAGAATGACGGCGTAAACCCACAAGTCCATGGAGAAGATCCTGACAGACGCCCGCCCGGTCACCGATAGCTGCTCGGGACTGGGGCAGGATGGTCACATGTTGGGACGGGCGCCGCTGGCCGGCTTTGTGAACAAAGTAACCCCCCGGGGGAATCTGATCGGTTACGCCGGCCTGGCGGTCCTCGACACGCTGGCGATCCTCGCGGGGAAGCCGAAGGCCCGCCGGCTGACCAAACCGGCCCTGATGCCGGTGCTCGCGGCGGCCGTCTCCGACCCCGACCCGAGCCCGGCCCAGCGCCGGATCGGCACCGCGCTGACCCTGTCGGCGGCCGGGGACACGGCCCTGCTCGGGTCGAGCCGGCTGGCGTTCCTGTCCGGGGCGGGCGCGTTCGCGGGCGCGCACGTGAACTACCTGGCGGCGGTGCACGAGCTGGGCGAACGGCCGGGCATGCTGAGCTACCGCCCGTGGCTGGCGGCGCCGTACGCGCTCGCGCTCGCCGGCTTCGCCGCCGTGCTGCCGAAGGTCGCCCGGCGCACCGGGTGGGGCGAGGCGCTGGCCGGCCTCGGGTACGCGGGGCTGCTCACCGCCGTGGGCGTGGCGACCCTGGACCTGCGCGGCCGGGGCGGCGAGCGGAACCCGGGCTGGGACTCCTCGGCGGCCCGGGCGGCGGCGGGCGGCGCCCTGTTCGTGGCCTCGGACCTGCTGGTGGGCGTCCGGCGCTACCGGCAGGCGGGCGGCGCGGACGGCGGCCGGGCGGACACGCTGCTCGACGCGGGCGTGATGGTCTCGTACACGGCGGCGCAGGCGCTCCTGGCCCTCGGCCTGACGGACCTGTCCCGCCAGCAGAAGGCCACCCCGCCCGCGTAGCCGGTCCGGCGCACCCCGCCGGCGCGCTCCGCACGCCGGCCCCACCCGACAGCACAGGGGCACCCCGGAAAAACCCGAAGCACCCCTGTACCCAAAAACTGGCTCTTCCCGCCCGCCTAGGCGTTGACCAGCTCCCGGTCCTCGGCGGAGCTGGGCACCACGGTCCCCGGCCGCGTCAGCCGCGACCCGACGGCGATCGCCACCGACACCCCGACCACGATCCACAACGCGGTCCGCAGACTCGAGTGGTCGGCGGCGAACCCGAGCACGACCGGCCCCAGCAGCAGCCCGGTGTACCCCATGGCCCCGACCTGCGCCACGGACGCCCCCGACTGTGCCCCGCCGATGGTCCCGGCCATCGACATCGTGATCGGGATGACGGTGCAGATCGCGAACCCGACCACGAACAGCGCGGCCAGCCCGCCGAACGGACCCGGCGCGGCGATCAGCCCGACCAGCACCAGGGCGGTGGCCGCCCCGGAGCCGACCAGCATGTTGCGGGTGCCGAACCGGTTGCGCAGCCGGTCGCCGAACAGCCGACCGATGATCATGGACAGCTCGAACAGCGGGTACCCGAGCGCGGCGACGGCCTCCGTGGACCCGAGATCCTTGGTCAGGTACAGCCCCGACCAGTCCGCGATCGAGCCCTCGACGAGGAACGCCGCGAACGCCAGCGCGCCGATCAGGTAGACGGTGCGCGGCAGCCGGGGACGCGGCCCCGAACCGGCGACCTTGGCGCCGCGCGCGTCCGGCAGGTAGGTGAAGCCGAGCGCGAGGGCCGCCGGCACGCCGATCGCGGCGGCACCCAGCAGCGCCTGGCCGAAGGTCAGCCCGAGCGCGGCGGTACCGGCCCCGAGCAGGCCTCCGGTGAGCGCGCCGACGCTCCAGCCGGCGTGCATCCCGTTCATGATCGAGCCGCCGTGGGCCTGCTCGACGGTGACGGCCTGGGAGTTCATCCCGATGTCCATCATCCCGAAGACCATGCCGTAGACCACGACGGCCGCGAGCAGGACGGGATAGCTGGGGGCGAGCGCGACCAGGACCAGCGAGGCCGCGGTCAGCGGGGTGGCGAACCGGAGCACGGCGTGGCTGCCGAACCGCAGCATCACGGCGCGCATCGACTGCATGGCCACGAGCGCTCCGACGCCCCAGGCGAGGACGGCGACGCCGACCTGGCCGGCGTCGAGGCCGAACGTGGCGGCCAGCGCGGGGATACGCGTGACCCACACCCCCATCAGGAGACCTGCCAGTGCGAACGTCAGTGTGGTGCCCCAACGGGCGCGGTTGATCATCGTGTACCTCCCTGCACGGGTAGCAGCCGTCACCCACGCGGGTGACGGCTGGAGAGCGTTGGTTCAGATCAGGTCGAGCAGGCGCTGCCGCAGCTCGGCGAGCCGCTGCGCGTCGTAGGTGCCGGGGGCCATGTGGCAGACCTCCCACACCCCCTCGGCGGCGAGCCGGACGAGCTGGCTGGTCACCTCGTCCCCCGAGTCGGGGTGGGTGTGCCAGCGGCGGAAGGCGACCCGGAGCGGCTCGGACATCCCGGCGTCGGTGGCGGCGGCCGTGACGACCGCCCAGCGCCGACCGGTGACGGCCGGGTCGCCGGCGACGATCTCGAACGTCGCGTTGACGTACGCCCGGGCGTAGGAGCCCTCGAAGTGCGACTCGATGGCCGCGTCGAACTCGGAGACCAGGCGCTCGACCAGGGCCTGGACCAGGGCTTCCTTGGACTTGAAGTGGTAGAGCAGGCCGCCCTTGCTGACCCCGGCCCGCTCGGCGACGGCGGACAGCGTGAACGCGCCGGTGCCCTGCTCCACGAGCAGCGCCTCGGCGGCGTCCAGGATCCGTCCGCGAGTCATGGGATGACTGTACCGTCCGGTCGGTACAGCGAATATGGATGGAGAGGGGACTCACAAGGGTGATAGACCTCTATATCCATTCCCATGCGCACCTCCAGCCCCAGGAGCCCCCCATGAAGCGCAGGCAACTGCTGTCCACCCTCGCCCTCGCCGGCCTCGCGGGGGCGCTCGCCCCGGCGGCCCCGGCGGCGGCCTCCCGACCGTTCGACGACACGGTCCCGTTACCCGACGGATTCGCCCCGGAGGGGATCGCCATCCGGGGCGCCACCTTCTGGACCGGCTCGGTCCTCGACGGCCGGATCTACCGGGGCGACCTGGTCACCGGACACGGCGCGGTGCTCACCCCGGGCACCGAGGACGGGATCGCGCTCGGCGTCCACGTCGACGCGTACAACCGGGTGTGGGTCGCGCGGGGCTACACCGGCGACGTGGAGGTGCTCGACGGGCGGACCGGGCTGCGGATCGCCCTCTTCCACCTCACCGACGACCTGGACAACACGTTCGTCAACGACCTGGTGATCACCCGTGACGCGGTCTACCTGACCGACTCCGGCCGGCCGTACCTGTACGTGGTGCCGCTCGGGCCCGGCGGCCGGCTGCCCGCGCCCGGGGCGGTGCGCGCGCTCCCGCTGACCGGCGGGGCCGCCGACCCCGACGGGTTCAACAACGGCATCGAGGTGCTGCCCAACGGGCACCTGATCCTGGTGCAGATGTACCCCGGAACACTGTGGACCGTCGACCCGCGCACCGGCGCGAGCACCGCGGTGGACACGGGCGGGGCCACGTTCGTCCGGGGCGACGGGCTGCTGCTCCGGGGCCTGACGCTGCACGTCTGCCAGAACCTGACGAACAGGATCTCCGTGGTCGACCTCGACCCGCGCGGGACGCGGGGGCGGGTCCGGCGGGAGATCACCGATCCCCGGTTCGACTCGCCGGCGACGATCGCGGCGTTCGGGCCGTACCTGTACGCCACGAACGCGAAGTTCGCGACGGATCCGACCCCGACGACGAAGTACGAGCTGGTCAGGGTGCGGGCCTAGGGGCGGTTCCGGACCGGTCCGAGGGTTCGGGCCGGTCCGGGCCGCGTCCGATGATTCGGGCCATGTCCGAGGCTTCGGGCCGTGTCCGAGGCTTCGGGCCGTGTCCGAGGCTTCGGGCCGTGTCCGAGGCTTCGGGCCGTGTCGGCGGCTGCGGGCCGTCCGGGTTCCCGGGCGTGGGTCCGGGCGCGGGTTCCCGGGCGTGGGTCCGGGCGCGGGTTTCCGGGTCAGGCGTCCGCGGCGTCGGCCCGGCCCGCCCGCGCCAGCCCCAGCGCGACCCGCAGGTAGTCCAGGTCCGCGTGGTTGTTGAACCGGTAGGCGGCCATGTTCGCGACCCGGGCCCCGTTGATGATCCGGTCACTGTCGTCGACGAACAGACACAACTTGGGGGGTACGCCGACCATCGCCGACGCCTCGATGAAGTACGCCTTGTCGGGCTTGCGGAACCTGATCGCCGAGGAGTTCACGACCACGTCGAACTCGTCGGCGAGCCCCAGCTCCGCCAGGTCCGCGTCGAGCCGGTCCGAGGCGTTCGTGCACAGCGCGACCGGCACCCCGGCGGCCCGCACCTCCCGCACGAACTCCAGCAGCACCTTGTCGATCTCGCCGTGGTCGGACTGCCAGTCGGCGACCGCCGCCCGGGCCCGGGCGAGCCGGTCGTCCGGCCCGTCCTCCGGGGTCGGCCACGCCAGGGTGTGCAGCGCCTCGGCGGTCAGCAGCTCCCAGTCGGCGTGGGTGATCTCGCCCTCCACCAGCGGATTCAGCAGGCTGTGGTGGAACGCGATCTCGGGCAGCGCCCCGGCGCGCAGCCCGTGCCGCTCCTCCACCGCCGCCAACCTCTCGATCGAGAAGAAGCGGAGCACACCGTCGAAGTCGATCAGCAGTGCTTTACAGGCGTCTCTCACGACTGGGTCTCCTAGTTCATGGATCACATCGGCGGGAGCGGCCGTTTCGACCACTCACGCTTCCTTGAGTTTCTGGCTGATCACCTGGGACACGCCGCCGCGCATCGTGACCCCGTACAACGCGTCGGCGATCTCCATTGTCCTCTTCTGGTGGGTGATGACGATGAGCTGGCTGGTGTCCTGCAACAGCCGCATCACGTCGAGGAGCCGGCCCAGGTTCACGTCGTCCAGGGCGGCCTCGACCTCGTCCATGATGTAGAACGGGCTCGGCCGGGCGCGGAAGATCGCGCACAGCAGGGCCACGGCCGTCAGCGACCGCTCGCCACCGGACAGCAGCGACAGCCGCTTGACCTTCTTGCCGGGCGGCCGGGCCTCGACCTCCACGCCCGTGATCAGCAGGTTGTCGGGGTCGGTCAGCACGAGCCGGCCCTCGCCGCCCGGGAACAGGGTCTGGAACACGATCTGGAACTCCCGCGCCGTGTCCTCGTAGGCGTCGCGGAACACCTCCAGGATCCGGTCGTCCACGTCCTTGACCACGGTCAGCAGGTCCCGCCGGGTGGCTTTCAGATCCTCGAGCTGATCCGACAGGTACTTGTACCGCTCCTCCAGCGCCGCGAACTCCTCCAGCGCCAGCGGGTTGACCTTGCCCAGCAGCGCCAGTTCCCGTTCGCCGCGCGCGGCCCGCTTCTCCTGCACCGCCCGCTCGAAGGGCACCGGGTCGCCGTCCTCGACGGGGATCAGCGCCTGCGGCCCGTACTCGTCCAGCAGGACCGTCGGCTCGATGCTGTAGTCCTCGACGGCCTTGGCCTCCAGCTGCTCGATCCGCAGCCGCTGCTCGGCGCGCGCCACCTCGTCGCGGTGCACCTGGCTGGTCAGCCGCTCCAGCTCGCCGGACAGCTCCCGGACCCGGGCGCGCACCCCGACCAGCGCCTGCTCCCGCTGCGCCTTCGCCGTACTGGCCTCCTCGCGCTCGGCCGTCGCGACGCTCAGCGAGCCGCCGATCCGGTCGAGGGCGATCCCCGCGCCCAGGGACACCGCGTGCGCGACCCGGGCCGCGCGCTCGCGGGCCGCCCGCCGCTCGGCGGCCTTCTCCCGGGCGGCGCGTTCCTGGCGGGCCTGCCGGGCGAGCCCCTCGGCCCGGCCGGACAGGGCCAGCACCCGCTCCTCGGCGGTCCGGACCGCGAGCCGGACCTCCATCTCGCCCTGCCGGGCCGCCTGGGCCGCCGACGCCAGGTAGTCGCGCTCCTCCGTGGACGGGTCCTCGTCCACCGGCAGGTCCTCGGCCGCCTGGAGCCGTTCCTCCAGCTCCGCGAGCCCGGCCAGGTCACGCTCGCGGGCGGCCTCGGCCTTCTCCCACGACGCCTTGTACCGGTCGACCTCGCTCTGGGCGCTGCGCGCGGCCGCGCCCAGCTCGGCGAGCCGGCGCTGCACGGCGTTGCGCTGCGCGTCGGCCTCCCGGCGCAGGTTGGCCACGACGGTGACGGCCTCGCGCCGGACGGCCAGCTCCTCGCGGGCCACCTCCAGCTGATCGGCCAGCTCGGCGGCCCGCTCCTCGAACTCCGCCTGGCGCAGCCGGGCCTCGTCCACGGCGGCCTGGACCTCCAGGAGGCTCGGGGCCTTGGCGGAGCCGCCGGCCGCGTGCCCGGCGGACAGCACGTCGCCGTCGGTCGTGACGGCGGTCAGGCCGGGCTGGTCGGCGACCAGCGCGCGGGCGGCGGCCAGGTCGCCGACGAAGGCGAAGCCGCGCAGCACGGCGGCCACGGAGTCGCCCAGGCTGGCGGGGGCGCGCACGACGTCGAGGGCCCAGCGGGCGCCGGACGGCAGGGCGGGGCGGCCGCCCGGGGCCGCCGCCGGGGCCGCGCCCGCCACCAGCAGCGACACCCGGCCGGCGTCGTCGCCCTTGAGCAGCGTGATCGCCGCCGTCGCGGAGTCGACCGAGTCCACGGCCACCGCGTCGGCCAGCCCGCCGAGGGCGGCGGCCAACGCGGCCTCGTACCCCGACTCGACGGTCAGCAGGGACGCGACACTGCCCAGCACGCCCGGGGTGCGCTGGGCCGCGGCGAGCAGCGCCCCGGCCGCGTCCTTGCGGCGCAGCCCCAGCTCCAGGGCCTCGGCGCGCGCCTTCCAGCCGGAGACCTCCCGCTCGGCGGCGCGTTCCCCGTCGGTCAGTTCCTTGATCCGCGCGGACACCAGGTCGGCGGCCTGCTTGGCGTCGGTGTGCCGCAGGTCCAGGTCCGCGTCGCCCTCGTCGACGGCCTCGCCCTCGCCCTGGGCCTCGGCGAGCGCGACGGCCGCGTCCTCGGCCCGGGTCCGGGCCTCGTTCAGGGCGGTGGTGAGCCGGGTCAGCTCCTCGGCGGCCGCCGCAACCCGGCTGCGGACCGCGCCGACCTGGCCGGACAGCTTGGCGAGCCCCTCGCGGCGGTCCGCGACGGCCTTGGCGGCGGTGACGAGCGCGCGCTCGGCCTCGCGGAGCCGGACCTCCAGCTCCTGGCGGGCGAAGACGGACTCCTTGAGCCGTTCCTCGTCCTCCTCCAGGGCCTCGCGGAGCCCGTTCTCCTGCTCGCGGACCTTCTGCGCCTCGGCCTCCAGCTGCTCCGGGTCCCGTCCGGCGCGCTCGTCGGCCGGCTCGGTGGACAGGTAGCGCAGCTTCTCGGCGGCCAGCTGGGCGGTGGACCGCAGCCGCTCCTGGAGCGCGGACAGCCGGTACCAGGTCTCCTGGGCCCGGGCGAGCGCCGGCGCGTCGGCGGCCAGCGCGTTCTCCAGCCCGGTCAGCTCGGCCGAGGACTCCGCGTACGAGGCCTCGACGACCT
Source organism: Longispora sp. NPDC051575 (assembly GCF_040681875.1). Taxonomy (NCBI): domain Bacteria; kingdom Bacillati; phylum Actinomycetota; class Actinomycetes; order Micromonosporales; family Micromonosporaceae; genus Longispora; species Longispora sp. NPDC051575. The sequence continues at coordinate 441,370 of NZ_JBFAZP010000008.1, read as the reverse complement.
CCCGGCGCTCCCGCAGGGCCGTCTCGTCGGCGACCTCCCGGTGCAGGGTGCCGCGCAGGGTGGCCAGGTCGTCGGCGAGCAGCCGGAGCCGGGAGTCGCGCAGGTCGGCCTGGATGCCGGCGGCCCGCCGGGCGATCTCGGCCTGCTTGCCGAGCGGCTTGAGCTGGCGGCGCAGCTCCGAGGCCAGGTCGCCGATCCGGGTGAGGTTGGCGAGCATCGCGTCGAGCTTGCGGAGCGCCTTCTCCTTGCGCTTGCGGTGCTTGAGGACCCCGGCGGCCTCCTCGATGAAGGCGCGGCGGTGCTCGGGGTTGGCGTGCAGGACGGTGTCGAGCTGGCCCTGGCCGACGATCACGTGCAGCTCGCGGCCGATACCGGAGTCGCTGAGGAGTTCCTGGATGTCGAGGAGACGACAGGAGTCGCCGTTGATCTCGTACTCGCTCTCGCCGGTCCGGAACAGCCGGCGGGTGATCGACACCTCGGTGTAGTCGATGGGCAGCGCACCGTCGGAGTTGTCGATCGTCAGGGTCACCTCGGCGCGACCGAGCGCGGCCCGGCCCGTCGTACCGGCGAAGATGACGTCCTCCATCTTGCCGCCACGCAGGGATTTCGCGCCCTGTTCACCCAGAACCCACGCGATGGCATCGACGACGTTGGACTTACCGGAGCCGTTCGGGCCCACCACACAGGTGATCCCGGGCTCCAGCCGGAGCGTCGTGGCGTTGGCGAAGGACTTGAAGCCCTTGACCGTGAGGCTCTTGAGATGCACCTGCCGAGGTTACCTACCTGGTCACAGCAGTGCGCGCCGACCCACAACCAGGGACGGCGCGCTTATGTTTGATCTCTTCGAAGAGACCGGTGTTGCTGTGTGGTGCGGTAGGGCGTGCGTCGGGTGGCCTCAGGCCATGACCGGCTCGGAGAGGCGCAACAGCTCCTCCTCCGTAGATACCGCGGCAGCCAGCCGGTCGTTCTCGGCCCGCAAGCGGGTCATTTCGAACTCCAGCGCATGTACCGTCGCACGCAGTTTGGTGACCTCGTCGAGCAGCCGGCGATCGGGCAGGCTACCGACGTGGCCATAGAGGGCCTTCGCCATAGCATCTCCTTGATGAATAAATGTCGCTGAGTGCAGATGTGCCAGTTGGGCCAGACCCGCGCCTCGCCGCCGAATATCAGGCGCACGTGGGCGCGACTAGCGACCTCTATATCGTCCACCGCACCCCGTTGCAAGTCAAGTTAAGGTGAGTCACCTTGGCTCAACTCTGTAACGGTTAACTGTCCCAAGTCTGACAAACATACACTTACAGCGTGTGATCTTCGTTGTAAGAGGTGTGGCATGGCTGGTGACAGGTGGAGCCGGGTATATCGGTGCGCACGTCGTGCGCGCGCTCATGGGTGCTGACCTGCGCGTCGTCGTTCTGGACGACCTGTCCGCCGGGAGGCCGGCGCGGCTGCCGCCCGGCGTGCCGTTGATCCGCGCCGACGTCCGGGACCGGGTGACGGTCCGTGACACGCTCGTGCGGTACCACGTGAGCGGAGTCATACACCTGGCAGCCCTGAAGAACGTCGCCGGCTCCTTCGACGACCCGCTCGGGTACCACCGGGGCAACCTCGACACCCTCGCCGACCTCCTCGAGGTGATGGTCGACCAGCGCACCCCGCACCTCGTGTTCTCCTCCACCGCCGCCGTCTACGGCACCGGCGACTCGTACGCCGAGGACGCGCCGACCCGGCCCGGGAGCCCGTACGGCCGGACGAAACTGGCCGGCGAGTGGCTGATCCGCGACGTCGGGGCCGCCGCCGGGCTGCGGCACGCGATCCTGCGGTTCTTCAACGTCGCCGGCGCCGGGGCCCCCGAACTCGCCGACACCGGGGGCGACAACCTGCTCCCCCGGCTGCTGCGGGCCACCGCCGAGGGCGGGAAGGCCACCGTGCACGGCACCGGGCATCCGACCCCCGACGGCAGCTGCGTCCGGGACTACGTGCACCCCGCCGACATCGCCGACGCGCACGTCGCCACCGTGCGGGCCCTGCTGGACGGCGACCTGGCCGCCGACACGTTCAACGTGTCCCGCGGGGTCGGCGTGTCCGTCCTCGACCTGATCTCCGCCGTGGAACGGGCCACCGGCCACCCGCTGCCGTACGAGGTCGGGGAGCCCCGGGCCGGCGACCCGCCGAGCGCGGTGGCCGACCCGGCGCGGATCCGGGACCGGCTCGGCTGGCGGGCCCGGCGCACCCTGGACGACATCGTCGGGTCCGCGTGGGCCGCCACCGCCGCCGGCCTGCGGATCGCCCGCCAGCGCCGCCCGCACGACGTGGCCACGACCCTCTGATGCTGCGGGTGGCACTCCTCGTCGACCGGGTCGGGCACGAGGTCCTCGACCTGCTGCGCGGGCTCCGCCGGCACGAGTTCCACCTGGTCACCCTGGACGAACCGGTCCCGCTGCCCGACCGGGTGTGGGCGGCCCGGGGCGCGCTGCCCGGCAACGTGCTGTCCCGGACCCACGTGCCGCACCAGCTGCCGGTCGGCGGCCGGACCGGTGCCGGAACGCCGCGCCCGGGCGCCGGGTCGGCGGGGAGCGGTTGGCGGCAGCGCGGCCGGGGGGTGTCCGGGACGTCCGGGCGGACGGGTTACTGGGGGATCCGGGAGACGGCCGCGCGGCACGTGTGCCGGGGATACCCGCGCGCGGACCACCGGGCCACGGACACCGGCTCCGGATCCGACCCCGGCTTCAGCGCCGACTTCAGCTTCGGATCCGGCCCCGGCGCGGGCCCCGGCTTCGGCTCGGGCTGGGGCTCGGGCTGCGGCTCAGACTTCGACCCCGGCTCAGACTTCGACCCCGGCTTCGACTTCGACCCCGACTCCGGCTTTGGATCCGACTTCGGATCCGGCCAGCGGTCCTCGCCCGGTCTCCGCCCCGCCGCCGACGCCGACCACCGCCTTCTCACCACCGGCCTGCGGATGCTGTCCGGGCTGTCGGGCCCCGAAGACGGCTGCGGGGACAGCCCGATCAGACCGGTCGTCGGCCCGCACCCCCTCGGCGGGGTCCGGCTCGACGCGCTCGGGGCCGAGTCGCTGCCCGTCGAGGAGGCCGCCGCCCTGCACGACGCGCTGCGCCCCCTCGCGCTGCGGCTGCCCCCGGTGCACGTCGTGCACGCGATCGGGGTCCGGGCGGGGCTCGCGGCGTTGGCGCAGAGCTGGCGGCGCGGGACGCCGTACCTGCTGAGTGGGGTCGATCGGGGTGAGCCCTTCGGGAGGCTGTGCCGCGAGCGGGCGCACCGGGCCCTCGACCCGCGCCCGGTGCTCGACCCCACCGACTACCCGCCCCGGCGCGCCGAACCCGACGTGCCGTCCGTCGTGCGGGTCGGCGGCGGGGCTCCCCTGGGCTCCGCGCACTACGCGCGGGCCACTGTGGTCGAGGCCACCGGCGGGGTGTCGTTCCCCCTGGTGGAGGCCATGATGTCCGGGTTGCCGGTGGTGGCGGTGGCGGGCGACGGGGTCGCGGAGCTGGTCGGCGACGCCGGGCTCGTGGTGCCCGCCGCCGGCCTGCGCGCGGCCCGCGACCGGCTGCTCGCCGACCCGGCGGCGCGCTGGCAGCTCGGGCTGCGCGCCCGGCGGCGGGCCCTGGAGCGGCACGCGCTCGGCCCCTGGCTCGCCGCCCACGAGGAGCACTACCGCGCGGCGGCCGGCTCCTGAGCCACCCTCCCGGCAGCCGACATCCGACCCGCCGTCGCGGCAGCCGGCTTCCGGGCCACCCTCACGGCGGCCGGCTTCCGAGCCACGCTCGCGGCGGCCGGCTTCCGACCCGCCGCGCCGCCGACCGGCCTCACGCCCCGGGCGGCTTCTGACAGGTCGGGCACGAGTACGCGGAGCGGTTCATCCACGGCTCCCGGCGGATCGGGTCGCCGCACCGCTTGCAGGGTTCGCCCTCGCGGCCGTACGCGTTGATCACGAGCGAGAAGTAGCCGCCCTGCCCGTTGACGTTGACGTACTGCGAGTCGAAGCTCGTACCCCCCTGGGTCACGGCCTCGGCGAGCACGTCCCGGATGTGGCCGAGCAGCTCGGCGACCTTCTCCTCCGACAACTCGGCCACCGGGTGCGCCCAGTGCAGCCGCGAGCGCCACAGTGCCTCGTCGGCGTAGATGTTGCCGATCCCGGAGATCAGCGTCTGGTCCAGGAGGGACCGCTTGACCTCGGTCTTCTTCCGCCGGAGCCGGGCGCTGTACTCCGCGTCGTCGAAGAGCGGGTCCAGCGGGTCGCGGGCGATGTGCGCGACGCTCGCCGGCAGTTCGGCGCCGCCGTCGGCATAGTCCAGGTACCCGAAGATGCGTTGGTCGACGAACCGCAGCTCCGGCTGGTCGTCGGCGAAGGACAGCCGGACCCGCAGGTGCTTCTCGGCCGGCTCGGCGGCCGGCTTGAGCAGGAACTGGCCGGACATGCCCAGGTGGCACAGCAGGGCGTCCCCGGAGTCCAGCGGCAGCCACAGGTACTTGCCGCGCCGGGCCGTGCCGGTGATCGTCCGGCCCTTCAGGAGGGCGGCGAAGTGGTCCGGGCCGGGCTCGTGGTTGCGCACCGATCGGGCGTGCAGCACCTCGACGGCAGCGATGGACCGGCCGGGCAGCCAGCGGTCCAGTCCGGCCCGGATGGTCTCGACCTCGGGGAGTTCAGGCATGTGACGAGTTTCGCACTGCTGTGCGACACCCGGCCACCCGGCCGCCGACCCCGGGACCGTGCCCGGCCGCGTCGCTGGTCGACGCGGCACCCCGGGCCACCGGAACGGCGGGCCGCCCGGCGACGATGCCCGGAGCACCACCGCACCCCGGGCCCGTGAAGAGAGAAGAGCCGCACCCACGACGGGTACGGCCTCCCGCGCCTACTCGGTGACCGGCGTCCGGTCCGACAGGTCCCGCCACGCGAGCTCGGCGGCCCGCTGCTCGGCTTCCTTCTTGGTCCGACCGCCCCCGGCCCCGAACCGCTCCCCGGCGACGACCGCCCACGCCGTGAACGTCTTGGAGTGGTCCGGCCCCTCCTCGGCGATCAGGTACTCGGGCACGCCGAACCCGTGGGTCGCGGTCAGCTCCTGGAGGCTGGTCTTCCAGTCCAGGCCCGCGCCCCGCTGGGAGGCGGCCTCCATCACCGGGTCGAACAGGGTGTGGATCACGCCGGTGGTGACCTCCAGCCCGTGTTCCAGGTAGATCGCGCCGAGCATGGCCTCCAGGGTGTCGGCGAGGATGCTCGACTTGTCCCGGCCGCCGGTGGCCTCCTCGCCCTTGCCCAGGTAGAGGTACTCGCCGAGCCCGTTCGGGCCCAGGTCCCGGGCGACCTCGGCGAGGGCGCGCATGTTCACGACGCTCGCCCGGAGCTTGGCGAGCTGGCCCTCGGGCAGGTCGGGGTGGTTCAGGTACAGGGCGGTGGTGACGACCACGCCGAGCACGGAGTCCCCGAGGAACTCCAGCCGCTCGTTGGTCGGCAGGCCGCCGTTCTCGTAGGCATACGACCGGTGGGTCAGCGCCCGTTCGACCAGGCTCTGTTCGAGTCGCACGCCGAACGCGGCTTCCAACAGACTCAGCGCTGGTCGGTGATGGGCGGCCATCGGTCCCCTCTCGTGCAGTAGCGGATTCCCAAAAGGGACATTACCGGCATGGGTAAAAAGTTAAGGGTTGCCCACGCGCATCTCTGCGCGTGGACAACCCCGAAAACTACGGAGAGGTGTTTAGACCTCGACGACCTGGCGGCCGTTGTACGTGCCACAGGTCGGGCAGACCGCGTGCGGCAGCTTGTCCGACTTGCACTGCGGGCACGCCACGGTCGAGACCGCCTGGGCCTTCCAGTTGGCCCGGCGGGACCGGGTGTTGCTGCGCGACATGCGGCGCTTCGGAACGGCCACGTCTCTACTCCTCAGATGCTTTGATCTTGCCAAGCGCGGCCCAGCGTGGGTCAACCGCCTCATGGCTGTGGTCATCAGGCAGATCGTCCCAGTGCACTCCGCACTCGGAGCACAGGCCTGGGCAGTCCTCACGGCACACCGGATTGGTCGGCAGGGCCAACACCACCGTGTCCCGCAGCGTCGGCTCGAAGTTGATCAGGTCACCCTCGATCCGACTGACCTCGTCCTCGTCGGTGGTCTCCGCCGTGGTGCTGTCCGGGTAAGCGAACAGCTCCGAGAGGTAGACCGCCTTCGTGGTCACGATCGGACGCAGACACCGGCCGCACTCGCCCTCGAGCGACACGGTCGCCGTGCCGCTCACGAGGACTCCCTCGGAGACGGACTGCAACCGCAGCTCGAGCGTGAGCTCGGAACCGGCGGGAACGCCGATCAGCTCCACGCCGAGATCCGCCGGCGCCGGGACGGTGCGACGCAACTCACGCATGGCGCCAGGGCTCCGCGGCAGCTCCCGGGTGTCCAGGACCAGCGGTGCTTTGGCATCAAGATGAGTAGACATGCTTCCGTCTGCGGGCGTCGAAGAATCTCGACCCGGATAGGCCGACGAACCAGGTTACCTGACCAGTGCGCCGGCACCCAACTCGGCCCGGAGCCGGGAACCGCCTCGCGGAGCCCCCCATACGAAACTAGAACGGAAGCGGACGATCCCCGTCATCCGGGGTGAACGACCCGATCTCGCGCAGAGCGTGCATCTTGTCGCGGCCCCGTTCGATCGCGGCCAGCGCCTTCGTCAGGAACTGCTCGAAGTTCGCCAGGGTGGTGTCGACGTAGTCGTCCACCTCGTCGCGGAGCCGCTGCGCCTCCTGTCGGGCCTCCGACACCAGCCGGGACGCCTCGTGCTCGGCGGACACGGTGATCTCGTTCTGCGACACCAGGCGCGCGTGCTCCGCCTCGGCCTCCGAGACGATCCGGTCGGCCTCCCGCTGGCCCGCGTTGATGATCTTGTCGCGCTCCTCCAGCAGGGCCTGGGAGCGCCGGAGGTCCGCCGGGAGCTCCCCGCGCAGCTCGTCGAGGAGGGCGATCATCTCGGAGCGCTCGATCACGCAGTTGCTGCGCGACATCGGCATCGAGCGCGCAGCCTCGACGTACGTGACCAATTCGTCGATCCGGTCGAGCGGGTCCACCTGACGCCTCCCCTAAGCCTGAGCGAACTTGTCGACCAGCCGCGCGGCGACCACGTCCGGCACGTAGGCCGAGACGTCACCGCCCCACTTCGCCACTTCCTTGACGAGACTGGACGCGATGAAAGAGTAGAGCGGATTGGTGGCCATCAAGAGTGTCTCCACCCCCGCGAGTCCGAGATTCATCTGCGCCATCTGGAGCTCGTAGTCGAAGTCGCCGGCGACCCGCACCCCCTTGACGATGGCCGACACGCCGTTCGCCGTGCAGTAGTCGACGACGAGGCCCTGGAAGGAGTCGACCCGCACGTTCGGGAACCGCGCGGTGGTCTCGCGCAGCAACTCCAGCCGCTCGGGCAGCGCGAACAGGCCCGCCTTCGCCTGGTTGACGGCGACGGCCACCACCACCTCGTCGAACAGCCGGCTGGCCCGCTCGACGATGTCGAGATGTCCCTTGGTCACCGGGTCGAAGGATCCCGGACAGAGAGCACGATTCACGAGGCGGACCGTACCAAAGACCGGGGCCGGGCGACGGTCCGGCGCGCTCCCCCCGAGGCGCCGCCGGACCGTCACACCGGTTCGGACTCCTCGGCGGCGGCCTCATGACGCGAATACCACAAAGTGGTGTCGCCGTACTTCCGCGGCTTGTCCGCCACCAGCCCCGGCGGCCACTCCGGCTCGGCCGACCGCTTGGCCCGCTCGACGACGACCACGCCGCCCTCGGTCAGCCAGCCGTGCCGCACGAGTCCGGCCAGCATGCCGGCCACTTCGGAGTCGGTGACCGCATAGGGCGGATCGGCGAAGATGATGTCGTAGGGGGCCGGAGGGGCGCTCTGTACGACATGGTCGACCTTGGAGACCATGAGCTCCACCGAGCCCGTGGCGCGCAAGGTCACAATGTTGTCACGAATGGTCCGGGCGGCCCGGGCACCCGCCTCGACCAGCAGCACGTGGGCCGCGCCCCGGCTGTACGCCTCCAGGCCGATCGCGCCGGAGCCCGCGTACAGGTCGGCGAATCTGGAGCCATCAACGCCAATCCGGCTCTCGAGCGCGCTGAACAGGGCCTCGCGCACCCGGTCCGAGGTCGGGCGGGTGTCCTGCCCGTCGGGGACGGCGAGCCGTCGTCCGCCATGGGCTCCGGCGACGATCCGGGTCATCGGGTGAGTCCTTTCCGGCCTTATTCGTTCTGCGTTCTGACGGTACACGCGTGTTTCGTCCTCGCGGCCACAGCGCGTTACTCTCCGCGAGCCTGGCGAGCACTGGCCGCCGGCACCCCTCGATCTTCCCCTGGAGTCCCACCTTGAAGCGAACCCTCCGCCGCCTCGGGGCGGTTGTCGGCGCCGCGCTGATCGGCACCGTGGCGACCTTCGCCCTGGCGAGCCCGGCCAGCGCGCACGACTCGGCCGTCAAGCCGAAGGCAGAGTGCGACAGCGCCACCGGCAACTGGATCGTCACCTGGACCGTCGACAACGACTGGCGCACCGCCGCCACCCTGAGTGACGTCAAGGGCGCGCCGTCCGACGTCGTCTTCGACGCGCTCTCGGTGCCGGCCCGTTCGGGCAAGCAGAACGGCTCGGTCGCCGGCAGGCAGACGGTGCCGGGCACCGCGAAGGACGCCACGCTGGGCCTCAAGGTGAGCTGGCCGGACAAGTACTCGGTCACGTTCCCGGACCGCAAGCACAAGCAGCCGAAGATCACGTTCGACGGGGTGTGCAAGAAGAAGACGGTCCCGACGTGCGTCAAGGCGTCCAAGGCCCAGTACAGCCACACGTTCGACGGGCCGAAGGGTCTGGCGACCGTCACCCTCAAGGGCAACCTGCCGCTGTGCGAGGGCGACAAGCAGCCCTTCACGCTGATCTCGTTCGTGTCCCCGGCCGACAGCCCGGACGACCCGTCGTTCGTGTTCGACGTGGACGGCAAGTTCATCGACCCGACCCACAAGTCGGTCTCGCTGTCGGTCAAGGTCCCCGCGTGCATGGTCGAGGTGCTGCTGATCAGCGCCGAGCTGACCAACCCGGAGCTGGGCATCGACGTCTCCGCGCAGGGTACGAACGCGAAGGTCGGCGCGCCGCTGACCAAGAAGGGCGGCAAGGGCAAGCCGCTGCCGTACCTGCTGGACCACTACTCCGGCCCCGACACCGCGTGTGCCGCCGTACCCAGCGTCAACGCCCTGCCGGCCTGTGACGGCAGCGTCGCGCTGACCCTGATGAACGGCGAGGACGCCACCCTGGACGCCGTCTTCGTCGTCACCGCCGCCGGCGGCTACGCCGAGAACGTCACCCTCAAGGCCGGCGAGGTCAAGGTCCTGACGATCCCGGCCGCGAAGGCCACCGGCATCAAGGCCGGCGTGAAGAGCGCCGACGGCAAGAGCACCAAGGAGCTGTACGCGGGCGACTGGACGGCCCCCCGGGACTGCGCCGCGCCGACCGTCGCCGGCACCTCGGACTGCAAGAACCTGACGATCACCCTCACCAACCCGGTCGGCGGCCTGCCGAGCGTGACGGCGACCGTCGAGTACGGCGACAAGAAGTCCGAGGTCGTCAAGCTCGCCGCCGGTGAGAAGAAGGACCTCGTGCTGGCCGGCACCGCCGGGCTCACGGCGACCGTGACGATCGACGAGAAGGTCACGAACCTGGCGTACTCGCCGGACGCGTCCTGCACCGCGACCAAGCCGGGCGGCGGCGACCTGCCCGTCACCGGTGCCTCGATCGGCGTCGCGACCGGCGTGGCGGCCCTGCTGCTCGCCGTCGGTGGCTTCCTGTTCGTGTCGGCCCGCCGCCGCCGGACGACGTTCACCGCGTAACCACCCGCACGTGAGGAAGGCCCCGCTCCGGCGGGGCCTTCTTCGTGTCGGGGGCCGGGGGACCGCACACCCCGAAGAGCCTCAACCCTTCTCGAGGTACTCCGCGCGGTCCTCCGCCACCAGCGTCGCCACCGTGGCGGCCAGTACCGGATGGTGTTCGAGTTCCAGGTCCGTCGCCAGCAGCTCGGTCGCCGCGGCCCGCGCCTCGGTGATCAGGTCGGCGTCCTTGATGACGGACAGCAGCCGCACCGCCGAGCGCTTCCCCGACTGGGCCGCGCCGAGCACGTCGCCCTCGCGGCGCTGCTCCAGGTCGAGTTCGGCGAGCCGGAAGCCGTCCGTCGTGGACGCCACGGCCGCGAGCCGTTCCCCGGACGGGGACTCCGGCACGGCCTCGGAGACGAGCAGGCACAGCCCGGGGGCGCTGCCCCGGCCGACCCGGCCGCGCAGCTGGTGCAGCTGGGAGACGCCGAACCGTTCCGCGTCGAGGATCACCATCATGGTCGCGTTGGGCACGTTGACCCCGACCTCGATCACGGTGGTGGCGACGAGGACGTCGAGGTCGCCGGCCGCGTAGGCGCGCATCACCGCGTCCTTGTCCTCGGCGGCCATCCGACCGTGCAGGATGCCGACGCCGAGCCCCTTGAGCGGGCCCTCGGCGAGTTCCGGGGCCACGTCGAGGACCGCGAGCGGGGGCCGCCGGTCGGTCGCGCCACCGGGCTCCTCGTCGCCGATCCGGGGACACACCACATAGGCCTGGTGGCCCTTGCCGACCTCCTCGCGGATCCGGGCCCAGCCCCGGTCCAGCCAGCGTTGGTCGGCCATGGGCACCACGTGGGTGGCGATCGGGGACCGGCCGGCGGGGAGTTCGGTGAGCGCGGACACCTCCAGGTCGCCGTAGACCGTCATGGCCACGGTGCGCGGGATCGGGGTGGCCGTCATGACCAGGGTGTGCGGCGGCTGGTCGGCCTTGGCGCGCAGGATGTCGCGCTGTTCCACGCCGAACCGGTGTTGCTCGTCCACGACGACGAGGCCCAGGTCGGCGAAGTCGACGCCCTCGGAGAGCAGCGCGTGGGTACCGATGATCAGGCCCGTCTCCCCCGCCGCGAGCCCGGCGAGCACCCGGCGGCGGGCGGCGGCGCCCAGGGAGCCGGTCAGCAGCTCGACGCCGAGCCGGCCGGCGCCGCCGGTACCCCCCGCGTGGTCTGTGTCGCCGAGCATCCCGGCCAGGGCCTTCTCGTCGGCGCGGGCGGCCAGCGGGCCGAGGAGCTCCACGATCCCCCGGTGGTGCTGCCCGGCGAGCACCTCCGTGGGGGCCAGCAGCGCGGCCTGCCCGCCGGAGTCGACGATCTGGAGGATGGCCCGCAGCGCCACGAGGGTCTTGCCGGCGCCGACGTCGCCCTGGAGCAGCCGGTGCATCGGGTGCTCGGCGGCCAGGTCCGCGGCGATCTCGTCGCCGACCTGGACCTGCCCGTTCGTCAGCGTGTACGGCAGCGACTTGTCGAACGCCGCCAGCAGCCCGTCGGCGCGCCCCGGCCGGGCCTTGGCGGGCCAGTCGGCGGCCCGTTGCTTGCGCTGCACGAGCGTGACCTGCAACGCGAACGCCTCGTCCCACTTGAGGCGCTTCTTGGCCGCGTACAGGGCCTCCTTGGTCGACGGCCGGTGGATGTCGCGGAGCGCGGTGTCCAGGCCGACGAGCTTGCGGGCGGCGCGCAGGTCGGACGGCAGCGGGTCGGGCGGGGCGGCCACCATCTCCAGGGCCAGCCGGACGCAGCGCGAGATGGTCCAGGTGGGCAGGCCGGCCGCCGCCGGGTACACCGGGATGATCGCGCCCGCGAACTCCTCGATCTCGTTCGCGGCGTTCTCGTCGTCGGGGTCGAGCAGGACGTATTCCGGGCCGTTGAGCTGCCGTTTCTCCCGGAACTCGGTGACCTTCCCCGCGAACAGGCCCCACTTGCCGACCTTGAGTTCGCGTTCCCGCCACGGCTGGTTGAAGAAGGTGGCCGTGACGGTGCGGATCCCGTCGCCGATCAGCACCTCCAGGATGCTGCCCCGGCGCTGCTTCATCTGCTTGGCGGTGACCCGCTGCACCTGGGCCATCAGGGTGACCTGGTCGCCGATCTCCAGCGCCGCGAGGTCGGTGTGCTCGCCGCGCTCGTCGTACCGGCGGGGGTAGTGCCGCAGCAGGTCGCCCACGGTCCTGAGGCCGAGCGCCTTCTCCAGCGGCCCGGCGGCGGCGCCGACGATGCCCTTCAGCGGGGTGGCGAGTGTCGCCTTCTCCATCTACTCGACCCCGATCAGCAGTGGCTGGGACTGTCCTCCCGGATAGGCCCGGGCCTCCACGAACGGCCACTTGCGGGCCAGGTGGGCGAGGAGTTCGGCGGCCAGGTCGTCGGGGGCGTCCGCGCCGAGGAGGAGGGTGACGAGTTCGCCGCCGGCGGCGAGCACCCGGTCGAGCACGGTCACGCTGGCGGTGGCCAGGTCGTGCCCGACGAGGTTCACCTCCCCGTCGACGAGGACGACGATGTCGCCCGCGTGGCAGGGCCCGGCGATGGTCATGGCGTCGCGGGTGGCGACGGTCACGTCCGCGTACCGGCAGGCGCCGGCCGCCTCGGCCATCGCGATCACGTCGTCGTCGAACGCCCGGCCCGGATCGTGCACGGCCAGCGCGGCGAGCGCCTGCACCGGGGAGCGCAGCGGGATGACCCGGTCCCCCTTCCAGCCGGCCGGGGGCGTACCGAGCGCGATCACGGGGCCGGTCACCCCGTCGGTGCTGGTCAGGACGCCCTCGGCGGCGAGCAGCTCGCGCAGGCCGTCGCCCTCGACGAACGCGACGACGCTGCGGGCGGTCGGCGGCTCGTCCTCGAAGCGGGTGACCCGGATCCGGTACGGCCGGCCCGCCTCCACCCCGGCCTCGATCGCGGCGCCGACGTCGTTGACGTGCGCGTGCACGTTCCACGAGCCGTCCCCGGTGCCGACGATCACCACGGAGTCGCCGAGGTCGCAGAGGATGTCGCGGAGCGCCCCGGTGTCGGGCGCGTCGAGCAGGTACTGCACCTCGTAGGCGAACTCCTGCGAACCCGCCTCGCGGGCCGTGAGCAGCAGGGTCGGGTCGGCGGCCACCCGGGCGAGTGGCGCGCGGGCGGGTGCGACCCCGGTCACGACCTCGACCAGGGCGTTGAGGAACAGGACGAGCCCCCGACCGCCCGCGTCGACCACGCCGGCCCGGGCCAGGGCGGGCAGCTGTCCGGTGGTGTGCGCGAGGGCGACCTCGGCCCCGAGCGCGGCGGCGGAGGCCACGGCGGCCAGGTCGTCGGAGTCGGACTCCTCGGCGGCGTCGGCGGCGGCCCGCGCCACGGTCAGCACGGTCCCCTCCACGGGCGTGGACACGGCCGCGTACCCCGTGGTCACGGCCGCGCGCAGCGCCCCGGCGAGCGCCCGGCCCCGGGCGTCCGGACGGGCGGAGAGCGCGTCGGCGATCCCGCGCAGCAGCTGGGACAGGATCACGCCGGAGTTGCCGCGCGCGCCGAGCAGGGCGCCCCGGGCCATGCAGTGCAGCACCTTGCCCAGTTCGGCGAGCTCCGGTTCGGCGAGGAGCGCCCGTTGCGCGGAGTCGAGGGTGAACACGAGGTTGGTGCCGGTGTCGCTGTCGGGCACCGGGTACACGTTGAGGTCGTTGATCTCGCGTTGGTGCCGGCGGAGCGCCGCGAGCGCGGCGGCGCACCAGCGGCGCACCGCACCCGCGTCCAGACTGTCCAGCACGACTAGTTACCCTAGCGGAGATCCCGGTGTGTGTTTCGTGACCTGCTGTCCGGTCCGCGGGGAAGACCGTGACCCGGATTGGAAGTTCCGCCCCCCTGTCAGGTAACCTTGCCGGGTTGCCCTGCACCCCGGGCGACCGTGTCTTGCTGCGACCAACGCGCGGCCGGAAGTGACTGATCCAGGAGAACAATCATGTCTAGCGTGTGCGACGTCTGCGACAAGCGGCCGGGCTTCGGCCACAACGTGCCTTGGTCGAAGAAGAAGACCAACCGCCGCTGGAACCCGAACATCCAGACCGTGCGTACCCCGGCTGGTGGCGGCAACACCAAGAAGGTCAACGTGTGCACCTCCTGCCTCAAGGCCGGCAAGGTCACGCGCGCCTAGTTTTCGCTTCCCATCCGCCCGCCACCCCTTGATCAACTGGGGTGGCGGGCGGATTTTTTTACAGTACTCTTGCTTTTCGTGCGCCCCCTTCACCCGAGGGTCCTGCTCGTCGCCATCCCCGTGTTCCTGGGGCTCGCACTGACCAGCTGCGGACCACTACCGACCCCCGAGGCCAGGCCAGGCCCGTCGTCGGGTACCAGCTCGGCCCCTCCCGGCTCGCCCCTGCCGGCCACCCCGCGGCCCACGCCGGAGGGTGCACGCACCTCCCCGCCGGGCCCGCAGCGCCGCAACCTCGCCCCCGCGCTGAACGGCAAGCCGATCGGCCCCGGCGGTTCACTGCAGGGCACCGGCAACGCGTCCGTGGCGCTGACGTTCGACGACGGCCCCGACCCGGTGCACACCCCCGCGCTCCTGGACACCCTGAAGCAGAACCACGTGCGGGCCACGTTCTGCCTGGTCGGCAAGCGGGCGAAGGAGTATCCGGCCCTGGTCCGCCGGATCGTCGCCGAGGGCCACACGGTGTGCAGCCACTCGTGGCAGCACCGCGACGACCTGGGCGTGCTGCCCGACCCGGAGATGCTGCGCGACCTGACCGACACGAACAACGCGATCCACGAGGCCGAACCCCGGGCCCGGATCCGGTACTTCCGCGCCCCCTACGGCAAGTTCACCAAGCGGCTGGTCGACAACGCCGCGATCCTCGGCATGAACTCCATCTTCTGGGACATCGACGACCTCAGCTACAAGGACGACCAGCACGGCACCGGCGACGCGATGGTCGCGTTCATGTCCAAGCGGCTGCGCACCCTGGTCCGGCCGGGCACGATCGTGCTGTCCCACGACTTCGGGCGCCCGCAGACCCCGGTCACCTACCGCAACATGCTGCCCTGGCTGCGGACCCAGTTCACCCTGGAACCCCTGCCCGTGACGGACCTCCCGGACGAACGCTGACCGGCACCCCCAACCACAAGAGCATCATCTGATTACGGTGAGCGGTGGCCGGTGTCCGGAGGCACTCCGCCGCCGGCAAAGGCCCTGGCCGGGGACCACGCGGCGGTCACGCCGCCGACGGGTCGGCGTTGTCGGCGGGCCGGGATACGGTGGCGGGGCAGATGTCCCACGGGAGCGGAGGAAGACCATGACCACACTCGAGAACCGGCCGAACACCGCGCTCCTCGTCGTCGACGTGCAGGCCGGCGTCGTCGAGGGGGCGCACGGGCGCGACACGGTCGTCGCGAACATCGCCGGTCTGGTCGACCAGGCCCGGCGGGAGCGGGTGCCGGTCGTCTGGGTCCAGCACAACGACGAGGAGCTGGTCGAGGGCACCGACGGCTGGCAAATCGTCCCCGAGCTGACCCCGGACCCGGCCGAGCCGCTGGTCGGCAAGAGCTACGGCGACTCCTTCGAGGACACCACGCTGGAGTCCGTACTGGCCGGGCTCGGGGTCGGGCGGCTCGTGGTGGTCGGCGCGGAGACCGACGCGTGCGTGCGGTCGACGCTGCACGGCGCCTTCGCCCGGGGGTACGACGCGACGCTGGTCAGCGACGCGCACACCGCGGGCGACAAGTCGGCCTGGGGCGCGCCGCCGGTCGCCCAGGTGATCGCCCACACGAACCTGTACTGGACGTACCAGACGGCTCCCGGGCGTACCGCCGGCACGGTCGAGACGAAGGACGTCGACTTCGGCGCCTCGCACTGACCCCGACGGGGAGCGGCCCCGGCCAGCGCGCTGCGGGCATTCGGCCCCCGCGCCGGCATCCGGCGTCGGAGCCCGGTGGAACGGCCCGCGCGCGGTGCCCGGAGGCGCGCCCCGGGCCGGAGGTCAGAGGACGCGGCCCAGGAACACGGCGTTCGGGTAGTCCTTGTAGTGGCCGTAGGGCTCGATCGGGTCGTAGCCGCACTTCTCGTACAGGCTGATCGCCTCGGGCTGCTTGAGCCCGGTGTTCAGGATCAGCCGGGTCCGGCCGGCGGCCCGGGCGCTGTCCTCCACGGCCCCGAGCAGCGCGATGGCCACGCCCCGGCCCCGGACGGCGGGCACCGTGTACATCCGCTTGAGTTCGGCGTCGTCGCCGGCCTCGGAGCGCCAGCCCGCGCAGCCGACCGGCTCGCCGTCCTGCCAGGCGGTCAGGAAGTCCCCGCGCGGCGGCGCGAACTCGGCGGGGTCGACGGACGCCGCGTCGGGGCCGCCGTACCGCTCGGTCTGGTCGAGGTAGATCTCCTCGAGCAGCCGCTGGACCACGGGATCGGTGTACGACAGGGCGCGGAAGACAAGATCGCTCACAGTCAACAACCCTATCGGAAGTGGTCCCAGCCCTTCTGGCCCACGTACCTGCGGCCGTCGACGGTCACTCCGCCGCCGTGGCTGACCCGGCCGACCACGTGCCAGTCGTCGGTCAGGTCCGCGTACGGCGGGAAGGTGGCCGCGAGCGCGTGGTCGTCGCCGCCGGCGAGTACCCAACTGTAGGGGTCCACGCCGAGTGCCTTGGCCGCGTCGACCATCGCGGCCGGCACGTCGAGGGCGGAGCGCTGCACGTCGATGGCGACGCCGCTGGCGGTGGCGATGTGGCCGAGGTCGCCGAGCAGCCCGTCGGAGATGTCGAGCATCGCGGTCGCGCCCAACGCGTTGGCCTGCGGGCCGGCGGCGTAGTGCACCTCGGGGTGCCGGTAGGCGTCGACCAGGAGTTTCGGGGACCGGAAGCCTCTGGACAGGATGGTCAGGCCGGCGCCCGCGTAGCCGAGCCGGCCCGCGACGGCCACGACGTCGCCGGGGCGGGCGCCGCTGCGCAGCACGGGTTTCGCGCCGCGCAGGTCGCCGAGCGCGGTGACGGCGATGGTCAGGACGGGGCTGGCGGAGATGTCGCCGCCGACGACGACGGCCCCGGCGAGCGCGGCCTCGGCGGCGAGCCCGTCGGCGAGTTCCTCGGCCCAGGCGACGTCGAGGTCCGGCGGGCAGCACAGGGCCACGAGCAGCGCGGTCGGGTGGCCGCCCATGGCCGCGATGTCGGCGAGGTTCGCGGCGGCGGCGCGGCGGCCGATCTCGCTGCCGCTGGCCCAGTCGCGGCGGAAGTGCCGGCCCTCGACGAGGACGTCGGTGCTCGCGAGGACACGGGCGTCCGGGGCCGCCACGAGCGCGGCGTCGTCACCGGGTCCGAGGAGCACTCCCGGTCCGGTACCCAATCGGGCGGTTATTCGGGCAATCAACCCGAACTCCCCCGTCTTGGCGACTGTCATTTCCGCACTCCCCTGCGCTCTGCGATCCGAATCCTGCCCCGCTGCGGTAGTTTCACAGTTCATACCCTGTGCGTCGACGGCAAAGGAGTCGTGTCGTGGTCCAGGCGTACATCCTGATCCAGACCGAAGTGGGCAAGGCGAGGGACGTGGCCGCCGCGATCGTGGACGTCCCCGGCGTCGCGAAGGTGGACGCCGTCACCGGCCCGTACGACGTGGTGGTCCTCACAGAGGCCCAGACCGTGGACGAGTTGGGCAAGATGGTGGTGAGTAAGGTGCAGGCGGTCCCCGGGATCACCCGGACACTCACGTGCTCGGTGGTGCATCTGTAGGTCCACCCCGGGCGTCGTACCCGAGGAGCCTGCGTGACCGATCCCGACCGGCGGGCCGCCGCGCGCACCGCCACGTTCGTCGCAGTCCCCGTAGCCGTCGCCGTCGGCGTCGCCGCGCTGTGGTTCGCGAGCCGGCAGGCCACCCCCGAGCCGCGCCCCACGTCCACGGCCGTGCCCAGCACCGGGGTCTCCGTGCCCGCCCTGCCCCTGGCCGGCGACGACATCGCGCGCTGCCGGGCCCTGGTGGAGGGGCTGCCGCCGACCTTCGGGGACCTGCCGCGCCGGCCCGTGACCGGCAACGCGGGGCAGACCGCCGCGTACGGCGAGCCGGCCGTGACGTTGGCCTGCGGCGGGCCCGCGACGACGTTCCCCCCGACGGGCACGCTGTTCCCGCTCAACGGCGTGTGCTGGTACGGGGAGCAGGCGAAGGACGCGAACGTCTTCCACACCGTGGACCGGGTGACACCGGTGCGGGTGAGCATTCCGACGGCGTACCAGGGGGAACTCATCTCCGCGTTCTCCTCCTCGGTCGCGGCGGCCGTGCCGGCGGTGGCCACGCCCCCGGCCGCGTGCCTGAACGAGGCCCCACGGACGGCGGGCCCCACGGCCCGGTGACACCGGGGCTCGCCGGGACTAACGCAGCCCGGTGCCCTTCCGCAACGCCGTCCGGATCAACCGCGACACCAGCTTCGGGTACGCCAGCCCCGAGGCCGCCCACATCTGCGGGAACTGCGAGATCGGCGTGAACCCCGGCATCGTGTTGATCTCGTTGATGTAGACCTCCAGCTCGGGGGTCACGAAGAAGTCCACCCGGGCCAGGCCGGCGCAGTCCAGGGCGGTGAAGGCCCGGACCGCG
The DNA here is from genome assembly GCF_040681875.1 of Longispora sp. NPDC051575. Classification (NCBI taxonomy): domain Bacteria; kingdom Bacillati; phylum Actinomycetota; class Actinomycetes; order Micromonosporales; family Micromonosporaceae; genus Longispora; species Longispora sp. NPDC051575. The sequence goes on along the minus strand of NZ_JBFAZP010000008.1, from coordinate 422,951 downwards.
TAGTCCTGGAGCTTCGCGGTGACCTCGGCGGGCAGGTGCGCCGGGAGGTCGTACTCGCAGGCGTCGTCCAGGTACTTGGTGTCGAAGTCGTACCAGCCCGACACGCTGCGCACCATCCGGATCTCCGAGCACAGGCTCGCCTCCGGGGCGCCGCCGTGCTCGCCCTCCAGCACGCCGCACTCGACCTCGCGGCCCACGATCCCGGCCTCGATCACCACCTTCGGGTCGGCCTCGCGGGCCTTGGCGATCGCGGCGTCCAGGTCGGCCCAGTCGGTGACCTTCGAGATGCCGATGCTGGAACCGCCCCGGGCCGGCTTCACGAACACCGGCAGGCCCAGGCGCTCCTTGTCGGCCTCGTCGAACTCCTGGCCGGGCCGCAGCACGGTCCACGGGCCGATCGGGAGCCCCTCGGCGGCCAGCAGCTTGCGGGTGAACTCCTTGTCCATGCCGGCGGCGGAGGCGAAGACACCCGCGCCCACGTACGGCACGCCGGCCATCTCCAGGAGGCCCTGGATGGTGCCGTCCTCGCCGTACGGGCCGTGCAGGAGCGGCAGGACCACGTCGATGTCCGCGAGACCGGGCATGCCGGCGGTGGGCTCCAGCGCGACCACGGCGCCGCCGCCCCACAGTGCCACGGCCGCACCGGAGTCGCCGGTCACCTCGGGCAGCTCCCGGCCCTCGATCGCGAGGTCCGCCGGATCGCCCTGGGTGAGCACCCAGTGACCTTCGCGGGTGATGCCGATCGGCACGACCTCGAACTCGTCGGGGTCGAGCGCGGCGAACACGCTGCCCGCGCTGACTGCCGAAATGGCGTGCTCCGTGCTCCGACCGCCGAAGACGACCGCGACTCTGATCTTCCGCGCGCTGTTCACGGAGAGTCAATCTACCCGGCTGCGCGGTCCAGGGCGGTCGCGAGGTCGGCGAGAAGATCGTCGACATCCTCACACCCGCACGACAGCCGCACGAGGCCCTCGGGCACGTCCTCGCCCCACTGGGCCCGGCGGTCGGCCGTGGTGTGCAGCCCGCCGAAGCTGGTCGCGGGGTGCACCAGGCGCGCATGGGTCAGGAACGCGCCGACGTGGGCGGCCGAGGGCAGCTCGAAGGCCAGCACCCCGGGGATCCGGCGCATCTGGCGCAGGGCGACCGGGTCCGTGCCGGGCCAGCGCAGGTTCGTCACCTCGGGCCGCCGCGCCAGCAATCCGTGTACGGCCGCCGCGTTGGCGCTCTGCCGGGCCAGCCGCAGGTCGAGGGTGCCCAGGGACCGGTGCGCCAGCCACGCCTCGAACGGCCCGGGCAGGCCGCCGGTGTGGCTGCGCCAGGACCGCAGGGTGGCCAGCAGGTCGGGGTCGTTGCTGGCCACGTACCCGAGGAGCAGGTCCGAGTGGCCGGTGAGCGCCTTGGTGCCCGAGGCGACCACCAGATCCGCGCCGAGGTCCAGGGGCCGCTGGCCGAGCGGGGTGGCCATCGTGTTGTCCACGGCGACCAGCGCGCCGGCCGCGTGCGCCCGGGCCGACAGCGCCACGAGGTCGCAGACGGCCATGCTCGGGTTCGCCGGGGTCTCCAGGACCGCGAGCCGGACGCCGGTGAAGTCGTGCTCCCCGTCGGTCCGGATCGCGCGGACCTCGACCCCGCGCGGGGCCAGGTCGGCGTCCGCGAACAGCCGGACCCCGAAGTAGCCGTCGGCGGGGACGGTGACCGCGTCGCCGGGGCGGGTCAGGGCGAGCATCGCGGCGGACACGGCGGCCATCCCGTTGGCGAACACCAGGCAGCCGGCCGCGCCCTCCAGCTCGGCGATCGCGGACTCCAGCCGGCCCAGGGTCGGGTTGGTCTCCCGGCCGTACGCGTCGGGGGCGGCGGCCGGGCCCGTGACCGGGTCGAGGTGGTACGGGCCCGCGAACACCGGGCCGGGCAGGAAGGGCTGGCCGGGCACGGGCTCGGGCAGGCCGGCGCGGACCGCGAGGGTCCCGTCCCTGTACTCCACGGTGTCTCCTCTGATCAGAAAGGCCCGCCAGGCCTCACGCCCCGGCCCGGAAGCACGGTCCCCGGCTACTCCGGCTTGGTCTCGCGCCCCATCAGCGCCGCCAGCGCCTTCCGCGGATCCACACCCTCGTGGCACACCTGCTCGACCTGCTCGGTGATGGGCATCTCCACCCCGCAGCCGCGCGCCAGGTCCCGGATCGCCAGGCAGCTCTTCACACCCTCGACCGTCTGACGGGTACCGGCCTGCGCCTCCGCCAGGGTCGCGCCCCGCCCGAGCACCTCGCCGAACGCCCGGTTGCGCGCCTGGGGCGAGGAGCAGCTCGCGAACAGGTCGCCGAGCCCGGCCAGTCCCGCGAACGTCATCGGGTCCGCGCCGAGCTTCGCGCCGAGCCGGGCGGTCTCCGCGAGCCCCCGGGTGATGAGCGTGGCCTTGGTGTTGTGGCCGAGGCCCATGCCGGTGGCGATGCCGTACGCGAGCGCGATGACGTTCTTCACGGCGCCGCCCAGTTCGCACCCGATCACGTCGGCGCTGGTGTAGGGCCGGAAGTACCCGTTGGCGACGGCGTCCTGGACGAGTTCGGCGCGGGCCGGGTCCTCGCACGCGATCACGGAGGCGGTCGGCTGTTCGGCGGCGATCTCGGGGGCCAGGTTGGGGCCGGTGAGCACGCAGATCCGGTCCGCGGACAGGCCGGCGGCCTCGGCGATCACCTGGCTCATCCGCAGCCCGGTGCCGAGTTCGATGCCCTTGGCGAGGCTCACGACGGTGGCGGTGGGCGAGATCAGGTCCCGCCAGGCGACCAGGTTGTCCCGCAACGCCTGCGCCGGCACCGCGAGGACGACGAGCTCCGCGCCGTCGAGTGCCGCCCCGGCGTCGTCGGTGGCCGTGATGGCCGCCGGCAGCACGACCCCGGGAAGATAGTCGGGATTGTCGTGGAACCGGTTGATCCGCTCGGCGATCTCGGGCCGGCGGGCCCACAGGGTCACGTCGCTGCCGGCGTCCGCGAGCACCTTGGCGAACGTGGTGCCGAACGAACCAGCACTCATGACGACAGTCTTCACGCGTGGCCGCCCTTGTTCTGAGGGGAATACAACTCCGGGGCGTGACCGCCGCGGATGTCCTGCAACAGGTCCCGGATCGCGTACATGATCTCGTCCGTCACCTCCTGGAGCACCTTCGTCGTCAGCGGCGAGTCCCGCCACCGGCTCAGGTCGACCGGCGGGCCGGCCACGATGGCCAGGTCGTTGCGGAACCGCAGCCCGACCTTGTGGGTCACCGGGTCGAACATCCGCTCCGGGCCCCACTGGGCCATCGGGATCACCGGGGCGCCGGTGGTCAGGGCCAGCCGGGCGACGCCGGTCTTGCCCCGCATCGGCCAGTACTCCGGGTGCCGGGTGACCGTGCCCTCCGGGTAGAAGATGACGATCTCGCCCCGGTCCAGGGCCGCCTCCGCCGCCGAGAGGGCCTTGGAGGCGTCGGCGGTGTTGCGGTACACGGGAATCTGGCCGATGGCCCGGATCCAGGGGCCGACGACCGGGAGGTGGAACAGGCTCGCCTTGCCGAGGAACTGGGGCCACCGGCCGGCTTCGTAGACGTAGTGGGAGAGGCCGAACGGGTCGGCCTGGGAGATGTGGTTCGCCGCGAGGATCGCCGGGCCGGTCGCCGGAATGTGGCCCATGCCCCGGTAGTCCCGACGCGTCAGCGCCAGCACCGACGGCTTGACCGCGCTCACCGCCAACCGTCGCCAGAACCCCAGCCTGCGGCCCATCCGCAACCTCCCTGTTTCCCTGTCTGCCTGCTGATCGTCCGCCATCGCCGGCCCGCTGTCCATCGCGGGGTAGCCTGCCGGAGTGTCCCGTCCCGATCTGGGCCCCCTGGTCCCCGGCCCCCGTCCGGCCGGCCGCGACACCCCCGGCGGCGGCCCGTGGTGGTCGGTGGTCGTGCCGGTCAAGCGGGCGGCGCTCGGCAAGTCCCGGCTGCGCGGCGCGGTGCCGTGGGCCCGGCACGAGGATCTGGCCCGGGCGCTGGCCCTCGACACCGTCGCCGCCGTGGTGGCGTGTGCGGCGGTCCGGCGGGTGCTGGTGGTCACCGACGACGAGGAGCTGCGCGCGGCCCTGCCGCCGGGGGTGCTCGTCACCGCCGACCCGGGCGAGCTGGCGGCCGACCTGCGCGGGATGGCTGCCGGCCTCGGGGGGCTCCCGGGCGAAGACGGGCTGAACACCGCGATCCGGCACGGCCAGGCGGCCCTGGGCCCCCGGACCGGTCCGACCGCCGCGCTGACCGCCGACCTGCCCGCGCTCCGCCCCGCCGAGCTGGCCGCCGCGCTCGCCGCCGCGCTGGGCCACCGGCGCTGCCATGTCACCGACGCGGCGGGCACCGGCACGACTTTGCTCGCCTCCGCCGGGCCGCTGGACCCGTTGTTCGGTCCCGGTTCCGCCGCCGCCCATGTCCGGTCGGGCGCGGTGGCCCTTTCCGGGGACTGGCCGTCGCTGCGCCGGGACGTGGACACGGCGGCCGATCTCGGGTTCGCCGACGCGCTCGGGCTGGGCCGGTGGACCCGCGCCGTGATCGGCCGTCGCGCGGCGGACCAGGTGTCTCCGTAACAATCGAAAAGTCCTTGATCTGGTACCGCTAGGGTTGGCCCCATGCAGGGGACAGTCGCGACATGGAACGCCGGGGACCACTCGGGCACGGTGCTGCTCGACAACGGCCAGGAGCTGGACTTTTCCGCCGAAGCGTTCGAAGCTTCCGGGCTGCGGCTGCTCCGGTTGGGGCAGCGGCTCCGGCTGGACACCGATGAGCAAGGTCTCGTTTACCGGTTGGCCATCCCGACGATGCCCTGATCTGACCATGATGAACGGGTGACTGACGCACCCGATCTGCCCGCTGACCGGTTCCTCAACCGCGAGCTCTCGTGGCTCGACTTCAACGCCCGGGTCCTCACCCTCGCGGAGGACCCCCGGCTGCCGCTGCTCGAACGTGTCAAGTTCCTGGCCATCTTCGCCAGCAACCTCGACGAGTTCTACATGGTCCGGGTCGCGGGCCTCAAACGGCGGCTCACCATGGGCCTGTCGATGCACAGCCCGGACGGCCTGACGCACCGCGAACAGCTCGAACGGGTCGCGGCCCGGGGTTCGAGCCTGGTCGCCCGGCAGGGCCGGTGCTTCTCGCACGAGGTGCTGCCGGCGCTGGCCGCCGAGGACATCCACCTCGTGACGTGGTCGGAGCTGGGCGCGACCGACCAGGAGCGGCTCCGGGCGTACTTCCGGGACCAGATCTTCCCCGTCCTCACCCCGCTGGCGGTGGACCCGGCGCACCCGTTCCCCTACATCTCGGGGCTGTCGCTGAACCTGGCGGTCGTGGTCCAGGGCCCCGACGAGAGCCCGGAGCGGTTCGCCCGGGTGAAGATCCCGAACAACGTGCCCCGGTTCGTGACGGTCGGCCCGGGGCGGTACCTGCCCGTCGAGGAGCTGATCGGCGCGCACCTGGACCAGCTGTTCGAGGGCATGACCGTCATGGAGCAGCACGTGTTCCGGGTGACCCGCAACGCCGACCTGGACGTCGACGAGGACCGCGACGAGGACCTGCTCCAGGCCCTGGAGCGCGAGCTGGCCCGGCGCCGGTTCGGCCCGCCGGTCCGGCTGGAGATCGCGGCCGGGGTGTCCGACCACGTGCTGGAGCTGCTGATCCGCGAGCTGGACATGGACGCCCACGACGTGCTGCGGGTGCCGGGGCTGCTGGACCTGTCGGGACTGTGGCAGGTGTACAACGCCACGGACCGGCCCGACCTGAAGGACCGGCCGTTCGTGCCGGTGACGCACCCGCAGTTCGCGGACGGCGAGACGCCCAAGAGCGTGTTCGCGCAGCTCCGCGAGGGCGACATCCTGGTGCACCACCCGTACCACTCGTTCTCCACCAGCGTGCAGCGGTTCATCGAGCAGGCGGCCGCAGACCCGGGCGTGCTGGCCATCAAGCAGACCCTGTACCGCACCTCCGGCGACTCGCCCATCGTGGACGCCCTGGTGGCGGCGGCCCAGGCCGGCAAGCAGGTCGTGGTGCTGGTCGAGATCAAGGCCCGGTTCGACGAGCAGGCCAACATCGGCTGGGCGCGCACCCTGGAACGCGCGGGCTGCCACGTGGTCTACGGCCTCGTCGGCCTGAAGACCCACTGCAAGACCGCTCTGGTGGTACGCCAGGAGGGTGGCGTCCTGCGCCGGTACTGCCACGTCGGCACCGGCAACTACCACCCCAAGACCGCGCGGCTGTACGAGGACTTCGGCCTGTTCACCGCCGACCCCGAGGTGGGCGCGGACCTGACCGACCTGTTCAACCAGCTCACCGGATACTCGCGCCAGACCGGCTACCGGCGGCTGCTGGTGGCCCCGGTGCGGATGCGCCCCGGGCTCCTCGAACGGATCGAGGCCCAGGCGGCGCTCGGCTCCGAGGGGCTGATCCAGTTCAAGACGAACTCGATCGTGGACGAGCAGATCATCGACGCGCTGTACCGGGCCAGCCAGGCGGGCGTCACGATCGACCTCATCATCCGGGGCATCTGCGCGCTGCGACCCGGGGTGCCGGGCCTGTCGGAGACGATCCGGGTCCGTTCCCTGCTGGGCCGGTTCCTGGAGCACTCCCGGGTCTACCGGTTCGGCCGCACCGACCCGGAGTACTGGATCGGCTCCGCGGACCTGATGCACCGCAACCTCGACCGCCGGGTGGAGGCGCTGGTCCGGGTGACCGGGGAGGCGTCCCAGCAGGCCCTGGCGCTCGCGCTGGACCTGTCGATGGCCGACGACGTGTCGACGTTCGAACTGGACGGCAAGGGCGTGTGGAGCCGCCGGGCCGCCGAGGGCCCGAACCCGCAGGAGGAACTGCTCCGCCGGATGAACGCCTAGACACACGACAGGGCACCCGCCTCCATCCCCCAGGCGGGTGCCCTTATCAGCGTTCGTGCGGGGCGCTCGTTACTTCTTGGCGGCCTTCTTGGCCGGGGCCTTCTTCGCGGCGGCGGCGGGCTTGGCCGCGGCGACCTTCTTGGCCGGGGCGGCAGCCTTGGTGGCGGCGACCTTGGTGGCGGCGACCTTCTTCGCCGGCGCGGCCTTGGCGGCCACGGTCTTCTTGGCCGGCGCGGTCTTGGTGGCCGCCTTCTTCGCCGGCGCGGTCTTGGCCGCGGCGACCTTCTTCGCCGGAGCCGCCTTGGTGACGGCGACCTTCTTGGCCGGCGCCGCCTTCGCGGTGGTGGTGGTGGCCTTCTTGGCCGGAGCGGCCTTCGCGACGGCCTTGGTGGCGGTCTTGGTCGCGGCCTTGGCGGCCGGCTTCGCGGCGGCCTTGGTGGCGGTCGCCTTCGGCGCCTTGCCCGCGGCCACCAGCTCCTTGAAGCTGGCACCGGCGCGGAACGCCGGCACGTTGGTCTTCTTCACCTTGACGGCCTCGCCGGTCCGCGGGTTGCGTGCGGTGCGCGCGCCCCGGGTCCGCTTCTCGAAGACGCCGAAGCCGGTGAGCGAAACCTTGTCGCCCTTGGTGACCGCGTTCTGGATCTCAGCCAGTACCGCGTCGAGCGCCGCGGTCGCCGACTTCTTGTCCCCCAGCCGAACGGCCAGCGCCTCGATGAGCTCTGCCTTGTTCACGTATCCCCCTCAGAAGTTGCAGTGTGGTTCACACTGTTGTCATTCTGCGCGCACGTTAGGCCGGTTTGAGGCTGGATACAAATACCGATCGTAAGAGAATTGTTGTGTCGCAAGGATTTCCAACGCCCTCCGATAGTGGTAGTGGACGCGAAAACCGTTGGCACACAAGGAATCCAGATCATAAAGGAGCCGGTCGACGCCTCGCATCGACCGGCCCCGTCCGCGTGGCGGACCTCACCCTCTTCTACCTGGTGGAAGGCAGCCAGGCGGCCCTCGTCTGCTCGTACGAGCCGATCGCGTCGACGTTGCGGAGGGTCAGTCCGATGTCGTCCAGACCCTCCAGCAACCGCCAGCGGCTGAACTCGTCCAAGGGGAACGGCCGCACCCGGTCGGCGTAGCGCACCTCGCGCGCGACGACGTCCACGGTGACCGTCAGCGTCGGGTCCTCCTCGACCCGCTGCCACAGGTCGTCGATGACCGGCTGGCTCAACTCGACCGGCAGCAGCCCGCCCTTGAGCGCGTTGCCCCGGAAGATGTCGCCGAACCGGGGCGACAGCACGGCCTTGAACCCGTAGTCCAACAGGGCCCAGACCGCGTGCTCCCGGGACGAGCCGGTGCCGAACTCGGGCCCGGCGATCAGCACGCTGGCGGCGGCGTACCGGGGCTGGTTCAGCACGAACTCGGGGTCGGCGGCCCGCCAGGCGGAGAACAGCCCGTCCTCGAAGCCCGTCCGGGTGACCCGCTTGAGGTAGACCGCCGGGATGATCTGGTCCGTATCCACGTTGGAACGGCGCAGCGGGACGGCGGTACCGGTGTGCTCGGTGAACTTGTCCATCACTTCACATCCCCTGGGGCGGCCAGGCGGCCGACGATGGCGGTGGCTGCGGCGACCTGCGGGGACACCAGGTGGGTACGCCCGCCCTTGCCCTGCCGGCCCTCGAAGTTGCGGTTCGACGTGCTGGCCGCGCGCTCCCCCGGCTTCAGGGTGTCGGGGTTCATGCCCAGGCACATGGAGCAGCCGGCGAACCGCCACTCGGCACCCGCGGCCGTGAACACCTCGTGCAGGCCCTCGGCCTCGGCCTCCAGGCGGACCCGCGCGGAGCCGGGGACGACGAGCATCCGCACCCCGTCGGCGACCTGGTGTCCGCGCAGCACCTCGGCGGCGGCGCGCAGATCCTCCAGCCGGCCGTTGGTGCACGAGCCGACGAACACGACGTCCACCGCGATGTCGCGCAGCGGGGTACCGGCCGTCAGGCCCATGTACTCCAGCGCCTTGGCCGCCGCGACCGGGTCGTCGGTCTCCTCGGGCACCGGGACGGTGGCGCCGAGCGGCGCGCCCTGCCCCGGGTTGGTGCCCCAGGTGACGAACGGGGTCACGCTCGACGCGTCGATCTCGACCACCGTGTCGAACACGGCGTCGGCGTCGGTCGTCAGGGTGCGCCAGTAGGCCACGGCGGCGTCGAAGTCGGCTGGCGCGTGCGGCTTGCCCCGCAGGTACTCGAAAGTGGTGTCGTCCGGCGCGATCATGCCGGCCTTCGCGCCCCACTCGATAGACATGTTGCACACCGTCATCCGGCCCTCCATCGAGAGCGCCTCGATGGCCGGTCCCCGGTACTCCACGATGTGGCCGCGCCCGCCGCCCGTACCCACCTGGGCGATCAGCGCCAGGATCAGGTCCTTGGCCGTGACGCCCGGCCGCAGCTCGCCGGTCACCTCGACGGCCATGGTGCGCGGGACGGACTGCTGCAACGTCTGGGTGGCCAGGACGTGCTCCACCTCGCTGGTGCCGATCCCGAACGCCAGCGCCCCGAAGGCGCCGTGCGTGGCGGTGTGCGAGTCGCCGCACACGATCGTCATGCCAGGTTGGGTGAGCCCCAACTGGGGGCCGATCACGTGCACGATGCCCTGTTCGGCATCGCCCAGCGGGTGCAGCCGGACCCCGAACTCCGCGCAGTTCTTGCGCAGCGTCTCGATCTGGGTCCGCGACACCGGGTCGAGGATGTCGACCAGGTTGTCGGTCGGGGTGTTGTGGTCCTCCGTCGCGATCGTGAGATCGGGTCGGCGGACAGGACGCCCGGCGAGCCGTAGCCCGTCGAACGCCTGCGGACTGGTCACCTCGTGCAGCAGGTGCAGGTCGATATACAGCAGATCGGGCTCATCCGGGGCGCTGTGTACGACATGCGCGCCCCATACCTTCTCCGCGAGCGTGCGCCCCATGGTGGCTCCCACGATCTGGACTTCCCAAGGATTGGGAGGTATGTTTCGTCTCGTGGGACACAGTATCAGCGGAGTCGGCGTACTAGATAAAGCCGTCCTAATCCTTGAGACGTCCGTGGACGGCGCGAGCCTCGCCGAGTTGGTCGAGCGCACGCAACTGCCCCGGGCCACCGCGCACCGCCTGGCGCAGGCGTTGGAACAGCACAGGTTGCTGGTCCGCGACGCCCAGGGCCGGTGGCGCCCCGGGCCACGCCTGGGCGAACTCGCCAACGAGGCCCCCGACGTGCTCCTCACGGCGGCCGAGCCGATCCTGGCGATGCTCCGCGACCAGACCGGTGAGAGCGCCCAGCTCTACCTCCGCCGGGCCGACGACCGGATCTGCGTCGCCGCCGCCGAACGGTCCAGCGGCCTGCGCGACACGGTCCCGATCGGTTCGGTGCTGCCGATGACCGCCGGTTCCGCCGCCCAGATCCTGTTGGCGTGGGAGCCCCCGGAGGCCGTGCTGCCGCTGCTGCCCCGGGCCAAGTTCACGGCCCGGATCCTCGCCGAGGTGCGCAAACGGGGCTGGGCGTCCAGCGTCGCCGAGCGCGAGGCCGGGGTCGCGTCGGTGTCCTCACCGGTGCGGGACCGGACCGGCCGGGTGATCGCCGCCGTCAGCGTCTCGGGGCCGATCGAGCGGCTGACCCGGCGGCCGGGTGAGCGGCACGCGATGGCCGTGGTCCGCGCGGGCCAACGCCTCTCGGGCCTGTAGCCGAGGGGTCAGCGCCGGGGTCTGTGCTCCAGCACGGCGTCACGGATCTGGTCCGCCAGCCCGACCAGATCCGCGCGAAGACCGAAATACCAGTCCCATCGGGTACTGGCCACCACGTCGATCTCCATCTGGTGCCCGGTACCGAACCGCGTCACGGCCCGCAGCCGGCCGTCCTCGCGCAGCACGACGGTGAACTGGAAACCCGGGTCGGCCACCAACTCGACCGACCCCTGCCCCTCGCGCGCCAGCCCGCCCAGCGCCGCCGCGAACCGGTCCAGGTCCGGCCAGCGGACGAACCCGGTATCCGACCGCAACCGGGTCTCCTCGGCACCCGGCACGGTGAGCGGCCCCGGGACGTCGACGTGCAGGTGCGCGTGCCGGGGATCGCCGTCCGGCTCGTCCATCCAGCTCCGCCCACTACCGGCGGCCACGCTGAGACCGATGCCGTGCACGGGATCGAAGAAGGCGACACGACTCATGCCCCGAGTCTGTCAGCCCCGCAGGCGCCCGCCCGGTCCTGGCCTGCCAGCCCCGCAGGCGCCCGCCCGCCGCCACCCGCCCGGCCCCGCACCGGCTACCCATCCGGTCCTGCCACCCCAACCGCCTAGCCCCGCCGCCGCCACCTGTCTAGCCCCGCCGCATCCGCCCACATGGCCCTGGCGCATCCGCTGAACCGGACGGGCGGGACGTGCCGCGCAGTCCCCCCGGCCGGACGCTCCCCGACCTAAACTGAGGTCGAGCATTCCCACCGCCCCTGGACCCCTTCCAAGGAGGCCGGGCCATGTCCAAGCTCATGGACGTACAGACCGAGGCGCAGACCGGCACCGAGGCGCAGACCGGCCCCGCGTCGCCCGGGCCGGACCTGAGCCGGATCAGTCCGCCGTACCGGGTCGCCGGGCCCGACGAGGGCTTCTCCCCGGAGGAACTGGCCCTCGCCGCCCGCAACCACGGCATGCCGCAGGAGGCGCTGCGCTACGACGTCACCCCGGTGGGCCTGCACTATCTCCTGACCCACTACGACATCCCCGCCATCGACCCGGCGGCCTGGCGCCTCACGGTCGGCGGCCGGGTCACCCGCCCCCTCACCCTGGACCTGCACTCCCTGCGCGCCATCCCCGCCCGGACCATCCGCGTCACCATGGAGTGCGCCGGCAACGGCCGGGCCGGGCTCGACCCGCGCCCGGTGAGCCAACCGTGGCTGGTGCACGCGGTGGGGACGGCCGAGTGGACGGGCGCGCCGCTCCGCGACCTGCTCGCCATCACCGGCATCGAGGAGGACGCCGTCGAGATCGTGTTCACCGGGGCCGACCACGGGCTGGAACGCGGCGTCGAACAAGACTACCGGCGCAGCCTGCCGCTCGCCGAGGCCCTGTCCAGGGACGTGCTCCTCGCCTACGCCATGAACGGCGCCCCGCTGCCGCCCCAGCACGGCGCCCCGGTCCGCCTGGTGGTCCCCGGCTGGTACGGCATGGCGCACGTCAAGTGGCTCCGCGACATCACCGTGGCCTCCGAGCCGTTCACCGGCTACCAGCAGAACGCCTACCGCCTGCGCCAGACCCCGCAGGAGCCCGGCGAGCCGGTCACCCGGATCCGGCCCCGCGCCCTGATGGTCCCGCCCGGCTTCCCCGACTTCCTGTCCCGGACCCGGATCGTGCACCCCGGCCCGGTACTCCTGCGCGGCCGCGCCTGGTCGGGCTCCGCCCCGGTCACGGGCGTGGCGGTGAGCACCGACGGCGGCACCCGCTGGGCCCCGGCGATCCTCGACGAGCCGGACGGCCACCGGCACGCCTGGCGCGGCTGGTCCTTCGCCTGGCGCGCCACCCCGGGCGAGTACCTCCTGGCCGCCCACGCCACGGACGACTCCGGCGCCACCCAGCCCACGACCCAGTCCTGGACGGCCGGCGGCTTCGCCAACAACGCCATCCAGCTCGTCAGAACCGTCTGCGTCCCCACGACGACCACTTGACCGGGCAGACCAACCCGCGACGAGCACCGGCTGAGACGTGCCCACTCCCGGCAACCACCACGGGAGGGGGTGTGGGTGGAGCGAAGCTTCCCCACCACGCGCCCGGAACGGGCGCAGAAATAACGAAGGAGCCCCCACTCACGCTTTCCGTGAGTAAAGAGCTCCAAGCTACGTAGTCCCGAGGGGATTCGAACCCCCGCTACCGCCTTGAGAGGGCGGCGTCCTAGGCCGCTAGACGACGGGACCGCAGATACCACTTGTCTTGCTGAAATACTGTCGTGCGTAGCCCCGAGGGGATTCGAACCCCCGCTACCGCCTTGAGAGGGCGGCGTCCTGGGCCGCTAGACGACGGGGCCAGGTGGTGCGAGGACATTTTGCTGGGGTACCAGGACTCGAACCTAGACTAATGGAACCAGAAACCATCGGGCTGCCAATTACCCCATACCCCATCGGTGCCCTCGCACCGGAGATGAACTCTACCCGACGCCCTCCGTGACCTTCAAATCGGATCCCCGGTCGGGAAGTCCGAGCAGGCCAGGCAGGTCGAAGAGGGTCCGGATCCGCCTCGGGAAGGGGTTCGGACCACCGGTTCGGTCCAGCCACACCCCGAGAAGTCCGGCGTCGGAGGAACCCTGCGCGTCGAAGGCGAGGTTGTCGCCCACGTACGCGGTCTCAGCTGGGGAAACGTCGAGGGCCGCGCACGTGGAGTGGAAGATGGCGGGCGCCGGCTTCGCGATCCCGTATGTGTCGCGGCCCACAGAAATCGTGAACCGGTCCGCGATGCCGGTCAGGGCCAGCTTGGTGCGGGTGTAGTCCTCGTCGTTGTTGCTGATCACACCGAGGGTGAGCCCGGACAGCGCCGCCAGGCACGTCAGGACGTCGTCGAACAGGGTCAGGCTGGCCTCGTAGTGCGCCAGGTAGGCGTCGAACCAGGTGCCGGGGTCCGCCGGGCCCCGGCCGCCGAGGGCGCGGCGCATGCCGAGGGCCCGGTGCCGGCGCTGGTCGGCGAAGGTGAGCTCCCCCGCCAGGTACCTCGGAAAGTGTTCCTGTTCGAGCCTGGACCATTTTCCGGCCGCCGCCGGCAGTCGGGGTGCCGGGACGCCGAGCTCGGCGCAGTAGGCGATGATGCCCGCCCGCGCCGAGCTCTCGTAGTCCGTCAACGTCTGGTCGACGTCGAACAGGACAGTGGTGACCCGTGGACTCACAGTGCCTTCCGGAGCCTCTCCAGGGTCGTCTCGCGGCCCAGCAGCTCCATCGACTCGTAGAGGGGCGGCGAGACCGTCCGGCCCGTCACGGCGACCCTCAGCGGCGCGAACGCCACCTTCGGCTTCAGGCCCAGGCCGTCGATCAGGGCGGCCTTGAGGGCCTCCTCCAGCGCCGGGGTCGTCCACTCCACCTTCTCGACGACGCCGATCGCCGCCTCCAGCACCGGCCGGGCAGCCTCGGTGAGGACCTTGGCCGCGTGCGCCTCGTCGGGGGCGAAGGCGTCGCCGGAGAACAGGAAGCCGAGCATGTCCCGGGCCTGCGCCAGGGTGGTGATCCGGGTCTGGATCAGCGGAGCGGCGGCGGCCACCAGGTCCGGGTCGGCGCCGTCGGGCAGGAACGCCCGGATCCGGTCCGCGAAGTCGGCCGGGTCGAGCCGGCGCACGTGCTCGGCGTTGATGGCCTCGCACTTCTTCTCGTCGAACCGGGCCGCGCTGGAGTTGACGTTGTGCAGGTCGAACGCGCTGATCAGCTCCGCCATCGTGAAGATGTCGCGGTCCGGCGCGATGGCCCAGCCCAGCAGGGCCAGGTAGTTCGCGAGGCCCTCGGGGAGGTAGCCGGCGTCGCGGTAGGCGAAGAAGTTCGACCGGGGGTCGCGCTTGGACAGCTTCTTGTTGCCCTCGCCGGTGACCAGCGGCAGGTGCGCGTAGTCCGGGACGGTCTCGGCGATGCCGAGTGCCACCATGGCCCGGAACAGCACGATCTGGCGCGGGGTGGACGACAGCAGGTCCTCGCCCCGGGAGATCAGGTTGATCCGCATCATGGCGTCGTCGACCGGGTTCGTCAGGGTGTACAGCGGCTGGCCGTTGCCCCTGACGATCACGTAGTCGGGCACGCTGCCGGACTTGAAGGTGACCTCGCCGCGCACCGCGTCGACCCAGGTGATGTCCTCGTCGGGCATCCGGATCCGGAGCACGGCCTCGCGGCCCTCCGCCTTGAACGCGGCGACCTGCTCGGCCGTCAGGTTCCGGTCGAAGCCGTCGTAGCCCAGCTTCGGGTCGCGGCCGAGCGCCTTGTGCCGGGCCTCGATCTCCTCGGGCGTGGAGTAGGACTCGTAGGCGTAGCCGGCCTCGAACAGCTTGGCGGCCACGTCGCGGTAGATGTCGCCGCGCTCGGACTGCCGGTACGGGCCGTAGGGGCCGCCCAGGTCCGGGCCCTCGTCGTAGTCCAGGCCGAGCCAGCTCATGGCGTCGAGCAGCATCTGGTACGACTCGGCGGAGTCGCGCGCCGCGTCGGTGTCCTCGATCCGGAAGATCAGCTTGCCGCCGTGGTGCCGGGCGTGCGCCCAGTTGTAGAGGGCCGTGCGCATCAGCCCGACGTGCGGCGTACCCGTCGGCGAGGGACTGAACCGGAGCCGGAGATCAGACAAGTTCCACAACCTTGTTCGTGAGGGCCCCGAGGCCCTCGATGGAGACGGTCACGGAGTCGCCGGCCGTCAGGACGTCCACGCCGGCGGGCGTGCCGGTGAGGATCACG
The DNA here is from genome assembly GCF_040681875.1 of Longispora sp. NPDC051575. Classification (NCBI taxonomy): domain Bacteria; kingdom Bacillati; phylum Actinomycetota; class Actinomycetes; order Micromonosporales; family Micromonosporaceae; genus Longispora; species Longispora sp. NPDC051575. The sequence continues at coordinate 407,673 of NZ_JBFAZP010000008.1, read as the reverse complement.
TCGCCGGGCAGCAGCGTCATCACGTGGGAGACATAGGAGACCAGAGTCGGGACGTCGAACACCATGTCTTTTGTCCGGCCCAGCTGGCGGACCTCCTCGTTCACCTCGCAGCGGATCTCGAGGTCGCGCCAGTCCAGCTCGGTCTCGATCCACGGCCCGAACGGGCAGAACGAGTCGAAGCCCTTGGCCCGGGTGAACTGCACGTCCTTCTTCTGCAGGTCGCGGGCCGTGACGTCGTTGGCGATCGAGTACCCGAAGATGGCCTGTTCGGCGCCGGCCCGGTCGACCCGGCGCGCGCCCGGCAGCCCGATCACGATCGCCAGTTCGGCCTCGTGCTCGACCTGCTTGGACTGCGGCGGCAGCGAGATGGCGTCGTTCGGGCCGATGATCGTGGTCGACGGCTTGAGGAAGAGCAGCGGCTCCGCCGGGACCTCGCCGCCCATCTCCTTGGCGTGGTCGGCATAGTTGCGGCCCACGCACACGATCTTGCTGGGCAGCATCGGGGCGAGCAGCCGCACGTCGGCGAGCGCCCACCGCTGACCGGTGAACGTGAGCCGACCGAAGGGGTGCCCCTCCAGCTCGGCGATGGTGGGCGACTGGTCACCCTCCACCACGCCGAACGACATGCCGCCCGCATGGGCAAACCGGGCAATACGCACTGTGATAAGTCCCTTGGCCAGAGCAGATTCGGTACCCCAGAATCTATCTCTTCGCCCGCGCGCGCCTGGTTGGAGCCCTCAGGGGTCACATTCGCGGTCCTGGCCGACCGGGCCGCCGGGCCGCTCCGGTAACTTCGGAGGGTCGGCCGGCGTGCCGGGCCGGGGGCCGGGAGCCGGGCGGGGAGCGGCCGGAATCCCGGCGGAGACAGGGGAAGCGGGCAGGTGGACAGGCGGGCGGCACACGAGGCGCGGGTGGACGCGCTGGTCGCCGCGCACCTCGACCGCCGCCGGCAGGGCCTGAAACACCCCGTCGAGGACTTCCTGTTCACGTACTACAACCACCGGCCCAACCAGCTGCGCGCCTGGTACCCCGGCTTCGACCGGGCGCCCACCGGGAAGGAACGGGCCCGGATCGGCTGGATCCGCGACCTGCTCGCTGCGACCCGCGACCGGCCACCGCACCTGGGCTGCTTCGGCCTGCACGAGTGGGCGATGGTCTACAGGGACACCGAAACCCGCCATCCGGTACCGCTGCGGATGGGCCACGACGAGCTCGCCGCGTTCGTCGAGTCCCAGAACGTCCGGTGCGGGCACTTCGACGCGTTCCGGTTCTTCACGCCCCCGGCCCGGAGCCTGAACCTGCTGCAGCCGACCCGGGACACCCAGCGCGACCACGAGCAGCCGGGCTGCCTGCACGCGAACATGGACCTGTACAAGTGGGCGTACAAGCTGGCGCCGCTCGTGCCGGCCGAGCTGGTCGTCGACTGCTTCGAGCTGGCCCGCGACATCCGGACCCTGGACATGCGGGCCAGCCCGTACGACCTGGCGGCGCTGGGCTACCCGCCCGTCCGGATCGAGACCCCGAACGGCCGGGCGGAGTACGTGACCCACCAGCGGGCGTTCGCCGGACGGGCCGCGCCGCTCCGCGACCGGCTGGTCGACGCCTGCGACCGGCTGCTCGCCACCGCGCCGGACCCGGCGACGGTCGGCGGCGACAGGGTCCCCTAGGCGAACCTCTCCACCAGCGCCGGGACCAACCCGGCGAAGCGGGCCTCGGCCCGCAGGCCGTGCAGCAGGGGCCCGATCGTGCTGTCGGCGGGCCCGATGAGCAGGGCCGTGACATCCACGGCCCAGGCGTGGGCGGCCCCGACCCGGCGGAGTTCCCAGGACACCCGGTCGCCGGCCAGGTCCCGGCGGGCCACGCCGAGCACCCGGGCGTCGGAGGTCGCGGTCAGCCCCCACCCGGCGGCCAGCCCGGCCACGGCGGCGGGGCCCAGCTCGCCCGCGAACAGCAGCCGGTACATCCTGCGGCTGTGGTAGCCGGCCGGCGGTCCGGCGGGGCCCAGGGCCAGCGGGGCCGTGACGGCCAGGTCGTGGCGATCGCGGAACTCCGCCCGCAGTTCCGCCTCCCCGGGCAGCGGCCCCCCGCTCAGCCTGCGAAAAGCCGTCTCGGCCCCGGCCCGCGACACCGGCCGGACCTGAGCGCGCAACTCCCGGTCCACCCGCATCCGACGGCAGAACTCGGCGGTGCTCCACCAGCCCGGGTCGGATCCGGTCCAGCCGGCGCTGTCGATGGCCAGCACGGTGTGGTCCGGCGCGGTGACGAACTCCTCGACCAACAGGCCGCCGGGGCCCCTGCCGAGAAGGTAGTAGTCGAGTGGCGGTGCCGCGGTGGGCAGCAGTTCGACGGGCATGTGGGCATGGTGCCCTGTCCGGCGGGCGCGGGACGGGCGGCGTGGCCGGCGCGGCACAGGAAATCTGGACCGCGCCGGCCACGCCGCCCGGGTGGAGAGCGCCTCGGCACAGGACCTACCGGACAGGCCCTAGTCGCCGAGCCGGCGCCGGGCCTTGTCGCCGCCCTGCTGGAGCGCGTGGGTGAGCGCGTCGACCAGGGCCAGCCAGCTCGCCTCCACGATGTTGCCGTGCACCCCGACCGTGGTCAGCTCGGCGTCGCGGTGCGTGGACTCCACCAGCACCCGGGTCACCGCGTCCGTGCCGTGCGAGCCGGCCAGGATCCGCACCTTGTAGTCGACGAGTTCCAGCGAGGACAGGGCCGGGTAGAACTCGACCAGGGCGAGGCGCAGCGCCTGGTCGAGGGCGTTGACCGGCCCGTTGCCCTCGGCGGTGGCGATGGTCCGCTCCCCGCCCACCACGATCTTGACCGTGGCCTCGGAGACCACCGCGCCGTCGGGCCGGTGCTCGACGATCACCCGGTAGGACTCCAGGTCGAAGGGCGCCTTCACGTCGCCGAGCGCGGACCGCACCAGCAGCGCGAACGACGCGTCGGCGGCCTCGAACGACCAGCCCTGCGCCTCCAGGGACTTGACCCGGTCGGCGACGGCGGTGAGTACAGTGGGTTGGCCGGCCAGGTCCAGTCCGAGCTCACGGGATTTGAGCTCGATGCTGGCCCGGCCGGCCATCTCGGTGATCAGGATGCGCATGTCATTGCCGACGGTGGTCGGATCCACATGGTTGTACAGCTCCGGATCGACCTTGATCGCGCTCGCGTGCAGCCCCGCCTTGTGAGCGAACGCTGCGTGCCCGACATAGGCCTGGTGGGTGTCGGGTGCGATGTTGGCGATCTCCGCGATGGCGTGCGAGACGCGCGCCATCTGCTCGAGGCACCCCGGCGGTAGCACGGGGAGCCCGAGTTTGAGGGCGAGGTTGCCGACGACCGCGAACAGGTCCGCGTTGCCGGGTCGCTCGCCGTAGCCGTTGGCCGTGCCCTGGACGTGCAGGACACCGGCCTCCACGGCCGCGATGGTGTTGGCCACCGCGCAGGAGGTGTCGTTCTGGGCGTGCATGCCGAGCAGCGCGGGGTCGACGCCCAGCTCGGTGATGGCCCGGGTGATGCCGGAGGGCAGGGAGCCGCCGTTGGTGTCGCAGAGCACGACGCGCTCGGCCCCGGCCTCCAGAGCCTTTTCCACGACCCTTTTCGTGTACGCCGCGTCGAAGCGGAACCCGTCGAAGAAGTGCTCGCAGTCCACGAACACCCGGCGACCCTCGGCGACGAGGTGCGTGACCGTGTCGTACACCATCGCGAGGTTCTCTTCCGGGGTGGTGCGCAGCGCGCGCTCGACGTGCCGCAGGTCGGCCTTCGCGACGAGGGCGATGGCCGGGGTCTCCGCGTCGAGCAGCGCCCGGACCTGCGGGTCGTCGGCGGCGGTCAGCCCGGCCTTGCGGGTGGCGCCGAACGCGACCATGACCGCGTGCTTGAGCTGGAGTTCGTCGCGGGCCCGGCGGAAGAACTCGGTGTCCTTGGGCATCGCGCCGGGCCAGCCGCCCTCGATGAACCCCACGCCGAACTCGTCGAGCAGCCGGGCCACGGCGAGCTTGTCCACCACCGAGTAGGTGATGCCCTCGCGCTGGGCACCGTCACGCAATGTCGTGTCAAAGACCTGGAAGTCCATCGTTATCTCCAGAAGATTCCTGCAACAAAAAAGACCCTCCGCGGGATGCGGAAGGTCTGCGCACTGACGGGGACGGGCTTCGATGCCCTACAGGTCAGCGCGCCGGGCCAATAATGAGCAGGCTGGTCACAAGGGCAACCTTTCCATGACGTCCGGTTATCTGGAAATCACTCCCAGATAACGGGACGAGTGTGAGCTACTTCATACTAGTGTCGCCCCCCTGGGCGATTTCGGCACTCGTAGGGCACAATCTGGAATGACTCCAATCAACCGCCCTACAGGAGAACCTCTGTGCTTACCGTTGGTGACCACTTCCCGGCCTACGAGCTGACCGCCTGCGTGTCGCTCGACGCCGACAACGCCTTCGAGACCATCACGAACAAGTCCCACGAGGGCAAGTGGCGCGTCGTCTTCTTCTGGCCGAAGGACTTCACCTTCATCTGCCCGACGGAGATCGCCGAGTTCGGCCGGCTGAACGGCGAGTTCGCCGACCGCGACGCGCAGGTCCTGGGCGCCTCCGTGGACAACGAGTTCGTGCACTTCGCGTGGCGCAAGGACCACCCGGACCTGCGCGACCTGCCGTTCCCGATGCTGTCGGACATCAAGCGCGAGCTGTCCGAGGCGGCCGGCATCCTGGGCGAGGACGGCGTGGCGCAGCGCGCGACGTTCATCGTCGACCCGAACAACGAGATCCAGTTCGCCATGGTCACCGCCGGTTCCGTGGGCCGCAACGTCGCCGAGGTCCTCCGGGTCCTCGACGCGCTGCAGACCGACGAGCTGTGCCCCTGCAACTGGAACAAGGGCGGCGACACCCTGGACGCCAAGTCCCTGATGGCCAGCTAGTTCTCCGTGGAGAGGGGGCCTGTCGGCCCCCTCTTTCCCGTTCGCGCGAAAGGAACCACCCCGTGGGTCTCGACACCCTGAAGGACGCCCTGCCGGCGTACGCGAAGGACACCAAGCTCAACCTGGGCTCCGTGCTCGGCAACGCCACCCTGCCCGAGCAGCAGGCCTGGGGCGCGGCGCTCGCCTGCGCCATCGCGGCGCGCAGCCCGCGGGTGATCCGCGAGATCGCCGCCGAGGCCGCCGACCGGCTCAAGCCCGAGGCCGTCGAGGCCGCGAAGGCCGCCGCGTCCATCATGGCCATGAACAACGTGTACTACCGCGCCAAGCACCTGATCGGCGACGAGGCGTACCAGACCCTGCCCGCCCGGCTGCGGATGTCCGTCATCGGCCAGCCCGGCGTGGACAAGGTCGACTTCGAGCTGTGGTGTCTGGCGGTCTCCGCGATCACCGGCTGCGGGGTCTGCCTGGAGTCGCACGAGAAGGCGCTGATCAAGGCCGGCCTCGGCCGGGACGCGATCCACGACGCGCTGCGGATCGCCGCCGTCGTGCACGCCGCCGCCGTCACGCTCGACGCCGAGGCCGCGCTGGCCTAGTCGCCGCGCCCGGCGCGGAAAGCGCGCTGGCATAGGCACTTCCGAGGAGAAGTTGTCGTCCACCCGACCCGGGTGACGGCAACTTCTCCTTTCCCGTTCCTTGACACGGCACCACCCCGCGCGACATTGTCGAATCGATGCATGTCACTGCATGATCGACTGGGGGCGCGGGGAAGGCGCGGCGTGACGCCGACGGAACACCCATATGCCACGGGCGAACTCGCCTCCGTGGTGGACACCGCACCGGGCGAGGGCTGGATCGGTCTGCACCGCCGCCCGCCACCCCGCACGGTCCTGTCCCGCAGGTCCGAACTGGCCTGGTTCCTGTTCTGCGCGCTGATGCTGTTCCTCGTCGCGTCCTCGACCAGCGAGCTGCTCACCGAACCGTCGGGCCGCGCCGCCGGGCGCGCCGACGAGCCGGGGGTGATGGCCCCGCCCGGTTCGGGTTCGCTGGACTCGCAGACGGCCGCGCTCCGGGCCCGGGCCACGGCCACCCGGACCGCCAGCCCCTCCCCCACGCCCACGGCGTCCGGGTCGGCGCGGAGCACGCCCGCCGGCCAGCCACCGGTTTCCCAGGGGCCGACCAGCGTGCCGACCACGGGCGGCACCGGCGTGACCGTCAACGCGACCGGAACCCCGGAGTGCGGGGCGTCCTCGTGGAGCGTGGCGGTCAGCGCGACCGTGGTGGGCGGCACGGCGACCGAGGCCAGCGTGTACGCGCGCCGCGACGACCTCGGCGGCAGCTGGCAGTTCAGCCGGATGGCGGGCGGGCCGAGGACGTACTCCGGCAGCACCTACACGGAGCCGTCCTTCTCCGCCATCGCGTGGTACGTGTCCGTCCGGTTGTCCGACGGCCGGATGCTGTCCTCGCCGATGCGGGTGACCGGCGGCTGCTGAGCGGGACGCCGCCCGTCCGAGAGGTGCCGCCGGAGCGGGACTTGTCGCCGCCCGGGGACCGCCGGACCGCGACGTGCCTCCGCCCCGGAACCAGTCGGACCGGGACCCGCTAGACCGTGACCTGCTCGGCCGGCAGCTGGGACACCGACGGCCGGGGGGTCGCGAGCAGTCGGCGCAGGCGCGGCGCGGTGGCCACGGCCAGCACGACCGCGAGCAGCCCGGCGACCACCGGAACCGTGAAGGCCCCCTGGTAGCCGTACCGGTCGGCGAGGACGCCCGAGAGCGCCGAACCGACCGCGTTGCCGGCGACCGTGCCGCTGGCCATCAGGGTCATGGCGGCGCCCGCCCGGCGGGCCGTGGTGAGCCGCTCGGCGAGGACGTACCCCGTGATCAGGTACGGGGCGACCGCGACGCCGAGGAACGCCAGCGCGGCCATCGCCGAACCCAGCGAGTCCACCAGCAGCAGCGACGCCGCCCCGACGAACAGCGCCACGGCGAACACGACATAGCGCAGCGACACCCGGAACCGGGTGGGCAGCACGGCGGTGAGCAGGCCGGCGACGACACTGCCGACGCCCATCATCGCGTACACCAGGCCGCCGGCCCCGGTCTGGCCGATGTCCTTGGCGAGCGCGGTGATGCCGGTCTGGGTCGCGCCGAACACCACGCCGATGAACACCATGGCCGCGACCAGGCCCCACAGGTCCGGGCTGAGCCGGTCCTTCGGGGCGTCGGACGGCACCCGGAGCACGGGCGGCGCGGTCGGGTGCAGGGCGAACAGGGTGCCGGCGACCAGGAGCAGCGCGATCGCGCCGATCAGGGGCAGGGTCGGGTGCCCGGTCAGGGCGAGCGCGCCGACCAGGGCCGGGCCGGTGATGTACGCGGTCTCGTCGGCGGTGCCCTCGTACGACATCGCGGTGGGCATCAGCCGCTGCTGGCCGCGCTCGCCGAGCAGGGCCGCCCAGCGCACCCGGACCAGCGGCCCGACCTGCGGGGTGGCGAATCCGGCGAGCGCCGCGGCGGCGGCCGTGACGACGAGCGGGGCGTGGCTGAGGGCGGCGTAGAGCAGGGCCGCGTACGCGAGGGCGTCGGCCAGCGAGGCGACGAGTCCGACGAGCCGCTGCCCGTACCGGTCGGCCAGAGAACCGACCACCGGGCCGCCGAGGGCGGAGCCCACCCCGAGCGCGCCGGCCGCGACACCCGCGGCGGTGAGGCTGTCGGTGGTGGTGACGACGAGGGTGAGCGCGCCGACGATGCCCATGGCGGCGGGCAGTCGGGCGAGGAAGGCGAGCAGGAGGAAGCCGGGTCCGGTCGTGGACAGCAGCCCCCGGTAAGCGCCCAGGGCAGGCATGGTCGTCCCTTTCGAGGTTGCCGAAAGTGACGCGCAGCCCCGCCCCCAGCGCGTGCTCTTCATGAGCCCTGTGCACTGCCGACAGAGATCGACAGCGCTTCCATCGTAGATCGACTCTGCGTCCCGGGTCACGGGTGAGTGGCCGGGATCTCCAGAACAGGTAGTGATCAAGTCCGCAATACCGTAGAAAGCGGTCATACGACTATGGAAGGGGTACACATTGAGGATCCGGTTGGCCCTGCTACCGCTCGCCGCCCTGCTCCTGACACCCGGGATCGCCCTGGCCGCTCCCCCGGAGGCCGACGCCGGGAGCCTCCGGGGGACCGGCACCGGGGGCCCGCGCGCCACGCCCTCCGCCCCGCCCGCGCTGGACGCCGTCGTGGCGCTCGGCGACAGCCTCACCTCCGGGGAGGGCGCGGGGAACTACCACGACGGGGCCAACCCGGACTGCCACCGCTCGGCCGACGCCCAGCTCGCCGCCGCCCGGATCCCGGGGACCAACGTCGTCAACCTCGCCTGCTCGGGCGCGGAGACCGCCGACGTGCTGGTCCGGGGCCAGGGCGGGGAGAAGCCGCAGATCCAGGCGCTGCGGGAGGCGGCGGCCCAGTACCGGATCAGACTGGTACTGGTCACCGTCGGCGCCAACGACGTCGGCTTCACGGAGATCGTCACCGACTGCGCGGTCGGGTACGCGCTGTCCACCGCGAGCTGCAAGGACGAGTGGACGCCGAAGGTCACCGAACGGCTCACCGCCCTGCGGCCGCGCCTCGACTCCGTCCTCGCCCAAGTGCGCGGCGTGCTCACCGACACCGGGCAGTCCGACGCGCGGGTCGTGCTCCAGTCCTACCCGTCGCCGCTGACCGTGCACAACCGGTGGGACAGCCGGTTCTCCCGGGTGGTGCACGGCTGCCCGTTCCACGACGACGACGCGGCGTGGGGCCGGGGGACGTTCGTCCCGCTGCTCGCGGCCACGATGCGCGGGGCGGCGCAGACCGCCGGGGTGGACTTCCTCGACCTGACCGCCGCGATGGACGACCGGGAGGTGTGCTCGCCCGGGGACGAGCCGAAGTGGACGCGCGGGATCAGCATCCGGCTGAAGGAGGACGGGAGCCCGGAGTGGACCGGATTCCGGGGCGGGGAGCCGGACACGCGGGCCGGTGGGGCCTCGGGGTCCGGTCGGGCCGGGGGGCCGCGAGGATCGGGGCAGGTCGGGGAGGCGGGTGCTGTCGACGGGGATCCGGAAGGGGTCATCTCTCGGGAGTCGCTGCATCCGAACCAGCTCGGGCACGCGATGCTCGGGCAGTGCCTCGCCGGGTACTGGGCGCATCTGACCAGTGGGGTGTGTCATCGGCAGCCGGACGGGTTGCGGTTCCTGGCGGTGCCGATCACCGGGGCGCCTTAGGTGGGGAGGGCGGGCCCGGAGGGGCCGACCGGGGACAGCCCGGGCTCCAACCTTCAGAAGCCGGGCCGGGCGCCCCCGTAACCGTCTGATCGTGGTCTGGGTGTGTCCGTCGCACGGAAAAGGGTGCCGCGCCTCCCCGGGAGGAGGTGCGGCACCCCGTCGACAGGGGGGCTAGCCCCGGAGCATCTCCGTCACGAGGAAGGCGAGCTCCAGGGACTGCTGGGTGTTGAGGCGCGGGTCGCACGCCGTCTCGTAGCGGTCGGGCAGGTGCCGGTCCTCGATCGCCTGCGCGCCGCCCAGGCACTCGGTGACGTCCTCGCCGGTCAGCTCGACGTGCAGGCCACCCGGGTGGGTGCCGAGGCCGCGGTGCACCTCGAAGAAGCCGAGCACCTCGTCGACGATCCGGTCGAAGTGCCGGGTCTTGTACCCGTTGGACGCCTCGATCGTGTTCCCGTGCATCGGGTCGCACTGCCAGACGACCTTGTGGCCGGCCGCGTGCACCTTCTCCACGATCGCCGGCAGCGCGTCGCGGACCTTGCCGTTGCCCATCCGGGCGATCATCGTCAGCCGGCCCGGGATGTTGTCCGGGTTGAGCTTCTCGGCCAGCTCGATCGCCTCGTCCGGGGTGACGGCCGCGTCGATCTTCACGCCGATCGGGTTCACGATCCTGCTGATGTAGTCGAGGTGCGCGCCGTCGAGCTGGCGGGTCCGGTTGCCGATCCAGAGGAAGTGGCCGGACAGGCCGTACGCCTTGTCGTGCGACACCCGGGTGAGCGAGCGGTCGTACTCCAGGGCGAGGGCCTCGTGCGAGCAGTACAGCGTGACGGTGCGCAGGGCCTCGTCGTCGCGCAGCCCGCACGCCCGCATGAAGGCGAGCGCCCGGTCGATCTCGCGGGCGATGGCCTCGTAGCGCTCGCCGGCGGCGGAGGTCCGCACGAAGTCCTTGTTCCAGTCGTGCACCGCGTGCAGGTCGGCCAGGCCGCCGCCGAGGTAGGCGCGCAGCATGTTCATCGCCGACGACGCGTTCGCGTAGGCGCGGATCATGCGCTGCGGGTCGTTGACCCGGGCCTCCTCGGTCATCTCGAGGGAGTTGAGCATGTCCCCCCGGTACGACGGCAGGCCGAAGGCGTCCAGGGCGGCCGAGCGCGGCTTCGTGTACTGGCCGGCGACCCGGGCCACCTTGATCACCGGCATGCTCGCCCCGTAGGTGAGCACGACGGCCATCTGGAGCAGGGTGCGCGCGTTGGCCAGGATGTGCGACTCGGTGTTGTCCGCGAACGTCTCGGCGCAGTCGCCGCCCTGGAGCAGGAACGCCTTGCCCTCGCAGACGAGCGCGAGCCGCTCGCGGAGCTGGTCGACCTCGTACGGCGCGACGATCGGCGGCACGGTGGCCAGGACGCCTGCGACCTGCTCGACCACGGAATAGTCCGGCCAGGGCGGCATCTGCTCACGAGGGAGCTCCCGCCATCGGTCGATCCCGAGGGAGGCGGCCTCGGCGGTGTTCGCCGGGCGGGTGATCTGGAGGCCTGGGTTCCGGAACTGATGCCATTCCTGTTGCACGGGTCAACCTTAGTGCGCGCTCCGGGGTGGCACATCGTCGAGGTGGTCAGTCCCACTCGGCGGGAGCCCTGGAGCCGGGTTGATCGTTAAGGGATCGTGGAGACGATGGATATGCCCGATATTTCCCTTTACGACGTGCACAAGATCATCGAGGACGTCGATTTCGAGGGTACGCCCGTGCCCGGCCTGCGCGGCGCCTTCTACCGCCGCCCCGCCGGGGACCGCACCGAGTCCGTCGGCGTGTACAGCTACGCCGACGACGAACTGTTCATGGCCTGGGGGTACGTCGGCGAGGAGCACTGCCGGGCCGCCGCCGCCCGCCGGCCCGACGGCGCCTGGGACGCCGTCCGCACCGGCTGCCCGGACGTGCGGGTGCTGCGGACCGGCGACGAGGTGACCGGGCTGGCCGTGGGGCTCGCCGACGGGGGCGTCAGGAGCTGCGGACGTACAGCCCGACCGTGAAGGCGCGCTTCGCCCAGGCGCGCTCCAGCCGGTAGCCGTCGCGGAGCAGCCGTTCCTTGGCGCCCGACTCCTTGGCCGGGTCGGTCAGGTTCTTCAGCGGGTCGGCCAGCTTCTTGTCCTCGAACCGGACCACCCACACCCGGGGCGCGTCCGCCAGGCACCGGACCAGCTGGTCGTCGGGGCACTCCTCGGCGAGGAAGTTGTCCCCGGCCCGCTGCCCGACCAGCGCGAACGCGTCCCGGGGCCGCCGGTCGGCCGGCACGTACCGGGCCACCACGTCGCGGGCCTCCCACGGCACGACCGGCTCGTGCAGCGCGTACGCGACCGCGTCGCCCGGGCGGTACTCCGCCGCGATCAGCGCGCCCACCCCCCGGGTGTCGTGCTCGTGGCCGTCGGGCCAGCGGTAGAAGAGGTTGATGTTCGCGCCGAGCGCGGCGAGCGCCACGAGCCCGGCCACGATCGGGACCAGCTTCGCCCGGGCGAGGGTGATGCCGGCCGCCAGGACGAGGGCCGGCATGGTGAAGAGCAGGTAGCGGTACCAGAACAGCTCGTGGAACTGGGCCGCGACGAACAGCACGGCCGGCGGCACGACCAGCCAGGACAGCACCAGGACCGAGGACCGCCGCCGCGAGTACGCGAGCACCGCCAGCGCGACCAGGAAACCGCCCACCGCCGCCGCCGACGTCAGCTTCTCCGGCAGGGCGATCACGGTGCGCACGCTCGACTCGGGGATCCAGCTCACCTGGCCGGTCTGCCCGATCGACAGCGCGATCAGGGGCAGCACCGGCAGCACCCCGAGGGACGCCGCCAGGAACCAGCGCCAGAACACCGGCCGGCGGGCCCGCCACAGGAACAGCAGCGCCACGACGCCGTGCGCGGCCACGATCAGGATCGCCAGGATGTGCAGGAGACCCATCAGGGCGACGGTGACGGCGTACCCGATGAGCAGTCTCTTCGACGGACGGCGCAGGATCCGGTCCATCAGCAGGGTGGCCACCACCGCGCCGAGGATGACGAACGGGTAGACCCGGGCCTCCTGGGCGTACCGCGACGCGGCCGGGACCAGGGTGAACGCCAGCCCGGCGACCAGCCCCGCCCGGTAGGACACGAGCCGGCGGCCCAGCACCGCCAGCAGCCCGGCCGCCGCCGCCATGGCCAGCACCGACGGGAACCGGAGCGCGAACTCCGAGTCCCCCGCGACCCTGATCCACAGGTTCATGGCGAGGTAGTACAGCCCGTCGACCGCGTCGACCTCGCCCAGCATCCGGAGCATGTCGCCCAGGGGCATCCGGGCGGCGCCCCAGGTCGCCAGCTCGTCGGCCCACATCCCGGGCCGGCCCAGCCGCCAGACGCCCAGCGCGAACATCACCAGGGCCGGGGCCGACCACACGGGAACCCGGAGACGCGAGGTTGGGAGCACGAGCCAGTAAACCATTTGCGTGATCGACGACCGGCGCTCACCACCGTGCCACCCATGTCACACGGCTCACAGGGTGCTCGGTAGCATCGGGTAAGGTGCCCGGAGCGGTCCCCACACTCTTGACCGCACAAAATCGGGCAAACAAGTGAGGGAAGTACTGAAATGACCGATCTTGGTGGAGACCAGCAGGTCCAGGAGGAGGTCCTCGAGGGCCTCGCCGAGGCCGTCAACCATCGCAAGTGGTTCTCCTCCATGGCGTTCCCCTACCTGGGGGACGATCCGATCGAGGTCGGCAGCGGTTTCGGGGACTACGCGCTGGAGTGGGCACCGCGGGTCCGCCGCTTCACCTGCACCGAGGCCGAGCCCAACCGCCTCCGCGAGCTCGCCGAGCGGATGGCCGTCGAGGCCCCCAACGTCGAGGTCCGCCAGCTCCTCCTCCCCACCACGGAGATCGGCCAGCACACCGGCCTGGTCACGTACAACGTCCTCGAGCACATCGAGGACCACGTGGGCGCGCTGCGCAGCATGGCCGGCCTGCTCAAGCCCGGCTCCGCGATCGTGGTCGTGGTCCCCGCGTTCATGATCGCGATGAGCAAGGTGGACATCGCCACCGGCCACGTCCGGCGCTACACCAAGAAGTCGATGCGCGCGGCGATGGAGGAGGCCGGCCTGGAGATCGAGGTGCTCAAGTACGCGAACATCCTCGGCTTCTTCGGCTACTTCGTCTCCGCCAAGCTGCTCGGCCAGGCCCCCAAGCCCGGCCCGGTCGTGCGGATCTACGACAAGTTCGTGCTCCCGGTCACCCGCGCGTGGGAGAGCGTCTTCGGCGCGCCGTTCGGGCAGTCCGTGATCTGCGTGGCCCGTACCCCGAAGAAGTAGTCAGACCCGGCACGGCACCGGCCGGCGGCACCCTGTTGTGGGGGTGCCGCCGGCCGGTGCCATTTCCGCGGGTCGGTGCGTGGGTGTGCGCCCGGCCGCAGAACCGGGTGCGCGGGGCGGTCCGGCCGGGACACGCCGGTCCGGCCGGTGGAGCCCCGCACGGCGGAGGGACGGCCGCAGCCCCTCCGGTCGGTGGACGTGGCGGGCCGCCCCGACCGGCGGGTGGAGCCGCCGGGCCGGGCGGGCGCGTGGTGCCGCCGGCCGGCCGCGCTCTCGCAGACCGACCGACAGCAGGTCAGATCACTCGGTGACGGGCGCGAACCGCTCCGACCGGACGGACCGGCGGGTGAGGCGGAGCGCCGAACCGGTGAGCACGAGCGCGCCGACGAGGGCCGCGCCGTGCAACCACGGGTTGAGGATGGGCACGAACGCCACGACCCCGACCGGGATCTGGACCATCGCGACGAGCGCGATCAGCAGGGCCTTGCGGTTGCCGCCCCACAGGTACGCCGTCCACAGTGGCGAGGAGACCACCGCCAGGGTGAGGACGTCCAGCAGGGTGTGCAGGTAGACGTTGTGCACCCGGTCGTGGGCGAACGCCGACGCCGGACTGGAGATCAGCAGGACCCCGATGGTGGTGCCCAGGGCCAGGAGTACTCGCCGCATGGGGTGCCCCCTTTCGACTACGAGTTGTGATCACCCTACGGCGTTGCGTAGTCACGGGGAACCCGGGCGGACGTGAGTGAATATCCACGAACGCTAATTTCCTCTGGTACGGGGCTCGCGGACGGTCGGTCTGGCGTCGGCCGCGCCAGGGAGGTCGGAGCGGCGCGCGGCCGGGCCACCGTGCTCGGGGAGCGGCGCGCGACCGGGCCACGGTGCTCGGGGCGGCGCGCGGCCGGCCCCCGGGGCTACTCCGCCGCCGAGGCGATCTCCCGCGCCCGGTCCCGCGCCGCCTCCAGGGCCGCGAGCAGCGCCGCGCGCACCCCGTGGTTCTCCAGCTCGCGGATCGCGCTGATCGTCGTCCCCGCCGGGGAGGTCACGGCCTCGCGCAGCGTCACCGGGTGCTCCCCCGAGTCGCGGAGCATCACGGCCGAGCCGATCGCGGTCTGCACGATCAGGTCGCGGGCCACCTGGCGGGGCAGCCCGAGGAGGATGCCCGCGTCGATCATGGCCTCGACCAGGAAGTAGAAGTACGCCGGGCCGGAACCGGACAGGGCCGTCACCGCGTCCTGCTGGGACTCCGGGACCCGGATCGTCTTGCCCAGCGGCTTGAACAGCTCCTCGGTGAGGGTCATGTGCGCGGGCAGCGCGTGCGCCCCGGCGGAGAGGGCCGTCATCGCCTCGTCGACCAGGGCCGGCGTGTTGGTCATGACCCGCACGACCGGGGTGCCCGGCTGGAGACGCCGCTCGAAGAAGGAGGTCGGCAGGCCCGCGCACAGGGAGACGACCAGCTTGTCGGCGGGGATCTTGCCGCCGAGCTCCTCCAGGAGTACCCCCGCGTCCTGGGGTTTGACCGCGATCGCCACGACCGCGGCCTCGTCGATCGCCGCCAGGTTGTCCAGCACCCGGATGCCGAGCCGGTCCCGCAGGTCCTGGGCCCGCTCGGGGCGGCGGGCGGTGGCGATCAGGCGGCTCGCCGGCCAGCCGGCCTTGACCAGGCCCGTCAGCAGCACCTCGCCGATCTTGCCCGCTCCGATGACGGCAACGGTGTCCACGCTCGTGTTCCTCTCCCAGAGCTGACCGGGAGCCCTCGCCGGGCCCCCGGTCACCAACGATTCCTACCCGAAGAAGACCTCGGCCTCGGCCAGCCGCGCCGCCGGCACGGTCTTCAGCTCGCGGGTCGCCTCCTCCAACGGGACGCGGACGATGTCCGTGCCGCGCAGCGCGACCATCTTCCCGAAGTCGCCCTCGTGCACCGCGTCGATCGCGTGCAGCCCGAACCGGGTCGCGAGCACCCGGTCGAACGCGGTCGGCGTGCCGCCGCGCTGGATGTGGCCGAGGACGACCGCGCGGGCCTCCTTGCCGGTGCGCTTCTCGATCTGGTCGGCGAGCCACTGGCCCACCCCACCCAGCCGGACGTGCCCGAACGCGTCGAGCTGACCACCCTGGGTGACCAGGTCGCCGTCGGACGGCATCGCGCCCTCGGAGACGACCACGATCGGGCTGTACCGGGTCTGGAACCGGGTCTCGATGTACTCGACGACCTTGTCCAGGTCGAACTTCTGCTCGGGCAGCAGGATCACGTTCGCGCCGCCGGCGAGGCCGGAGTGCAGGGCGATCCAGCCGGCGTGCCGGCCCATCACCTCGACGACGACGGTGCGGTGGTGGCTCTCGGCCGTGGTGTGCAGCCGGTCGATGGCCTCCATCGCGATGTTCACGGCGGTGTCGAACCCGAACGTGTAGTCGGTGGCGCCCAGGTCGTTGTCGATCGTCTTCGGCACGCCGACGACGGGCACGCCCAGCTCGGTCAGCTTCGACGCGACGCCCAGGGTGTCCTCGCCGCCGATCGCGATCAGCGCGTCGATGCCACCCTCGGCCAGGTTGGCCTTGATCCGCTCGACGCCGCCCTCGATCTTGAACGGGTTGGTCCGCGAGGAGCCGAGGATCGTCCCGCCGCGCGGCAGGATGCCCCGGACCTCCGGGATCCCCAGCGGGCGGGTGTCGCCCTCCAGCGGGCCCCGCCAGCCGTCCCGGAACCCGACGAACTCGTGGCCGTAGTCCGTGACGCCCTTGCGCACCACGGCGCGGATCACCGCGTTCAGGCCGGGGCAGTCTCCGCCGCCGGTCAGCACACCGATACGCATAGCTGTGGATCCCTTCGTTGGATCGCGTGAAAAAGGTGCGAACCACCTAGGAACGAGCGGCGCCGTTGCCGGCCGCGGGGCCGCGATTCCCACTGTAGTCGCAGTCAGTGACGGATGGCGTTCCACCGCGCCAGGTTGTGCCGGGCGTCGGCGAGCGCGTCGTGCTGGTCCGGAGGGGCCGCCGGCAGGTGCGGTTTGCCCGCGTCATCCCAGGCCTGGCGCAGCTCCTTGGTGAACCGCGGGATGATCCGCGGCAGGGCCGGCATGGCCCCCCAGAGCTGGGCGAGGACGACGTGGTCGTAGGCGGCGTACCAGGCCCACAGCTCCAGTTCGTCGCCCGGGGCGAGCGGCTCGGTGAGGAACGCCAGCAGGTCCTCGCGGATCCGCTCCCGGCTCCGCCACGCCTTGTCGGACGGGGACGGCAGCTTGTCGAGGACGTTGCGGCGCACCCAGGGCACGGCCTTCGAGTCGTCGAACTGGGTCGACACGGCGTAGAACTCACGGCCGTGTTCGTCCACCACCCCGATGGAGACGAGGTCGACTATGCGGCCGTCCTCAATGAATTCGCAGTCGTAGAAATAACGGTAGATCACCCCGACAGGGTACGCACCCCGCGCGCGACCCCCCGGTGACCTGGGCGGACTCGCCCCGACGAGTATCGTGGAACGCTCACTTGCACCGCTGGATCGGTTTTGTACCCGAACGGTGCCCTGTCGGGAGACCGATATGGGGGATGTACATAGCGCGACAACCGTGCATGATCTGTGGTGTTCGGTTGCATGAGAAGTAAACCGGGGAGGAGTACTACCGTGGAGGCTCGCCTTCCGGATCCCACCGACGCGCTCACCGGCGTGGAGTTGTTCGCTGGGCTGGAGCCAGAGGCGCGGGAGCGTGTGCTCGCCGCCGCCGTGCCCCGCACGTACCGCAAGGGGCAGTTGCTCTTCGTCGAGAACGATCCCGGCGAGTCCCTGATCGTGCTCAAGCGCGGCGCGGTGGCGGTCTTCCGCACGGCGCCGACCGGCGAGCGCGCGGTGCTGCACGTGGCCCGCCCGCCCGGTGTCATCGGTGAGATCGCGCTGCTCGACGGCGCGGCCCGTTCGGCGTCCGCCGAGGCCATCGAGGACTGCGTGGCCCTCGCCCTGTCGCGGGGCGCGTTCCTCGAGCTGGTGCACGCCAACCCGCGGATCCTGGACCCGGTGCTGCGCGCGCTGGGCGCCTACATCCGCCGGCTCACCGAGCAGAACGCCGACCACGTGTTCCTCGACCTGCCGGGCCGGGTCGCCAAGACGCTGGTCCGCCTGGCCGGGGAGACACCGGCGACGATGGTGACGATCGAGCTCAACCAGAGCCAGCTGGCCGAGATGGCGGGCGGTTCCCGGCAGAGCGTGAACCAGGCGATCGGTTCCTTCGCGAACCGGGGCTGGCTGCGCACCGAGGGCCGCCGGATCGTGCTGACCGACATCCTGTCGCTGCGGCGACGCGCGGGGATGCCGGACCGGTAGCGACAGGTTCGCCGCGGCTGTCAAGTGTGACGTTTTCAGATGGCGCACA
Source organism: Longispora sp. NPDC051575 (assembly GCF_040681875.1). NCBI lineage: Bacteria > Bacillati > Actinomycetota > Actinomycetes > Micromonosporales > Micromonosporaceae > Longispora > Longispora sp. NPDC051575. The sequence continues at coordinate 389,839 of NZ_JBFAZP010000008.1, read as the reverse complement.
GAATCTCCGACGAAAATATGGCGGGACCTGGATCAGCAGGCCCCGCCATCGTCGTGCGCGTCGCGGCCTACGTGGGGCCGACCCAACCGTCGGTCTTCTTCGGGTCCTTCACGGTCGGGCCGACCCAGTCGCACACGCCCTGGGCAGCCAACTGGCTCGCCGTGAGGTCGTCGACCGCGAGAACCTCGCCGGCGTGGTGCACGGTCCCCTTCGGGTCCGTCCAGTCCTGGGTCAGCGTTACCTGAGCCATATCCCTCCCCCTCCTATAAGAATTTGCCGCGCTGACTGTAGGCACAAACACTTGACAGGCGCATGCCCAGTGTCGGTATCCGAACAGCCCATTCCGTTCATGGTGGACTTCCCGGCATACTCGGCGTCGGCCGATGATCTACAGGGGGTAGGGGCATCTCCAGTCGAAGCTGCACACAGTGTGGCCGCCCGGGCGCGGACGACGATAAGTTCTGCGGCGGTTGCGGCAAGTCCCTGTCCCTGGATTGCGCCAATTGTGGACGCACCCTCAAGCCTGACGCGCAGTTCTGCACCGGCTGCGGCACGCCCGCCGGGGACGGCGACGCGCCCGGCCAGCAGACCGCCCACGAGGACCGCCGCCGGGTGAGTGTCCTGTTCGTGGACCTGATCGACTCGACGCCGTACGCGGAGCGGGTGGACCCCGAGCAGGTCCGGGCGATGCAGCACAAGTTCTTCGGTACGGCCCGCCGCGTGATCCGCCAGCACGGCGGCGTGGTGGAGAAGTACATCGGGGACGCGGTGATGGCGCTGTTCGGCGCGCCCGTGGCCACGGAGACCGACCCGTTGCGGTGTGTGCGCGCGGGTCTGGAGTTGCAGCGGGCGCTGATCCACGAGGCGCCGGACGCGGGGCTGCGGTTCCGGGTCGGGATCGTGACGGGCGAGGCCCTGGTGGACGTGGCGGCGGCCCGGGACGGCGGTCAGGCCATCGTGGCCGGTGACGTCGTGAACACCGCCGCCCGGTTGCAGACCTCCGCGCCGCCCGGCGGGGTGCTGGTGTGCGGGGTGACGTACGCGGCGACCCGGGACGCGGTGCGCTACGCCGAGCAGGCGCCGCTGAACCTGCGCGGCCGTTCGGTGGCCACCGAGGTGTGGCTGGCCGAGGCCCCGGTGCGCCGCCGGCCGCCGGAGGAGTTCGACCACACGCCGCTGATCGACCGCGAGCACGAGCTGAGCCTGCTGACCAACGCCCTGCACCGCGCCGTCTCGGAGCGGACCCCGCAGCTGGTGACCGTGCTCGGCCGGGCCGGGATCGGCAAGAGCCGGCTGGTCCGCGAGCTGTACACGCACACCCAGCGGATCCTGGACGCGCCGGTGGCCTGGCGGACCGGGTACTGCCCGCCGTTCGGCGAGGACGTCACGTACATGGCGCTCTCCGACATCGTCAAGGCGCACGCCGGGATCCTGGACACCGACGGGGCGGAGACGGCCCGGCACCGGTTGACCATCGCGCTGCGCGAGTCCGGGGCCGAGAGCGATGGGCGGCTCGCCGACGCGCTCGCGCCGCTGGTCGGGCTGTCGGGGTCGAAGCTGTCGGCGGAGGACGCGAGTTCGCTGTGGCGGCGCTACCTGCGGTCCATGGCCGCGCAGCGCCCGACGGTGCTGCTGTTCGAGGACATCCACCTCGCCGACCCGGCGCTGCTCAACTTCATCGAGCTGCTGGTCGGCGGCGCGCGGGACCTGCCGCTGCTCGTGCTGTGCACCGCCCGGCAGGAACTGCTCGAACGCGAGCCGTCCTGGGCCGGGGCCGTGGCCGGCTCGCTGACCATCGCGCTGCCGCCGATGCGCGACACCGACATCGCCGCCATGTACGCGCAGATGTTCGGGCAGGCCGCGTTCCCGGCGGAGATGCTCGCGCCGCTGGTGGAGTTCGCCGGCGGCAACCCGCTGTACGCGCACGAGTACGCCCGGATGCTGATCGAGCGGGGCACCCTGCGCCGGGGCGAGCGGAGCTGGTCGCTGCGGGGCGACGACGACCTGCCGATGCCCGACAGCGTGCACGCCGTGATCGCCAACCGGATCGACCTGCTCGAAGCCTCCGACCGCACGGTTCTTCAGGCCGCCGCCGTCGTGGGCGCGACGTTCTGGCCGGGCGCGGTGGCCGCCGCCGTGGGCCGGTCCGTGGAGACCGTGGAGAAGGCCCTGCGCCGCCTGGAGCAGCGCGACCTGATCAGCGAGCAGCACGAGTCCACGATGGCCGGCCAGGCGGAGTACCGGTTCCGGCACGTCCTGGTCCGCGAGGTCTGCTACCAGCGCCTGCCGCGCACCGAACGCATCGCCCGGCACGAGCGCACCGCCACCTGGCTGACCGGGGTGTCAGCTAGTCGTGCGGACGATCTGGCCGAGGTGACCGCCCGGCACCGGGCGGCGGCGTACGAGATCGCGCTGTCGTTGGGCCTGGAGCCCGAGCGGTACGCCCGCGCGGCCCGTCAGGCCCTGCACGCCGCCGCCCGCAAGGCCTACCGGCTCTACGCCCTCGACCGGGCCGCCACCTACGCCGAGCGGGCCATGCAGCTGTGCCCGGAGGACGAGCCCGACCTGGCCACCGGCCGGCTCCAGCTCGAACTCCTCGTCACGGAGCTGGCCTACTACCGCGACCGGGACTCGTTCCTGCGCAGCGGCGGGGTCGAGCAGCTCGCCGCCCTGGGTGAGCGCCTGCACGCCATCGGCGACATCGCCGGGGCCGCCCAGGCCGCCACCCTGTCCGGGACGGTGGCCATCATGACCGCCGACCGCACCGCCGCCCTGGGCTGGCTGGAACGCTCGGTGGAACTGTTCACCCAGCTCCCGGACTCCGCCGAGAAGGCGACCGCGTTCACGGAGCTGTCCCGGGCGCACATGCTCAACTACGAGCACGACCCGGCCGCCAACGCCGCCGCCGCCGCGCTCGACATCGCCGACCGGCTCAACCTGGTCGAGGTCCGCGCCTCCGCGATGATCACGATGGGCGTGACCCGGGTGCTCGCCGGCGACCCGACCGGCCGGCAGGACCTCGACGACGCGCTCGCCTACTGCCGGGGCCGCGAGCTGCCGGCCGTCAAGCGGGTCGCGATCAACATCGCCTGGGCCATGCAGGAGGACGGCGACATGGCCGGCTCTCGCCCCCTGATCGAGCAGTACCAGAGCGGGAACGTCGGCAGCGGGCACGCCACGGTCGCCGACTTCTCCGAGGAGGCGATGTGGAGCTTCTTCGCCGGGGACTGGCCCCGGCTGCTCACCGCCGCCGACGCCTACCTCGACACCCCCAGCGGGGAGTGGGACCTGCAGAACCGGTCCATCCGGGCCTGGGTCCGCGAGCTGTGCGGCATCCCGACGACCGGTGACGCCGACGGCGGCGAGGACGAGATCTCCCGGGCGATCGGCACGGCCCGGCGGACCGGGTTCCACCGTCCCCTGTGGGCCACCGTCAGCCACGGCGCGTTCTGCCGGGCGTTGCAGGGCCGCCACGACGAGACCAACGAGCTGATCGGCGAGCTGATCGACGACTGGCTGCCCACCCGGATCATCGCCAGCCGCGAGTGGGTGGCCGCCGCCGCGTTCGCCGCCGCCCTCGCCGGCCCCGCCACCGCCGACCGGCTGCACAAGGTCCTGGAGGCCTCGCCCCGGCGCACCCCGTGGGTCGAGGCGGCCCTCGCCGTCACCTCCGCCGGGATGACCGGCGGGGACCACCGCCAGGCCGGCTCGCTGTACGTCAGGGCGGCGGAACTCTACCGCCAGATCGGGGACGCCACCGACCAGGCGCTCGCGACGGCCCTGGCCGCCCGCGCGTACGAGACCGCCGGCGATCCGGCCGCCCAGGGCCCGCGCGCCGAGACCCGGGCGTTCGCGGCCCGCAACTCCGCGCCCGGACTCACCACGATCGGCCTGACCGCGACGGTCACACCGCTACGGGCGGCTGGTTCTTGAGCTTGGCGGCGTAGACGTCCACGTACTCCTGGCCGGAGAGTTCCATCAGCTCGTACATCACCTCGTCGGTGATCGAGCGCTCCACGAACCGGTCGCCGACGAAGCCGTCGTACCGGGAGAAGTCCAGGGGTTTGCCGATCTTGATCTCGACCCGCATGATCCGGGGCCAGATCCGGCCGGGGGGCTGCACGAGGTGCGTGTTCACCATGGCGCACGGGACGACGGGCGCGCCGGTCTCCAGGGCGAGCCGGGCGACGCCGGTCTTGCCACGGTAGAGCCGGCCGTCCGGGGAGCGGGTGCCCTCCGGGTAGATGCCGAACAGGTGGCCGTCGCGGAGCACCCGCGCGCCGGTCTCCAGGGCCCCGGCACCCGCGCCGCCGCCGCTGCGGTCGACGGGGATCTGGCCGGTACCGCCGAAGAAGATCCGGTTGATCCAGCCCTTGACGCCCTTGCCGTTGAAGTACTCCGCCTTGGCGACGAACGTGATCCGGCGCTTCACGACGAGCGGCAGGAAGATCGAGTCGGAGAACGACAGGTGGTTGCTCGCCAGGATCGCGGCACCGGACTCGGGAATGTTCTCCAGACCCTCGACCTTGGGCCTGAAGAACAGCCAGAGCCAGGGACCGATCACGAGGTGTTTGAGCACCCAGTAGAGCACATCATCCTCCGCACGATCGGTGACTGGTGACCATTCAACCCCATGAACCCGCCCCGGTGTTGTGACCCGGGGGCGGAAACGTGTCACGATGTTTTCGACGAATGATCGCAGAGGTCGGAGGAACACGGGTGAACGCTGACGCCGAGCGGGCCGAGCCGGACCCGGACGACGTGGATGCCCAGTTCGCCCGGATAGTCGCCGGATATCACAGCGACGCCCCCGATCGGCCGGAAATCGAGTCCGTGGAGCTCACCGACATGACCGCCCTGTCGGGCCTCTCGCCGCGCGGGCCGGAGCCCGACGAGCCGGGGCTGCTCGAGGGCCTCGACACGTTCGGGATGGACCTGGAGGGCGACGAGGACGAGCACTACGTGCCCCCGCCGCCCCCGCCGCTCCCCCGGCCCACCAAGCGGGTCGTGACGGCGGCGCTGGTGTTCTCCGTGGGCACCCTGCTGCTGTTCTGGCCCGAGCTGCTGCCGATCTCCGACCAGCTGGTGCGGTTCGCCGGGATGGGCGGGATCGTGGCGGCCGTCGTGATGCTGGTGATGCTGCTCAAGCCCGGGGACGAAGAGGACTACGACCCGGACCAGGGCGCGAGGGTCTGAAGACCTTTCGACGGGTACGCCGTACCCGTCGAAGGGGTCTAGGGTTTCGCGACCGTCTGGTCGAGCCAGTCCAGCAGGCCCTCCAGCGGATAGAGCCACGACGGGTCCGACAGCCGGCGCGGCTCCGACAACAAGGTCGGCGTGACCCGGTAGTGCTCGCCGGCCTTCGTCAGCCCCCGGCCCGCCCCGCCCACCAGGAGCACCTGCGCGCGGCCGACGACGTCCTCGTCGGGCAGCTTCGCCGGCGGGTCGATCAGGACGGCGGCCTTCGCCGGGTACCGGGTCAGCGCGGCGGCCACCCAGCGCGCGCCCGGCCCGTGGCCGACGAGCACCGCCTGCCGGGGCAGGGACGCGGCGACCTGCACGACGTCGTGGCAGTGTTCGCGGACGCCGACGAACCGGCCGGGGCGCGGGGTCAGCGCGTGCGCCGCCCAGCCGCGCTCGGCGCACCGGTCCAGCCAGTGCTCGGCGAAGAACTCGGCCGGCCGGCCCACGAACAGCAGCGGCGGGTGCAGGTCCTCGCCGGGCAGCGCGGAACGCACCTCGCGGGCGACGGGCCGGACCGGCCGGGACCAGTCGCGCGTCCGCAGGACCCTGATCACGCGGTCAACTCCTTCAGCAGACTCTCGACGGCCTTCAGGTACGTCACGTGCGACACCTCGAACCAGTGCCGTTCCGTGGCGCTGACCTTGGCCTTCGTCCACCGCCACTCGGCCCGGTCGGCCGCGCCGGCCCAGATCTGCGCGGCCCGCTCCGGGTTCGTGTTCCGCAGCGTCAACCAGCGGGCGATGGCCTGGGTCTGCCAGTGCACCAGCGGGAACTGCCCCGAGTCGGGCTGCACCAGGCCGGCGACGGCCAGGGTGGGGTGCCGGGGGGCGAACATGTGCAGCCACAGCCGGGGCGGGTTCGCGCCGAGGATGCCCGGATCCAGGAATTCGAACCGGGGCGCGTAGCCGGTCGCCAGCACGACCAGATCCGGCTCCGCCTCGGTGCCGTCCTCGAACTCGACCGTGCGGGCGTTGAACCGCTTCACGTCGTGCACGGGGGTGATCGCGCCGTGGCCGACGTAGTAGACGAGCTGGCTGTTGACGATCGGGTGCGTCTCGTACACCTTGTGGTCCGGCTTGCGCAGGCCGAAGCGGGTCAGGTCGCCCACGGTCAGCCGGAGCACCCGGTGGAACGCCCACTGCCGCAGCCGCAGCGGCAGCCACTGCGCGCCGTCGTTGACCTGGTCGGCGGGCCGGCCGAACACGTACTTCGGCGCGTACCAGTAGCCGCGCCGGGTCGAGTGCCAGCATGCGGCGGCCTGCTGGGCGGCCTCCACCGCGATGTCACACCCGGTGTTGCCACCCCCGACGACCAGCACCTTCTTGCCCCGCAGCACGGCGGCGTCCTTATAGGACCCGGCGTGGATGACCGTGCCCCGGAAGTCCTCGATCCCGGGCAGCGCCGGGGTGCGCGGCTGCGAGTTGTGCCCGTTGGCGACGACCACGGCCGCGTAGCTCAGTTCGCGCTCCGTCCCGCCGTGCGCCGGCCGGACCCGGACCCGCCACCGGTCGTTCTCGATCGGGTCGGCGGACACCACCTCGGTACCGAACCAGATGTGCTCGCGGAGGCCGAAGTGCTCGGCGTAGCGCTCGAAGTAGGCGAGCAGCTGGGAGTGGTGCGGGTAGTCCGGCCAGTGGTCGGGAAGGGGGAAGTCCGGGAACTGCGTCATCGGCTTCGACGAGATCAGGTGCGTGCTGGAGTACACCGGGCTTCGTTCGTGCCGGATGTTCCACGCCCCGCCGATCCCGGTCTCCCGGTCGTAACAGTCGACGGCGAAGCCGTGTTCCAGAAGGTTCTTCACCGCAGCCAGGCCGCTCGACCCGGCACCGATCACACAGACGGCGGCACCACGATCATCCACCGCGACAGTCTGCCCCCACGGGCCGTCGTTGGCAATAAAAGATCCCTTATCCGGTAAGGGCCAACACCGCGAACGTCCGTGCCTCCCCCAACCGGTAACCGGTCCGTTCCCGAATGGCGACCGCCCGCCGGGCGTGTTCCCCGGCCGCCGCCCGGTCGCCGGCCGCGAGGTCGAGTTCGGCGAGCCGCGTGTGCGCGTCGCACAACTGACGCATGAAGTTGTGCTGGACGGCGAGCTTCCGGGCGAGCTCCACGACGGCCCGCGCCCGTCCGACCTCGGCGAGCGACACACAGGCGTCCGCCAGCCACAGCAGCGCCCGCGCCTCCGGCTCCGGCGAGTCCGTCTCGCGACCCAACTCCGCCGCCCGCTCCTGGAGCGCCACCGCCTCGCCCGGCCGACCCGACAGTCTCGCCACCTCTCCGACCGCGCTCAACGCCCCCACCTCGAGCCGGCGGTCACCCGCGGCCCGCGCGATCTCCAGGGCCTGATCCGCGTGCCGACGGGCGTCCCCGATCCGGCCGAGTTCCCGGCACGCCTCGGAGGCGTTGTAGTGCGCGGCGCTCTCGTACTGGTCACCCAGTCGGTGGAAGAGCACCGCCGAGGCCTCCGTGTACTCCAGCGCCTTCTCGAAGTCACCCATGTGCAGGTGGCACCAGCCGACGTTGTGCAGCCCGTGCGCCTCGCCGCCCTCGGCCCCCATGTCGCGGAAGAGCCCCAGTGCCCGCTGGTGGTGGTCCGCGGCCTCGCGCAGGCGGCCGAGATCGGCGTACACGTTGCCCAGGTTGCCGAGGTTGTTCGCCTGGGCCGGCAGCGAACCCATCCGCCGGCCGGCGTCGACCGCGCGCGTCAGGTGCTCGGACGCCTCCTCCAGCCGTCCCGAACTCCAGAGGATGTTGCCGAGGTTGCCCTCGGCCGCCGCCTCGGCCGCGCTCCAACCCGCCTTCGGGGCGACGGCCAGCACCCGGTTGTAGTGCGCCGTCGCCGTGTCGAAGTTGGCCGCCGTCTGGTGCGCGTGCCCCAGGCTCAGTTCCCCGGCCGCGCTGGCGGCGTGGTCACCCGCGGCGTCCGCGGACGTGACCGCCGCCGTGGCGGTCGACAGCCAGTCGGCCAGGTGCCGCCCCAGGTAGAAGTACCCCCGGAGGGTGCTGGCCAGCAGCCACGCCTCCCGGAGCGGGCCGTGCTCGGCACAGTGCCGCACGATCGCGACCAGGTTCGCCCGCTCCGCGTCCAGCCAGGCATTGGCCTCCGCTGGCGCGGCGGCCGGCCCCGCGCCGTCCACCTCCAGCCGGAGCAGCTGCGGGTAGAGGCTGCGGGCTGCGGCGTCCGACCGGGACAGCGCCCACCCCGCGAGCCGGCGCACCGCTGCGGCGCGGTCCTCGGCGCTGTCCTCGGCCTCGGCGCGGTGCCGCGCGTACACCCGGATCAGGTCGTGCGGCGCGTAGCGCCCGTGCCCATCGGTCTCCAGCAGGTGCGCGGCGGCCAGGGCGCCCAACAGCTCCGCCGCCCGGTCCGCCGGGATCTCCGCCAGCGCCGCCGCCGCGTCCGCCGTGACGTCCGCGCCCGGCAGGAGTCCCACGAGCCGGAACAGCCGCGCGTGCCCGGGTGCGAGCGCCCGGTACGAACGGCCGAAGACCACCCGCACCGAAGCCAGTGCGTCCCCGGGCACCTCCAGGGAGGCCAGCAGGTCACCGGCGCGCAGTTCCGCGTTGTAGTCGGCGATGTCCCGGCCCGGCTGACTGACCAGGTGCGCGGCGGCGATCCGCAACGCCAGCGGCAACCCGCCGCACAGCCCGGCCAGCTCGGCGACGGCGTCCAGCTCGTCCACGACGCGGCGCCGGCCGAGGATGCGGGTGAGCAGTTCGACCGCCTTGTCCGGAGGCAGGACACCGAGTTCGAGCAGGCGGGCGCCGTCCCGGGCGATGAGGCCCGCCAGCCGGTCGCGGCTGGTGACGACCACGCGGCTGCTCCGACTACCCGGCAACAGGGGCCTGACCTGGTCCGGTCCGCTCGCGTTGTCGAGGATGACGAGGACCCGCCTGTCGGCGAGAAGTGTCCGGTAGGCGGCGGTGGCCTCCGCCAGGTCGACAGGGATCTCCTCGCCCGGTACGCCCAGGGCCCGCAGGAAACCGGTCAGCGCGTCGAGGGGCCGCACCGGTTCCGTCGCGGAGTAGCCGTGCAGGTTCACGTACAGCTGGCCGTCGGGGTACAGGTCGCGGACCCGGTGCGCCCAGTGCAGCGCGAGGGCGGTCTTGCCGACCCCGCCCGCACCCTCGATGGTGCTGATCACGACCGCGCCGGCACCGTCGAACAGCTCGTCGAGCCGGGCGGTCTCCCCCACGCGGCCCACGAAATCGGGCACGTCCGGTGGGAGCTGCGCCGGGCCGGCCGGGCGGAGGGCGGCGGCCGGGGCGGGGCGCAGGGCCGGGTCGTCGGTGAGGATGGCCCGCTCCAGGTCGACGAACTCCTTCCCCGGGTCCAGGCCGTGCTCCTCGGCGAGCAGCGCGCGGTAGTCGCGGGCCACGGCGAGGGCGTCGGCCTGGCGGTCGAGGCGGTACAGGGCGAGCATCAGGTGCCGGCGCAGCCGTTCGCGCAGCGGGTGCTCGGCGGTCCAACCGGTCAGCTCGTCCACGACCAGCGCGGTGCGGCCGGCCGCCAGGTCCAGTTCGGCGAGGCGTTCGACGACGGCCAGGCGCTGGTCCTCCAGCCGGGCCCGGGCGGCCTCCACGTACGGCGCGGACACGTCGGCCAGCGCCGGCCCCCGCCACAGGGCCAGCGCCCCGCGCAGGGCGGCGGCGTCGTCGGGGGACGCGGCCAGGGCGGCGAACGCGTCCACATCGAACTGCTCGGGGGTGACGTCCAGCACGTACCCGGCTGATCGGGTCTGCAGCAGGTGTTCGGCCCCCGCGTCCCGCAGCGTGCGGCGCAGTGCGGACACCGCGACCTGGATCTGGCCCCGGGCCCGGTCCGGCGGCGTGTCGCCCCAGATGGCGTTGATCAGGCGCTCGGAGGAGACGGTCCGGCGGGCGTGCAGGAGCAGGCAGCAGAGCACCGCCCGGTGCCGGGGCGCGAGATCCGCCACCGGACGGTCGTCGACCAGCACCTGAACCGGACCCAGCAGACCGAAACGCAGCGTCACCACGGCACCCCCTATACCCCAGGAGAATAGGTGATGACAGCCCCGACCGAAAACGAGTTGGGTCACTCTCCGGGGTCGGCTGGGCCGAGTTCGGCGAGGCCCGCCGCGATCCGGTCCTCGGTGTCCGGGCCGGCCGCGTCGACGTCCAGCGCCCGGGCCCGCTCCAGGTGCTCGCGGGCCTCCGCGCGCCGGCCCAGGCGGAGCAGCACCTCGCCGAGGAGTGCCAGGTCGTCCTTCTCGCGCCGCCGGTCCCCGAGGCGGTGCTTGATCTCCAGCGAGCCGCGGAGGTGGTCGAGGGCGTCGGCCAGCTCGCCGCGGACCCGGTGCAGGTCGCCCAGGCTGTTGAGCACGTCGCCCTCGCCGCGCAGGTCGCCCAGTTCCCGGGAGATGACCAGGGCCGCGCGGAACACGTCGCCGGCCTCGGCGTGCTCGCCGCGTTTCTGGTGCGCGATGCCCAGGCAGTTCAGCGACATCGCCTCGCCCCGCCGGTCGCCGGTGCGGCGTTGCAGGACGATGGCCCGGCGGAAGTGGTCGACGGCGTCGGCGGACCGGTCGCCCTCGGCGGCGCAGATCCCCAGGTTGATCAGGGCCACCGACACCCGGAACAGGTCCCCGGTCTCCTCGAAGTGCCCGAGCGCGGCCTCCAGCGGGCCGACGGCCTCGGCGTAGCGGCCCTGGGTCACGCACAGCGCCGCGAACAGGTTGTTGGCCGCCGCCAGCCCGGCCCGGTCGCCGGTGGCGCGGTGCAGCTCCATGGCGTGCCGGAGGTGTTCGCGGGCGTCGTCGGCGCGGCCGACCTGCCGGTACACGGTGGCCAGGTCGGTGTGCGCGCCGGCCGTGCCGACCGGGTCCCCGAGCCGCCCGGCCACCTCCAGCGCGGCCTCGAAGAGTTCCACCGACTCCGGGCCGTGCCCCCGGTCGACGAAGAAGTCCTTCAGCCGGTACGCCAGCTCGTACGCCGACGCGTCGTCGCCGCGCAGTTCCGCCAGCCGGAACACGGGCAGCAGGTTGGCCCGTTCGGCGTCGAGGAACACGAGCGCGTCGAACGGGTCGGGCGGGAACGGCGGCGCCTCCGGTGCGCGGCGGGCGGACAGCTTCACCCGGTCGCGCTGCGGGGCGATCAGGGCGGCGGCCGCGTGCAGGACCGCGAGGTACCAGTCGACGAGCCGGCCCGCCGCCCCGTCCAGCTCCGCCGGGGACTCCTCGGCCGCCGCCCGGTGCGCCGCGTACTCCCGCAGCAGGTCGTGCAGCGCGTACCGCCCCGGCGCGTGCTCCGCCACCAGGTGCGCCGCCGCCAGCCGGTCGAGGAGGAACTCCGCCTCGGGCACCGACGTGTCCACGAGGGCGGCGGCCGCGTCCACGGTCAGGTCCGCGCCCGGGACGCGGCCCAACAGCCGGAACAGCCGCGCCTCGGCCGGTGCCAGCGCGGCGTAGGACTGGTCGAACGCGGCCCGCACCGACGACTGCTCGTCGCCGTCCACGGTCAGCGCGAGCAGCCGGTTGCCCTCCCGGAGCACGGCCGCGTGTTCGGCGAGGCCGACCTCCGGCCGGTCCACGAGGTAGGCGGCCGTGATCCGCAACGCCAGCGGTAGCTGTCCACACAGGACCGTCAGTTCGACGGCCGCCGCCGGTTCCGCCCCGACCCTCCCGGCCCCGACGATCCGGGTCAGCAGCGCCAGCGCGTCGGCCGGCCCCAGCTCGGTGAGCGTGACCCGGCGGGCGCCGTCGCGGGCCACCAGGCCGGCCAGCCGGTCGCGGCTGGTCACCACCGCCAGGCTGCCCGGGCCGACCGGCAACAGTGGACGGACCTGCTCGGGGCTGTTCGCGTTGTCCAGCACCACGACGAGCCGGAGACCGGCAACCTTCTCCCGGTACGCGGCCACGGCGGCCGGCAACTCCGCCGGGATCCGGCCGCCCGGCACCCCGAGGGCGCGCAGCAGCCGGGTGAGCGCGTCGAGGGGGCGCAGCGGCGCGGTGGCCGCGCTCGCGTAGCCGTGCAGGTTCAGGTACAGCTGGCCGTCGGGGAACCGGTCGCGGACCCGGTGCGCCCAGTGCACGGCCAACGCGGTCTTCCCGACGCCCCCGACCCCGGCGATCGTGGTCAGCACCACGGCCGTCGCGCCCGGCCGGCCGTGGTCGGGCAGCAGGCCGTCGAGGAGTTCGAGCTGGTCCGCGCGGCCCGTGAAGTCGATGACGTCCGGCGGGAGCTGCGCGGGGGCCGGCGCCGCCCGGACCGGGGCCGCGACCGGCTCGGACCGGCGGATCGACTCCTCCAGCGCGGTGAACCCCGGACGGGGGTCCAGGCCGTGCTCCTCGGCGAGGTACCGGCGGAAGTCGCCCGCCACGCGCAGCGCGTCCCGGGACCGGCCGCAGCCGTGCAGGGCGAGCATCAGCTGCTCCCGGAACCGCTCGCGCACCGGGTGCGCGGCGACCAGCTCGGTCAGCTCCGGGACCAGGTCACGGTGCCGGCCCCGGTCGAGTTCGCGGTCCACGAGGCGTTCACGCGTGGTGAGCCGCAGGTCCTCCAGCCGGCCCCGGGCGGCCTCCGCGTACGGCGCGGCCACGTCGTCCAGCGCCGGCCCCCGCCACAGCGCCAGCGCGGCCCGGAGCGTCGCGGCGTCCGCGTCGGCCGGCGCGACCCGGTCCGTGAACGCGTCGAGGTCGAGCTGGCCCGGGCCGGGCGTCAGCGCGTACCCGGCGGGCAGGGTCTCCAGCAGTTCGGCGAGTCCCACCTGGCGCAGCACGCCGCGCAGGGTGGAGATGGCCACCTGCACCTGGGCCCGGGCGGTCACCGGCGGGGCCGCGCCCCAGATCGCCGCGACGAGCCGGTCGGCGGACACCGGCCGCCCCGCGTTCAGCAACAGGTACGCCAGGACCGCGCGCTGTCTGGGCTGCATGGACAGACACGAGCCGTCGGGGCCGCACACCCGCACCGCGCCGAGGACGCCGAACCTCATCCACGCCTTCCTCCGTCAGCCCCCGCGAGCCTCCGTGGGCGGATCCCCCGCCCTCCGCGAGCGTAGGCGACGGGTCGGTGTGCCATAAGGGGTGCCGACCCCCGGTTGGGGGGTAGCGGACACCGACGTCGGGGGCGTAATGTTCCCACCACGGAGCGCCTCACCGCCTTCTTCCCCCGTGGAAGGCGGAGGGGCGCTCCCCTTGTTGGCGGCACGACGGGCGGGCGGCGGCATCGGCGTCGCGGCTCGACGTCGTCACCGTTGTCACCCCGCATCGTCGCTGCTCAGACGGGGTCATGCGTGCGGCCGGCACCGCTCACCCACAGTCTTCGCGGCCACGCGCGCGGAGACTGTCACCGTTGTCACGCGGCCGGGCGCGCCGCCCGGGTGCGGTGTGCCGGCGTGGTCGCGGCCACGCGCGGGCGGGCTGTCACCGTTGTCAATGCCGTCGTGGGCTACAGCTCGACCTCGGCGTAGATCGGGAAGTGGTCGCTGGCCCGGCGCACGGCGGGGGTGTCCACCACCCGGTACCCCGAGACCCTGCACGACTCGTCCGCGAAGAGCGCGTCGATCCGCCGCTGCGGGTTGTTGATGCTGAACGTCGGCGTCTGGTCGCCGACCCCCGCGTCGATCCGGCCGTCGGCCAGGGTCCGCCAGGCCGACCCACCCTCGGTCTCGTTGATGTCCCCGCCGAAGATCGCGGTCCCGCCCGCCTCGCGGATCGTCGACGCGAGAAGCGCCGCCTGGGCCGGCCGCTCGTGGTCGTCAGTGGCGAGATGGCTGCCGACGGCGAGGAACGGCACCCGGCCCACCGAACACCGGGCGAACGCCGCCCCGCGCAGGTGCCGGCCCGGGGTCAGCGGATACCGCAGCCCCCAGGCCTCCTCGACGTCGACGCGCATGCTGACCAGGATCGCGTTGCCCAGCCCGGGCAGGCCGCCCGACGCGTAGATCATGCCGCCCCAACGGGCGAGCTCCGCGCACCTCTGCCGCCACCGGAACCGGCGCGGCGCCTCCTGGGCGAACAGCACGTCGGGCGCGAGCTCGCGGATCACCTCGCCCAGGGCCGCCCGGTCGTCCTTGAGACCCCGCACGTTGTACGAGACCACCCGCAGCTTCGGCATGCCGTCCCTCTTGAGCAGCTAACGTTGCCTGGGAAGAGCTAGGGTCGCCGGGCCAGGTCCGCGGCGCCGACGAGCCCCGCGAGATTGCCCAGCCGGGCCTGGCGGATCTCCGCCACCGGCAGCTTGCCGCGCTGGGTCAAGCGGTCCGCGTAGGCGCGCCGCGCCGGGTCGAGCAGGAGCTCCCCGGCCTCGCTGACGCCGCCGCCGACCACGATGACCGCCGGGTCCAGGATCTGCACGGCGTCGGCCATCCCGTAGCCGAGCCACCGGCCGATCTCGGCGAACGCGGCCCGGGCGGTGGGATCGCCGTCGCGGGCGGCCCGGGTGACCGTCGGCCCGTCGATCTTGTCCACGTCGCCGCCGACGAGGGCGAGCAGTTCCGCGGCCGGGCCGGTGCCGCCGTCGCGGACCGCCGCGCGGGCGTACCGGACCAGGGCGGTGCCCGACGTGTACTGCTCCAGGCAGCCCCGCGCCCCGCACCCGCACGGATGCCCGTCGGCCACGGCCAGGGTGTGCCCGAACTCCGCGGCGATACCGTGCTCGCCCCGGACCAGGTTGCCGGCGAGCACGATGCCGCCGCCGATCCCGGTGCCGACGGTGAGCAGGACGAGCGAGTCCGTACCCTGCCCGGCCCCGAACCGGAACTCCGCCCAGGCCGCGGCGTTGGCGTCGTTCTCGACCACCACGGGCAGGTCGATGTCGGCGGCGACCGAGTCGCGGAGCGGCTCGTGCCGCCAGGCCAGGTTGGGCGCGTAGAGCACGGTCGACCGTTGTGCGTCGATCCAGCCGGCCGCCCCGATGCCCACGGCGTCGACCGGGTGCGCGGCCGACAGTTCCCGGATCACGTCGACGATCAGCTCGCGGGTCCGGCCGACGTCGTCGGCCGGGGTGTCGCGGCGCGCCTGGGCGATGACCGTGCCGTCCGCGTCGACGACCCCGGCCAGCACCTTGGTGCCGCCGACGTCGATCCCGATGGTGAGTCCCACCCGACTCCTTAGTTTCTGTGACGACACGGTGCTACGGGACAGGGGCCCGGGCGGGCGGGTCTCAGGCCTTCGAGCCCTCGACGCGCCGCTTGAGCTCCTTGAGCGCCGTGTCCATGATCATTTTCTCGGCCTTGCGCTTGAACATGCCCAGCATGCTCATTCCCAGCTCCACCGCGAGCGTGTACGTCACCGTCGACGTGCCGTCGCCGTTGTCCGCGAGGTCGTAGGAGCCGACCTGGCTCTTCTGCAACGCGGACGGCGCGACGAGCCGCCACTCGATCCGGGAGATGTCCTCGGCGTACTCGTAGCTCAGGGTGTACTCGTCCTTCGCCACCCCGGCGTCGAGGGAGAACCGGACCTGGCTGGCGTAACCGTCCTCGTACTCCTCGATCACCTCGATCGACCGCACGGCGGCGGCCCACTCCGGATATCTCGGGAAGTCGCAGATCACCGCAGCGATGTCGGCGGGCGAGGCCGCGACGACGATCGACTGGGTCGAGGAGTCCGCCATGACAGCGAAGACTACCTGGCCGCGTGCGTGGGGTGCCGCTCGCCGCGTGGTTTCGGTGCGGGCGCGCCGACCCGCCCGGCGTGGCGGCCCTGATAGGTTCGAAAAGTATCAGCTGCGTGACGGGCCTGTTCACGAAAGGGTACTCGCGGGTAAGTTCGCGGTGACCCCACGCGTGTGGGGCTGCTCGGGGGGCTAGAAAAGGAGTCGGAAGTGCGCGAATTCTCCGTACCAGCGGCCGTGACCGTCCCCGACGACCTCACGCTGACGGACAAGATCTGGTCCAACGCGCAGGACCACGGCGACGTCGTACAGTTCCGCCGCCCCGGTCCGGACGGCTGGCTGGACGTCACGTGCCGCGAGTTCCGCGACGAGGTGGCCGCGCTGGCCGCCGGCATGATCGCGGCCGGCATCTCCGGCGGCGACCGGGTCTGCCTGATGAGCAAGACGCGGTACGAGTGGGGCGTCGTCGACTACGCCATCTGGGCGGCCGGTGCCGTGACCGTACCCATCTACGAGACGTCCTCGGCCGAGCAGGTCGAGTGGATCCTGGCCGACTCCGGGGCCGTGGCCATCTTCCTGGAGACCGACGAGCACGCCGCGCTGATCCCGACGGCCGACCTGCCGGCGCTGAAGCACATCTGGAAGATCGACGCCGGGGTGATCGCCGAGCTGTCGCCCGCCGCCCCGGACCTGGCCGGGGTCGAGGCCCGCCGGGGCGCCACCCAGGCCGCCGACGTGGCCACGATCATCTACACCTCGGGGACGACGGGCAAGCCGAAGGGCTGCGTCCTGACCCACCGCAACCTGTACTCGAACGCGGAGAACGCCCTCTTCAACTACGGCACCATCCTCGGCAACGGCGGCACGACGCTGCTGTTCCTGCCGCTGGCGCACTCGCTGGCCCGGATGGTCCAGCTCGCGTTCGTGCACGGCCGGATCGCCATCGGGCACACCGCCGACGTGAAGAACCTGCTCGACGACCTGAAGACGTTCCAGCCGACCATCATCCTGTCGGTGCCCCGGGTGTTCGAGAAGGTCTACAACGGCGCCAAGCAGAAGGCGCACGCCGCCGGCAAGGGCAAGATCTTCGACCGGGCCGCCGGGGTGGCCATCCAGTGGAGCAGGGCGCAGGACTCCGGCGGCGCCGGCTTCGGCCTCAACCTCCAGCACAAGCTCTTCGACAAGCTGGTCTACAGCAAGCTGCGGGTCGCCCTCGGCGGCCGGTGCAACTGGGCCGTGTCCGGCGGCGCGCCGCTCGGCGACCGGCTGGGCCACTTCTTCCGCGGCATCGGCGTGACGGTCCTGGAGGGCTACGGCCTGACGGAGACCGCGCCGGTCACCAACATCAACGAGCCGGGCATGCAGAAGATCGGCTCGGTCGGCCGGCCGATCCCGGGCACGACGATCTCGATCGCCGACGACGGCGAGATCCTGGTCAAGGGCCCGCAGGTGATGAAGGGGTACTGGAACAACCCCGCCGCCACCGCCGAGGCCATCAACTCCGACGGCTGGTTCCACACCGGCGACATCGGCCACCTCGACGACGCGGGCTTCCTGTTCATCACCGGCCGCAAGAAGGAACTCATCGTCACCGCCGGCGGCAAGAACGTCGCCCCGGCCGTCCTCGAGGACCGGGTCCGGGCCCACCCGCTGATCAGCCAGTGCGTCGTCATCGGCGACCAGCAGCCCTTCATCGCCGCGCTGGTCGCGATCGACGAGGAGGCTTTCCCGCGGTGGCTCGAGGCGAACGGACGAACCGGTACGATCGCGGAGTTGAGGACCGACGAATCGTTGCGGGCCGAGGTGCAGACCGCGGTCGACGACGCCAACAGGGCCGTCTCGCACGCCGAGGCGATCAAGGTCTTCCGGATCCTGCCCCGGGACTTCACCGAAGCCACCGGTGAGCTCACGCCGTCGATGAAGGTGAAGCGCAACGTTGTCCACAAGGAGTACGCCGACGAGATCGCAGCCATCTACGGGGCCTGACCTCGACACCGAGCCGGGCGGCGCGTGGTACAGACCGAGCACCATCACCACGGCCGTCCGCCTCGGACTCCTGGCGCTCGTCACCATCCTGAGCCTGGTGGCGACGAAGGACCCGAGAACCCTGGTGTGGATCGGTCTCCTGACGATCGCCGCGCTGCCGGCGACCCTGAGACCGACCCATCCGGTGTACGGCCGGGCCGGCCGCGCCGCCGAGACCATCGTGACCGTGATCGGCGCGGTGGCCCTGGCCGACGAGGGCTGGACCCTGCTGCCCTACCTGCTCGCCCCGGTGATGAGCGCCGCCCTGTACCGGGGCGCCGCCGAGGCGTTCCTGCTGGTCGCGATCGCCGGGATCGGGCTGCTCGGCAGCGGGACGTTCACCGGCAACTTCAGCCGCTCCGACAACCTGCTGACGGCCGTGCAGTGGCTGGCCATCTCGACGGCCACCGCCGCGTTCGGGGGCGCGTTGCACCGGGCGCTGGCGACCCGGAACAGACCCCAGCCGTACGCGGAGGCGACCCGGCTGCTCACCCAGCTCCGGACGGTCGCCCGGCACCTGCCCGGCGGCACCCTGGACCCGGGCGGCATCGCCTCGCACATGCTCGACGAGGTGCGCGAGGCGGCCGGCCTGGACCGGGCCGCGGTGTTCGGGGCCAGTGGCGGCGGGCGGCTCGTGGTGCTCGCCCAGTTCGGCGTGGAGCGGGTCGACTGGGAGACGTCGGTGGACTCCGAGAGCGCCGTGGCGGACGCGTGGGCCACCCAGCAGCCCCAGGTGGTGTCCCGGTCGCTGTCGCGGTCCCGGGCTGCCGCCAAGGGCGAGGTGTCGGCCCTGGTGGTGCCCCTGATGGCCGGGGTGCGCACGATCGGGCTGCTGGCGATCGAGAGCGACAAGCCGGGGGCGTACCCGGCGCAGGTCGTCGCGCGGGTCGCCGAGCTGGCCGGCCCCGCCGCGCTCCGGCTGGAGGCCGCGCTGCTGTTCGACGAGGTGCGCACGCTGGCCACGAGCGAGGAGCGCCAGCGCCTGGCCCGGGAGATCCACGACGGGGTCGCCCAGGAGCTGGTGATGGTCGGCTACGGGATCGACAACGCGCTCGCCCAGCTCCCGCCGGGCAGCGAGGGCGCGGAGAACGACCTCAAGGAGCTGCGGACCGAGGTGACCCGGGTCATCACGGAGCTGCGGCTGAGCCTGTTCGAGCTGCGCAGCGAGGTGGAGCGGCACGGCGGGCTCGCGGCGGCGATCTCCGACTACGCCCGGACGATCGGTTCGTCGGCCGGGCTCCGGGTGCATCTGTCCCTGGATGAGTCAACTTCCCGACTTCCGGCGGCGATTGAGGGGGAATTGCTCAGAATCGCCCAGGAAGCCATCACGAACGCACGGAAGCACGCCCGGGCGGAGAACCTGTGGGTAACTTGCGAGGTTGATCCCCCGTACGCTCGAATCGAGGTCTCCGACGACGGTGCCGGTATCGGGGACGGCCCCGCTGACGGCAGCTACGGGCTGGCCATCATGGCCGAGCGCGCGGAGCGGATCCGGGGCGATCTGAGCATCGCCCCCCGCGACCCACGGGGCACGACCGTGGTGATGGTGTTAGGCACGGCTGTCCGGCACGGTAGCGTATCGGCATCAGAGGGGGTGGGCATCAAAGATGAGTGACCCGACGTCCAGCGAACCGACCCGGGTGCTGTTGGTCGACGACCATGACCTGATCCGCAAGGGTCTGAGGCATGCTTTCGACCGCGACCCGCAGTTCGAGGTGGTCGGCGAGGCCGGCACCACGGCGGATGCTTTGCGGCTGTGCGCCGCACTGTCGCCCGAGGTGGTGATCATGGACCTGCGGCTGCCCGACGGCAGCGGTCTCGACGCGACCCGTGAACTGCGGAAGAACAACCCGACCATGGGCATCGTGGTGCTCACCATGTACGCGGGTGACGACCAGCTCTTCGGCGCCCTGGAGGCGGGTGCGAGCGCCTTCGTGCCGAAGAGCTCGCCGGCCGACGACGTGGTGGCCGCGGCACGGCACGCGGCGAGCACGCCGAACGCGTTCACCGCCGCCGACCTGGCCGAGGCCATGAAGCGCCGGTTGGCCCCGTCCGGGCCGCAGCTCTCGCCCCGCGAGGGGCAGGTGCTGAAGCTGCTCGCCGACGGCATGAGCGTGGCCGGCATCGCCAAGCAGCTCTACGTGTCGGAGTCGACGGCGAAGACCCACATCTCCAAGTTGTACGAGAAGCTGGGTGCCGCCAACCGCGCGCAGGCGCTGATGACGGCCCTGCGGCTCGGCATCCTGGAGCCACCGGACAAGCAGCGCTTCTAGCCTGTCAGGCGCCACGTATCCACACTTGCGGTTGTGGTACCTATTATCACGTCTATTTCGGACAAAATAGGTGCCACAACCGCAAGGGGGATCCGTGGAGGCCACGCCCCTCCTCGACATCGTCACGCGTCGCCCCTGGCCTGCCGTGCTCCGCGGCGAGCAGGGCCTGCGCCAACTCGGCCGCCAGCTGCGCGAACGCCACGCCCGCGCCCCGCGCGCGCCCCGGCCCGCCGGCTACCTGGACTGGGAACTGTCCGGCGCCCGGAGTCCGCTGATCGACCTCTGCCAGCTCACCTGGGCCATCGCGCCGATCTCCCTGCGACCGTTCAGCGAGTTCGGGTTCCGCGCCGAGCCCGACCGGTTGCGCAGGATCGAGGGCCTGTGCGAGGCGTACGGGGTGGATCCCGAGATCGTGCTGCTGGCCGCGCCGGAGTGCATGCGGACGGCGGCGCGCAGGCTCGAACGGCGCTCGGCGACCGGGGCGGCCGAACTACGCGAGACCATCGACTGGTACCTCGGATGGCTTAAAAGGTGACAAAAGAAATGCATCCATGGCGCCCGGCGCAGGAACTGGGTAACCTCCGACCGTTCGACCAATTTGGAGGAGCGATGGGCGACTGGCGGGAGGACCGCATCGGAGCGGCCCGACGCGGTGAGAATCCGACCGTGTTGGCGAGGATGCGCAGCGGCTTCGCCGTCATAGGCGACACCCAGTTCCTTCCGGGGTACTGCGTGCTGCTGTCGGACATCGACGACGCCGAGCACCTCTCGGACCTGCCCCTGGCGGAGCGGACCCAGTTCCTCACCGACATGGCACTGTTGGGCGAGGCGGTGTTCAACGCCTGCAACGGCGACGACCCGCACTTCCGCCGGATCAACTACGAGATCCTCGGCAACCAGGACCACTACCTGCACGCGCACGTCTTCCCGAGGTACGCGTGGGAGCCGCCGGAGATGCGCAGCGGGCCGGTGCGGCGCTACACCCGGGACCGGTGGACGCATCCGGAGTGGCAGCTGTGCAGCGACCACGACGGGCTGCGCAAGGCGATCACCCGGGAACTGGAGCGACTGATGGCCACGGCGTACACGCTGCCGGCCAACACGCTCTCCTAGCCGTTACGACGACCGGCCCGCTCCCCTTTTACCCGGGAGCGGGCCGATTCTCGTCTCAGGGGTGCAACAGGGCCTTCATGCGGTCCGCCTGGGCGTCCCAGTGCCACTCCTTCTCCACCCAGGCCCGGCCGGCCTTGCCGAGGCGGGCGGCCAGGTCCCGGTCCGTGAGCAGGTCCACGAGCCGGTCGACGAGGGCCGGGGAGTCGTGGTCGACCACGTAGCCGGTCTCCCCCTCCAGCACGGCGTCCGGCGAGCCGCCCGAGTTGCCGGCCACCACGGGCAGCCCGACGGCACTGGCCTCCAGGAACACGATGCCCAGGCCCTCCACGTCGAGGCCGGCGGCCCGGGTCCGGCACGGCATCGCGAACACGTCGCCGGCCGCGTAGTGCGCGGGCAGTTCCTCGTACGGGACGGAGCCGGTGAACACGACCGCGTCGGAGACGCCGACCTGGGCGGCGAGCTTGACGAGCCTCGACCGGTACGGGCCGCCGCTGACCAGGAGCAGCCGGGCGTCGGGTACCCGGCGGAGCACGGCCGGCAGCGCCCGGATCAGGGTGTCCTGGCCCTTGCGGGGCACCAGGCGGGACACGCACACGATGACGGGGCGGTCGCCGAGGCCGTGCCGGGCGCGGATCGCGGTGCCGTCCACGCCCGGGTGGAACATGTCGACCTGCACGCCGGGCGCGAGCCGTTCGAGGGTGGTGAGCTCGCCGAGGGCCGGCGCGAGGCGTACCCGTTGGAATTCCGTCAGGTAGGTCAGCACGTCGGTGTGCCGGGCGATCCGGCGCAGCAGCCCGCGGGCCCCGGGCAGCTTGGCCCAGCCGATCTCGTGGCCGTGGGTGAGGCCGATCGCGCGTTCGATCCCGGTGCGGCGGCGCAGGCCCTCGGCGAGCAGGCCCAGCGGGGCGGCGGCCCCGAACCACACCGCGTCGCAGCCGTGCGCGCGGGCGATCTCGGCGGCCCGGCGGGCGACGGCCCTGGTCGGCAGCATCATCCCGGTGTCCTCGCGGACCACCTCGAACGGTTGCTTCGCGTCGAACGCGGTCGACTCCGCGCCCCGCCAGGTGGACGAGTAGACGACCAGCGAGGGCTGGCGCACGGCGAGGGCGTGCACGAACGACTGGATGCCGCCGGGGCGGGGCGGGAAGTCGTTGGTGACGAGGAGCGTGGTCATGCCGGGGTCCCCCGGTGCGCGCGGGACCGCGTCGGCGACGGGCGTGGTGTGGTCATCAGGGCTTCTTCCAGGTGCGGGCCACGGCCATCCGCTGCACGGCGGACGGGTGGCTGGAGAACAGCAGGTATTCCGGCGCGGGTGGGTCCGGGTCACCCAGGTTGACCAGCGACAGCCGGCGCTGCATCGCCCCGAACGTGTCCGGGTCGCCGGTCAGGGCCAGGGCGTGCCGGTCGGCCCGGGCCTCGACCTGCCGGGACACCAGGTTCTGGACCGGGCCGGCGAGCAGGCCGACGATCCCCGCGACGGCGAACAGCAGCGCCAGGGCGCGCGGGTCGGTGACCGCGTCGACCCCGGCCCGGCGGAGCAGCCCGGTCCAGCCGCCGAGGAGGTAGAGCCCGACGACGCCGGCCGCCGCGCCCAACGCGCCGGTCACGGTACCCAACAGAACGTCGTTGTCCTTGGCGTGGCCCAGTTCGTGGGCGACGACGGCCGCGACCTCCTCCGGCGGGGCCTCCTTGAGCAGGGTGTCGTAGACGACGATCCGGCGGGTGGGGCCGAGCCCGGAGACGTAGGCGTTCACGGCGCGGGTCCGGCGCGAGGCGTCGGCGATCAGGACATCCTTGACGGGTACGCCGTCGCGGGCGGCGAGCTCCATCAGCGTCGACCGCAGCGGCCCCTCCGACAGGGGCACGAACTTGTTGAACACGGGCTCGACCAGCACGGGCAGCGCGAAGGACAGCAGCACGACGACGAGCGCCGCCCCGGCCGCGCCGAACGCCCACCACCAGCGGGGCGCGTACCGGACCAGGGTGTAGAACGCGCCGAGGGCCACGGCGGACAGCACGGCGCTGAGCAGGTACCCCTTCAGCACGTCCCCGCCCCACGAGCCCCAGTCCCGGGTGGACAGTCCGTACCGGCGGAGGATCGTCTCCTGCCAGGCCGCCACGGGCAGGGTCAGCAGCTGGGCCAGGGTCACCAGCAGCAGGCCGCCGAGCACGCCCCTGACCAGCCAGTGCGCCGGCAGCAACCCGATCAGCCGGGCGCCGAGCGGGGTCAGGCCGAGGACCACGGACAGCGCGAGGCCGAGCAGCAGGGCGCCGTAGCTGCCGGGGCGCAGCGCGGTGTGGAACTCCCGGGCCCGGGCCACCTTGTCGGCGGGCAACTCGCCGAGGGCCGCCAGCTGCTCGGACCTCGGCGGGGTGGGGGCCCAGGGCACGAGGAACACCAGGATCGCGGCGATCAGGACGGCCAGGCCGGCCAGTACCCACCACGCGGTGGTTCTCATCCGAGCCGCCTCTCCACGTACTCCCGCCAGTGCGCGACGAGGTGCGCCTCGCTCAGGCCCAGCTCCTCGCGGAGCACGGTGTCGATGGCCGCGCCCGCCGACATTCTCCGGTACACCTGTTTCAGGGTCGCCTCGCCGGCCCGTTCGACCATGAAGCGGCAGGCCAGCCACGCCTCCTGGTACGCCTGGGCCTGGCGGGGACCCGCGAAGTCCGACCGGGCCGGGAGCCGCGCGGGCAGCCGGCCGAGCCGCACCTCGTCGGCCAGCTCCTTGGCGACGCTGCGGTCCCGGGTGGCGGTGCCCCGGTGCGCCACGTACTCCGCGAGGCCCTCGGCCAGCCAGTACGGCGTGCGGTCGGACGTCGTACCCCGGACCGCCGCGTGCGTGATCTCGTGGGTGAGCACGATCTGCCGGCCGGCCGGGGACAGCCCGCCGAACACCTCCGGGTTGACGACCACCCGGCCGCCGGGGTCGGTGAGCGCGGCCACGTGCGCCAGGTCGCCGTCCTCGTCGATGAGGGCGCGCAGCTCGTCCGCGTCGGCCGGCACGATGATCGTGACGTGCCGGGGCCAGTCGGACCACACCTCGGTGACGACCTTCACGGCCGCGGTGGCGGGCCACAGGATCCGGCCCATCAGCCGCTCGCCGCCGGGGTGCCCGAGGACGAGGACGGTGTCGGAGCTGCGGTCGATCCACGGCAGGGGCGCGGGCCGGGTCCCGGAGTCGCCGACCAGGCGCTTGCGGATCGTCGCCGGGGCGAGCCCGGGCGGCCCGGCCAGCGACAACGCGACAAGCACGAGGACCGCCATCGCGACGGCGCGGCTGACCGGCCCGGCGGGGGCTCGGTCGATCGCGGGCCAGCGCGTCATTTCCGGTTGAGCCTCCGCAGCAGGGTCTCGGAACTCAGCGGGTACGCCCCGTGCCGGCGGACCCCGTCGGCGACCTCCCGGTCCGTGGAGACCACGACCACCGGGCGGCCCGAGGGCTCGGCCCGCACCAGGCGGCGGATCAGGTCGTCGGCCGTCTCGCCCTTCTTGCTGAACAGCACGCGGACCCCGCGCGGGGTGGGCGGCAGGCCGTGCATCCGCTCGGCTCCGTCGAACACGCAGGTCACCTCCGCCCCGGTCTGCGCGGCGATCCCGCCGAGGCCGGTCACCAGGCGGGTCCGTTGCTGCTCCAATGACAACTCACCGAAGCCGGTCTTGGTCACGTTGTACCCGTCGACGACCAGATGAACTCTCGGCAACGACAGGAGCTGGTCCAGCCGGGCCGGGTCGTTGGCCTCCAGGGCCCGGGCGCTGGACGCGAGCTTGTCGGGCAGGTCGGCGGCCACCTCGGCCACGAAGTCGGCGGGCAGCCGGGTGGTCGGTTCCAGGGACAGTTCGCGGCGCAGGCCCTGGGCGGCCTGGCTGATCGTCTCCAGCAGCAGCCAGGTCCGCGCGTCGCCGAGCGCCCGGGCGTCGCGGCCGGTGTGCCGGGCCGTCTCCAGCGCGCCCTCCAGGTCGGTCACCTTCGCGCGCATCCGGCGCAGTTCGGCGTCGTGGTCGGCCGCCGCCTTGGTCCAGCGGCCCTTCTCGGTACCCAGGAGCTCGGCGGCCTTCTTCTCCTTGCGCTCCGACTCCTGGACGGCGCGGGCCAGCCCCCGGGTCTCCTCGCGGAGCTGGCTGGCCTCGACGCGCAGCTTCGCCAGCTCGTCGCGGGCCCGGTCCAGCTCGACGCGGGTGGTGTTGCGCTCGTGTTCGGCGCGGTTGGCCCGGGCCTCGGCGGCGTGGATCCGTTCCTCGACGGCGGCGCTGTCGGCCTCGGCGCGCACGGCCTCGGCGGTGGCCTCGACCAGGTCCAGCCAGCCCTCGGGCCGGGTCAGGTACGCCAGCGCGGCCACCTCGACCGGGTCGGCCGCCGCCGGGCACGCGCCCTCGAGCAGCGCCTCGCCCAGTTCGCCGGCCTCTTCCAGCACCTTCTTGCCGATCCGCTGCCGGAACAGCGGGTCGGCGGCGACGTGCGCGGCGAGCAGCGGACCGCCCAGCCGTGCCCTACGATTCGGGGCGAATCTGGCGATCTTCTTGAGTGCCGCAGGAACCTCATCGAACGGCAAACCCGACAAAGCTCCGGCGACCAGCGCGATGACCCGCTGCCGGACCGGCTCCGGGAGCTGCGGCTCGGCGTCGGGAATGTCCGGGGTGTACTCCTCGCCCGTCATGACGCCACGGCACCGCACGACGGGCGGCCGGCGGGGCCGTACGGCGCGGTCGGGTTCGCGGCGGGGCGGTACATCCCAGTAGTGTCTCACCGCCCACGTCCGCGCGGCCACGTGACGGGCGGTGTCGGACCCCACGGGTACGGTGTCCCGGTGCTGCAGACCACCATCGACGACCTCGGCGAGCCGCTGCGGGATGTCACCTTCGTCGTCGTGGACCTGGAGACCACCGGCGGTTCGCCGCAGGGCTCGGAGATCACCGAGATCGGCGCGGTCAAGGTGCGGGGCGGCGAGGTGCTCGGGGAGTTCTCCACGCTGGTCAACCCGGGCGGCCCGATCCCGCCGTACATCTCGGTGCTGACCGGGATCACCGACGCGATGGTGATCGAGGCGCCGCCGATCGCGGAGGTGCTGCCGCAGTTCCTCGCGTGGGCCGAGGGCGCGGTGCTCGTGGCGCACAACGCGCCGTTCGACATCGGCTTCCTCAAGGCGGCGTGCGCCCGCACCGGCCGGACCTGGCCGAACGCGCGCACCCTGGACACCGTCCCCCTGGCCCGCAGGACGCTGAGCCGCGACGAGGTGCCCAACTGCAAGCTCGGCACCCTGGCCGCGTTCTTCCGCGCCGACACCGAGCCGATCCACCGGGCCCTCGACGACGCCCGCGCGACGGTCGACGTGCTGCACGGCCTGCTCGGGCGGCTCAAGCACGTCGACACGTTCGACGAGCTGACGGCCTACATGAAGACCACGGACCCGGAGCGCCGGCTCAAGCGGCACCTGGCCCGGGGCATCCCCAGCGCGCCCGGGGTCTACATCTTCCGCGACGCCGAGGACCTCCCGCTGTACGTCGGGACGAGCTCGGATCTCGCCACTCGGGTGAACAGCTACTTCACCGCCTCGGAGAACCGCGCGAGAATGACCTCGATGATCAGGCTGGCCGAGCGGATCGAGGCCGTGGAGTGCGCGCACGCCCTGGAGGCGGAGGTCCGCGAGTTGCGCATGATCGTGGCGCACCAGCCCCCGTACAACAAGAGGTCGAAGTACCCGCGCCGGCCGCCCCGTCCGCTGAAGGACCTCGACAGCAGCGTCAAGCGGCACCTGGGCCGGATCGACCGGCTCGCCACCTCCCAGCGGTACGAGGAGGCGGCCGTCGAGCGGACCAAACTCGCCCGGCTGCTGCGGGGCGCGATCCGGGTGGCCCGGCTGGGCTCGCTCGCCGCCGTCCCCGAGTTGGTCGCGGCCCGGCCGACGACGGCGGGCGGCTGGGAGATCAGTGTGATCCGGCACGGCCGGCTGGCCGCCGCGGGCGCGTCGCCGCCCCGCCAGCACCCGCGGCCGACCCTCGATCTTCTGCTCGCGACCGCCGAGACGGTGCTCGGACCGACCGAGGCCTTGGAAGAGACCGATCTGTTACACACGTGGTTGGAGAAGCCCGAAACCCGCTTGGTGTCCAGTACAGCGGGGTGGTCGACCCCCACGGACGGGGCCCTGCGGTGGACCGATCTACTCGCCAGGGCGGAAATACATACCAACAAGTGGTCGACCACGGAGCGTTTGGATCGTTAGGATCTGTATTAGGTCCCATTCCGACTGTCGGGGAGGGGGTGTCGAGTGGCGCTTGACGCCAGCATGCCGCATCTACCCGCACAGTGGCTCCGTTCGGTTCTGCCCTGGGGAAACAGCAACAACGATCCGGTCTCACCGGTCGACCCCGTGGTCCAGTCCCATCGGAAGCTGCACCCGCGGGCGGATCCGGCTGTCATCCGCCGGGCGTACGAGGTAGCCGAGCGCGCGCACAAGGGCCAGATGCGCAAGAGCGGTGAGGAGTACATCACCCACCCGCTCGCGGTCGCGCAACTGCTCGCCGACCTCGGCATGGACACGATCACACTGGTCGCCGCGCTCCTGCACGACACGGTCGAGGACACGAACTACACCCTCGAAGCCCTCAACACCGACTTCGGCACCGAGGTGTCCTACCTGGTCGACGGGGTCACGAAGTTCGACAAGGCGTTCTACGGGGCGGCGGCCGAGGCCGAGACGTACCGGAAGATGATGCTGTCGGCGGGCCGCGACATCCGGGTCCTGATCATCAAGCTGGCCGACCGGGTGCACAACATGCGAACCCTCGGGGCCCGGGGCTCGGCCTCCAAGACCCGGATCGCCAAGGCCACCAGCGAGGTGCTGATCCCGCTCGCCGACCGGCTCGGCATCCAACGGATCAAACGAGAGCTGGAGGACATCGTCTTCTTCCATCTCGATCCGTCCGGCTGGGCCCAGGTCGACCAGTACTTCCGCGCCCAGCCGGACCGAACCCCGTACCTCTCGGCCGTCGCCGGCGAGATCCTGAGCGAGCTGCGCACCGTCAAGGTGCACGCCGACATCGCCGAACGGCAGCGCCACCACTGGTCCATCCACAGTGACAAGGTGAAGCGCGGCCAGATCTACGACCCGCCCCGCCTGGCGATCATCGTCAGCGGCCCGGACACCGACTGTTACGCCGCCCTCGGCGCGGTGCACGGACTGTGGCGGCCCCTCCCGGGCCGCTTCAAGGATTTCATCGCCAGTCCGAAGTTCAACCTCTACCAGTCGCTGCACACCACGGTCCTCGGCCCGGGCGACCAGCCGGTGGAGCTGCTGATCCGGACCCGCGACATGCACGAGACGGCGGAGTACGGCATCGTGGCCCAGTTCCGGGTCGCCGACGGCAACGCCAACCCCGAACGCAGCAACCCCGACCAGTTGCAGTGGCTGCACCGGCTGCTCGACTGGCAGCGCGACGCGGTGGACGCCGCGGACTTCCTCAACGCCCTGCACTGCGACCTCTCCGAGGACCAGATCCAGGTGTTCACCACGGGCGGCGCGCAGGTGGCCCTGCCGGCCGAGGCGACACCGGTGGACCTGGCGTACACGCTGGGCGACGGCGACCGGATGATCGGGGCGTACATCAACGGCCGGCTGTCGCCGCTGTCCGCCCCGCTGTCCGACGGGGACCGGGTCGAGATCATCCACGCGACGATCGGGGACGAGCCGGTCCGGCCGTCCGCCGACTGGCTGGAGTTCATCCGCAGCCCGCACGCGCGGATCCAGGTGACCCAGTGGCTCGCCGAGCACGGGTACGGCGAGGACATCGCCCAGACCGCCGCCCCGGTGTCGCTCGGCAACAAGCTCCGGCTCGGCCGGTCCGCGATCGGCCTGGCGCTGCGGCAGCACAACCGGGCGCTGGCCAGCGACCACCCGCTGCGTGACCTGGCCCGGAGCCTCGGCTACCCGGACCTGGACGCGCTGCTGATCGCCGTCGCGGAACGCAAGCTCGTCGCGGCCGAGATCGTGCAGAAGCTGATCCGCGCGGTGGACCAACCGGACGCGGCTACGCTGGCCGGATGACCGACACCCTCCAGGCCGGCACCCGGGCGGGCGCGTGAGTGTCCGACAGCTCGCCTACCGGACGTTCTACCGGCTCCCCATGAAAGTCCGGCACCGCCTCGTGCGGGTGCTGTCCCCGACGTACATCATCGGCGCCGTGACGCTCGTGCTCAGCCCCGACGAACGCCAGATCCTGCTGCTCCGCCAGCCACCCGGCCGGGCCTGGTCGCTGCCGGCCGGCCTGCTCAACCGCCGGGAGAAGCCGGTCGTCGGCGCGGCCCGCGAGGTGCGCGAGGAGACCGGGCTGCCGGTCCAGCCCGAGCAGCTGACCCCGATGAACCCGAACGCGGTCGTGCACTACCTCGGCGGCTGGGTCGACATGGTTTTCACCACCCGGGTCGCCACGGACGTGCCGCTGGAGATCGACCCGGCGGAGGTGATCGAGGCGCGGTGGTTCGACGTGGACGCGATGCCGAAGCTCACGAGGGCGACGGCCGGGCTGATCGGGCGGTACGGGTACGGCCCGCAGGCGGGCGATCGGGCGGACGCGCCGTGAACGCCGGGATCTGCGCCCTGATCCTCGCGGCCGGCGAGGGCACCCGGATGCGCCCGCTCACCCTGACCACGCCCAAACCGCTGCTCCCCGTCGGCGGCGCCCCGCTGCTGGACCGGGCGTTCGCGCTGGTCGACGGCCTGGACACCGCCGTGAACGCGTTCCACCTGTCCGACCAGATCGTCGCGCACGTCGGCAACCGGGCGCACGTCGAGGTCGAGAAGGAACTCCTCGGCAGCTCGGGGTCCGTCGGCAACCTGCGGGGCTGGATCGCCGGCCGGGCGGTGCTGGTGCTCAACGGGGACGCGTACCTGCACGGCGGGGACCTGTCCGTGCTCCTCGACGGGTGGGACGGCGACAAGGTGCGGATGCTGGGCGTGCCGGCCGGGGACGAGCCGTTCGCGTTCGGGGCACACGTGTTCGCCGGGGCTTCGCTGCTGCCGTGGCGGGTCGTCGCCGACCTGGAGCCGGTGCTGTCGCACCTGGTGCTCACGGCGTGGCGGCCGGCCGAGCGGGCCGGGCTGCTGGAGGTCCGGGAGTTCGGCGGCACCTACGTCGACTGCGGCACACCGGCCGACTACACCCGGGCGAACGCGCTGGCCGCCGGGCGCGGGTAGGTCGGGGCGCGCCGGGCGGCGCGTAGGCCGGGGCTCGGCGGGCACGGGCAGGCCGGAGCCCAGCGGGCACGGGTGGGCCTGGGCACGGGTGGCACGCGCGGCGCCGGGGCCGACCACGTGCCGCGTCCTGGCCGGACGACCGCGTATCCGGGCATCTGACCGCCCACTCCGGCGGCTGGTCGCCCGCCCGCCGGCGGCCCCGGTTAGCATGAACGCACCTACCGACCCCGGGAGTTCACGGTGATCACCGCCATCGTCCTCATCGACTGCGCCGCCGACTCGATCCCGGAGGTGGCCGACACGTGCGCCAACCTCCCCGGCGTCAGCGAGGTCTATTCCGTCGCCGGCCACGTGGACCTGATCGCCATGGTCCGGGTCCGCGAGTTCGAGCAGATCGCCGAGGTCATCGCCGGCAGCATCTCGAAGGTGCCCGGCGTGATCAAGACGGAGACGCACATCGCGTTCCGCGCGTACTCGAAGCACGACCTCGAGGAGACCTTCTCCATCGGCCTGGAGTAGAAAACCCCAGATCAACAGCATTCGAGGGTTACGCCGCGTCTCTGGGCCGGCGCGCATCGGCACTTCGGAGCTCGCGGCCCTGGGGTGTGGCCGGCATGCGCCAGCCCGTCAGGGGGTGCGTTCTCCTGGGGTGGGCGGTCACGCACCGGGCTGTTCGGGGCTGTGGCCGCCTAGGGTGCGGGGTGTGCGCCAGCCCGGCAGGGGGTTCCTTTCCCTGGGTGGGCTGGTAGGTGACCGGCCTGTTCCGGGCTGTGGTTCACGGAGGCTCGCCGGCATGCGCCAGCCCGGTAGGAGGCTCGGCCCCCGGGGTGGGCTGCCTTGCAGCGGGCTGTTCGTGGCCGTCGAGGGCGCGGGGTGGGCGCCAGCCCGGCAGGGGGTGCCTTTCCCTGGGTGGGCTGGTAGGTGACCGGGCTGTTCTGGGCTGCGGTTCCCGGGGGCTCGCCGGCACTCGCCAGCCCGTCAGGGGTGCCTTGCGCCTAGGGGCGCTTTCTTGGATCGGGGCTTTCGGGAACGGGGTTCTGGTGGCGCGCCGACATGGCACGGGGTACGGGGGCTGACAATGGTCCTCGCACCGTTACCTACTCGCGAGTAGGATAGCCGGGTGACGTTCGAGCAGATCCATCTCGACCATGACGGGCAGCGCCTCGGGGTGCACGTCTACCCCGACGCCGCGCCCGACTCCCCCGTCGTCGTGTTCCTGCCCGCGATGGGCGTGCCCGCCGGCTACTACCGCCCGTGGGCCGCCGCCCTCGCCCGGCACGGCCTGACCGTGATCATCCCGGACCTGCGCGGCACGGGCAGCAGCCGGCCGCGCCCGGTGCGGGCCAGCCGGCACGGCCTCGCCGAGCTGGTCGGGGACGTGCAGACCGTGTTCGACGCGATCGCCGACCGCACGGCCGGTCGCAAGGTGCTCCTCGCCGGGCACTCCCTCGGCGGGCAGCTCGCGTCCCTGCACCTGTCCCGGGTCGGTACCGCCGGGGTGGACGGCCTGCTGCTGCTCGCCACGGGCCTGCCGTACTACCGGGTCTACAAGCAGCGCCGGCTCGGCGTCCTCGCGTTCAGCCACACCATCTACGCGGGGGCCAGCCTGATCGGGTACTGGCCCGGTTGGGGCTTCGCCGGCCGGCAGTCCCGGGGCGTGATCCGGGACTGGGCGTACACGTCGCGGCACGGGCGGTTCCCGGCCCTGGGCGGGGTGGACGCCGAGAAGGCGCTGGGGACCGTGGACCTGCCGGTGCTCGCGGTGAGCGTCGCCGGGGACCACTTCACGCCCTCGTCGACGCTGGAGCACCTGGTCGGGAAGCTGTCCGGGGCCCAGGTGACCCGCACGCACTACCGGGCCCCCGAGCGGGTGGACCACTTCACCTGGGTACGGGCGGCGGACCCGCTCGCGGCACAGGTGGCCCGGTTCGTGGCGGACCTGTAACCCCCGACGAAGGCACCCACACAACGGGCAGCGGCGGCCCTCCCCCAGGGAACAGCCCACCCTCACGGGCTGGCGCGCGGCGACCCACCCCCGGGAACCGCACACCCCGACGGACCACCACCCGCCCCGCACCCCCGGGGGGCCGCGCCGTCAGAAGTGCCGATGCGCGCCCGCCCGGAAACGCGGCGTAACCATCACATGATCTTGATCTAGAGCACCGCCATCGCGTCGATCTCCACGAGCATCGCCTCGTGCGGCAACTCCACGAAGATCGTCGTGCGGCACGGCAGCACCCCGCTGGGCACGTGCTCCTTGATGAACGCGCCGTAGACCTCGTTCATGGCGGCGAAGTCCGACCGGGTGGTGAGGTAGACCCGGAGCGACACGACGTCCTCCATGGTCGCGCCGCCGGCCTCGACCACGGCCCGGACGTTCTCCAGGGTGCGCAGGGTCTGGGCCTTCACGTCGCCGGGGTGCAGGTACTCGCTCGTGGCCGGGTCCTGGGGGCCCTGGCCGGAGACCTGCAGGATCGGGCCCTTGCGGATGCCCTGGGAGAACACCCAGGCGGGCGCGGGGGCCCCGTCGGTGAGTACGGCGGTCTTGGTGGTCATGGCGCGCTCCATCCACAGTCGATCGATATCGCCCGGGTGGCCCCGAGCAGTTCCGGTACCAGTGCGAGGACCCGCTCGTAGTCGAGGACGAAGTCCGGCACGGAGATCGAGACGGCGGCCGTCACCTTGCCGTCGGGGCCCCGGACGGGGGCGGCCACGCAGTTCATGAAGGCCTCGTGTTCGCCGTGGTCGACGGCGTAGCCCCGGTCGGCGACGGCGGTCAACTCGGCCAACAGCTCGGCGGGGCCGGTCAGGGTGCGGGGCGTGTGCGGGGTGTAGGTGATGGCGCGCGCGATCCGGCGGCGTTCCGGCTCGTCCAGGTCGGCGAGCAGCACCTTCGCGACGGCGGCGGTGTGCGGGCTGGCGGGGAGGCCGATCCGGGAGTACATCCGGACGGTGTGGGCGGCGTCGCGTTTGTCCCAGTAGACGACGTGGCCGTCCTCGTAGCCGGCGAGGTGCACGGTCTGGCCGGTGGCGGCGGCGAGCGCGGTGAGGTGCGGGCCGGCGGCGGTGCGGACCTGGCGCTGGTCGAGGGCCGTGGTGGCGAGGGCGAAGAACTGGGAGCCCAGGTGGTACCGGAAGGAGGGGTCGCGGTAGACGAACCGGTCCTCCTCCAGGGTGCGCAGGAGGCGCAGGGCGGTGCTCTTGTGCACGTCGAGGACGCGGGCGGCGTCGTCGAGGGAGCAGGGCTGTCTGCCGAGTTCGACCAGGAGGCGGAGGGCGCGGGAGAGGCTCTGGCTCATGCGGGGGCCGTCGCGGCCGTGATCCGGGCGGCGGCCCACTCCGCCGGGCTCGCGTCGAGCAGGTGGTCGAGCCCCAGCGGCGCCCCGTGGTCCCCCGTCACCACCAGGGTCGCGGCGGCCGACAGGTGCCCCATCCGCAGCCGGCGCGGCTCGTCGAGGCCCCGGAGCACGCCCGTCAGGTACCCCGCGGCGAACGCGTCGCCCGCACCCACGGCTTCCACCACCTGGACCGCGAGGGCCGGTTCGGTCACGCAGCCGCCGTCGCGGTCGACCGTGGTGGCCCGCAGCGCCCCGTCCTTGATGACCAGGGCGCGGGGCGAGGGCAGGAGTTCGCGCAGCTTGTCGGGGGTGTTCACCCCGAACGCGGACAGGGCCTCGTCGGCGCCGAGGAGCACGATGTCGGCCGCGTCGAGCAGGGGGCGCAGGACGGCCGGGTCGTAGTCCCGCCAGAGGGCCGGCCGCCAGTTCAGGTCAAAACTCACCACCTGACCGGCCCGACGCCCGATCATGAGATGGTGCAGCAACGCCAGGCAGCTGTCGGAGAGCGCCGCCGTGATGCCCGACAGGTGCAGCACGTCCGCCTCGGCCAGCAGTGCGGCCACGGCCGGGCGTTCGACGAACTCCGGGCCCATCGCCGAGGCGGCCGAACCGGCCCGGTAGTAGTGCAGCCGGCTGCTGCCCACGGGCAGGTCGTGCGGGAGGCCGGCGCCGATCTCCTTGACGTAGAGGCCGGTGGGGCGGTCGGGGTCGGTCTCGACGGCGGTGACGTCCACGCCGTCGGCGCGCAGGGCCTCGACCAGGTGCCGGCCGAAGCCGTCGTCGCCGACCCGGCTGAGCCAGGCCGTGCGGTTGCCGAGCGCGGCGAGGCCCCGGGCGACGTTGGACTCCGCGCCGCCGATGCCGCGCCGGAAGGTGTCGACCTCGTCGAGCGGGCCGGGGGTGGCGGGAACCAGGACCGCCATCGACTCGCCCAGGCAGACGGCCAGCTTTGTCATCGGACCCCTTTGTCTTGCCCACCTGGTCACGGTGATGCTACAACGACTCTAGCGCGGGTCGCAACGAACGTTGCATCCTGCGCAACAAAGCAGTTCAGAGGGGTACGATGCGGCCGGGCATGGCAGCGCGACGCGGTGGGTATGTGGCCACGGGGCAGACGGAGGTGGTGGCGGTGATCGACGGCCCAGCGGTGGACAGGCTGCGCGACGAGCGGCTCGACTGGCGGTTCAAGGCCGTGCCCGCCGACGCGTGGGGCGCGACCGTCGGGGAGTACCTGGCGACGAAGCCCGCCCGGGGCGACCTGGGCACCCCGCTGCTGACCCTCGACGCCGACGCGC
The DNA here is from genome assembly GCF_040681875.1 of Longispora sp. NPDC051575. Classification (NCBI taxonomy): domain Bacteria; kingdom Bacillati; phylum Actinomycetota; class Actinomycetes; order Micromonosporales; family Micromonosporaceae; genus Longispora; species Longispora sp. NPDC051575. Next base: position 354,784 of record NZ_JBFAZP010000008.1, on the reverse strand, counting down.
TCGACCACAACGTGTCCACCATGGCGGACTGGTGCGCCCGGTCCGGCCTGGCGCACGCCCCGCACGGCAAGACCACGATGGCCCCGGCGCTGTGGCGGAAGCAGCTCGACGCCGGAGCGTGGGGCATCACGCTCGCCAACGCGGCCCAGGTCCGGGTCGGCCGCGCGTTCGGGGTCCGGCGGATCATGCTGGCCAACGCCCTGGTCGACCCGGGGGCGCTGCGCTGGCTCGGGGCACAGCTGGACGCCGACCCTGGGTTCGAGTTCGTGTCGTGGGTGGACTCCACCCGCACCGTGGACCTGATGACGGAGGCCCTGCGCGGCGTCGGCCGGCCCGTGGACGTGTGCGTCGAGCTCGGCGCCCCCGGCGGCCGGACCGGGTGCCGCGACGACGACGAGGCGGTGGCCGTCGCGCGGGCCGTCCGGCAGAGCCCGGCGCTCCGCCTGGTCGGGGCCGCCGGGTACGAGGGCGCCCTCGCCCACGACACCTCCCCCGAGGGCCTGGCCGCCGTGGACACCTACCTCAAGCGCCTCGGCCGGTTCGCGGGCGCGATCGACGCGGGCCTGGTGAGCGCCGGCGGCAGCGCGTACTTCGACCAGGTCGGCGACATCCTCGGCCCCCTGGTCGCCACGGGCGCGACGGTCCTGCTGCGCTCCGGGGCGTACATCACGCACGACGACCTCTTCCTCCAGGGCGTCTCCCCGCTGACGAGGCGCGGCGGCGCGGCGTTCCGGCCGGCGGCCCGGGGCTGGGCCCGGGTGGTGTCGCGGCCCGAGCCCGGGCTGGCGCTCCTCGACGGCGGCAAGCGCGACTTCCCGTACGACGAGGGGCTGCCCGTGCCGCTGGACCTGCCCGGCGCGCACGTGTCCGCGCTCAACGACCAGCACTCCTTCCTCCGGCTGCCCGCCGGGGCGGCCCTCGCGGTCGGCGACGTGGTCCGCCTGGGTCTGTCGCACCCGTGCACGATGTTCGACAAGTGGACGCTGATCCCGGTGCTCGACGCCGAGGACACCGTCGTCGACCTGGTCCGGACGTACTTCTGATGGTGGTCTTCCGCGACGCCACGGTCATCGACGGGACGGGCGCGCCCGGCTACCGGGCCGACGTGCGGGTCACCAGCGGCCTGATCACCCAGATCGGCGCGATCGGCGGGGACGGGATCGACGCGTCCGGCCTGGTGCTCGCGCCCGGGTTCATCGACATGCACGCGCACTCCGACCTGCGGCTGCTGCTGGAACCCAGCCACGTGGCGAAGATCAGCCAGGGCGTGACGTGCGAGGTGCTGGGCCAGGACGGGCTGTCGTACGCGCCGGTGGACGACGTCACGCTCCCCCAGCTCCGGCAGCAGATCGCCGGCTGGAACGGGGACCCGGACGGCTTCGACTGGTCGTGGCGGAGCGTCGGGGAGTACCTGGACCGGCTGGACGAGGGCATCGCCGTCAACGCGTGCTACCTGGTGCCGCACGGCTCGGTGCGGGCCCTCGTCACGGGCTGGGAGAACCGGCCGCCCACGACGTCCGAGCTGGACCGGATGCGCGCCATCCTCGCCCGGGGCCTGGAGGAGGGCGCGGTGGGCATGTCCAGCGGGCTGACGTACGTGCCGGGGATGTACGCCGACACCGCCGAGCTGGTCGCGCTGTGCCAGGTGGTGGCCTCGTACCACGGGTTCCACGCCCCGCACCAGCGCTCCTACGGCAAGGGTGCCCTGGAGGGCTACGCGGAGATGATCGAGATCTCCCGGCAGTCCGGCTGCGCCCTGCACCTCGCGCACGCCACGATGAACTTCGGCGTGAACCAGGGCCGGGCCGGCGAACTCCTCGACCTGATCGACCGGGCCGGGGTCGACGTCACCCTCGACACGTACCCCTACCTGCCCGGCTCGACCACGCTCGCCGCGCTGCTGCCGAGCTGGGCGGCGGAGGGCGGCCCCGCGGCGACCCTGGACCGGCTGGCGGACCCGGGGGTGCGCGACCGGATCCGGCACGCGATGGAGGTCGAGGGTTCCGACGGCTGCCACGGGGTGGTCACCGACTGGGAGACGATCCAGATCGCCGGGGTCCGCGACCCGGAACTCGCGCACCTGGTCGGCACCCGGGTGCCCGACACCGACGCGTTCCTCGACCTGCTGGTCCGCGACCGGCTCGGCACCACGATCCTGCAGCACGTCGGGCACGAGGAGAACGTCCGGGCGATCATGCGGCACCCCGCGCACACGGTGGGCTCCGACGGCCTGCTGGTCGGCGACCGGCCGCACCCGCGCGCCTGGGGCACCTTCCCCCGCTACCTGGGCCACTACGTGCGCGAGCTGGGCGTGCTGTCCCTGGAGGAGTGCGTGGCGCACATGACCGGGCGGCCCGCGCGCCGGCTGCGGCTGACCCAGCGGGGGCAGATCCACGTCGGGTACCACGCCGATCTGGTGGTCTTCGATCCCGCGAAGATCACCGACACGGCCACCTTCGACGAGCCCCGGCGGGCGGCGAAGGGCATCGCGCACGTGTACGTCAACGGCGTCGCCGTGCTCGCCGACGGCCGGCCGACCGGGGCGCTACCGGGCCGGGCGCTGCGCCGGGGCGACCGGGGCACCGAGAGCACCACCTCCTGACCAGCACCGCGCACGCCCTGGCCGGTGCTCCTGTCGGCCAGGTGTCCCCTCAGGCGAAGGAACACACATGATCCACTGGCTGCAGAAGGAGACCGGCGGGCTGCTCGTCCTCTGCGGGCTCGCCATCGCGGTGCTGCTCGTCCTCATCATCCGGGTGAAGCTCGAACCGTTCATCGCCCTGCTGATCTCCGGCCTGCTCCTCGGGCTCGCCGCCGGCCTGCCGGTCAGCAAGCTGGTCGGCACGGCCCTGAAGTCCGGAGACTCGATCCTGGAGACCGGGTTCGGCGGCATCCTCGGCCACATCGCCGTGATCATCGGGCTGGGCACGGTGCTCGGCGCGATCCTGGAGGCGTCCGGCGGGGCGGAGGTGCTCACCCGCAAGCTGCTGTCGACGTTCGGGGAACGCGGCGCGCCCGTCGCGATGGGCCTCGCGGGCCTGATCTTCGGCATCCCGGTGTTCTTCGACATCGGGATCTTCGTCCTCGCCCCGCTGGTCTACGTGGCGGCCCGGCGCGGCGGCCGCTCCCTGGTCCTCTACGCGCTCCCCCTGCTCGCCGGCCTGTCCATGACGCACGCGTTCCTGCCGCCGCACCCCGGCCCGGTCGCGATCGCCGGCCTGCTCGGGGTCGACATGGGCTGGATCATCGTGATGGGCCTGGCCTGCGGGCTGCCGGCGTTCGCGGTGGCGGGCATCCTGTGGCCGACCTGGATCGGCAAGCGGGTCATGGTGGAGGTGCCGGCGGACTTCGTGGCCGCCGAGCCCGACGAGGACCACCGGCCGGTGTCGCTGGGCCTGGTGGGCGCGATCATCGGGATCCCGCTGCTGCTCATCCTCGGGGCGACGTTCAGCAACGTGTGGGCCCCGAAGAGCGCGGTCACGCCCTACCTGACGTTCCTCGGCAACCCGTCGATCGCGCTGACCATCGCGGTCCTGCTCGCCTTCTGGCTGCTCGGCATCCGGCGGGGCATGACGGGTACGGAGCTGGCCGCGCTCACCGGCGCCTCCCTCAAGCCGATCGGCATGATCCTGCTCGTGGTCGGCGCGGGCGCGTTCTTCGGGAAGGTGATCTCCGCCACCGGGGTGGGCGCGGCGCTGGCCGGCACGCTCAAGTCGGCGGGCCTGCCGACCATCGTGCTGGCGTACCTGATCAGTTGCGGCCTGCGCCTGGCCCAGGGTTCGGCGACCGTCGCGATCGTGACGACCGGCGGCATCGTGGCCCCGCTGGTGGCCGCCGACGGGCTCAGCCAGCCCAGGATCGCCCTGGTGGCGTGCGCGATCGCCGCCGGTTCGATCATCGCCTCGCACGTCAACGACGGCGGCTTCTGGATCGTCTCGCGGTACTTCAACATGTCCGTCAAGGACACCCTGAAGACATGGACCGTGCTGGAGACGATCCTGTCCGTGGTCGGTTTCGCGATGGCCGGCCTGTTGAGCCTGGTGCTGTGAAACACCCCGAGGACCTTGTCCGAACAACAATCCGCCCGATACCGTCGCGCTCATGACCGACTTTGTGGAGATGGCTCGCCAGGGCGACCTCGAGGGTTTGGCCGTCCTGCCGGCCCCGCTCGCGTACCGCTGGCTCCAGGTCGCCCGCGACTTCGGCCACGTGGCCGCCGACCCGCTGATCGACGACCTGCTCGACGGCGGGCTCCAGGACGACGAGGCCGTGGTGGCCGGCGAGCACTTCACCCTCGGCGTGGACTACCTGCGCGGCGGCGGGCTGCCGGTGGACCTCGAACGCGCGGAGATGCACCTGGAGGCGGCCCGCGACCTGGGGCACCCGGCCGACGGGAGTGCCCGGGAGGGGCTGGCCCCGGCCGCGTTGGACGTCCTGGACCGCGTCTACGCCTGACCCCGGCCGGCGGGCCACAGTCCCCGCCGGACGAGGCGGTCAAGATGGTCGAGCATCGTCAGCTCGCTCCGGGCCAGCCGCTCCCGCTCGGCCGCCGGCAGCTCGGCGAGGAGGTCCGGGAGGTGTTCGTCCCGCGGGACGAACACCATGGCGCCGGCGTACTCGCGGCAGTTCGAGCACCACGTCAGGCCGACGCAGCGCTCGTAGGAGCTGTCGGCGGGTGGGTGGAGGCGGTACCTGTGGGAGTGGATCCCACCGGCGCAGGCGACGGCGTCCCCACCACGGGCCCCGTGGACGGCGCCGACCTTCGACCACACCCACCCGTGTCCCATGGCCATGATCTTCCCGGGTAACCCGCCCGGGCCGCCATCCCGAACCCACCAAGGTCGACACCGTGCGTCGGGTACGTGGGGCGCCCCGGGACCTCTGGGGAAGCAGGTCCCGGGGCGACACCGGGGCTAGAAGGTCACCGACCAGGTGGTCAGGGTGCCCGTGTCGGCGCTGGCCGTGTCCGCCACCCGGAGTTTCCACACCCCGTTGGCGACCTCGGCCGACGCGTTCACCGTGTACTGCTTGACCACGTTGTCCGCGCTGTCGTTGTTGGCGAAGTCCTCCAGGAGGTACACCGTGCCGTCCGGCGCGACCAGGGACAGGACCAGGTCACCCCGGTAGGTGTGCAGGATGTTCACGTCCACCTTGAGGGTCGCGGGCGCGTTGCCGGCCACCCCGCCCACCGTGATCGGGCTCTCGACCGTGGAGTTGTCCGCGATCGCGAAGTCGGCGTCGTTGGTGAACTTCCGCGGCCCGGTGGTCGGGGACGCCGACGGGGACGGGCTCGCCGAGGCCGTCGGGGTCGGCGTGACCCCGGTCTTGGCCGTCACGACCAGCGCGTAGTCCGCGTCGGTCGCCGGGGTCTCCGGGTGGCCGTCCACGTTGACCTCGTCCGCGAGTACCTCGATCGTCCAGGTTCCGGCCGCCGGGGTCTGGACCAGCACGTTCTCCGTGGTGTCGAGGGTGTTGGAGGACCCGCCCGAGGTGGACCAGTTGCCGGCCTTCAGGCCGTTGTTGCCCCAGTACACGGTGCCGTTGGGGGCCGTGACCTTCAGGGACAGGTCGTTGACCCGGGCGACCGACGCCGTCGGCGAGCCCTGCGGGTCCGTGTAGACCATGGTGGCGCGCAGCGGCTGCGTACCGTCCGTGGTGATCGTGTAGGTCTTCTTCTGGCCGACGCCGAGCAGGTCGGACTCGTTGACCAGGATCGGGAGCCGCCAGCCGTTGGCCTGCGCCTGGCTGTACAGGTTGCCGACGCTCGCCGTGCCCCAGCCCTGGTGCACCCGGGTCAGGTCGGCGGTCTCGCCGGTGAACGCGTAGGAGTTCGCCTGGTTGACCATCAGCGCCTTGGCCGTGGCGGCGTGCGGGCGGCTGTCGAACACGTCCCGGGCCTGGCCGGGCGCTCCGGAGAACACCCCGTCGGACCACATCTGGTACAGCAGGCCGAAGTTGCCGCAGGTGATCGGGGTCGCGCCGCTGGTACCCCCGAAGGAGCTCGTGTAGGAGGTGTTGCTGCTCGACGAGGTCGTGTAGATCGCGTCGTAGTAGTTGGACAGCTCGGGCTTGATCCGGCCGTCGGTGGCCGGCCCGATGCTCGCGCCGCCGCTCCACTTGTCGTCGGTCCGGCCGAGGGTGTCGTAGTGGTACTGGCCGCCGACGCTGACCACGTTCTTCGCCCACGCCTCGGGCCGGGAACTGCGGGTGCCGGCGTTGCTCTGCGACTGGCAGATCAGCAGGTCGTGGTCGAAGACGATGTCGTCCATGGCCGCCGAGACGGAGGTGTAGGACGTGGTCAGGGTGCCGCCCCAGCTGTTGCTCTGGAACACCGCCCGGTACGGGCCGGCCGGGTCGACGAGCTGCGCGGAGTGCGCGTACCGGTCGGTGACCTTGCTGTAGGCGGCGATGATGCCCTGGGCCTGGGGCAGCAGTCCCCGGGCCGCCGGGGTGACCCCGGAGGCGAAGATCTGGCCGTAGGTGGACGTGCCGTGGCTGGTGTCGGTGGTGTTCGCCCCGTGCAGCACCGGGGGCTTCGCGCCGAACTCCTGGTGGGTGGTCCGCAGCCCGCCGTCCATCACCTCGCCGCGCACCCCCTGGCCGGCGTACCCGCGCGCGGCCTCGATCGCGTTCGCGCCGCCGTCCTCGCGGGCCTTGTCCATGTCGGTGCCCGGGGCGCCGACCGGGTCGAGGGCGAGCACCGCGCCGAGGCCGGCGAGGGACGCCACCTGGGCGGGGGTCAGGGTCGCCTCGATGAGCCGCTGGCTCGCGGACACGGCCTCCAGGGTCGCGCCGAGCGCCCGGATCCGGTCCACGACGTCGCTCTGGTCCTGGGTGTCGCGCTCGACCAGGGTGATCGCGTACCGGCCGGCGGTCGGGGCCGGGTCGTACTTGTCGGCCGCCTCGTAGCCGCCGACCCAGCGCACGTACGGCAGGGACTCGACCTTGGCGCGGGTGGCCGGGTCCATCCGGACCACGTACGCGAAGTCGGGGACGAACGCGCCGAGCCGCGCGCCGAGCCGGGCCAGCTCGCGGCGCTGGCTGTCCAGGGGCGCGCCGGAGAACTGCACGAGGTACGCGCCGCCGTCGACCCGCCGGCCGAGCGTCATGCCCTGGGCCTTGGGGTCGAAGGTGCGGTTGCGCAGCTTGATCCGGCTGGCCTGGGGCCGCGACCGGCTCCAGGTCCGGCCGTTGTCCAGGCTGACCTGGTAGGTGCCGTCGGCGCCGAGCTTGACGCGTTCGGAACTGCCGGCCACCGACAGCGTGTGGCCGGGGTCCGCGCCCTCGGCGCTGACGGCGGTGAGGGCCAGGACCGCGACGAGCGTGGTCAGGCCTACGAGTAGGGGGGTAGGTCGCATGGTGCCTCCTCCACAGGGGACCGTCCGGTGGAGAGGGGACCGACCGAACGGTGGAAGCAGGCTACCGAACCCGTGATATCGATGCATAGAAATGTGTCACACTACCCGCGCCCCGGCCCGCCACACGGCGTGGGTTAACGGCATCCCCGGCCGGTAGGCCAGCCAGGTCGCGCTCGGGGCCGCCAGGACGTGCACGTCCGCCCGGGCGCCGACCTTCAGCACGCCCACGTCGTCGCGGCGCAGGGCGAGGGCTCCGCCCAGGGTCGCCGCCCGCACCGCCTCGGCCACGGTCATCCGCATCTGGAGCACGGCCGTGGTCACACAGAACGCCATCGACGACGTGTACGAGGACCCCGGGTTGCAGTTGCTCGCCAGCGCCACCGTCGCCCCCGCGTCGAGCAGCCCCCGCGCGTCGGGCAGCGGCTGGCGGGTGGACAGGTCGCACGCCGGCAGCAGGGTCGCCACGGTGTCGCACCCGGCGAGCATGGCGATGTCGTCCCTGGTCAGGTAGGTGCAGTGGTCGACGCTGGCGGCCGTCATCTCGCAGGCCAGCCGCACCCCGGGGCCGGGGCCGAGCTGGTTGCCGTGCACCCGCAGGCCGAGGCCCTTGGCGGCGGCGGCCTCCAGGACGTACCGGGACTGGTCGTAGTCGAACGCGCCCCGCTCGCAGAACACGTCGGCCCAGCGCACGTACGGCGCGACCGCGTCGAGCATCTCCCCCGCGACGAGTTTCACGTAGTCGTCGGCGGTGCTGCCGGCCGGCACCAGGTGCGCGCCGAGGAAGGTGCCCTCGTCGACGGCCGAGGCGGCGATCACCCGGGCCGAACGCACCTCGTCGGGGACGTTGAGCCCGTAGCCGGTCTTCGTCTCCAGGCAGGTCGTGCCCCCGGCGACGGCCTCGGCGACGTGCCGGGCCAGGTTCGCGGCGAGCTCCTCGTCGGAGGCCGCCCGGGTCGCGTTCGTGGTCACGGAGATGCCGCCGGCCGCGTACGGCTGACCGGCCATCCGGGCCGTGAACTCCGCGGTCCGGTCGCCGGCGAACACCAGGTGGCTGTGGCTGTCCACCCAGCCGGGGAGGACGGCGCGGCCCTCGGCGTCGAAGACCTCGTCGGCGGCGGGCGCGCCGTATCCGATCCAGGAGATCCGGTCGCCCTCGATGACCAGGGCGTCGCCCTCGGCGTCGAACAGTTCGCCGACGTTCTTGATGAGCAGGCTCAAGCCCATGCCTCCGCGATCGCGTCCCGCAACAGGATCCCTACGTTACCGAGGGACACGTGCTCCCCGTCGCGGGCGACCGTCGACCCGCCGACGACGACCCGGGAGATGTCGGCGGCGGACGCGGCGAGCAGCAGTTGGGCCGGGGCCGCGCCGGCCGTGCGGACCGTGTCGGTGCGGATCGTGACCAGGTCCGCCGCCGCGCCGGGGCTGATCGTGCCGGTGCCCTCCCATCCGAGGCTGGCGTGGTTCGTCAGGGCCGTGACCAGCTCGGAGCCGGTGAACCGGCCGCGCTGCCCGGTCCGGAGCCGGTCGTGGTGCTCCAGCCGGCGGGCCTCTTCGAGGGGGTCGATCAGCGCGTGCTGGTCGCTGCCCAGGGACAGCGGGCTGCCGGCGTCGGCGAGTTCGCGGGCCGGGCCGATGCCGTCCGCCAGGTCCGCCTCGGTCGTCGGGCAGAAGCACGCGGTGGTACGCGTCGCGCCCAGCAGGCCGATGTCCTCCGGCGTGAGGTGGGTGGCGTGCACGGCGCTGGTCCGGGGCCCGAGGACGCCCGCCCCGTGCAGCAACGCGGTGGGGGTCACGCCATAGGCGGCGAGGCACTGGTCGTTCTCGGCCGGCTGCTCGGAGAGGTGCACGTGCAGCGGGCCGCCGTTGTCCACTGCGGACAGCTGGTCGCGCGGCACGGCGCGGACGGAGTGGATCGCCGCGCCGACCACGGTGTTCGGGTCCGGCGTCAGCCCGCGCACCCGGTCCTGCCAGGCCGCCGCGTCGCCGTCGGAGAACCGCAGCTGCGTCTCGTTGGGGGCGACGCCGATCCCGCCGGCCAGGTAGCAGGTGTCCAGCAGGGTGAGGCGGATCCCGGCGTCGCGGGCGGCCCGGATCAGGGCCTGGCCCATCGCGTTCGGGTCGGCGTAGGGGCGGCCGCCGGGGCCGTGGTGCAGGTAGTGGAACTCGCCGACGGAGGTGACGCCGGCCAGGGCCATCTCCGCGTACGTCGCCGTCGCGAGCCGGAGGTAGGTGTCCGGGGTGAGGCGGTCGGCGAGGGCGTACATGCCCTCGCGCCAGCTCCAGAAGGAGTCACCCCTGGTGCGGCCCCGCAGCGCGCGGTGGAAGGCGTGGGAGTGGGCGTTGGCGAAGCCGGGCAGGGTGAGGCCGGGCAGGCGTTCGCCCTGCGGGGGCTGGTCGACCATCACGGAGGCGATCCGGCCGTCGTCGACCACGATCAGCACCCCGTCGGCGGGCCCGTCGGGCAGCCAGGCGTGCTCACACCAGAAGACCTGCAACGCCACTCCTCAGCATTCTCGACGCGAAGGGGAGGCAGCCCGATGGCCGCCTCCCCGCACGATCCCTACTGTCCCAGTGCCGGCCCGGGCACGACGCCCGACTCGCGCATCGGGATCCGGACGCCCATCTCGGCCGCCACCTCTTCGGCGATCGAGTACCCGGCGTCCACGTGCCGGATCACGCCCATCCCCGGGTCGTTGGTCAGCACCCGCTCGATCTTCTGCGCGGCCAGCTCCGTGCCGTCGGCGACGCACACCTGGCCGGCGTGGATGGACCGGCCGATGCCGACCCCGCCGCCGTGGTGCAGCGACACCCAGGACGCGCCGCTCGCGGTGTTCAGGAGCGCGTTGAGGATCGGCCAGTCCGCGATCGCGTCGGACCCGTCGGCCATCGACTCGGTCTCCCGCTGCGGGGACGCCACCGAGCCGCAGTCCAGGTGGTCGCGGCCGATCACGATCGGGGCCTTGAGCTCGCCGGACGCGACCATCTCGTTGAACTTGAGGCCCGCGAGGTGCCGCTCGCCGTAGCCGAGCCAGCAGATCCGGGCCGGCAGGCCCTGGAAGGCGACCTTCTCGCCGGCCAGCTTGATCCACCGGGCGAGGGACTCGTTCTCGGGGAAGAGTTCGAGGATCGCCTTGTCGGTGGCCGCGATGTCGGCCGGGTCGCCGGAGAGCGCCGCCCAGCGGAAGGGGCCCTTGCCCTCGCAGAACAGCGGCCGGATGTACGCCGGTACGAAGCCGGGGAAGTCGAACGCGCGCTCGTACCCGCCGAGTTTGGCCTCGCCGCGCAGCGCGTTGCCGTAGTCGAACACCTCGGCGCCGGCGTCCTGGAAACCGACCATGGCCTCGACGTGCTTGGCCATGGAGGCGCGCGCCCGGTCGGTGTACTCCGCCGGCTTCTTCGCCGCGTAGTCCGGCCCGTCCTCCAGGGAAACATCCTCGGGCAGGTAGGACAGCGGGTCGTGCGCGCTCGTCTGGTCGGTGACGATGTCGATGGGTACCCCGCGACGGAGCAGCTCGGGGAAGACGGTCGCGCAGTTGCCGACGATGCCGATGGACAACGGCGTCCGCGCCTCCTTGGCCGCCAGGGCCTGGGCGATCGCGTCGTCGAGGTCGTCGGCGACCGTGTCCAGGTAGCGGGTCTCGACCCGGCGGCGCAGGCGCGCGGCGTCGACGTCCACGACCAGGCAGACGCCGTTGTTCATCGTGACCGCGAGGGGCTGGGCGCCGCCCATGCCGCCGCAGCCGCCGGTCAGGGTCAGGGTGCCGGCGAGGGTGCCGCCGAACCGCTTGTGCGCGACGGCCGCGAAGGTCTCGTAGGTGCCCTGGAGGATGCCCTGGGTGCCGATGTAGATCCACGAGCCGGCGGTCATCTGGCCGTACATGGTCAGGCCGAGCTGCTCCAGGCGGCGGAACTCCGGCCAGTTGGCCCAGTCGCCGACCAGGTTGGAGTTGGCGATCAGGACCCGCGGCGCCCACTCGTGGGTGCGGAACACGCCGACCGGCCGGCCCGACTGGACCAGCAGGGTCTCGTCGGCCTCCAGGGTCGCCAGCGCGCGGGCGATGGCCTCGAAGCTGGCCCAGTCCCGGGCGGCCTTGCCGGTGCCGCCGTAGACCACCAGGTCGTCGGGGCGCTCGGCCACGTCCGGGTCGAGATTGTTCAGCAGCATCCGCAGCGCGGCCTCGGTCTGCCAGTTCTTCGTGTGCAGCGTGGTGCCGTGCGGCGAGCGCACGGTGCGGGGGCCGACGGGGGTGGTCATGCGATCTCCTTCTGGACGACGGCGAGCAGGGTGCCGCTGAGGATCAGTTCTTCGGCCGCCGCGATCTCCGGAGCCAGGTGCCGGTCAGGACCGGGACCCTCGACGAGTACCCGCAGCGCGGCCACAGCGGCGGCCGTCGCGGGGGCGGGCAGCAACGGTTTGCGCAGGTCCAGGGCACGGGCGGCGGTGAGCAGCTCGACGGCGAGCACCTTGCGCAGGCCGTCGACGGACCGGCGCAGCTTGCGGGCCGCGCTCCAGCCCATGGACACGTGGTCCTCCTGCATGGCGCTCGACGGGATCGAGTCCACGGACGCCGGGTTGGCCAGCCGCTTGAGTTCGCTGACGATCGCCGCCTGGGTGTACTGGGCGATCATGTGCCCCGAGTCCACCCCCGGGTCGTCGGCGAGGAACGCGGGCAGCCCGTGCGAGCGGTGCACGTCGAGCATCCGGTCCGTCCGGCGCTCGCTGATGCTGGCGACGTCCGCGATCGGGATGGCCAGGAAGTCCAGCGCGTACGCGACCGGCGCGCCGTGGAAGTTGCCGTTGGACTCCACCCGGCCGTCGTCGAGGACCACCGGGTTGTCGACGGCGCTGGCCAGCTCGCGGCCGGCCACGATGCCGCAGTAGTCGGCGGTGTCGCGGGCCGCGCCGTGCACCTGGGGGGTGCAGCGCAGCGAGTACGCGTCCTGGACCCGGTTGCAGTCCGGGCCCCGGTGGCTGGCCACGATGGGCGAGTCGCGGAGGATCCGGGTCAGCCGGGCGGCGGAGACCTGCTGGCCCGGGTGCGGGCGCAGCGCGTGCAGGTCGGGGGCGAACACTCGGTCGGTGGCCAGCAGCGCCTCGATGGTCATCGCGGCGGTGATGTCGGCGACGTCGAGCAGGTCGCGCAGGTCCTCCAGGGCCAGCACCAGCATGCCGAGCATGCCGTCGGTGCCGTTGATGAGGGCCAGGCCCTCCTTCTCGCGCAGCTCGACGGGGGTGATGCCGGCCTTGGCCATCGCCTCGGCGGCCGGCTGGAGCACGCCGTCGACCCGGACCTCGCCCTCGCCCATCAGCGCCAGCGCGCACGCCGACAGCGGGGCGAGGTCGCCGGAACAGCCGAGCGAGCCGTACTCGTGCACGACCGGGGTGATCCGCGCGTTGAGCAGCGCGGCCATGGTCGACGCCGTGTCGGGGCGCACGCCGGTGTGCCCGGTGGCGAGGGTGTGCAGCCGCAGCAGCATCAGCGCGCGGACCACCTCCTCCTCGACCTCGGGCCCGGCGCCGGCCGCGTGCGACCGGACCAGGGACTTCTGGAGCTGGGCGCGCAGTTCGGGCGCGATGTGCCGGGTGGCGAGCGCGCCGAAGCCGGTGGAGACCCCGTAGGAGGGGGTCTCGGCCTCGGCGAGCGCCTCGATGGCGACCCGGGCGCGGGCGAGCGCCTCCAGGGCTTCGGGGGTCAACTCGACGGCCGCACCGTGCCGGGCGACCGCGACGACCTCGCGGGGGGTGAGAGGGGCTGGGCCGACGAGTACCTTCATGCCCCTCATCCCATCCTCTTTTCCCCGACCCCGGTGCGCTTCCGGGTGAATGGTGTCTGGTATCCCAGACGTATGACGGATGTCCCCGCCCTGCGCAACGGGCTCGCGCTGCTGCGGCACCTCGCCGCCCGGCCCGGCCCGCAGTCGGCCGCCACGCTGGCCCGGGAGCTGGGTCTCCCCCGGTCGACGACCTACCACCTGCTCGCCGAACTGGCCGCCGCCGGCTTCGTCACCCACCTCCCGGAGGAGCGCCGGTACGGCCTGGGCGTGGCCGCGTTCGAACTGGGCTCGGCGTACCTGCGGCACGAGCCCCTCGAACGCCTGGCCCGGCCGCTGCTCCAGGCGCTGGTCGACTCGACCGGCCGGACGGCGCACCTGGGCGTCCTGCACGGCCCCGAGACGCTCTACCTGCTCAAGGAACAGCCGCGCAGGCCGCAGACCCTGGTCACCGACATCGGGGTCCGGCTGCCGGCCCAGCTGACCGCCGCCGGCCGGGCGCTGCTCGGGCACCTGCCCGCGCCCCAGGTCCGGGCGCTGTTCCCCCGGGCGTCGGCGTTCGTGGACCGGACCGGGCGGGGGCCGCGCACCCTGGCCGCGCTGCGCCGGCTGCTGGCCGCCGAGCGGGAGTGGAGCGTGGAGGACGGGCACGTCACGCCCGGGTTCGCGTCGGTGGCGGCGGCGAGCTTCGACCACGGGGGCCGGCCGGTGGCGGCGATCAGCGTGACCTTCCGGCACCAGTGCGAGGCCGAGGGGCGCGGGGCCAGGCCGGCCGCCGGGCCGGGCGAGTGCGGGGAGCGGTGGCCGGACCTGGCGGCCGAGGTCTGCCACGCGGCGGCCCAGCTCACCACCCGGATCGGGGGCCGACTGCCGGTCCCCGAGGGCGGCTAGGACCCGGCGCCCGAAGCCTGGACCCCCTGGTCAGGCCTGGGGCAGGCCGAACTTCTCGCGCTGGTCCACCGGTACCAGATCGAGGTATTCCCGGTTCTGGTCGATGAACTTGCACACGAACGGGCAGAACGGCAGCACGGAGAGCCTGCGGCTCCGGGCTTCGTCGAGCGCGTGGCCGATCAGCTGGCCGGCCAGCCCCCGGCGGGCGAACGCCGGGAACACCTCGGTGTGGGTGAAGGAGATCACCGACCCGCGCAGGGTGTAGTCCGCGAAGCCGGCCAGCTCCCCGTCCACGGTGATCTCGTAGCGCGACTGGGTGGGCTCGTCCCTGATCTCGATCATGTCCACCAGACTACGAGCGCGGCGCGCGCGACCTTGGGCGCGGAGCCCCCGGATGTGGGCCGCGCTACGAGTGCGACGAGGCCCGGTGGTTGAAGGACGACCGGGCCACCCGGCGGGGCAGCAGCGCCGTCCCCCGTTCCGGGGCGGTGTCGACCATCGGGGACAGCCCCGCGACGATGTCGTCCTCGTCCTCGGCGGGCGGGGACAGCACGCTGAAGATCAGCATGACCAGCGCGCAGCTGATCAGCAGGGTGATCGGCGCGACGAACAGGAACGGGCTGACCCCCTCGATCGGGCTGTCCATCCGGTGCAGGTGCACCCGCACCCCGAACATCGCCGTGTAGTGCATGCCCACGACGGCCACGCCCATGATCAGGGCCGCGAGGACGACCGGGCCCCAGCCCCGGACGTTGACCGTGAACCACAGCGCCACCGAGGAGGCGATGACCGCGATCAGCACCGAGGCGACGAAGTACGTCCGGTCGTAGGAGATGGTGCCGCCCATCCGCATCGCGGCCATCCCGGTGTAGTGCATCGCGGCCACCCCGAGGCCGGTGAAGATCCCGCCGAGCAGGATCCGGACCAGCCCCGCGCCGCCGTGTCCGACGATGAACAGTCCGATCCCGACCGCGAGGATCGCGATCAGCGCGCTGGCGGTGGTGAGCGCCACGTCGTACCGGACGATGGAGCCGGGGACGTCGAAGCCGAGCATCGCGATGAAGTGCATGGGCCAGATTCCGGTACCGCCGATGGAGACGGCCCCCAGGACCAGCCATTTCTCCCGGTGTGCCCCGTTGAGCGCGGCGCGGGCCCGGGCTGTGCACACCAGTCCGATCGCGCAGCCGAAAGCCGCGATCACGTACGAGATCACCGGATTCACCCAGCCATATGCGAACTGATGCAACTCAGCCATGTCGCCCTCCACGGGAACCATGCGCCGCCCGACGACGACAGGGATCATTCAGCCATCCCGAGGTGAATCAGGGTCGCACAGGCTGTGTGCTCTCAACGAATTTGTCTCTTGATCAACGGACATGTCGGATGGGGAACAGCCACGTCCCCGCCAGCGTTTTCCCAGTGACGCCCCGTGTCGACCCAAGGAGAGAAAGTGGCGACGATCACAGTCACCAAGGACAACTTCAACGAGCTGGTCTCGCAGCACGACTTCCTCGTGCTGGACTTCTGGGCCGCCTGGTGCGGGCCGTGCGTCCGGTTCGCGCCGACGTTCGAGGCGGCTTCGGGATCCGAGGCCAACGACGGCATCGTGTTCGGCAAGATCGACACGGAGGCCGAGCAGGAGCTGGCCGCGTCGTTCCAGATCCAGTCGATCCCGACCCTGATGATCATCCGCGACAAGGCGATCGTGCACTCCGAGCCGGGTGCGCTGAGCCCGTCGCAGTTCGACCTGCTGCTGCAGAAGGCGCGGGAGCTGGACATGGACAAGCTGCGCGCCCAGGCGGAGGAGTCCGCCTGATCCGCCCGCGCACGGTGGGCCCCCGCGACTGTCGCGGGGGCCCACAACCCTTTGTCGGGGTACTTTCCCGGGGGTGGCGCCTTCCGGTGCGGGTTGACCCCCACGCCGCCCCCGGCTCGACCGGTTAGGGTGCGACGCATGGACGAGCACGACCAGGAAGCGACGGAGATCGTGCGGTTTCCCGGCTTCACGGCGCCGGTCCGCCCCCGGTCCTTCATGGC
Source organism: Longispora sp. NPDC051575 (assembly GCF_040681875.1). NCBI lineage: Bacteria > Bacillati > Actinomycetota > Actinomycetes > Micromonosporales > Micromonosporaceae > Longispora > Longispora sp. NPDC051575. The sequence continues at coordinate 338,723 of NZ_JBFAZP010000008.1, read as the reverse complement.
GCGGGTGATCCGGGAGGCCGCGCGCCAGTCCTGGCGCGAACACGAGCAGGGCTACAGCGACGAACCCTGGACCCTCGGCCGACTGGGTGACCTCCTGTGGTGGCACTCCCCCGGCTCCCACGAGGGTATTCGGGAGCTGGTGTCCGGAACCTTCGCCTCGGCGGCCCACTCCCACAACCTCCCCGCGACGCTCACGGGCCTCGACCTCGCGTACCTCGTGTACTACTGCGGCGTGCTCAAGCCGCTCCTCTCGTCCTGGCCCGACAGCCGGGAGGAGCTCACCGCCGAACTGGACTTCATCCGGGTCGCCCTCGCGTATGACGGCCCGGACCAGGACACCATTCACTATGAGATCCGCCAGAACGTCCTCTACTACCTCGACGCCCCGGAGGACGTGGAGAAGATCCGACTGGACAACCCGGACATCGCGGAGTTGATCGCCCCGTCGGGCTGACCCCGGCCCGAGAGCACGGCCCCGACCGGTACACGGTCGGGGCCATCACCGCGTCCCGCCATCTGGCCCCCGTCTTGACCTGCGCAGCCGCTCCCGCCTACTCTCACGGCACAACTGCACACGCCATCGATCCCGGCGGGAGAGCTGACCTTCGAGGTCACGCCGAAGGAGCAAGACTCCCCGCACACTCTCAGGCCCACGTACCGCCCGGGTTAGGCAACTCTGGAAAGCAGCCGCGAGGCTCACCCACGGTGCAAGCCGCCCACCACGGCGGTGAAGCTCTCAGGTTCCGATGACAGAGGGGGAGGCCCACCCACTCCACCCTGGGAGCCTCCTGTGCGCACCGCGCTGTACGAGCACCATCTCGCCCTGGGCGCGACCCTGACCGACTACGCGGGCTGGCGCATGCCCCTGCGGTACGGCAGCGAGAGCGCCGAGCACCTCGCCGTGCGCAGCGCCGCCGGACTCTTCGACCTCGGTCACATGGGCCAGTTCGAGGTCATCGGGCCCGAGTCCGCCGCCGCGCTCGACTACGCGCTCGTCGGCCGGCTGTCGGAGCTGGACGTCGGCCAGGCCCGGTACACGCTGCTGTGCCAGTCCGACGGGGGCATCCTCGACGACCTGATCTGCTACCGGCTCGCCGAGGACCGCTACCTGGTGGTGGCCAACGCGGGCAGCACGAACGTGGTGGCCGACGCGCTGTCGGTGCGGCTCGCCGGGTTCCGGGCCGACCTCGTCCGGCTCGACCGGTCCCTGATCGCGATCCAGGGGCCGAGCGCCGCCGGGATCCTGGCCCTGATCTGCGACGCGCACCTCGGCGGCCTGCCGTACTACGCGATCACCCCCGGCTCGATCAACGGGATCCCGCTGTGGGTGGCCCGGACCGGGTACACCGGCGAGGACGGCTTCGAGCTGTACGTGCCCGCCGAGCACGCGTCCGCCGTGTGGTGGGCGCTGACCACGACCGGGGAGCCGCACGGGCTGCGGTCGGCGGGGCTGGCCTGCCGGGACACGCTCCGCCTGGAGGCCGGCATGCCGCTGTACGGCCACGAGCTCAACCCCGACACCACGCCCTACGACGCCGGGCTCGGCCGGGTGGTCCGCCTCGACAAGCCCGACGACTTCGTGGGCCGGGCCGCGCTCACCGCCGCCGCCGAGGCACCCCGTACCCGTCGGCTGGTGGGTCTGGTCTCCGCCGGCCGCCGGGTCCTGCGCGCCGGCCAGCCCGTCGTGGACCTGCGCACCGGCGAGCGGCTGGGCACCGTCACCTCCGGGGCCACGTCCCCCGTCCTGCGCCGTCCCATCGCGATGGCCTACGTGTCGACCGTCAACGCGCCGCTGGCCGTGGACGTGCGAGGCAGCCTCGAACCCGTCGAGCTGTCTGCCCTACCGTTCTACCGAAGGAGCACGTCGTGAGCCTGTCCTACACCGCCGAGCACGAGTGGATCACCGGCGAGGAGCCGGCGACCGTCGGCATCACCGCGTACGCGGCGGAGGCCCTCGGCGACATCGTCTACGTGGAACTCCCCGAGCCGGGTACCGAGCTGAAGGCCGGCGAGACCTGCGGCGAGCTGGAGTCCACCAAGTCCGTCAGCGAGCTGTACGCCCCGGTCACCGGCACCGTCGTGGCCCGCAACGAGGCCGTCGTGGCCGACCCGTCCCTGATCAACTCGGACCCGCAGGGCGCGGGCTGGCTGTTCTCCGTGGCGGTCACCGAGGCGGGCGAGCTGCTCACCGAGGAGGCGTACCAGGCGCTCATCACGGCCTGATCCACGCCCACGGCCGGCACGCGGTCCGGGCCGGCGTCCGGTCCGGTCGGCATCCGGTCAGGGTCGGCGGCCCCGGGGCCGGCGGGGTCTACCAGGAGCTGGTCTCCACATGCCGGGCCAGGCGGCGCAACCCCCACCGCAGGGACGCCGCCGCGCCCGGCCTGACCAGCGGCCATCCGAGCTGCCCGGCCCTCCCGCCGGGCAGCTCGAGCCATTCCCGCCACTCCAGGTCCGTGGCCCCGTCCGCGCGCCGCACGCACCGGAACTCCCCCGGCCCGCGCACGACCTTCCCCACGTGCAGAACCCTGATCGAGTACGGCGGTTTCAGCTCCTCGACCCGCATCACGTCCACGAACCGGGCCGGCCCCAGCCCGGTGACCGCCTCGACGATGCTGCCCACCCCGCCGTCGCCCTCGGTGACCCGGACCGTGGTCAGCGGGATCCACGTGCCCTGGGACTCCCAGTCGACCAGGGCCGCGTACACCCGCTCCGGGGTGGCTCTGATCGTCGTCCTGGCCGTGACCTGCGCTGTCATCTCCCCAGCCTATGCCCCTCGGCCCGGGTCCGGCGGGGACGACAGCGTCCGGCCACCACCGACCGCCGGCCCGTCCGCCCGCTGCGGGCCGCAGGCCTGGCGGATCGCCACCGTCCGCGGGCCCATCCGGCCGTTACCGACCGCTGGCCCGTCCGCCCGCTACGGCCACCGCAGCCCCGTCAGGACCAGTTCCGCCTCCGCGCGGCCGTAGGAGCCGGTGACGATGACCGAGACCCCGTGCCCGTCCCAGTCGGGCACCCGGAGCGCGTGGTAGCGCACCCCCTTCGTGCCCTCGTCCCAGAACGCCGGTTGTCCCGCGACGGTCGTGTTCGGAGTCTCGCCCGGGTTGGGGCCGAACTTCGGCCCGCCCCCGTGCACCTCGAAGGTGGCGCCGGCCGGGCCGTGGTAGACCCGTCGGTCGTTGTACAGCTCCCCCGTCTCCAGGACGGTCGAGTCGCACCGGTACAGCGTCGCCCCCGGCGGGACGGCGGTCACCCGCATCGTGTTGAGGCACTGCCCGACCCGGTCGTAGCGCAGTTTCCCCGCGACGGCGAGCAGCGTCGCCTCCGGTGCGCCGTTGACGCCCTCGACCACCATCGGGACGCCCGGCATCGCCTCCCAGCTCACCGACGTGTAGGCCTGGATGTAGCCGCCCTCGTCCCCGCGTTCGTAGAGCTTGCCCGGCTTGCCGGCGACCACGACGTCCCGGACGAAGGTCATCTTGTCCAGTTTGTCGGCGGACCAGGGGCCGGCGTACACGTGCACGCCGACCGTGCCGCCGATGGACAGGTACTCGTTGCCCGGGAAGCTCGCCCACCGCGTCGTGACCGTCGACTCGCCGGAGGACCTCGCCACCGGCAGCCCGAGTGGCAGCGGGTCCATCGCGAGGTGCACCAGGGCCGGGTCGCTGCCGAGCACCGCCGGGCTCTCCGCCAGGGTCCGCTGTCCGGTGACCGGCGGCAGGTTGGGCACGGCCAGCGCGGTCGGGGACGGGCTCACGGACGGGGAAGGGGTGACGGGGACGGCGATCGGGACGGTCGGCGCGGGCCGGGCCGGCCACAGCGCGACCGGGACGGCCACCGCGACGCCCAGGACGGCCACGGCCGCCAGGGCGATCCCCGCGTGCCGGCGTCGCCGCACGGACCTGCCCCGGGCGGTCGACCGGGCCAGCAGGGCCGCCGTGTCCACGTCGCCCCCGGCGTGCGCCGCCAGGGTCTCGGCCAGCCTCTCCTCGATCTTCACAGCTGTCCTCCCGTACTGGGCGCCAACTCCGGCGCGTGGAGCTCGCGGAGTCGGGCCAGTGCCCGCATCGCGTGGGTGCGGACCGTGCCGGGCGACACGTCGAGGATCTCCGCGATGGCGGCGTCGTCGAGGTCCTCGTAGAAGCGCAGCACCAGCACGGCGCGCTGCCGCTGGGGCAACGTGAGCACCATGCGCCACAACGCGTCCCGTTCGACCACTCCGGACTCGGCCCCGGCCACGGTCGCCGAGGCGGCCGGCTCGGACACGGCCAGTTCCCGGTTGCGGCCCAGCCGCCACCAGGACCGGTTCTGGTTGACGAGCATCTGGCGCACGTACAGATCGGGCCGCTCGGTACCCGCGATCCTCCGCCACCGCGCGTACGCCTTGGCCAGCACCTCCTGCACCAGGTCCTCGGCCCGGTGCGGGTCCCCGCACAGCAGCCTGGCCAGCCGGACCAGCCCCGGTCCCCTGGCCGTCACGTACTCCTCGAACGTCACCCCGCAGATCCTCCCCGCTCGGTCGTCAGAGAGGAGAACGCCGCGACCCCGCCGATCTGTCTACTCCCAGTCCCACCGGATTCCGACGATCCCCGGCGGCACCTCCGTGGCGATCAGGTGGATCGTCCGGTGTCCGGTCACGGTGAGCTCGGTGCGCTCGATGTCCGGTCCGTTGAGGTACCGCTGGTTGTACCGGTAGCACCGCACCGGCATCACCTCGGGCGCGAACCGGACCTGCACGGTGAGCTGCCCGGTGGGGAACCTGACCCCGCGGTGGTAGTCGCGGCACTCGACCCCGCCGGCGTCGCGGTACTCGTACTCCAGGATGTGGGTCTCGTCGATCCGCAGGGTCCGGTCGAACAGCAGTTCGGCGACGACGATGCCGGAGGCCGCGTCGCGGCGGGTCCGGCCGAGCCGGCAGTTCGCGAGGGGGACGACCTCGATCAGGTAGGGGTCGCAGCCCTCGTCCCCCTGGAAGATCGTGACATACCGGTCGACCTCCTGGTGTGCCTTCACGACGTGCAGACATCGTCGGCGCAGCCCGGACCGGTCGGCCCCGATGTCGATGTCCTCGAACAGGCTGACCGTGTGCAGCCTGCCGTCGGCCGGGCTGTCGAGTTCGGCGAGCATCCGGTCGAGGGCGGACACGGGCGAGATCAGCTCCGCGTACCGGCGGGCGCCCGGCGGCAGGCCCACCCCCCGGCCCCGGGGGCGCGGCGGACCGAGGAGCACGGTCAGCGCGGCCGGCGGCAGGCCGAGGATCTCCTCCAGCGCCGTGACGGCCCGCAGCGAGTCCTGCCGTTCGGGTCGCCGGCGGCCCTGCTGCCAGTAGCTCAGGGTGGCGACGCCCACGTGCAGGCCCTGTTCGGCCAGCCGGAACTGGATCCTCTGCAACGCGAGGCCCCGGGCCTCGATGGCGGCGCGCAGCGCGAGGTGGAAGGGACCACTCCGCAGCACCGCCGTCAGATCATCACGCCCCATGTGCGCCTCCCCAGCGTCAGGGGTGAGTCGTTCGACAGTTGGCTCCGCCGGACGGCCGAGGGGGTGACCGTCCGTACGTCGCTATCTGTGAATGTTCACAGCCCTGTCACCTGAAAGCCACCCCTGAGCGTGCCCAATTCACTGAGTTCCCGCTGGTTGACGCTGGGCTGTTGTCTCGGGGGCCCGGCGGGGAGATCGTGTGCGAACGGCACTTCTCCTACCCCTCAAGGAGCGGATATGAATTCCCTGACCCGCGGTCCCACACAGTGGGCACGTGCGGCGGCACTGTCGGTGGCACTCCTGGCGGCGGTGGCTGTTCCCTCAGCGGCCTCCGCTGCCTCGTCCTCCGGCAGCACGGCGGCCCCGGCCGCCGCGGCCGGCCAGTCCACCTCCGTGGTGGGCGCGGCCCTGGCCTCCAAGCGCCTGAACATCACGATGCAGGCCCAGCAGTACTCGAACTGGTGCTGGTCGGCGTCCGGCAACACGGTGGCCGCGTTCTACGGCTACAACTACAGCCAGAACCAGTTCTGCAACCTGGCGTTCAACCGGTCGATGAACTCGAGCTGCCCGAACAACCAGGCGACCCTCGGCAACGACCAGACCGCGTTCAGCAAGATCGGGATCCGGCCCGGCCGGTACGTGACGGGCTACCTGAACTACAGCACCGTGCAGACCGAGATCAACGCCAACCGTCCGATCATGACGCGGATCGAGTGGCAGTCCGGCGGTGGCCACATGATGGACATCTACGGCTACGACACGGCCAGCAGCTGGGTCTACTGGGGCAACCCGTGGGGTTCGAGCACCCGCTACAACTGGGGCACCCACAGCTACTACGTCAACAACAACTCGTTCTTCTGGACCCACTCCCTCTACCAGATCGGCCTGTGAGGTGAACACCATGAACATGCCCAGACTGGTACTGGTGGGAGCAGGCGCCACCCTGGCCCTCCTGATCGCGAGCCCCGCCTCGGCGGCGCCCGGCGTGGCGGCCCCCTCGGCGGCGGACCTCGCGGCGGCCCGGCAGGCCACCTCCGCGAACCTGTCGGAGGTCGGTCGGTTCTTCGCCGCGAACGGCAAGAGCCCGCAGGGCGTCGCTCCGGCGGACCTGGCCGCGCGGGCCACGGCGGCCGCGCCCCGCGTCGTCGGTGACGCCGTGGCGATCTACTCGCTGAACCCGGCGTTCGTGAAGTCCGGGTCGGCGGCCGTGGCGGTCACCGACATGATCGCGACGAAGGCGGTGGCCAGCGACGGCCGGTCCGCCTCGGTGTGGACGGCGAAGCAGAGTGGCGCGTGGACGGTGGTGAACATCGCCGAGGGCAGCGAGGAGGTCGACTACGCCCTGGCGGGCGCCGGCGGCACCGTGTTCAAGGAGCCCCAGATCAACGCGTGGTACGTGCTCCGTGGCGACCGGGTCACCCCGCTCAACGCCGACGCGCGCACCTCGGTCGGCGAGGGCGTGAGCCTGGCCGCGTACCAGAAGCTCGTGAACTCGCGCTACGCCGACAAGCTGCCGGGCTCCGCCTATGACAAGGCGGGCAAGGCCGGCGGTTACGGCGAGTCTGCCGGGGACGGTTCCCCGACGTGGCCGTGGCTCGTGGCGCTGGCCGCGCTCGGACTGGTCGTGTTCGCCCCCCGCCTGCGCAGGCAGTAGAAAAGAAGGTTCCCGCCCGGACGACGGTATGTTCCCGCCGTCCGGGCAGGACCTATTTTTATGGAAAGTGCGTAATATACGATTCCCGACTGGTATATCCGCGCCCTGACTGGCATGATCGTGGCTGTCGGAGCGGTAACGGGCGCGTTTGCCCATACCGAGGCTACGCTGGTGTGGCTGAACAAAGACACACCCTCAACGCCCGGGGAGCACGGGATGACGTTTGCGGTCGACGTTGCTGACCTCGGCGGTCGGCAGATTGTGGTCACCGTCTCCGGTGAGATCGACTACGCGACGGCCCCTGACCTGCGCGCCGCCATCTCCGAGGCCATCGACCAACTGGGTCCCACCCGGATCCGGGTCGACCTCGCCCGGGTGACCCTGCTGGACTCCACGGGCATCGGCATCCTCGTCGTGGCGTACCGGATCAGTCGCCAGATGGGCATCGATTTCTCGGTGTACAACCAGAACGCGCTCGTCGACCGGGTGCTCACGGCCGTCGGCGTCCGCGACCTGCTCTGCCCGCCGGCGCCCCCGGCCACCCAGCTGGTGCCCCGTTCCCGGTCCACACTCGCCGACCGGGCGGAAGATTCAGCCGTCTAGCCATCGAAAACTGACCTCTTTACTGAGGCGCCAACTTCCGTACACTCAAGCCATGTCAGTCGGCGGGGGCACCAGCAGCGTCGATGGCGGCGCCGTTCCCCTGGAGCTGGCCCGCCACTATCGACAGTTGGCGGACGACCTGCTCGCGCAGGGCCGGTCCACCGAGGCGGCCGACACGCTGCGTGCCGGCCTCCTGGCGGTCGAGGAGCGGATCAGACGTCGTCCCACCTGAACAGCCGGGTCGCCACCGCCGTGAGCACCACGGCGAAGCCGAGCAGGATGCCCATCGGGGTCAGCACGCTCGCGATCGACCCGTCCCGGACCAGCGCGTCCTGTAGGCCGGTGACCAGGTGCCGCATGGGTAGCAGGTTCGACACGCTCTTCAGCCAGCCCGGCGCGTTGTCCAGCGGGAAGAACGCCCCGGACAGGAACGCCATCGGCATGACGATCAGCTGCACGATCGCGTTCGCCGACTCGGCCGTTTTCGCCACGGCGCCCGCGACCAGCCCGATCGACATGAACGCCAGCGTGCCGCACAGCACCATCGGGACCGCCAGCCACCAGTTGTGGGCGAGCTTCAGCCCGAAGTAGGGCAGCGAGGCGACGCCGATGAAGACGGCCAACTGGGCCAGGGCGACCAGGGCGCTCACCGAGACCCGGGCCCCGACGATGGTGGCCGTGCGCACCGGGGCCAGCCGGAGCCGGCGGAGGATCTTCTTCTGCCGCCACTCCACCAGGGTCAGCCCGGCGCTGAACGTCGCGCCGATCGAGATGGCCCAGGACAGCAGCCCCGGCGTGAAGTACTGGATCGCCTTGAGGGACCTGTCCTCCACCTGTTCGGTGGCGAGGGTGAACCGCTGCGGGGCGCCGTCGCGGTTCGCGGCGTCCACCACGGACTGGAGCACGCCGCGCACGACCCCGGCCCGGACCTGGTCGGCCGCCGAGTAGTGCACGACGAGCCGGTCGCCGTCGGCCTCGATGGCCGCCGCGTAGTCGCCCTGCCGGACGGCTTCGAGGGCCTTCGCCCGGTCGGACTGCCGCGAGATCTCCAGGACCTCGTCGAAGGCCCCGGCCGGCGCGTTGTCCAGGATCGACACCTGGCCGATCTCGATCACCCGGGACTTCGACACCCCGGCGTCCTTGAAGATCCCGCCGAAGACGACGAGGAACATCAGCGGGAAGAGCAGGGTGAAGAACATGGCGGTGCGGTCGCGCACGAACGCGCGGACCATGGCGCCGGAGAGCGCCGCGAAACTGCCCTTCATGCCCGGTACTCCCGTCCGGTGAGGTTGAGGAACACGTCCTCCAGGGTGGCGCCGCGCGCCTGCAACCCGCGCAGGGCGTCGCGCTCTGCCAGCGCCACCAGCACGCCCGCCGGCTGCCGGGTCTCCAGGGTGAGGGTCACGCCGTCGTCGGCGACCCGGTCCACGTCGGGCAGCTGGCCGGCGGCGGCCTCGGTGAGCAGCCCCGACTCGATGGTGATCCGGGTCGGGCTGTCCAGGTCGCTGATCAGCGCGGCCGGTGGCCCCAGTTCCAGGATCCTCCCGTGGTCCATGACCGCGACCCGGTCGCAGAGGATCTCGGCCTCGTCCATGTAGTGCGTGGTGAGCACGACGGTGCGGCCCTGGGCGTTGATGGCGCGCAGCAGGTCCCACAGGTTGCGGCGGGCCTGCGGGTCCAGCGCCGCCGTGGGTTCGTCGAGGAACACCAGATCGGGGTCGTGCACGAGGGCGCACGCGATCGACAGCCGCTGCATCTGGCCGCCGGACAGCTTCTCGGTGCGCACGTCGGCCTTCTCGGCGAGCCCGACGGTCTCCAGCATCGCGTCGGCCTTCTTTCCGCCGACGCCGTAGAGGGCCGCGAAGGTGCGGATCTGCTCGCGGGTGGTCTGCCGGTCGAAGAAGGCGGTGGCCTGGAGCTGGACCCCGATCCGGGGCAGCAGCCTCGGGTTGCGCGGCCACGGGGACTCGCCGAACACCTTCACCGTGCCGGAGTCGGCGGCCCGCAACCCCTCGATGATCTCCAGGGTGGTGGTCTTGCCCGCCCCGTTGGGGCCGAGGATGCCGAAGAACTCGCCCTCCTCGACGGCGAACGAGACGCCATCGACGGCCTTGACGTCCTTGTAGCGCTTGGCGATCTCGTGGACCTCGATGGTCTGGGCCATGGAATTACTCTAGAGCGCATGGTCAACATCGAGTACGTGGATCGGCCGCAGCTGTATCCGACGCTGGTCGCGACGAACCCCGTCATCATCCTGGGCGACGGCTCCGCCACCAGCGACTATCCGACGCACCGGGTGGTGTCCGTCAAGGTGCGCGACCTGAGCGCCGTCGACCTCGTGGAGCTGCTGGAGGCGTTGTCGATCACGGGCGGGGTGGAGCTGCGGCGGGGGTGACGCTCAGCTGGCGGCGGGGGTCCGCTCCGCTCCGGCGTCCGTGAGCGCCGGCACGCCGAGGCGGGTCCGGGCCCAGCCTGCGGCCCAGGTGCCGCCGAGCATCAGCAGGCCCAGCGCGCCGGCCCCGACGGCCAGCGCGGTGGGGCTGGCGGTGAGGGCGGCGGCGCCCACGGCCGCGTACCCGAAGCTGGTCGGGGTGGCGCCCAGCGCGCTGCCGGCGAGGAAGTCGCGGAACCGGGTACCGGTGGTGCCGAACGCGTAGCTCATCAGCCCGTACGGGGCCAGGGGCACCAGGCGGACGGCGAGCACCCCGAACACGCCGCGCCGGCCGAGCCAGGCGTCGAGGCGGGCGAGCCGGCCACCCGCGCGGGACGCCGTGCGGGCGGCCACGAAGTCGCGGCCGAGCAGCCGGCCGGCCGCGAAGCCGACGCTCGCGCCGAGCAGGGCGCCGACGAGGACGTAGAGGCCGCCGGGCAGGGCGCCGAACAGGAGGCCGCCGACGAAGGCCAGCACGGTGCGGGGCACCATCGCGAGGGTGAGGACCATGGATCCGAGGACGGCGACGAGCGGGGCGGCCCGGCCGCTGCCGGCGATGAACGCGTCGATCGCGGCGACGTCCGGCGGGCCGTACAGTGCGACGAGCCCGCCCAGCACGGCCAGTCCTGCCAGAAGGAGGACAAACCGGGCCGCCGGGCGGCGTAACAGCTGCATGGACCCACGGTAGCCGGCGACCCGGAGCACGCTCGGGGACGGGCGGCCCAGTACGTTGGACGATGACCAGACTTCACCTGACCCTTACTTTTCGGGGGGATTGTGGCAACCCAGGCCGAGGAGAATCGCTCCGGCTGGACCCGCAGTGTGCCAAGCGTGTTCGCGACCATACTCACCGTGCTCGCGGTGCTCTGCGCGCTCATGGCGCTCAGCCTGGTCCTCCGCGAACGGGTGTACGGCGTCCGGCAGACGATCGAACGCGTCTTCGTGCCCGCGCCGCCCAACCTGGCGTACGCGCTGTTCATCGGCGTGCTCGCCGCGGCGGTGTCCCGGCGTAAGCGGGTCGCGTACTGGCTGCTGCTCGGCTACTTCGCGCTCCAGATCGTGCTGGACGCGTTCCTCGGCGCGCTGATGCTGTACTACCGGTACCAGGAGCCGTCCGACGTCGGCCCGGTCCCGACGTACCTGCCGTACGCGACGGCCGTCAACGCCCTGCTCGCCACGGTCGCCGTCCTCGTGCTGACCCGGGCCAAGCACCAGTTCTACGCGAGCGTGCAGACCGCCAGCCTGCGCAAGGCCATCGTGGTCTTCGGCGCGCTCGCGGTCCTGTTCACCGGCGCCGGCTACGCGCTGGTCACGGCCTTCCCCGGCACCCTGGAGGGCGGCCGGTACCGGTTCAGCTGGACCATGGAGAAGGTGTTCGGCGGGGCGGTCAAACTCGACATCGCCCGGACCGGCGGCGCGCCCGGCTGGGTCAACTTCACCGTCGGCCTGTTCGGCGCGGTCGCGCTGTTCGCGGCCCTGTTCACCCTGTTCCGCTCGCAACGGGCCGGCGCGGTGCTGCCCGCCGAGGACGAACGCCGGCTCCGCCAGCTCCTCGCCGAGCACGGCGAGCGCGACTCCCTCGGCTACTTCGCCACCCGGCGCGACAAGGTCGCCGTGTTCTCGCCCAGCGGCAAGGCGGCGGTCACCTACCGCGTGGTCGCCGGGGTGTCCCTGGCCAGCGCCGACCCGATCGGGGACCCCGAGGCGTGGGGGCACGCGATCGAGGAGTGGTTGAAGGAGGCGCAGGCGCACGCGTGGACCACGGCCGTGATGGGGGCGAGCGAGGAGGGCGCGACCGCGTACAAGCGGGCCGGGCTGCGGGTGCTGGAGCTCGGCGACGAGGCGATCCTGTACGCGTCCCGGTTCAGCCTGGACGGCCGGGACATGCGGGTCGTCCGGCAGGCCGTGAACCGGGTGGAACGCGCCGGGCACACCGCCCGGATCCGCCGGCACGCCGACATCTCCGCCGAGGAGATGGTCCGGATCGTCACCCTGGCCGCGCAGTGGCGGGACACGGAGACCGAACGCGGGTTCTCGATGGCGCTCGGCCGGCTGGGCGACCCGGCCGACAACCGGTGCGTACTCGTCGAGTGCCTGGACGCCGAGGGCAACGAGACGGCCCTGCTGTCGCTGAGCCCGTGGGGCGCGCGCGGCCTGTCCCTGGACCTGATGCGCCGGGACCGGGGGGCCGACAACGGGCTGATGGAGTTCATGGTGGCCTCGCTGATGGCGGCCTGCCCGGGGCTCGGCGTGGACCGGGTGTCGCTGAACTTCGCGATGTTCCGTTCCGTGTTCGACGAGGGCGGCCGGATCGGCGCGGGCCCGGTGCTGCTGCTGTGGCGCAAGACCCTGCTGTTCTTCTCCCGGTGGTACCAGCTGGAATCGCTGTACCGGTCCAACGCCAAGTACCACCCGGAGTGGTTGCCGCGGTTCGTGTGCTTCGCCGAGCGCCGCGAACTGATCCGGATCTCGATCGCGTTCGGCATCGCCGAGGGCTTCGTGACCGTGCCGAGCCTGCCGCAGCTGTTCAACCGGGGACGGCGCGACGTCACCGCCGAGCGCGACGTGCACGACGTGGCCCCGCTCGCGGCGGCCCCCGCCCTGAATGGTCCCGTGTACGGCGAGCAGACCCTGGTCCGGATCGCGAAGCTGGAGCGGCTGCGCGGGGAGGGCCGGGAGCCGTACCCGCTGGGATATGACCGGACCGCGACCTGCGCCGACGTGGTGACCAGGTTCTCGGGCCTGGCCCCCGACACCGCGACCGGCGACCGGGTCTCCCTCGCCGGCCGGGTGCTGCTGCTCCGCGACCACGGCGGGGTGTGCTTCGCCCGGCTGCGGGACTGGACCGGCGACGTGCAGCTGCTGCTCACCGGTTCGGCGATCGGCTCCTGGGGCGCCGACATCGACCTCGGCGACCACGTCGGGGTCACCGGCGAGATCGTCACCTCCCGGCGCGGTGAGCTGTCCGTGCGGGTCGAGGACTGGACCCTGACCGCCAAGTGCCTGCGCCCGTTGCCCGACAAGCGGCACGGGCTGGGCGGCGAGGCGGCGGTCCGGCAGCGTTACCTGGACCTGGCGGTCAACCCCGAGACCCGCGCGGTCCTCACCGCCCGGAGCGCGGCCGTGCACAGCCTGCGGACCACGCTGATCGGCCAGGGCTACCTGGAGGTCGAGACGCCCATGTTGCAGACGGTGCACGGCGGGGCCAACGCCCGGCCGTTCCGGACGCACATGAACGCCTACGACATGGACCTGTACCTGCGGATCGCCCCCGAGCTCTACCTCAAGCGGCTCGCGGTCGGCGGCGTGGAGAAGGTGTTCGAGCTGGGGCGCACGTTCCGCAACGAGGGCGTGTCCTACAAGCACAACCCCGAGTTCACGATGCTGGAGGCGTACCAGGCCTACGCCGACTACACCACCATGCGGGTACTCGCCCAGGACCTGATCCAGAACGCCTGCCGCGCCGCGAACGGCTCCCTCGTCGTGGGCGGCCACGACCTGGGCGGGGACTGGCCGGTCGTCCCGGTCAACGCGGCGATCTCGCGCGCCCTGGGCGAGGAGGTCACCGCCGACACCGAGATCCCGGCGCTGCGCAAACTGTGCCAGGCCGCGCGGGTGCCGCTGAATCCGCAGTGGAACCGGGGCCAGATCGTGCTGGAGATGTACGAGCGGCTCGTCGAGGAGCCCACCACCGCCCCGACGTTCTACACGGACTTCCCGACCGAGGTGTCGCCGCTGACCCGGCCGCACCGCGACGACCCCCGGCTCGCCGAGCGCTGGGACCTGGTGGCGTACGGCACGGAGCTGGGCACGGCGTACTCCGAACTGGTCGACCCGATCGAGCAGCGCCGGCGGCTGACGGAACAGTCGCTGCTGGCCGCCGGGGGCGATCCGGAGGCGATGGAGCTGGACGAGGACTTCCTGACCGCGCTGGAGTACGCGATGCCGCCCACGGGGGGTCTGGGGCTCGGGGTGGACCGGCTGGTGATGCTGCTGACCGGGAAGTCGATCCGGGAGACGTTGGCGTTTCCGCTGGTGCGGACGAGGTAGGGCCCGGACTCGGCTCCCCGGCCCGGCCCGCTCACAGGCCCGGTCGGCTCACAGGCCGTTCGTCAGCACCAGGACCGTGCCGTCGACCGAGATCGCGTACCGCTCGGACGGGGTGGCGGTGTCGGCGCGCTCCGCCAGGCCCTCCACCCGGACCGACCGACCGTCCGTCGCCCGCCCCGTGCACACCGTGTGGACGGTGCGCCAGTCGTCGGGGCTGGTGGTGACGCAGCGCAGGCGCTTCGTGAGGTGCACCCCCTGGTCGGCCAGTGCCCGGCCCGCGCCGAGGGCGACGGCGTTGCGGTAGGAGCCCTCGGCGATGGTGGTCGCGGGATCGGTGCAGCCGGCCAGCAGCAGCGGCAGCACGAGCAGCGGCCACCAGAGCCTCCCGGGCGCGCGTCCGGTGCCCGCCCGGCCGGGACCTCCCGTTCCGGGCACGGGGCGCCTGGCGGTGCCCCCCGGGCCGCGCGCGGGGCCCCTCACGGCGCCTCCCCGGCCCCGGAGACCTCGCGGACCGCCGCGACGACCACCTCCGGCCGGTCGACCTGGAACATGTGCCGCGCGTCGGCCAGTACCTCCTGCCGCCCGCCGAGCAGCGCCGCGAGGGCCGCGTGCCGCTCCCGCCACTCGACGGCCTCGTGGCCGGACACGTCGCCGAGCGCGGTCAGCACGACCACCGGCACGGGCGGGAACCCGGTCGTCGCGCGTAGTGCGAGCAGCTCGGCGGCCATGTCCCGGTAGCCGAGGAGTTCCTTGACGGCGGTGCCGAGCACCCGGGCCGAGCCGAACACCTCGCGGACCTGCCCGGGGCTGCCCGGCGCGATCCCGGCGGCGGTCTGGGCCCGGACCGCGCGGTTGCGGAACCACGGGCCGAGCGCCGGGGCCGGGCCGGCGGCGAGCAGGCTGGCCACGGGCGGAACGGCCCGCAGCGGCCACGACAACCAGCCGGGCCGGCGGCTCATCTCCGGTTCACAGCTCGGGTCGACCAGGACCAGACCGAGAACCTTCTCCGGGTACCAGCGGGCGAAGGCCTCCGCGTGGAACCCGCCCAGCGAGTGCGCGACGACCACGGCCGGCCCGGGGCACACCGCCGCGATCCGGTCGGCCTCGGCGCGCAGGGTCGACGGCCCCGGTTCGGGCACGCTCCGCCCGAGGCCGGGCCGGTCGAACCGGACCACCCGGGTGTCGAGCCGCCCGGCCACGGCGTCCCAGTCGAACCAGGCCTCCCCCAGACCGCTGACCAGCACGACCGTCGGCTCCCCGGTGCCCTCGTCGACGACGTGCAGGGCGGTACCCGTCTCGTGGTGGGGTGTGATCCTCTGCTCCTTCGGTCGGGTCCGGTCGGGGCGGGGCCGGGCCAGGAGGATCGCGCCGAGGGCCACCAGCCACACCGACACCACCCCGACCTGGACCCGCTGGGCTACCCCCATCCAGTCGCCGACCAGCATCGCGACCAGCGACAACGCGACGGCGAGCAGCTCGACGGCGGCCAGGGCCCAGATCCACCGCCGCCGCCACGCCAGCGCCATGGCCAGCATGCTCACGCACGCGCCGGTCACCGCGAGGCTGCTCGTGGTCGCGTGCAGCTCGTGGGCGAGGGAGACGTGCCCGGAGCGTTCGAGCAGCGCGCACGTCGCGTCGCTGTACGGCGAGCAGTCCAGGGTGAGGACCGAGTCGGCGACCGTGCCCGCGCCGAACAGGCCCAGGCCGAGCCAGCCGGCCACCGCCCACAGGTTCCACACGCCGGACCGGGCCACGGCGACCAGGAGGACGGCGAGGACGACGAGTACCCCGGTGGCGCAGTCGCCGAAGAGGAAGAGGGCGCGGTGCGGCTGGTCCGTGGCCGCGTACGAGCTGACGTAGCCCGACCGCGCGTCCACCCCCGGATTCACCCAGAACCCGAGCACCCACGCCGCGTACGTGCACCCCGCGACCACCAGCGCCCAGCCGGCGAGCCGTCCCGGACCCCCGTCAGTCGCCACGCGTCCCATTCTCACCGCCCACGTACGCGTTGGGTTAGATTTCGGCCATGCGTTTCGTCGCCGCGATCGACCAGGGCACGACCAGCTCCCGGTGCATCCTCTTCGACCGGTCCGGCCGGGTGGTGGCCGTCGACCAGCGGGAGATCACCCAGCACTACCCCCGGGCCGGCTGGGTCGAGCACTCGGCCACCGAGATCTGGGAGTCGGTGCGGGCCGTCGTGGCCGGGGCGCTCTCCCAGGTGGACGGCGAGATCGTGGCGCTCGGCATCACCAACCAGCGCGAGACGACGGTGGTGTGGGACGCCGCGACCGGCGAGCCGCTGCACAACGCCCTGGTCTGGCAGGACACCCGCACGGACGCGCTGATCAGGGAACTGGCGGCGGCCCCGCCCGGGCCGTCGACGCGGACCTGGGGCCCGACCGCGCCCGGCGCCGGATCCGCGCCCGACAGCCCGCCGCCCGGACCCGCCGGGCCGGGGACCGGTCACGGAGCGGCCCCGCGCCCGGCCGGCGGGCTCGACCGGTTCCGGGACCGGTGCGGCCTCCCGCTGGCCACCTACTTCGCCGGCCCCAAGATGCGCTGGCTCCTCGACCACCTCGACCTGCGCGAACGGGCCGCCGCCGGAGAGGTGCTGTTCGGCACGATCGACTCGTGGCTGCTCTGGAAACTCACCGGGCGGCACATCACCGACGTCACCAACGCCAGCCGCACCATGCTGATGAACCTGACCACCCTCGACTGGGACCCGCTGCTCCTCGACGCGATCGGCGTGCCCCGGGCGGCGCTGCCGGAGATCGTGCCGTCCTCGGCCGTGTACGGGCCGGTCACCGGGCTGCCCGAGCTCGCCGGGGTGCCGGTGGCCGCCGCGCTCGGCGACCAGCAGGCCGCGCTGTTCGGCCAGACCTGCTTCTCCCCCGGCGAGGGCAAGAACACCTACGGCACGGGCAGCTTCCTGCTGCTCAACACGGGTACCACCCCGGTGCACTCCTGGCGGGGCCTGCTCACCACCGTGGCGTGCCAGCTCGACGGCCAGCCGGCCACGTACGCCCTCGAGGGGTCCATCGCGATCACCGGCGCGCTCGTCCAGTGGCTGCGCGACAACCTGGAACTCATCTCCTCCGCCGACGAGATCGAACCGCTGGCCGCGAGCGTCCCGGACACCGGCGGCGCGTACTTCGTGCCCGCCTTCTCCGGCCTGTACGCCCCGCACTGGCGGCTCGACGCGCGCGGCGTGATCGCGGGCCTGACCCGGTTCGTGACGAAGGCGCACCTGGCCCGCGCCGCGCTGGAGGCCACCGCCTGGCAGACCCGCGAGGTCGCCGACGCGATGATCAGCGACGCCGGGGTGGCGTTCACCGAGCTGCGGGTCGACGGCGGCATGACCGCGAACTCGCTGATGATGCAGCTCCAGGCGGACATCCTCGGGGTACCGGTCGTGCGGCCCACGGTGCCGGAGACCACGGCCCTGGGGGCGGCGTACGCGGCCGGGCTGGCGGTCGGCTTCTGGTCCTCGCTGGACGAGCTGCGCGCCAATTGGAAGGCCGACGCGCGCTGGGAGCCCGGGCTGGCGGTGGAGGAGCGGGAGGCCCGGTACGCCCAGTGGCGCAAGGCCGTCTCGAAGACGTTGAACTGGGTGGACTAGGGGGTCAGGGTCGGGCGGGGATCGGTCGCCAGGACCGCGTACTGCACGGAATCCCGCCAGACCCCGCGGATGAGTACGTAGTCCCGGAGGCTGCCCTCCTGCCGCATGCCGATCTTCTCCAGCACCCGCCGGGACGCGAGGTTCCCCGGCGCGGTGCCCGCCTCGATCCGGTGCAGGTCGAGCTGGTCGAAGCCGAACTCCAGCAGGAGGGCGGCGGCTTCCGTGGCGTATCCGTTGCCCTACCGGTCCGGGTGCACGATGTAGCCGATCTCGCCGCACCGGTGCCGGGCCTGCGCCCTGGTCACCTCAAGGCCGCCCGTGCCGACGATCTGGCCGTCGAGCGTCAGGACCAGGCTGTAGCTCGTCCGTTCCGGGGCCCACACCCTGGCGAGCAGGGCCGCCCGCACCGCCTCGGCACTGGGTGGGTTGCCCTCCGGCAGGTTCTCGGCGACCCGCGGGTGGGTGATCAACGCGAAGAGAGCGTCGGCGTCGACGGCGAGCAGCTCGCGCCACCGGAGTCTGGGCCCGCCCAGCTCGATCGGACACCTCGGGCCCGGGTCCACCCGCGCCGTACAGGCAGCGGCTTCGTCGCGCATCGAGCCTCCAGGGCCGGCAGTGTTCACCAGAACGCCATCATTAACGCCTGCGTGAATGATGGCATCCGAGTGAACACCTGGCAAGATGGCCGCCATGAACGGAACGCCCGTCCCAGTCCGGACCGTGCACGACGCGGAGACCCTCAAGGTGCTCTCCGACCCGCTCCGCCTGGCGATCCTGCGGACCCTGGGGACCGGTGCCGGGTCTGAGCCACCCGTCATGTCGGTCAAGGAACTGGCCAGGGAACTGGCCGAGCCGCAGACCAAGCTCTACCGGCACGTCAAGCAGCTTGAGGCGTGCGGGCTGATCCAGGTCGCCGAGAGCCGGCTCGTCAACGGCATCCTGGAACAGCGCTACCGCACCGGCCAGCTCACCCTGCGCCTGGACCCCGGACTCATGGCCGGCCACGCGGGGGCGACCGCCTCGGCCGGGATGGTCGGCGCGAGCTTCGACGAGTTCCGCGACGGGTACCTGGCCGCCATCAGCACCGGTCGGGTCAGCTTCACCGGGGAACAACCGGCGGAACCGGACCACCTGCGACCCCTCGTGTTCACCATGGCCGAGACGATTCCTTCGGCTCAGGCGGCGGAGTTCCGGGAGCGGCTGGCCGCACTCGTGAAGGAGTTCTCGCTGGTCGAGCAGGAGGGCGAGGGCATACCGGTGCGCTTCTTCACCGCGTTCTACAGCCCGCGCTGACCGGCCAACGGGAAGCCAGGGCCGCATCGACGGCCGCATATCATCTGGATGGGCGGTTTCGTCGCTGTCGACCTTTTCTTGGCCGGTGGTCTGGGTGCGCAACGACTGGCGCGTCCAGCCGGGTACGACCCGGCGCGGGCACCGGACGCGGAGCCAGCCGAAAGGTGCGGGCGCCGGCTCCTCGTACCCATCAAAAAGCGCTGAAGCCTGTCTCCTGGTCGCCCCTCAACGACCAGGGGACAGGCCCCAGCTTCCTCGTGTGCGACCCGAAGCCCCTCAACCCCGGCCCGCACACCCCCTCACCGTGTTCAGCCTGTGGGGCTCTCGCCCACCGTGACCGTGACCGTGACGTTCTTGCCGTCGCGGACCACCGTCAGCGTGAGCTTGTCGCCCGGTTTGCCCGACTGGATCGCGGAGACCAGCTCGTCGCTGTTCTTCACCGACTTGCCGTTCACCCCCGTGACCAGGTCGCCCTTGACCAGACCGGCCTGGGCGGCCGGGCTGTTGGCCTCGGTGCTGTCCACGACAGCGCCGGCCTGGGTGGTGCTGTTGACGACGCGGACGCCGATGTACGGGTGTCCGACCTTGCCGCCCTTCATCAACTGTTCGACGACGCTCTTCACCTTGTTACTCGGAATCGCGAATCCGACACCGATGTTGCCCTTGGAGCCGGAGCCGCCGGTGGCGATGGCCGTGTTGATGCCGATCAGCCGGCCGGCCGCGTCGGTGAGCGCGCCGCCGGAGTTGCCGGGGTTGATGGCCGCGTCGGTCTGGAGCAGGCCCGAGAGCCGCTTGCCCTGGCCCTGCGACTCGTTGTCGCCGCCCTCGTCGATCGTGCGGTTCCGGGCGCTCAGGATGCCCTTGGTGACGGTGCCGTCGAGGCCGAGCGGGTTGCCGATCGCCAAGACGTCGTCGCCGACCTTGATGTCGCCGCTGTCGGCGAACGTGATCGGCTGGAGGCCGTCGACCCCGGTGATCTTCAGGACGGCGAGGTCGTTGGTGGGGTCGGCGCCGACCAGGGTCGCGGGGACGGTCTTGCCGTCGGACAGGGTGACCGTGATCTGGCCCCGGGCGCCCTCGATGACGTGGTTGTTCGTGACGATGTAGCCGTCCTTGTTGAACACGACGCCCGAGCCCTCGCCGGTGCCGGTCTTGACGCCGACGACGCTCTTCTGGGCCTGCTCGGCCACATCGGCGAGCGTGCCGCCGTTGGTGACGGCCCGGCCGTTGGAGGTGGACACGACGGTGGAGCCGTTGCTGTCGCCGAGCGCGAAGCCCACCAGGCCGCCGACCGTGCCGGCGCTGACCGAGAGGACCAGGGCCGCGGCGGTGCCGATCAGGATCTTCGGCAGCGCGCCCATCTTCTTGCGCGGGGTCGGCTGGGGCTGGAAGGCCGGCATGGGGTGCCCGCCGGGGTAGTACGGCGGGCCGCCGGGGCCGGCGGGGCCGCCCATCGGGAGCGGGGCGCCGGGCTGGCCGGGGGCCGGCATGAAGACCGGGGGGTGGTGCGGGTGCGCCTGCGGCGGGACCGGACCGGTGGTCGGGAGCGCGGCGGTGACCTGGGTGCGGGCCGGGGTGTCGTAGCCGGGGGCGTCGTAGCCCAGGGTGGCGGGGGCGGCCGGGGCCGGGTGGCTGGCCACGGGCTGGATCTCGCCGACCAGGGCCGCCTGGTCCGGGCCGAGGTTGGTCTCCCGGGCGACCTCGACAGGGGCCTGGTAGGCACCCTGGTCGAGGTCACCCCGGAGCGCTGCGGAGCGCTCGGCCTGGGCCCTGACGGCGTCGGCGAGCTGCTCGGGGGTGACGGCCAGCGCCTCGGTGGGCGCGGCGGCCGGGACGGCCACGGTCGGCGCGGTGCCGGCGGCCGGGGTGGCCACGGTCGCGGACTCGACGGGCGGGGTCGCGGCGGGGGTGTCGGTGGGCGTCGACGGGGCCGGGTTCACCGTCGTCGACTGCGGGTCGCGGTTGGTCTCGTCGTTGCTCATGGAAACCACTCTGCCTTCCGAAGCTTGAATCCCCCTGGGCCCCAGCTGAAAGTTTCCTGGGAGCGCTTTAAACCCTTTTCAGTGCTTTTGAGCTATTCGGTACTGTCGGGCGGGGCCAGCGGCAGCCGGACCCTGAACGTCGCGCCCTCCCCCGCCGCCGAGGACACCTCGACCGTGCCGCTGTGCGCGGCGACGATGGCCGCGACGATCGCCAGCCCCAGGCCGGTGCCCGTGCTCCCGCTCCGCCGGCTCCGGGCCGGGTCCGCGCGGTAGAACCGTTCGAAGACGCGTTCGCCCTGCTCCGGGGTGAGGCCGGGGCCACGGTCGGCGACCTCCACGACCGCCTGGCCGTCCGCCGTCGAGAGCCGGACCGCCACCGGGGAGCCGGCCGGGGTGTGGGTCAACGCGTTGGTCACCAGGTTGCCGATCACCTGGCGCAGCCGGGACTCGTCGCCGGTCACGACCACCGGGGACGCGGCCGGCGCCACCATCAGGAGGATCTCCCGGTCCGGGGCCTGCGCGCGGGCACCCTCGGCGGCGTCGGCCACCAGGACGTCGAGGTGCACGGGCTCCCGCGCCAGGGGCCGCTGCTGGTCGAGCCGGGCCAGGAGCAGCAGGTCCTCGACGAGCAGGCCCATCCGGGCGGCCTCGTCCTCGATCCGCTTGACGACCTGGACGGGCTCGCCGGCACCCTGGCGGTACAGCTCCGCGAAGCCCCGGATCGTGGTCAGCGGGGTGCGCAGCTCGTGCGAGGCGTCGGCCACGAACCGGCGCATCCGGTCCTCCGAGCGCAGCGCCCGGTGCTCCGAGGCCGCCCGGGCCGCGAAGGCCGTCTCGATCTGGGCGAGCATGCCGTTCAGGGCGCGGCCGAGGCGGCCGATCTCGGTGCCCGGGTCGCGTTCGGGCACCCGCTGGCTGAGGTCGCCGCCGGCGATGGCCCCGGCGGTGCGCTCGATCTCGACGAGCGGGCGCAGGCTCCGGCGGACCACGGTGACGCCGATCAGGGCGACGAGCATCAGCACCGCCGTACCGACGAACAGGTCCAGCCAGATCAGCCGGGCGACCGCGTTGTCCAGGTCGGACAGGGTCGAGGCGATCACGACCCGCTGACCGGGGTCCGGGCCGGACACGACGACGACCCGCCAGCGGCTGCCGTAGCCGTCGACGATGAAGTAGTCCTGCCGGGCCAGGTCGGCGGCGGTGAGCCGGGGGCCCTCGTCGACGTCCAGGTCACTCGGGTACTCGGCGAGCACGTTGCCCTCCGGCCCGCGCAGCTGCACGACGAACGGGTTCGGCACCGAGAACGACGACTGGACCCCGCTCGGCGGGTCGAAGCCCAGCTTCGTCGCCCCGCGCCGGACCTGGGTGTCGATCGGGTCCGCGACGGACTTGAGCTGGGTGTCGACCCGGTCGAGGAGGTAGCCGCGCAGGGCCGTCACGGTGGCGACGCCCATCACGAGCAGCGCCGCGGCGACCAGGCCGAGGACGGCGGCGACGAGCTTGACGCGCAGCGGGACGCGCTCAAGCATCGGAGGTCCGCAGCACGTACCCCACGCCGCGGATCGTGTGCAGGATCCGGGGCTCCGTCGTGTCGATCTTGCGGCGCAGGTAGGACATGTACGACTCGACGATGTTGTCCTCGCCGCGGAAGTCGTAGTTCCACACGTGTTCGAGGATCTGCCGCTTGGACAGCACCCGACCAGAGTTGATCATGAGGTACCGCAGGAGCTTGAACTCCGTCGGGGACAGCGAGACGCGCTGGCCCGCCCGGTACACCTCGTGGGTCTCCTCGTCGAGTTCCAGGTCACCGAAGCTCAGCCGGCCGGTCGGACCCGCGCCCTGGGTCCGGCGCAGCACGGCGCGGATCCGGGCGGTGAGCTCCTCCAGGCTGAACGGCTTCGTCACGTAGTCGTCGCCGCCGAGGGTCAGGCCGCGGATCTTGTCGTCGGTGTTGTCCCGCGCGGTCAGGAACACCACCGGCACCCGGCGGCCGTCGGCGCGCATCCGCCGGATGACCTCGAAGCCGTCGTAGTCGGGGAGCATCACGTCGAGGACCACCAGGTCGGGGCGGTGCTCGCCGGCCGTGGTGATCGCGTCGGCCCCGCTCATGGCGGTGGCCACGTCGAAGCCCGCGTACCGCAGGCTGGCGGACAGCAGCTCGACGATGTTCGGGTCGTCCTCGACGACGAGCAGGCGGGCCTCCGGCGTGGTCATACACCCATCATTCCGGGCGCGGCTCGACCCCGGCTGAGAACAGGCTGAGAGTTTCCTGAGAGCCACCCAGGTCCTGGGTACCGACCACCCGGAGCAGTTCCAACTTCTGCGCGGCGTCCGTCCCCGGCCGGGGGCTGTACAGCAGCAGGGTCTGGTCGTGCTCCGGGGTGAGCAGTTCCTCGCAGTCCAGCTCGATCCGGCCGACGGTGGGGTGCAGCACCGTCTTCGTGTCGGCCCGGCGCACCGCGACCTCGTGCGCGTCCCAGAGGGCCCGGAACTCGTCGCTGACCGCCAGCAGCCGGGCCACCAGGTCGGTCACCTCCGGGGACCGCCGCCGGCCCGCCGTGGCCCGCAGGTGCGCCACGTGCGCCCGGGCGTGGTGCGCGCGCTCCTCCACCGGGAACAGCTCCCGGGTCTCCGGGCGCGCGAACCACTCCCAGATGATGTTGCGGCCCAGGGTGCCCCGGAACAGGGCCGAGGCCAGCGGGTTCTGGGCCAGGATCCCGCCCAGGTCGGACAGCACCTGGGCCGGGGTGTCGGTCAGCCGGTCCAGCAGCTTGAGCAGCGCCGGCCTCACGTGCCCGGTCGGGTGGTTCGGGACCGGCGGCGGCTGGTCGGCCAGGTGGTACAGGTGGTCGCGCTCGTCGGACGTGAGCCGCAGCGCCCGGGCCAGCGCGTTCAGCAACTGGGTCGACGGGTGCGGGCCCCGGCCCTGTTCGAGCCGGATGTAGTAGTCGGCGGACATGCCGGCGAGCTGGGCGACCTCCTCCCGGCGCAGCCCCGGGGTCCGGCGGCGCGCCCCGGCGGGCAGCCCGACGTCGGCCGGGGTGATCCGGGCCCGGCGGGCGCGCAGGAAGTGGGCGAACTCGACGCGGTCCATGGCTCCCAGCATGCCCCAGCCCCGTGGGCCCAGCCTGGGATCGTCGGTCCCAGGCTCCACGGGTCTCTCCCGCCCCCGCCCCGGCCGCCGCAGGCTGGGTGCCATGAACACGCGAACCCTGGGCACCACCGGCCCGACCGTCTCCGCCCTCGGCCTCGGCACGATGGGCATGTCCGACCTGTACGGGCCGTCCGACCGGGCCGAGAGCGTCGCCACCGTGCACGCCGCCCTCGACGCCGGGATCACCCTGCTCGACACCGGCGACTTCTACGGCATGGGCCACAACGAGCTGCTGGTCCGCGAGGCGCTGGCCACCCGCGACCGCGACCGGGTCACCCTGAGCGTGAAGTTCGGCGCGCTGCGCGGACCCGACGGGGCGTTCCTCGGCTACGACGGCCGGCCGGCGGCGGTGAAGAACTTCGCCACCTACAGCCTGCGGCGGCTCGGGGTCGACCACCTCGACGTGTACCGGCTGTCCCGGGTCGACCCGGACGTTCCGATCGAGGACACGGTGGGCGCGATCAAGGACCTGATCGACGCGGGGTACGTGCGGCACGTCGGCCTGTCCGAGGCCGGCCCCGACACGATCCGGCGCGCGCACGCCGTGCACCCGGTGACCGACCTGCAGATCGAGTACTCGCTGATCTCGCGGGGGATCGAGGAGAGGATCCTGCCGGTGATCCGGGAGCTGGGCATCGCCGTCACCGCGTACGGGGTGCTGTCCCGGGGCCTGATCAGCGGGCACTGGACCCCCGACCGGTCGCTGGCCGCCAACGACTTCCGGGGCCACAGCCCCCGGTTCAGCGGGTCGAACCTGGAGACCAACCTGCGGCTCGTGGAGACGCTGCGGACGGTGGCCGCCGCGAAGGGCGTGTCCGTGGCGCAGCTGGCCATCGGGTGGGTGCTCGCCCGGGGCGCGGACATCGTGCCGCTGGTCGGGGCCCGGACCCGGGTCCGGTTGGCCGAGGCGCTCGGGGCGCTGGACGTGGTGCTGGACGCCGGGGACCTGGCCGCGATCGAGGCGGCGGTGCCGGCGGGGGCGGCGGCCGGGGACCGGTATGCGGCGCCGATGATGGCGCATCTGGACAGCGAGCGGTAGGTGGCGGGGCTGGAGGGCCGCCCACGGCCTGCCGGGCCTGCCATGGCACCCACGGGCCCGCCGTGGCCCGGGCTCACCCGGGCCCGGGTGAGCCCGGCTACCGCCCGTAGGGCCGCCCCTGCCCCGGATCACGCCCGGGGGCCGGTGCCGGCCCGGGCGCGGCCGGCCCGGACGTCACGTTCCAGCCCTCGACCCGGACCGTCACCGCCCCGGCCGCCCGGTGCGTCGCCCGCAGGGTCACCGACTCCCCCGGCCACAGGCACACCAGATTGTCCGACCACCGGACCGGCAGCACCGGCCGGCCGTCCGCCCCGAGCACCCGGGCGCCGACCTGCAACGCCGGCACCTGCGAGGTGTTGCTCAGGGTCACCGTCGTCACGGTGTCGCCGTTCGACCGGACCTCCGACGAGTACGCGGCCGCCACCTCCGCGCGGGCCATCCCGGCCAGGCCGGTCAGGTCGGCGTAGGAGGACGTCGGGGTGGTGATGTAGCTGGTCGCCGGGTAGTCGAGGACGTCGGGGGCGGCGGAGAGCCAGTACACGTTGCGGCTGCGTTCTCTGCCCTTCGCGTCGGTGGCGACCAGCCTGAGCAGATAGGTGGGCGCGTCGGGGACCGCGACCGTGCCGAGCCGGGTCACACCGACCGTGCCGCCCCGGTTGCCGCCCTCGGCGGTGACATCGGTGTACTCCTCGCCGTCGAGGCGGCGGCCGTCCAGCCCGAACAGCTCGGCGCGCACGGTCAGCCCGGACAGGTCCCGGCCCCGGCGGACGAGCACCACGGACCGGTCGTCGTAGGAGTACTGCACGTGCAGCGGCTCGTGCGCCCGCTTCGCCGCGTGGTAGCCGGCCGTCGGGTCCAGCGAGCTGTCGAACAGCTGCCAGTGCATCGAGGGCCAGGCGGCGGTCAGGTTCCAGTAGATCTGCCCCGTCGCGGGGCGCTCGGCGTCGGCGGAGTTGCGCGCGTACGCCTCGAACTGCGCCCGGACGGCCTCGAACTGGGCCAGGTGCGCCTTGCCGACGTAGTCCTCCAGCCCGGTCGGCGGCCCGTACCGCCCCGCGAGCGCCGCGTGGAAGATCCGCAGGTCGGCGAACCCCTGGGTGCCGGCCCGGTACACGGGCGCGTCCGGTTCGCGCCACAGCCGGTCCAGCTCCTCACGAGTCGACATCGCGCGCAGGGTGTCCATACTGGGCAGTGCCGCCCCCGCGCTGGTCTCCGCGTTGAAGCCCCACGCGCCGCCGTCCCGCTTGGCGTACCAGTAGCCGGGCGGCACCCAGTCGTACGGCCCGGTCATCCGCAGCCCCGGCGGCCCCGTCCCCGGGCTCTCGGCCCCGGACGCCGAGGACAGCACCGGGGTCGGCCAGTCGGCGGCGCCCAGCGCGGCCAGGTACTCCCCCGCGATCCGCTCCGGCGGGGCCTCGTCGCTGCCGATCAGGAACGACAGCACGCTCGGGTGGTTGCGCAGCCGGGCGGCGACCCCGGCCATCGAGGCGCGCGCCACCGCGTGGTCCTCCGCCGTCCAGCTCTCCGGGTCCTCCCACCTGCCGCAGCACTCCCAGCCGGGGAGCAGCAGCAGGCCGAGCCGGTCGGCCTCCTCGTACAGGTCGTCGTTGCCGAGCCGGCCCTCCAGGCGGAGCGTGTTGAGCCCCAGGTCCAGGGCCGCCGCCAGCCGGGGGGCGAGCCCGGCCGGGTCGTCGCGGAGGAACAGGTCCGGCGACCAGCCCGCGCCCCGGATCACCAGCGGCCGGCCGTTGATCGCGTAGTGCCGGATGTCGTCGTCGTCGACCCTCGTGGTGACGCCCCGGACCCCGAACCGGTCGCGGGCCCCGTCGGAGTACCGGCCGGCCACCGTCGCGTCGACCAGCAGCTCGTACCGGTGCTGCTCCCCCATCCCCGCCGGCCACCACACCCGGGGCTGGACCACGGTGGCCCGCTCGAACGTCACCGTCCGGGTCTCGCGCGGAGCCAGGGCCACGGTGGCGTTCAGCGGGACCGGGCCCGCGTACCCGGTGAGGGCCGCCAGTACCGGCCGGTCGGAGTTGTTGCGGGCCTCGACCTTCGCGGTGAGGTCAGCGTGGTCCCGGCCGGGCAGCTCCAGCCGGGTGAGCACCCGCGCGCCGCGCAGCGCCACCGGGCCCGACTGCCGGATGGTCACGTCCCCGACCAGGCCCATGTTCCGGTCGGGCGGGGCCGGGTTCCAGTCGATCCAGCCGGTGGTCAGGTCGCGCGCCGGGTCGTTGGGGTGCACCAGGAACGCCAGGGTGTTCACCCCCGGCCGGACCAGGGCGGACAGGTCGAACTCGTAGGTCGGGTACATGCCGACGACGGTGTCCGCGCCGGCCACCCGGGTGCCGTTCACCCACACCTCGGCCCGGGACAGCACCCCGCTGAACTCCAGGGCCGTGTGCTCCCCGGCGTCCGGGGCGACCGGGAAGTCCGCGCGGAACCACCACGGCACGGCGAACGCGGCCGGGTCCACGGCGGCCATGGCGGTGGAGTGGAACGGGTCGGGGTACGCGCCGGTGCCCAGCAGCCCGCCGAACACGGTCGAGCGGGCGGGCACCGGGGCCCAGCCGGCGGTGTCGAAGCCGGTCCGCGACACCTCGGATCCGCCGACGGGGACCAGGGCGGAGGACCTGATCTGGTACCCGGTGAGCACGCCCGTCCGGGCCGGGCCGCCGACGGCCAGGTGTTCGGGCCCGGGGGCGCGGCGCGCGACGGGTTCCGCCCGGGCGACGGTCAGCACCCCGGCGAGGACGAGCAGGACGAGCAGTGTGCGGCGCATCAACCAGATCAAACCGCACAAAGCACGCGAAAGCTACTACTCCTCGAAGTCGTCGTCCAGCCGGGCGAGCCAGGTCGCCAGCCGCTCGACGGGGATCTCGAAGTCCGGGTTGATGTCCACGAACTCCTTCATCCGCTCGGCGAGCCAGTCGAGCGTGACGGTCTCCTCGCCGCGCCGCTCGGCGAGCTCCTCGATACCCCGGTCCGTGAAATACATGACGCCCCCTGGAAACAGTGCCGGGGAAGCCGCCGCGACGACTTCCCCGGAACAGACGTGGAACCTAGCTGGCGAAGGCCTCGTTGATCAGCGCCGCCTGCTCGACCTCGTGGACCTTGCCGGAGCCCGTGGACGGGGCGGCGGCCGACGGCCGGGAGACCCGGCGCGGGTTGATGCCCACCTCGCCGAACAGGTTCAGCGCCACGAACGAGTAGGCGCCCTGGTTGGCCGGCTCCTCCTGGACCCAGGAGACCGCCGCGCCCGGGTGCGGGGCCAGCGCGGCCCGCAGCTCGTCGACCGGCAGCGGGTAGATCTCCTCGACCCGGACGATCGCCGTGTCGGTGATCCCCCGGTCGGTCCGGGCCTGGAGCAGGTCGTAGTAGACCTTGCCCGAGCACAGCAGCACCTTGGCGGCACCGGTCACCGTCGGGTCCCCGATCACCGGCTGGAACGTGCCGGTGGTGAAGTCCTCGATCTGCGACACGGCCAGCTTGTGCCGGAGCAGGGACTTCGGCGTGAACACGACCAGCGGCTTCTTCTTCGGCGACAACGCCTGGCGGCGCAGCAGGTGGAAGTAGTTCGCCGGGGTGGTGCAGTTGGCGATCCGCATGTTGTCCTCGGCGCACAGCTGCAGGTACCGCTCCGGGCGGCCCGAGGTGTGGTCCGGGCCCGCGCCCTCGTGGCCGTGCGGCAGGAGCAGGGTCACGCTCGCGCGCTGGCCCCACTTCGCCTCGCCCGAGGACAGGTACTCGTCGACGATCGACTGCGCGCCGTTGACGAAGTCGCCGAACTGGGCCTCCCAGAGGACCAGGGCCTCGGGGCGCTCGACCGAGTAGCCGTACTCGAAGCCCATCGCCGCGTACTCACTGAGCAGCGAGTCGTACGCGAAGAACGAGGCCTGGTTCTCGGCCAGGTGCTGCAACGGCAGGTAGTCGGAGCCGTCGACCGCGTCCACGATCGCCGCGTGCCGGTGCACGAACGTGCCACGCCGGGAGTCCTGGCCCGCGAGCCGGACCGGCACGCCCTGCATCAGCAGCGAACCGAAGGCCACGATCTCGCCCATGCCCCAGTCGATGTCGCCCTCGACGGACATCTTCGCGCGCTTCTCCAGGAGCTGCGTGATCCGCTTGTGCGGGGTGAAGCCCGCCGGCACCGCCGCGTGTACCTCGCCGACCCGGCGCAGGACGGATGCGTCGACCCGGGTCTCCACGACCGGCTCGGCCTCGGTGACGTGCGCGCGCAGGCTGGCCGGCTTCGCGCTGGCCGTGGCCTCCTTGGTCGCCCGGAACACCGTCTCCAGCATGCCGCCGAAGTCGCGGAGCGCCTCCTCGGCGTCCTCGACCGTGATGTCGCCCCGGCCGATCAGCGCCTCGGTGTACAGCTTGCGGACGGAACGCTTGGTGTCGATGATCTGGTACATCTGCGGGTTGGTCATCGAGGGGTCGTCGCCCTCGTTGTGACCGCGCCGGCGGTAGCAGATCAGGTCGATCACGACGTCCTTGTTGAACGCCTGGCGGTAGTCGAACGCGAGCTTCGCGACCCGGACCACGGCCTCGGGGTCGTCGCCGTTCACGTGGAAGATCGGCGCCTGGATCATGCGGGCGACGTCCGTGCAGTACAGCGACGAGCGGCTGTACTCCGGGGCGGTCGTGAAGCCCACCTGGTTGTTGACGACGATGTGCACCGTGCCGCCGGTGCGGTAGCCGCGCAGCTGGGACAGGTTCAGGGTCTCGGCGACCACGCCCTGTCCGGCGAACGCCGCGTCGCCGTGGATCAGGACCGGCAGCACCGTGTAGCCCTCGAGCTTGAGGTCGATCTTGTCCTGCTTGGCGCGGACGATGCCCTCCAGGACCGGGTTCACCGTCTCCAGGTGCGACGGGTTGGCCACCACGGAGACCGTGGTCGCGTGCTGCCCGTCCGGGGTGGTGAACTTGCCGGTCATGCCCAGGTGGTACTTGACGTCCCCGGAGCCCTGCACGGTCTTCGGGTCGATGAAACCCTCGAACTCGGAGAAGATCTTCTCGTAGGGCTTGCCGACGATGTTCGCCAGCACGTTCAGCCGGCCGCGGTGCGCCATGCCGATGACGACCTCGTCCATGCCGGCCGTCGCGGAGTCCGCGAGCACCTCGTCGAGCAGCGGGATCAGGCTCTCGCCGCCCTCGAGGGAGAACCGCTTCTGCCCGACGTACTTCGTCGCGAGGAACGTCTCGAACGACTCGGCCGCGTTCAGCCGGTTGAGGATGTGCTTCTGCGCCTCGACCGGGGGCTTCTCGTACTTCTTCTCGACCCGCTCCGCGATCCAGTTGCGCTCCTCGGGAGCCTGGATGTGGAAGTACTCGATGCCGATCCGGCGGCAGTAGGAGTCGCGCAGCACGCCCAGGACGTCGCGCAGCTTCATCTTCTGCTGGCCGTTGAAGCCGCCGACCGGGAACACCCGGTCCAGGTCCCACAGGGTCAGCCCGTGCTCGAGGATGTCGAGGTCGGGGTGCCGGCGGATCTCGTATTCCAAGGGGTCGGTGTCCGCCATCAGGTGGCCGCGGACCCGGTACTCCCGGATCAGCTCGATCACCCGGGACGCCTTGTCGATCTGGCCCTCGGAGGTGCGCGGCACGTCCTTGACCCAGCGGACCGGCTCGTACGGGATCCGCAGCGACGTGAAGATCTCGTCGTAGAAGCCGGACTCGCCGAGCAGCAGCTCGTGGATGCGCTTGAGGAACTCGCCCGACTGCGCGCCCTGGATGATCCGGTGGTCGTAGGTGCTGGTCAGCGTGATGATCTTGCTGACGGCCATGTCGGCGAGCTGCTCGTCGCTCATGCCCTGGAACGGCGACGGGTACTCCATCGCGCCGACCCCGATGATCGTGCCCTGGCCGGCCATCAGCCTCGGCATCGAGTGCACGGTGCCGATCCCGCCCGGGTTGGTCAGGGAGATCGTGGTGCCGACGAAGTCGTCCATCGTCAGCTCGTTGCGCCGCGCCCGCCGCACGATGTCCTCGTACGCCTGCCAGAAGCCCCGGAAGTCGTACTGCTCGGAGCCCTTGATGCTGGCCACCACGAGGGTGCGCGAGCCGTCCGGCTTCTTCAGGTCGATCGCGAGCCCGAAGTTCACGTGCTCGGGGGTGACGACCGCCGGCTTGCCGTCGACCTCGGTGAACGAGTTGTTCATCTCGGGGAAGTCGGCCAGGGCGCGCACGATCGCGTACCCGATCAGGTGGGTGAAGCTGACCTTCCCACCCCGCGCGCGGCTCAGGTGGTTGTTGATGACCACCCGGTTGTCGGCCAGCAGCTTGGCCGGCACGGCCCGCACGCTGGTGGCGACGGGGACGGTCAGCGACGCGTCCATGTTCTGCACCAGCTTGGCGCCGACGCCCTTGATCACCGTGGTGCCGGGCGGCACGGCCTTCTTGACCGCCGGGGCCTTGGCCGCCGGGGCCGGGGCGGGCTTGACCGGCGTCGCCGGGGCCGCGGCAGCCGTCTCCACGGGCGGCGGGGCCGTCACCGGGGGTGTCACCGGCACGGGGGCCGGTGCGACGGGAGCCGGGGCGGCCGGGGCGGCCTCAGGCTTGTAGTCAGCGAAGAAGTTATGCCAGGCGGGGTCCACACTCGCTGGATCGGACAGGTACTTCTGGTACATGTCCTCGACGATCCACTCATTGGGGCCGAAGCCCGCGAGGGGGTTGTCCTGAGCATTCTGCTGGGTCGACACGGCCGCGATCGCCTCTTTCAGCGCGGTTTGTGGAGCTCTAAGCACGTCCGACGATCCAGGCTACGCGCCCGAAAGCGGATTTGGGTAACCGGGTCAGGCCAGCGCGATCCACGTGGCGCGGGCCACAGCCAACAGCTGGCCGGACGGGCCGTAGAGGCTCGTCACAGGGTGCGATTTGCGCCCTTCGGAACCGCGCAGCTCACCCACGATGACGCATTCGCTACCCGGCGCGGGCAGTTCGTCGATCCGGACCGCGAACCGGCCCAGGACCGACGGGCGCTCCTCCAGCTGGATCGTCCAGCCGCCGGGACAGTCCAGCGCGGCCCACACTGTGGCTGAACTCACATCCTCGGGGACGAGCCAGTCGGCGGCCGTCCGGCCCGGCGCGATCCGGCCCGGGTAGATGCGCAGGCCGTCCTTGTTGTCCGGGCCGCACACGTAGCAGGACGGGAAGGGGTGGTGGGTGTGTCCGGGGTAGACGCCGCGCTCGGCGGTCCACGCGGCGGGCTCGACGTCGAGGTGGTCCAGCAGGACGGCGTGCGCCACCACGATGTCGTCCCCCGGACCGGGCCGCAGGACCGTCGCGGAACCCTCTTCGGCCTCGACGGGCAACTCCACACCCAGCGGCGGCGGGCGGCGCAGGGTCACCTCGACCGCGTCGCCGGGCCGGGCCCCCGGCACCGAGCCCGCGAGCAGCCCCGCCGTGTACCCGCCGTTGCCCGAACCGGGCGGACCACAGAAACGTCCATCAATAAGCACAGGTCGAGGATAATTCACCTGCGCGAAATTCCGTTGTCGATGGCCGTAGGCCTGCGGCCCTCAACCTCAGACCCATGGCATCCCGAGTGCTCGTACCGGCGGCCCCCGCGATCGACGAGGCCGCGCGCTATTCCGTGGTGATGACGGATGACTCCGTCGAGGTGCGAGCCGCCCAGCGGCTGCGGCACGAGGTATTCGCCGGCGAGCTCGGCGCGAAGCTGTCCGGGGACTCCCACGACGAGGACGAGTTCGACGCGTACTGCGACCACCTGATCGTCTACCAGGACGGCACGGGCATGCCGGTGGGCACGTACCGCCTGCTGCCGCCCGGCCGGATGGACCGGCTCTACTCGGACACCGAGTTCGCGCTCGGCAACCTGCGCGACCTGCGGCCCAGCCTGGTCGAGGCCGGCCGGTCGTGCGTGCACCCCGACCACCGGGGCGGGGCGGTCGTGAACCTGCTGTGGGCGGGGCTCGCGCGGTACATGCACCTCACCGGGCACCGCTGGCTCGCCGGCTGCGCCTCCGTGCCGGCCGCCGACGCCGCCGCCGTGTGGTCCAAGGTCCAGGGCAAGCACCTCGCGCCGCCGGCCCTGCGGGTCACCCCGCACCGCCCGTTCGACGTGTCCGGCCCCGTCGGCGGCCGGGTGGCGATCCCGCCGCTGCTGCGCGGCTACCTGCGGCTCGGCGCGTGGGTCGGCGGACCGCCGGCCGACGACCCGGACTTCGGCTGCGCCGACCTGTTCACCCTGCTGCCGCTCGACCGGGTCGACCAGCGGTACATGCGCCACTTCCTGGGCGAGACATGATCGACCATGACCACCCACCGGCCCTGGGCTGGCTGCCGCTCTCGCCGTGCGAGGTCGAATGCCTGCCCGCGCACGACGGGCCCCGGGCCGGGTGGGCACGCCAGCTGGTCCGGTGGCTCGGGGTGTTCGCCCTGCTCCTGGCCGCCCCGTTCCACCCGCCGGCCCTGCGCCGGGTGCCCCGGATCATCGGGGTCCGGGTGGACGCCCGGGGCGTCCTGGGGTCCGGCGAGCTGATCGTCCCCAACCACGTGTCGTGGCTCGACGTGCTCGTCCTGCTCAGCCACACCGGGGCGGCCCCGCTGTCCAAGCACGAGGTGGACGGCTGGCCGCTGCTGGGCCGGGTCGCGCGGTCGTTCGGCACGGTGTTCGTGGACCGGACCCGGCCGCGCGCGCTCCCCGACACCGTGGCGACCCTCACCTGGGTCCTGCGGGCCGGCCGCAGCGTGCTCGTCTTCCCCGAGGGCACCACGTGGTGCGGGGCCCGGGTGGGGCCGTTCCGGCGGGCCGCGTTCCAGGCCGCGATCGACTCCGGGGCCCGGATCCGGCCGGTCAGCCTGCGGTACAGCACCCGGTCGGCGTCGTTCATCGGCGAGGACACCCTGTGGGCCTCGCTGCGCCGGGTGATCGCGCTGCGGGAGCTGACGATCGAGGTGACCGCCCTGCCGGCCATCGAGCCCGACCGTTCCCGCCGCCGGTTGGCCCTGGCCGCCGAGAACGCGGTCCGGTGTGACCTGGGACAAGAACGGGAGCCCGAGCGCGTGGGGGCGCTAGCGTAGTGCCCGTGACCACCTGCGTGTACGTGGCCGGCATGAGCTCCGGCGGCGGCAAGTCCACCGTCGCCCTCGGCGTGGCCGAACTCCTCGTCGCCCGGCTCGGCCGGGTCGCCGCGTTCCGGCCACTCGTGCGGGGCGCGGCGCCGGGCGGGGCCGGGGACGGCATCCTCGACCTGCTCGCCGGGCACTACGGGCTCGCGGTCGGCCACGGCGCGACGTACGCGGAGGCCAGCGACCTGGTCGGCCAGGGCCGGACCGAGGAGCTGGTCAGCCGGATCGTCGGCGCGTACAACGAGCTGGCCCGGTCCGTGGACGCCGTGGTGGTGGTCGGCAGCGACTTCGGCTACCAGGACGACCACACGGAACTGCCCGCCGAGGTGGCGTTCAACGTCCGGCTGGCCGCCGAGTTCGACGCGGTGCTGCTGCCGGTCGTGGACGGCCGGGGCCGCTCCGCGGAGGCCACCGCCGCCGCCACCCGGGCCGCGTTCCACACCATGGAGCAGCTCGGGGCGCAGGTGCTCGCGGTCGTGGTCAACCGGGCCGTCGAGCCGTCGTCGGTGACCCTGCCCGTCCCGGTGTACGCGATCCCCGACGAGCCGACCGTCGCCGCGCCCACCGTCGCCGAGGTGGTCACCGCGCTCGGGGGCCGGCGGTTGGCGGGCAGCGACGCGGCGTACCAGCGCAACGTCCTGGATTTTCTGCTCGGGGCCGCGCACGTGCCCACCGCGCTGTCGCACCTGTCCGACGGCGCGCTCCTGGTCACGCCCGCCGACCGGGCCGACCTGATCGTGGCCGCGCACGCCGCGCACGCCGCCGGGCTGTGCACCCCCGCCGGCCTGGTGCTCACCCTCGGCGAGAAGCCCGACCGGCGGATCGCGGAGCTGCTGTCCCGGCTCGGCGACCTGGCCATCGTGGGTGTGAGGTCCGACAGCTTCGACACCGTGGCCGCGCTGGCGGGGCTGGAGGGCCGGCCGACCGCCGACAACCCGCGCAAGGTGCAGGCCGCGCTGGGCGCGTTCGCCGCCGGGGTGGACACGACGGAGCTGGCCGACCGGATCGCCGCCCCGCACACCACCCGGGTGACCCCCCTGATGTTCGAGTACCGGCTGATCGAGCGCGCCCGGGCCGCGAAGCGCCGGGTGGTGCTGCCCGAGGGCACCGAGGACCGGATCCTGCGGGCCGCCGACGCGGTGCTCCGCCGGGGCGTGGCCGACCTGGTGCTGCTGGGCCCCGTCGCCGACATCGAGCGCAGGGCCCGCGACCTGGGGCTGGACGTGTCCGGTGCGACCGTGCTCGACCCGGTGACCGACCCGCTGCGCGACGAGTTCGCGCACACCTACGACGAGCTGCGCAAACACAAGGGCTCCACCCTCGACGCCGCCTACGACCGGGTCACCGACGTCAACTACTTCGGCACCCTGCTCGTGCACAGCGGCCGGGTCGACGCCATGGTGTCCGGGGCCGCGCACACCACCGCCGACACGATCCGCCCCGCCTTCGAGATCATCCGGACGGTACCGGGGGTGTCGGTCGCCTCCAGCGTGTTCTTCATGTGCCTGGCCGACCGGGTCCTCGTGTACGGCGACTGCGCCGTCAACCCCGACCCGACCGCCGAACAGCTCGCCGACATCGCGCTGTCCTCGGCGGACACGGCGGCCCGGTTCGGCGTCGAGCCCCGGGTCGCGATGCTGTCCTACTCGACCGGGGCCTCGGGTGCCGGCGCGGACGTCGAGAAGGTCGCCCGGGCCACCGCCCTGGTGCGCGAACGGCGGCCGGACCTGGCGGTGGAGGGTCCGATCCAGTACGACGCGGCCATCGATCCCGGGGTCGCCGCCGCGAAACTGCCGGGCAGCGCGGTCGCCGGGCACGCCACGGTGCTGATCTTCCCGGACCTGAACACGGGGAACAACACGTACAAGGCGGTGCAGCGGTCGGCGGGGGCGGTCGCGGTCGGGCCGGTGATCCAGGGGCTGCGGGCGCCGGTGAACGACCTGTCGCGGGGGGCCACGGTGCAGGACATCGTCAACACGATCGCGATCACGGCGATCCAGGCGCAGTCGTGAGCGGGGACCCGCGACCGGGTGCGGCCTCGCGGCCCGGGGCGGCGACACGGCCCGGGGCGGCCTCCGAGCCCGGGGCTGCCACACGGCCCGGGACGGCCCCGGAGCCTGGCGCGGCCCCCGGCGACCGCGTCCTCGTCCTCAACGTCGGCTCCTCCAGCGTCAAGTACCGCGTCCTCGACGGCGACACCCGGATCACCGAGGGCCTCGTCGAACGCGTCACCGACCCCGCCGCCGCGATCACCGCCCTCGCCGACCTGTTCGCCGACCCGGCCCTGACAGCGATCGGCCACCGGGTCGTGCACGGCGGCACCCGGTTCTCCGAGCCGACCCTGATCGACGCGGCCGTCGAGGCCGCGATCCGGGACCTGATCCCGCTGGCCCCGCTGCACAACCCGGCGAACCTGGCCGGCATCGAGGTCGCCCGCGCCCTGCGCCCCGACCTGCCCCAGGTCGCCGTGTTCGACACCGCGTTCCACAGCACCATCCCGGAGGCGGCGGCCACGTACGCGATCGACGCGGCGGTCGCGGCGGAGCACGGCATCCGGCGGTACGGCTTCCACGGCACCTCGCACCGCTTCGTCTCCCGGCGCACGGCCGCGCTGCTGGGTTGGCCGGCCTCGGAGCTGAACACGATCGTGCTGCACCTGGGCAACGGGGCCAGCGCCACGGCCGTCCGGGGCGGGATCAGCGTGGACACGTCGATGGGACTGTCCCCGTTGGAGGGTCTGGTGATGGGTACCCGGCCGGGCGACCTGGACCCGGCGGTCCCCGGACACCTGCACCGGGCGGGCTGGTCCCCGGCGGACGTGGACGACCTGCTCAGCCGCCGCTCGGGGCTGCTCGGCCTGTCCGGGATCTCCGACATGCGCGACCTGCTGGCGAGTACCGCCCCGGAGGCCGCCCTGGCCTTCGACGTGTACTGCCACCGGATCCGCAAGTACGTCGGCGCCTACCACGCGGTGCTCGGCCGGCTCGACGCGATCGCGTTCACGGCCGGGGTGGGCGAGAACTCCCCCGTGGTCCGGGCGGGCGTCCTCGCCGGGCTCGAACCGCTCGGCATCCAGGTCGACCCGCGCCGCAACGAGGCGGGCGAGGCGGTCATCTCCCCGCCGGGGGCCCGGATCGCGGTGTGCGTGGTGCCGACCGACGAGGAGCTGGAGATCGCGACCCAGACCCGGTCGGTGCTCGGCCGGCGGTAGACCGGCTAGCGGTCAGCGCACGGGAAGCGCCATGCACGCGGGAAGGCCCGGCACGCGGGCAAGGGCCGACCGCCCGGCGGTCAGTGCTCCAGCACCAGTTTCCCGAACACGTCCCCCGACGCCAGCACCTCGAACGCGCCCCGGACGTCGGCGAACGGCCGTACCGAATCGATCACGGGTTGGATCCGGGTCGTGGCCACCAGATCGAGGAGCGCCGCCAGCTCGTCGC
This sequence comes from Longispora sp. NPDC051575, assembly GCF_040681875.1. Lineage (NCBI taxonomy): Bacteria > Bacillati > Actinomycetota > Actinomycetes > Micromonosporales > Micromonosporaceae > Longispora > Longispora sp. NPDC051575. Next base: position 300,881 of record NZ_JBFAZP010000008.1, on the reverse strand, counting down.
GGGTGCCCATGGTCGACCCGAGGATCTCCTGCTGGAGGAAGAAGACCCGGCGCAGGTCCACGGTGGCCAGGTGCCCGCTGGTCGAGCCGGACACCACGATCCGGCCGCCCGGCAGGGTGCACTTGATCGAGTGGTCGAGGGTGGCCTTGCCGACGGTCTCGATCACCACGTCGACCCGCTCGGGCAGCCGCGCCCCGGAGTCGAACGCCACGGCCCCCAGGGCCTCGATCTGGGCGCGTTTCTCGGCGGACCGGCTCGTGGCGTACACCCGGGCCCCCAGGGCCCTGGCGAGCACCACGGCGGCCGTGGCGACCCCGCCGCCGGCCCCCTGCACGAGGACGCTGCCGCCCTTGGGCAACCGGCCCCGGGTGGTGAGCATCCGGTACGCCGTCAGCCACGCCGTCGGCAGGCACGCCGCGTCGGTGAAGCTGATCGAGTCCGGCAGGTCGATCACGTTGCGCGCCGGCACCCGCACCGTGTCGGCCAGGGTGCCGGGCCACTTCTCGCTGAGCAGGGTGCGGCGCGGGTCGAGGGTCTCGTCCTCCCCCTCGCCGATCACGGCGTGCACGAGGACCCGGCGGCCGTCGTACACCCCGGCGGCGTCGCAGCCGAGCACCATCGGCAGGGCCTCGGCGCCGAGACCGACCCCGCGCAGGGACCACAGGTCGTGGTGGTTGAGCGCGCTGGCCCTCACCTCGACGGTCACCCAGTCGGCGGGCGTCTCCGGTTCCGCCAGGTCGCCGACCTCCAGGGCCGACAGCGGGTCCTCGGGGCTGATCCTGGCGGCGTAGGCGGCGAACATGCCGCGAACCTATCAGCGCCGCAGGCCCCGGACCGTGAGCGACGTCACCCTGACGGTCGAGCCGCCCGAAGTGCGGACAGAGCCGGCACAATGGTCCGATGCCCGCGATCACCGCCGCCGAGTACCGCCGCGTCCTCGGCCACTTCCCCACCGGCGTCGTCGTGGTCACGACCCTCGGCCCCGAGGGTCCGGCGGGGCTGAGCATCAACTCGTTCACCTCGGTGTCGCTCGACCCGCCGCTGATCGGGTTCTTCCCCGCGCACACCTCCGGCTCGTGGCCGACGATCCGCCGGCACGGCGCGTTCTGCGCCAACATCCTCGCCGCCGGCCAGGAGGACGTGGCCCGGCTGTTCGCCAGGCCCGGCGCGGACCGGTTCGCGGGCCTGGAGTGGCGGCCGGCCCCGCATTCGGGCGCGCCGGTCCTCGACGGGGTCACGGCGTGGCTGGACTGCGTGATCGAGGCGGTCATCCCGACCGGGGACCACGACTTCGTCCTCGGCCGGGTGCACGCCCTCGACGCGGCCACCACCGAGCCCCTGATCTACCACCGGGGCGGCTACACCCTTTAGAACCCTTTCGATGGGTACGCCGGGGAAGCGGCCCACTTCCGGGCGCCCGGTGGACCGGAACGCCTACCGGGGCCGGGACGGTTCCCCGGGCGGCACGGCTGCCGGGCGGCGGTCCTGGTGATGGATGCGAGACGCGCGCAGGACCCGTGCGCACAGCCCCGGCGGACCGGCCCCGGTGGGTACGCGGAAGGCGGCGCCCCTCCCGGAACGCCGCCCCCTGGCCGCCCGCGCGGCCCGGTACCCCCCGGAACGCGCAGCGTGGTTGTTCAGATCTTGGACGCCGCCGCGACCGCCGCCGCCACGGCCGGCCCCACCCTCGGGTCCAGCGCGCTCGGGATGATCTGGTCCGGGCGCAGGTCGTCGGCGACGAGCCCCGCGATGGCGTCGGCCGCCGCGAGCTTCATCGCCTCGGTGACCCGGGTGGCCCGGGCGTCCAGCGCGCCCCGGAACACCCCGGGGAAGGCCAGCACGTTGTTGATCTGGTTCGGGAAGTCGCTGCGCCCGGTGGCGACGACCTTCGCGTACCGTGCGGCCAGCTCCGGGTGCACCTCCGGGTTCGGGTTGGCCAGGGCGAAGATGGCGCCGCCCGGGGTCATCCGCTCCAGCGCCTCGGCCGGGATCTGCCCGCCGGACACGCCGACGAGCACGTCCGCCCCGTGCAGGGCGTCGCCGATCCCGCCCCGGATCCCGGTGACGTTGGTGCGGGAGGCCAGCTCGGCCTTGACCCCGCCCCGGCCCGCGTCGATGACGCCCCGCGAGTCGACCACGATGACGTCGCCGACCCCGGCCGCGAGCAGCATGTTCGTGACGGCCACACCGGCCGCCCCGGCACCGGAGACGACCACCCGGGTGTCGGCCAGCGACCGGCCGAGCAGCGTCGACGCGCTGCGCAGGGCCGCCGTGACGACGATGGCGGTGCCGTGCTGGTCGTCGTGGAAGACGGGGATGTCGAGGAGGTCGTCGAGGCGGCGCTCGATGTCGAAGCAGCGCGGGGCGGAGATGTCCTCCAGGTTGATGCCGCCGAAGGACGGGGCGAGCGCCCGGACGATCTCCACGATCGCGTCGGGGTCCTTGGTGTCCAGGCAGATCGGCACGGCGTCGACGTTGCCGAACTTCTTGAACAGGGCCGCCTTGCCCTCCATGACGGGCATCGCGGCGCGCGGGCCGATGTCGCCGAGCCCGAGTACGGCGGTGCCGTCGGTGACCACGGCGACGGTGTTGCCCACCCAGGTGTACTCCCGGGTCAGGCTCGGATCGGCCGCGATGGCCTCACACACCCGGGCTACCCCCGGGGTGTACGCCAGGGAGAGGTCCTCCCTGCTGTCCAGTCCCACCGTGGGAGTGACGGCGATCTTGCCGCCGCGGTGCAGTTCAAAGACGGGGTCCACGGATCTCCTAGCTCAGAATGGCGGGTGGGCCGTGCAGTGGGCCCGGACGTGGGCTGGCCCGGAAGAGGATCCGACCGAGGATCTCCGCCGCGCCGAGGGTGTGGGAGTCGTCCCCGCCGAACGGGTTGTCGCTGGTCAGCCACCAACCGTCGGGAACCTGCCGGGCGACCCGCCGCACCACGATCGTGTCGGGACGGGCTCTGAACCGGGCCACGACCAGGTCACCGGGGCGGATGGCCCGGCCACCGCGTCGCGCGATGAGCCTGTCTCCGTCGCGCAGGGTCGGCGTCATTGACGGCCCCTCGACGAGGACAGTGAACACCTCATCACCTTACGCCTTCCGGCCCGAGTTCCAAGCATCCCGCGTGAGCGATTGGCCATAGAACAGGAGTCAGCAATTTAGGAGAATCACTGTGATCATCTGTTTTCGTACGGGCACCGGCGGTGACGCGCTCCGCATACTGTGGACTTTTCGCCATTCAGCCGCCATCCGGGCTTTCACCTGGGCTCTTGCGATCAAGGCTCCTTGCCGGAAGGATGACTCCTCGAAAGAGCAAACCGGGGTAACCCGGACCTGGCCATTACCGATGGCCGCGCCGCCCGTTTGGCTAGACGTGACCACGACAGCAGCAGGGGGTCGATAGACCATGACCGCCCAGACGATGACCGATGACATCGTGGAGCTGACCGTTCCGGCGGACGGCGCCTACCTCTCCGTTCTTCGCACCGCCACGGCGGGCCTCGCGGCCCGGTTGCACTTCACCCTCGACGAGATCGAGGACCTCCGGATCGCCGTCGACGAGGCGTGCGCACTCCTGCTCCCGGCGATCGGGAACCCGCAGGACACCGAGCTGACGTGCCGGTTCGACGTCGGGCCAGACAGCCTGGCCGTGGCGATCAGCGCCCCGGCCACCGGCGCCCTGCCGGACACCCAGACGTTCGCCTGGCGGGTTCTCGCCGCACTGGTCGCCGACGTCGCCGCCGAGCTGCAGTCCGGCGTGGCGACGATCCGGATGACCAAGCGTCGGGCGAGCGCCGGATGACGACAGCCACGCTGACGACCATGATCCCGCGACCCAGTCGCTCGGTCGAGCCCCTCAGCTATTTTCCGTCGATTTATCTTGATAAAGCACCCGAACCCGAGACCCGGGAACTGCTCGCCCGACTCGCCGCCGCCGAGCAGTACTCGCGGCCGTGGCGGGCCCTGCGCACCCAGCTGGTCCGTCGGCACCTTCCCCTGGTCAAGGGGCTGGCGCGCCGGTTCAAGGGCCGGGGCGAGGACTTCGACGACCTGATCCAGGTCGCGATGGTCGGACTGCTCAAGGCCATGGACCGCTACGACCCGGACCGGGGCGCGGAGTTCACCACGTTCGCGACGCCCACCATGACCGGGGAACTCCAGCGGCACCTGCGGGACAAGAGCAACACGCTGCGCCTGCCCCGCCGGCTCCAGGAACTGCGGTCGGCCGCGAGCCGGGCCTCCGCCGAACTGCACCAGCGGCTCGGCCGGGCCCCGACCCTGGTCGAGCTGGCCGGCATCCTGGGCTCCTCGGCCGCCGCGGTGTCCGAGGCCCTGGAGAGCGAACGGCTCTGCGTGGTGCCGCTGGACAACGCCGACCGGGCCGCCCCGGACCAGGCGCTGGACTCCGTGGAGTTCCGCGCGGCGCTCCGTCCGCTGCTCAGCCAGCTCCCCGAACGGGAGAAGCGGATGGTGGCCCTGCGGTTCTTCGAGTACCGGACCCAGGCCGAGATCGCCGCCGAGTTGGGTATCTCACAGGTCCAGGTGTCCCGCCTGCTGACCCGGACCCTGGCCGGGCTCCGGGTGGCACTGACCGAGACGCGCTGACCCGACCCGCGCCGGCTCAGGGACTCTGACGGGACACGTCGAGGCCCAGGGCCGCGCGGGTGCGCGGGTGCAGCGTGAGGAACACCCCGAGGGCGCCGAGCGCGATCACGGGCACGCCCAGCAGCGGCTGCCCGCCGGCGACCATGTAGTAGCCGATCGGCAGCAGGAACAGCTCCAGCATCATGGCCGGCCCGCGCGACCAGCTCCGCCGCCGGAACACCGCCCAGCCGACGAAGAGCAGGAGCACCGCGTACGCGGCGGCGTAGACCGTGACGAAGTTCGCGAGTCTCGCGCTGCCCGCGCGACCGGAGAGGTCCGCGTAGAGCAGCCAGCCGGTCAGCCCGACCAGCACCGCGGCCTTTCCCCAGAGGAGGCCGACGAGGGCCTTGAGGGTGATCGGTCGCACTGGGTCCACCGGTTCTGCCACGCCGGACAGCCTACCGGGCGGTACAGTGCCGGCCATGCGGGCGCTCCTCGTGGTCAACCCGAAGGCCACCACCACCAACGAACGCAGCCGGGACGTCCTGGCCCGGGCACTGGCCTCGGAACTGGACCTCACGGTCGAGCACACCGGACATAGAGGACACGCGGCGGAACTGGCGCGAAAAGCCGTGGAAGCGGGCATGGACCTCGTCGTCACCCTCGGCGGGGACGGCACGATCAACGAGGCCGTCAACGGGCTGCTCGCCGACGGCCCGGCCCCGCACACCGCCCTCGCCGTCGTACCCGGCGGCTCGACGAACGTGTTCGCCCGCGCCCTCGGCTTGCCCAACTCCTGGGTCGACGCGGCGGGCGTCATCCTGGAGGCCGTCCGAGAGGGCCGTAGCCGCTCCGTGGGGCTCGGCCGGGCCGACGACCGGTACTTCACCTTCTGCGCCGGCTACGGGATGGACGCGGCCGTCACCCGCCGCGTGGAGCGCTCCCGCCGCCGGGGCCGGACCGCGTCCCCGCTGCTGTACCTCCAGGCCGCGATGACCCAGTACGCGAGTCGGCAGGAACGGCACCCGCACCTGACCCTGAGCCGGCCGGGCGAACCGGACGAGACCGGCCTGTCCATGGCGATCGTGCAGAATACCGCCCCGTGGACGTACATCGGGACGAAACCGGTGCATCCCAACCCGGACGCGTCGTTCGACCTCGGGCTCGACGTGCTCGCCCTGCGGGGGCTGTGGCTGCCGAGCACCATTAGAACAATCACCCAGATGTTGTCAAGCGGGCGGGAACCCCACGGGAAGCGCGTCCTGAGGCTGCACGACTCGGCCGGTTTCACGCTGAGTACACCGAAGGCGATGGCGTTCCAGGTCGACGGCGACTACGTCGGCGAACGGCGCAGTGTCGAGTTCCGCGCCGTTCCCGACGCGTTGCGCGTAGTTTGCTGATCGGCGGTCGTATCGTCTGTTCGTCCGTCTCGTTGTTCCACCAAACGGGTTTTCCCGATCCGGGACATCGTCTGAGTCCACTGGATGCCGCCTCTGCTGGGCGTCTCGTGGGCTATCGCGGAGATGGTGACGCTCGGCTCACGGAAATCGCGGGCACGCGGTCACGACAGGCTCTACCATAACTACATACAGTCGCGATCGCAGGATCGAGAATCCCGATAAAATTCGGACAAACAGTCGGTGACGTTGCTCACCGTGTCGAAGTTTCTTGGGACTCACCTCTTGACATCGCGTGAGTTCGTGAAAGTATTCACAAGCGAACGAAGCAAGACGTGTACCACAGCCCGCTCCCGCGCTTGCGGTGGCCCCCAGCTTCGCTTGAGCGCGGGACACGTAAGACATCCGCAGTCATTGAAGATCCACAATCCAAGGAGAGTTGCCCTCATGGACTGGCGTCACGTTGCCTCCTGCCGCGACGAGGACCCGGAGCTGTTCTTCCCGATCGGGACGTCCGGCCCCGCCCTCCTCCAGATCGAGCAGGCCAAGGCCGTGTGTCGGCGGTGTCCCGCGACCAGCGAGTGCCTGCAGTGGGCCCTCGAGAGTGGTCAGGACGCCGGCGTGTGGGGCGGAATGAGTGAGGAAGAGCGGCGCGCCCTCAAGCGGCGCGGCAGCTTCCGGGTCCAGGCTCGCACCGCCTGATCCACACCGCGCACTGTCGACACGCGCGATCAAGATCTCAGAACCACCAGAATTCCGCGGCAGGACCGGAACCTCATAGTTCCCGTGAACGCCGCAGTGGTCCGGAACTTCTTCTCCGGAGCGCACCACAGAACGTCGCAGCACCTCGCACGCCAGCACCTGTATTGAGTTGTGCGCATCTCGTTTTCGACCGAGGCCCGGGTGACCAACCCGGGCCTCGGTCGTTTTCGCGCGCGCGGGCCCCACTGACCGAGGAGCCGTCGTCAGACCCGGGCGGCCACGGCCGTGGAACCTCCCGGGCCGAACCTGACCCCAATATTCGAACACACATTCGAACGCCGTGCAAGTGTCCTCATGCGACCGCCGACACTGGCAGAGTCGCCGCCGCGTACCGGGCCAGGACGACCGCCACCAGCTCCGGTGCCGCCCCCAGCGGCTCGGCCACGGCGACCGCCCCGGCCCGGAGCGCGCGGTCGCGGGCCCTGTCGTACAGCCGGCCCTGGGCCAGGAAGCACGAGGCGACGCCGACCCGGAGCGCGCCGGCCGCGTACAGCGCCGCGACGGCCTCGTCGGGCCTCGGACCGGGCCCGGAGGCGAAACCGATCCGCGCCGGGACCCCCAGGCGCTCCCCCAGCCCGGCGGCCGCCAGGGCCAGGTCGGCGCGGGCCGCGTCGTCGGACGTGCCGGCGGCGATCACCACGAGCCCGTCACACTGGCCCCCGACCGGCCAGCCGCCGACGCCCACCCCGGGGAGGCCAGTCCTGCCGGCGGCACGGGACTGTGCGGTCGGCTGCCCGGGGACGGTCCGTCGCCGGGAGTCCGCGTCCGCCGGGTCGGGCGACGTGCGGGGTTGGTGGGACGCCGCCGGGCCGCCGGGCGGGACCAGTTGCCACCCCGACTCGGCCGGCCGGGGTCCCGACAGGGCGGGCATCCGGGCGTGCGGCACCGGGAACCACGAGGCGTCCGGTTCCGGATCGTCGAACCGGCCCGGGTCCGCGGATCGGGTCGGCCCGGAGAGGCTGCCCGGCCGGGCGAGTGGAGTCGGCCCGGGCACATGGGCCAGCTCCGCCAGTCCGGGCGGGCAATCCGCGTAGACCGACTGGTCCGGGACATGGAGCTGGTCCGGCCCAGGGAGAACATCCGACTGCGGCGACCGGTCCGGTACCGGGAAGCGGGGGGCTCCGGCGTAGCCGATGACCGGGAACCGGGCCCGGACGGCCGAGCGCAGGCCGCGCAGCAGGGCCGGGTACAGCGCCGGGTCGGTGCCCACGACCGGGGCGCGGTGCACGGGCAGGGGCGGGTCGACGAGGACGGCGGGGACGTCGACGGTGCCGTGGTACGCCGAGGTGAGCAGGAGCGGCACCACCACCGCCGAGCCGGCCCCCGAGGCGGCCAGGTCGGCAAGGACCGCGCCCGGCCGGGGCCAGGCGTGGTCGAGGTAGGCGACCCGGACGTCGAGGCCCGGACGGGCGGCGGACACGGCGAGTGCCAGGTCCTCCGTCGTCATGGCCGCCCGGGGGTCGCGGCTGCCGTGGGCCAACAGGACCAGCGCCGGCCGGGACGCGGAGTGCCCGACACCGTCGAGCGCCGGGAGCGCCGGCCCTTCAGACGCGCGCCGGGACAGGTGCCCGAAGCCGTCCAACGCCGGGCCCTCGGGCGCGTGTCCGGCAGCCTCCGGCGCCTGGCCCTCGGACGCGCGCCGGGGCAGGTGCCCGGCACCTTCCAGCACCTGGTCCTCAGACGCGTGTCCGGCACCTTCCAGCGCCTGGCCCTCGGACGCACGCCGGGACAGGCGCCCGGCACCGTCCGACGCCGGGCCACCGGAGGGCTGCCTACCGGCCCCGTCGAGGGCCGGCGACGGCGACCCTACTGGTGGATGCCGCACTCGGTCTTCTCCTCGAACATCGCCCACCGGCCCGCGCGCGGGTCCTCCCCGGGCGCGACGGCCCGGGTGCACGGCCAGCAGCCGATCGAGGGGAAGCCCTGGTCGATGAGCGCGTTCACGGGTACGTCGTGCAGCGCGATGTAGGCGTCCGCGTCGGCTGCCGTCCACCGGGCCAGCGGCGCGATCTTGACCTTCTCGCGCTCGTAGTCGTAGGCGACGACGGCGGTGTCGGCGCGGGTCGGGCCCTCGTCGCGGCGCAGGCCGGTGGCCCAGGCCACGTACGGGTCGAGGGCCCGGATGAGCGGCTCGACCTTGCGCAGGTGGCAGCACTGGTTCGGGTCGCGGTGGAACAGCCGGGGCCCGTGGTCGCCGTCCTGCTGGCCGACGGTGCGCTGCGGCGGGACGGACTTCACCGTGATCGGCAGGCTCCGGACCGCCCGGTCGCGCACGTCCAGGGTCTCGGCGAAGTGCAGGCCGGTGTCCAGGAAGATCACGTCCACGCCGGGCGCGACCCGGGACACGACGTGTGCCAGGAGCGCGTCGGCGAACGAGCTGGTCACGCAGAACTTCGGGCCGAACTGTTCCACGGCCCAGGTGACGATCTCCTCGGCGGTGGCTTCCTCCAGGTCGTTGCCGGCCTTGTAGGCCAGCTTCTCTAAGGCGGCGGTCATGCCAGTGCCTCCTCTTCGGCGCGGGCCACCCAGGCGGCGAAGGTCTCGCCGTCGGAGCGGGCGTCCAGGTAGCGGCGGGTCAGGCGTTCGACGTAGTCGGGCAGGTCCTCGGCGGTGGACTTCAGCCCGCGCAGTTTGCGGCCCAGGCCGCCGGTCGGGACGGCGTCGGGGTCGTCGGGGTCCTCGGCCCACGCGCCGGCCGAGACGGCCAGCCCGCCGCCGAGGTGCAGCTGGAAGCCCTCCTTGCCGCCGAGCAGGATCCCCTTCAGGCCGATGTCGGCGACCTGGGTCCGGGCGCAGGCGTTCGGGCAGCCGTTGATGTTGATCGAGATGTCAGCGTCGACGTTCCCGAGCCGGGACTCCAGCTCGTTGATCAGCTTCTCGGCGGTGCCCTTGGTCTCGACGATGGCGAGCTTGCAGTACTCGATGCCGGTGCACGCCATCGTCGCGCGCCGCCAGGTGGAGGGCCGGCTGCTCAGGCCCAGCCCGTCGAGCTCGGCCGCGACGGTGTCCACGGCGGCCGGGGGAATGTCCAGAACGAGGAGTTTCTGGTACGCCGTCGTGCGTACTCGTCGGAGGTTGTGCCTTTCGAGCACGTCGGCCAGCGCGTGCAGCTTCTCGCCCGACACCCGGCCGACCACCGGCGCGACGCCCAGGTAGAAGTTGCCGTCGACCTGCGGGGCGGCGCCGATGTGGTCGATCGGGCGCTCCGGGAGCACCGGCGGGGGCCCGTCGGAGAGCTTGCGCTTGAGGTACTCGTTCTCCAGGACGTCGCGGAACTTCGCCACGCCCCAGTCGTTGACCAGGAACTTCAGCCGGGCCTTGGTGCGCAGCCGGCGGTAGCCGTAGTCGCGGAAGATCCCGATCACGCCGGACCAGACCTCGGGGATCTCGTTCAGCGGCACCCAGACACCGAGCCGCTTGGCCAGCATCGGGTTGACCGCCAGGCCGCCGCCGACCCACAGGTCGAAGCCCGGGCCGTGGTCGGGGTGCACGCTGCCGACGAAGGCCACGTCGTTGACCTCGTAGGGCACGTCCGGCAGCCAGGAGATCGAGGACTTGAACTTGCGGGGCAGGTTCGAGAACTCGGGGTTGCCGACGAAGCGCCGTTCGATCTCGCGGATCACGTCGGTCGGGTCGATCACCTCGTCGGCGGAGACCCCGGCCACCGGGCTGCCGACGATGACCCGGGGGACGTCGCCGCACGCCTCCTGGGTGGACAGGCCGACGGCCTCCAGCGCCTTCCAGATCGCCGGGACGTCCTCGATCCGGATCCAGTGCAGCTGGATGTTCTGCCGGTCGGTGAGGTCGGCGGAGCTGCGGGCGTACTTCACGGAGATGTCGGCGATGACGCGCAACTGCTCCAGGGACAGCTGGCCGCCGTCGATCCGGACCCGGAGCATGAAGTACTCGTCCTCGAGCTCGTGCGGCTCCAGGACGGCCGTCTTGCCGCCGTCGATCCCGGGCTTGCGCTGGGTGTAGAGACCCCACCAGCGCAGACGGCCCCGCAGGTCGGAAGGGTCGATCCCGGCGAAACCGGTGTACTGGTACACGTTCTCGACCCGGGCACGGACGTTCAGCCCGTCGTCGTCCTTCTTCATCCGCTCGTTGGGGTTGAGCGGTTCGCGGTATCCGAGGGCCCATTGGCCCTGTCCCTTGGCTCTGGTCGTCATGCTGCGTCTCCTGGATACGGAGAGGCGCACGGTCTGTGCCGAGTTGCGAAGTTGCCGGCGCGAACCGCGCGCCCGGCGAGGAAATTGCGGGCGGCGTCTACAGGGCCGGACAGATGGCGCTGCGCACGCGGCCGTAGTCCACGTGGCGGCGGACCACGAGGCGGCGGCGCAGGGCGGCGTACATGGTGGCCATCGTCGCACGTCGGGCCGTCGCGCACCAGTATGGTCCCGGTCACTGGGCGTGGATGGTCGCCGGCTTCGGCCGCCCTGGCGGGATGGGGCGGTCCCGGGGTCGCGGGTCGGGGCGGGGACCGGTGCGGCCCCGGGGGCGCGGGCGCGTCGGCGGCCCGGTTCGTCCGGGGCTGTGAGGTGCGAAAACAGCCGGTCCGAGCCGAGTTGGACGCCGCGCAAGGGTCCGTCAAGGGTGGATCGGCATTGACCGATCTGTTAACAGTCTTATTTATTTGGTGCTGACAGTTACACAGATAACAGTCGCCTAGGAGCACCTCAGTGAAACGGACAGCAACGATCTTGCTCGGGATCGGCATCGTAGCCGCGACCGCGCAGATCATCCCCTCAAGCGCTGCCGCCATCCCCAGTCCATCAGCGGTCGATCTCGCGAATCGCGCCGTGTCCGCCGCCGACGTGGCAGCGGACTCGGGCCTCGACGGGCTCGCCAAGGGCCCCGGCGAGAGCCTCCGCCGGACCAAGTCCGTCGCGGGCGAGCGCGGTCTCTTCTACAACGCCTACGAGCGCACCTACCGTGGCCTGCCGGTCATCGGCGGGGACGCGGTCGTCACCACCGACACCGACGGGAAGGTCCGGGGCGTCAACGCCTCGCCGACCGCCCGGATCACCGTCGGCACCCAGCCCACCGTGACCGCCGCCGCCGCGGCCGCGACCGCGAAGGCCCAGCTCGCCCAGGTCACCGACGTCAGCGCCCCGGTGCTGTCGGTGCTCGCCGGCGACAACCCGCGCCTCGTGTGGTCGACCACCGTCGCCGGACGGACCGCCACCGCGCCGAGCAACCTGCACGTCTACGTCGACGCCCGGACCGGGGCCGTCGCCGACAAGTACGACGACGTCAAGGCCGGCACCGGCAACGGATACTTCAACGGCAACGTCACGATCAACACCAGCGGCTCCGGTACCTCGTGGTCGATGACCGACACCACCCGCAGCAGCCTGCGCTGTGGTGGCCAGGGCGGCACCGCCTACACCGGCACCGACGACGCGTGGGGCAACGGCCAGGGCACCAACCTGGAGACCGCCTGCGTCGACGCGCTGTACGCCGCCCAGAAGGAATGGGACATGGCCAGCCAGTGGCTGGGCCGCAACGGCTTCAACGGCTCCGGCGGGGCGTTCCCGGCCCGGGTCGGCCTCGCGGACGTCAACGCGTTCTGGAACGGCAGCTACACCAACTTCGGCCACAACCAGGCCAACACCAAGCAGGCCACCCCGATCGACGTGGTCGCGCACGAGTACGGGCACGCGATCTTCCAGTTCTCGGGCACCGGACAGGGCGGCTCGGGCAACGAGACCGGCGGCCTGAACGAGTCCACCGGTGACATCTTCGGCGCGCTCACCGAGGCCTACGCCAACAACCCGAACGACCCGCCGGACTACGACGTCGGCGAGGAGGTCGACCTGGTCGGCAGCGGGCCGATCCGGAAGATGTACAACCCGTCGCTCGTCGGCGGCGACCCGAACTGTTACAGCTCCTCGATCCCCAACACCGAGGTGCACGCGGCGGCCGGCCCGCAGAACCACTGGTTCTACCTGCTCGCCGAGGGTTCCGCCCCCGGTGGCGGCAAGCCGAACAGCCCGATCTGCTCCGGCGGACCGGCGTCCATCACGGGCATCGGCATCCAGAAGGCCGGCAAGATCTTCCACACCGCGCTGCTGACCAAGGGCTCGACCTGGGTGCACGCCACGGTCCGCAAGGCGACCGTGCAGGCCGCCGCGAACCTCTACCCGGGCGGCACCGAGTGCGCCACGGTCAAGGCCGCGTGGCTCGCCGTCTCCGTCCCGGCCCAGTCCGGTGAGGCCGTCTGCGGCACCACCCCGGCGAACGACTTCTCCATCTCGCTGAGCCCGTCCTCGGGTTCCGTGCAGCCGGGGTCGAACGTCACCACCACGGTCGGCACCACGACCACCACGGGCAGCGCGCAGACGGTCAACCTGACCGCCTCGGGCCTGCCGGCCGGCGTCACCGCGGCCTTCACCCCGGCGTCGGTCACCTCCGGCTCCTCGTCCAGCCTGCGCCTCACCGCGTCGACCTCGGCGACCCCGGGCAGCTACACGGTCACGGTCACCGGTACCGGCAGTGTCACGCACACCGCCACGTACAACCTGACCGTCGGCACGGTGAACCCGAACCCGAACGCGCCGGACATCGACGTCGCGAAGGTCCAGGCGCACCTCACCCAGTTCAACACGATCGCCTCGCAGAACGGCGGCAACCGGCGCGCGGGCTCGGCCGGGTACACCCAGTCGCTGGCCTACGTGAAGGGCAAGCTCCAGGCGGCCGGCTACACGGTCACCGAGCAGCAGTGCACCAGCTGCACCTACGTGTCGAACAACCTGATCGCCGACTGGCCGGGCGGTGACGTCAACAACACCGTCATGTTCGGTGCGCACCTCGACGGCGTCAGCGCGGGCCCGGGCATCAACGACAACGGCTCCGGCTCGGCGGTACTGCTGGAGAACGCGCTGGTCCTGGCCGCGCAGAACCCGACCATGACCAAGCACGTGCGGTTCGGCTGGTGGACGGACGAGGAGCAGGGGCTCAACGGCTCCAAGCACTACGTCAACTCCCTGTCGGCGAGCGCGAAGGCGGCCATCAAGGGCTACTACAACTTCGACATGATCGCCTCCACCAACGCCGGGTACTTCATCAACAACGTCAACTCGACGACGGCCACCCCGTTGCGCGAGTACTGGGCGTCGCTGAACCTGGCGCCGGAGGAGAACGTCGAGGGCCAGGGCCGTTCCGACGACTACTCGTTCCAGCAGGGCGGCATCCCGACCTCGGGTTACGCCACCGGTGCGAGCGCGCGGAAGACCTCGGCACAGGCCACCAAGTGGGGCGGCTCGGCCAACGCCGCGTACGACCCCTGCTACCACTCCTCGTGTGACACCACCAGCAACATCAACCCGACCGCCCTGAACCGGGGCGCGGACGGTGTCGCGTACGCCATCTGGAAGCTCGCCGTCGGCGGCACCCAGACGAACGACTTCTCGGTCTCGGTCAGCCCGAACTCGGGCAACACCCAGCCGGGCGGCTCGGTCTCCAGCACGGTGAGCACGGCCACGACCTCCGGCACGGCCCAGACGGTCACCCTGACCGCCTCCGGCCTGCCCAGCGGGGCCACCGCCACCTTCAACCCGTCGTCGGTGCAGTCCGGCGGCTCCTCGGCACTGTCGATCCAGACCAGCGCCTCGACGCCGGCCGGTTCGTACACCGTGACCGTCACCGGCAGCGGATCCGTCACCCGGACCGCGAGCTACACGCTGACGGTCGGCACCGTGGCCAACGACTTCTCGGTCGCGCTGAACCCGACCTCGGGCTCCGCGCAGGCCGGCGCGTCGGTCACGTCCACGGTGGGCACCACGACCACCGCGGGCAGCGCGCAGACCGTGACGTTCAGCGCCTCGGGTCTGCCGAGCGGCGCCACGGCGAGCTTCAGCCCGTCGTCGGTGCAGTCCGGCTCCTCGTCGAGCCTGACGATCGCCACGTCGGCCAGCACGCCGGCCGGCGTCTACACGGTCACGGTCACCGGGACGGGGACGAGCGCGACGCACTCGGCCACCTACACCCTGACCGTGACGGGCACCGGCCCCGGCGGCTGTGGCGGGCTCCCCGCCTGGTCTGCCAGCCAGGGCTACGTGCCGGGTGACGTGGTCAGCTACAACGGCCACAAGTGGACCTCCACCTGGTACTCCACCGGAGCCGAGCCGGGCGCCCCGCAGTCGTGGGCCGTCTGGTCGGACGCCGGAGCGTGCTGACCGCCTGATGCCTCACCTCCCCGGGTGAGGGCGACCGAGAGCGCCCTCACCCGCGGGGCAACAGGGTGACAGCCCCTGCCGGACCTCCACCCGGCAGGGGCTGTCGCGCGTCCGGGGGGTGGCAGCGGGGCCGGGTGCGAGGCCGGCCCCGCCGGTCACAGGGATCGCACGAAAGCCGTGAGCTCCCGCGCCGGGCGGGCCGGTTCCTCCACATAGAAGCAGTGGCCGGCGTCGGGCAGCACCACGAGCGACGCCCGGGGCAGGGCCGCCACCCGGGCCCGCTGGTCCGGCAACGACAGCACCGGGTCGCGGTCCCCGCAGAGCGCCAGGACCGGCGCGGTGATCCTCGCCAGGTCGTCGGCCGAGGAATCGGCGACCAGACCCTCCAGGAGGGCGCGCCACACCCGGGCCGGGACCTTGAGGTTCTCCTCGACGAGGACGTCCAGGACGTTGTCGGGGACCGGGTCGCGGAAGAGTGACGTCCACATGCGACGGACGTACGCCGGCTCGACCGGGTCGGTCAGGAACCCCGCGCCGAACTCCTCCACCGCCGGGTTGCCCCGCAGGGTCACCGGAGCGCCGAGGAGCACCAGGCCCCGGACCCGGCCCGGCCGGTCGGCCGCGAACCGCTGGGCGACCAGCCCGCCGCTCGACGCGCCCACCAGGACCGCGTCGTCCCGGCCGAGCACGTCGAGGAACATCGCCACGTCGGCGGCCAGGTCGGGGGTGCCGTAGCCGTCCCGGGGCCGGGTCGCGTCGCCGCAGCCGCGCGGGGTCAGGGCCACCGCGTGGATGTCCGGCGGCAGGTGGGCCAGCAGCGGCTCGAACACCCGGTGGGAGTCGCCGACCCCCGGGAGGAGGACGACGGGTACCGCGGCCGGGTCGCCCTGCTCGGAGTAGGGCAGGGTCAGGCGGCCTGGCAGTTCGGCGCGCACGGGTACATTGTCCCGCGCCGGGGACGCCCGGGAGGTGCGAACGCGCGGGACCGGCCGGGCGGCGGGGGCACTCGGTCGTCCCGGGACGGCCGGGTCACCGGGCGGACGGTCCCAGCCGGGTGGGGCTCATGCCGGTGACATCCGACCGAACCCCTCCGCCTCCGGGGACCGCCCCACCCGTAGCCGTCGAAAGATCTTCTACCGGCGGCTCAGGGGGACCACCACGACGGCCTCCATCCCCGAGTCGACGCGGTTGCGGAGTTCGATCGTGCCGCGCAGCTCACCCGTGGCCAGGGTCCGGACGATCTGCAGGCCCAGGCGCTTGGACGCGTCCAGGTCGAAGTCGGCCGGCAGGCCCTGGCCCGAGTCGGACACCGTCACGTGCAGCTGCCGGCGCCAGCGGTGCGCGGAGATGACGACCTCGCCCTGCTCGGCCGGGCCGTAGGCGTGCTCGACGGCGTTCTGCAACAGCTCGTTGAGGACCATGACCAGCGGGGTGGCGATCTCGGCCGACAGCACCCCGAACGTGCCCTCCCGGCGGATCGTCACCCGGCTCTCGGCCACCGACAGCTCGGCGGCCATCGACGCCACCCGGTCCACGATCGTGTCGAACTCGACCGTCTCGTCCGAGGCCATCGACAGGGTCTCGTGCACCAGCGCGATCGACGCGACCCGGCGCACCGACTCCTCCAGCGCCGACTTGGCCTGCGGCGAGTCCACCCGGCGGGCCTGGAGCCGCAGCAGCGCCGCCACGGTCTGGAGATTGTTCTTCACCCGGTGGTGGATCTCGCGGATCGTCGCGTCCTTGGTGACCAGCGCGCGGTCCCTGCGGCGCACCTCCGTGATGTCCCGGCACAGCACCACCGCGCCGATCGGGTGCCCGCCCGGCAGCAGCGGCAGGGCCCGGAGCAGCAGCGTCGCGCCCCGGCCGTCGATCTCCTTGCGGGCCGGCGACTCCCCGCGCAGCGCCGCGAAGATCCGCTCGACCGCCTCGCCGCCCTCCAGGGGGTCGTCGGCGAGCCGGCCGGTCAGGGCCGCCAGGTCCTCCCCCGTGAGATGACTCGGAAAACCCATCCGCCGGTACGCCGACTGCGCGTTCGGGCTCGCGTAGACCACCTTGCCGTCCGCGTCGAGCCGGATCAGGCCGTCCCCGACCCGGGGCGCGCTCGTCGTCTCCCCCGGCCGGTGCGGCGGCGGGAACGTGCCGTCCGCGACCATCTGGGTCAGGTCGTCGGCGGTCGTGAGGTAGTTGAGTTCCAGCTGGCTGGGCGTGCGGGCCGTCGACAGGTTCGTGTCCCGGCCGAGCAGGGCGATCACCCGGGCGCTGTCGGGCGTGCGCACCGGGATGGCCTCGCGCCGGGCCGGGGTGTCCCCGTACCAGACCGGGTCGCCCTCCCGCCAGATCCGGGCCTCGTCGAGCGCGACGGCGAGGTGCGCGACGTCGGGGCCGCCGAGGACGTGGCCGACCTGGTCGTCGAGGTAGGCCGTGGGGGCGGTCGTCGGGCGCACCTGGGCGACACACCGGAACTCGCCGTTCTCCACCGGTACCCACATCAGCAGGTCGGCGAAGGACAGGTCCGAGAGGAGCTGCCAGTCGCCGGCCAGGCGGTGCAGGTGGTCGATGTCGGGCTGTTCGAGGTCGGTGTGCTCCTCGACGAGGTCTCTCAGGGTGGACACGGTCCTACCCTACGGGGCCCGGGGTGGGGCGGGCGGTGGTCAGTGACCAGGGTCAACGGGTCGGTGGTCGGTGGCAGGGCCTGGGTGTGCCCGGCCCGGGGCGGCCCGGGTGGGGCAGATGGGGGCGGCTCGCGCCGGATGGGGCGGGCTGGGCTGGGCGGGCTGGGCTGGGCGGGCTGAGCCGGATCAGCGGCCGTCTACGGCCCGGTGGTCCCGGAGCGCGGCCCGGTCGGCGGCGAGGGAGCCCGAGTTCCACCCGTCCCGGCTCGGCACCGCCACCGGCACGCTCTCCACCTCGGGGAACAGCTTGTCGGCCGCCGCCCGCACCTCCACGTCCCGGGACGCGAGCACGGGCAGCAGATCCTCGGGGGTCGCCTCCCCCGTGGTCCGGGCCAGGCGGGCGCCGATCCGGTCGGCGTAGGCGATCAGGAAGGACTCGCGGAACGCTGGGGTGTCGGGGCGGCCGTACCGGGCCCGGGTGCGCGCCTCGCGGACCATCGCCTTCGTGGCCTGCACGATGACCGAGCCATAGAGCACCTCGACGGCGTCCAGGTCAGCGGCGAACCCGAAGACCGTGGCGTAGCCGCCCTCCCGGGACCAGACGGCCCGGCACCGGTTCGCGTCGGCCACCGCGTCGAGGAGCATGGCCTTGGCGGTGTCGTGCGGCGGCGGGACGGGGATCCGGCGGTGGGTCGGGCCGGTGTCCGCGCCCGGGCCGAGGTCGTCGATGCCGTGCTTGGCCATCAGCTCCTGGGCCTTGGCGGTGAGGGCGTCGGCCTCCTCGGGGAAGGTGGTGGACTCCGCCTTGCGGAGCAGGGCGCGTACCCGGTCGAGCATCCGCTGGTCAGCCACGGGTCGAGCCTAACCCCGGGCGGCGGCCCGGTGCCGTGCGCTCCCCGGCTGGGCCGGAACCCCGGGGCAGGTGGCCGATCGCCGGGGGCGGATGGCCGATCACCGGGCGCGGCTCCACGGCGGCCGGCCCGGAACGGAAGCGGCGCGGCGGCCCCCGGGGAGCCGTCGCGCCGCTTCGGGCGGGTTACAGGTCGACGATGTCGCGGCCCAGCGGCGTCAGCGACACCGGGATCAGCTTGAAGTGGGCGATCCCGAACGGGATGCCGATGATCGTGACGCACAGCCCGATCGCGGCGACCAGGTGCCCGAGCGCCAGCCACCAGCCGGCGACCACGAACCAGAGGATGTTGCCGAGGGAGGACATCGCCCCGTGCCCGGGGGCCCGGACGATGGTGCGGCCGAAGGGCCACAGCGCGTAGTTCGCCATCCGGAACGCCGCGATGCCGAAGGGGGCGGTGACGACGAGGAGGAAGCAGATCGCGCCGGCGATCGCGTAACCGAGGGCCAGGAAGAATCCGCCGAAGACCAGCCACAACACGTTCAGTATGAATCGCACCTCTCCAGCGTGCCCGGCCGTGGCACGTCTGCCATCAGGGATCACCCTGACGCGGCCCCCATACTGGGGAACGGGGTCCCGGAGAGGCGGGTGGCGCGGTGCGGATCGGAGCGGAACACAACGGTGGCTCGGTGGCGGTGTCACCGGGGCAGACCCTGGAGCTGGTGCTCCCCGAGCGCGGCGGCACGGGCTACCGCTGGGAGCTGGAGCCGCTGCCGGCCGGGGTGAGCCTGGTCGCCGACCGGGTCGAGTCGGGCGTGCTGCCGGGGGCGCAGGGGCAGCGGGTGTTCACGTTGTGCGCGTCCCTCACGGAGGACACCCATGTCCGGGCGCGGCTGCGCCGCAGCTGGGAACCCGCGGAGCTGACGGCCGACCGGTTCAGCATCAGGCTAGTGCGGTAGATCAACACCATTTTCTGGTTACGAGTGGGGCGGTCACCGGCGACGGAGGCACTCGATCACATGTCCGAGTCCGCGCGCCGGGTGGCCGGAGCGCCCTGGTCTCAGATCGGCTGGGGCTGCCCGGAGCCCCTGCCGGCGCGTCCGAGTCGGGGTGCAGCGAAGGCGCGGCCACTCTGTCGGCGGGAGTGCTGCCAGGCCAGCGCCCGTGGCCACCCGGAGCCCCGGCTCTGATCGCATCCGAGCCGGGGCGCCCGAGCCTCGCGCAGAGTAGCCGCAGCGCCCGGGCTTCAGGCGCGCTCCGGCCGCCCGAAGCCCGGTCCGGTTGCCCGAGTGGGTGTCCCGGTGGGGTCAGAGCGCCCGAGCGGTGTAGCGGCCCTGGCGGAGTTCGACGGTCAGCGGCAGGCCGAACGTCGCGCTCAGCGTCACACTGTTGATCACGTCGCCGATCAGCCCCTGGGCGACGATCCCGCCGTCCCGGAGCAGCATCGCGTGGGTGAACCCGGGCGGGATCTCCTCGACGTGGTGGGTGACGAGCACCATCGCCGGGGCCTCCGGGTCGAAGGCCAGCTCGGCGAGGCGGCGGACCAGTTCCTCGCGGCCGCCCAGGTCCAGCCCCGCCGCCGGCTCGTCGAGGAGCAGCAGTTCGGGGTCGACCATGAGGGCGCGGGCGATCTGGACGCGCTTGCGCTCGCCCTCCGACAGGGTGCCGTACTCCCGGTCGGCGAGGTGCGCGACGCCCAACTGGTCGAGGAGTACCCGGGCGCGGATGTCGTCCATCGCCTCGTAGTCCTCGCGGAACCGGCCGACGACGTCCCAGGCGGCGGTGACGACGACGTTGTGCACGGACTCGTGCACGGGGATCCGGTCGGCGAGCGCCGCGCTGGTCAGGCCGACCCTGGTCCGCAGTTCGGCCAGGTCGACGGCGCCGAGTTTCTCGCCGAGGACGTGCGCGGAGCCGGAGCTGGGGTGCAGCCGGCCGCCGGCCAGCCGGAGCAGGGTGGTCTTGCCGGCGCCGTTGGGGCCGAGGACCACCCAGCGTTCGTCCAGCTCGACCTGCCAGTCGATGTCGGCGACGAGACGGGTGTCGCCGCGGGTGACCGTGACGGCGGCGAGGTCAACAACGGTGTCGGCGTGTGGCACGTGACCATCCAACCACGAGTGCCCACAGCGGGCACCGCGACGTACTGTGGTGCGGCACACGTTCCGCCGCGCCCGCCCCGACCGGGAGGACGGCGCGTCGGCCCCCGACGGTGCGGGAGGGATGCCATGACTGCGGTCATCGAGATCGAGGGACTGAGAAAGACGTACAAGGGCG
Source organism: Longispora sp. NPDC051575 (assembly GCF_040681875.1). Lineage (NCBI taxonomy): Bacteria > Bacillati > Actinomycetota > Actinomycetes > Micromonosporales > Micromonosporaceae > Longispora > Longispora sp. NPDC051575. The sequence goes on along the minus strand of NZ_JBFAZP010000008.1, from coordinate 280,225 downwards.
TGTTCGGGGGTGAGCACCGCGCCCTCGACGGGCTGGACCTGAGCGTCACCGCCGGCCAGGTGCACGGCTTCCTCGGCCCGAACGGTTCGGGCAAGACGACGACCCTGCGGACCCTGCTGGGCCTGATCCGGGCCGACGCCGGCCGGATGGTGCTGCTGGGCCGGGAGGTGCCGGCGGCGCTGCCCGAGGTGATGGACTCGATCGGCGCGATCGTGGAGAGCCCGCAGTTCTTCGGCAACTTCTCCGGGCGCAAGACGCTGACCCTGCTGGCCCAGGCGGGCGGCCTGCCGCTGTCCCGGGTGGACGAGGTGCTCGCGACCGTCGGCCTGACCGACCGGGCCCGCGACCGGGTGAAGGGGTACTCGCTGGGGATGCGCCAGCGGCTCGCGGTCGCGTCCGCGCTGCTGAAGAAGCCGCGGCTGCTGATCCTCGACGAGCCGGCCAACGGGCTCGACCCGGCGGGCATCCGGGAGATGCGGGACCTGATGCGCGACCTGGCCGCCGACGGCGTGACCGTCGTGCTGTCCAGCCACATCCTCGGCGAGGTGCAGCAGATCTGCGACTCGGTGACGATCGTGGCCAAGGGTCGGGCCATCGTGTCCGGGCCGGTGGAGCACGTGCTGGCCAGCCAGGACCGCGGCGAGTACCGGGTACGGGTGGACCAGCCGCTGCTCGCCGCCGAGATCCTGACGGAGGCGGGGGCCCAGGTCGACGTACACGATGACGGGTTCGTGGTCCGTGATCTGGTCGACCCCTCGTGGATCACCCGCACGCTCGCGGCCCGGGAGCTGTACGTGGCGGAGCTCGTGCCGCTGCGCCCCGACCTGGAGAGCGTGTTCCTGACCCTGACCGACAGCGTGGACCAGCAGGTGGGTATCCGATGAATCTCCTGAAGGCGGAGTGGAACCGGCTGGCCAGTCGCCGGTTCACGAAGATGACCCTGCTGGTGCTGGTGGGCGGCCTGCTGCTCATCGCGGCCGGGTTGTTCATCGGCAACCAGAAGATCTCGGAGTCGGACTGGGCGGCGGCCCGGGTCAGGGCGGCCGCGACGACGACCGAGATGCGGGACAGCTGCCAGCGGGGCACCCCGGACTCGAACGGCCCGGGCCGGAACTGCGACGTGATCGAGCCGGCGAACCCGGAGTGGTTCCTGCCGTCGACGTTCGCGTTCCGGGAGAACGCCGAGCCGCTGGTCGCCGTGTTCGGCGGGCTGATGTGCCTGTTCGCGTTCCTGGTCGGCTCCTCGTTCATCGGGGCGGAGTGGTCCAGCGGCGGCGTGGCGAACCTGCTGCTCTGGCGGCCGAAGCGTGCCCCGACCCTGCTGGGCAAGTACGTCGCCCTGCTCACCGGGCTGACCGGTGTCTTCGTGGCGGTCGGCGCGGTGTGGACGGCGATCCTGTGGCTGACCGCCCGGTTCCGGGGCAACTTCGACGGGGTCACGTCGGGTTACGCCTCCTCGCTGGGGCTCACCTGGCTGCGGATGCTCGCCCTGACCCTGGTGATCGGCACGGTCGCGTTCGCGGTGGCGTCGGTCGGGCGGCGGACGGCGGCGGCGTTGGGCGCGGCGATCGGGGTGATCCTGGTCGGCGAGGTCGGGGTCCGGATCCTGTTCGCCGGCCTGTTCGAGGTGCCGCAGTACGAGCGGTTCGTGCCGTCGAGCTACGCGGGCGCCTGGGTGCTCAAGAAGCTGGAGTTCGCCGACTACACGAAGTGCTCCGGGACGGCCGACTGCATGCCGCAGGGCTGGACCCTGACGATGAACGACTCGGCGGCCGTGTTCGGGGCCGTGGTGGTGCTGGCGCTCGGGGCGGCGTTCTGGTCGTTCACCCGGCGGGACGTGACCTGAGGCTGGACGCGGCCTGGGCCGAGGCCTCGCGGTCCCGGCCGCGTGCCAACCACCTACCCCGCGCACCGTGCAGGGGGCCATCCTGGTCGGATGGCCCCCTTCAGCGCGTTCTCAGGACTCGAAGATCTCCTCGCGGGCCGCGTCCACGGCCGTGAGCAGCGCCCCGTTCAGCACTGGGTCGGTGTCGACCTCGGCCAGCACCACCTTCGGGTGGATGATCGGCGCGATCGCGTGCACCTCGCGCTCGACCCGTTCGGCCAGGTCCCGGCCGCCCTCCAGGGACACGGAGCCGGCGAGGACGACGAGGCTGGGGTCGAGGACCACGCACGCGCCCGCGACCCCGAGGGCGAGCCGGCGGGCCATCTCGTCGGAGTCGGTGACCGTCGCGACGGCCTCGGCGCCCATCACCTTCTGGAACGAGCCCTGCTCGCGGTTCGAGACGCCCTGCGGGAGCGGGCCGCCGGGGACGGGCAGGTAGCCGATCTCGCCGGCCGCGCCGGTGACCCCCCGGTGCAGCCGACCGTTGATCATCGACGCCATGCCGACGCCGCGGTCCACCCAGATCAGGACGAAGTCATCCACTCCGACCGCCGCGCCCTGCCGGGACTCCGCGACGGCGGCGAGGTTCACGTCGTTCTCGAACACGACGGGGACGCCGAGGTCCTCCCGGAGCGCGCCGAGCAGGCCCTGGTGCCAGTGCGGCAGGTCCCAGGCGAACGACAGGTCGCCGGTGGCGGGGTCGACGAGGCCGGGGGTGCCGAGCACGACCCGCTTGAGGCGGGACAGCGGCGCGGAGCCGAGGGCCTTGGTCACCGCCGCGTGCACGACGCCGACCGGGTCGTCGGAGTCGTGGGTCGACATGGTGACCTGTCCGACGACCTTGCCGGTGATGTCGGCGGCGGCGGCCTGCACCCGGGTGGGGCCGACATCGACGCCCACCACGTACGCGGCGTCGGCGACCAGGGCGTAGAGCAGCGCGTTCGGCCCCCGGCCGCCGGCCTGGGAACCGACGTGGGTCACCAGTCCCCGCTGCTCGAGACGCTCGACGAGCTGGGACGCCGTGACCTTGGATAGACCTGTAAACTCTCCTAACTGAGCCCGGGTGAGGGGGCCGTGGGCAAGGAGCAGTTCGAGTGCGGCTCGATCGTTGAGCGCGCGCAGCAGCCGGGGCGTGCCGGGGCGGCGGCCTGGACTCATACTGATATCGTCCTCTAGTCTTTAGGAAAGTTTCCTATTAGATTTCCGCACCGTGAGAATATGGACAGCTTACGGTGAGCCAGCGAAAGGACACCCCAGGGCATGACCGACCCGACGCTCCGCCGGCTCGCCCTCAGCACCATGCTGCCCGCCTTCCCGGGAACGACCGCTCCCCCTTGGGCAATCAGACTGCTCAAAGAGGGCTTGGCTGGGTATACCCTCTTCGGCTATAACATCGTGGACCGTGCCCAACTCGCCACACTTGTCACCCAGCTCCGGGACGCCAACCCCGACGTGCTGCTGGCCCTGGACGAGGAGGGTGGCGACGTCACCCGGCTGTCGTACCACGAGGGAAGCCCCTATCCCGGCAACGCGGCACTCGGCGCGGCCGACGACCCGGAGCTGACCCGGGCGACGTACCGGGGCATCGGCCTCGAACTCGCCACGGTCGGCATCAACGTGAACTTCGCGCCCACAGTGGACGTCAACTCCGCCGACGAGAACCCGGTGATCGGGACCCGCTCGTTCGGCGCGGACCCGGCCCTGGTGTCCCGGCACACCGCCGCCGCGATCGACGGGCTGCAGTCCGCCGGGGTGGCCGGCTGCGCCAAGCACTTCCCGGGCCACGGGGCCACGGTCAGCGACTCGCACCTGGAGCTGCCGACCATCACCGACTCCCTCGCGGTCATGCGCGGCCGGGACCTGCCGCCGTTCCAGGCCGCGATCGACGCCGGCGTCCGCATGATCATGACGGCGCACATCCGGGTACCGGAGCTGACCGGCGACTCCCCCGCCACCGCCAGCGGCCGGGTGCTCAACGATCTGCTGCGCGACGAGCTGGGCTTCACCGGCGCGGTCGTCACCGACGCGCTGGAGATGCGCGGCGCGAGCGGGGCGATCGGCCTGCCCGAGGCGGCCGTCCGCGCGCTGCTCGCCGGCGCCGACCTGCTCTGCCTGGGCTCCGACATCAACGAGGCGCTCTGCGAGTCCATCGTCGACGGTATCGTCTTCGCGGCCCGGGGCGGCCGGCTGCCGGTCGCCCGGCTGGAGGAGGCCGTGGCCCGGGGCGCCGCCTCGGTCGCCGACCTCAAGCCGGTGGCCGCCGAGAGCGCCGAGGCGGTCCGGGACGCGATCCGCACCGCCGCCCGGCGCGCCGTGCGGGTCGAGGGCTCGCTGCCGCCCCTGAAGGAGCCGCTGCTCGTGCAGTTGGGCTCGGAGTCCAACATCGCGGTCGGTACGGTGCCGTGGGGGCTGCCGCTGGAGGGCGAGCTGGTCACGGTGTCGATCTCCCAGAACGGCGCGCCGTACCTGGGGCCGTCCGCCGCCGACCTGTCCGCCGTGGCCGGCGACCGGGACATCGTGGTCGTGGGCCGCGACACCCACCGCTGGCCCCAGGCCCGCGCGCTGATCGAGGCGCTCGCGGCCCGGCATCCGGCGGTCGTGGTGGTCGAGATGGGCTGGCCCTCGGCGTGGCGTCCGGCGGGCGTGTCCGCGTTCGTGACGACGCACGGCGCGAGCCGCGCGAACGGGCAGGCCGCGGCGGAGGTGCTGGGTGCGCCCCGGGACGCGGCGAGCCCGGGGACGGGTACCGCAGAATTGGTCTAGACCATTTACCCGACCGAACTTCACCCGGCGGACACCTCGGGGACGCCTGGATGCCACCCCGCCCGAGCAGCCTGACGATCGACAAGATCGTGAGGAGTTGCGAGTGCGGATCGTCATCGTCGGCGGCGGCGTCCTGGGCACCATGCACGCGTGGTGGGCCATCGAGCGCGGCCATCAGGTCGTACACCTGGAACGGGAGGCGGAGGCGCGCGGCGCGTCCGTCCGGAACTTCGGCCTGGTCTGGGTCAGCGGCCGGTTGGACGGCCCCGACGTCGAGACGGCGTTGCGGGCCCGCGAACTGTGGGAACGGATCGGCGCGGCCGTGCCCGGCGTGGGCTTCCGGCCGGCCGGCTCGCTGACCGTCTGCCGGACCGAGGCCGAGGTCGAGGTCGCCGAGAACGCCCTCAAGGAACCCACCGCGGGGGTACGGGGCCTGCGCCTCCTCAGCCGCGCCGACGCCCGGGCGCTGAACCCGGCACTCGGCGGGGAGTACCTGGCGGCGCTGCACTGCGAGCGGGACGCGGCCGTGGAGTCCCGGGTGGCCCTGCCGGCCGTGCGCGCGCACCTGGCCCTCAGCCGCCGGTACACGTGGCTGCCCGGCCGGGAGGTCCGCGACGTGGCCACCGGCAGGGTGCGCGACGACCACGGGGACGCCCACGAGGCCGACCAGGTGGTCCTGGCGACCGGCGCGTGGCTCGGCGGGCTGGTCCGCGAGCTGGCCCCGGAGCTGCCCATCCGCAAGGTACGGCTCCAGATGGCGCAGACCGCCCCGCTGGACACGCCGCTGACCACGGCCGTCGCGGACGGCGACAGCTTCCGGTACTACCCCTTCTTCCGCTCCGAGGGCCTCACCGCACCGCAGACGCCGATCGCGGCGGAGCACAAAATGCAGCTCCTGATGGTCCAGCGGCTCGACGGCGGGCTGACCATCGGCGACACCCACGAGTACGAGCACCCGTTCGGCTTCGACGTGGTGGAGCCGCCGTACGACCATCTCACCGAGGTGGCCTCGGCGCTCCTGGGCCGCCCCCTGCCGCGGATCACCCGCCGCTGGGCCGGCGTGTACGCGCAGTGCCTGGACCCGAAGGCCGTCCTGCACCGGTCGCAGCCCCTGCCCGGGGTGTGGCTGGTGACCGGCCCCGGCGGCCGGGGCATGACCGGATCGCCCGCGATGGCGGAACAGACAGCGGAAGAGGCGGGGTGGTGACCATGACCGACGTGGTGGCGACGATGGGCCGGGACACGGCTCGGACGGGGTGGCGGCGATGATCGATCTCGTGGTGCTGGACATGGCCGGTACGACGATCGCGGACGACGGGCTCGTGATCGAGGCGTTCCAGGCGGCGCTCCCCGCGCACACCGAGGACCAGCTCGACTACGTGCGGCGCACGATGGGCGAGTCCAAGATCTCGGTGTTCCGGGCCCTGCTCGGCGAGGAGGCGGCCGCCCAGGGCGCGAACCTGGCGTTCGAGGAGGCGTACGGCTCGCTGGTCCGGGCCGGGCGCGCCGCCCCGATCGCGGGGGCGGCCAACACGATCGCCGAGCTGCGGGAGGCCGGGATCAAGGTCGCGCTGACCACCGGGTTCGCCCGGACCACGGCCGACGCGCTCCTGAAGGCCCTCGGTTGGCAGGACATCGCGGACCTGACGCTGACGCCGGCGGAGGCGGGGCGCGGCCGGCCGTACCCGGACCTGGTCCTGACCGCGCTGCTCCAGCTCCAGGTGGACGACGTGCGGGCGGTGGCGGTGGTCGGGGACACGTCCTCGGACGTGCTGACGGGGCTGCGGGCCGGGGCGTCGTTCGTGGGTGGGGTGCTGACGGGGGCGCACGACGCGGACACGCTGCGGACCGCGGGGGCGACGCACATCCTGAACTCGGTCCGGGAACTGCCGGACCTGCTGCTCTAGGCGTTGGCGTACGTCGGAGAGGCCCCGCACCGGGAGACCGGGCGGGGCCTCTCCGGCATGGGCGGGGTGGGGTCCGTCCGGGCCGACCTCCGGCCGTGGAGCTGGCGGGGACCCGGGACGGCGGGGACTGCCGGGGCCCGGCTGGCAGGGGCCGCCGGGCCGGAAATGCCGCCGCAGGCGGGTCACTTCCCCGGCGTACCTGGAGAATGGTTTTAGCCGTGGCGTCCCGAGATCAGTTCCTGGACGTAGATCTTGGCCTTGATCACCGGCTTGCGGTAGCGCCGCTCCCGGCGCAGCGCCCGCGCCATCTGGCGCGAGTCCGGCGCGTACCGCCAGTGCGCCCACGGCGACGCCGGCCGGGCCACCCGGATCGCCCCGACGATCAGCAGCACCGGCAGGAAGATCCCGACCAGGCCCGTCCAGATCTTGCCCTTGAGCAGGGTCAGCACGGCCAGCAGCCCGTTGACCAGCAGGGTGAACACGACCACGGCCCGGGTGCCGTTGCGGCTGACCGCGCCGTCGTCGTTGTACACCGTCACGTCCTCCAGGCCGAACGGCCGCACGCCGAGCAGCAGGAGCCCGGTGAGCGCGACGGCGACGAACACCGCGTCGACGGAGGTGCGGCCCTGCTCGCCCCAGTACACGTCCTTGAGGTGCAGGATCAGGGCGAACTCGTCCAGGACGAGCGCCGTGCCGATCCCGAACAGGGAGGCCGAGCAGGCCAGCCAGATCGTCTTCTCGTCGGAGATCGAGATGCCGGCGACCCCGCCCACGATCATGAACACGACCCCGAACACGACGTGGTGGATGTGCAGCCCGCCCGGGGTGACGTTGCCGGGCCACCACTTCACCTGCGCCCGGATCATCCGCACCGACAGCCGGATGAACGAGAACGCCAGCACCAGGCAGGCGAAGAAGCAGAACAGCGGCAGCCGCCCCGTCTCGATGATCCGATGGTCGAACCAGTCCCCCATCGCCCCATCCTCCGCCGCCGGCGCCCCGCCGTCCCGCATTATCCGGCCTTTGCGCCGCCGGGTGGGTGGCGCGCCGATGACCGCTCCGCGTCCGGGGAGGCGGAAAGGGACGCCCCAGGACGGGACATCCCTTTCCGATCAAACCCGTTCGAGGGGTACGGAAGGCTTCCGTACCCCTCTGTATGGTCTACGCCGCCGACGTCCTGACCAGGGTGCGGATCTGGCGGAGCAGCACCGACAGCGGGGCCAGGTCCGCGCGCGAGTCGTCGAACTCGCCGATCGCGTTGCGGGCCCGCACGATGGACGCCGCGTTGACCTGCTCCCACACGTCGACCCGCTCCTCGGCCGACAGGTCGGGACCCGACGCCGCGAGGACCTCGGCGGTGAGCGCCGCCAGGGCCGCGTACAGGTCGTAGCGCAGGGCCATCCGGGCGAGGGTCTGCCAGGTGTCCGCCCGGGGCAGCTGCGAGATCTTCGTGAGCAGGGAGTCCACCCGGAACCGCTCGGACAGGACGAAGTACACCCCCGCGACCTCGTCGAGCTGGGCCCCCGTGGCGGTGGCCACCTCCACGATGTCGATGACCCCGAAGCCGTAGATGAGCCGGGTGGCCCAGTCCGCGAGCTGCTCCGGGATGCCCTTCTCGGTGAGCATCGTGATGTGCGCCCGCAGCGCCGTCCGCTCCGCGCCCCGGAACAGGGTGTTCAGCTCGGGGAGGAGCTTGGCCACGCCGGGCCGGAGTCGGGCGATCTCGGCGGGCACGTCCAGCGGCACCCGGCGGTTCTGCACGATCCAGCGCACCGCCCGGTCCATCAGCCGGCGGGCCTCCAGGAGCACGAGGGTCTGGGTGTCGGTCGGGACCTCGTTGTCGAGGGCCTCCACCGCCCGCCACAGGTCGCGCAGCCCGAACACCTCGCGGACCACCACGTACGCGCGCAGGACGTCGGCCGGGTCCGCCCCGGTCTCGGCCGCCGCGCGGAACACGAAGGAGATGCCGCCCCGGTTGACGACCTCGTTGACGAGGACCGTGGTGACGATCTCGCGGCGGAGGGCGTGGTTGTGCATGTCGGCCGCGTACCGCTCCCGCAGCGGGGTCGGGAAGTAGCCGGCCAGCACCTCGGTCGTCCAGTCCTCGTCGGGCACGGCGGACGCCAGGATCTCGTCCTCCAGCACGATCTTGACGTAGGCCAGCAGCACCGCGAACTCCGGCGAGGTGAGGCCCAGACCCGCCGCGTCGCGGGCGTCGAGCTCCTCCTCCGTCGGCAGTGCCTCGAGTTCCCGGTTGACCCGGCCGACCCGCTCCAGCTCCGCGATGAGGCGGCGGTGCACGGGCAGCAGCGAGTGCGACTGGGCCCGGGCGTTGCCGAGCGCGGTGGCCTGGCCGTAGTTGTCGGCCAGCACCAGCTCCGCGACCTCGTCGGTCATCTCGGCGAGCAGGACGTTGCGCTCGGCCAGGTCCAGCTCGGCGCGCTGCATGACCCCGTTGAGCAGGATCTTGATGTTGACCTCGTGGTCGGAGCAGTCGACGCCGGCCGAGTTGTCGATGGCGTCGGTGTTGATGTGCCCGCCCGCGAGGCTGTACTCGATCCGGCCGCGCTGGGTGCAGCCCAGGTTGCCGCCCTCGCCGACGACCTTGACCCGCAGGTCCCTGCCGTTGACCCGGATCGCGTCGTTGGCCTTGTCGCCGACGTCCGCGTGGCTCTCCTGCGAGGACTTGACGTACGTGCCGATGCCGCCGTTCCAGAACAGGTCGACGGGGGCCTTGAGGATGGCCTTCATCAGGTCCGGCGGGGACAGCTCGGTGACGCCCTCGTCCAGGCCGAGCGAGGCCCGGACCTCGGGGGTCAGCGGGATCGACTTCAGGGTGCGCGGGAACACGCCCCCGCCGGCCGAGATCAGCGACTTGTCGTAGTCGTCCCAGCTGCTGCGCGGCACCTCGAACAGGCGCGCGCGCTCGGCGAACGACGTCGCCGCGACCGGGGTCGGGTCGAGGAAGATGTGCCGGTGGTCGAACGCGGCCACCAGCCGGATGTGCTCCGACAGCAGCATGCCGTTGCCGAACACGTCGCCGGACATGTCACCGACGCCGACGACCGTGAACTCCTGCGTCTGGGTGTTGAGCCCCATCTCGCGGAAGTGCCGCTTGACCGACTCCCACGCGCCCTTGGCGGTGATGCCCATCTTCTTGTGGTCGTAGCCGGCCGAGCCGCCGGAGGCGAACGCGTCGCCCAGCCAGAAGCCGTACGCCTCGGAGATGCCGTTCGCCGTGTCCGAGAACGTCGCGGTGCCCTTGTCCGCGGCCACCACCAGGTACGGGTCGTCGCCGTCGTGCCGGACCACCTCGGCCGGCGGCACGATCTTGCCCGCGACCAGGTTGTCCGTGACGTCGAGGAGCGCCGAGATGAACAGCTTGTAGCAGGCCACGCCCTCGGCGAAGAACGCGTCCCGGTCGGCGGCCGGCGGCGCCTGCTTGAGGACGAAGCCGCCCTTCGAGCCGACCGGCACGATGACCGCGTTCTTCACCATCTGGGCCTTGACCAGGCCGAGGATCTCGGTCCGGAAGTCCTCGCGGCGGTCCGACCAGCGCAGACCGCCCCGGGCGACCGCGCCGAACCGCAGGTGCACGCCCTCGAAGCGCGGCGAGTACACCCAGATCTCGTACTTCGGGCGGGGCTGGGGCAGGTCCGGGATCGCCTCCGGGTTGAGCTTGAAGGCGATGTAGGACTTCGGCCGGCCGCCGGTCGAGCGCTGGAAGAACGAGGTGCGCAGCGTCGCCTGGATCAGGGTGAGGAAGCTGCGCAGGATCCGGTCCTGGTCGAGGCTCCCGACCTGGTCCAGCTCCGCCTTCAGCGCGACGACCAGCTCGTCGGCGTGCGTCGAGCGGGCCTCCTCGGTCAGGCCCAGCTGCGGGTCGAACCGGGTCTCGAACAGCGCCACCAGCAGCGTCGCGACGCCCGGGTAGGCGATGAACGTCTCCTCCATGTACTCCTGGGAGAAGACCGTCCCGGCCTGCCGCAGGTACTTCGCGTACGCGCGGAGCACCACGACCTGCCGCCAGGACAGCCCGGCGCGCAGCACCAGCTGGTTGAGCCCGTCGACCTCGGCCTCGCCGTGCCAGGTGGCCGAGAACGCGTTCTCCACGGTGGCCCGGATCTCGGGCGCCGGGGAGGAGTCCTCGGGCGCCACGAGGCCGAAGTCGTACAGGTAGACCGTGCCGTCGGAGCGGCGGATCTCGTACGGCCGCTCGTCGGTGACCTTGAAGCCGAGGGAGTGCAGCACGGGCAGGACCGCCGAGAGCACCATGGGCTCGCCGAACCGGAACACCTTGAACCGCAGGTCCGCGTCGTTCTTGCGCCGGCGGAACAGGTGCAGGGCCAGCTCGCCCGGCTCGTCCACCAGCTCCAGCTTCGCGATGTCCTTCGCGGCCTCGGTCGGGGTGTGCTCGTCCTTGTAGGTCTGCGGGTACGCGTCGATGTACCGCGCGAACAGCCGCTTCTCCTGGTCCTCGCCGAGGTGCCGGTCGAGGACGAGCCGGAAGTCGTCGTCCCACAGCCGGGTCGCGTCCGACAGCTTCTCGCTGATCGCGTCGGTGTCGATCTCCCCGGGCGGGGCGGCCGGGTCGGTGCGCACGATGAAGTGCACCCGGGCCAGGGTCGACTCCGACACCCGGGTCGTGTAGTCCACCCCGATGCCGTTGAGCTCGGCGAGCAGGATCTCCTGCATCTTCAGCCGGTTGCCGGTGGTGAACCGGTCCCGCGGCAGGTACACCATGCACGAGATGAACCGGCCGTAGGCGTCCTTGCGGACGAACAGCTTGAGCTGGCGGCGCCCGGCCAGGCGCAGCACGCCCATCGCGGTGTGGAACAGCTCGTCGGTGGAGATCTGGAACAGCTCGTCGCGCGGGTAGGTCTCCAGGACCTCCATCAGGTCCTTGCCCGAGTGGCTGCGCGGGGACAGGCCCGAGCGGTCCAGCACCTCGTCGACCTTGCGCCGGATCACCGGCAGGTCGCGCACCGAGTGCAGGTACGCGCCGGAGCCGAACAGGCCCAGGAACCGCCGCTCGCCGTTGACGACGCCGTTCTCGTCGAACGTCTTCACGCCGATGTAGTCCAGGTACGCGGTGCGGTGCACCGTGGCCCGGGAGTTGGCCTTCGTGATGATCAGGAGCCGCTGGTCCAGCGCCTTCGCGTACGCCTCCGGGGTCATGGAGGACAGCGCGCGCGGCGTCGTGGAGTCCTGGCGCAGGATGCCGAGGCCCGTGCCGAGCTTGGCCTGGAGGAACTCGCCGTCCACCAGGTCGTACTCCCGGTAGCCCAGGAGGGTGAAGTTGTCCTGCGCCAACCAGCGCAGCAGCTCCACGGTGTCGTTGATGTCCTTGTCGGGCACGGGCAGCTTGGCGCCGGACAGCTCGTCGGCCAGGCTCAGCGCCCGGTGCTGGAGCTTCGGCCAGTCCTCGTTGACCTCGCGCACGTCGGTGAGGACCCGCTGGATGGCGTTGCGCAGCGACGTGGCCTGGTCCTCGTCGCGGACCCGGTCCACCTCGATCCGCATCCAGCTCTCCACGAGCTGGTCGCCGGTCGCGTCGTCGGGGTCGACCGACGGGAACAGCGCCGTCAGGCGGCCGAGCGGCTCGCGGCTCACCACGACCTGCGGGTGCACGAGCAGGCGGATGCCCAGGCCCTCGCCCATCAGGGCGGCGGTCACGGAGTCCACCAGGAACGGCATGTCGTCGGTCACCACGGTGACGGTGGTGTGCCCGTCGCTGGTCGGCGTGCTGACGTCGAGCTTCAGCTCGCCCGGGAGCCGTTGGGCCGCCAGGGCCTGGTGCTCCAGGGTCGCGTGCAGCATGTCCTGCGGGCTCTCGTCGACGAGCTCCTCGTCGGGGACGAGGCGCCAGTACAACTCGGCCAGTTCTTGATCTTTCTCACCCGCCAACGCGCACGCATCGGCGATCAAACGATCGCGGTTCGGTACCGGCTCTGCGAGCTCGGCCTCGTCATCGACACCGATCCCAGACAGACTCTCTATGGTGTCTGTCACGGTCGCCGGACGCCGTTCCATATGGGTCCACTCCCCTTCGCCCACCGCGCTGTGTGCTGGATCCCAGCCTATGCGCTGCCCGGTCCCGACTGAACGGCCAGTCGGGTTTGGTCCACCCGGATGCCGTGTGCTGGCCGGATAGCCGATGACACATCATGGCGTACCGGACAATCACGCTTCCCCACCCTGGTACAACGCGCACGGAGCGTGATTGAATCGCACTCAGTGTGTGGTAACTCTCGGTGATCAACCTAGACTCCGAGCCCGTTGACCAGCAGCTGGACCAGCTCCTCGGCGTAGGTCCCGGTCGGGTCGTAGTCGGGGTCGAACACGGAGATGTGCAGGCCCAGGCACTCGGGCGCGTCCGTTAGACCCGCGATCAGCAGCTCCAGCTCCCCGTAGGCGATGCCGCCCGGGTCCGGGGCGTCCACGGCGGGCATCACCGACGGGTCGAGGATGTCGACGTCCACGTGCACCCAGTAGCCGGCGCAGTCGGCCAGCACCTCCCGGGCCCACGCGGCGCTGCGGGACGCCCCCTCGGCGCGCAGCGCCGGCACCGTGCGGTGCTCGATCCCCGCCGCGCGCAGGTCCATCCGGTGCTCGTCGTGCTGGCGGATGCCGAGCACCACGACGTCCTGGTCGTGCAGGTACGGCTTCAGGTCGTCGATGTCCGTCAGCGCCAACTGGCCCCGTCCGGTCGCCAACGCCAGGTTCTCCCCCGCCGCCGCCCCCACGAACGGCGCGTTGCCCTCGTGCCGGAAGTCGGAGTGCCCGTCGAGGTACACCAGGCCGTAGCGGGGGCCCTCGGGCAACTGGGGCGGCAGGACGGTGGCCCGCACGGCGGCGGCGACCTCCGCCGCGTACCGCTCCGGGTCCGTGTTCGACTCCGCCACCCGGGCCGCCTCCCGGGCCGCGTGCGCCGCCTCCTCGGCCGCCATGGCCAGCGACCGCCGGCGGAGCGCCAGGGCCACCCCCAGGGTGATCGAGCAGTCCCCGCCCAGGACCACCGGGAAGTAGTCCTGGTCGAGGAGGCCGCCGATCCGGGCCGCGAGGAGTTTCGAGTACACCGCGACGGAGCCCGCCTGGGCCACGCCGTCGCCGGGGCGCCACTCCCCGGGGTCGTACCGGGGCGGGGTGACGCACCCGGCGTCGTACGCCTTCAGCCGGTCCACGATCCGGGCGTCACGCAGCGCGCCGGGAGCCTTGCCGCAGCCCGGGACCGACCCGATGGTCGGCGGGCGGAGGCCGAGGTTCGACGGCGCGTCGAGCACCGCGATCCTGCGCGCGGTGCTCGGGTCGTCCGGTGGGCCGGAGGGCATGGCGGTCCTGTCAGAACAGCGCGCTGGCCAGGGCCCGGCGCGCCTTCGCGACGACCGGGTCCTCGGGCGCCGCGAGGGCGAGGAGGGAGATCAGGTGCAGCCTGGCCTGGTCGCGCTCGGCCCCGGAGGTGCGCCGGACGAGCCCGACGAGCCGACTGTAGCCCTGCTCGGCGTTTCCGGACAGCACCTCGATGTCGGCGGCCAGGGTCTGGGCGGCCACGTCGTCGGGGGCGGCCTCGGCGGCGGCCAGGGCCGCGTGCGGGTCGACCCCGGCGATCCGGCGGAGGAGCTCCACCTGCGCGAGCCCGGCCTGGGCCACCGCGTCCCCCGGGTTCTCCGCCAGGAGCTCGCCGTACGCCGCCGCGGCGGTGTCCAGCTCCCCGTCCATCAGCGCGTCCTCGGCCGCCAGCAGGCGCGGGTCCTCCGGCGCCTCGGCCGGTTCGCCGCCGCCCGCCTTGATCACGGCGTCCACGAACTGCTTCAGCTGGGCGTTGTCGATCACGCCCTCGAAGCCGGGGGTGGGCTGGCCGCCGATCACGGCGTACACCGTGGGGACGCTCTGGACCCGGAAGGCCTGGGTGACCCGTGCCTCCTTCTCGGCGTCGACCCGACCGAGGACGAACGCGCCCTCGGCCTCGGTGGCGAGGCGTTCCAGTTCGGCCCGGAGTTCGGCGGCCTCGGTCGCCCACTCGGTGCTGAACAGCAACAGGACGGGGACCGTCAGCGACCGCTCCATCACCTCCTGGAACGTCGCCTCGGTCACGTCGATGATCGAGCCGCCCGCCGGGGCGGGTTCCGGGGCCGCCGGAGCACCGGCCGCGGCGGCGGCTTCGGCTTTCGCCTGGGCCGCCGCCCGGTCCCGGATCGCGCCGAGGTCGACGGCGCCACGGGTGAACATCGATGGTGCGTTGCGCGGATCGAGCTGCTTCATGGGAGAAAGTCTGTCAGAAGCGGGCCGGCTCCCGGTACTCTCCCCACTCCGCCCGCAGGACGTCACAGATCTCGCCCAGGGTCGCCTCCGCGCGGCAGGCCTCCAGCATCGGCGGGACCATGTTCCCGTCGGTGCGCGCGACCGCCACGAGGTCGGCCAGCGCCGCCTGGACCCGGGCGTCGTCGCGCGCCGCCTTGCGGTCGGCCAGCAGCTTCTTCTGCTCGACCTCGACCTCGTGCGAGACGCGGAGGATCTCCAGCTCGTGGCTGATCGTCTCCGTGTGGCAGTTGACCCCGACGATCCGCTTGTCCCCGGACTCCAGGGCCTTCTGGTACACGAAGGCGCTCTCGGCGATCTCCGCCATGAAGTACCCGTCCTCGATGCCCTTGAGCAGGCCCGTGGTGATCGTGCCGTCGCCGCCGATCTCCAGGATCTTCGCGAAGATCCGCTCCGCCTCGGCCTCGACCTGGTCGGTGAGCGCCTCCACGTACCACGAGCCGCCGAGCGGGTCGGCCACGTTCGTCAGGCCCATCTCCTCCATGAGGACGGCCTGGGTGCGCATCGCGATCTCGGCCGAGGAGTCCGTCGGCAGCGCCAGGGTCTCGTCCAGGGCGTTCGTGTGCAGCGAGTTCGTGCCGCCCAGGACGGCCGCCAGGGCCTCGACGGCGGTGCGGACCACGTTGTTGTACGGCTGCTGCGCCGTCAGCGACACGCCGGCCGTCTGGGTGTGGAACTTCAGCCAGAGCGCCTTCTCGCTGGTCGCGCCGTAGGTGTCCCGCAGCCAGCGGGCCCAGATCCGCCGGGCCGCGCGGAACTTGGCGATCTCCTCGAAGAAGTCCACGTGCGCGTCGAAGAAGAACGACAGGCCCGGGGCGAACCGGTTGATGTCCATGCCGCGCGACAGGCCCAGCTCGACGTAGCCGAAGCCGTCCGCCAGGGTGTACGCCAGCTCCTGCGCGGCGGTCGCCCCGGCCTCGCGGATGTGGTACCCCGACACCGACAGCGGCTTGTACTTGGGGATCTCCGCCGCGCAGTACTCCATCAGGTCGCCGATCAGGCGCAGGTGCGGCTGGGGCGGGAACAGCCACTCCTTCTGCGCGATGTACTCCTTGAAGATGTCCGTCTGCAGCGTGCCGTCCAGCCCGTGGATGTCCACGCCCTGGCGCTCGGCCGCCACCAGGTACATGCAGAACACCGGGACGGCGGGGCCCGAGATCGTCATCGAGGTCGTGATGTCGCCGAGCGGGATGCCCTGGAACAGGGTCTCCATGTCGGCGGCGGAGTCGATCGCCACCCCGCAGTGCCCGACCTCGCCCAGCGCCTTCGGGTCGTCGGAGTCGCGGCCCATCAGGGTCGGCATGTCGAACGCGACGGACAGGCCGCCGGTGCCCGAGTTGAGCAGCAGGTGGTAGCGCTCGTTGGTCTGCTGGGCGTTGCCGAAGCCGGCGAACTGCCGGATCGTCCACGTCCGGCCCCGGTACCCGGTCGGGTAGAGGCCCCGGGTGTACGGGAACTCGCCCGGCCAGCCGATCCGCTCGAACCCGGGGTAGTCGACCCCCTCGGGCGGCCCGTAGGCCGGTTCGACGGTCTCGCCGGACAAGGTGGTGAAGTCCGCGTCGCGGACCCTCGACTTCTCGTACCGCTCCTGCCACCGGGCCCGGCCTGCGGCGATCTGCTCGGCGTCCACGACATCCCCCTGGGTTTGGGTCTGTACTCACAACAGGCGCGGTGGCGCCCCGCTCCGAATAGTAGGCCGGGCACCTTAACGATCGCTAGGGAGCCTCACCGTGTCCGCCAGTCGGGATTCGCCACCCGGCGCCCCGGCGGTTCGCCACCCGGCGCCCCGGCGACGGTTGACACCGGCCATAGGCTGCGAACTATGACGGAGCAGCCTGACGCGTCGGCCCCCCGCCTGGGTGGTTATGTCCCGGTCCCGGAGGAGTACGCACCGGTGAACACCAACAACTACCCCGTCGGCTACGTGCCCCCGGTGGTCGTCGAGCCCCCCACGGGGCAACACTCGCTGAGCGCCTTTCGCCGCGCCGAGCAGCAGCAGCTCGAACAGATCCCGGAGCAGCGCACCGAACCCCAGCGCGTCGACCCACCGCGCGCCGAGCGCCGGGCGGCCGCCGACACCACCCCGGAGCGCCGCGCCGGCGGGGCCCCGGACCGCCGGGGTACCGCCGAGATCCCGGCGAGCAGGGGCGTGACCCGGGTGGCCGACGAGGTGGTCGAGAAGGTCGCGGCGATCGCGGCCCGCGAGGTCGAGGGCGTGCACGACCTCGGTGGCGACGTGTCGCGGATGTTCCAGTCGGTCCGCGAACGGATCGGGCTCGGCACGACGGACGCCTCGGCGACCCGGGGCGTGGCCGTCGAGCTGACCGGCGGGCAGGCGGAGGTGCGCCTGACCCTGGTGGTCGAGTACGGGCACGTGGTGCTGACCGTGTGCGACGCCGTGCGGGCCAACGTGATCGAGGCCGTCGAGCGGATGCTGGGCGTGGCCGTGTCCGAGGTGAACATCCTCGTGGACGACATCCACACCCCGGAGTACGAGGAGAACTGACCGGGAGGCGGGGGCCGGCGCGGCCCCCGTACCCGTCGTCTCTAACCCCGGACGAGTTCCGCGCGGCCGTCGACCAGGTGCAGCTCCGCGTCGCACGCGGCCGCCGCCTCCGGGTCGTGGGTGGCGAACACGACCGCCGCGCCCCGCCGGGCCTCGGCCTGGAGCAGCTCGATCACCCGCTGCCGGTTCTGCGCGTCCAGCTCGCTGGTGATCTCGTCGGCCAGCACGATCGTGCCGTGCATGGCCAGGCCCCGGGCGATGGACGCCCGCTGCTGCTGGCCGCCGGACATCTCCTCGACCAGCTGCTCGGCCTGGCCGGTGAGGCCCAGCTTCTCCAGGCTGTCGGCGGTGCGCTGCGCGGCGTCGTTCGGGCTGACCCCACCCGCGAGCAGCGCGACCTGCACGTTCTCGTTGGCCGTCAGGATCGCGGCCAGCCCGTTGTCCTGCGGCATCAGCACCACGCCCTCGGACACCGCGTGGTCGCGGTCCCGCAGCGCCGCGCCGTCCACGGTGACCGCGCCGGCAGCGGGCTTCAGCAGCCCCGCCATCGCCCACAGCAGGGTGGTCTTGCCGGCCCCCGACGTGCCGGTCACCGCGAGGAGCTGGCCGGGCGCCGCGACGACGGACACATCGGTCAGCACGGCGTGGTCGTCGTACCTGACGGTCAGTCCGTCGACTACAAGGGTCTTCACTGGTCCTCCTGGGGCGGGGTCATCGCGTTCAGTCGTACCGTTCCGTCCGGTTGCAACTCAACCCGCATCAAGGTTCCAGGTGCATAAACCTCGAGTACCTCTGGGGGCAAATGGAGCGAACCGTCGCGCCCGATCACGGCGAAGTCCTCGCCGCGCAGCCCCTCGGCGCCGACCCGGCCGTCGCGGATCGTGACCGTGCGGCCCATCTGCGCGCCGACCTCGGGGTCGTGGGTGACCACCACGACGGTGGTACCCGCCCGGTTGACCGCGTCGAGGGCCCGGAGCATCTCGTCCCGGGACCGGGCGTCGAGCTGGCTGGTCGGCTCGTCGGCGAGCAGCAGGCCCGCGCCGTTGGCGATCCCGACGGCCAGGGCGAGGCGCTGGCGCTCCCCCGGGGTCATCTCCGACGGCCGGAGCCGGGCGCGCCGGCCGCTCATCCCGACGAGGCTGAGCAGCTCCTTCGGCTTGGGCAGGCCGCTGCGGTCCCGGCGGGCCGCGCCGCCCTGGGCGAAGTGGATGTTCTGCTCCGCCGTCAGGTACGGCAGCAGGTTGCGGCCCGCGCCCTGCAGGATCACGCCGATGTCGGCGGCCCGCATCCGCTGGAGTTCGACCTCGGTGGCCTTGGCCAGGTCATGCGGGCCGACCTCCAGCCGGCCGGCCGCCGGCGAGATCAGACCCGCGAGCAGGGACAGCAGCGTCGACTTGCCGGCGCCCGACGGGCCGACGAGGGCCACGGACTCGCCCGGGGCGATGTCGAGGTCCACGCCGGACAGGGCGACGACGTCGTAGCCCTCCAGGCGGTAGATGTACACCAGGCCCCGGCAGGTGACCGCCGCGCCGGCGACCCGGCGCACCAGGGGCACGCCCGAGGTGGTGTAGCCGGTGACGTCGCGGCGGGTCAGGGGGCGGTCGAGGTCGGTCAGGGCGGGAGCCGGGGTGGCGGGGGCGTGGTCGCGGAGCCAGGTGGGCTCGGGGGCGGCCGGAGCCTGTTCGCGCGGCCAGGTGGCCTCCGCGGGCGGCGGCAGGGCCTCGGGGCGGCGGACCGGGTTCCACAGGTCCTGGTCGGGCTCGCGGGCCGGGGCGGTCCACTGCTCGACGGGAGGCGCGGCGGGCCACGGCTCGCGGGCCGGGGGCTCGGCGGCGGGCGGCCACGGCTCGCGGACCGGCGCGGGGGTCTCCTGCGCGGCGGCGGGCGGCCAGGGCTCCCGGTCCGGGGCGGCGGGCTCGGCGGCCGGCCAGGGCTCCCGGGCGGGCGCGGCCGGAGCCCACTGCTCGGTCACCTGCTCCGCCTCCGGTTCCGGATCTGCCAACCAACCCCGGAACTCATGGGCCCCACCGTTCTGGTCGTGTCGGGGCTCGGTCATCGCTCACCCTCCCGCAGTCGGTGCGGGGACGCGCCCGCGAACATCCGGAGCACCACGGCGACGGCCAACCCGAGGCCGCACACCACGGCCACGAGCGCCACCGGCAGCCAGCCCGCGCCGAACGCGTCGGCCATCGTGCCCAGGCCGGCGGGGTCGCGGACCGAGACGAGTTGCAGGCCGGGCAGCATCAGGGCCGCCCCGCCGATCCCGGTCACCGCGCCGACGAGCAGCGGGATCCCGAGCAGCGCGCGGTACTCGCGCAGCACCCCCCGGCGCAGCGTGCGCGCGGGCACCCCGGCGAGCCGGAGCGCGGCGAGTTCGTTGAGCCGGGTGGTCGCGCCGACGTACGCGGTCAGCAGCACCGCGCCGACCGCGAGGAGGACGGCGGCGGCGCCCGCGAGCAGGTACAGCCGCAGGGACAGCGCCGGGGCCAGCCGTTCGAGCCGGGTCACCGTGCCGTCGATCGACTCGGTGCCGACCACCCGGGCGCCGGCCGCCGTGAGCCGGGCGCCCAGGTCGGCGGGGGCCTTCGGGGAGGCCCAGACCTCGTACCGCAGGGTGTCGGTGTCCGCGAGGCTCGTGGTCCGCTCGGCGGAGCGCACCGCGTAGTCCAGGTCGAACAGCAGCCCCCGGTCGCCGGCGCGGGGCAGCAGGTCGCCCCGGGCCGCGACGCCGAACTGCTGGGGCTTCTCGGTGAGCGCCGGGAACGAGAACGCGTCGCCCTTGGGCACGGCCCCGACGGCCACGGCCGGGATCACGTCGGGGGCGGACACGTGTTCGGCGATCACGTCGCCGGCGTCGCCGCTGCGGACGCTGAGGCCCAGGGCGGGGCCGGCGCGGACGGTCAGCTCGGCCTGCGGGGCGCGGGCGGCGAGCCTGCGCCACCGGCCCTCCGCGTCGAAGCCGGCGTCGACCGGACCGTCGGCGCCCCGGACGGCGTTGACCGCGAGGTCGACCGTGAACACGTCGGTACTGCCCGGGGTGCGCGACACGCCCAGCCCGAGCAGCCGGCAGCCGGTGGCGCAGCCGGGCAGCGGGGCGCCGTAGGTGTGCGGGCCGGTGCTGAGCACGCCGAGGCCCACGGTGCGGGGCGGTTCCCCGGCGGCGCTGACGACGGCGACCAGCCGCAGCGGCCTGTCCTTCTCCGTCTTCAGCCCGTAGATGACGGCGTCGACGTCGATCCGGTCCTTGACCACGACCGGGGCGACCGCGCCGGGGCGCAGCTTGCCGGCGAGCGCCGGGAGGTCCCGGCCGGCCCAGTTGGCGACGGCGGGGAGTTTGGCGGACTCGACGGCGAGGAGTTCGACGGAGCCGTCGCCGTAGTGGGCCTGGCCCCGGACGACGGCCATCGAACTGCCCGACGGGTCGGCCCGGGCGACGGCGGCGACGAGCGCGTCGGGGTGGGCGACGTCGACGGTGTAGACCCGGTCGGCGCCGACGGTCTGCCGGGCCCGTTCGGCCCGCGCCCCGGCGGCCACGTCCCAGGAGGTGGCGGCGAAGGTGAGCAGCGCGACGGCGACGGTGAGGACGACGACGATCCGGTGTCCGGCGGGGCGGCGGGCGAGCTGCGCGGCGGACAGCAGGGCGGCGAGCCGGCCCCGGCGGCCGGCGCGGCGGAGCGAGCTGCGGGCGTAGCCGGTGAGCAGCCGGGCGACGGCCATGCCCGCGACCAGGGCCAACAGGGGCGCGGCGACCAGGGCGAGCGCGGAGGACCGGTCCCGGAAGGCCTGGAACAGGGCCACCGCCGCCAACGTCGCCGCCGCCACCTCCAGCATCGTCGCCCGCCACTTCGCCCGGTTGGGTACCCGGCGGAGCAGGGCCAGTACCGGCCGGCCCAGGGTGCGCCAGCCGGCCCCGAGGGCGGCGAGCACGGCCCCCGCGACGGCGGCCAGGGCGGTGAGCAGCACGGCGCCCGACAGGTCGACGGAGGTGCCCGGCGCGAGGACCAGGGACGCGGCGGCCCGGACCAGCAGCATGCCGGCGACGAGCCCGAGCGGGGCGGCCAGCACGATCAGGACCAGGGTCTCGGCGAGCCCGAACCGGCCGGCGCGGGCCAGCGGGTAGCCGCGCAGCTTGGCCAGGGCCAGCTCGGGTGAGCGTTCCTCGGTCACGGCGGCGACCAGCAGGAACAGCACGAACAGGCTGAGCAGGACGAGCGGAATGGCCACGACGGGTACGTTGCGCGCGACCGCCTCCTGCTCCACCACGATGTCGTCGAGGACGCCGGGCAGCGCGGAGGTGACCTGCAGCCCGCCGGCCGACGGCAGGGCGCGGCTGAGGAGTTTGAGATCCTCGCGGGCGCCGGCCACGTTGTCGAGGTTCAGGGCGGTGGCCTTCAGCGGGTACTCGACCCGGACCCGCGCGTCGGTGCCGAGCGCCCGGACGTCGTCCTCGACGGAGGTGAACAGGGTGTCGGTCCGGGTGCTCGCGCCGTCGGGGCCGGGGACACCGGCGGTGAAGTAGGCGGTGCGGCCCCAGTAGCTCTCGGAGGCGTTCGTCGGGGTGTAGGTACCCGTGATGGTCAGGGTCCGGGCCTTGCCGGGCTTGCCGCGCAGGGTGACCTGCTGGCCGACCGCCAGGCCGTTGTCCTTGGCGGACCGGTCGCTGACCAGTACCTGGCCCTCGGTGGCCGGGCAGGCCCCGGTGACGACGAGGTGCTCGCAGACCCCGTCGCGGTACGCGAGCCGCGCGGCCAGCGCGTCGGACGGGTCACCGAACAGTGACTCGGCCTCCACGGACGCGACCGGCACGCCGAACGCGGCCTTCAGGGTCGGGTACCGCAGCAGCGCGTTGCCGATCGCGAGCTTGGTACCCGTCGTCGGGGCCGCCGCCGCGTCCGCCGGGGTGGCCGCGGCGACCAGCAGGCCGGTGGCGGTCGGGGGCGCGTTGGTCAGGCCGTCGAGGAGGACGGACTGCTGGGCGGCCCGCGCGTACGCCGGGGCCAGGACCGCGGCGGTCACGGCCACGGTGGCCAACAGCAGCACGGCGAGAGAGCGGCCCCAGCGGTACCTGATCCCACGCAGCGTGACGGTCCAAGCCGTCAACGTAGCCTCCCCTGATTCCGCGCCCGAGCCACATCGCAGGGGACCGCGCAGGGAGCTTAGCTACTGCGAAAGGCCAGCGAGAAGCGCGTCCGCGGCTGTGAACGGATCGAGACCTCCCGTGGCCACCTTTGCCGCCAGATCGGGCAATGCGGCCTCACCGCGCAGGTTGCCCAGCTTTGCCCGCAGAGTGGATAGTGCGAGGGCCTCGATCTCGGCCGATGCGCGGGCGGTACGACGCCGGTCGAGTTCACCGTGCGTGATCAGCCATTCGCGGTGGTTGTCGATCGCGCCGAGTACCAGATCGATGCCCTCGTTCTTCGAGGCCACGGTCTTGACCAGCTCCGGCCGCCAGGCCCCCGGACCGGGCGCGCTCAGGGCGACCATGCCCCGGATGTCGCGCGCGGTGCTGTCCGCGCCGTCCCGGTCGGCCTTGTTGACCACGAAGATGTCGGCGATCTCCAGGATGCCGGCCTTGACGGCCTGGATCCCGTCGCCCATCCCCGGGGCGAGCAGCACGAGCGTGG
The DNA here is from genome assembly GCF_040681875.1 of Longispora sp. NPDC051575. Classification (NCBI taxonomy): domain Bacteria; kingdom Bacillati; phylum Actinomycetota; class Actinomycetes; order Micromonosporales; family Micromonosporaceae; genus Longispora; species Longispora sp. NPDC051575. Next base: position 257,221 of record NZ_JBFAZP010000008.1, on the reverse strand, counting down.
TGTCCGCGAGGGAGGCGATCTCGACCTCGGCCTGGCCGACGCCGACCGTCTCGATGATGATCACGTCGCAGCCGGCGCCCTCCAGGACCCGGACGGCCTGCGGGGTGGTCGCCGACAGCCCGCCGAGGTGGCCCCGGCTGGACATCGAGCGGATGTACACCCCGGGGTCGGTGGCGTGGTCCTGCATCCGGACCCGGTCGCCGAGGATCGCGCCGCCGGAGAACGGGCTCGACGGGTCCACGGCGAGCACCCCGACCCGTTTGCCGGCCAGGCGGTAGGCCGTGACCAGCGCGGACGTCGTCGTGGACTTGCCGACCCCCGGCGAGCCGGTCATGCCGATCACCGGCGCGCGGCCGGTGTGCGGGGCGAGTTCGGCGGCGATCTCCCGGGACAGCGGGCTGGCGTTCTCCACCAGGGTGATCAGCCGGGCCACGGCGCGCGGGTCGCCCTCGCGGGCCAGGCCGACCAGGGTCGGGACGTCGGCGTCGCGGAGTCGGAACCGGGCCGGGGCCTCGTCCTGCGTCATGCCACGACTTCCTCACCCAGTGTCCGCTGTAGGCCTTTTCGTACGATCTCGGTCTGGTCCGGGGCGAACGCGATCCGGAACGTCCGGGGCACATCCAGCTCGGCGGCGTTCCCGGGGGCCAGATCGAACTCGACCTGGCCCTCGGTCACGGTCACCGCGCGGACGCCGCCGTACGTCGTCCCCTCCTGCTCGCCCCAGACCAGGCAGTACGGCTCGTCGGGCACCATCGGCTCGTCCTCGCGCATGACGATCAGCGCCCCGCCGGTGCCGTTCGCGTCGGCCCCCAGCCAGAACTCGTAACCGTCGTAGCCGTCAGCCGCCTCGGTGGCCGGTTGGCCGCCGAGGAGCTGGGCGAAGAACGCCAGTGGTACCCCTCCGCGCATCAGCTACGCGGCACGCGGAGAAGCAACGCGTCACCCTGGCCGCCACCACCGCAGAGCGCGGCCGCGCCGACCCCGCCACCCCGGCGCTTGAGCTCCAGCGCGAGGGTCAGCGCCAGCCGGGCGCCGGACATGCCGATCGGGTGGCCGAGCGCGATCGCCCCGCCGTTGACGTTGACGATCTCGTCGCTGACGCCCAGGTCGCGCATCGACTGGATGCCCACGGCCGCGAACGCCTCGTTGATCTCGATCAGGTCCAGGTCCGCGACCGTCAGGCCCTCCTTGTCGAGGGCGTGCTTGATCGCGTTGGACGGCTGGGAGTGCAGCGAGTTGTCCGGACCCGCGACGTTGCCGTGCGCGCCGATCTCCGCGATCCACTCCAGGCCGAGCTCCTCGGCCTTGGCCTTGCTCATCACGATCACGGCGGCGGCGCCGTCGGAGATCGGGGACGAGGTGCCGGCCGTGATGGTGCCGTTCTTGTCGAACGCCGGGCGCAGCTTCGCCAGGGTCTCGACCGTGGTGTCCGGGCGGATGCCCTCGTCCTCGGACAGCACGACCGGGTCGCCCTTGCGCTGCGGCACGCTGACCGGCGCGATCTCGTCGGCGAACACGCCGTTGCTCTGCGCCTTGGCCGCCCGCTGGTGGCTGCGGGCCGCGAACGCGTCCTGCTCCTCGCGGGAGATGTTCAGCTTGCCGACGAACCGCTCGGTCGACTCGCCCATCGGGATGTTGTCGTACGCGTCGGTCAGGCCGTCGAGGGCCATGTGGTCCTTGATCACCACGTCGCCGTACTTGTACCCGGCGCGCTGGCCGACGAGCAGGTGCGGCGCGTTGGTCATGGACTCCATGCCGCCGGCGACGACGATGTCGACCTCACCGGCGCGGATCAGCTGGTCGGCCAGCGCGATCGCGTCGAGCCCGGAGAGGCAGACCTTGTTGATGGTCAGCGCGGGGACGTTGAGCGGGATGCCCGCCCCGATGGCCGCCTGGCGGGCGGGGATCTGCCCCGCGCCGGCCTGCAGCACCTGACCCATGATCACGTACTGGACCTGCTCCGGCGCGACCCCGGCCCGCTCGAGAGCGGCCTTGATCGCGACGGATCCCAGCTGGGTGGCCGAGAAGTCCTTGAGGTTGCCGAGCAGCCGCCCCATCGGGGTACGCGCGCCGTTGACGATCACCGAGCCCATGTCGCCTCCACGATTGAAGTTCGTCCAGACTAGGGGCATGACCACATCCGCAGCCCCGGGGGCAGCACCCCGTTCCGACGGTATCGGCCTGCTCCGCATCGACCACGTCGGGGTGGCCGTAGCCGACCTCGACGTCGCCATCGCGTTCTATGAGAACACCTTCGGCATGCGCTGTGTCCACACCGAGACCAACGAGGAACAGGGGGTACGCGAGGCGATGCTCGCCGTCGGGCCCACCGCCGAGGGCGGCTGCGTCCAGCTTCTCGCCCCGCTGTCCCCGGAGTCCACGATCGCGAAGTTCCTCGACCGCTCCGGCCCGGGCGTCCAGCAGGTCGCCTACACGGTGGCCGACATCGACGTCGCCTGCGCCAAGCTGCGCGAACGCGGCGTCCGGCTCCTCTACGACGCCCCCCGCCGGGGCACCTCGGACTCCCGGATCAACTTCGTGCACCCCAAGGACGCCGGGGGCGTACTGGTCGAACTCGTCGAGCCCGCAGCCGGCCACTGAGGCCGGAATTTCTTCCCGGAAGGGCTTCCTTAACGATCGTTCATGTGACAACGTATGACCGGAGTGCGGTATCTCACAGAGTGCTGCGCGCACCCTGCTACCCATGAGTAACATGCGGGCAGAGACGCCGGTCACAGGAGGCACCCATGGACGACATCCGCACCGCGATCGACGCGGGCGACCGCGAGGCACTGGCCGCCATCAAGATCCCGGAGACCTACCGGGGCGTCGTCGTCCGCAAGGAGGACGAGCGGATGTTCGAGGGCGTCGCGCACCGCGACAAGGACCCCCGGCAGTCCATGCGGGTCCAGGAGGTGCCGACCCCCGAGGTCGGCCCCGGCGAGGCGCTGATCGCCGTCATGGCCAGCGCGGTCAACTACAACACCGTCTGGACCTCGATCTTCGAGCCGGTGTCGACGTTCAAGTTCCTGGAGAAGTACGGGAAGCTGTCGGAGCTGACCAAGCGGCACGACCTGCCGTACCACGTGATCGGCTCCGACGCCGCCGGTGTCGTGCTCGCCGTCGGCGCGGGCGTCACCAAGTGGAAGGTCGGCGACGAGGTCGTCGCGCACTGCCTGAACGTGGAACTCGAGGAGCACCAGGGCCACGACGACACGATGCTCGACCCGCAGCAGCGGATCTGGGGCTTCGAGACCAACTTCGGCGGGCTCGCCGAACTGGCCCTCGTCAAGGCGAACCAGCTGATGCCGAAGCCCGACCACCTCACCTGGGAGGAGGCGGCGAGCCCCGGGCTGGTCAACTCCACCGCGTACCGGCAGCTGGTCTCCAAGAACGGCGCCGACATGAAGCAGGGCGACATCGTCCTGATCTGGGGCGCGTCCGGCGGCCTCGGCTCCTACGCCACCCAGATGGCACTCAACGGTGGCGCGATCCCGATCTGCGTGGTCTCCAGCGAGGAGAAGGCCGAGATCTGCCGGAAGATGGGCGCCGAGCTCATCATCGACCGCCGGGACTACCAGTTCTGGAAGGACGAGAACACCCAGGACGAGCGCGAGTGGCGCCGGTTCGGGGCGAAGATCCGCGAGCTCACCGGCGGCGAGGACCCCGACATCGTCTTCGAGCACCCGGGCCGCGAGACGTTCGGCGCCTCCGTCTACGTCGCCAAGCGCGGCGGCACCATCGTCACGTGCGCGTCGACGTCGGGATATTGGCACACCTACGACAACCGGTACCTGTGGATGAGTCTCAAGCGGATCGTCGGCAGCCACTTCGCGAACTACCGCGAGGCGTGGGAGGCCAACCGGCTGGTCGCGCTGGGCCGTATCCACCCGACGCTGTCCAGCGTTTACTCCCTTGAGCAGGCAGGTCAGGCCGCCTTCGAAGTACACCGCAACCTGCACCAGGGCAAGGTCGGCGTGCTCTGTCTCGCCACTGAGGAAGGAACAGGCGTACGGAACCCGGAACTGCGGGCCAAGCACCTGGCCGAAATCAACCGGTTCCGAGGACAGTAGTTTTTGACAGAGCGTGTTCTCGAGCCTACGGTTAGAAACCGTTCGTATACGTATTTATCGGTCTACGTAAAGGGCTTCCACCCTTGGCGAGACCCCTGCCGGTCTGCGAGTATGTGCCAATGCCCCAGCAGCCCTCCATGACATTCTTCGAGCAAGCGAACAGTCAACCCGATTTCACGGTCGTTCTGCGTGGTTATGACCGCGCGCAGGTCGACGACTTCGTCCAGCGGCTCAACGCCGCCCTGGCCCAGTCCGAAGGTGCCCGTTCCGAGGCCGAGCAGCGGATGACCGACGCCCAGCGTCGACTCCGCCAGTCCGAACAGCGGATGGGCTCGCTGGAACAGAAGGTCACCGAGCAGACCAAGGCCATCGAGGAGAACTCACGGCCCACGCTCTCGGGGCTCGGCACCCGGGTGGAGCAGATCCTCCGCCTCGCCGAGGAGCAGGCCAACGAGCACCGCGCCGAGGCGAAGCGGGAGGCGGAGGGCATCCTCTCCACCGCCCGGCTGGAGGCTCGCGAGATCACCGACAAGTCCCGCGCCGAGGCGGCCGCCATGAAGGCGACCACCGAGCGCGAGGCGAGCGGCCTGAAGACGGCCGCCGAGCGCGAGGCCGCCGAGCTGCGGGTGCAGGCGCGTCGCGAGGCCGACACCCTGCGGGCCGACGCCGACCGCGAGACCAAGCAGCTGCGTACCTCCGCCGCCCACGAGGTGGCCGAGCTGCGCGCGACGGTCGAGCGCGAGGTCGCCACCCTGCGGGCCACCGCCGAGCGGGAGATCACCCAGCTCCGCGCCAAGGCGGCCCGCGAGGCCGAGGAGAAGCGCGCCGAGGCCACCAAGCTGTACGCCGAGGCCAAGGAGAAGCGGGACAAGGACCTCCAGTCCCTCGCCCTCGAACTCGCGGAACGTCGCGAGACCTCCGAGCGTGAGGAGTCCGAGCGGCACAACTCCGCCGTCGCCTCCACCGCCAAACTCGTCACCGAGGCGGAGCAGCGTGCCCGCACCGCCGACGAGCGGGCCAAGGAGACCGAGCAGCGGGCCGAGTCGCGGCGGATCGAGGCCGACCGCACCGCGAACGACACGGTCGAGAAGGCCAAGGCGCTCGCCGAGAAGACCACGGCGGACGCCCGGTCCGAGGCCGCGCGGGCCACGGCCGACGCCCGCAGCGAGGCCGAGCTCACCACCACCGCGGCGCGCCGCGAGGTCGAGGAGCTCACCCGCCAGCGGGACTCCGTCACCGCGCAGCTCAGCCAGCTCCGCGAGATGCTGGGCGGGCTCGCCAACATCGGCGGCGGCGCGCTCGGGGCCGTGCTCGGCGCCACCCCGGAGAAGTCCGAGGAGAAGGCCGAAGTCAAGAAGGACGACAAGTAACAGCAGTTCCCACCAGCGGTGCCCGGCGTGTCACGCGCCGGGCACCGCTGTTTTTCGCGGGCTTGTGCTCCTCACACCGGCCTCACATACCTTCTGGCTAGTATTAGGTGCATGGGTCAGCAGGGTGATGTGTTCACATTGGGCAATTCCTCCACCGAGACAACCTTCGAAACCACGCTGCGGGGGTACGACCGCAAACAGGTCGACCGCTACGTGACACAGATCGAGGGCTTCGTCGCCGGGCTCGCAGCCGAGCGGGAAGAGGCCTTCGCCCAGGCCCAGTCCTACGCTGCCCAGCTCACACAGCTCCAGAGCGAGGTCGCCGAGCTGCGCAACCGGACAGTGGTGGGCGACAAGGCCGAGTACCGGCACCTGGGCCCCCGCGTGGAGCAGATCCTCGCCCTCGCCGAGGAGGAGGCCCGCCTGATCACCAGCCGGGCCACCCAGGCGATCACCGAGCACCGCACCGCCGCCGAGCGCACGCTCACCGAGGCCCGCAGCCAGGCCGAGCAGACCGTCGGACAGGCCCGCGCGCAGGCCGAGCAGGCGACCAAGGACTTCCAGACGGCCCTCAACGCCCGCCGGGTGAGCGCCGAGGCCGAAGAGACCGCCCGCCGGACCGCGCTGGAGAAGCAGGTCAACGAGGCCACCGCCAACGCGCAGCGCACCCTCGCCGAGGCCCGCGCCGAGGCCGAGCGCCTCGTGACGACCGCCCGGAGCCAGGCCGACCAGCTGACCGCCGAGACCCAGCGGTCCGTCGAGACGCTGAAGACGGAGAGCCAGGTCCAGTCCGAGCAGATGCTCACCCAGGCCCGGACCCAGGCCGAGCAGACCCACGCCGAGACCCAGCAGCTGCGCGCCACCACCAAGCAGCAGATCACCGAGCTGCACCAGCAGCTCCAGCGCGAGGTCGCCGAGCGGCGCGCCACCGCGCAGCGCGAGATCGAGGAACTCCGGGCCGAGGCCCAGCGCAAGGCCGCCGAGGACCGGGCCGAGGGCGAGAAGGCCCTGGCCAAGGCCCAGTCGGACGCCGACACGCTGCGCTCCGTCGCCCAGCGCGAGACGACGGCCCTGCGCGCCGAGGTGAAGTCGGAGACCGAGCGCACGGTCGGCGAGGCGCACACCAAGGCCGAGACCCTGCAGAAGTCCGCCCAGGCCGCCGCCGAGCAGGCCCGCACCGAGGCCCAGCGCCTCGTCGCCGAGGCCAAGGCCCACGCGGAGCAGGCCCTGACCGCCGCCCGGTCCACCGCCGACGAGCACACCACCAAGGCCGTCGACGCGGCCCAGCAGACCGCCGCCGCCACCCTGTCCGCCGCGCACGCCGAGGCGCAGTCGATCGTCGGCGACGCCCACCGCAAGATCGCGGAGCTGGCGGACAAGCGGCAGGAGATCCGGGAGGACCTCGCCCAGCTCCGGGAGACCTTCGCCCGGCTCACTGGGAAGTCGGCCGCGTTGTTCGCGACCGTGGACGGGGACGACGACCTGGTGAAGCGGCCGGCGGGTGCGGCTGTGGTGCCGGCTGCGGCGATGGCGCCGGTGGCGGGGGCTGCCGGTCAGGCGACTGAGGCTGATCGGGGGGCTTCCGCTCGGGGTGGCGGGGATGAGGACGGGGTGGATGCCGGGTCCGGTGCTGCCGTCGGGTCTGCCGCAGGGTCGGCGGCTGCTGGGTCGGGCGCTGCTTCTGGTTCGAGTGGGTCCGGGTCGGGCGCTGCCGGGTCGGGTGGGGCCGGTTCGAGTGCGGCCGGTTCGAGTGCAGCCGGTTCGGGGGGAAGCTCTGGTTCCGCCGGTGCGACGGGGGCCGCCGTTGCCGGGGGCGCTGCCGGGTCGGCCGCCGTGAAGGGTGCCGGCGATTCCGAGCGGGGCAAGGCTGTCGGGAGCGCGAAGGTCCAGAGTCCGGGCGGGACCGCTGAGGCCGACCGGAAGGACACCACCGGTGGGGCCGACTCCGCCGCGAAGGACTCCGGTGCTCCGAAGGCCGCAGACACCAAGGCCGGGGCTACCGCGTCCGCGTCCGGGACCGCCGGGACCTCCACATCCGGGACCGCTGGTACCTCCGCATCCGGAACCTCCGCGTCAGGGGCCCCGACGTCCGGAGCCTCGACGTCCGGGGCGGACAAGGAAGAGGCCGCGAAGCCGGACTCCACGGTGAAGTCCGGTGGCGAGTCCGGGCAGGCAGCGGGCACGAAGGAGGCTGGGGAGGCCGACAAGGCGGAGGCGCCCAAGGCGACCGTCGGTCCGGCGAAGACCGAGCCCGGGACGCACCCGAAGTCACCGGCCTCCGCGAAGTAGCCCGACACCCGAACTGACGACGCCGCCCCCGCTCCGTGCACTCGGAGCTGGGGCGGCGTTTCATTTCCAGGTGAGAGGCAGCCCAGGTGAGGGGCGGGCGGTCCCGGCCGTCCTGGCTGGCCGTCCTGGCCGGGTGGTCCTGGCCGGGTGGCGGTATCCGACAGGCCACGCCCGGGTGAGCGGCCGGAACCCGCTCTCGAACTCGGTCCGGGGTGCTGCGGGCGGCGCGGGGTCCGTGAGGCAATGACCTGGGCCAGGCTCCGACCTCGACTGATCACCGGGACTCGGGCCGGGCAATGACCGGAGTGCCGGGCGAGCACAGGTCCGCGCCGGTGGGAAGAAGAGGCCGCGTCCAGGCCAACGCGGGACGGAGCGGGCAGCCTGCGGCAGAGCGGGGCAGGCTGGGGCGGGGCTGGAGCGGGCCAGGGCAAGACGGGATCGGGTAGGGACCGGGGCCGGGCGCCGGGAGAGCCCCGGCCGTCAGGGGGTCAGGACTGGTCCTGGCGGGGCATGACCACCTCGCGGATGATCAGCTGCATGGCCGCCACGGCCGGTACCGCGATCAGCGCGCCGATGACCCCGAGCAGCGCTACCCCGACGAGTACCCCGATGATGGCCGCCAGGTCGGTCACCGCCACGGCCCGGTTCATCACCTTGGGGTAGATGATCCAGTTCTCCAGTTGCTGGTAGACCACGAAGAAGACGACGCAGGCGATGCCGACCCCGAGGGAGCCGGCCGCGAAGCCGACGATGCACACGACGACCGCGCCGAGGGTGGCGCCGACCTGCGGGATCAGGTCGAGGACGGCGACGAGGAGGGCGAGGGCGTACGCGTACGGGATACCGACGATCAGCATGAAGATGTACGAGGTGATCCCGGCGCAGGCCGCGATGCCGATGGCCCCGATCATGTACCCGCCGACCTTGGCGAGGATCTCGTCGCCGAGCCGCTCGGCGCGCACCCGGCGCGAGGCGGGCACCAGCTTGTAGGCCCCGGACTTGAGCCGGTCGAACGCGGCCAGGAAGTAGAAGGTCAGCACGACGGCCATCAGCGCGTTGAACATGGTGCCGAACACGGTGCTGACCCCGCCGAGCACGCCGCCGAACAGGTTGCTGATGTTCGTGGCGGTCGCGGCGCCCTTGACCTTGGTGATGATGTCGTACTTCTTGTCCAGGTCGTTCAGCCACTGGTTGTGGGTCAGCTGCTGGAGGTAGTCGGGGAACTTCTCGATCACCTGGTCGCCCTGCTGGACCAGGGGCGGGATGAGGGCCGCGATGCCGCCGCAGAACACGAGCACCATGCCCAGGCCGACGATCGCGACGGCGACGCCCCGGTTCAGCCCCCAGGAGCGCAGTCTGACGACGGCCGGGTTGAGCCCGACGGCCAGGAACGCGGCCACGAAGATCAGGAGCAGCATCGACCAGACGCTGACGACGGCCTGGTAGGCCACGTACGCCATGATCAGGCCCGCGCCGCCCACCAGCCCGGTGATGAACGGGGAACGGGAGAAGGGCTTGCCGGGCGCGCCGAACCGGGAGACCTCCTCGGCGGCGTGGTCGGCGGCGTCCGCCAGCTCTTCGAGGGCCTCGGCGGGCTCTTCGGGGTGCGCGGGTTCCTGGCCGGTCATGGGCCGAGCCTAGCGGTCCCCCACCAGTTGGCTGGTGAACGCCCGGACGGCGGCGGTGAACTCGGCGGGACGTTCCCATGGCGGCAGGTGTCCGGCGCCGGGGATCGTGACGAGCCGGGCGCCCGGTACCGCGTCGGCGATCTTGTGCGCCTCGGCCGGCGGGGTGGTGGTGTCGAGCTCCCCGACGAGCACCAGGGTCGGCACGGTGACCTGGCGCAACGTGTCGAAGGAGTCGGGGCGGGCGGCCATGGCGCGCTGGGCCCACGCGACGGCGGCGGGGTTCGCGGCGCGTACCCCCCGCTGGACCTCCTCGATGACCGGGGACCCGGGGGCCAGCATCCGGGCGGCGAGCGGCTCGGTGTCGTCGCCCCCGGCCAGGACCGATTCGGCCATCCTCAGCCGGTTGGCGGCGGCGTCGGGCGCGTCGGCACCGGCCTTGGTGTCGGCGAGGATCAGAGCACCGATCCTTTCCGGGTACCGCCGGAGCACCGCCATCGTCACGTAGCCCCCCATCGACACCCCGCCGAGGACGACCCGGTCGAGCCCGCGCCGGTCGAGTTCGGCGACCACGTCGTCGGCGAGGGTGTCCAGGGTGGGTTCGCCGGTGGGCACGGTCGAGGTGCCGAAGCCGGCCAGGTCGGGGGTGATCAGGTCGGGCAGGTCGACGGCGGCGAACATGGCCGAGGACAACGGGAACGCGTGCAGCAACACGATGGGATCCACCCGACCATGATCCCAGGTCCGGGGCCGGCCGGCGGGGTGGACACCGCACGTGGGCGGATCCAGGGGAGCCGGCGGCCCGGTGGACGGCCTAGCATCCGGGATGCCGGGAAGACAGGGTTGCCTGGGGGCGGCCCGCGTCCGGGTGCCGGGGAAACGGGGATGCCTGGGGGCGGCCTCGCCTCCGGGGAAACGGGGCTGCCCGGCGGGCCCGGGACGGGTTAGGCTCCGCCGGCATCCCAGCACTCTGACCATCACGGGGAACCACACACATGACCCTCCGCCGGGCATCCCTCGCCCTGAGCACGCTTCTCCTGCTGGGCGCCGTCGCGGCGTGCGGCCAGACTCCGGAAAAGAAGCCGGCCGCCGCGCCGAGCACCGGCGCCCCGAGCCCGAGTGCCGTGAAGCTGACCGATCCCGAGATGTTCGCGATGGCCACGAAGGCGCTCCTGCCGGAGGACGCTCTGGCTGAGATCTCGTTTCCGGGGCCGAGCAAGCCGGCCTCCGTGGAGATGACCCAGGCGTTGCTCGCCAACTGCCACCCTGGGCTGAGCAGCGAAAATCTCATCACCGGGCGGGCGACCCGGATCTGGCCCCTCACGAAGGGACAGTGGGCGATGAGCTCCGCGTTCGGCTTCCAGGAGACGACGGCGGCTCAGGTCATCGACGAGATTCGCCGGACGATCCCCGAGAAGTGCCGTGACTGGAAGGCCACGACGCCGAACGTCGACCGCTCCTCCGACTACTCGTCCGACGTGGTGCTGCCGGAGCTCCCCGGCATCTCGGCCAGCTACGGCTACTGCGAAACCCTCACCTTCCTTCCGTCGCGCGACCAGAAGAGCGCGTGCGTCGTGTTCATCGGGCGCAAGGCGGCAGGCATGGACATGGTCGCGTCGTTCCATTTCTCGGTCGAGAACGAGGCCATCGCCAAGGCCGCCGTCGCCCAGATCGCCCCGAAGGTCGCCGAGCGGCTGCTCAAGGTCTGAGCCAGCGGCCACCCGCGCGACAGCTGGAGGTGGCGCGGGCTGGCTACCGTGTCGGCACCAGCTCACCTCACGGGGACACACATGACTCTTCGATGGATCCCGCTCGCCCTCGTCGCGGCCCTCGCGCTGACGGCCAGCTGCGACGGCGACGCCAAGCCCGCCGCGCAGGCCCCGGCCCCCACCTCGGCGGCCCCGAGCCCCACCCCACCGGCGAGCCCGACCCGGTCGGGGGCCGACAAGATCGACCAGATCAAGCGGGGGGTACTGGTCAACGACGACGTCACCACCTACTCCGGCGGCGCCCCGGCGACGGAGTCACGGACGGAGACCCTGTTCGGCCCGTGCTCGCCGCCGGTGATCGCGCTGACCGGTGTCCAGTTCACGTGGGGGCAGGTCTGGAAGGACAAGGACAGGTTCTACTTCGTGACCAGCGTGGTGCAGGGCGCCGCCACCGGTGACCCGCAGGCGGTGGTCGCCGAGATCCGCACGACGCTGCCCGGGCTGTGCGTCAACTACTCGGCCGCCGGCCGGATCGTGGACTTCAAGAAGGAACTCACGGTGCCGGCGCTGGCCGGGGTGGCCGCGCAGTACGGCTGGTGCCTTCGGTACCAGTTCGACGACGGCGACAAGGCCAAGTTCAACACCCTGTGCGGGGTGATCATGGTCCGCAAGGTCGCCGACCTGACCCTGGTGGCCAACGTGCGGGTCAGCGCCTTCGATCCGGGCGACGCCGAGAAGGCGGTGCTGGACCTGGCCCCGAAGGCGGCGGCCCGGTTGATGGCCGCCTGATCCACGCGGGTGGGCCGCCCGGCCCCGGTTCCCCGGTGGTCCACGCCCGGGAGCCGAACGGCGAATCACCCACGGGGAACCAACGCGTGATCCACGCGCAGGGGGCCGAACGGGTGGGAAACGCGTGACCGTTACCCGACTGACAGTCCCGCGTGGCAGCGGGCAGGATGAGGGCGTGCACCTTCTCGCCGTGAGTCATGCCGATCCCTCCCAACCCGACCGGGTCGAGCTGCCCGACGGCACCCTCGCCGAGGGCGGCTTCACGGTCCTGCTGAACCGCGAGCCCCGCGCCCCGGGCGGCGATGTCACCCCCGCCGACGTGGCCGGCTGGCTGATCACCGGCCCGGAGGCGTTCGGGCTGGTCACGCCGCCGTTCGCCGCCGCGCACCGGGCCGCCGAGGCGGAGCCGATCGTCGCGGTGACCGACTACCTGGGCTTCCGCCAGGTGTACTGGTGGCAGGGCTCCGGCGTCGCCGGCCTCGGCACGAGCGCGCCCGAGCTGGCCCGGGTCGCCGGCGCGGCCCTGGACCACGACGCGCTCGGCGTGCAGAGCCTCCTCGGCTGGCAGCTGGGCGACGCCACCCCGTTCGCGGGCGTGTCCAAGGTGCCGGCCGGTCACTACGCGCGGCTGCACCGGGGCACGGTGCAGCTGGTCCGGTACGACGTGGACCGCGCCGAGGAGCCCCGGGGGAAGCAGGCGACGGCCGTCGAGGCGGCGGGGCTGCTCCGCGACTGGCTGGTGCGGTACCTGGACGAGCACGAGGACCCGGTGCTCCAGCTGACCGGCGGGCACGACTCGCGGATCCTGCTGGGCGCGATCCCCAGCAACCGGCGGCGCGGCCTGGACACGTTGACGCTGGACTCGCCGGGCGGGCGGGACGCGCCGATCGCGCGGGCGCTGTCGGCCCGGTACAAGATGAAGCACCAGGTCTTCGACACCAGCTCGCTGACCGGCCTGACGGCGGCCGAGGGCTACGCGCTGGCGACGACCGCCGCGCTGCGCCTGGACTGCTCGGCCAACCCGCTCGCGCTCGCCCCGCTGTCGGCGGCCGAGAGCCAGCTCCCGCAGGGCCGGCGGCTGTCCGGGCTGGGCGGCGAGGTGGCCCGCGGCTTCTACTACGGCGCGCAGCCCTCGGGCGCGACCACCGCGCACCTGGCGGAGCGGTTCGCCCGGTGGCGGCTGTTCACCAACGAGGCCGTGGACCGCGACGCGCTGGTGCCGGAGTTCTCGGAGGCGGCGGAGAAGTACACGATCGGCCTGGTCACGGCCCAGCTGACGGGCTACGGCGACCAGTGGCTGCGTTCCCTGGACGAGTTCTATCTGTGGCAGCGGATGCAGCGCTGGGGCGGGGTGCACGGCACGGTCGCGGCCGTCGACCGGGTGTTCCTGAACCCGATGTTCGACCGGCGCTTCATCGAGCTGGCCCGCGCCGCCGACCCGGCCGACAAGCGCGACTCGCGCCTGCTCGCCGCGATCATGCGCGAACTCGACCTGGAGCTGGCCGTGATCCGCCTCGACAGCGGCCGCAGCCCCAACCAGCTCGCCAAGGGCCGGGGCAACTGGCGGGCCACGGCGCGCAAGGCCGTCGGCAAGGTGGCCCAGCGGGTGTCGGGCAGCCGGCGGGCCTCGCTGGGCGCGGCGCTGCTGTCCCGGCTGGTCGTGGAGCACTGGCGGGCGAACCCGGATCTGCTGGACGGGCTGCCGGACCTGGTGCGGCCGTCGTACGTGGCGGAGCTGCTGGACGGGCGGCGGCCGGGCGACCAGGCGACGGTGGCGTTCCTGCTCAACGTCCTGGCGGTCCCGACCCGCTGACCCGCCCGGCACGCATCTGACCGGGCAGGTCGGCACGCTCCTGACCGCTTCGGCCGGAACGGTCCCGCCCCGGCCGACCGGCACACTCCTGACCGGGTCGGCCGGCACCCCGGGCTCCCACCTGGGCGAAGCTGGCCGCCGAGCCCCGGGGAGGCGACGCGTCCCCTCCCCGGCCGGCCACCCCTAGCGCGGGGTGTACTCCTCGATCTTCGACCGGGTGCGCAGCCCCCGCCGGCCGATCCGCCGCACCGTGCCCACCGTCGAGCGCAGCTTGTCCTTGACGGTCAGCTTCCGGAGCCAGATCCCGAACATCGGCATTCCCCGGTACCGGGGCGCGGGCAGCCCCGACAGCCGCAGTGCGACGGTCCGGCCCCAGACGGCGCCCCGGACCTTGAGCAGCCCCGCCTGGGACGCCGGCAGGGTGGAGTTCGGGACGGGGGTGGCGACGAGTACCCCGGCGGCGATGGCGGCGAGCACGACCTCGACGCCCCGGGCGGTGCGGGCCACGATCAGCGAGCGGCCCGGGTCGCCGGCGGTCGGGCGGTGCCACGGGTCGCCCACGGACACGTCGGCGAACTCGCCGGTGTGGTCGGCGCACAGGTAGCAGCGCCACTGGCGGTGTTTCTCCAGGATGCCGCCCCAGGAGGCGTCGTAGCTGAGCTGGCGTTCGCCCGGTTCGGCGCGGGCCTCCCCCGGCCAGCCGTCGCCCCGGTAGTGCAGGGACTTGAGGTTCTCCGGGTCGGAGCCCAGGGCCTTGATCAGCTCCAGCGTCCCGCGCGTGGACGGGGTGCCGGCGCAGAAGATCGCGATGGTCAGGCCCAGGTTCGCGTCCAGTGCCGGGCGCAGGGCGCGGGCCTTGTGCGAGGCGGCCACGTCGCAGGGCTTGCCGATGAACACGCTGGGCGCGTCGGCGGCCTCGACCAGGCCGAGGCCCTCGGCGGGGCTGGCCGGCGCGTACCGGGAACCGACGTGTTCGAGCAGCTCGTCGGGGGTGCGGCTGAACTTCACCTCGTTGAGGTACGGGATGTCGGCGCGCGCGCCGGTGTGCAGTACCCCGCTGAAGTTCCGGTGTTCGAGGCAGAACGAGGCCAGGGCGGTGGCGGCCCCGCCGGAGGAGGCGGAGTGCCGCAGCGAGGACGAGGAGGCGTAGCCCTCCCACATCCCGAGGACCGGGCCCCAGCCGTCGAGCTGGGGGCGGTCGTCGACATCGGCGGTGAGGCCGACCCCGGGGCAGGCCTTCAGCGCGTCGGCCTCGTGACCCGCGCAGCCCGGAGCCTGGGGCGCGGCGCCCACGGGGCGGATCGGCAGCGGCCGCCGCCCCTCCGCCAGCACGTCCACCATCCGGTACGACTCGGGCGCGAGGTACGCGCACACCCCGCACCCGGTGCACAGCTTCCGCTCCGCCACGTCCTCAATGCTGCGCACGGATCAGCTCCACCAGGTCGTCGAGCTGCTGCCCGGCGGCCGTCCGGGCCCGCGCCGAGCCGGTGACGAGCTCCTCGCGGGTGACCGCCCGGGCCTGCCACGAGTCCCACAGCTCGGAGAGCAGGGTGTCGGTGTCCAGGGTGCGGGCGTCGGCGACCCGGTGGCCCTGGCCGGCGGTGGCGAACACGCCCCGGGCCTTGTCGGAGTACGCGACGCAGGCCGCAGGCACCCCGGAGGACAGGGCCGCGATGGTCGCGTGCATCCGCATCCCGCACAGCCAGTCCCCGCGTCCGATGAGCCACTTGGACTCCTGGCAGTCGAGCCCGGTCGGCGCGGCGGCGACCCGGTCGGGGCCGTACTCGGCCGAGAGCCGGGCGACCAGGGTCTGGGTGATCGCGTCGTCGTCGTCGCGTGCGCCCGGGGTGGACACGTGCGGGACGAACAGCAGCCGGGCGCCGTCGTCGAGCAGCCGCCGGGTGAGGACCTCGACGACCTTGACGAGGTCGGCCGACAGCCCGAAGCGGGTCTCGGCGGGGTCGAGGAGCAGACCGGACACGTTGAGTACGGCGACCTCGCCGCCCCCCTTGGCCAGCCACTCCTCCAGCTCGTCGGACTCGAACGGCCGGGTGGGCAGCGCGAACGCCACGTCCACGCCCTGCCGGTGCTTGGCCGGGTCGAAGCCCCCGCCGACGAGCTCCTTGAGGCGCGCGAAGCTGTCGGGGTCACGGGCCCAGGCCCCGGCGGCGGCGAGCACGAGTTCGCGGGCCTCGCGGCGGGTCGCGGCGCCCCGGAACGGGCCGTACGTCTGGGGCAGGAAGATCAGCGGGCGGCTGCGGGCCACGGCGAGCTTCTTGGGCCAGTTGACGAGCCGCCAGCGGACCGGGCTGTACAGGTCGGTGAAGCTGTCGCCGCCCGAGGTGTCCAGGACGGCGTCGGCGGCGTTGAGCCGGGCGGCCCCCGGGTTGGCGATGCCGCCGAGCGCGGCGGAGACGGCCATGTGGTGGTAGGACTCGGGGCGGTGGTAGCGCCGGGTGAGGCGCGCGCCGACCCGGGTCACGCCGGGCAGCTTGGGGTCGGGGCGCACGCCCCAGCCGTCGTCGTACCAGGTGACCTCGGCGTCGGGCACCCTGCTGAGGATGCCGGTGGCGGTGGCGGTGGCCAGGGCGGCGACGCCCCGGTTGCGGGCCTCGCCGTTGGAGCCGAACAGGGCGACCTTCACGCGGCACCGCCCGACACGGTCGCACCGTCGAACCCGAGGGACGCGGCGCCGAAGCCGAGCGCGGGACGGTCCTCGCGGGGTGCGCAGACCATGTCCCCGTTGCCCAGGAACACCAGCCGCAGCACCCCGGACTCCTCGACGAACCGCTCACCGGTCGCGGGGCACTTCCACCCACCGGGCTCGGCCACGAGCCGTTCGCCGGAGCGGCCCACCCAGCCGACCCAGCGCGCCGGGTTCCCGACCACGAGCGCGTGCGCCGGCACGTCCTTGGTGACCACGGACCCGGCCCCGACCAGGGCGTACGACCCGATCGTGACGCCCGCGACGACGACGCTGCGCGCCCCGACCGAGGCCCCGGTCCGCACGGTCACCGGATCGGCGTGCCAGTCGTCGGCACCCTTCAACTCGCCGTCGAGGTCGATCGAGCGCGGGTACCGGTCGTTGGTGAGGATCACGCCGGGCCCGAGGAACACCCCGTCCTCGACCACGGCGGGCTCGAAGACCATCGCGTAGTTGTGCACCTTGCACCGGTCGCCGACGGTCACGCCGGGGCCGATGTACGCGCCCCGGCCGATGTTGCAGTCCGCGCCGATCACCGTCCCGGAACGGACCTGGGCGAGGTGCCAGACCCGGGTACCGGCACCGATGGTGACGCCCTCATCGATGTCGGCGGAATCCTGAATCACGAGAGCTCCAGAGTCATCTTCGTCGCGGTGAAGGCCTCGGCGTACCGGTGGCGGCACTCGGCGCCGCGCAGCCGGGCCAGGGCCAGGAAGAACTCGTCGTCCCACCAGTCCCGGGCGTGCTGGGAGGGGTAGGACTTGTGCAGCAGTTCGACCTTGCGGCGGGCCACGTCGTCGGGCAGCGGCACGTACACGTTGGGCCGGCCCAGGTCCCCGTCCCACTTGGGGATCTCGTAGTGCAGGATCTGGGCGTCGCGGAACGCGGTGGGGGCCAGTTCGGCGAGCAGCCGGTGGTCCTGGTGCGCGTCGTAGAGCGCGGGGGCGAGCACGAGGTCGGCGGGCACGGTGGCCGCGGCCTGCACCGCCGCCTTGGCCTCCGCCCAGTGCGCCGGCAGCCGGCCGTCGGGCAGGGCCGAGAACGCGAACGTGATCTGCGCGTCGGGCAGGAACGCGGCGGCGGCGGCCCGGGCTTCGGCGAGGCGGGCCGGGGACCCCGTCAGCAGTACGTAGTGCACCGTTCTGGGGGTCAGGGACAGCAGCAGGCCGCCGGCGGCGATCTCGATGTCGTCGGGGTGCGCGCCGAGCAGCGTCAGCCGCTCGACCTTCTCAAGCCGCACCATGCGGTGCCCTCAGCTCCTCCGCGTCGGCGGGGACGGAGCCGTGCAGCTCGTCCCACAGCATCCACGGGGCGGTGCCGTGGTTGTAGAGGGCCTCCAGCTCGGCCCGCTCCTTGAGCGTGTCGGCCGGACACCAGAACCCGTGATAGGGGTACGCGAGCAGCTCCTTGCGTTCCGCCAGCCGCGCGAACGCCTCCACGACCAGCTCCTCGCCCTCGTGCAGCACGTCGAACACGCTGGGCCGCAGGACGAAGTAGCCGCCGTTCTCGTAGGCGAGCATCTCCCGCATGGGGCGCAGCCGCTCGACGTGCCCCTCCTCGGTGAACTCGACCATGTGGTGCGAGGACTGCGGCGGCACGGCCAGCAGGGACGCCTGCGCCCCGGTGCTGCGGACCCGCTCGATCATCTCCGGCAGGGGCGCGTCGGTGAGGGTGTCGGCGTAGTTGGCCAGGAACAGCTCCTCGCCCTCCACGTGCTTGCGCACCGCGAGCAGCCGTTCACCGATCGTGGCCTTGAGGCCGGTGTCGACGAAGGTGATCGTCCAGTCCTCGATGTCGCTGGAGGCCAGCTCGATCTTCCGGCCGCCCTCGGAGAGGGTGAAGTCGTTCGACCGGGTCTCGTCGTAGTTCAGGAAGAAGTCCTTCACCGCCGACGCGCCGTAGCCGAGGCAGAGGATGAAATCGGTGTGCCCGAAATGCGCGTAGTAGCGCATCACGTGCCAGAGCAGCGGGCGGTCGCCCACCATCACCATGGGCTTCGGGGCGTCGGACGTGCCGTCGCGCATCCGCATCCCGTAACCGCCACAGAACAGAACTACCTTCACGACACTTCCAAGGCCGGAATGGGGTAAACGAGCTTGCCGCCCCAGTCGCGCACATAGGCCAACTGGGCGTCCAGCTCGATCTTCAGGTTCCACGGCAGGACGAGGACATAGTCCGGTCGGTCCTTTTCGATCCGATCAGGGGCGAAGATCGGAATATGGGTACCGGGGAGGAACTTCCCGTGCTTGTGCGGGCTCCGGTCGACCGTGTACGCGAGCAGGTCCTCGCGGATGCCGCACTGGTTGAGCAGGGTGTTGCCCTTGCCCGGGGCGCCGTAGCCGACGACGGTCTTGCCCTCGCGCCGCGCGGTGATCAGGAAGTCCAACAGGTCGAACTTCACCTTGTCGACCTCCGCCGCGAACCCCTTGTGCCCCGCCACGTCGTGCAGGCCGGCCTCAGCCTCGCGGGCGAGGAGGTCCTGGGCGCGGGCGGAGAGCGGCTCCGGGGTGAGCCGGGCGTGAACTCTCAGCGAACCGCCGTGGGTGTCGAGCTCCTCGACGTCGACCAGGTGCAGGCCGCCGCTGAGCAGGGCGCGCTGGGCGGTGAGCAGGGTGTAGTACTGGTAGTGCTCGTGGTAGATCGTGTCGTACTGCCGCCGTTCGATCAGGCGCAGCAGGTGCGGGAACTCCAGCGTGACCAGCCCGGTCTCCTTCACCAGGGCGGCGAGCCCCTTCGTGAAGCCGGTGATGTCCGGAATGTGCGCGTAGACGTTGTTGCCGCAGACCAGGTCGGCCCGGCCGTGCTTCGCGGCGACCGCGGCACCCGTCTCCGGCCCGAGGAACTCGACCTCCGTGCGGATGCCCTTCGCCCGGGCCACCTCGGCGACGTTGGCCGCGGGCTCGACCCCGACGACGGGGACCCCGCGCGCGACGAAGTGCTGGAGCAGGTAGCCGTCGTTGCTGGCCACCTCCGTTACCAGACTGTCGCCGTCCAGCCCGAGGCTGTCGACCATCGTGTCGGCGTACCGCTTGGCGTGCGCGACCCAGGAGTCCGAGTACGACGAGAAGTAGGCGTAGTCGGAGAAGATGTCCTCGCCGGCCACATAGGCGGGCAGCTGGACGAGCAGACAACTCGGGCAGACCCGGACATGCAAGGGGTAGAAAGATTCCCTTTCATCAAGTTTGTCCGCAGCGAGAAAGGACTCGCACAGGGGGGACATCCCCAGATTGACGAAGGTTTCGGTCAAATCCGCGCCGCACAGACGGCACTCAGGCACGATCACCGGGCTAGTCAATGATCTCTCCACACGTGCGGTCCAGTAGTCAGTAAAAAACCCGTCAGAGGGTATGGGACACAATACTTATCGCTTACAGTCGCGGCGTATCACTCTGCCTGGGGCCTGGGGGTCAAAGAACATGCGCGTGCTCGTCACCGGTCACCACGGATACATCGGAAGTGTCCTCACACCCCTGCTCAAGTCTGCCGGGCACGACGTGGTTGGCCTGGACACGGACTTCTTCAAGGCCTGCCTGCTCGGCTCCGACGTCGACGAGGTGCCCTCGGTCGAGGTCGACATCCGGGACGTCACGCCAGCGCACTGCGAGGGCTTCGACGCCGTCCTGCACCTCGCCGCGCTGTCCAACGACCCGCTGGGCAACCTGTCCCCTCAGATCACATATGACATCAACCAGCATGCCTCGGTCCGGCTCGCCGCCGCCGCGAAGGCCGCCGGGGTGCGCCGTTTCCTGTTCTCGTCCTCCTGCAGCCTGTACGGCGCGGGCGGCGAGGCCCCCGTCACCGAGGACGCCCCGTTCTACCCGGTGACCCCGTACGGCGAGTCCAAGGTGCTGGCCGAGCAGGAGATCAGCAAGCTCGCCGACACGGACTTCGTGCCCACGTACCTGCGCAACGCCACGGCCTACGGCGTCTCCCCCCGGCTGCGCGGCGACATCGTGGTGAACAACCTGGTCGCGCACGCGGTGACCACGGGCAAGGTGCTGCTCCAGTCCGACGGCACCCCGTGGCGGCCCCTGGTGCACTGCGAGGACATCGCCCGCGCGTTCGTGGCACTGCTCGACGCCGACGCCGACCTGATCCGCGACCGCGCGTACAACGTGGGCCTGACCAGCGAGAACTACCGGATCCGCGAGGTCGCCGAGCTGGTGGGCGCCGCCGTCGAGGGCAGCGTGGTCAGCTTCGCCGAGGGCGCGTCCTCCGACAAGCGGGACTACCGGGTCGACTGCGAGCGGATCAAGAACGAGATCCCCGGGTTCCAGCCGCAGTGGACCGTGCCGACCGGCATCGCGCAGCTCGTGGCCGCGTACCGGGAGAACGGGCTGACCGCGGAGGAGTTCGCCGGGGCCAAGTACCAGCGGATCGCCCGGATCCGGGAGCTGCTGGACGGCGGCCTGCTGGGTCCCGACCTGCGCCCCGCGTCGTGACCCGGCAGCACATCTCCGAGCTGGACTGCGAGGCCTGCGGGGCGCCGGATCCGAGGCCGTGCGCGGACCTGGGGCTGTTCCCCGCCTCCTGCGGGGTGACCTGGCCCGCGCCGCCGGCGGACCCGGCGATGGGCCGGATGGACCTCTGGTACTGCCCCGAGTGCGCGCACGTGCTCAACCGGGGCTTCCGGGACGACCACCGGGCCGCCGACGGCCTGTTCGACAACAGCATGCTGTCCTCGGCCTCGTACCGGACGCACGTGGCGAGCGTGGCCCAGCGGGTGACGGGCTGGACCGGGGACACCCCCGACCGCCCCGCGCCGACCCGCGTCCTGGAGCTCGGCTGCGGCGAGGGCGAACTCCTGGAGCTGCTGCCCGGCGAGCGGACCGGCTGGAGCCGGCACGTCCCCGAGACGGTCAGCCGCGACGGTTACACCCTCAACGCGGGCACCTGGCGGCCGGGGACGCAGACCTACGACCTCGTGGTCGCCCGGCACGTCCTCGAACACGTCAGCGACCCCCTCGGCCTGCTGAGACAGCTCCGGAGCGTCACCGACGGCCGGGGCTACTTCGAGGTCCCCGACGCCGGGTACGACCTGGGCGCCGCCGGCTGGGACGTGATCTACCCGCACGCGCAGTACTTCCACGCCGGGTCCCTGGTCGCGATGTGCGAGCGGGCCGGGTTCACGGTCACGAACTACGGGCTGACCTTCCACGACCAGTACCTGTTCGTCGAGGTCAGCACCGATCCGGCGGCCGAGAACGCCGAGGGCTGCGTGGACTGCGGCCCGCTGAACAACGACCACCAGCGGGCCATCGTGCAGAACTTCGGCAACCGGTTCGGCGCGCTCGTCGACCGGTGGCAGGGCGTGCTGAAGAGCCACCACAGGCCGGCGCTGTGGGGCGCGGGCGCCCGGGGCGTGACGTTCCTGGCCACCGTGGACCCCGGGCACACCATGACCGTGGTCGACCTCAACGCGGGCAAACACGGGCGTTTCCTGCCGACCGGCCACCGGGTGGACGCGCCGTCCAGCCTGCCCCTGGACACCGATGTGGTGATCATCACGAACCCGGCGTACCAGAAGGAGATCGCCCTTTCCGTCGCCGAACTGGGCATCACCTGCGAGGTGCTGGTCGCATGAGGGTGACCGTCGGGATGCCGGTCTACAACGGCGAGAAGTACGTCGCGGAGACCATCGCGGCGCTGCTCGCCCAGGACTACGACGACTTCGAGCTCCTGATCAGCGACAACTGCTCCACGGACAGCACGCCGGAGATCGTGCGGTCGTTCGACGACCCGCGGATCCGGTACAGCCGGACGGACCGCAACATCGGCGGGGTGCACAACTTCAACCGGGTCGTGGCCCTCGCCGAGGGCGAACTGTTCAAGTGGACCGGCTACGACGACATGTGCGCCCCCACGATGCTCAGCCGGTGCGTCGAGGCCCTGGACGCCGCGCCCGGGGCCGTCCTGGCCTACCCGCGCACCGTGCTGATCGACGGGGCCGGCAACCGGACCCGCTCGCACCGCGACCACCTCGACCTGCGGGCGCCGTCCCCGTGGCGGCGGGTGGCCCGCTACGCCCGCAAGATCAGCCTGGTGAACCCGATGTACGGCGTGATCCGCACCGCCGCCCTCCGCCGCACCGGCATCCTGCGCACCTACGTGTCCAGCGACTACACAATGCTCGCGGAACTGGCCGCGCTGGGCGAGTTCCACGAGGTACCCGAGGAGTTGTTCTTCCGCCGGGTGCACGAGGACTCCACGGCCCTGGCCCCGGAGCGCAAGCTCGCCGACCTGGCCCGGTGGTGGAACCCCGACGGCCCGGCCCGGGCCCGCGCGCCCCGGCTGCGGATGCAGGCGGAGACCGCGCGCGCCCTGCTGGCGATCGACCCCCGGGCCGCGGTGGCCTGGACGCTCAACTGGAACGCGCGCAAGACCAAGGACCGGCTCAGCAGGCTCAAGCGAAGGGTGATCCGGTGAAGAGCGCCGTCGGCTGGTCGTACATCCTCACCGGCGGGCGCCTCGCCGTCACCATGATCGTGATGCTGCTGCTGGCCCGGTTGCTCGGCCCGGCCGCGCTCGGCGTGCTCACCCTGGCCCTGGTGCTGGTCAACCTCGTGCAGGCGGTGCTGCAACAGGGCCTGATGGCCGCGATCATCCAGCGGTCCGAGCTGCGCGACGAGCACCTGAACGCGGCGTTCTGGCTGCTCCTGGTTCTCAGCGTGGTGCTCGCCCTGGCCCTGGCCGCCATCACCCCGCTGTACGCGTCCGTGGCCGGCTCCAAGTCCCTGACCGGGGTCTGTCTGGCCCTGACCCCGCTGCTGCCGCTGCTCGCGCTGTCCCTGATCCCGGAGGCGCTGCTCCGCCGGGAGCTGCAGTTCAAGACCCTGACCGTGCGGTCCCTGGCCTCGGTGGTCCTCGGCGGCGTCGTCGGCGTGAGCATGGCCTTCCTCGGGTACGGCGTCTGGGCCCTCGTCTTCCAGCAGCTCATCACGGCCGGCGTCGGGGTGGCCGTCCTGTGGTGGACCACCGCCTGGCGGCCCAGCCGGCCCCGGATCCGCCCCGCCATGGAGCTGTGGAGCTTCTCCTCCAAGTCCGCGCTGGCCAGCGTGGGTCTGCTCGTCGGCACCCGGGGCTACGTCCTGATCACCGGCGCGTTCTTCGGCCCGGTGGCCGTGGGTCTGCTCCGGCTGGCCTCCCGGCTGTCGGAGACCCTGGTGGACGTGGCCGCCCGGTCGCTGCAACAGGTGTCCCTGCCCGAGTTGTCGCGGTTGCAGGACGACAAGCCGGCGTTCGCGGCCCGGCTCGGCGCGCTCCAGCACCTCGGCGCGCTGCTCGGCCTACCGGCGCTCGGCATCCTGGCCGGGATCGCGCACCCGTTCATGGTGTTCCTCGGCCCGTCGTGGTCCCCGGCCGCCAACGCGCTGCAACTGCTGTGCCTGGTCGGCGCGGTCAACGTCTACGGGGTACTGCTCGGCCCGGCCCTCCAGGCCGCCGGACGGCCCGGAACCCTGTCGGTGGTGGTCTGGAGCCAGGCCGGCCTCTCCCTGGTCGGCTACGCGGCCGTGGGGTACTTCGCCGACGGCATGACGGTCTCCGAGCAGGTGTTCGGGATCGCCCTGACCACGCTGATCTCCGAGGTGGTCGTGGTGGCCGCCGCCCTGTGGTGGACGCTGCGCCGGGTGCTGGGCGTGCCGTGGTGGCCGACCCTGGCCCCGACCGTGCCGGCGGCGCTGGCCGGGGTGGCCGGTTTCCTGGTGGCGGCGTTCGTGGACCAGTACGACCGGCACCTGCCGCCCGTGGTGGCGGTCCTGTTGCAGGGCGTGGTCGGGGTACTGGTGGCCGGCGGGCTGCTGCTCGTCCTGGACGCCAAGGCGCGGGAGCTGCTGCGCCGGTTGGGTCGGAAGCTGCGGCTGACCCCGGCGAGGGTCTGACGTGCGCGGTCTGACGTGCGCGGTCTGACCTGCGGGATCTGACCTGCGCGGTCCACCTGGGCGGCGCTCTACCCGCGCGGTGCGGCCCGCCCGGTCGTGCCCGCCGTCAGCGGGGGAAGTCCGGGTAGGTCGCGTCACGCTCGGCGATCACGACCGGCTCCCCCGGCCACGCGATCCCGAACGCCGGGTCGTTCCACCGCGCGCCCCGGTACGCGTCCGGGGTGTAGCGCTCCGACATCTGGTACGTGATCTCGACGTCGTCGGTCAGCGTGAGGTAACCGTGCGCAAAACCGGCCGGCACGTAGAGTGTCGCCCGGTTCGTCGCGGACAGTTCCACGGCCGCGTGCCGCAGGTAGGTCGGGGAATCGGGGCGCACGTCCACGACCACGTCCCAGATCGCGCCGGCCGTGACCCGGACGAGCTTCACCTCGGCGTGCGGCGCGACCTGCCAGTGCATGCCGCGCAGCGTGCCCGCGCGCGGGTTCGTGGCGACACTTCCCTGGACGAAAGCCGTGACGAGGCCGTGTCCGGCGAACTCGTCGACGCAGAACACCCGGGCGAACAGACCGCGGTGGTCGCCGACCGGTTCCGGGGTGATGAGATAGGCCCCCTCGGGGGCCAGCGGCGTGAACTGCACCCGCCCAGCGTAGCGGTCCCAGAGTTCACCACTGCGCAGCGTGAGGGTCAGGTTCGGGCCATGTCAATCACGTCTCATCAACACGCGCATACTGCCCAAGATATGGCGACAGCTGTATCCCTCACGAAAGCTGTCTACATCGGACCATATACCGACTCATTCCGATGAGTGCGTATGTCACATAGCGGTCGTATCCGATTAATCCAGCCAGTATTCATCGGAGTTACGAGGGAGTAAGGAAGGCGACACCGACTATGGCCACTACTCCACTTGCGCGGGTGCCGGCCCCTCCGGGAAGCTTTCCCGACAACCTATGTGACCGGTCATATACGTTTAGTAGCGAGCTTGGGGAGATCCGGTAATGCGCGTTGGTGTCATCGGTTGTGGGTACTGGGGAGCCAAACACCTCCGCGTTCTCACGCAGATTCCGGACGTCGATCTCGTGGTGGCGATCGACCGCCGCGACGACCAGCTCCGGCAGATCAAGCAGCAGTTCCCCGGGGTGCTCTGCGTGTCCGACCTCGACGAGTCGCTGGACCTGGTGGACGCCGTCATCGTCGCGACCCCGCCCCGGACCCACGGGCCGATCGCGAAGACGCTGCTGGCCGCCGGCAAGCACGTGCTCGTGGAGAAGCCGATGACGGCCTCCACCGCCGAGGCGCTGGAGCTGATCGCGCTCGCCGAGCAGGGCAACCTGACCCTGATGACCGGACACACCTTCGCCTACAACGCGGCCGTGATCGCGCTGCGCGACCTGGTGGCCTCGGGGGAACTCGGCTCCATCTACTACCTCGACTCCGCTCGGCTGAACCTCGGCCTGTACCAGCCCGACGTCAACGTCGTCTGGGACCTGGCCCCGCACGACATCTCCATCATCAACACTGTTCTCGACGCGGAGCCCACTTCCGTTACAGCGTTCGGCTCCAAGCACGCGGGGTCACCGTTCGAGGACGTGGCGTATCTGCGGCTGGACTACGGCACCATCGGCGCGACCGCCAACCTGCACGTCAGCTGGCTGCACCCGTCGAAGGTCCGGCAGACCACGGTCGTGGGCAGCCAGCGGATGGCCGTCTACGACGACATGCTCGACGAGGGCCGGCTCCGCATCTACGACAAGGGCGTCCAGGCCCAGCCGTCCAACGACGGCGCGGTGCCGATGACCTACCGGTACGGCG
Source organism: Longispora sp. NPDC051575 (assembly GCF_040681875.1). Classification (NCBI taxonomy): domain Bacteria; kingdom Bacillati; phylum Actinomycetota; class Actinomycetes; order Micromonosporales; family Micromonosporaceae; genus Longispora; species Longispora sp. NPDC051575. The sequence goes on along the minus strand of NZ_JBFAZP010000008.1, from coordinate 231,157 downwards.
GTATCGTCTCCCCGCACATCGCGTTCACAGAGCCGCTGATGAGCGAGGACAAGCACTTCGTGGAGTGCATCCAGACCGGGGCCCGGCCGAAGACCGACGGGTACGCGGGCCTGTCCGTCGTCCGCGTGCTCGAGGCCGCGAACGAGTCCATCGAGACCGGTCGGACGGTCGAACTGCTGGAGGTTACGAAGGCATGAAGGTTCCCTTCATGGACCTGGGGGCGATGCACGCCCCGATCGAGGCGCAGGTCCTCGACCTGGTCCGCGAGCTCGCCGGCACGTCGGCGTTCATCGGCGGCCGGCACGTCGCGGAGTTCGAGAGCGCCTGGGCCGCGTACTGCGGGGTCGAGCACGCCGTGGGCGTCGCCAACGGCACCGACGCGATCGTCCTGACCCTGCGCGCCCTGGGCGTCGGCCCGGGCGACGAGGTGCTGGTCCCGGCCAACACGTTCATCGCGAGCGCGGCGGCCGTGTCGGCCACGGGCGCGACGCCGGTGTTCGTGGACGTGGACCCGGTACACCTCCAGGTCACACCGGACACACTCGACGCCGGGCGGACGGAGCGGACGAAAGCGATCCTGCTAGTACACCTCTATGGGCATATTGTCGTTCCTGGCCCCATTCTGGCCTTCGCCCGCGCGCACGACCTGCTCGTGGTCGAGGACGCCGCGCAGGCGCACGGCGCGCTCTGGGAGGGCAGGCGGGCCGGCTCCTTCGGTGTCGCGGCCTGCTTCAGCTTCTACCCGGGCAAGAACCTGGGCGCGTGGGGCGACGGCGGCGCGGTCGTGACCGACGACCCGGCGCTCGCGGCCCGGGTCCGGACCCTGGCCAACCACGGCCGAGCCGGCGGCGACCACTACCGGCACGCCGAGATCGGCATCAACAGCCGGTTGGACGCGTTGCAGGCCGGCGTCCTGTCCGCCAAGCTCCCCCTTCTGGACGGATGGAACGCCCAGAAGGATGACATCGTCGACCTCTACCGCAACAAGCTCGGTGGGATGATCGTTGAGCCGCCAGACGGGGTGACGTCCGCCTGGCACCTCCTGGTCGTGCGGGTCGCCGACCGGGACGCCGTACGGGCCGAGCTGGACCGCAAGGAGATCCAGACCGGCGTGCACTACCCGATTCCGTGCCACCAGCAGCCCGCCTACAACGTCGCGGCCCTCGCGCCGATCGCCGAGGCCGCAGCACCCGAGCTGCTGTCGTTGCCGTTGTTCCCGACCATGACGGAGGCCCAGGTGGAATACGTGTCCGCCGCCCTTACGGGGGCGCTGCGAGGATGAGCGTCGAGCAGGCTGCCGCACGAGGTTTCGCCGCGGAGTCGAGCGCGCCGAAGGGCGCGGTGCGGATCGCGCCGCGCGGGATGAGCGCACGTCAGCTCGTCGAGGCCGCGGCGGCGATCGTGCTGCTGTTTCTGCTGTCCCCGTTGCTGATCGCCGTGGCCATCGCGGTGAAGGCGACGAGTCCGGGTCCGGTGCTGTTCCGACAGAACCGGCTCGGGCTGCACCGGGAGGAGTTCCCGGTGATCAAGTTCCGCACGATGAGCCACAACAACGACGACCGGCAGCACCGGGAGTACGTGTCGAGCATGCTCACCTCCGAGAAGGCCGCGCACGGCGGCGAGGAGGGGGTGTTCAAGCTGACCAAGGATGCCCGGATCACCCCGATCGGTGGCTTCCTGCGCCGGACCAGCCTGGACGAGCTGCCCCAGCTGTGGAACGTCCTCAAGGGCGAGATGTCCCTGGTGGGCCCGCGTCCGGTCCTGGAGTGGGAGGCCGCGCTGTTCCCGCCCGGCGCGGAGCAGCGGTTCGCCGCCCGGCCCGGAATGACCGGTTTGTGGCAGGTGAGCGGTCGGTCCACCGTGGACTACAAGGCCGCGCTGGAACTCGACGTCATCTACGTCCGCAACAAGTCGCTGTGGTTCGACCTGAAGATCCTGGTCAAGACGGTGAAGGTCATCTTCGACCGCTCGGTGGCCCGCTGATGCCCGGACCCCACGTGGTGATCGCCGTGGCCAACCTGCCGGTCGAGCGTGACCGCCGGGTGATCCGGGAGTGCCGCGCACTGGAGAGCGCCGGCTACCGGGTCTCGGTGATCTGCCCCCGGGGTACGAAGGGGCTGCGGGTCGTCCCGGGCACCGCCGACACCCGGATCCTGGCGTACCCGCAGCCGTTCGCCGGCGGTGGACTGCTGTCCTTCGCCGTCGAGTTCGCCTGGTCGTTCTTCTGGATCGCGCTCCGGCTGGCCCAGGCAGTGCTGTTCCAGCGCGCCCGGGCCGCCCAGGCGTGCAACCCGCCGGACGTGTTCTGGCCGCTGGCGCTCGTGATGCGGGCCCTGCGCCGGCCGTTCGTGTTCGACCACCACGACCTGTCCCCCGAGGTGTACGAGAGCCGGGGCGGCAACCCGACCGGCCTCGTGCACCGGGTGCTGCGGGTCCTGGAGTGGCTGTCGCTGCGGTGCTCCTCGGCCGTGGTATCGACCAACGAGTCGTACAAGCAGATGGCCATCGACCGGGGCCGGGTGAGGCCGGACCGGATCACGGTGGTGCGCAACGGGCCAGCGCTGGGCGAGATCGTCGTCCGCCCGGTGCACAAATCTGACAAACACACCATTGTGTACCTCGGCGTCCTCGGCGCCCAGGACGGCGTCGACGCGGCCGTCCTCGCCGCCGCCGAACTCCGGCACTCCCGCACCGACTGGCGACTGGTGATCGCCGGTGACGGTGAGTGCCTGGCCGACCTCAAGGCGTTGACAACAGCCCAGGGCCTCGACGATGTGGTCGAATTCACCGGCTGGCTCGGCGCGGAGGAGGTGGACGAGCTGCTGTCCCGGGCGACCGTGGCCGTGCAGCCCGACCCGCCGACCCCGCACGCGGAGCGGTCCACGATGGCGAAGACCGTGGAATACCTCGGTCGCGGCGTACCCGTCGTCGCGGTGGACCTGATCGAGACCCGGCGCAGCGCCGGCGACGCCGCCGTCTACGTGCCGACCGGCTCCCCCAAGGAGCTCGCGGCAGCCCTCGACGAACTCCTGTCCGACCCGGAACGCCGTGCCACAATGTCCGGTTTAGGAAGATCCCGCTTTGTCGAGGAGCTCGCCTGGGAACATCAGGCGTCCCGCTACATCGCCCTGTGGGATAGGTTACTGGCACGGTACGGTGCCGATAAGGTGCCCGCTCCCCGCCCAGCTCCACACGACCAGGTGACCACTGGGCGTGCACGCGCAGAAACTTCGTGAGGCCCCATTATGGATCTTTGGGACATCGGTCGGCTCCTTCTGCGCCGCTGGTTCGTGTTCGTGCCCCTGCTGCTGATCACGGCCGTGGCCACCCTGCAGACCTCGAACTACGTCAAGCCGGAGTTCACCGCCACCGGCTCGCTGCTGCTCGTCCCGCCGAACGGCAAGGCCGCGCCCGTGCCGGCCGGCAAGCAGGCCCCGCCCGGTAACCCGTGGGCGGAGCTCGGCCCGGTGCAGATGGCCCAGGCCGTCACGATCATCCTGGAAAGCCAGAAGATGCGGCAGGCCGCCGCCGCCGAGGGCGTCGAGCCCGGGTACACGCTGAAGATCGTCACCCGGAGCGCGATCATCGAGGCCGCCGTGACCTCGAAGAGCACCGCCAAGGCCCAGGCCACCGTGCAGTGGGTGCTCAAGACGATCACCAACGAGATCAACGACAAGCAGAAGGCGTTCGCCGAGCAGCCCACCCTGAAGATCAACACGGAGACGCTGGACGGCGCCGGCACCGTCGTGCCCGTGACCACCGGCGTGCGCCGGGCCCAGATCGGCATCGCCGGGGTCGGCTTCCTGCTCACGATCGTCGCCACCATCATCGTCGACGCGCTGATCACCATGATCCGCCGCCGCCGGGAGAAGATGGTCCGCGGCGCGGTGCGCGGCGTCGCCCCCGCCGGGCAGACCACGGCGCACACCAGCCTGTTCAGCGCGCGGGACGCCAAGACCAAGTCGATCACCAGCGCCGACACGATGGTGATGAGCGTGATCTCCGCCGAGGACGAGCCGACCGTGCGGCAGGTCGGGCAGGGCGCGGGACCGAGCGCGCAAGACGGCACGCCGCAGCAGTGACATGACGTCCGTACCCCTCAGTGCGGCCCCCCGTCCGGCGGAGCAGCCCCAGCTGTCCCAGTCGTCCGGGTTCACCCTCGTCAGGATCGCCGCCAACCCTGTCGGACTGCTGGCCGCCGTCGTCTTCCTGATCTACTGGCTGCCCGCGCGCGTCATCGTGCCCGGCCTCACCAGCATCGGCCGGCCCGGCACCCTGCTCGCCCTCATGCTGATGCTGCTCTGGCTGCTGGCACACCTGCACCCCGACCACACGGTCGGCGGCCGGCAACCGATGCGGTGGGGCGTGCTGGCCTACTTCCTGGCCCTGTCCGCCTCCTACATCTCGGGCGAGCTGCGCGGTCTCAGCGTGCTGGAGTCGAACAACGCCGACCGCACGATGCTGGCCGCCGGAGCGATGATCGGCGTGGCCCTGATGGCCGCCGACGGGCTGCGCAGCCGGCGGCAGCTCGGGCTGATGCTGCGGGTGCTGTTCTGGTCGGGCGCGTTCATGTCGATCGTGGGGATCCTCCAGTTCGCGCTGCGCAAGGACATCACGATCTACATCCAGCCGCCCGGCCTGGTGTTCCAGGCCCCGCCGGTCGGCTTCTCCAACCGGGGCGCGGGCGGGCTGGTCCGGGTGGCCGGCACCGTGGGGCACTACATCGAGTTCAGCACGCTGGTCGCGGCCGTGGTGGTGCCGCTGGGCCTGCACTTCAGCAGGTACGCGGTCCGGTCCCTGGAGCGCCAGCTCATCGCCGTCGCCACGGTGATCAGCGCCTGCGCCATCCCGCTGGCCCTGTCCCGGACGGGCATCCTCGCCCTGTTCATCTCCATGATCGTGGTCGGGATCGCGTGGCCGTGGAAGCGCCGGATCACCATCGGGCTGGCGACGCTGGCCACGACGGCGGCGTTCAGCGTGATCAGACCGGGCCTGCTCGGGACCCTGCGCGCGCTGTTCTTCAACTCCGAGAACGACCCGAGCCTGTCGGGCCGCACCGACGACTACGCCCGGGTGTTCCCGCTGATCTACGAGCGGATCTGGCTCGGCCGGGGCACGGGCACCTTCATCCCGGAGCAGTACTTCCTGCTGGACAACCAGTGGCTGCTGACCCTGGTCAGTTCGGGCATCATCGGGGTCGCCGGCCTGACGGTGCTGTTCTGCACGGGGATCGGCCAGGGCATCGCGGTGTGGCGGCGCGCGGCCCGGGAGTCCGACCGGCACCTGGCCGCCTGCCTGGTCGGCGGCCTGGCGGCCTTCATGTTTTCGGCGTTCACGTTCGATGCCCTGTTCTTCACCACGTTCGTGGTGACGCTCGGGCTGCTGCTGGGCGCCGTCGGGGCGCTCTGGCGGATCAGCGGGTCGGGGAGAGCTCATGACCGGTACTGACATCCTGATGATCACCTACGAGCGGCCGGAGTACGTGCGCCTGTCGCTGCCGAGGCTGCTGGAGACGTGCGGGCCGGACGACCGCGTGTGGCTCTGGCACAACGGTGGTCATGAGGAGACCCTGGCGGTGACCCGGGAGTACGCGGAGCACCCCAAGGTGGCCCGCTTCCACCACAGCCCGGACAACGTCGGACTGCGGATCCCCACGAACTGGTTGTGGGCCGAGTCCGACGGATCTTATCTGTCCAAAGTGGATGACGATTGCCTCGTATCGCCCGGATGGATCGAGAAGCTCCGCAAGGCGCACGAGGACGTACCCGAGTTCGGCGTCATCTGCAGCTGGCGGTTCCTGGACGAGGACTACCGCCCCGACCTAGCCTCGAAGAAGACCGTCGAGTACAACGGCGGGCACCAGCTGCTGCGCAACCACTGGGTGCAGGGCTCCGGCTACCTGGCCAAACGCGCCGTGCTGGAGGGCGTCGGGCCGCTGACGGACGGGCACTCGTTCACGAGCTGGTGTCTGGAGGCCGCGCGGGCCGGCTGGGTCAACGGGTGGTACTTCCCGTTCATCCCCGAGGACCACATGGACGACCCGCGCAGCCCGCACACCGTGTACACCAACGACGAGGAACTGCGGGCCCGGCTCCCGCTGTCGGCCAAGACGACCGGCGTGAACACCCTGGCCGACTGGACCGCGCAGATGAAGCGCTCCGCCGTGGTGGCCCAGACCGCCTCGCTGGACCTGCGGGACTACTTCGGCTGGCGCAAGACCCGCAAGTCGGTGATCCGGCGGATCCGGCGGACCCTGACCGGGAAGGCGCCATGGTAGAAGGCTGCTCCGTCCTGATCCCCGCGCACAACGACGCCGCCGGCCTCGCCCGGCTGTTGCCGCAGCTCGCGGGTCTGGACGTCACCGTGATCGCCAACGGGTGCACCGACGACACGGCCGAGGTGGCCCGCGCCGCCGGGGTCCGGGTGATCGAGCTGGCCGAGGCGTCCAAGGCCGCCGCGCTCAACGCCGGGGACGCCGCCGCGACCGGCTTCCCCCGGATCTACCTCGACGCCGACGTCCAGGTCACGGCCGAGGGCATGAAGGCCCTGATCACAACCTTCGAGGACCCGGGGGTGTACGCCGCCACCCTGCGCCGGAAACTCGCGGTCGACGGCCGCCCGGCGGCCCTGCGCGGGTACTTCGCGATCCAGGCCCGGCTCCCCCTCTACCGGCGGGCGCTGTTCGGCCGGGGTGTGGTGGCGGTGAGCGAGAAGGGGCGGGCGCGGTTCGACACCTTCGGAGGCCTGATCGCCGACGACCTCTTGCTCGACCGGTTGTTCACCGACGCCGAGAAGGCCGTCGCGCCCGCCGACAGCGTCGTGGACACCGCGCGCAGCACCGCCGAGCTGGTCGCCCGGCTGTCCCGGGTCCGGGCCGGCACCGCCCAGCAGGGTGCGACGGGCAGCCGGACGGCCTGGCTGAAGCTGGCGGCCCCGCGACCGTGGCTGTGGCCGGCGGCCCTGTGCTACGCCGGGATCACGCTGGCCGCCGAGCGCCGGCGCCGCACGTCCCCGACGACCTGGGAGGTGGCCCGGTGAGCGCCGACCCGACGGGAACGACCCCGGACGGCTCCCCTGCGACCGGGGTGGCCCCCGACCAGTTGGCCATGACCGGCGCATCCCGGCACGGGCAGGTCACCGTGGTGCTGGTGGCCTACAAGACGCCCGAGCTGATCCTGAAGTGTCTGGCCGGGTTGCCCGCCGGGTGCCCCGTCATCGTGGTGGACAACGCGTCCGGGGACGGCACGGCGGAGGCCATCGCGGCGGCGTACCCGAAAATCGATCTTGTCCGGTCCCCGGAGAACCTGGGCTTCGCCCGGGCCGTGAACCTGGCCGCCGCGCGGGTCCGCACCCCCTACCTGATGCTGCTCAACCCGGACGCCGAGCCGGTCGGCGACCCGGTCGGCGCGCTGCTCGACCACGCCCTCGCGCACCCCGCCCCCGGGATCTACGCCGGCCGGACCCTGCGCCGGGACGGCAGCGACGACGGCCGGTCCGTCTTCGGCCTGCCCTCGCTGTGGGGCTACCTGTGCTTCGCCACCGGCCTGTCCTCGGTGTTCCGGCGCTCGCGGCTGTGCAATCCCGAGGAGCACAACGGGCTGGACCGCGCGGTCGGCGGGCCGGCCCCGGCGGTGTCCGGCTGCGTCGTGCTGTTCGAGCGGGCCCTGTTCGAGGAGCTGGGCGGCTTCGACCCGCGCTACTTCATGTACTCCGAGGACGTCGACCTCAGCTGGCGCGCCGCCCGGCTCGGCCGGCACCCGGTGCTGGTCGCGGGCGCGACGGTCACGCACGAGAACGGCGCCTCCTCCAGCGCCACCCAGAAGCGGGTCATGGTGCTGCGCGGCAAGGTCACGTTCGTGCGGCTGCGCTGGTCGCCGGTGCGGGCCCGGGTCGGGCTCGGGCTGATCGGGCTCGGCGTGTGGCTGCGGTCGCGGGTCGGCACGGGCTGGGCGGAGGTGTGGGGGCGGCGGGCCGAGTGGAAGGCGGGCTGGGCGGCACCCGCGTCGACGGCCGGCGCCCCGGCCACCGCGTCCCCGGCGGCGGCCCCGGCCCCGGCCCCGACCTCGGTCCCGGTCCCGGTCCCGGTCCAGGCTGCTTCGGTCCCCGCTCAGCAGGCGGCCGAGCCGCAGGTCCCCGCCCCGGAATCGGTCTAGGGCCACGGGGATGGCCGCGCCGATCGACGGGCACCCGCCGGATCTGCTCAACTCCCCGGCCCACCCGCCCCGGCGGCGCGAACGCCAGCCGCTCGGCCTCGTCCTGTTCGTCGTCGGGCTGTGCGTGGTGTTCCTGGCCGCGATCGGGACCCTCGCCCTCGGCCCGCGCGACCACCCCGCCACCGACCGCCCCGCGCCCGCCATCGTCGAGCCCGACGACGACCCGGGCGACCCGACCGGGCCCGTGCCGACCCGGTCCGGGCGGGTGGCCCCCGACAACTCGCGGCAGACCACCGGGCCGCGGACCGACATCACCGGCTGGCCGGGCCCGGACACCACGGGGGTACGGCCGGGCACGGTGCTGCGGCCGATGGCGGGTACCACGATCACGGTCCCGGGCACCGTGCTCGACGGCGTGGACATCGCCGGCTGCGTCATGGTGAAGGCCGACGACGTGACGATCCGCAACAGCCGGATCCGGGGCGCGTGCTCCGTGGGCACGGTGCGCACCGACATCGACGGGCGGACCCGCAACACCGTCCTGGAGAACGTGGAGGTCGACGGGCAGCGCCGCGCCCCGACCTGGCCGCTGATCGTCGGCTCCAACTACACCTGCCACCGGTGCGACCTGCACGGCGGCGGCTCGCAGCTGCACTTCACCGACAACGTGACGGTGACCGAGTCCTGGCTGCACGACCCGTACGAGGCCGGCAGCAGCCACAACAGCGCGATGGCCAGCCACGGCGGCGGGAACAACGTGATCCGGGGCAACACGCTCGACTGCGGGACCACGGGGAACTGCTCGGCGGCCCTGGCGCTGTACGGCAACTTCGGGCCCATCCACGACGTCCTGGTGGAGGGCAACCTGTTCTCGGGCGGCAGCTACTGCCTGTACGCGGGCAGCCTGGCCTCGAAGCCGTTCCCGGTGGCCACGAACGTCCGGATCGTCGGCAACGCGTTCGCCCGGACCCCGTACGCGAAGTGCGGGCACTACGGGCCGGCCACCTCGTGGACCCGGGAGTCCAACGAGTGGCGCGGGAACTACTGGAACGAGCCGGGCCGGCCGGAGGTGGTCGACCCGGTGACGGAGGCGGAGCAGCGGGCGGCCCGCAAACGCCCGAGGGCGCTGGCGGTGGCCGCCCCGGGGGCGACGTCGCGGACCGTGCGCTACGGGCGCGGCACGTCGTTGAACGCCGCCACGGTCCGGTCCGCGTAGGCGCTCGCGTCGCCCACGCCCATCTCGCCGTCCCACTCCCGGGGCAGCGGGAAACTGGCCGGCGCGACCCGGCGGACGATCTCGTCCAGCACGGTCTCGGCGTCCCCGACCCACAGGTGCTTGGCCCCGGGCACCCCGACGACCTCGGCCTGTGGGATGACCGAGAACCGCTCGGCGGCCTCGGCCGGGCGCAGGTAGTCGTCGAACTCGGGCACCAGCGCGGTCAGCGGCTTGCCGTCGGCGGCCCAGGCGGCCAGGTCGGCCGGCTCGGAGAACCGGAGCGGCGGGGACAGCAGGACCGCGCCCCGCACGCCCGGGTCCAGGCCGTACTTGAGCACCAGGTCGGTGCCGAACGACCAGCCGACCAGCCAGATGGCCGGCAGCTCGGCGAACTCCGCGTACTCCAGGGCGGCGGCCACGTCGTAGCGCTCCGCGTCGCCGCCGTCGAACTCGCCGCCGCTCGTGCCCCGCACGCTGGACGTGCCCCGGGAGTTGAACCGCAGCACCGCCAGGTCGGCGAGCGCGGGCAGCCGCCAGGCCGCCTTGCGGTACACGTGGCTGTCCATCATGCCGCCGTGGGTGGGCAGCGGGTGCAGGCAGACCAGGGTCGCGACCGGCGGCCGGTCGGCGGGGAGCGCCAGTTCGCCCACGAGGACGTGCCCGTCGGCGGTGTGCAGCTCGATGTCCTCCCGGCGGGCCGGCAGGATCGAGTTCGCCCGGATCGGGGGCATGGCGTGACTCCTAGTGCTTCGGTGCGGAACGGCCGCGCTGGATGTTCGGCAGTCGGTGGCCCCGGGACCGCCAGCACGACGTGTGCCAGTGCCGCCGGTCGTCGCCGTCGCTGTCGAGCCGCCACGCCACGATGTGCCCCTGGCTGGCCGGGACCTCCTGGTCGCAGCCCGGACACCGGTAGGTCTTCCCCGTGGTGGGGTTCGCGGGGAGGGTACGGACCATCCAGTCGCCCTCGACGGCCTGGGAGGCCCGTCGCATCGCGCCGTCTTCGTCCTCGTCTCCGCGCGCAACCGGGCCGGAGTGCTGGCGACGGTTATGGCGTGGGCTCACGGCTCCCAGAATACGGGCCGATCACTGTCCGCCATATCCCTTGCGGTGGGGATCACTTCAGGGTGAGAGTGACGGTTTTGCCGACCACAGCGGGTTTGCAGCCCGACTTGTCACACGTCTGGTATCCAACCTTGACAATGGCTTTGCCGGGTTTGTCCGAGGCGCGCTGCACCTTGACCTCGACCCGGGCGGCCCCCGCCGCGAACACCGGCACCGGCACGTCCGCCTTGGTGAGCGCCCGGGGCAGCCGCGCGGGCGCGGTGGGCGTCAGGTCGCCGGAGACCTCCACGGTGACCGCCGCGGCCACGTACCCGTCGAGGGCCTCGGGTTTCAGGGTCACCTTGACCCGGTCGCCGACCAGGCCGGTGTCCAGGAACTCGACCCGGACATCCACCCCGCCCTCGGTGAACGTGACCGGCTCGCTCTTGCCGCTGTTGCCGAACAGCAGCACGGCGACCAGCACGACGCCGAGGGCGGCGGCGGCGATGATGGCGACCCGCTTGACCACAACGCGCTCCGAGGGGGTGGAGGCTGCTAGGGGGTGCTGTAGTCCCGGAAGCCCCGGCCAGCCTTGCGGCCCAGGTAACCAGCGGTCACCAGGTGCTCCAGCAGGGGCGCTGGTGCGAAGCCCGGCTCACGGAACTCCAGGTACAGCTGCCGCTGGATGGCCAGCGACACGTCCAGCCCGACCACGTCCAGAAGCTCGAACGGCCCCATCGGGTAACCGCAGCCCAGCTTCATCGCGTAGTCGATGTCGTCCGCCGTCGCGTAGCTGGCTTCGAGCATCTTGACCGCGTCGTTCAGGTACGGGAACAGGAGCGCGTTCACCACGAAACCGGCCCGGTCGGCGCACACCACCGGACGCTTCCCAACAGCCTCGCACACCGCGACCGCAGTCGCCAGCGCCGCAGGTGAGGTCCTGATCGTCCGGACCACCTCGACCAGCTTCATGACCGGGGCGGGGTTGAAGAAGTGCAGTCCCACAACGTCTTCGGGCCGACCGGAGGCCATCGCGCACTCGATCACCGGGAGGCTCGACGTCGTGGTGGCCAGCACCGTACCCGGCTTGCAGATCTCCGCCACGGCCTCGAAGAGGGCCTTCTTGACGCTGACCTCCTCGACCACGGCCTCGACGACCAGGTCCACATCGGCCAGATCGTCCAGCTTGTGCGCGCCGGTGATCCGGGCCCGGGCCGCGTCGCGGTCCTCCTCGGTCAGCTTGCCGCGCACCACGGCCTTGTTCAGGGACTGCTCGATCCGGTCCAGCGCGCGGGCGGCCTGCTCGGCGCCCCGGGCCACGAACACCGTCTCGTAGCCCGCCTTGGCCAGCACCTCGACGATGCCGGTGGCCATCGTGCCCGAGCCGACCACGCCGATCCGGGACACCGGGCGGGCGCCCTCCTCCGGGACCGGGGCCGGCTCCGGGTCGCTCACGACGACCGGGGAGCTCGGCTTCTCGTACGTGTAGAAGCCCCGGCCCGACTTGCGGCCCAGGAGACCGGCCGTGACCATCTGCTTGATCAGCGGAACCGGGGCGTGCCGGCGGTCGCGGCCACCCCGCTTGTACATGGTGTCGAGGATCTCGTACGCGGTGTCGATGCCGATCAGGTCCATCAGCGCGAGGGGGCCCATCGGCAGGCCGCAGCCCTGGCGCATCGCCGCGTCGATGTCCTCCCGGCTCGCGTACTTCGACTCGTACAGCGAGACCGCGTGGTTCAGGTACCCGAACAGCAGGGCGTTGGCGATGAAGCCGGCCCGGTCGTTGATCGTGACGTCGACCTTGCCGAGCCGGGTGCACAGCGCCTCGATGTCGTCGACCACGGACTGCTCGGTCACGACGGTCCGGACGATCTCGACCAGCTTCATGATCGGGGCCGGGTTGAAGAAGTGCATCCCGATCACCCGGTTGGGGCGGTGGGTCGCCACGGAGATCTCGGTGACCGACAGGGAGGAGGTGTTGGTGGCCAGGATCGCGGTCGGCTTGCAGACCTGGTCCAGCTCGGCGAAGATCGCCCGCTTGAGCTCCAGGCGCTCCGGCACGGCCTCGATCACCAGGTCGACGTCCGACAGCGCGGGCAGGCCCACGGCGAACGTGACCCGCTCGTGCAGGGCGTCGCGGTCGGCCTCGGACAGCTTGCCCTTGGCCACGGCCCGGTCGGTGGACGCCTTCAGGGTCACCCGGCCGCGCTCCAGCGCCGCCTCGGTGATCTCGACGCCGAGGACCTCGACGCCGTTGCGGGCGAAGACCTCGACGATGCCGGCCCCCATGGTGCCGAGCCCGACCACGCCGACCTTGTTGATGCCCGTCACGCCGTGCCTCCTGCTGTCGCCGACCCGGGTCGCCCGGCGACGCGCCGGTGCCCCCTGTGCTGAGCTGCCTGATCCCACCGGCCGGTCGGCGCTGGCGCCTCGCGTCCTGCTGACTGATCGTTCAGGCCAACTTAGCAGTGCGCAACACGCGTGCGTAATGCAGTCCGTCACAGGGTTACTTGCGAGTAGTAAGAGGTCTAGACTCGGGGACACCACCGGCGAGGAGATAGAAGATGACCCCTGGCGTCAGCGTTTCCGGCAGCCCCGTCGTGGACGGCGGCCGGCTCGTCTCCACCAGCCCCGCGACCGGCGAGGAGGTCGGCCGGTTCCCCGTCGCCGACCCCGCCGAGGTCGCCGCCGCCGTGTCCCGGGCCCGGGCCGCCGCCGACTGGTGGCGCGAGCTCGGCTTCGACGGCCGCCGCCGCCGGCTGTACGCGTGGCGGGCCCTCATCACCACCCGGCTCGACGAGCTGACCGGGATCATGCACCGCGAGGGCGGCAAGCCGACCGTGGACGCCACCGCCGAGGCCGCCGGGGCGATCGACCACATCCACTGGGCCGCGAAGCACGCCAAGCGGGTGCTGAAGCTGCGCCGGGTGGGCGGCACGCTGATGCAGTCGGAGTACTCGGCGCACGTCGAGTACCAGCCCTACGGGGTGATCGGCGTCATCGGCCCGTGGAACTACCCCATCTTCACCCCCGTCGGGTCGATCGCCTACGCGCTGGCGGCCGGCAACACCGTCGTGTTCAAGCCGAGCGAGTACACCCCGGCGGTCGGGCAGTTCCTCGTCGACACGTTCGCCGAGGTGGTGCCCGAGCACCCGGTGCTCCAGGTCGTGCACGGGCTCGGGGACACCGGGGCGGCCCTGGTCACCTCGGGCGTGGACAAGATCGCGTTCACCGGGTCCACCCGGACCGGGAAGAAGGTCATGGCCGCCGCCGCCGGGACCCTGACCCCCGTGCTGCTGGAGTGCGGCGGCAAGGACGCCCTGATCGTGGACTCCGACGCCGACCTCGACGCCGCCGCAGAGGCCACGGTGTGGGGCGGCCTGTTCAACGCCGGCCAGACCTGCATCGGCATCGAGCGGGTGTACGCCGTCGACTCCGTCTACGACGCCTTCCTCGCCAAGGTCGTCGCCAAGGCCGCCGCGCTGTCCGTCGGGGCCGAGCCCGGCGCCGACATCGGCCCGATGACCATGCCCAGCCAGATCGACGTGGTCCGCCGGCACATCGCCGCCGCCCTCGCCGACGGCGGCCGGGCCGTGCTGGGCGGCCCCGAGGCGGTCCGGCCGCCGTTCGTGCACCCGACGATCCTGGTCGACGTCCCCGAGACGTCCGAGGCGGTGCGGGAGGAGACCTTCGGGCCGACCCTGACGATCGCCCGGGTCCGCGACGTCGACGAGGCCGTGGCCCGGGCCAACGCCCTGTCCTACGGCCTCGCGGGCGCCGTGTTCGGCAAGGCGCGCGCCATGGACACCGCCCGGCGGCTCCGGTCCGGGATGACGTCGATCAACTCGACGCTGTCGTTCGCGGGCATCCCCTCGCTGCCGTTCGGCGGGGTCGGCGACTCCGGGTTCGGCCGGATCCACGGCGCCGACGGGCTGCGGGAGTTCGCCCGGCCGAAGGCGATCGCGAAGCGGTGGATGCCCTCGCTGGTCAAGGTGCTGACGTTCGAGAAGGGCGCCCGGGACACGAAGCTCACCCGGCTCGCGCTGCGGGTCCTGCACGGCCGCCGCTAACCCCGGATCAAGGGCATCATCTGGTTACGGAGGGACGTGACCGGCGACGGAGGCACTACCCACCTCGCCGACCGGGGCGGCCCGGGTGCCGGTGCTCGCGCCGGAGCGCTCCGGCGAGGCGGGCCCCCGGAGCCGGGGTCGTGCGGTCGGAGCACCTGGTCAGGGCAGGTTCTTCGGGGACGGGGTCGCGGCGGGGCCCAGGCGGTCGATCGCGCGGAGGACGTTGCCCGTCGGGACCCGCCAGCGGAGCCGGTCCGGGATCAGCTTCGCGGTCCGGCGCAGGGCGCGCAGCCGGCGCTCCGCCTGGGCGGGGCTCCACGCCGGCCGGCCGTACATCGCGACGGCCCACGGCGGCAGCAGCCCGTACGCCACCCGGGCCACCGGCCACCAGCCCGCGCGCATCGGCGGGTTGACCGGCGGGGTGGTGAGGAAGTCGTAGATCTCGTCGGATTCCTTCGTGCGCGCCAACTGGGGGCGCATCCCGTCGAGGTAGGCCGTGATGTCGGCCCAGGTGCCGGGCACCGACTCCGGATCGAGCCCGACCAGGGCCGCCGACCGGCGCTGCTCGGTCAGGTAGAGGTCCACGTGCGCCGGACTCAGCGGGAACCCGGCCCGACGCACCACGTCCACATAGGACGCGACCTCGGCGCAATGTACCCATCGCAGGAGTTCCGGATCGTCGACCGGGTGTTGCGTGCCGTCCGGCAGCCGGAGCTTCAGGGCCGCGTGGATCCGGCGGACCCGGGCCCCGGCCTGCTCCGCCTCGGCGGCCGTGCCGTAGGTGGAGACGCTGACGAAGCCCGCGGTCCGCCGGAGCCGGCCGAGCGGGTCGTGCCGGAAGTCGGAGAGCTGCACGACGCCCCGGACCGCCAGGGGGTGCAGGGCCTGGAGGAAGAGGGCGCTCACGCCGGCGACCCACATCGCGGGGTCGGCGTGCACCTGCCAGGTGACGCTGTGGGGGCCGAACAGTTCGGAGGTCACCCTCCGAGGGTGCCACGACCGGGCCGCCGGCGCCGGGCGGGCGACCGAGTGGCCCCGGGGGGGGTGGGCCAGCGTGCGCGGCAGCCGGTCCGGCATGTCGCGATGCCAGCGCTGAGGTACCCGGCGGGTCGGAAACGCCCATCGACGCCCGACGCCCGGGGCGTTGGGCGGCCGCGCCCCGCCGGTCAGTTCCAGGCGAGGATCTCGCCGTGCGGGACCAGGAACCAGCCGTCCGGGGACGCCGCCCACTCCCGCCAGCCGTCGGCGATCGTCGCCAGGTCCCCGGCGGTCGCGAAGCCCCGGTCCACGGCCTGGCGGGCCATGGCCGAGTCGCGGATCCGGTCGGCCCACATGCCGCCCCACCAGGCCCGGTCCTCCGGGGTCGCGTAGCACCAGACCGACGCGCCGGGCGTGACCCGCGCGAACCCGGCCGCCCGCGCCCAGGACAGCAACCGGCGGCCGGCGTCGGGTTCGCCGCCGTTGCTCCGGGCCACCCGCTGGTACAGGGCCAGCCAGGCGTCGAGGGCGGGGACCTGCGGGTACCAGGTCATGGCCGCGTAGTCGGCGTCCCGGGCCGCGACCAGGCCCCGGCTGACCCGGCGCAGCTCGCGGAGCGCCCCGACCGGGTCGGCGACGTGCTGGAGCACCTGGTGGGCGTGCACGACGTCGAAGGAGGAGTCGTCGAAGTCCAAGGCCATCACGTCGCCGACGACGAAGGAGACCTGTGGGCCCTCGGCCAGTGCCCGCGCCTCCGCCAGGACGTCGGCCGACGCGTCCACTCCGACGACCCGGCCGGGTGCGACCCGGGCCGCCAGGTCGACCGTGATGGTGCCGGGACCGCAGCCGACATCCAGAAGGGACTGTCCGGGAGCGAGGTGCGGCAACAGATACCCGGCGGAGTTCTCGGCCGTGCGCCACCGGTGCGACCGGAGCACGGAGTCGTGGTGCCCATGCGTGTACATGGGCACCACGCTAACCATCGTTCCCAATCAGCGGGAAGTTGTTCTCATACTGTGGACTTCAGGAGCAGGTCAGCACCGGTCCGCCCCAGTCCGCGTGGTCGTAGTCCACGCTGTCCCCGCCGTTGGTGACGACGAGCCGCAGTTCCTGTCCCCCGGTCAGGTCGGCCGTGAGCCGGACCGCGCCCCCGACGCCCCGGACCACCCCGCTGTCGGCGACCTTCACCGCGTCCCGGTACACCTGGAACGCCACCGAGCCGTTGGAGCCGGACTCGTCGTCGACGCCGACGTCCACGACGAGGGTGGAGCAGCGCCCGGCCAGGTAGTACCCGATGTCGCTGGTCGCGTGGACCCCCAGGCCCTTCGCGTAGGTGGTCCCCTGGACGGTCAGGGTCCGGCCGTCGCCGGCCGCCTGCTCGCCGTTGCTGCGGTCCCGCTCGACCGGGCCCCAGCCGTTGATCGCGCTGCGCCAGGACAGGTCGCCGAGCTGGGAGATCCCGGTGGGCGGTGGCACGGGACCGCCGGGGGTGACCCGGTAGACGACGGTGCCGTGCGCGGGGACCGTGGCGCTGAACGTGCCGGTACTCGTGCTGGTCGCCTTCGACCACAGATCCTTTACCGCGTACGAGGTCGCGCCGCCGATCCCGACCGCCGCGGCCGTCGTACCCATCGTCTTCGCGGTGTTGCTCTCGTTGAACAGGGCGACGCCCCGGTCCCGGTTGGCGAGCGGTTTGGCGTAGACGCCGGGGGCCACGACGGTCGCCTGCCGGCCGAGCGGGTCCTGGTCGAGGGCGATGACGTCGGCGTTCTTCAGGATGGTCATCGTCTCGGGACTCGCGGTCCGCAGGTCCGAGCCGATGAGCAGCGGCGCGGCCATCATGGCCCAGAGGCTGAAGTGCGACCGGTACTCGGCGTCCGTCATCCCGCCGTTGCCGACCTCCAGCATGTCGGGGTCGTTCCACGCGCCGATCCGGGCGTAGGGGGCCAGCGACTCGTTCTGGTGCAGGATCGACACCATGCTCGACCAGTTGTCGGAGATGTCACCGGTGGTGCGCCACGAGTTGCCGACGTCCTGGGCCCAGTTCCACGGCTGGTTGGCGCCCCATTCGCAGATGCTGTAGAGGATGGGCCGGCCGGTGGCCTTGAGCGCGTCCCGCATCTTCGGCCCGACCAGCCCCGCGAGGAGCCCCAGCACGGCCAGTTTCCGGAGGTGCATGGCAATCATTCCCATCATGGTTGAACATGAATCCCCAGGATCAAACAGCATTCCCCACAGCAGACACCTCGATGACTATCGATGCCAAGGACGTGAAGTGCCTGTTTCGCCGGGTCTCCGTTACCCTCAGCGGGTGCGTCTTGTCATCGCTCGGTGCTCGGTCGACTACGTCGGCCGCCTCACCGCACACCTCCCGATGGCCACGCGACTGCTGCTGATCAAGGCGGACGGTTCCGTGTCCATTCACGCCGACGACCGGGCCTACAAGCCACTCAACTGGATGTCCCCGCCGTGCAGGGTCGAGGAGGCCCCCGGCGCGTGGAAGGTGATCAACAAGGCCGGCGAGGAGCTGCGGATCACCATCGAGGAGGTCCTGCACGACACCTCGCACGAGCTGGGCGTCGACCCCGGGCTGCGCAAGGACGGCGTCGAGGCGCACCTCCAGGTCCTGCTCGCCGAGAACCCGACCGCGATGGGCAGGGACTTCACCCTGGTCCGGCGGGAGTACCCGACCGCGATCGGCCCCGTCGACCTGATGTGCCGGGACGCCAACGGCGCGCACGTGGCCGTCGAGGTCAAGCGGCGCGGCGAGATCGACGGCGTGGAGCAGCTGACCAGGTACCTCGAACTCCTCAACCGCGACCCGCTGCTGGCCCCCGTGTCCGGCCTGTTCGTGGCCCAGGAGATCAAGCCGCAGGCCCGGGTGCTGGCCAACGACCGGGGCATCCGGTGCGTGACCGTCGACTACGACCGGCTCCGCGGCATCGAGAAGGACGAGCTGACCCTGTTCTAGCCGACGGCACCGGCGGCGAATTGCACCGAGGACCGGGGACCACGGCCCTCCAGGGGGTACCGTCGACCCATGCTCGAAGCGCTCACCGGTACGGGGCTCGCGGCTTCGGCCGGGCTGAACGCGTACATCCCGTTGCTGTTGATGGGGTTGCTCGGGCGCTACACCGACCTGATCAACCTGCCGCAGGGCTGGAGCTGGCTGTCCAACGGCTGGGTCCTGATCATCCTCGGCGTCCTGCTGCTGATCGAGGTCGTCGCCGACAAGGTGCCGGTGGTCGACAGCGTCAACGACGTGGTGCAGACCGTGGTCCGGCCCACGGCCGGCGGGCTGGCCTTCGGGGCCGCGTCCACCTCGGAGACCGTGAGCGTGCAGGACCCGGGCTCGTTCTTCAGCGGGCACCAGTGGGTGTCCATCGTGCTGGGCATCGTGGTCGCCCTCGTGGTGCACGGCGTGAAGGCGCTGGCCCGGCCCATCCTGAACACGATGTCGATCGGGGTCGCCGCGCCCGTGGTGTCCACGGCGGAGGACTTCACCAGCGTGGTGATGTCGCTCGTGGCGATCATCGTGCCGATCCTGGTGCTGCTCTGCCTGGCCGGGTTGTTCGTCGCGGCGTGGTGGCTGCTGAACCGCCGCCGGCGCCGTCGAATGTCTGGTTAGAGTAAACGGGTGCGAGCACCCCTCACCGTCGTGGCCCTGCTGTCCTGCGCGCTCCTGGCCGGCTGCGGTGCCGCCGCCGCGCCGGCCGCCGAACCGAGCCGGGTGTCCGCCACCACCCCGCAGGCCAGCCCCTCCCCCACCCCGTCGCCGAGCGCCCGGCCGACGCCCGGGGCCGCGCCGTCCGGTCGGCCCGCGCCGGTCGTCAACTTCGGCAGGCGCACCGGCAACCGGGTCGCGCTCACCTTCGACGCCGACCTGACCGCCGACATGCGGGCCAAGCTGCGGGCCGGCTCCGTGAAGTCGTACGCGAACACCCGCGTCCTCGACGTCCTCGAACGCGAGAAGGTGCCCGGCACGTTCTTCATGTCGGGCATGTTCGTGGAGGAGTACCCGGCGTTCACCCGCCGACTGGCCGCGAACCCGACATTCGAGCTGGCCAACCACTCCTACAGCCACCGGGGCTTCACGCCGCGCTGCTACACCCTGGGCCAGGTGCCGCCGCCGGAGATGACCGCCGACGTGGCGAGGACCTTCACGGCCCTGGAGGCGTACGGCGGCCGCCAGACCCGGTTCTTCCGCTTCCCCGGCCTGTGCCACGACCCGGCCGCGCTCGCCGCCGTCGGCCAGCTCGGCGTGACCGTCGTGGACGGTGACGTGGTGAGCGGGGACCCGTTCGCCACCAACCCGCAGGCGGTGTCCACTGCGGTGCTGAGCACCGTACGGGCCGGCTCTATCGTGATCATGCACTGCACGGACGTGAACGCACCGGTCACGGACCAGGCCCTGCCGGCCATCATCGCGGGCCTGCGCGCGAAGGGGCTGGAGCCCGTGGTGCTGTCCGACCTGTTCTAGCTCTTCATTCAAGCCCCGGACCGGCGCGGTTACTAGCGGTGGTCCGTTCATTTTGGGACAGTTGACTCTCACACCTCAGGAGGTGCCGCTTGGCAAGCGTTGCCGAGGTCAAGGCCGCGATCAACACCGCGATGGAGCATGTCCTCGAGGGTCAGGAGGTCGTGGCCGCCGCCGGGGAGAAACTCTCCGAGGCGCAGGGCGCCCTGGCCGTGGCCCTCGACGGCAGCGGCCACGACGCGGTGCTGGCCTGCCACGCCGCGCTCGCCCAGGCCGCGCTGGAGCTCGACGAGTGCCTCGCCGCGACGGCGGCGGCGGTCGAGCAGGCCGAGCAGTACGTCGCGACGTTGTAGCCGGCCATGTCCGTCATCCAGGAACTCGGCGCGACCCTCAACGGCGTGTCCGCCGGGCTCCCCCTCAACGAACTGCGCCAGGCCGCCGACCGGGTGCAGGCCGCCACGGGGCTGCTCGGCTACGTCCTGCACACCTCGGGGCGCTCCATCGGCCTGAGCCAGCTCGCCGCCGCCACCACGAACCTGGAGCAGGCGTTCGCGACGCTGGCCCGGGCCCAGGAGACCCTCGCGGAGTACCAGCGAGCGATCGGTCTGGGGGTCGCCGGCCCCGCCCCCACGGTGCTGCCCGCCCGCCAGGAGGAACAGGAACGCCCGAAACCGAAGGTGGAGCCGAAGCAGGCCCCCGCCCTCGACGACTGGTGGGAGACCCGGGTCGACGTCGTGACCGGGCTCGACGATCCGGTGGACAAGAAAGAGGACGAGAAGCCGCCGCCGGCCGCCGAGCTGCTCCGCCGGGTCGCGGCCCTGGTCCGCAAGGAGGAGCCGAAGCCGCTCCGGGTCCAGCTGTGGAAGGCCGGTCCGGCGATCGGGCTGCGGCTGACCGCCCTGTGCGCCCCGCTGATCCAGGAGCTGTCCGGCGAGCTGCTGGGCCGCAAACCCGGCCCGGCGGACGTGCCGGAGCTGCGCAGGCGGCTCGACAAACTGACCCTGAAGGCGCTGCCCGGCCTGCCGCCGCAGCTGCCCGACATCCTGCTGGGCCGCGCCTGCCACGCCGAGCCGACGCACGGCAACCACGGGGTGCCCGAGCACCCGGTGGACTCCGCGACCGGCAGCGCCGTGCTCGTGGGGGCCCTGCTGGCCACGCTGCGCCGGCCGCCGGAGTCGTTGTCCCTGCCCGAGACCGAGGAAAAGTAGAACATGCGCAGTCCACGGACGGCGGTGGCCGCCGAGGTCGGTCGGGCGCTCGGTCAGGCCAGGGGCGCGGCGCGCGCCGCCGCCGCGGCCGCCGCCGACGCGCTGACCGACAGCGAACTGCGGCTGCGCGGCACGGAGGACGACGTGCTGCGGCTGCGCGACGAGCTGGCCGTGGGGCTGAGCGCGGCCCGCGCGGCGAGTACGGACGTGGCGGGCACCGAGCTGGCCGCCCGGACGAACGCGATCCGCGAGCTGGTGGTCACGGCCGCCCCCGGTGCGGCGAGCGCGCCGTGGGAGGGCTGGACCCCGACCCGACCGGAACGGGGTACGGCCCCGGCGCTGTACCGGATCGGCGCGGTCTCCCCCGACATCCCCGCCCTGCTGCCCCTCCTCGACCACGCGCATCTGGCGGTCGAGGGCGACCCGTCGCGCGCAGTGGGCGTGGTGGCGACCCTGCTGCTGCGCGCGCTGGGCGCCACGGCCCCGGGCGGCCTGCGGCTGAGCGTGTACGACCCGGAGCAGCTCGGCGGCTCCCTGGCCGGGTTCGCGGCGCTCAGCCCCGCCGGGCTGGCCAACTTCTACGGCCCGGGCGCGCTGACCGGCCTGCTGGACGAGCTGGTGGAGGAGATCCGCCGGATCCACGAGACGGTGCTGGCGGGCGAGTTCACGTCGCTGCGGGAGCTGGCGGCGACCACCGGCCGGCGGCCGGAGCCGTGGCGGGTGGCGGTGCTGCTGGGCGACGGGAGCATCGGGGACGCGGTCGACGACCTGTCGGACCGGCAGCGCGCGCAGCTGGACCGGATCGCGCGGACGGGCGCGGCGTGCGGCGTGCACCTGATCACGGTGGGGGTGCCGACGTCGCCGGCCGAGACGGTCGACCTGGACAAGCTGACGACGAGTGTCACCGGCCCGATGCGGATCTCGTTGGATCCGGCGCCGCCGGCCGAGCTGATCACGCGGACGTGCCGGGGGATCGCGGAGGTCGTGGCGGCCGGTCCGGCGCCGGGCCTGTTCGCGGACCTGTTGCCGGAGAAGCTGTGGACGGAGTCCTCGGCGACGGGCCTGGTCGCCCCGATCGGGGAGGCGGCCGACGGGCGGCTGGTGGACCTGGCGCTGGGCGACGCGCCGCCGCACGCGCTGATCGGCGGGCCTTCGGGTTCGGGCAAGACGAATCTGCTGTACGCGTGGCTGGGCGCCCTGTGCAGCCGGTACTCCCCGGATGAACTGGAGTTGTATCTTCTCGACTTCAAGGAGGGCGTGTCGTTCGCCCGGTTCGCCCGGGGCCGGCGGGATCCGAGCTGGCTGCCGCACGTGCGCCTGGTCGGGGTGAACGTCAACTCCGACCGGGAGTTCGGGCTGGCCCTGCTGCGCTTCCTCGCCGAGGAGCTGCGCCGGCGGGCGGAGGCGGCCAAGCGGCACGAGGCGACGAAGCTGGAGGAGCTGCGCACGGAGGACCCGGGTGGCCGGTGGCCCCGGATCGTGGCCGTGATCGACGAGTTCCAGGTGCTGCTGACCACGATGCGCGACCCGGTGTCGGCGGAGGCCACGGACCTGATGGAGGACCTGGCCCGGCGCGGCCGGTCGCAGGGCATCCACCTGGTGCTGGCCAGCCAGGACATCGGCGGCATCGAGGCGCTGTGGGGGCGTTCGGCGCTGGTCTCGCAGTTCACGCTGCGGATCGCGTTGCCGAAGGCCCGGCGGATGATGGCCGACAACAACCTGGTCTCCGACGTGATCCCGCGCTACCACGCGGTGGTGAACCCCGATTCGGGCGTGCTGCCGGCCAACCGGGTGGTCCGGGTGCCGGACGCGGGCAGCCGGGCGGTCTGGGAGGACCTGCAGAAGCGGCTGTGGTCCCGGCGGGATCCCGACGCGCCGGAGCCGATCCTGTTCGACGGCAGCCACGTGCCGCCGCTGCCCCGGCACACGCCGGACGGCGGCCGGGACCCGATCGCGTGGGTGGGTCAGACCATCGACGTGGCCGCGAAGCCCGCGCACGTGCGGCTGGGCCGGTCCCCCGGCCGCAACCTGGCGGTGCTCGGCACGACGGTGGGTCAGGCGTGCGCGGTGCTGGGCGCGGCGGTGCTGTCCCTGGCCCGCCAGCACGCCCCGGGCACCGCGCGGTTCACCGTGGTCTGCCTGGAGCCCGACGCGGTGGACGCCGCGTCCACGGTGATCGGGCACCTGTGGGGCGCCGGGCACGCCGACGCGGCGCTGCGCGACGACCTGGCCGAGGTGCTGCGGGAGGCGGCGGCCGACGACTCGGGCGCCCCGCACTACCTCATCGTGTACGCGGTGGACGCCGCCGCCTCGCAGCTCGCCGGTCCGGGGCACGTCAACCTGCGCCGGGTGATGCAGTCCGGCCCGGAGCGGCGCACGCACGTGCTGGGCTGGTGGCGTTCGGTGTCCCGGCTGAAGGACGACCTGGGGGGTACGGCGGCCCGGCTGGACGTGGTGGGCGCGTGGGTGGCCCTGGACGTGCACGGCAACGAGCTGGCCTCGCTGTACCCGGGCCAGGGCGGCCCGGCCTGGTATCCGCGCGAGAACCGGGCCCTGTTCTTCGACCGGGCGCACCACCGGGTGCCCGAGATCATGATCCCGTACGAGGTGCACTGATATGTCAGCCGTGGCGGAGTACCGGGCGCTGGTCGGCCATGTCGCCGGCGCCCTGGAGCGCGCGAACGCCGAGGCCCGCCGGGCGGGTCAGGAGCACGACGCGGCGGCCCGGCGGGTCGAGGACCGGCTGGAGGCGGCCCGGGCGGCGCTGGTCAGCCGGCAGGAGGAGCTGGCCCGCGCGCAGGAGGACGTGGAGCGGGCGGACAGTACGGCGGAGCGGGTGTGGCGCGACGTCCGGTCGTACGTGGGCCGGCGGATGGCCAAGCGGATGGGTGAGATGCCCGAGGTGCTGGTGCCGCCGGCCGGTACCGACATGGAGGAACGGCTGTCCTCGGCGAAGGATCTGATGGCCCGCGCCCGGCGGGGTGAGTGGTCGCCGGATCCCATGAAGTACAGCGGGATTGTAGCGGTCCTTATTGGAGCAATTGTTGCTGCGTCAATTTTCGGACTCGCCCGGCTGGTGCTGGGGTTCGGGGACGAGGAGACCCTGCTGTCGAACCTGCTCGCCCAGTTGGCGGTGTTCCTGTCGCCGTTCGCGGGGATTCCGCTGGTGGTCTGGGGAATGGCACGGTTCCGGGGGCAGCGCACCGGGGTCGGCACCGTGGCCCTCACGGTTCTCGGTGGTCTGGTGGTGAGTTGTTCGTTGACTTTTCTCATCCGCTGAAGCGGGGTAGCGCGATCACCGCCCGCCAGACAAGCTGGAGTATGTGGAGTTGTCGGCCCAGGAGGCTATGGGTACCTTCCGTCGGGAGTTAACAGCCTGGCGGGAGCGCAGAGGTCTGTCCAAAAAGCAGCTCGGCGCCCTGATGTTGTTCGACCCGTCCTATGTGAGCCATATCGAGAGCGGCCGGCACCGACCCACGGAGGACTTCGCCCGCCGCGCCGACGACGTGTTACGCGCCGAGGGGGAACTCCTCGGCCTCTGGCGGCTGTACGACGGCTCCCGCCCCCGCCGCTCCACCACCCCGGCCCCGCCGCCCGTCGAGCGGGGTACCGCCACCGACCTCACGGTGGAGCACGAAGAGGCGCTGATGCGCTACGACGGCGAGCGGTACTGGGTGACCATCCGCCGCCAGCTCTTCAACGGCCAGGCCGACCCGGTCGCCCGGTACTTCATCAAGATCGCCGCCGACCAGGAGGCGACGGCCCCCCTGACGTGGCCGGAGCTGGACCTGCGGGCGACGTGCCGCGGCCTGACGATGGAGTGCGTGCCGAACCTGGACCTCCCGACGCTGAAGGAGGTGTGGCTGCTGTTCGAGAACGCGCTCGGCCGGTTCCCGCTGTATCCGGGCGAGCGGACCTGGATCGAGTACTCCTACAGCGTCGAGCGGGAGAAGTGGGGTTCCTGGTTCCAGCGCGCGATCCGGCACCCCACGGACCGGTTGTCGGTGCGGATGCGTTTCCCGGAGGAGCTGCTGCCCGAGGTGTGGGGGGTGGAGATCCTGATGACCAGTTCGGACCGGGGCGAGTTGAGTCCGATCCTCCAGGCGACGGAGGACGGCGTGGTGGAGTACTGCTGGGAGACCGACGCGCCGCCGCTGCACGCGCGGTACCGGCTGGAGTGGTCCTTCGCCGAGCCGGGGCACGCCTCGCGGCAGGTCGACAGTCGAGAGTAGACGGACGTCAAGTCATCAGCTCAGATGAATATCTGACAGTCTCCCCGTGTAACGGTATGGATAAGCTCCGCTCTGACACACCTTCCCGATGTGTCAGGAGGAAACGTGAAGAAGCGTTATCTGGCCGTTCTCGTCCCCCTAGTTCTGGCCGTGCCCCTGGGTCCGACGGCGGCGTCGGCCGCCCCGGCGGTCACCGTCGACCGCACCGGCACGCCCGCGTTCGCCGTCAACCCGGGCGAACTGCGCACCGCCGAGGCCCAGGACCGGCTGGTCTTCAGCCTGCCCGGCACCGACTACACGCCCAACGCGCACGGCGACGTGCTCGTCGGCTTCTCCGTCGAGGCCCCGGCCGGCAGCGGACTCAACCCGGGCATCATCCGGGTCCGCAAGACCACCGAGACCACCGACATCCTCGGCGCGCACACCATCAACTCCCCCGGCGAGGCCTCCGACTACGGGCTGGCCACGCTGTGCACGGGCATCAACTACGAGATCCAGATCAAGGGCAACTTCGGCACCACCGGCGGGTACGAGCTGGTGAAGACCCTCGTCGGCGACGCGAACGGCGACTTCGTGGTCGACGCGGCTGACCTGTCCGCCATCGCGGGCCTGCACGGGAAGCACACCGGCGACCCGGGCTACTCCCCCTGGGCGGACACCGACCGCAACGGCGTGATCGACAGCGCCGACTCGACCCGCGCGAACCGCAACCTGGGCGCGGCGACCAGCCTGCGGCTCGCCAGCGACAACCCGCTCGACCAGGTGCTGCCCGACGGCGCGCTGGCCCTGGCGGGGCTGTCCGCGTCCGCGTTCAACCCGACGTCAGCCGAGGTGGCCTACACGCTGACCGGGGCGGCCTTCGACGCCGACCAGTCCGGCGGTTCGTTCACCGTCAACGGGGCCTCGGTGCCGACCACGGTGGCGGCGGGGAAGATCTCGGCGGGTACCAACCGCCTGGTGTCCGGCAAGAACGTCATCTCCTTCAAGGGGTACGACACGGTCGGCCGCCCCCTCTACCGCACCGACACCGTCTGGGCCGGCAGCACCACGGTCAACGTCCGGGTGGTCGACGACGTCACCAAGCAGCCGGTGACCGACCCGGTGACCGTGCGGGTCAGCCTCTCCGACAACCAGTCGGTGTACACCGAGGCGACCACGACCACCGGCGTCCTGGCCATCCCGAACGTGTCGGCCCGCACGGTCCTGGTGAAGGCCACCGCCAGCGGCAACCGGCTCGGCGTGCTGGGCGACTTCTCGTCCCGGCCGCAGTTCGTGGTCGAGCTGCACGGGTTCAAGGCCCCGAGTCCGGTGAAGAACAACGACTTCAGCCAGGGCACCGCCGGCTGGAACACCGGGAGCGCGCCGGTCCAGGTGAAGGACCACGTGGAGGGCATCCCGTACTTCGCCGGCCTGGGCGCCCCGCCGGCCCTGCCCCAGCACGCGCAGCCGCCGCTGATGACCCCGGCCGCCCAGGGCGGCACGGGCCAGCCGCCCGCCGGCCTGATGGATCCGGTCGTGGACAAGGACCTCACGCTGGGCACGTCCGGGCAGGGTGAGCAGTCCGTGTCGCGGGCCTTCACCACCGACCCGGACGTGGTGGCCGTGAAGATCCGGTTCCGGTTCATCACGAGCGAGGTGCCCGGCGGGTACTTCGGCAGCGAGTACAACGACTACTACCGGGTGTCGATCCGCAGCCAGCAGGGCGGCGACTCCACGGTGGAGACGAACAGCATGAACGGCCTCGGCCTCGGCGCGTTCGACTACGGCAGCGGCGCGACCCAGTGGCGCGAGCTGAAGCTGAAGGTGGACAAGAAGGGCGACACCATCCAGGTCGACCTCGGGGTGGCCAACGTCGCCGACGGCATCCTGGACTCCCAGGTCGTCGTCGACTTCGTCGAGGAGATCAAGGACCAGGTCGAGCCGCGCCTGGCGTGGAACAACACCCAGGGCGGGCTGGACCTGCGCTTCGAGGTCAAGGACCACGACCTGGAGCAGGCCGGCACCATCGACGTGTACTGGGCCAGCGGCACCGGTTACGACAACCGGATCGGCGCGGCCCTGCTCAGCCACCCGGTACCGGCGGGCACCACCGTCGGCCAGCACGGCCCGGTCCGGGTCGCCGGCAACCTGTTGCAGAACCCGCCGGCGGGCGCGACGCACCTGATCGCGGCGAGCAGCAGGAACCAGGTCGGCGCGATCGCGGATGTGACCGTGGGCTTCGGCGCGCAGGCCAACCAGGCGTCGGTCGACGGCCGGATGATCACCGCGATCAAGAACGGGCTCCGCGCGGCCGGCCAGCCGACGGCCACGATCACCAGCACGGCGCGGACCCCGGCCGACCAGGCGCGGGCGATGTTCAACAACCTGGTGAACCCGGCGCGCACGGTCGCGCAGAACACGGCCAACCAGCTGGCGCTGTACCAGGCGCCGGGCCGCGCGGTCGTCAACCGGTTCACGACCGCCACGGCGGGCATGACCCTCGCGCAGATCAACGCCAACGCGGCCACCGTGCGGGCCGCGATGGAGGCGGAGATCGTCGCGCAGGGACCGTCCAATGTGTCCCGGCACTGCGCCGACCCGGCCGTCCTCAACGTCGTGGACGTCGGGGCGGGCGTGTTCAACGCCACCAATGGTCCGCTGTTCGTGGCCTCGGTCACCGGCCAGGTGACCCGGGTGCTCGACGAGCGGGCGACGAACAGCTGCTACCACCTGGAGTTGCAGCTCTAGCCACGGTGGCCCGTGGTCGACACAGGTCGACCACGGGCCACCGCCGCGGACGCGGCGCCGGGAGCCGGGCCGCCCCCGGCGCCGCTAGTTCCCCCCGTAGTCCCAGTCGCGGCGGATCTGGCGGTACTCCTCCACGGGCATCACGGGCGTGCGCAGGTGGGCCGTGTACAGCCGGCCCTCCAGGTGGTCGAGTTCGTGGCCGACGAGGCGGGCCAGGCCGGCCGTGAACTCCGACTTGAGCGCCACCCCGTCGATCCCGGTGTGCGCGACGACGATCCGCAGCGGGCGCGGTACGAGGCCCCGGACGTCGAAGAAGCTCAGGCACCCCTCGTACTGCTCGTCGTGCTCCACCGAGCGCTCGATGATCCGGGGGTTGAAGAAGGTCAGGTAGCCGCCCTCGCGCGGTCGGACGACGGCGACGGCCTCGGCGTACCCGAGCTGGTTGGCCGCGACCCCGAGCCCGTTGGCGAACGGGTGGTGCAGCTGGACGCGTTCCGCGGCGAGGAGGAGTGCCTCCTCGACCTGTTCCGCGCGGGCCCGTTCCGTTGGTAGCGTGAGGCGCCGGGCGACCCTGGTCAGTTGCGGGTCTCCCATCTGGGCGATCCCCAACGAGGCCATCGTGGAGCACGGGTCCTGGACGATCGTCACCGGGCAGGGTCCATTCTGCTTCGAGCATGGAACGCCCGGCCGTACCCGGCCGGGCGAGATGATCCTATGCTGCCCGCCCTTCGGTCATGTCGGACTCACGAGCATCCCATCAGGCGGGACACGGGAGGAGTTTCCGCAGGTACTCAGCGTTCACGCCGTGTAGACTCTCCGTCCACGTGTACCCGGGCACCGGTTCCTCGGCCGCCAACAGCACCGCGCACCCGGCCCCGGCGGCGCTCGTCGCCCCGATCACGGTGTCTTCCACGGCCACGCACGCCCCGGCCGGCACCCCCAACGAACGGATCGCCGCCCGGTACGGCTCCGGGTGCGGCTTGGACCGGGTGACATCGTCGCCGCACACCACGACGGTGAAGCCGACCAGACCGGGAATCCGGGACACCACGCAGCGGCGGGTGGCCGTGACCAGCGCGGTCGGCACCCCGGCGGCGCGCAGCTCGGCCAGCAGTTCGACGGCCCCGGGCCGCCACCGGGTGCCGGTGGACAACAGCTCGGCCACCCGGCGCTCCACCCATACCGCGCTGGCGGGCGCGGTACGCAGTGGCCAGCCGAGATCCGCGTGCAGGAGCCGCATCGCGGCGGTGACGCCGAGCCCGTCGGTACGGGCCAGCAGCTCGGCGGGCAGGGCCCGACCGGCGAGTTCACAGAAGACCTCGTCCCAGACCGACTCACTGTCGACGAGGGTTCCGTCGAGGTCGAACAGGACGGCAGCTAGCGCAGGACCATACTTCCGCAGTGTCCGGCATCCACCCGGGCCTTGTCTCCATCCATAGGCATGAGTGAATTAATCCCGTAAATTGTTCGCCTGTCGAATCACGGTGACCAGCTCGTCGATGATGTCGGTCAGCGCGTAGTCCTTCGGGGTGAACACCCGGGAGACGCCGTTGGCGAGCAGGGTGGCCTCGTCCTCGGGCGGGATGATGCCGCCGACGATGACCGGGATCTCCGCGTCGCCGAGCCCCGCCAGCACGTCGGCGACGGCCTGCAGGTGCGCTCCGGACAGGATGGACAGTCCGACGAGGTCGACGTCCTCCTCGATCGCGGCGGCGGCCACCTGGCCGGGCGTGAGCCGGATGCCCTGGTAGATGACCTCGAACCCGCAGTCGCGGGCCCGGACGGCGATCTGCTCGACGCCGTTGGAGTGCCCGTCGAGGCCCGGCTTGCCGAGCAGCAGCCGCAGCTTGCGCCCGCCCAGCTCGGCGGAGGTTGCCTGGACCCGGGCCCGGACCTCCGACAGCCCGCCGCCGTCGGCGGAGACCCCGGCGATCCCGGTCGGCGCCCGGTACTCGCCGAACTCCTCGCGCAGCGCCTGGGCCCACTCGCCCGTGGTCACCCCGGCCAGCGCGCACGCGATGCTCACGTCGACCAGGTTCTCGTCGGTGCGGCAGGCGCGGCGCAGCTCGGCCAGCGCGGCGTCCACGGCCGGCTGCGAGCGGTCCTGGCGCCACTCCTTCAGCGAGGCGATGGCCGCGGCCTCCACCGCCGGGTCGACCTGCTCGATCGGGGCGGCCCCGGCGGCGGTCAGCGGGCTGGGCTCCGTCTCCGCGTACTTGTTGACCCCGACGACGGTCTCCTCGCCGGACTCGACCCGGCGGCGGCGCTCGGCGTGCGAGGACACCAGGGCGCTCTTGAGGTAACCGGACTCGACGGCCGCCACCACGCCGCCCATCTCCAGCACCCGGTCCAACTCGGCGCGCGCCCCGTCGGCGATCTCGGCGGTCTTCGCCTCCACGACGTGCGAACCGGCGAACAGGTCCTCGTAGTGCAGCAGGTCCGACTCGAAGGCCAGGATCTGCTGGATCCGCAGGCTCCACTGCTGGTCCCAGGGCCGGGGCAGGCCGAGCGCCTCGTTCCAGGCGGGCAGCTGCACGGCGCGGGCCCGGGCGTCCTTGGACAGGGTGACGCCGAGCAGCTCCAGGACGATCCGGGCGACGTTGTTCTCCGGCTGCGCCTCGGTGAGGCCGAGGGAGTTGACCTGCACCCCGTACCGCAGGCGGCGGGCCTTCGGCTCGGAGATGCCGTACCGCTCCCGGGTGATCTCATCCCAGAGCTGGGTGAACGCCCGCATCTTGCACATCTCCTCGACGAACCGCACCCCGGCGTTGACGAAGAAGGAGATCCGCTGCACGACGGCCGCGAAGTCGGTGACCTCGGCGCGGGCCCGCACCTCGTCCAGGATGGCGATCGCGGTGGCCAGCGCGAACGCGACCTCCTGCACGGGGGTCGCCCCGGCCTCCTGGAGGTGGTACGAGCAGACGTTCACCGGGTTCCACTTGGGCGCGTGCTTCACCGACCACGCGACCAGGTCGGCGGTCAGGCGCAGCGACGGGCCGGGCGGGAAGATGTGGGTGCCCCGGGACAGGTACTCCTTGATGATGTCGTTCTGGGTCGTGCCCGAAAGGCGGGTGGCGTCACCGCCGGCGGCCGACACGTAGAGCGCGAACAGCCACATGGCCGGCGCGTTGATGGTCATCGAGGTGTTGGCGGCGGCCAGGTCGATCCCGTCGAACAGGGTCCGCATGTCGCCGAGGTGCGCGACGGGCACCCCGACCCGGCCGACCTCGCCGCGGGCGAGCTCGTGGTCCGGGTCGTATCCGGTCTGGGTCGGCAGGTCGAAGGCGACCGAGAGCCCGGTCTGCCCCTTCGACAGGTTGCGCCGGAACAGCTCGTTACTCCGGGCCGGCGAGGAGTGCCCCGCGTAGGTCCGCATCAGCCAGGGACGGTCTGCCATGGCCTGACTCTACTTAACGGTAACTAAGTCTGTTCCCGTGATGCTGGTCACGCCGCCAATAGTGCACCCTCGTCGGGCAGGACGCGGTCGAGCCGGGTGGCCCGCAACAGCCGGGCGAACCGGGCCGGGGTGCCCCGCAACACGATCCGACGCCCGGCCCGGACAGCCTTCTGCTGAGCGGCGACCAGCATTCCCAGCCCCGCCGCGTCGATGATGTCCACCGCCGAGAGTTCCACGACGAGCGGACCATGTCCCTCGGCGAGCGCGGCGTGCAGCTGCTCGCGGATGCCCGCGACCGTCTGTCCGTCCAACCGCCCGACGAGCGTGACCCGCTCGCCCCCGTCTACCAGTCTCAGCATGATCGCCCCCCGATCCTCATCGCGTGCTCCGCGCTTTCCGCTGCTCCTCTAGGTGACGCTAACCGCCCGCCGAAGGTTGCGCCTCCGGTCTCGCCCCTGAACTCTCTCAGGGCATTCCCCTGGGTACGTCATCCCCGGAACCGATTCACGCCTCCACCCGAAGTAGCAGGAAGACGTTCAGGCATAGTGTCTGACGTGCTCGTTGATGCCGCAATACATGTGCAAGATCTGCGAAAAACATATAAATCGACGGCGGCGGCCGACGAGTCGACCGGGCGGAGTCCGGGACGAGGGGGCCGCCCGAGGTTCGTCGCGGTCGACAGTCTCGACCTGACGGTCCACACCGGCGAGATCTTCGCCCTTCTCGGGCCGAACGGCGCGGGGAAGACCACAACCGTCGAAATCCTCGAAGGCTTCCGCCAGCGGGACGCCGGCCAGGTCAGCGTGCTCGGCACCGACCCGGCGAAGCCCACCGCCGCGTGGCGCGCCCGGATCGGGGTCGTACTGCAGAGCACCGGGGAGTTCGAGGAGCTGACCGTCGAGGAGGTGCTCCGGCACTTCTCCGGTTACTACCCGAACCCGGACGACCCGGACAAGCTTATCGAACTGGTGGGACTCTCCGACAAGCGGAAGGCCCGGGCCCGCACCCTCTCGGGCGGCCAGCGCCGCCGGCTCGACGTGGCGCTCGGCGTGATCGGCCGCCCCGAGCTGCTCTTCCTCGACGAGCCGACCACCGGCTTCGACCCGCAGGCCCGCCAGGAGTTCTGGGGACTGATCAAGGGCCTCTCACAGGCCGGTACGACGATCGTCCTCACCACGCACTACCTGGAGGAGGCCGAGGCGCTCGCCGACCGGGTGGGCGTGATCAGCGCCGGCCGGCTCGTGGCCGTCGACACCCCGGCGGCCCTGGGCAGGCGCGCCGACCGGCCGGCCACGGTGCACTGGGGCACCCCGGACGGCCCGCGCAGCGCGGAGACCGCCGAGCCCACCGCCTACGTGGCGGCGCTGGCCACCGAGCTGGGCGGGGAGATCCCGCAGCTGCGGGTGACCCGCCCGACGCTGGAGGACGTGTACCTGGAAATGATCTCGACGGGAGCCCGGTCATGAACGTCCTCACCCTCGGGGTGCGCCGGGGCCGGCTGGAGATCAAGCAGTTCCTCCGCAGCCGCGAGTCCGTGGTGTTCACCCTCGCGTTCCCGATCATCATGGTGACGATCTTCAGCCTGATCTACCCCGGCGAGCTGGACTCCGGGGTGCGCTACAGCCAGTACATCGTGACGGGCATGATCGCCGCCGGGCTGCTGGCGACCGGGTTCCAGGGGCTCGGCATGCAGATCCCGATGGAACGCGACAAGGGGGTACTGAAGCGGCTCGCGGGCACGCCGATGCCCAAGGCGTCGTACTTCCTGGGCAAGATCCTCATGGTGCTGGCGATCGGCGCGATCTGCACCGCGCTCCTGCTCGTCTACGCCGTGCTGTTCGTCGGGGTCACGCTGCCCACCGACCCGGCGAAGTGGCTGACGTTCGCGTGGGTGTTCGTGCTGGGCATCACGGGCTGCACGCTGCTCGGCATCGCGGCGTCGTCCCTGGTCAGCACCGGGCGCGGGGCGTCGGCCGTGGTCACCCCGATCGCGCTGGTGTTCCAGTTCATCTCCGGGGTGTACTTCGTCTTCACCTCCCTGCCGGGCTGGATGCAGCAGGTCGCGGCACTGTTCCCGCTGAAGTGGATGTGTCAGGGCATGCGGTCGGTGTTCCTGCCGGAGGCGCAGGCCGCGTTCGAACCGGCCGGCAGCTGGGAGCTGGGCCGGGTGGCGCTGGTGCTGGTGGCGTGGGTGGTGATCGGGCTCGGGCTGTGCATGCTGACGTTCCGGTGGACGAGCCGGCGGGACGGGTAGCGGCGGGCGGGATCCCTCGGCGGCCCGCCCCACCGGGGACGACGCGGAGGCCGGAGCGGGGCCGGGCGACCGGGCACCGAGAGGGTCCGGCGGCACTCTGACGTCAAGTCGACGAGCACTGACACCAAAGAGGGTCTTGCGTGACATCACTTGATGGTGTCACGATGACGCCATGCAAACGGGCTCCCTCTCCCTGTTCCGCCAGCGCGGCTTCGCCCTGCTCTGGACCTCCGGGCTGATCTCCTTCACCGGCACCTGGCTGCTCATGATCGCCCTGCCGATCTACGTGTTCCAGCTGACCGGCTCCGCGGCCGCGATGGCCGGCTCGGTGGTCGCGAGCGTGTCGGCCCGCCTGCTGTTCGGCACGTTCGCCGGCGTGTACGTGGACCGGTGGGACCGCAAGACGGTCATGATCGTCGGCAACCTGCTCCAGGCGGCGGTGATGGTCCCGCTGGCCCTGGTGCACAGCGGCAACGCCGTACCCGTCGTGTACTGCGTGATCTTCCTGCAGGGCGCGATCAGCCAGTTCACCCAGCCGGCCGAGGGCGCGATGCTGCCCCGACTGGTCGACGCGACCGACCTGACCGCCGCGAACTCGCTCAACCAGCTCAACAACAACCTCGCCCGGCTCGTCGGCCCGGCGCTCGGCGGCCTGTCGTCGGTCTACCTGGGCCTGGCCGGCTCGGCGCTGATCAACGGGGCCACGTTCCTGGCCGCCGCCGGCCTCGTCGCCGCGATCCCGGGCCGGCACCGCGCGGAGGTGGTCCTCGACAGCGAGACGGGCGCGGCACCGGAGCGGCACTTCGGCCGGGAGTTCGTCGGCGGACTCCGCCTGATCCGCGGCAGCCGGGTGCTCAGCGTCCTGCTCCTGGTGCTCACCGTGGGCGCGATCGGCGAGGGCATCATCATGGCGACGTTCGCCATCTTCGTCGACCGGGGCCTGCACGGCGGGGCCCAGGAGTTCGGCCTGCTGATGTCCGCGCAGGCCGTCGGGGGCATCCTGGGCGGGCTGACCGGCGGCTGGTTCGCCGCCCGGTTCTCGACGCTCCGGCTCCTCATCACCGGCCTGATCGTCTTCGGACTGGTCGACCTGGCGATCTTCACCCTGCCCCGGTTCACCCCGGCGATCGCCCCGCAGCTCGGCCTGTGGGTGCTCGTCGGCGTGCCGGCCGCCGTGGCCATGGCCGCCCTGATGACGATCATCCAGCGGGAGACGCCCGACGCGTTCATGGGGCGGGTGTTCGCGGTCATCGGGGTGCTGATGTCCGCCGGGTCGCTGGTCGGTGCCGGGCTGTCCGGGGCGTTCACGGAGCGGATCGGCGTGATCAACATCCTGACGGTGCAGGCGTTCGCCTGGACGCTGGCGGGCGTGCTCGTCGCGGTGTTCCTCCGGGGACTGCCGGAGCCCGCCGCCAGCGGGGACGAGGTCACCGCTCCGGCCACCGGAGGCGAACTGCCCGCTGAGCAGGAGCTGCCTACCGCACAGGCCACCGAGCGGAAGCATCCCTCCGCACTGGCCACTGATGACCGGGCGTTGCCCGCCGCGCAGACCACCGAGAGGTCCGCCAGCCCGGTCTGACCCGCTCGACCGGCGACGCACGACGTCACCAGCTGTGGACCGGCGACAGCCCGCCGCCCGGTCCGGGAAACACGCCGCGGGCCGCACCCCGTCGGAGGAGGTGCGGCCCGCGGCGGCGCGCTACTCGTACTCGTAGAAGCCCTTGCCCGTCTTGCGGCCCAGGTCACCGGCCGCGATCATGCGCAGGAGCAGCTCCGGCGGGAAGAACTTCGGGTCGTTGGTCTCCGCGAAGATGTTCCGGGTCGCGTTGGTGAGGATGTCCACCCCGGTCAGGTCCGTGGTCGCCAGCGGGCCCATCGCGTGCCCGAAGCCCAGCTTGCAGGCGACGTCGAGGTCCTCGGCGGACACGACCCCGGTCTCGACCAGCTTCACGGCCTCCATCACCAGGGCGGTGATCAGGCGGGTGGTGACGAAGCCGGCGATGTCGCGGTTCACCACGATGCAGGTCTTGCCGATCTCCTCGGCGAAGGCCCGCGCGGTCGCCAGCGCCTCGTCGGAGGTCTTGAAACCCCGGACCAGTTCGCAGAGCTTCATCATGGGTACCGGCGAGAAGAAGTGCGTCCCCACCACCCACTCGGGCCGCTCGGTGACCGCCGCGATCTGGGTGATCGGGATGGCCGAGGTGTTGGTGGCCAGCACCGCGCCCGGCTTGCAGATCTTGTCGAGGGCCCGGAAGATCTCCTGCTTGACCTCGAGCTGCTCGAAGACGGCCTCCACCACGATGTCGGCGTCGGCGGCGTCGCCGAGGTCCGTCGTCGTGGAGATCCGGCCGAGCGCGGCGTGCGCGTCGTTCTCGGAGATCTTGCCCTTCGCCGCGAACCTGGTCAGCGAGGCCTCGATCCCGGCCAGTCCGCGCGCCGTCGCCTGGTCGGTGAGGTCGCGGAGCGTCACCTGCCAGCCGGCCTGAGCCGCCACCTGCGCGATGCCGGAACCCATCAGGCCCGCACCGATCACCGCGAGTCGCCCCGCCATGTCCGTACCCCTCTCGTCAGCGTGTCCCGGGGTAGCCGTGGGCCCGTGCCCGGGTGCCCCCTGACCCTATTGTGCCCACGTACTGAACGGTCACTCAGGTGGGCCGAGTAGCTGCGCGGTGAGTACGTGAAATGTCACACTGAGTGTGTGCCTGGGTCGGAGAGTCTATCCCTGGTCGCGGGCCCGCTGATCGCCTTCTCGGTACTCGGCGGCCTCGCGCTGATACTGCGCTGGGCGTTCCGGGCGGAGCAGCGGACCGCCCCGCAGGACGTCGACTGGATCGCCTGGGACGACGCGCCGTGGCCGCCGGGAACCCGGGACTACGGGCTGCTGCGCGACGTCGCGATCGTGAACGGACCGGCCGCGGCGGACACCCTGCGTGACGCCCTGGCGCTGGTCAACATCCGCACGACCGTGGTGATCGAACCGGACGGCCGGGTACGGGTGCTCGTCTTCGACGACGAACTGGACCAGGCCCGACGGGTACTGGGCTAGGCCGCCCCGGGGGGTGCCGACCCGCGCCGGGAGACCGTGCCGCCGGAGCGCGCGGGCCGTCGTACCCGTCAGATGTCGAACTCGGCGTCGGCCGGGGCCACCCCGCGCTCCACCGTCACGCCCAGACCGCGCAGGTCGGTGAGGAACCCCGGGTACCCCCGGTCGATGTGGTGGCTCTGCCCCACCTCCGTGATCCCGTCGGCGCACAGCCCCGCCAGCACCAGCCCCGCGCCGGCCCGGATGTCCGTCGCCCGCACCGGGGCGCCCGACAGCCGCTCCCGGCCCCGGACCACCGCGTGGTGGCCGTCCGTCCGGATGTCCGCGCCCAGCCGGGACATCTCGTTCACGAACATGAACCGGCCGTCGAAGATGTTCTCCGTGATCAGGGACGCGCCGTCGCTGACCGCCGCGAGCCCCATCGCCATTGGCAGCAGGTCCGTGGCGAACCCCGGGAACGGCAGGGTCCGCACGTCCACGGCGCGCGGCCGGTCGGACATCGCGACCCGGAAACCGTCGGCGACCCCGGTGACCTCCGCGCCGGCCTGGCCGAGCTTGTCCAGGGCCAACTCCAGGAACGTCGGGTCGATGCCGTGCACCGTCACGTCGCCCCGGGTCATCGCGGCCCCGAACGCCCAGGTACCGGCCACGATCCGGTCGCCGATCGTGTGGTGCACGACCGGGGACAGCGCGTCGACCCCCTCGACGACCAGCGTCGCCGTACCCGCGCCGTCGATCTTCGCGCCCATCGCGGTGAGCATCGCGCACAGGTCGACGATCTCCGGCTCCCGGGCGGCGTTGTCGATCTGGGTGGAACCCTGGGCCAGCACGGCCGCCGTCAGCAGGTTCTCCGTCGCGCCGACGCTCGGGAAGTCCAGCCAGATCATCGCCCCGCGCAGCCGGGTGGCCTTGGCGATCACGTAGCCGTGCTCGTTGGTGATCGTCGCGCCCATCCGGGCCAGCCCGGACACGTGCATGTCGAGCCCGCGCGAACCGATCTCGTCCCCGCCCGGGTGCGCCACCCGGACATGCCCCCGGCGGGCCAGCAGCGGCCCCAGGACGCAGATGGAGGCCCGCAGGCGGCGGACCAGGTCGTAGTCGGCCTCGACGCCCAGTTCGGCCGGAGAGTCGATCGTGACGGCGCACGACCGGTCGTCGACGGTCACCAGTTCCACGGCACAGCCGAGCCTGCGGAGCACCTCGGCCATGATCGCGACATCGGTGATCCGGGGGACGTTGTGCAGGACGGTGCGGCCCTCGGCGAGCAGGGCGGCGGCCATCAGTTTCAGCGCGGAGTTCTTCGCGCCGACCACGGACACGTCGCCGGACAGCCGGACCCCGCCGTGCACTCTGATCAGATCCACCCGCCCAGACTACGTATGCTGGCCGCATGTCTGGAGTCCACCTCACCCGCATCTACACGAAGACCGGCGACGCGGGGAGCACCGGCCTCGGTGACTTCTCCCGGGTGCCCAAGACCGACCCCCGGATCGAGGCGTACGCCGACACGGACGAGACCAACGCCGTCATCGGCCTGGTGCTCACGCTCGGCAACCCGGCCGACGACGTGCGCGCCGTCCTGACGCAGGTCAACAACGACCTGTTCGACGTGGGCGCCGACCTGTGCAACCCGATCACCGAGAACCCGTCGTACCCCCCGCTGCGCGTCACCGAGGCCTACGTCACCCGGCTGGAGGGCTGGTGCGACGAGTTCAACGGGCGGCTGGCGAAGCTCGACTCCTTCATCCTGCCCGGCGGCACCCCGGCCGCCGCGCTGCTGCACCAGGCGCGCACCGTGTCCCGCCGGGCCGAGCGCCGGGTGTGGGCGCTGATCGAGGTCGACCCGGAGCGGACGAACGTGCTGGCCGCGAAGTACCTGAACAGGCTGTCGGATCTGCTCTTCATCCTCGGCCGGGTGGCCAACCCCGACGGGGACGTGAAGTGGGTGCCGGGCGGCGGACTGTAGCCCGCCCGGCACGGCACCACTCTAGGACGACCCGGCGCTCGGCTCCGTCGAGCGGGACTGGTCGAGCACGACGTAGCCGAGGCTGTCGTACAGGTTGATGGCGACCCGGTTGTGGCCGAACACGTTGAGCAGCAACGCCTCGTCCCCGGCCTCCAGGGTCGCCCGCTCGCCGAGCAGCATCGCCGCCCGGCCGTAGCCCTTGCCGCGGTGGGCGGGGGACGCGGACACCGAGTACACGAAGCTCTGGCCGGCGGACGTGTGGTGCTTCAGCCAGATGAAGGCCACGCCCTCCCCGCCCGCCTCGACCGTCCACAGGGTGTTGTCCGGAGTGTCCAGACCCTGCGGGAGCAGCGCCGCGAAGTCCTCGTCGGCCTTGCGCCGGGCCGCCTCGGGCTCCATGCTGCCGGAGTTCACGATGTCGGCCAGGTAGCCGAGGATGTCGACCTCCAGCCACGCCGGGTACTCCTCCGCCGTCATCGGCCGCCCCAGCACCCCGGCCGGCAGCTCCGGCGCCGCGCCCAGCGCCTTCGCCATCGTCTGCGCGCGCAGCGGAATGTCGTCGAACAGCCGGGTGACCTCCAGCGCCTGCACGAAGACCCGGTCGGCGCCCTGTTCGCGCGCCCAGTTCTCCGCCCACTCCCGGGCCGCCCGGCCCAGGCCCCGGCCCCGGTGGTCGGGATCGATCCAGATGTCGTCGATCCGGGCGTTGTCGCCGTTCAGCCCGACGGCCACGTACCCGACGGGCGTCCGACCATCGTGCACCGCCGCGACCACGGGCCGCAGCGCGCGGTCCCGGTGCGCCCGCACCCAGGTGACCCGCTGTTCCCGCGAGGCCGCCGGCAGGCCCGCCTCAGCGTGCCGTGCCGCGACCCGCTGCTCCCAATGCGCACGCCAGACGGAGTCGTCGGCGAGAATATGAAATTCGGTCATCGGGTCACCTTAGCCGGCATACGCTTACCCGCATGACCCCGACGATCATGGCTGAGGGGCTGGTCAAGACCTATGGGCAGCTCACGGCACTCGATGGCCTGGACCTGGCCGTCCCGGAGGGCACCGTGTTCGGGCTGCTCGGCCCGAACGGCGCCGGCAAGACGACGGCCGTCCGTATTCTGACCACCCTGCTACGCCCCGACGCGGGAACCGTCTCCGTCGCGGGCATCGACGTTCTCGCGCACCCCCAGCAGGTGCGGCGGATCATGGGACTGTCCGGACAGTACGCGGCCGTGGACGAGTACCTGACCGGTTACGAGAACCTGGAGATGATCGGCCGCCTCTACCACCTGGGCAAGAAGACGGCCAAGGCCCGCGCCCTGGAGCTGCTCGAACGGTTCGACCTCACCGACGCCGCCAACCGTCCCGTGAAGACCTACTCCGGGGGCATGCGCCGCCGACTCGACCTGGCCGGCGCGCTGGTCGCCCGGCCGCCGGTCATCTTCATGGACGAGCCCACCACCGGGCTCGACCCGCGCAGCCGGCTGGGCATGTGGGACGTGATCGGGGAGCGGGTGAAGCAGGGCGCGACGGTGCTGCTGACGACGCAGTACCTGGAGGAGGCCGACCAGCTCTGCGACGACATCGTGGTGATCGACCACGGCCGCTCCATCGCGCACGGCACCCCGGACGAACTGAAGCGCGCGGTCGGCGGCGAACGCCTGGCGCTCACGCTGCGCAACGCGACCGACCTCAACCTGGCAGTGCCGATCATGCGCGGGGTGGGCAACGGCGAACCGCGGATCGACACGGAGACCCACCAGGTCTCCGTCTCCGTCACCCGGGGCGCGCCGGCCCTGGTCGCCGCCGTCCGCGAACTCGACGCCACCGGGGTCGAACCCGTGGACCTGGCCGTGCACCGGCCGACCCTGGACGACGTGTTCATGCAGCTCACCGGCGAACGGGCCACGACCGAGGAGGAGGTGACCGCGTGAACCCGGTGGTCATGGCGCTCACCGACGGCTGGGTCGTCGCGAAACGCAACCTGATCAAGTTCCGGCGGATCCCGGACCTGGTGATCTTCTCGACGATCCAGCCGATCATGTTCGTGCTGCTGTTCGCCTACGTGTTCGGCGGGGCGATCAAGGTCGAGGGGGTGAACTACAAGGAATACCTGATGGCCGGCATCTTCACCCAGACCGTGGCCTTCGGGGCCGCCATCACCGCCATCGGGCTCGCCGAGGACCTGCAGAAGGGCACCATCGACCGGTTCCGGTCCCTGCCCATGTCCCGGGCCGCCGTGCTCATCGGCCGGACGACGTCCGACCTGCTCAACAACGTCTTCGTGGTACTGGTCATGTCCCTGTGCGGGCTGCTCGTCGGCTGGCGGATCCACGACGGCATCCTGCGCGGCCTCGCCGGCTTCGCGATCCTGTTCGGCTTCGGCTACGCCATGAGCTGGGTGTCCGCGCTGATCGGCCTGTCGGTGAAGACCGTCGAGGTGGCCCAGAGCGCCGGGTTCATCTGGATGTTCCCGCTGACGTTCCTGTCCAACGCGTTCATCCCGACGGCGACGTTGCCGAAGGTGCTGCAGTACGTGGCGGACTGGAACCCGATCAGCTCCATCGTGCTGGCGCTGCGGGACCTGTGGGGCAACGCGGGGCTCCAGCGGCCGCCCGGGTTCACCGGGGAGCACCCCGTACTCCTGGCCGTGGGCTGGATCCTGCTGATCCTGGTCGTCTTCGTGCCGCTGTCGATCCGCAAGTACCGGCAGTCGGCGTCGCGTTAGCCGATCGTCCGAGGCCCCGCGCGGTCGCCCCAGGGCGGCGGTACGGGGCCTCTCGCTGTCGCCCCCGGGGCTCAGCCCCGGCCCGGACCCGCCGCTTCCAACCAGCTCAGGAAGCCCGTGAGCGCCGCGTCCGCGATGGCGATCTCCACCGGGCCCCGGCCGCTGTTCAGCTGGAGGATGACGCTGTCGGCCGGCATCGCGAGCTGCTCGGAGTCGTCCGGCGCCCGCTTGGACACCACGGTCAGCTCGGGGCGGAGCAGGATCCGGCGCGGGTTGGGGGCCAGGCTGAACAGCCGGTACCACCGGAGTTCCTTGCCCGCGAACTGGCCCATCCCGACCGCCCAGCCCCGGCCCGCCACGCTGGACGTGAGCCGGATCGACATGTCGACAGTTCCGCCGCCCCGGGAGATCACGAGGCGGCGGAGGAAGAGCAGGGCGAGCAGACACAGCAGGGCCAGGACGCCGATCCCGATCGCTATGACCACTCGCATCGGCGTCCGGCCCGGGGTTAGTGCGCGGCCGACTTGGCAGCGGCGGGGGCACACGACTCCGCGAGGACCGTGACCCCCTCGGACGTGACCGAGAGGAAGCCGCCGTTGACCGTGAACACCAGGTCGCCGGTCTCCGTGCCCTTGATCACTACCTCGCCCGGCTCGGCCAGCTGACCGAGGAGGGGGGCGTGCCCCGGGAGAACTCCGAGTTCACCCTCGGTCGTCCGGGCGCTGACCATCTCGGCCTCGCCGGTCCAGACCTTCTCTTCAACGGCCACAAGCTCTACGTGCAGCTTCTTCGCCACTTGACGACACTCCTACGCGCGAAGACGGGGAACGAGGTCGATCCTACTGGGCGGCGGGCGCTTTCGCAGAATCGGGTCGGCCTGCGGAAAGGCTAGATGTGAGCGCTGCCACCGCCCACGGCCAGCGCCGCCGCTATCTTCCGGTTCGTCTCGTGCCATTCCTCGACGGGTACGACCGGGAGGACGTCGTCCCAGAGCGGCAGGCACGTACCCCGCAGCTGCACCATGCCCTCGGGCCGGCCGAAGAACCACCAGTGCAGGTGCGCCCCGCCGTCGCCCCACTTGTTGACGTGCACCCGGGCGATGCCGCCCAGCCCCATGACCGCCTTCTCGACCCGCTGCATGACCGGACCCAGCTCGGCGGACAGGTGCGCCGGCAGGTCGTCGAGGTCGTGGTGCGCGACCGGCTTGAGCATCACGATCGCCGGCAGCGACGGGGCCTCCCACATCCGGAGCACCACCCAGTTGCCGTCCGACCAGATCGCGTTCTCCGGCAGGCCGGCGGCGCACCGGCAGTCGGCCGGGACCTCACCGTGCCGGGGCGGCTCCGGCAGCACCGGCGGCTCCAGCGACTTGACCCGGAGCTCCCCCTCGAACGGGAAGATGTCCCAGTTCGGGATGCCCTCGGCCGGGAACGGGATGGGCTCGCCGATCGGGAGCCGCCGGACATAGGCGCTGGGGGTGGGCGTCTCAGTCATGATCAGCAGCCTAGTGGCCGGCGCCGGGCGGGGCCGCCCCGTCGCGTACCCGTCGAAAAAGGGCCCGACCACCAACGGCGGCCGGGCCCTTCTCGGGTGAAACAGTTACTTCATCAGCTCAGCGGCGTTGCGCTCGAGGTCCTCGAGGCCACCGCACATGAAGAACGCCTGCTCCGGGAAGTGGTCGAACTCGCCAGCGGCGATCCGCTTGAACGCGTCGACCGTCTCCTTGATCGGGACGTAGGACCCGTCGACGCCGGTGAACTGCTTGGCGACGAAGGTGTTCTGCGACAGGAAGCGCTCGATCCGACGGGCGCGACCGACCACGATCTTGTCCTCTTCGGACAGCTCGTCCATACCGAGGATGGCGATGATGTCCTGCAGGTCCTTGTACCGCTGGAGGATCTGCTTGACCTCGGCCGCCACCGCGTAGTGCTCGGCGCCGACGATCTCCGGGGCGAGGATCCGCGACGAGGACGCCAGCGGGTCCACGGCCGGGTAGATGCCCTTGTCGGAGATCGACCGCTCGAGGTTGGTGGTCGCGTCCAGGTGCGTGAACGCGGTCGCCGGAGCGGGGTCGGTGTAGTCGTCGGCGGGCACGTAGATCGCCTGCATCGACGTGATGGCCTTGCCCCGGACGGAGGTGATCCGCTCCTGGAGCTCGCCCATCTCGTCCGCCAGGGTGGGCTGGTAACCCACGGCCGACGGCATCCGGCCCAGCAGGGTCGAGACCTCGGAACCCGCCTGGGTGAACCGGAAGATGTTGTCGATGAAGAGCAGCACCTCCTGGTTCGCGACGTCCCGGAAGTACTCGGCCATCGTCAGAGCCGACAGGGCCACCCGCAGACGGGTACCCGGCGGCTCGTCCATCTGGCCGAAGACCAGGGCGGTCTTGTCGATGACCTCGGACTCGGTCATCTCGGCGATCAGGTCGTTACCCTCACGGGTGCGCTCGCCGACACCGGCGAACACCGAGGTGCCACCGAAGTTGTTGGCGACCCGGACGATCATCTCCTGGATCAGAACGGTCTTGCCGACACCGGCACCACCGAACAGGCCGATCTTGCCACCCTTGACGTACGGGGCGAGCAGGTCGAGCACCTTGATGCCGGTCTCCAGCATCTCGGTCTTCGGCTCGAGGTCCTTGAAGGCCGGGGCCTTGCGGTGGATGCCCCAACGCTCGCCGAACTCGGCCTCGGGCTGGTTCATGCACTCGCCGATGGCGTTGAAGACCTTGCCCTTGGTGACGTCGCCGACGGGCACCGAGATCATCGAGCCCGTGTCGCGCACCTCGGCGCCCCGGACCAGACCATCGGTCGGCTGCATCGAGATGGCCCGGACCATGCCGTCACCCAGGTGCAGGGCGACCTCGAGGGTCAGGGTCTTCTTGCCGCCGGCCAGCTCCACGTCGATGTGCAGAGCGTTGAAGATCTCCGGCATCTCGTTGCGCGGGAACTCGGCGTCGACGACCGGGCCGATGACCCGGACAACGCGGCCGAGGCCGGTCTTGCTCTCTACAGCAGTGGTCATCACACTTCACTCCCTGCCGCCGCTAGCGCGTTGGCGCCGCCGACGATCTCACTGATCTCCTGGGTGATCGCAGCCTGTCGCGCGGAGTTACGGATCCGCGTCAGGTTCTGGACCATGTCATCGGCGTTGTCCGTGGCGGCCTTGCAGGCCTTCCGCCGGGCCGCCGACTCGCTCGCCGCCGCGTCGAGCAGCGCCGCGTAGATCCGGGTGTTGATGTACTTCGGCAGCAAAGCGTCCAGAAGCACCTCCGCCTCCGGCTCGAACTCGTACGCCGGCAGCAGCTCGGCCTCCGCGTCGCGCGGCTTCTCCTGGACCTCCATCGGGCCAAT
This sequence comes from Longispora sp. NPDC051575, assembly GCF_040681875.1. Lineage (NCBI taxonomy): Bacteria > Bacillati > Actinomycetota > Actinomycetes > Micromonosporales > Micromonosporaceae > Longispora > Longispora sp. NPDC051575. The sequence continues at coordinate 186,323 of NZ_JBFAZP010000008.1, read as the reverse complement.
GATCTTGGCCTCCGGAACCTGGGTCATGAGCGACTTGAACTGCGTGTAGACGATGTGCAACTCGTCGACACCCAGCACGCCGTCGCTGCCCGCGTGGTCGTCGCCGTCGTCCGCGCCGTGGGTGAACGCCTGGATCAGCGTCACCCCGATCTCGCGGGCGTCGGCGAACGTGGGCTGCTCGGAGAAACCGGACCAGCTCGCGTTCACCGGGCGGTTGCGGAACTTGTAGTACGCGAGGCCCTTGCGGCCCGTCACGTACAGCACCGGCTCCTTGCCCTCCGACCGGAGCTTCGTCATCAGCTGCTCCGCGGTCCGGATCGCGTTGGCGTTGTAGCCACCGCACAGACCACGGTCACTCGTGACGACGAGCACCCCCGCCCGCCGAACCCGCGGCCGCGGGGTCAGCAGGGGGTTGTCGATGTTGCTGGTGTTGGTGGCCAGCGCGGTCAGCACCCCGGTGATGGACCGGGCGTACGGCAGCGAAGCCGCCACCCGGGCCTGCGCCTTGGCGATCCGGCTGGTGGCGACGAGCTCCTGCGCCTTGGTGATCTTCTTCGTCGCCTTGACCGAACGGATCCGGCGATTCAGAGCACCGACATTGGCAGCCATCGCGCAGCCCTACTTCTTCTCGACCGGGGCGGCCGTGTAGCGCGTGACGGACTCGCTGAGCTCGTTCTCCAGCGCCGCCTGGGCCTCCGCAGCCGCGTTCGGCGTGATGGCGTCGTCGGCGGCGAGGAACATCTGCTTGAAGCGCTCGATGGCCTTCTCCAGCTCCGCGACGGCGTCGTCGGACAGCAGCTTCGTGGTGGCGATGCCGCTCAGGAGGTCCTTGTGCGAGTGCCGCAGGTACTGGATGAACTCGGTCTCGAACCGACGGACCTCGGAGACCGAGATGTCGTCGAGCTTGTTCGTCGTACCCGACCAGATCGAGACGACCTGCTCCTCGACGGCGACCGGCTGACCGACGCCCTGCTTGAGCAGCTCGACCAGGCGGACGCCCTTGTCCAGCAGCGCGCGGGACGCCTTGTCCAGGTCGGAGGCGAAGGCCGAGAAGGCCTCCAGCTCACGGAACTGGGCGAGGTCGACGCGCAGTCGGCCGGAGACGCCACGGATGGCCTTCACCTGGGCCGAACCACCGACGCGGGACACCGAGGTACCGACGTTGATGGCGGGGCGGACGCCCTGGTTGAACAGGTCCTGCTCGAGGAAGATCTGACCGTCGGTGATCGAGATCACGTTGGTCGGGATGTACGCCGAGATGTCGTTGCCCTTGGTCTCGATGATCGGCAGACCGGTCATCGAACCGCCGCCGAGCTCGTCGGACAGCTTCGCGCACCGCTCGAGCAGACGCGAGTGCAGGTAGAAGACGTCACCCGGGTACGCCTCACGGCCCGGCGGGCGGCGGAGGAGCAGGGACACCGAGCGGTACGCCTCAGCCTGCTTCGACAGGTCGTCGAACACGATGAGGACGTGCTTGCCGGCGTACATCCAGTGCTGGCCGATGGCCGAGCCGGTGTACGGCGACAGGTACTTGAAGCCCGCCGAGTCCGACGCCGGGGAGGCCACGATCGTCGTGTACTCCATGGCCCCGGCCGCCTCGAGCGCGCCCTTGATGGAGGCGATCGTGGAGGCCTTCTGGCCGGTGGCGACGTAGACGCAGCGGACCTGCTGCTTCGGGTCGTTGGTCAGCCAGTTGGCGCGCTGGTTCATGATCGTGTCGAGCGCGACCGTGGTCTTACCGGTCTTGCGGTCGCCGATGATGAGCTGGCGCTGGCCCCGGCCGATCGGGATCATGGCGTCGATCGCCTTGATGCCGGTCTGCATCGGCTCCTTGACGGACTGCCGCTGCATGACGGTCGGAGCCTGCAGCTCCAGCTCGCGGTAGCCCTCGGCCTCGATGTCGCCGAGTCCGTCGATCGGGTTGCCCAGCGGGTCGACGACCCGGCCGAGGAACGCGTCACCGACGGGGACCGAGAGGACGCGGCCGGTGCGCTTGACCGGCTGCCCCTCCTCGATGCCCTCAGCGTTACCGAGGATAACGGTGCCGATCTCGCGCACGTCGAGGTTCAGCGCGAGGCCCAGGGAGCCGTTCGCGAACTCGAGGAGCTCGTTGGCCATGGTCGACGGGAGACCGGCGACGCGGGCGATGCCGTCGCCAGCCTCGGCGACGGTGCCGACCTCCTCGCGGGAGATCTCCGGCTTGTAGGAGGAGACGTAGCGCTCCAGAGCGCCCCGGATCTCCTCCGACGAGATGGTCAGCTCGGCCATCTTCAGGTTCCTCTATTCATCGGGTCGTTAGCGACTCGGCGTTCAACGGCCCAGACGCTAGGCGTGAAGGTCGCTTAGTTGCGCCCAGCGAGGGCGTTGCGGGTCTCGGCGAGCCGCCGGAGGATGGTGCCGTCGTACAGGTCGTGACCGACCCGCACGCTGATGCCACCCAGGATCTCCGGATCGACGGTCACCTTGGCGGTGATCTCCCGGCCGTACCGGCGGGCCAGCTCGGCGACGAGGCGCCGCTCCTGCTCGTCGGTCAGGGGGACGGCGACCGTGACGTACGCCACGGACCGGTTCCGCCGCTCGGCGGCCAGCTCGACGAGCCTGGTCACCGAACCGTCGAAGTTCCGACCCTCGAACCCGGCCACGGCCAGTTCCGCGAGGCGGGCCGTCACCGACGTCGCCCGGCCCGCCAGCAGGTCGCTGACGAGCTGGACCCGGCGGGACAGCTCTGCGGTGGTGTCCCCGACGGCCGCGGCGAGCCGCGAGTCACCGGCGACGACCTGGCCGAGCCGGAACAGCTCGTCCTCGACGTCGGCCAGCTGCCCGGACTTCTCGGCGCTGGCCAGCAGCGTCTCGGCGCCGAGGCGCTCCGTCGCGTTGACCAGGTCGGTCGGCCGCGACCAGAGGCCGGAGACGAGTGCCCCGAGCAGCGTCGTCGCACCCGCGCCGACCTTGCCGGCGAGGATCTGGTTCAGCAGCCCGGAGCGCTCGGTGCCGGTCCGGTTGGCGTCGGACAGGGCCCGGCGCAGGCCCGGCTCACGGCCGAGCAGCGCGGCGACCCCGAGCACGTCACCAGCGTTCGCGGCCACGTCCTCCGCCGAGGCGGAGGGGACGTAGCTGTCGAGCTGGGCGCGGGCGGTCGCGTACGACTCCCGGCTGGCGGCCTGCATCAGCGCCGCCCGGCCGGAGTCGCGTCGCTGTTCTCCAGCTCGGTCAGGAACCGGTCGACGGTGCCCTTCTTGCGGGCCTCGTCCGCGAGGGACTCACCGACGATGCGGCTGGCCAGCTCGACGGACAGCGTGCCCAGCTCGCCCCGCAGCTCGTGCAGGAGCGACTGGCGGTCAGCGGCGAGCTGCTCGCGCCCGACCGTGATGATCCGGTCGCGCTCCTCCTGCGCCGCGGCGAGGATGTCGTCCTTGATCGAACCGGCGTCGGCGCGGGCCTCGTCGCGAATGCTCGCGGCCTCGGTCCGAGCCTCGGCGAGCTGCTGACGGTACTGCTCGAGCAGGCCGTTGGCCTCCGCCTGGGCGACCTCGGCGCGCTTGATGCCGCCTTCGATCGCCTCGACCCGGGCCTCGTACGCCTGGTTCATCTTGGGGAAGACGAACTTCATCAGCACAAAGCAGAGCAGCGCGAAACCGATGGAACCGATGACGATCTCTTGCCAGATCGGGATCAGCGGGTTGTGCGCGGATTCAGCGAGAAACATGGAAACTCCCGTTCCCTTGCGGAGCGGTTGTTAGGCCGGCGGGTTCGAGAAGACGAACGCGAGCGCGAGGCCGAACAGCGCCAGCGCCTCGGAGAGCGCGAAGCCCATGAACAGGTAGGCGCGGGTCAGGCCAGCGGACTCGGGCTGACGGGCCGTCGCCTGGATGTAGGCGGCGAACACGATGCCTACACCGATACCGGGGCCGATGGCAGCGAGGCCGTAGCCGATCGAGCTGATGTCACCGGTGAGTTCGGCAAGCGTCATTTCGGTATTCCTCCTGGAGTATCTCGCGTGACTCTCACGCGAAACAGCTAACGGGGGTCTAGCTGAGTCCTAGTGCTCGTCGGCGAGGGCGCCCTGGAGCCAGGTGCCGGTCAGCAGGACGAACACGTACGCCTGCAGCAGCGCGACGAAGAACTCGAACAGCGTCATCGCGATGGCCATCGCGAAGGAGACGACGGACACGCCGTAGGTGAAGGCGGTGCCGGCGTTGATCAGCATGAAGCCGCCGAGTGTGAACACCAGCAGGATCAGGTGGCCGGCGAACATGTTCGCGAACAGACGCACCGAGAGCGTGACCGGCCGGACGATGAAGTTCTGGAAGAACTCGATCGGGATCAGCAGCGGCTGCAGGTACCACGGCGCGGGCAGGATCAGGTGGTTCTTGAAGAACTTGCCCGGGCCCTGCGCCTGGATGCCGACGAAGATGTACATGACGTACGAGATGATCGCGAGGACCACCGGGAACGCGATGTGGGTCATCGGCGAGATCTGCGCCAGCGGGATGATGCCGAACAGGTTCATGAAGACGATGAAGCAGAACAGCACCGTCAGGTACGGCACGAACCGGTCGCCCTTCGAGCCGATGATCTCCCGGCCGATGCCACCGCGGACGAAGTCCATCACGGACTCGGCGATCCACTGGCCCTTGGTGGGGACGACCTTCGGCTTACGCAGTGCGACAGCGAACAGCACGATCAGGCCCGCGACCGCGATCCACATCATGATCGTGAACTTCGTGACCCACGGGTCGGTGCCCACGAGCGGGTCGAGGTAGAAGTCTTCGACCTTCGGCGGCCACGGAAGATCTTCCTTGGCGAGGATCGAGACGCTCACCGCACCATCCTTCGTTGTCGGGACAGAAGCGCTTACGCGCCAAGCTTCTTGACGACCAGGTAGATCGCCCCGGCCATACCGATCAACATGCCGATCATCATGCCGAAGTGCTTGGGCACATCCAGCCAGCGATCGACGATCCAGCCGAGGAAGCCCCAGATCCCGATTCCGGAGATCAGGTACCCGACGGCGGCCCAGCCGACGTTCGCGCCATCAGCTGAGCTGGGACGCTTCGGCGGCTCTGGGTTGTCGGTCATGACGCGCAGACGATATCAGCCGAGGGTCGGATGAGTGACATCGACCCCCGGCGAACTGCCGGTACGCAGAATCCCACCGTAACCCCGCTCACACCGCGGGCTCATGCGGGTTGCGTAAACACGAACAGTCTACTAACTCGGTTCGATTTCGACGTACGGGATGCGGGCCTTCCACGTCCAGACGGCCTGCGCGGTGGTCCACACGATGACCGCGCCGACCATGCTGAACGCCATGGCGTTGAGCCCCGCCCAATGTGTGTCCTTCAACGCCGCCAGCCAGATACCCAGGAGGATGAACTTCACCGAGTAGACCGTGAGCCCGACGGGCAGCAGCATCTTGCGGTTCACCGCGTCCGTCCAGGCGATGACCAGGTGCGACAGCACGTAGCCGACGCTGACCAGGCCCACGCCGGCGGCGGCGCCGGCCGCGCCGACGGGGCCCTGGAAGACCAGGCCGGCGAGGGCGGCGACGGCGAGGGCCGCGCCGCTGGCTGCGAGGGCGGTCGGCAGATGCCGGAGGCGCCGGGACAGCGCGGCACGGGTAATCATGCCGGCGATTCTACGCGGAGCCTCCGAGGAGGGCCCCGGCCAGCGGCCGGAGCGTGGACTCGATCTCATCGGCGGTGCGGGCGTAGGTGCGGTCGTCCAGGCCGTAGGGGTCGGCGAGATCGTCGGCGGGTACCGGCCGGGAGGTCCCGCGCAGCGCGTCCACGGCGGTGACGAGCGCCACTCCCCTGGTGTACAGCGACTCCGCGTCCCCGGTGAAGTCCGGAAGGTCCCCCGCGCGCCCCGCGAGCAGCCGGCCGAACTGTCCGAGGACGAATGTCCGGTTCGCGGCGGTCGGGCTGAGGTTCAGCACGTGGTCGTACTGCTCGACAGTCGCCGTCAGCACCAGGTCGGAGCCCTCGACGTGCCCGACGGTGAGCTGCCGGGCCCCGAAGCCGTCGGTGTCCGCGCCCCGGGCCAGCACCTGGCGGGCGGCGGGCGGGTTCATCGGCTCGCCCCGGTGCCAGCCGCCGGTGCCGGCGCTGTGGCTGTAGACCAGGCCGGCGTGCGGGCCGAGGGCCAGCAGGAGCAGCCGTTCGGCCATCGGGGAGCGGCAGATGTTGCCGACGCACACGTGGAGTACCGAGAAGGGGGTCATTCCCGCTCTTCGTCCGCCAGGTCGGGGGCCACCTCGCGGAGCTGGTCCAGCGACAGCGCGCCGACCCGCAGGATCCGCGGCGTCGTGCTGGTGCAGTCGATGATCGTGGAGGTGAGCTGCTCGGGGGCGACGCCCGACTCCAGGTACACGCTGACCTCGTAGCCGAACTGGGTGCGCGCCTCGTCGGCGGTCACCGCGGCCGGGTCGGACGGCTTGTTCGCGCTGGACACGGCCATCGGACCGGTCTCGCGGAGCAGCTCCAGGGCCACCGGGTGCAGCGGCATCCGGACCTGGATCACGCCGTCGGTGTCGCCGAGGTCCCAGTCCAGGCTGGGCGCGTGCTCGACGAGGATCGTCAGCGGGCCGGGCCAGAACGCCTCGACCAGGTCCCGGGCGGAGGACGGCAGGCCGTAGACCAGGCCGTCGAGCATCTGCCGGGAGCCGACCATCACCGGGGGCGGCACGTCGCGGCCCCGGCCCTTGGCGCGCAGCAGGGTGCCGACGGACCAGGACTTGAAGGCGTCGCAGCCCAGCCCGTAGACCGTGTCGGTGGGGAAGACGACGAGGTCGCCGCGCTTCACCGCCTCGACGGCCGCCGTCAGTCCACGGTCCCGCTCGGCCAGCTTGGCGCAGTCGTAGAGCATCACGTGCGCAAGTCTCGCACGACGGCCGCGATCTCCTCCACGGTCACGGCCCCGAGTCTCAGCACCTCGTAGGAGTCACCGACGCAGCGGACGATGGTCGAGGGGGTGCCGATGGCCGCCGGGCCGCTGTCGACGTAGACCGCCGCCCGGGTCCCGAGCTGGCGCCGGGCCTCCTCCGCCGTGGTCGCGGCGGGCTCGCCGTGCAGGTTGGCGCTGGACACGGCCAGGGGGCCGGCGAGGGTGAGCAGTTCGCGGGCCACCGGGTCGGCGGGCATCCGGACCATGACCGTGCCGCCGGTCTCGCCGAGGTCCCAGCCGAGGTCCTCGGCCTGCGGGACGACCAGGGACAGCGCGCCGGGCCAGAAGTGCTCCGCCAGCGCCCGGGCGACCGGGGCGAGCGGGGCGACGACCAGGTCGAGCTGGTCCCAGGTGCCGATCAGCACCCCGGAGGGCTTCTCCCGGCCCCTGCCCTTCGCGGTCAGCAGCCGGTCGACGGCGGCCTTGTCGAAGGGGTCGGCGGCCAGGCCGTAGACCGTGTCCGTCGGCATGACCACGAGTTCGCCGCGCAGCAGCGCCCCGACCGCCTCGGCGTGCGGCGGCCCGTCGTCGTCCGCCCGGTGCCGGCCCGCGTCCGTCGTCCCCGTCATACCCGTCTCCCCGTGTGCCCCGGTGGCGTCCGCCCCGCCGTGTGTCATGCCCGCCTGCCCGTCGCGAAGCGCGGCCGGCCGGCCAGGTCGCGGTGCGCCGTGATCTCTTCCCAGTCGCCCGAGGCCCGCATCAGCTCCGGTACCGACTCGCCGTGCTGGTCGTCGTGTTCCATTCCAAACCATCCGCCGGGACGCAGCAGACGCGCCGCGCGCACCAACAGCGGACGGATGACCGACAGTCCGTCCGCTCCGCCGAACAGGGCGACGGCCGGATCGTGGTCGATCACCTCGGGCGGCAGGGCCTCTGTGGTGGGCACATACGGCGGATTCGTCAGCAGAAGGTCCACTGTGCCGTCCAGTTCGGCCAGGGTGGACGGATCGGTCGCGTCACCCGGTACCACCGTGACCGATGTATTTTGGGTGTTGCGGTGGAGCCACGGCAACGCGTCGGGGTCACGCTCCACGGCGTAGACGACAGGGACCGTCCGTGCAATGGCGCACGCGATGGCCCCGGACCCCGAACACAGGTCCACGGCGATCCCCGTCCGGACCTTGGACAGTCCCCACTCGACCAGCAGCTCGGTCTCGGGGCGCGGCACGAAGACGCCGGGCCCGACCGCGAGCTCCAGCCCGGCGAAGTCCGCCAGGCCGGTGAGATGCTGGAGCGGTATCCGCTCGGCCCGCCGGGCGACCAGTTCCTCGAAACGCGCGACCAACGAGGGAGGGAACTCGTCGACGAGTACCAGTCTGCCCCTCGGGACATCCAGTACATAAGCCGCAAGTAGCTCCGCATCCACCCTGGCTGACGGCACCCCGGCAGCCTTCAGACGTGAAGTCGCTTCCGCGATCAGCCGTCTGGGCATGTCCTTACCCGCTCCGTACACCCCATAATCATCACTGCAGCCCCAAGAGCCGGACCGGAAGGGGGGTATAGCGTGGCCTCCACCATCGAGCGCATCCGCAGACTGCTGCGCGCGAACCGGTCCGCCGAGGCCTCGACCCTCGCGGAACGCCTCGCCAACAGCACCCTCGACCCCGAGGAGCGGGCCAGCGCCCTGGTGCTCCGCCTGTCAGCTCTGGTGAATCTCGGCCGGACCGTCGAGTGCGCCCAGGCGGTCGACGCGGTGTTCGCCGCCCTCAAGGACTGGTACGACCCCACGCTGTACGGCCGCGCCCACGCCATCGCCGCGATAGTCGCCCACGTGCAGGGCTCCCTCGACAACTGCGTCACGCACCTCGTGCGCAGCGCCCGCGCCCTGTCCTCGGTCGCGCCCGCCAACGTCGACACCGCCCTCGGCTGGCACAACCTCGCCATGGCGTACTCCTACATCGGCTTCCACGGCCACGCCCTCGGCGCCATCGAACGCTCCCGCGAGGTCGGCGCCGAGGTCGGCGTGCCCGAGGAGGAGCTGGCCACGCCCAGGGTGCGGCTGCGGCTCGCCGTGGCGCTCGACCACACCGGGGACACCGACGGCTGCCTGCGCGTCCTGCGCGACGTGTACGCGGAGCTGTGGCGGTACGTGGAGTCCGGCGCCGTCCCCCGGCTGCGCCCCACCATCCAGGGCAACTTCGGGTACGCGGCGGCCCGGCTCGCCGCCCTCGGCGAACCCATCGAGGTGGACGCCGCCCGGCTGCTCCGGCACGTCGGCGACAGCGTCCGCTCACGTGAGCTGCGTCACCTCGGCGACGTCTGCCTGACCATCGCCGACGGCCGGCCCATCGAGGCCCTCGTCCGGCTCGGCACCCTGGAGGTCTCCCCCGACACCCTCGGCCCCGCCGAGCCCCGTCGGCTGCGCGCCCTGGCCCACCTGCGGGCCAACGACCCGGCCGCCGCGTACCGGGAGGACCGGCACGCCTTCCGGCTCGCCTCCTCGCACCACGACAAGATCCGCGACCTGTTCGTCGACGGGGTCGCCGCCTGGCTGGACCACGCGGACCTGCGCCGCACCGTCGCCCAGTACCACGGGCAGGCGCTCACCGACCCGCTCACCGGCCTGCCGAACCGCCGGCACCTGGAGCACTACGTCACGACCATGGCCCAGCGCGGCCAGCCGGCCATCCTCGGCGTCGTGGACCTCGACAAGTTCAAGGCCATCAACACCAACCACGGGCACCTCGCGGGCGACGCCGTGCTCCAGCGGATCGCCGGGATCCTGCACAAGGTGATCCGGCGCGGGGACTTCGTGGCCCGGTACGGCGGCGACGAGTTCGTGCTGGTGCTGCCCGAGACCCAGATCGCCGAGGCGCACGAGATCGCCGCCCGGGTGGCCGCCGCGATCACCGCCGAGGACTGGGACGCGCTGGTGCCCGGGACGCCGGTCGGCGTGACCATCGGCTGGTCGGAGACGAACGGGGTGGACACCGTCGCCTCGGCGTTCACCAGCGCGGACGTGGCGATGCTGCGGGCCAAGGAGAAGCCGGCCGAGGGTGTCGCAGCCAGGGAGTGGCTGCGACACTCGGCGTAGCCGCTACTTGCGGCCGAACTCCTCGCCCGCGATCCGCGCCTCCCGGTCGGCCGTCGACAGCGCGTCCAGCACCCCGTCGAGCTCCCCGTTGAGGACCAGGTCGAGGTTGTACGCCGTGAAGCCGATCCGGTGGTCGGAGATCCGGTTCTGCGGGTAGTTGTAGGTCCGGATCCGCTCGGAGCGGTCCATCGTGCGGACCTGCGACTTGCGCACGTCGGACGCCTCCGCGTTGGCCTGCTCCTGCGCGTGCAGCAGCAGCCGGGCGCGCAGCACCCGCATCGCCGACTCCTTGTTCTGGAGCTGGGACTTCTCGTTCTGGCAGCTCACGACCACCCCGGTCGGGATGTGCGTGATCCGCACCGCCGAGTCGGTGGTGTTGACGGACTGGCCGCCGGGGCCACCGGACCGGTACACGTCGATCCGCAGGTCGCCCTGGTTGATCTCGATGTCCACCTCCTCGGCCTCCGGGAGGACCAGGACGCCGGCCGCGCTGGTGTGGATCCGGCCCTGCGACTCGGTCGCCGGCACCCGCTGCACCCGGTGCACGCCGCCCTCGTACTTCAGCCGGGACCACACGCCCCGGCCGTCCTCGGGCACGCCCTTGGTCTTCACGGCCACGGAGACGTCCTTGAAGCCGCCCAGGTCGGTGTTCTCGGCGTCGATGACCTCCGCGACCCAGCCGTGCTTCTCCGCGTACCTCAGGTACATCCGCAGCAGGTCCCCGGCGAACAGGGCCGCCTCCTCGCCGCCCTCGCCGCCCTTGATCTCGATGATCACGTCCTTGGCGTCGTTCGGGTCGCGCGGCAGGAGCAGCTCGGACAGCTTCTCCTCGATCCCCGGGATCCGCTCGGCCAGCTCGGCGGCCTCGAGCGCGAACGCCTCGTCCTCGCCGGCCAGCTCGCTCGCGGCCTGGAGGTCCTCGCGGACCTGCTCCAGTTCCTTGGCGGCGGCGGCGATGCCGTTGAGCTCCGCGTACCGGCGGCCGACGCGGCGCGCGAGGGCCTGGTCGGCGTGGATCGCCGGGTCGGAGAGCTGCTTTTCCAGGTCGGCGTGCTCGGCGAGCAGCGAGGAAAGCCTGTCCGTGCTCATGCGTGACTCCTGTGACGGCTGGGGCGGGACTTTTCCGACATCGGGGGATAAGAGAACGCCGCCCACCCCGAATACACGGGATGGGCGGCGTCGGTGAAGCTACTTGGCGGCGGTCTTCGCGTACTTCTTCTGGAACTTCGCGATCCGACCACCGGTGTCGAGGATCCGCTGCTTGCCGGTGTAGAACGGGTGGCAGGCCGAGCACGTCTCGACGTGCAGCGAGCCGCCCTTGACGGTGCTGCGGGTGGAGAAGGTGCTGCCACAGGAGCACACGACCTCGGTCGCGACGTACTCCGGGTGAATGTCCTTACGCATAGCGCGGGTCCTCTCAACGTGGTCGCCGGGTCGTCTCGCGGGTTCGCAAGGCGGGAACCGGTACCTGGTCGGTGTAACAGTCTGCCACGGCGCGCGTATTCCACGCCCCGAGGGGTGGCCTAATGCACTCGCCTCCGACGGCGGTGATCAGGCAGACTCCTGCACCATGAGTAGCCGGCGGTGCGGGGTGTTCCCGCGACAAAGAAGGCAGTGTTCGAAACGTCTCTAGGCGTTTCGCCCCTTCCGGCTCTCTCCTCGGCACCGCACTCCGGTGACCGGAATCACCCCTCCCTAAGGACTTCCCATGATCCACCTCGACGAGGTGGTGGACCCGGTGCTGCTCGCGACCATGGTCGCCGAGGGGTACATCCGGGTCCGCCCGCACCCGACCCTGCCGCTGACCATCCACAACTACAGCGAGAAGGCCCAGTACGAGAGCGTCTGGAACGCCGCGACCCTCGCCTGCCGGGGCCTGGTAAGCCACGCCGGTACCGGCGAGGTGCTGGCCCGGCCGTTCCCGAAGTTCTTCACCTACGGCCAGGTCCAGGTGGGGCCGCTCGACCTGTCCGCGCCGGTGTCCGTCACCGACAAGGCCGACGGGTCCCTCGGCGTGCTGTACCCGGCCGGGAACGGCCACCAGATCGCCACCCGGGGCTCGTTCGCCAGCGACCAGGCCCTGCACGCCACCGCGCTGTGGCGGGAGCGCTACGGGGCCTACACGCCGCCGGCGGGGCTGACGCTGCTGTTCGAGATCGTGTACCCGGCGAACCGGATCGTGGTGGACTACGCCGGCCTCGACGACCTGATCCTGCTCGGCGCGGTCTCCACCGCGACCGGCCTGTCGCTGTCCCCCGACGACCTGGCGTGGCCGGGCCCCCGGGTGGAGTCGTTCGGCTATCCGACGCTGGGCGCGGCCCTGGCCGCCGAGCCCCGGGCGGGGCGCGAGGGGCTGGTCGTGCGGTTCACGGGCTCCGAGCGCCGAATCAAGATCAAATATGAGGAGTACGTGGCCCTGCACCGCGTCGTCACCGGCCTCAACGCCCGGGTGGTGTGGGAGGCGCTGGTCGCCGACGCGTTCGCCGACCTGGTCGAGCGGCTGCCCGACGAGTTCCACGACTGGGCGCGGGCGGTGGCCGCGGAACTGACCACGCTCGTCGACGCCGAGGTCACCCGGGTCGAGGAGGTCTACGACGGGATCGTCGCCGGGCTGCCCGACGGCTGGACCCGGAAGGACTTCGCGCTGGTCGCGGGCCGGCACCCCGACCGGGGCTGCCTGTTCAGCCGGCTCGACGGGCGCGACTACCGGCCATTCCTGTGGCAGACGGCCAAGCCGGCGGCAGACTGGACCCCCACGGGTCGAGTATTCGATGAGGAGAACGCATGACCGAGCGGGTGACGCTCACTGTGACGCGCGGGCTTCCGGCCTCCGGGAAGTCCACCTGGGCCCGGTCCGAGGAGGGGGTCCGGGCCGGGGTCCGGGTCAACCGGGACGACCTGCGGCGGATGCTGCACGGCTCGCACCTCGGGACCGGGTGGGCCGAGAAGCAGGTCACCGTCGCGCAGAAGGCCGCCGTCGAGGGGCTGCTGCGCGCCGGTACCAGCGTGATCTGCGACGACACGAACCTGCGGGCCCGGGTGGTGCGCGAGTTCGCCGAGCTGGCCGCCTCCTGCGGGGCCGGGTTCGTGGTCCGCGACTTCACCGATGTGGACGTCGCCGAGTGCGTGCGGCGCGACGCGGGGCGGGACAGGTCCGAACAGGTCGGCGAGTACGTGATCCGGAGCATGTACGAGCGCTACCTCGCCGGCAAGAAGCTGCCGTTGCCCCTGCCGGAGCTGGCCACGGCCCCGGCGGACCCGGAGCGGCCCTACACCGCGCCGGTCGGCGGGGCCGACGTCATCCTCGTCGACATCGACGGGACGGTGGCGCTGATGGGCGACCGCAGCCCGTACGACTGGGCCCGGGTCGGCATCGACCAGCCCAACCGGCCCGTGATCAGCGCCGTGCGGGCCATGTACGCCGCCGGCCACCAGGTCGTCTACTGCTCCGGGCGCGACGAGGCGTGCCGGGCGGAGACGGAGGCGTGGCTGGACAAGTACGTCGGGCTGCCGTACTTGGGGCTGTTCATGCGGCCGGCCGGGGACCAGCGGAAGGACTCCATCGTGAAGAAGGAGATCTTCAACCGCGAGATCCGGGACAGGTACACGGTGACCTGTGTTTTCGACGATCGAGCCCAGGTTGTCCGCACTTGGAGGAGTCTCGGCCTCACCGTCCTCCAAGTTGCGGAAGGTAACTTTTGAGGGGTGCCTCAACACTCCCGCTTCAAGCAGGCAATCCAACAGGCTCACGCGGCCGGCCTCGGCAATCGAGAGATCGCCGAGGCCGTCGGATGCCACCATCGCACCGTCGCCGACCACCTCCGACGGCTTGGCCTGAGGTCCAACAATCCCCGAGGCCGGCCGCCAGAGGCGTTGGGCGAAGGGCTCTTTCGTTGTCGGGTGTGCGGCGTCGCCGCCCCCGCAACGGAATTCGCACTCGTCAGAAGTCGTGCCGACGGCAGGCGGTTGTCGTCCTGCCACGGATGTCGGGCAGCTCAGATGCGGGCGGCACTCGCCAAGCCCTACGCCTACTTCTCCGATCGCGGGCGTCGGCTCGTTACCCGGTGCAGGACCTTGGGGGTCCCGCATGACCTGCCACGCGGATATTTGGCAGGTCTCTGGACCGCCCAGCACGGTCGGTGTTTCTACACGGATACCGCCATGACGCTGACCCTCGGGAACGGTGTCGACCAGGCCCAGGCTTCGGTCGACCGGATCTGCCCGGAGTTGGGCTACACAATGGGCAACGTGGTCCTGTGTACATTTCGGGCCAATTCCGTGAAGCGCGACGTCACACTAGACGAATTGGCCGCATGGATGCCTGGATGGGCCCATCGAGTAGCACTCGTTCTGCCAGCACTGCTCACCCGGGTCACCCCGATGGACCCTCCCCGCAGTGCTTCCGGGGTTCGAATCGCCCAGTTCAGGATTGATCGCCACAAGAGGGTGGCTGACTGGGCCAACGCCCGCCCCATAGACACAGAAAGCGCCTGACGGGCTGTGGCCCCGGCGTACCCATCTGGTGGGTCTGATCTGGTCCGGGAACGACTGTGGCCCGCCGGAGAACCGGCGGGCCACAGTCGGGTCGGGGACTACTCCCCGGGCGTCGACTTCGCGATCTGCATCAGGAACTCGACGTTCGTGCTCGTCTTCTTGAGCCGGTCCAGCAGCAGCTCCAGAGCCTGCTGCTGGTCGAGCCCGTGCAGCACCTTGCGGAGCTTGTGGACGATCGCCATCTCCTCGCCCGACATGAGGATCTCCTCGCGCCGGGTGCTCGACGCGATCACGTCGACGGCCGGGAAGACCCGCTTGTCGGCGAGCTTGCGGTCGAGCTTGAGCTCGGCGTTGCCGGTGCCCTTGAACTCCTCGAAGATGACCGTGTCACCAGTCGAGCCGGTCTCCACGAGCGCCGTGGCGAGGATGGTCAGCGAGCCGCCGTTCTCGACGTTGCGGGCCGCGCCGAGGAACCGCTTCGGCGGGTACAGCGCGGTCGAGTCGATACCGCCGGACAGGATCCGACCGCTGGCCGGCGACGCGTTGTTGTACGCGCGGCCGAGGCGGGTGATCGAGTCCAGCAGGACGACGACGTCGTGCCCGAGCTCCACGAGCCGCTTGGCCCGCTCGATCGCGAGCTCCGCGACCGTGGTGTGGTCCGACGGCGGCCGGTCGAAGGTGGAGGCGATGACCTCACCCTTCACCGAACGCTGCATGTCGGTGACCTCTTCGGGCCGCTCGTCCACGAGGACGACCATGAGGTGGCATTCCGGGTTGTTCGTGGTGATCGCGTTGGCCACGGCCTGCATCACCAGCGTCTTACCGGCCTTGGGCGGCGACACGATCAGGGCGCGCTGGCCCTTGCCGATCGGCATCACCAGGTCGATGACCCGGGTGGTGAGCACGTTCTGGTCGGTCTCGAGCCGCAGACGCTCCTGCGGGTACAGCGGGGTCAGCTTGTAGAACTCGGGGCGGTTGCGCGCCGCGTCCGGCTCCATGCCGTTGACCGTGTCGAGCCGGGCCAGCGGGTTGTACTTGTCCCGCCGCTGCTCGCCGTCCTTCGCCTGCCGGACGGCACCGGTGACCGCGTCGCCGCGCCGCAGCCCGTACTTGCGGACCTGCGACATCGAGACGTAGACGTCGTTCGGGCCGGACAGGTAGCCGGTGGTGCGGATGAACGCGTAGCTGTCGAGCACGTCGACGATGCCGGCCACCGGGACCAGGACGTCGTCGTCGTTGAACTGCTGCTGCGGCTCGCGCTCGTTGCCGCCGGCCTCGCCACGGTCGTTGCGACGGCCCCGGCGGTCGCGGAACCGGCTGCGCCGACCCCGACGGTCGCCGTCGTCGTCCCCGTCGTCGTCGCGGTCCGGACCCCGGTCCTCGTTGCGGGCCTGGCCACGGTTGTTGGCCTGGTCCGCGTCGCGGGCCGGACGCTCGGAGCGCTGGTTGTTCCGCTGGCCCCGGTCGGCCTCGTCGGCCCGGCCGGCGCCACGCTCGCGGCGCTCGCCGCGCTCGCGGTTGCCCTGCTCCTCGGTCCGCTCGGTGCGTTCCGTGCGCTCGCCGCGCTCCGTGGTCCGCTCGTTGCGGCCCTGCGAGTCCTGGGCACGCTCCCCGCGCGCCGGACGGCGCTCGTTGCGGGCCTCGTCGGTGCGGGTGCTCCGGGTGGCGGGCTCGGCGTTGGTCCGCTCCGCGCCGGTGCGCTCGGCGGCGGGCCGCTCGGCGTCGGCGCGCTCGGTGCGCGCGGGCGCCTCGGTCTGGCCGGCGGGCTCGTCCGCGGGGGCCTCGGCGGCGGCACGGCCGCCACGGGGCTGCGGCGGGCCGGCCGGGCGGGTGGCCCGGCGGGCGCGCGGCTCGGAGCGGGAGTCGTCCCCCTGTTCGGTGCCGGGCAGGCTGGGCTGCTCAGCAGCGGCAGCGGCCGGCTTCTCCGGGGCGCTGCGCCGCGTCGTCGCGGGCGCCTCGCTGGTCGTTCCAGCGGCGCCCGTGACCGGCACACCCTGGTTGGTCTGAATGGCTGCGATCAACTCGCCCTTACGCATGCGCGCCGTCCCCGAAATGCCGAGCGACGAGGCCATGGTCTGCAGCTCCGGCAGGAGCATGGCCTGCAGGCCGGTGCCCGTACGCCGACGCCGAGAGGTGCCAGCGGTCTCCGGCTTGTCGGCCGGCGCTGCGGTGTCGGTGACATCCGACTTCTGGTCGGTGATGTCGCTCAATGGTTTCCTTCCATCGATTGGCCCGGGTGTTCGCCACGAAGATCTGACGGTGACACCGAACGGCCCGTGAAACCCCGCGTCAAGATGCTCGCGGGTCTAGAACAGCCAGAAGACGCGGCCGAATGGTGACTGGCGGCGCTTGCCGTCGGACCCGCGATCCGTTCGGGGTGTGTGGGGGTGTCATAGCGATGTGCATCGAGATGACTTTATCCACGGAAGAACGGGGCACAAGCCCCGCCTGATCGCGCGCTTCGGGCGACTGTTCTCGCTTAAGCGTAGTCAACGTTGCCTAGCTGCGGCAACAGGGTCACCCCCCGCGTGTCGCTAATGAGATATCCGAGCCCCGGTCGTGTCAACTCGAAGGGGCCAGGAAGCGAAGTTATGACCGGTTATATCCGGTATAACACCGTTGTCGGGGACAAACGCTAGCACGCTCGGTCCGGCCCCGCTCACCACCGCCGGCACTCCCCTCGACCGCAGGTCAGCCACCAGTTCGGCCGTGGCCGGGGCGCCGGCCGCCCGGTAGCCCTGGTGCAGCCGGTCCTCGGTCGCCGCGAACAGCAGTTCCGGCGCGCGGGTCAGCGCGTGCACGAGCAGCGCCGAGCGGCCGGCGTTGAACGACGCGTCGACGTGCGGCACGGTCTGCGGCAACGCGGCGCGCGCCTCCTTCGTCAGACCGCGGTCCTGCGGCACGAAGATCACCGGTTGTATAGCCGGATGCGGCGCCACGGACACCGCGCGTGCACCCTCGGCCCCCGTCCAGGCGATCGTGAACCCGCCCAGCAGGCACGGCGCGACGTTGTCGGGATGCCCCTCCAACTGGTCGGCGAGCCGCAGCGCCTCCACCCGGTCGTCGGGCGCGCCCGCCAGCGCGCGGGCCGCGAGCACCCCGGCGACGATCGCGGCCGAACTGGAGCCCAGGCCGCGGGCGTGCGGGATCCGGTTCACGCAGGTCAGGGCCAGGCCGGCGGGGCGGGGGTGGCCAAGGTCGTCGAAGGTGGCGTACATGGCGCGGACGATCAGGTGCGACTCGTCGGTGGGTACCTGGTCCGCGCCCTCGCCGGTGACCTCGACCGTGACGCCGGGTGTGTCCGTGAGGGTGGCGGTCACGTCGTCGTACAGGTCGAGGGCGAGGCCCAACGCGTCGAAGCCCGGACCGAGGTTCGCGCTGGTGGCGGGCGCGTGGATGGTGACCATCCGGGCAGCCTACAAAGGGCACCCGGAAAAGTCGCACGGGTGTGGCAGTATGTCCGCCATCCGGACCACCGGCGTAGAAGGGCTCCGATACATATGCACGGTATCCAGATTGTGGGCTGGGTGTTCTCGGCCCTGACCGCGTTGGTGCTGATTGCCGGGCTCATCTTCGCCGGCGTCACCCTCAGGCGCAACGGCCGGGCGTCGGTCCTGGCGCTGGTCGCGTGCGTGGTGCTGCTCCTCGGGAGTCTGGTCTACGCGTTCGGCTACCAGGTCACCTACTCCTCGGAGGGCGGCTACATGGCGGTCTCCGGGCTCGGCGGGCTGCTGCACCTGATCGGGATCGTGTTGTTGCTGGCCGCGGCGTTGTTCCCCGGCAAGCCGGGCGCGCCGAAGCCCGACGGGTGGGGGCCCTCGCAGCAGGGACCCGGCGGGTGGAGCCCGCAGCCGCCGGACCACGGCGGCGGCTGGAACCCGCAGGCCCAGCAGGTCCCCGGCCAGGTTCCCGGGCAGGGTGGCTGGGCGCCGCAGCAGGAGCAGGGGTGGAGCCCGCAGGGTGGCTGGGGGCCCGCCGCCCCCGGTGGCTACGAACCCGGGGTTCAGCAGCAGGGCGGGCCGGGGTTCCAGGCCGGGACGGCTCCGCAGTCCGGGCCGCCGTATCAGCAGCCGCAGCAGCCCGGGCAGCCCTACCAGCAGCCTTATCCGCCGCAGTAGGGGCGGTTCGGGCGCCCGGTGAGTCGGGCGGCCGGTCGGAGGGTTCCGGGTCGACGGGCAGCCGCCGGGCCGGTGGAGAGGCGTCGGCCGGCACGGGCCGGGGGCGATGACCGGTCGGAGCCCAGGGATGACGATCGGGCTGGGCGACTAGTCGGGGCCCGGGGCGGGCGACCGATCAGGACCGGAGATCGGCGACAGGGCGGTGACCGGTCCGAGCGGCCGCGATCGGCGGGCGGGCTCGGGGCGGTCAGGCCGGGACGGGTTGGGCCCGGCGGAGCTTCGCCGTCGCGACGTACCAGCAGATCGCGTAGGTCAGGGTCAGCGCGCCGCCGACGGCCACGATCACCCGCGCGGGCACGTGGTCGGACAGCACGCCCGCCGTGCCCTGGCTCAGGGACACCGCCAGGAACGCGATCATGACGTCGGCGCTGAACACCCGGCCGCGCAGTTCGTCGGGCACCTCGCGTTGCAGGGCCAGGCTGGACATCGCCCAGTTCCCGCCGCCGGCCATGTGCGCGACGGCCACCAGGATCAGGGCCAGCCAGAACCAGGGCGTCAGACCCACCATCAGGTACGCGACGCCGTAGGTCGCCATCGACACCGCCAGGCCGGGCAGCAGCCAGCTCTGCCGGCGCAGTACCACGCCGCGCAGTAGCACCGGCCCGAACAGGGCGCCCAGGCCCCGCGCGGCGAACAGCGCGCCGAGGCCGAGCGGTCCGACGTGGAACACGGTGGCCGCGAGGATCGGGAACACGGCGAGCACGCCGTTGCCCACGCCCACCGCGCACTTGACGGTGATCAGGGCGCGGACCCGGGGGCGGACCCGCAGGTACCCCATGGACTCGCGCAGCGCCGCCCACGCCGAGACCGCGACGGTCGTCCTGGCCGCCTGGAACGGCCGGCGCACCCGCAGTTGCAGGACGATCGCGACCACCAGGCACAGCGCGCCGCCGACGAAGGACCAGTACGGCCCGAAGGCGGCGCTGGACATCCCGCCCAGGGAGGCGCCGAGCACGGCCATCGTGCCCCAGGCGCTGCCGGTGAGCACGCTCGCGGCCGGCAGGTCCTTCTCGTCGAGCAGGTTCGGCAGCGCGGCCTGGGCCGCCGGGGAGTAGAACGCCTTCGCCACGGCCATCGAGCCCATCGCGACCAGCGCCAGCCAGGCCAGACCCGGGGTGCGCACCAGGAGCAGGAGGAGCACCGCCAGGATGCTGACCGCGTTGGCCCACAGCACGATCTTCTTGCGGTCGAGCCGGTCGGCGAGCGTGCCCGTGTACGGCAACAGCAGCGCCATGCAGCCCGTGTCCACGGCGAGCATCAGGCCGCCCCAGACCCCCGAGCCCGTGAGCTGCTGCAGCAGGACCAGCAGCGGGACCATCACGAACCAGTCGCCGCCGAACATGATGAGTTCGGCGCCGAGCATTCTCCGGAAGTCGGCGTTGCTGGTAAGGAGCTTGAGGGGGGCGGACACGTTACGACCCTAGCGTATGGGGGTACGTGTGGGGATGTGGTGGATCCCGGGGAGTGGTGGGGGGTACTTCGGGGCGCGGGGTCGCGGTGGTGCGGAGTGGTGGGCTGGTGGGGGACGCGGGGGACGCGGACGGGGCCCGGAGGCGACAGGCAACGCGGGGAGCGCGGACAAGACACGGAGCCGGTGGGCAACGCGCGGAGCGCGGACAAGACACGGAGCCGGTGGGCAACGCGCGGAGCGCGGACAAGACACGGAGCCGGTGGGCAACGCGCGGAGCGCGGACAGGGCACGGAGCCGGTGGGCAACGCGCGGAGCGCGGGTGGGGCGCGGGGCTCGTAATCAGAGGGAAGGGTTTCCGGGAGGTCTGTGGGGACCTCCCGGAAACGTGTTACGCCAGGCCGAGCTCGTGGGCGGCGCGCGGCGCGTCCACCGGGATGGTGATCGGGGCCGGGGCCGAGGCGACCGCCCAGTCGGGGTCCTTCAGGCCGTGGCCGGTCACCGTGCAGACGATCCGCGAGCCGCGCGGGAACAGGCCCTCGGCCGCGCTGGCCAGCAGGCCCGCGACGCTCGCCGCGCTGCCCAGTTCCACGAACACGCCCTCGGTGCGGGCCAGCAGCTTGTACGCCGCCAGGATGTCGCGGTCCGTCACCGAACGGATCAGGCCCCCGGAGGCGTCGCGGGCGTCGAGCGCCTTCGTCCACGAGGCCGGGTTGCCGATCCGGATCGCGGTCGCGATGGTCGACGGGTGCAGCACGACCTCGCCGCGCACGATCGGGTCCGCGCCGGCCGCCTGGACGCCGATCATCTTCGGCTTCCGGGTGCTGTTGCCGGCGTCGAAGTCCTCGCAGTAGCCCATCCAGTACGCACTGATGTTGCCCGCGTTGCCGACCGGGAGGCAGTGGAAGTCCGGGGCGTCGCCGAGCGCGTCCACCACCTCGAACGCGGCGGTCTTCTGGCCCTGGAGGCGGTCCGGGTTCACCGAGTTGACCAGGGCGACCGGGTAGTCCTGGGACAGCTTCGAGGCCAGCGCGAGGCAGTCGTCGAAGTTGCCGTCGACCTGGAGCAGGCGCGCGCCGTGCACGAGGGCCTGGGCCAGCTTGCCGAGCGCGATCTTGCCCTGGGGCACGAGGACGGCGCACGTGATGCCGGCCCGGGCGGCATAGGCGGCGGCGGACGCCGAGGTGTTGCCCGTCGAGGCGCAGATGATCGCCTTCGCCCCGGACTCGACGGCCTTGGACACGGCCATCGTCATGCCCCGGTCCTTGAAGGAACCGGTCGGGTTGGCCCCCTCGACCTTGAGGAACACCTCGCAGCCCGTCCGCTCGGACAGGCCCGGGGCGGCCACCAGCGGCGTGCCACCCTCGTGCAGCGTGATCACCGGCGTCGTGGCGGTGACCGGCAGCCGGTCCCGGAATTCTTCGATCAGTCCACGCCAAGCGGCCATGCCGTACTCCTCAGTTTCCGCCCGCACGGCGGGGGACGCCGTGCGGGCCCGGTGCGCCACGCGCCCCGGTTCGTGTCAGCTCTCCACCCGCATCACGCTGGCGACCTCGCGGACCATGTCCATGCCGCGCAGTTCCGCCACGGTCGCGGCCAGGGCCGCGTCGGTCGCCGCGTGCGTCACGACCACGAGCACGGCGTCGTTGCCGCGTCCGGACTGCTTGACCGTCGAGATGCTCACCGAGTGCTGGGCGAACACCCCCGCGACGGCCGCCAGGACGCCGGCCTTGTCGGCCACGTCGAGACTGATGTGGTACCGGGTGACAACCTCACCCATCGGCTGTACCCGCAGGTCAGCGTAGCTGGATTCGCCGCGCGCCACAGTCCCCGAGATCCGGTTGCGCGCGACGGCCACCACGTCGCCGAGCACCGCGGACGCCGTGGGCGCGCCACCGGCCCCCCGGCCGTAGAACATCAGCTGGCCGGCGGCCTCCGCCTCGACGAACACGGCGTTGAACGCGTCGCCGACGCTCGCGAGCGGGTGGCTGGTCGGGATCATCGCCGGGTGCACCCGGGCGGTCACGCCGCCGTCGGCGGTGCGGTCGGCGATGCAGAGCAGCTTCACGACGCAGCCCATCGCGGCGGCGCTGGCCACGTCGGCGGCGGTCACCTCGGTGATGCCCTCGCGGTACACGTCGGCGGCGGTCACCCGGGTGTGGAACGCGAGGCTGGCCAGGATCGCGGCCTTCGCGGCGGCGTCGAAGCCCTCGACGTCGGCGGTCGGGTCGGCCTCCGCGTAGCCGAGCGCGGTCGCCTCGTCGAGCGCCTCACCGAACCCGGCGCCGGTGGTACACATCTTGGACAGAATGAAGTTGGTCGTGCCGTTCACGATGCCGGTGACCCGGGTGATCCGGTCCCCGTGCAGGGACTCCCGCAGCGGGCGGAGCAGCGGGATGGCCCCGGCGACGGCGGCCTCGTAGTACAGGTCGGCGCCGCCGTCGGCCGCCGCGGCGTGCAGGGTCGCGCCGTCCTCGGCCAGCAGCGCCTTGTTGGCGGTCACGACGCTCTTGCCGGAGCGCAGCGCCTCGACCAGCCAGGTCCGGGCGGGCTCGATGCCGCCGACGACCTCGATGACGATGTCCACGTCGTCGCGCTTGACCAGGCCCAGCGGGTCCGTGGTGTAGATGTGGTCGGGGACCGGCAGGCCGCCCCGGTCCCGGGACGGGCGGCGCACGGCGATGCCGACGATCTCCAGGGGCGCCCCGATCCGGGCCGTCAGGTCGTCAGCCTGCTCGTGCAGCAGCCGGACGACCTCGGCGCCCACGACGCCGCAGCCCAGCAGGGCGATCCGCAGCGGTTTGCCCGCCCGGACACTGTTCTCGGTACGCTCGCTCATCCCACGTCCAACCGCAGTAGGTCATCCTCGGTCTCCCGGCGCACGATCACGCGGGAGGCCCCGTCACGTACGGCGACCACGGGCGGGCGGACCGCGTGGTTGTAGTTGCTCGCCATGCTCCGGCAGTATGCCCCGGTGCCGGGTACGGCGAGAAGATCTCCGGGACCGATGTCACCGGGCAGGAATTCATCCTTCACCACGATGTCCCCCGACTCGCAGTGCTTTCCCACCACTCGGGCGAGCATCGGCGGGGACTGTGACGCACGCGACGCCAGGGTGGCGCTGTAGGCGGCGTCGTACAGGGCCGGGCGGATGTTGTCGCTCATCCCGCCGTCGACCGACACGTACGTGCGGATGCCGTCCACGTCCTTCGTCGTGCCGACCTCGTAGAGGGTGCACATCGAGGAGCCGATCAGGGCGCGGCCCGGCTCGACGGACAGGTGCGGGACCGTCAGGCCGTAGCCGGCGCACTCGTGGTCCACGATCTTGCGGAGGTTGCGGGCCAGGTCGGCCGGGGGCAGCGGGTCGTCCTGGGAGGTGTACGCGATGCCGTAGCCGCCGCCGAGGTCGAGTTCGGGCAGCTCCCGCCCGTACCCCTCGAAGATCTCGCTCTGGAAGCCCAGCAGCCGGCGGGCGGAGACCTCGAAGCCGGACGTGTCGAAGATCTGCGAGCCGATGTGCGAGTGCAGCCCGCGCAGTTCGAGGACGTCGTCGGCGAGGATCTGGTCCACGGCCTGCCGGGCGGCGCCGCCGGACAGCGAGAAGCCGAACTTCTGGTCCTCGTGCGCCGTCGAGATGTACTCGTGCGTGTGCGCCTCGACACCCACCGTCACGCGCACCATGACCCGGGGCCGGACCCCGTGGCTGCGCGCGATGGCCTTGAGCCGGTCGATCTCGGCGAACGAGTCGACCACGATCCGGCCCACCCCCGCCTCGACGGCCCGGGTCAGCTCGGCGACCGACTTGTTGTTGCCGTGCAGCGCGATCCGCTCCGGGGGCATGCCGGCGGCCAGGGCCACGGCCAGCTCGCCGCCCGAGCAGGTGTCCAGGGACAGGCCCTCCTCGGCGACGATCCGGATCACGGCCTTGGAGCAGAACGCCTTGCCGGCGTAGTAGACCTCCGCGCCGGTGAAAGCCTCCTTGAACGCGCGGCAGCGGGCCCGGAAGTCGTCCTCGTCGAACAGGTACGCCGGAGTGCCGTGCTCGGCCGCCAGCTTGCGGACGTCCACGCCGCCGAAGCTCAGCGAGCCCTCGTCGGTGCGGAACACCGTCGACGACCACAGCTTCGGCATCAGGGCGTTGACGTCGGACGGGGGGCGCAGCCACTCGGGGCCGTGGTGGCCCGCCTCGGCGTGCAGGGCGCCGGCCTCGTGGGAACTCATGCGACTACATCCGCTCGGGTGCGGTCACGCCCAGCAGGCCGAGGCCGTTGGCGATGACGGTACGGGTGGCGTCGTTCAGCCAGAGCCTGGCCCGGTTCGTGTCCGTGGCCGGCTCGTCGCCCATCGGCAGCACCCGGCACAGGTCGTAGAACCGGTGGTACGTGCCCGCCAGCTCCTCCAGGTAGTGCGAGAGCAGGTGCGGGGAACGGTGCGCGGCGGCCCGGGCGACCGTCTCCGGGTAGTCGCCGAGCGCCTTGAGCAGCTCGTGCTCCTTCTCGTGGGTCAGCAGCGCCGGGTCCAGCTCGCCCCGCGCGAGGCCCAGCTCGGCGGCGTTGCGGGCCACACTGGCGGTCCGGGCGGCGACGTACTGCACCCGGTACACCGGGTTCTCCCGGCTCGCGCTCGTCCACAGGTCGATGTCCAGGTCGATGTTCGAGTCGCTGGAGTACCGGGCCAGGGCGTAGCGCGACGCGTCCACGCCCAGCGCCTCCACCAGGTCCGCGAGCAGCACGATCGTGCCCGCCCGCTTGGACATCCGGACCGGCTGGCCGTCCCGGACCAGGTTCACCATCTGGCCGATCATGACCTCGAGGGTCTCGTCCGGGTTGTCGCCGAAGCAGGACACCATGGCGCGGAGCCGGCCCACGTACCCGTGGTGGTCGGCGCCGAGCATGATCACGACCTTGGTGAAGCCCCGCTCGCGCTTGTCGAGGTAGTAGGCGCAGTCGGCGGCGAAGTACGTCCAGTCGCCGTCGGACTTGCGGATCACCCGGTCCTTGTCGTCGCCGTAGTGGCTCGTGCGGACCCAGACCGCGCCGTCCCGTTCGAACGTGTTGCCCTGGTCGGAGAGCCGCTTGAGCGCCGCGTCCAGTTCGCCCTTGTCGTGGAGGTCCTTCTCGTTGAAGTACACGTCGAAGTGCACTCCGAAGTCCGCCAGGGACTGCTTGATCTCGGTGAACATCAACTCGACGCCGTGGGTGCGGAACGTCTCCACGTCGTTCGCGTCGGGGTGCTGCGCCCGGATCGTGTCCGCGATGTCGGTGATGTACTCCCCGACGTACCCGTCCTCCGGAATGTCCGTGCCGTTCGCGGCGGCCAGCAGGGACCGGGCGAACCGGTCGATCTGGGAACCGGCGTCGTTGAAGTAGTACTCGTTCGTCACATCCGCGCCGGCGGCCCGCAGCAGCCTCGACAGCGCGTCGCCCACGGCCGCCCACCGGACCGCGCCGATGTGCACCGGGCCCGTCGGGTTCGCCGAGACGAACTCCAGGTTGATGTTCTGGCCCCGCAGCGTCGTACTCGTGCCGTAGTCCGCGCCGGCCGTCACGATCGTCCGGGCCAGCTCGCCCACCGCCGCCGCGTCCACCCGGATGTTGATGAACCCCGGGCCGGCGATCTCCGCACCCGCGACGCCGTCGACCTTTACCAATTCGTTAACAAGGTCGGTCGCCAGGTCGCGCGGGTTCACCCCGGCCTTCTTCGCCACCTGCATCGCCAGATTCGAGGCGTAATCCCCGTGCTCAGGACTCCTCGGTCGCTCCACCGTGGCCGTCGTCGGCAGCAACGACACGTCGAGCCCACGGGCGGCGAAAACGGCGTGGGCGGCGGTCAGGACAGCTTCGGCTAGCTTTGCGGGAGTCACCCGAACATGATACGGGGGGTAAGCTTCGACCTTCGACGGCGACCTGTCCGGCGGTACCACCTGCTGGGAAAGCCGACGACCACCCCTTCGACACCCTGACGAGGAACTCGATGAGCATCACCACCCCGTCCGGCGAGCCGCGCAAGCCCGGCGACAAGTTACCCGCCAAGAGCACGGGCGAGCCGGCCAAGTCCCCCGCGGCCAGCACACCCAAGTCGGCGGCGGCGCCCAAGCGGTCGGCCGGAGCCCCCAAGAAGGGCGCCCAGCGCCCACCGGTCAAAGCAGCCGGTAAGGGGACGAAGGGCGCGAAGGGCAAGTCTTTCGCCCCGGTGAAGGTCAACCAGCAGAAGAACTGGGGCAGCATCGCGATGTTCACCATCGTGGGCCTCATCGTCGTCGGCATCATCGGGTACGGCACCGTGCAGGCCATCCAGGGCTCCAAGACCTGGGAGGAGAAGGCGGTCGCCATCGACGGGATCGTCGACTGGAAGAAGACCAACGAGAAGGAACTGGCGGCCGGCAACGGCAACCACGTCCAGGGCACCGTCAAGTACTTCGCCACCCCCTCCGTCGGCGGCAACCACAACGGCGCGTGGCAGAACTGCATGGGCGACATCTACGCCCAGCAGATCGCCAGCGAGCACGCCACCCACAGCCTCGAGCACGGCGCCGTCTGGGTCACCTACGACCCGGCCGTCGTGTCGAAGGACGACGTCAAGAAGCTGGAAGAGAAGGTCGAGGGGAACGAGTACACCTTCCTCAGCCCCTTCCCGAACCAGGGCAGCCCGATCTCGCTGCAGGCCTGGGGCTGGCAGCTCAAGGTGAACTCCGCCAGCGACGAGCGGGTCGGCGAGTTCATCAAGGTGCTGCGGAAGAACGCGTCCGTCGAGCCCGGGGCCGTGTGCTCCGGCGGGGTCACGGCGACCGGGACCACGCCGCAGGGCGGGCAGGCTCCGGAGCCGGTGCCGAGCGCGGCCCCGTCGGCCACGCCGCCGGCCTCCACCACGCCGTAGGTAGTTCCCGGTACTGCCGGCCGCCGTTCCTTCCGATCAGGGGCGGCGGCCGGATCTTGTGTCGGGCGGGGTGCCGTTGGGGCTCGGGTGCCGCTCGGGCCTCGCCGCTCGGGCCTGTGCCGCTCGGGCCTGTGCCGCTCGGGCCTGTGCCGCTCGGGCTTCTGCTGTTCGGGCGGGGCGCACGGGTTCGTGACCGGGTGCCGCCCGTACCCCCGGAATGTCGCTCTTCGTCCCCGCCGCCCGACTCGGCCGCGGTGGCCTTCGACCAGGAACCTAAGGTGGATACATGAGTGACGTGACCGCGCCGCCCCCGCAGGCCCGCCGCTGGCCGCTCGTCGTCCTGGCGGCCGTCCTCGCGCTGGCCACCGGCTTCGCGCTCGCCCAGCTGTGGCCCGGCAAACCCGGCGACGACTCCGCCGAGGCCGGCTTCGCCCGCGACATGTCCAGCCACCACGCCCAGGCCGTCGAGATCGCGATGCTCGCCTACGACCGCGCGCAGACCCCCGACCTGAAGAACCTCGGCTACGACGTCGCGCTCACCCAGGAAGCCCAGATCGGCACCATGAGCGCCTGGCTCGTCGAGTGGGACCTGCTGCCCACCGGGGACCAGCGCCGGATGGCCTGGATGCCCGACGGCTCCGGCCTGCTCGTCAACGGCCTGATGCCCGGCATGGCCACCCCCGCCGAACTCGCCGAACTCCGCGCCGCCACCGGGTCCGCCTTCGACATCCTGGCGTGCCAGCTGATGCTGCGGCACCACCTCGGCGGCATCCACATGGTCGACGGGGTCCTGAAGGCCACCGACAACTCTGAGGTCACCCGGCTGGCCACCGCGATGAAGGCCGGCCAGCAGAAGGAGATCGTGACGTTGCGCGAGATCCTCACGACCCTCGGTGCGAAACCTTTGTAATTCGAGGGTTACGGAGATTTCTGGGCCGGGTCGTGAAGGCCGGGGCCCGGGTTGGCCCGCGTGGGTGTACCGCGGGTGGGCGGTCAGTCGAAGCGGCGGGCGTCGGAGCGACGGGCCGCCCGGACGTTCTCCGGCTCGCGGGGACGCGCGGGGCGCACCCTCCCCTGGTCGCCGGGGCGCACGTCCGGTTCGCTGGGCCGTTCCGTCGGGCCACCCCGGCGGGGGATCGAGCGGTCGCCGCGCCACTGGGCGGGCACCTCCCCCGAACCGGACAGCCCCGGGACGGTCTGCGCCTCCTGGAGCTGCGGGTCGCCGTCGACCCGGGCGAGTCCGACCGCGGCGGGCGGCTGCGGGCCCCGGTTCGCGCCGGCCACCACGTCGTTGACCTTGACCATGACCGCGACGACGAACGGCAGGACGAGGACGGACCACCAGCTGACCAGTTCGGCCATGGACAGCAGGACGGCCAGCAGGACCGAGCCCTCCAGGAGCAGGAAGCACATCAACCCGCCCGGGTGGACGTGCCGGAGCCGGAGGACCCGCGCGTACAGCGGACGGTGGGGCTGTGGGGTCACCGGCCACCGCCCCGGCGGGCCTGCGCGACGGCGAGGACGGCTCTCTCCAGCGCGTACACCCGGTCGTCGGCCCCGCCCTTCACGTCCGAGTTGACCCGGGCGGCGGCGCGCATCGCCACGACCAGGCCCTCCGGGGTCCAGCCCCGGGCCTGGCGCTGGGCGCGCTCGACCTTCCACGGCGGCATCCCCAGCGAACTGGCCAGCTGGAAACCGCTGCCGGTGGCACCCGCGACCCGGGCCACGGACCGCACCCCGTCGGCGAGCGCGTCGGCGATCGGCACCGGGTCGACCCCGACAGCGAGCGCCCACCGTAGCGCCTCCAGTGCGCCGGGCGCGTCCCCGACCACGGCGGCGTCGGCGACCGTGAAGCCGCTGACCTCCGCCCGACCCCGGTAATAGCGGTGCACGACATCGAGCGTGATCTTGCCGCCGGTGTCCGCGACGAGCTGCGAGCACGCGGAGGCGAGTTCCCGCAGGTCGTTGCCGACGGCGGACAGCAGCGCGTCGGCCGCGTCCTCCGGGCACGAACCGCCGGCCCGCCGGATCTCGTCCCGCACGAACGCCAGCCGCTCCCGGGGCTTCGTCACCTTCGCGGCGGGCACGATCTCCGCCCCGGCGGCCTTCAGCCCGTCCGCGAGCGCCTTGCCCTTGGCCCCGCCCAGGTGGGTGACCACGAGACACACCTCGGGGTCGGGGTTCTTCGCGTACGCGAGCAGGGTCGCGATCAGGTCCTTCTTGGCGTCCTGGCCGTTGCGGAGCACCAGCACCCGCCGGCCGCCGAACAGGGACGGGCTGACCGCCTCGGCGAGCGCGCCCGGCGCGAGGTCACCGGCGTCGTACTCCCGGATGTCCGCGTCCGGCTCGCCCTCCCGGGCGGCGCGCACGGTGGCGGAGACCGCCCGGGACGCCAGGAACTCTTCGTCGCCGAGGATCAGCCTGAGGGTGCCGCTAGCCGCAGTGCTCACCCGGCCATCGTCCCATGGACGGCGCGGGTCCGCCGAGTACCGGGCGTGCCGATAGCCGACTTCCCCGCCCCTGCCCTCCCCCTCCCCGGCCAGCCCGGTCACGGCGGCTTCCCGGTGCGCCTGGTCACCGCCAACCCCGCCCGCCCGGCCGACACCGCCACATCCCCGTCCCGGTCGGTCCGCGACACCTGCGCCCCGCCGCCGCCCAACCTGTCGAGCAGCCCCTGGTTCGGATGCCCGTACCCGTTGCCGGCCCCCACGGACACCACCGCCACGGCGGGCCCGACAGCCGCCAGGAACGCCCAGTCCTGGTACGCGCTGCCGTGGTGCGCCACCTTGAGCACGTCCGCGCGTACGTCGAGCCCGGCCAGCACGTGCTGCTCCTCCGTCTCGGCGTCCCCGGCGAGCAGGATCCGGACGCCGCCGACGGTCGCGAGGACGACGAGGGAGTTCTCGTTGGGGTCGCTGCGGGTGCCGACGAGCCGGCGGGTGGGGCCCAGTACCCGTAGGCGCACGTCCCCCACCTGGTACTCCGCACCGGCCGCCGGGCTGCTCACCTCCGCCCCGGCGCGCCCGGCCGCGTCACGCACCGCCTGCGCCCCGGCCCCGGGCTCGGCGAACTCGGGGGCCAGGACCGCGCCGAGCCGCCGCCCGGAGAGGGCGCCGGGCAGGCCGTCGACGTGGTCCGCGTGGAAGTGGCTGACGACCAGCAGGGACACGGTGTGCACCCCGAGCCGGCGCAGGCACGCGTCGACCCGGTTCGGGTCGGGTCCGGCGTCGACGAGGACCGCCTCGCCGTCCCCAGCCCGCAGGACGAGCGCGTCGCCCTGTCCGACGTCGCACGCGACGAACACCCAGCCGGGCGGCGGCCAGCCGGGGGCGAGCAGCCGGACGTGTACGGCCCCGAGGGCGATGCCGAGCACGGCGACGGCGACGACCCGGCGGACCAGGCGGTACCGGCCGGCGCACAGCAGCGCCAGCGTCAGCCCGCCGAGCAGCAGGCCACCGGTGGCGCCGCCCGGCCACGGCAGCGCGCCGGCCGGCACGTCGGCCCCGGTCCGGGCGACGAGGACCAGCCACCGGGCGGCCCAGCCGGCGAGCCAGGCCAGGAATCCGGCCCCGTCCGGCCAGAGCGGGGACAGCAGGGCCGCGGCGACGCCCAGGATGGTGGCCGGGGCGACGGCGGGTTCCGCGAACAGGTTCGCCGGGACCGCGACGAGGCTCACCGACGAGGACAGCACGGCGATCAGCGGCCCGCAGGCGACCTGGGCGGCGGCGGGCACCGCGAGCGCCTCGGCGAGTCCTCGGGGGACTCCGCGCCGCCGGAGCGCGTCCCGCCAGGCCGGGGCGAGGAACAGCAGCCCGGCGGTGGCGGTGACCGACAGGGCGAAGCCCATGTCCCCGGCGAGCTCGGGGTCGAGGACGACCAGGCCCAGTACCCCGGCGGCGAGTGCCGGCACCGCCGCCCGGGGCCGTCCGGAGGCCAGACCGACCAGGCCGACGGTACCCATCGCGGCGGCGCGCAGCACGCTGGGCGAGGGCCGGGCGAGCAGGACGAAGCCGACCAGCGCCAGCGCGCCGAGCACCGCGGTCGTCCTCGGACCGGCCCGGCACCACCCGGCCACGAACAACACACAGCCGATCACGATCGCGCAGTTCGCCCCGGAAACAGCCACTAAGTGGGTCATCCCGGTGGTCTTGAAGTCCTCGGCGAGCCCCGGATCGAGCCGACTGGTGTCCCAGACGACCAGACCGGGGAGCAGGCCGCCGGCGGGCCCGGAGACGGACCGGCTGGCCCGCTGCAGGCCGGCGCGCAGGCCGCCGGTGCCCCGCTGGTACCACGGGGGTGTGCCCACCAGCTCCGGCGTCCCGGACACCGAGAGGGTCGCCGCGCGCAGGTCACCGCCCCGGGGCGGCGCGAACCTGGCCACAGCCCGCACCCGCTGGCCGGGCAGCAACCCGGCCCAGCCGGCACCGTTCGCGAGCACCGTGACCCGCACGTCGAGGGTCACCTCGTCGCCCCCTGCCAGCCCACGCACACCGACACCCCGGTTCAGCCCACGCACGGCGCCGCCGCTGTTCGGCCCACTAACGCCGACACCATCGTTCAGCCCACGCGCAGCGCCGCCGCTGTTCGGCCCACTAACGCCGACACCATCGTTCAGCCCACGCGCAGCGCCGCCGCTGTTCGGCCCACTAACGCCGACACCATCGTTC
>NZ_JBFAZP010000008.1:0-154622 GCF_040681875.1 Longispora sp. NPDC051575 | reverse complement strand
CAGCTCACGCGCGGCGCCTCCGTTGTTCAGGCCATGCACGGCGGCGCCTTCGGCCAGCCCACGCACGCCGGCACCATCGTTCAGGCCATGCACGGCGCTACCGGCCAGGTCACGCACGGCGGCGCCACCGTTAAGGACAGGCACGCCGACGCCCCAGTCCAGGTCACGCGCCCCGACGCCGCCGGCCAGGTCAAGCGCACCCGCATCACCGGACCCGTCGACCACCGTCGGTCCGGCGCGGCGCCACACTGCGGGAGACCCGTCGCCCGGACCGGCGGAGTCCAGGACAAGGCCGACCGGCGGTCCGTCCACTCCGGAGGACGACACTCCACCCCAGGAACCGACGGGTACCGGTGAACCGTCGGCGCGGCCTCCCGAGGCCACGACCCGACCCGCGGAGCCCGCGATGTGGACCAGGTCGGCGGCGAGCACATACCCCCGACCGCTCCGCATCAGCCGGGGGTCGTCGGACACGACGAGTTCCACCGGTACGGGTACCCGGCCCCGGATCACCTTCTCCACCGCCGGGCTGTCCCGGGTGACCGTGCGCCCGGCGGTGGCCAGGCCGCCGCAGGCCACGCCGAGCAGGACGGCGGTCAGCACGGTCGCGGCCCGCGCACGGCTCCGGCACAGCCCCGCGCAGGCGACCAGGGCCCCGGCGGCGGCGAGCGCGCTGACCCACCAGGGCAGGCTCAGTGCCGCCCAGGACATCAGCCAGGTACCGAGCGCCGCGCCGCCCAGCCGCAGGTCGTGCCGCCCGGCCCGCCCTCCGGATCCAGCCGACCCGACCGGGAAGCCGTCCACCGGGGCGGTCACACCGTCACCAGGTCCTTGAGCTGCTCGAACCGGGCGTCGCCGATGCCGTCCACGTGCCGGAGCCCGGAGACGTCGGCGAAGGGGCCGTGCGCGGTCCGGTACTCGATGATGCGTTGGGCAGTCACCGGGCCCACCCCGGGCAGGACGTC
Source organism: Longispora sp. NPDC051575 (assembly GCF_040681875.1). Classification (NCBI taxonomy): domain Bacteria; kingdom Bacillati; phylum Actinomycetota; class Actinomycetes; order Micromonosporales; family Micromonosporaceae; genus Longispora; species Longispora sp. NPDC051575. The sequence goes on along the minus strand of NZ_JBFAZP010000008.1, from coordinate 153,657 downwards.
GAGCTCGGCGGTCGTGGCGGTGTTGAGGTTGACCTTGCCGGCCGGTGCGCCCGGCACGCCCGCCGCCACGGGGGCCGGGCCGCCGACCACGACCAGTTCGCCGTCGGTGACCTTGCGGGCCAGGTTCAGCGCGCCGAGATCCACGTCGGGCAGCGCGCCGCCGGCCGCGTCCACGACGTCGGCGACCCGGGAACCCGCCGCCACCCGGACCAGGCCGGGCCTGCGCACCTTCCCGGTCACGGCCACGACGAGGGTGCCCCCGGCCGTCGGGGACGGACTGCCCGCCGCCCGGACCGGGGCGACCGGGGTGGGCTCGGGCCGGTTCCAGTACGCCACGGCGGCGGCCCCGACCGCGACGAGGAGCACCACGGCGGCGAGCGCGCGCACCCCCCGGCGCCCCGGATCGATCCTCAACCGCTCCAGGAGAGGGGTACCCGCCAGCGGGTCGAACCCGTCGTCCGGCGCGTCGTCCGGCCCTTCGACCTCGCGGGAACCCGAAGGACGCCGGAACCGGCCCGGATCCTCCGCAACCCGGAACCCGGCACGATTCACAACCCGAGACCCGGCATCGTCCGCAACCCGGAACCCGGCGCCGTCTGCAACCCGAGACCCGGCAGGGTCCGGAACCCACGACCCACCAGGGTCCGCATCCCGCGACTCGGCAGCGTCCGGAACCTGGAACCCGGCACGATCCACAACCCGAGACCCGGCACCGTCCGCAACCCGGAACCCGGCGCCGTCCGCAACCACGTCGCCCTCGATCCGCTCCCGCCGGGGATCCGCGCCCCGCGAACCCTCCGCCCGGGACCACCCGTCACCGGCCGCGCCCCATCCGCCCTGCTCCACCACAGGGTCCATCGGCGCCCACCGGGCGAGCGCCGAGGCGTGCACGGTCACCACCGGCCCGCCCGGCTCCTCGGGCGACCGGCGCGCACTGACCGTCAGCAACGGCTCCGTCGGGTACCGCCCGGGCAACCCGTGCTCGACACCGGACGACATGCGCGGATACCGCCCCGGGTGTCCGCGCCCGAAGTCCTGGGACATGCGCGCGACGGGGTCTTCCGGAGGCACCCGCTCGATGCCGGAGGGCGGGGGCTCCCCGCTGTCCGATCCGGACAGGAGGGTCGCCGGGCCCGGGGCGGCGAGGCGGTTCAGGCGGGCGCGGACCGTGTCGGCCCAGACGGGAGGTTCGGTAGGCACGCACGAAAAGCTAGGTTCCGCCGACCGCCCCGGCGGTTCCCCTGTGGATAACCACCCACCCTGTGGATAACCCCACCCAGCTCGGGCCCATCCGCGACCGACGCGACGTGCTCCGGCGCGACCTGGACGGATCCACCCGGCTCACCTCACCCCAGATCCCCGGGCTACCCGCCGACGCCGTAAGCACCCCAGCACCAACTGTCGCAAGAGCCGACCTAGCGGCCCAGCGGCCGACCGTCAGCACCGCCGGCACCATCAGCACCCCGAGCCGACCTACGCGGCCGAGCGGCCCAGCGACCGAGCGGCGGCCGGTCCCACACAGGCACACAGCCCCGCCGACCACCCCAGGCGATAGTCCGCGACCAGGCCACACCGAGCGCCGCCCCGACCAGATATCCGTAAACGCGCCGAACCGACCAGTACCCAGAAAATGGGGTCAGGGGTTTCGGGGGCTGACGACCACCCCGATCAACCCCGGCCCCACGTGCGCCGCGACCACCGCCCCCACCTCGGTCGTGTACAACTCCCCCAGCCGCTCCCCCAGCCGCTCCCGCATCTGGTCGGCGATCCCCGCCGCCCGGTCGGGTGCCGCCAGATGGTGCACGGCGACGTCGACCGCCCCGTCGGTGACGGACACGGCGAGGTCGATCAGCCGGGCGAGGGCCCGGGAGGCGGTGCGGACCCGTTCCTGGACCACGACCTCGCCGCCCTCGACGTGCAGGATGGGCTTGACGGCCAGGGCGGTGCCGAGCAGCGCGGACGCGGCCCCGATCCGGCCACCGCGGCGGAGGAACTCGAGGGTGTCGACGTAGAAGAAGGTGCTGGTCTCGGCGGCGGTGTCGGTGGTGGCGGCGACGACGTCGGCGAGGGTCGCGCCGGTCGCGGCGGACCGGGCGGCGGACAGGGTCGCGAAGCCGAGGCCCATGCCGGTGCTGCCGGCGTCGACGACCCGGACCCGGTCGCCGAACTCGCGGGCGGCGAGCAGCGCGGACTCGTAGGTGCCGGAGAGTTTGGCGGACAGGTGCACGGACACCACGCCGGGGGCGCCCGCGTCGAGCAGTCGGCGGTACTCGACCGCGAACTCGTCCGGGTTCGGCCGCGAGGTGCTGGCCGTGTAGCGTCGCGCGCCGAGCGCCGCCGCCACGTCCGCCGAGGTCACGTCGATGCCCTCGCGGCCCTCGGTGCCGGACAGCAGCACGTAGAGCGGGACCACGGTGATCTTGTGGCGGCTGACCAGGGCCGGGGGCAAACAGCCGGTGGAGTCGGTGACCACCGCGACGCGTCGACGGGACATCACCTCAGGCTAGCCCCCCGGGCGCCCGGCGAGGCGCGGTGGAGCGGGAGCGAGGCCACCGTCACCCACCCCGAAGAACAAACCCTGTCATCGGGTACGGGGTCCCGGCGGCAGCAGCCCGGCCCCCGCTGGGCCTAGCCCCGTCCCCGCCGCGCGCGTCAGCCCGCGCGCACCTCGAGCACGTGCAACGGAATCCCCTGCTGGCACGTCGTGAGCAGATCCGGATCGGCCCGCCCCCGCACGGTGACGGTGTTCCCCTCCCGGATCAGGGTCCGGTCGCCGCCCAGCAGCAGGTACACCCCGGCGGAGGTCCGCAGCAGGACGCAGCCCTGTTCGGCGCCGTCCGTGACGGTCCCGGTGAGGGTCATCTCGCCCTTGGTGGGCGCGCCGGAGGGCTTCACGGTGGGACCTCCTGAAGGAGAGACGGAGACTCGGGGGGACGGCGACGGCGAGGGGGTCGGCGACGGGGAGTCCCCAGGGGAGGACGGCGAAGCACACCCCGCCACGATCAGCAGGGCTCCGACCAGCACACCGACGCGTCTCATACGGCCTCAGACGTGCGCGGGGCGCGTCCGGTTCCCGGATTCCTGGGCGCCCTGGCCGGGCGGGTTCGCGCCGACGGGTTCGCCGGCGTTGTGGGCGTGCAGTTTCCACGTGCCCCCGCGCTGGCGGAGTTCCGTCCAGCGGCAGTTGTACAGGCCGCCGATCGCCTCGGCGAACCCGGGCACGCCGATGAGCGTGGCGAGCGCGCGGCGCGCGGACCCGCCGTGGGTGACGGCGACGACGAGGCCGTCGCAGTCGGCGACGGCCTCGGTGAGCGCGGCGCCCATCCGGACGGCGACGTCGTCGTAGTTCTCGATCCGGTGGCCGTGCAGGGGCTGGCCGGTGGTCCACAGTTCCCAGGACTCGGGGTGCCGTTCGGCGATCTCGGCGTTGGTCAGGCCCTCCCAGTCGCCGAACGAGCGCTCCCGGAGCCGGGGGTCGACGGCGATCGGCAGCCCGGTGAGGTCGGCGAGGTGCCGGGCCGTGGAGACGGTCCGGCTGAGGTCACTGGAGACGATCTTGGCTGGCCCCAGGGCGGCGAGGAGCTCGGCGGCGGTGGCGGCCTGGGCGTGGCCGGTCTCGTCGAGGTCGATGTCGGCGTGGCCCTGCACGCGCCCGATCGAGTTCCACTCGGTCTGGCCGTGCCGCCAGAGGATCAGCCGGGCCACTACTCGGACTCGACGAGCTGCTCGGTCAGGTCGCGCTGCGCGGCCGGGTCGCGGTCGTCGCCCTCCTCGGCCAGGTCGCGGTCCTGGAACTCGATGATGGGGCAGTCCTTCCACAGCTTGTCGAGGCCGTAGAACTCGCGCTCCTCGTTGTGCTGCACGTGCACGACGACGTCGATGAAGTCGAGCAGGACCCAGCGACCGGACGGGTTGCCGCCCTCGCGCCGGACCGGCTTGGCCTTGTCGGGGAGGTTGAGCAGGGCCTCCTCGATCGCGTCGACGATGGAGAGGACCTGGCGCTCGTTGGGGGCGGACGCGATCAGGAAGGCATCGGTGATCACCAGGTGGTCGCTGACGTCGATGATCGAGATGTTCTCGGCCTTCTTGTCCGCCGCGGCCTGTGCGCCGGCGAGGGCGATCTCCACGGCGCGCTCAGATGCAGTCACGATGCTCCTTTTGTCCTAACCAATCCGACACGCTCGCCAGACTCAACATCCCAGTCTCGCACGCGACCCCGACTTACTCCCACTCGTAAAGGCGGCGTTTGGCGATGTACTGCACCACACCGTCGGGGACGAGATACCAGACCGGCTTGCCCACGGCCACCCGGGCCCGGCAGTCCGTCGACGAGATCGCCATCGCGGGCACCTCCACGAGGCTCACGGACTTGTCCGGCAGGTGCGCGTCGCTGAGTTCGTAGCCGGGGCGGGTGACGCCGATGAAGTGGGCCAGTTCGAACATCTCCGCCGTGTCCTTCCACGACAGGATCTTGTCCAGCGCGTCGGCCCCGGTGATGAAGAAGAGATCAACATCCGCCCCGAAATGCGCACGAAGGTCGCGAAGAGTATCAACGGTGTACGTGGGACCCTGCCGGTCGACGTCCACCCGGCTGACGTGGAACCGCGGATTGGAGGCCGTGGCGATGACCGTCATCAGGTAGCGGTCCTCGGCGGCGCTCACCGGCGCGCCCGATTTCTGCCACGGTTTTCCGGTCGGTACGAACATCACCTCGTCCAGCGCGAACCGGTCGGCGACCTCACTGGCGGCGACGAGGTGACCGTGGTGGATCGGGTCGAACGTGCCACCCATGATCCCGATCCTTCTCTTCACAGGCTCCATCACCGGAGCCTAGAGTCCGGAGGCATGACCGAGCTCACTATCGCCGACATGACGCTGCCCACAGCGGGGCTCGGTCCGGACTCGCCGCTGCCGGCGCTGCCCGGGCTGCCGGGGCACTACCCGTACCCGACCCAGGACGGGTACGGCCGGGAGCTGCGGCCGGGCGCGCTGCGGGTCGCGGTGCTGGAGAACGAGCACCTCCGGGCCACGGTCGCCCTCGACCTCGGCGGCCGGCTGTGGTCGCTGGAGCACCGGGGCTCCCCGGGCGGTCCGTGGACCGAACTGCTGCACCGCAACCCCGTCGTGCGGCCCGGCAACCTGGGGCTCCGGGACGCCTGGTGCGCCGGCGGGGTCGAGTGGAACATCGGCACCACCGGGCACACGCCCCTGACCTGCGCGCCGGTGCACGCCGCCCGGGTGGACACCGCCGACGGGCCGGTGCTGCGGCTGTGGGAGTTCGAGCGGGGGCGCGGCACGCCGTACCAGCTGGATCTCTGCCTGCCGCCCGGCTCGCACCGGCTGTTCGCGCACGTCAGGATCACCAACCCCACAGACCAGGCCATCGGGGTGTACTGGTGGTCCAACATCGCCGTCCCCCTCGACGGCCGCGTGCTGGCCCCCGCCGACCACAGCTACCGCTACGACTACACGGGCGGCCTCACCCTCATCGACGCGCCGGTGCACGACGGCCACGACTACAGCTACCCGGCGGAGGCCACCCGCGCCGCCGACTACTTCTTCCGGCTGGACACCGACGAGCCGTGGATCGCGGCGGTCGGCGACGACGGCCGGGGCCTGGTCCAGCAGTCCACGGCCCTGCCGGCCGGCGAGGACGGGTACAGGCCGGTCACCGGGCGCAAGCTGTTCGTCTGGGGCGACTCCCCCGGCGGGCGGCACTGGCAGGACTGGCTCGGCGGCGGGTACGCGGAGATCCAGGCCGGGCTCGCGCGCACCCAGCTCGACCACGTGCCGCTGCCCGCCGGGGACACCTTCGCCTGGGTGGAGAGCTACGGGCCGGTCGCCGCCGACGTGCACCACGGCTGGGACGCCGCCCGCGCGGCCATCTCCGACCAGCTCGACTTCGGGGTGCTCCGCGCCCGGCTCGCCGACTGGCCCCGCTGGTGGGACGCCCCGGGCCCGAAGCTGCACGAGGGCTCCGGCTGGGGCGTGCTCGAAGGGGCGTTCCCCGGCGCCCTCGGCCCCGACCAGCTGCCCTGGCAGACCCTGCGCGACACCGGCCACCTGCCGCCCAGCGAGCCCCCGGCCGCCCCGCAGCACACCCCGTACTGGCTGGACCTGCTCGAACGGTCCGGGGACGGGGACTGGCACACCTGGTACCACATCGGCCTGATCCGCGCACAGAACGACCCGGAGGGCGCGACGGCGGCCCTGCGGCAGTCGGTCGCCGCCGGCCCGACCGCGTGGGCGCTCCGCGCGCTCGGCCACCTCACCGCCGACCCGGACCTCTACCTGCTGGCCGTCGCCCTGGCCCCCGACTGCTGGCAGCTGCGGGTCGAGGCCGGGGACGCGCTGCTCGCCGCCGGCCGGCCCGCAGCGGCCCTGGACCTGGTCGAACCGCGCACGCACGGCCGCCTGGACCTGCTGGAACTGCGCGCCGCCCTCGCGCTCGGCGACCGGACCCGCGCGGCCGGGGTGTTCGCCCGGGGGCTGGTGGTGCCGAACCTGCGCGAGGGCGAGACGTCCCTGGACGAACTCTGGCGGGAGACGCACCCTGAGGTGCCGCTCCCGCCGGAGTACGACTTCCGGATGTCGGCCCAGCCCGGGGCCTCCGGCGGACCCGGGGCCGTCTAGCCCCGGGCCTCCAGCGCCCGCCGCAGGTCGTCGGACCGGTCCACCACCGCGCGCCGCACCGGCGGGGCCAGGTCGGGCCCGCCGAGCAGGTCCGCCGTCAGCCGCAGCGTCTCCGCGTCGACCGCGTAGCGCGGGTACAGCAGGTTCGCGAGCTTCTCCAGCACCTGGAACGACCGCAGCGCGCCGGCCGCCGGCAGCTCGGCGAAGTACCGCGCCACGTAGGGCGCGGTCAGTTCGTGCTGCTCGGGCTGCCAGAAGCCCTCCGCCAGCGACCAGACCGTGTAGTTGGACAGGCCGCCGTCGGTCATCAGCGCCTCCCACGCGGCCTGCTTGGCCTCGGGCGTGGGCCGGGCCGAGCGGCACTGGTCCGCGCTGGCCTGGCCGTGCGCGCTCGGGTCGGCGGCGGCGGCCACGTCCAGCTCGGCGCCGGACAGCGCGCCGAGGACGGCGAGCCGGAGCCGGATCTGCCAGCCGCGTTCCACGTCCACGACCAGGCCCGCCGGCACGCCCAGGCCGTCGAGCCAGCCGCGCAGCTGCGGTACGTCGGTGGTCACGTCGATCAGGCCCCGGAACGCGGCGAGCGCGCGCCCGCTGGCCGGTTCCGCGTCGGCGAGCAGCGAACGGTACGCGGCGGCCAGCTTGGCGAGCACCGCCGGGCGCTCCTCGGCGGTGCAGTACACGTCGACGACGTGCGAGCGGGCGATCCGGAGCAGCTCGGTCAGCGTGGTGACCTCGGACTCGGCGGCCACGGCCCCGGCGACCACGTCCGCGTACCCGACAGCCGAGAGCCCGCCGTCGCGCACCGCCTGGAACAGCGCGCCCCAGACCATGGCCCGGTTCAGGCTGGACAGCTTCGGCAGCACCTCGGGCAGCGCCGCCAGCGACCGCTCGTCGAACCGGATCTTCGCGTAGGTCAGGTCGCCGTCGTTGAGCAGCACCACCTTCGGGGCGGGCCGGCCCACGAGCTGGGGCAGGGCCGTGAGCTCCCCGGCGATCTCGACCCGGACGACCTCGGCGTGCTCGGCGTACAGGCCGACGTCGAGGGTGTGCGGGCGCAGCACCGGGTGGGTGTCGGCGGCCGTCTGCCGGATCGCGGCGGCGGTGATCACGCCGTCGGCGACCGTGATCTCCGGGTGCAGGGTGTTCACGTTGGCCTCGGTGAGCCACACCTTCGCCCAGTCGGCCAGATCCCGGCCGCTGGCCTGCGACAGCGCGTCCAGGAAGTCCCGGAGCTCCGCGTTGCCGTACGCGTGCCGGGCGAAGTGCTCCTTCAGGCCCGCGAGCAGCGCCTCGTCGCCGATGGTGGCCACGAGCTGGCGGAGCACGGAGGCACCCTTGGCGTAGGAGATCGCGTCGAAGTTCAGCAGGCCGGCCGCCGCGTCGGGCACCTCGCCCGAGATGGGGTGGGTGGAGGGGCGCTGGTCGGCCGCGTACCCGAACGTCTTGTCCCGGACCGCGAACGCCGTCCACGACTCGTGGAACCGGGTCGCGTCGGCGGTGACCCGGTGGCCGAGGTAGTCGGCGAACGACTCGTTGAGCCACAGGTCGTCCCACCAGGTCATCGTGACCAGGTCGCCGAACCACATGTGCGCCATCTCGTGCGCCACGACCATGGCCCGCTGGCCGCGCTCGCTGTCGGTCACCGCGCCCCGGAAGATCATCGGGTCGCGGAACGTCACGCAGCCCGGGTTCTCCATCGCGCCCGCGTTGAACTCGGGGCAGAACACCTGGTCGTACTTCCCGAACGGGTACCGCACGTCGAACAGCCGGTGGAACTCGTCGAAGCACTGGCCGGTGACCGTGAACAGCTCCTCGGCGTCGGCGTCGAGGTACTGCGCGAGGGACTGGCGGCAGTACAGCCCCAGCGGGATGCCGTCGTGCTCGGAGCGCACCGCGTGGTACGGCCCGGCGATCAGGGTCACGAAGTACGTCGACAGCGGCTTCGTCTCCGCCAGGTGCCACAGCCCGTCGCTCTCCAGCGTCGCGGCCTGGTTGCCCAGCACCAGCCAGCCCTCGGGGGCCTTCACCGTGAACGTGTACGGCGACTTGAGGTCCGGCTGGTCGAAGCACGCGAACCAGCGCGGCGCGGCGTCCATGAAGCTGTGCCCGTACAGGTACACCTGGCCGTCGGCCGGGTCCACGAACCGGTGCAGGCCCTCGCCCTCGTGCGAGTAGAGCATGTCCGCGACGACGACCAGCTCGTTCTCGGCGGCCAGGTCGGTCAGCGCCAATCGCTCGTCGACGAAGGCGGCCAGGTCCAGCACCCGGCCGTTGAGCGTCGCCGACCGCAGGGTGGCCGGCTTGACGTCCACGAACGTGCTCGCGCCGGGGGTGGCGGAGAACCGGATCGTGGCCGTGGAGTGGAACTCCGTGTCACCGGTCGTCAGGTCGAGCGCGACATCGGTGGCACGAACGGTGAGGAGGGCGGCGCGCTCGGCGGCCTCGGTACGCGTCAGACTAGGCACCGGTCGACCCTATCTCCCTGCGTGCGATCTCGAACGAGACGACCGAGGCGGCCGCCGCCACGTTCAGCGACTCCACGCCGCCCCACATCGGGATCGCCACCTGCCGATCGGTCGGCACCGACAGGCCGTCCGTCTCCCCGCCGAGCACGAACGCGCTGCGCGGGTCGAACGACGCGTCGAACAGCGAGGCCGGCGCGTCGGCCGACAGCCCGTAGAGGGTGTACCCGGCCGCGCGCAGCAGGTCCGCCGCCTGGGTCGCGGTGTCGGAGTTCAGGATCGGCGCGGAGAACGCCACCCCCGCCGAGGCCTTGATGACCAGCGGCCCGACGTGCGGGGTACCGGCCCGGGGCAGCACCACCCCGTCCAGCCCGGCGGCCGTCGCCGAGCGCAGGATCATGCCCACGTTGCTCGGGTTCGTCACCCCGTCGAGGACGAAGAGCTTCGCCGGCCGGTCGCCCTGGTACTCCAGGAACTCCTCCAGCCGGCCCATCCGGCGCGCCACGATGTCGGCGATGACGCCCTGGTCGTGCTTGCCGTTGCCGGCGAGGAACTTCACCCGCGAGGGGGTCGAGAACTCCACCGGCACCCGGTAGCGCTTCGCCAGGTCCCGGATCTCGTCCAGCGAGCGGCCCGACGCGTTCTCGGCGATCACGATCTTCTCGATCTCCAGCGTCGAGTCGCGCAGGGCTTCCAGGACGGGCATCCGCCCGTACACGGTGATGAATCTGTCCCTCGGGGATGCGGCCATTCGGAGGATTCTACTTCCGGCCGGTCCGCCGGCCCTGCTACGGTCGACCCGTGCGTTCGTCGAACCTGAACTGGTGGCTGCCCTGACCGGGCGGTCCTAGACCTACGCGCACACAACGACGCGGCCGCCCCGATGGGGCGGCCGTTCTTGTCGTGCACCCTCGGGGCCTTCCTCACCTGGAGACCGACATGCCCCGACTGCTCACCGCCTTCAAGCCCACCGGGCACCTGCACCTCGGCAACCTGCTCGGCGCGGTCCGGCCGATCGCCGCCCGCCGCGACGACAGCGACACGACCGTGATCATCGCGGACCTGCACGCCATGACCGTGCGGCACGATCCGGGCCAGCTGCGCGCGCTGACGATGGAGTGCGCCGGCCTGCTGCTCGCCAGCGGCGTCGACCCGGCCTGCTTCTACGCCCAGTCCCACCTGCCCGAACACACCGAACTGCACTACCTGCTGGAGTGCGTCACGCACTACGGCGAGGCGCACCGCATGATCCAGTTCAAGGAGAAGGGGGGTACGGGTTCCCGGATCTCCCTGCTCACCTACCCGGTACTGATGGCCGCCGACATCCTGCTGCACGACACCGACCTGGTACCCGTCGGCGAGGACCAGCTCCAGCACCTCGAACTGACCCGCACCGTCGCCCACCGGTTCAACTCCCTGTACGGCACCACGTTCACCGTGCCGGTCGGCGTCGCCCCGCTGGTCGGCGCGCGGATCAAGGACCTCGGCGACCCGACCCGCAAGATGGGCAAGACGGACTCCACCGACCACGGCAGCATCCTGCTGATCGACCCGCCCGAGGTGATCCGCCGCAAGGTGATGCGCGCCGTGACCGACACGGTCGGGATCGTGCGGTTCGATCCCGAGGAGCAGCCCGGGGTGGCCAACCTGCTGACCATCCTCGCGGCGTGCACGTCCGGGGACCCGCGCGAGCTGGCCGGCACCTTCACCGGGTACGGCGAGCTCAAGGCGGCGGTGGCCGACGCGGTGGTGGCCACGGTGACCCCGATCCAGGACCGGTACGCGGCCCTGGACCCGGCCGAGGTCCGCCAGGCGCTGCTGGGTGGGGCGAAGCGGGCCCGCGACACGGCCTACCTGACGGTCACCCGGGCCCGCGCCGCGATCGGCCTCATCGACTGAACAGCCCAAGGCGCCACACACGACGACGTCCCGGAACCCGCCGCACTGGGCGGCGGTCTCCGGGACGTGGTCGTGCGGGTAGGTCGTACCCGTCTGGTCTCTAGACCTCGAACTCCTGGACCTCGAAGTCGCCGTCCGTGTCGCCCTCGACCCGGACCCGGCGCAGGTTGCGCTCTTCCTTGCGCTCGTGGGCCCGCTTGCGGTCCGACGACTCCATCCGGGCGTCGGTGCCCCGGCCGCCGATCGGCGAGACGTCCATGCCCGCGTAGACGGTGGGCTCCCAGTCGAACTCGCGGGTGCCGATCCGCACCGGCGCGCCCGGCTTGGCCCCGGCCTTGACCAGCGCGTCCTCGACGCCGATCCGGGCGAGCCGGTCCGCGAGGAAGCCGATGGCCTCGTCGTTGTTGAAGTTGGTCTGCAGGACCCAGCGCTGGACCCGCTGGCCGATGACGACGAACGTGCCGTCCTCCTCGACCTCGACCGTGAAGCCGGTGTCGTCGACGGCCTTCGGGCGCAGGATGATCCGGGTCGGCTCCGGGGTGGGCTGGCTGGCCCAGTGGTCGGCGACGATGGTGCCCAGCGCGTACGTCAGCTCCTTGGTGCCCTCGCGGGTCGCCGCGCTGACCTCGAAGACGCGCAGGCCGCGGGCCTCGATCTCCGGGCGGACCAGGTCGGCCAGCTCGCGGGCCTCCGGCACGTCGATCTTGTTCAGGACGACGAGGCGGGGCTTGTCGGCCAGCCCGCCGTACTCCGACAGCTCGTGCTCCAGCGCGTCGATGTCGGAGAGCGGGTCACGGCCCGGCTCCAGGGTCGCGCAGTCGATGACGTGCGCCAGGACGGCGGTGCGCTCGATGTGCCGGAGGAACTCCAGCCCGAGGCCCTTGCCCTGCGCCGCGCCCGGGATCAGCCCCGGCACGTCGGCCATCGTGAACGTCTTGTCGTCGATCCGGATCACGCCCAGGTTCGGCACCAGGGTCGTGAACGGGTAGTCCGCGATCTTGGGCCGGGCCGCCGACAGGGCCGCGATCAGCGAGGACTTGCCCGCGCTCGGATACCCCACCAGGCCGACGTCGGCGACGCTCTTGAGCTCCAGGACCACCTCGTGCGCCTCGCCCGGCTCGCCCAGCTCCGCGAAGCCGGGGGCCTTGCGCTTGCTGTTGGCCAGGGACTCGTTGCCCCGGCCGCCGCGCCCGCCCTCCGCGATCACGAACTCGGTGCCGTTGCCGACCAGGTCGACCAGGACCTCGCCGGTGGCGGAGTGCACGACGGTGCCGTCCGGCACCAGCAGCACGAGGTCAGAACCGTTGGCCCCGTCCTTGTACGAACCCTGGCCCGGCTGCCCGTTGCCGCCCTTGGCGTGCTGCTTGAAGTGGAAGTCGAGCAGCGTGTGCACCTGCGGGTCGACCTTCAGGATGACGTTGCCGCCGTGCCCGCCGTTGCCGCCGTCGGGGCCGCCGAGCGGCTTGAACTTCTCACGCTTGACGGACGCGCAGCCGTGGCCGCCGTTGCCGGCCTGCACGTGCAGCACCACCCGGTCTACGAACGTGGCCACAGCGCCTCCTTATGTCTTGAAAGTAACCCAAAAAAACTGAAAGGACGGGCCAGAAAGAACTCTGGCCCGTCCTTCGACGCTTACAAGCTACGCGGCTGCTGCGGTCTCCAGCGGCACGATGTTCACGGTCTTGCGACCGCGCTTGGTGCCGAACAGCACGTGGCCGCTCGACAGCGCGAACAGCGTGTCGTCGCCACCGCGACCGACCAGGTCACCCGGGTGGAACTTGGTGCCCCGCTGGCGGATCAGGATCTCGCCGGCGGAGACCAGCTGGCCACCGAAACGCTTGACGCCGAGCCGCTGGGCGTTGGAGTCACGCCCGTTCCGCGAGCTTGACGCACCCTTTTTATGTGCCATGTCGGCGCCTACTTCCCGCTCTTGATGCCGGTGACCTTGACCTGGGTCAGCGGCTGACGGTGACCCTGCCGCTTGTGGTAGCCGGTCTTGTTCTTGAACTTGTGGATCCGGATCTTCGGGCCCTTGGTGTGGGCGACGAGCTCGGCGGTCACGGCGACGCCGGACAGCTTCGCGGCGTCGGTCGTAACCTCGGCACCGTCGACCAGAAGGACCGCAGGCAGAGTGAAAGTGTCGCCGGGCGCGCCCACGAGCTTCTCAACCTCGATCACGTCGCCCTCAGCGACCTTGTACTGCTTGCCGCCGGTCTTGACGATCGCGTACATGACGCAGGTCTCCTCGCTGTGGCAGCCGCTGACTACTGACATGTGCCTGCGGCGTTTCGGACATCGCTCTTGCTTGGTCTCACGGCTTCTCGCGGGCGATGGCTGCCTACCGCACCGGGGACACGCGAGAACGTGGCGCACCTAGATGCGCCGTAGGCAAGGGTACTTCACAGGAGCACCGGGCCTCAAATCGGCCCCGTGTGGGCCCCCTCACCTGGAACAACAGGCGGGGCGGCGCGCACCGAGGCCCAGCCTACGCCCCGCAGACCTCGACGTAGACATCGGCCGCCGCGTCGAACTTGGGGTCGGCGAGGGCGTCCTCCTTGCCGGTGGCGAACTGGTCGCCCGCCGTCCGGTACGAACCGGCCATGTCGGTCAGGGCCTTCTTCAGTTTGGCGTCCGTGGCGACCTTGGCCTGGGCCTCCACCTTCGTGGCGGTGTCCTGGAACAGCTTCTTCAGCTTCTCCCCGGCCGCCTTCTTGCCCGCCTCGTCGCCCTTGACGCCCGCCTCGACCATCTGGGTCAGCGGCGTCTTCATGTCCGCCATCGCGCCCTGCACGGCCGTCTTGGTGGCCGCGCACGCCGCCTTCGTGTTGTCCGACGCGCCCTCGGCCCCGCCCCCGGTGCTCCCGGGGCTCGCGGTGCCGCCCGGGGCCGCTCCGGACGCGCTGGCGCCGGGCGTCGCCCCCGGACTCGCCACCGGGTCGGGCTTCTTCGCCGAACCGCAGCCGGCGCTGAGGGCGACCGCCACGGCCAGGACCGCGGTGACACGGAAGAGACGCATGATTCGTGCTCCATCGTTCGGGGGTGTGACGCCGACCATACCCACCCGGACCGGCCGACCCGGCGGGGCCGGAGCCTTCGTTACCGCACCATAGTCCGGTTCAGGCGGAAGAGCACCTTTCCGGGTACGACTCCGCGCCGCACCGGGCACAGCGACGCGGCCGTCCGGGGAACCCCGGCGCGCACGCCCCGGGCACCGCGACGCGACCACCCCCAGCCACCTCGGTGGCAGCACCCGGACACCGCGACGCGACCGCACCGGGCACCGTGATGCGCGCGCCCCGGCACCACGGCGCGCACGCCCCGACTGCGCGGCCCCCCGTACCCAAAAAAGTGGTGGCCCTGACGTTTTCGCCAGGGCCACCGTCACGCGTCGTTACTTGCCGCGCCGCCGGGAGGAGCTGCGCCGCCGGCGGCGACCGCCCTCGGCACCCTCGGCACCCTCGGCACCCTCGTCGGACTCGACCGCCGCGTCCGGGTCGTCGTCGCTGGCCCGCACCGTGATCGTCGGGGTGGAACCGGCGGCCGAGACCGCACCGACCAGCACCGGCTCGGGCGCGTCGGCGGACTCGGCCGTGTCGTCGGCGGCCGGCTCGGCCTCGGACGACTCGCCCTTGCCCCGCCGGCGACGGCTCTTCTTGCCCTCGCGCGGCTCGTCGCCCCCGGAGGCGGGAGCGGACGCCGCCGGAGCGTTGTTGCCGCCCCGGCCCGCGTGGCCGCCGCCGCCCTGCGCGCCGTCCATGATCGGCTCGGTGTGGATGATCAGGCCCCGGCCCTTGCAGCAGTCACACTGCTCGCTGAACGCCTCGAGCAGGCCCTGACCCATGCGCTTGCGGGTCATCTGGACCAGGCCCAGCGAGGTGATCTCGGTGACCTGGTGCTTGGTCCGGTCCCGGCCCAGGCACTCGGTCAGACGGCGCAGCACGAGCTCGCGGTTCGACTCCAGCACCATGTCGATGAAGTCGATCACGATGATGCCGCCGATGTCGCGCAGCCGCAGCTGGCGGACGATCTCCTCCGCCGCCTCCAGGTTGTTCTTCGTGACGGTCTCCTCGAGGTTCCCGCCGTGCCCGATGAACTTGCCGGTGTTGACGTCCACGACCGTCATCGCCTCGGTGCGGTCGATGACCAGCGAGCCACCCGACGGCAGGAAGACCTTGCGGTCCAGCGCCTTCATGATCTGCTCGTCGATCCGCAGCGCCTGGAAGACGTCCACGGTCCCGGTGTGCCGGCGGAGCCGGTCGACCAGGTCCGGGGACACGTGGGCCAGGTACGGCTCCACCTGCTCCCAGGCGTCCTCGCCCTCGATGACCAGCTCGCGGAAGTCCTCGTTGAACAGGTCACGGACGACCCGGATCACCAGGTCGGGCTCCTCGTACAGGGCCACGGGGGCGCTGCCCGACTTCGCCTTCTTCTCGATCGTCTCCCACTGCGCCTGCAGCCGGGTCACGTCGCGCTCCAGCTCCTCGGAGCTCGCGCCCTCGGCGGCGGTGCGCACGATGACGCCGGCCTCCTCGGGCACCAGGTGCTTGAGGATGTCGCGGAGCCGCTTGCGCTCGATGTCGGAGAGCTTGCGGCTGATGCCACTGGCGTTGCCGTGCGGCACGTACACCAGGTGCCGGCCCGAGAGCGCGATGTGGCTGGTCAAGCGGGCGCCCTTGTGCCCGACCGGGTCCTTGGTGACCTGGACGAGCACCGAGTCGCCCGGCTTGAGGGCCTGCTCGATGGAACGGCCACGGCCCGACAGGCCGGCGCCCTCCCAGTTGACCTCGCCCGCGTACAGCACGGCGTTGCGGCCCCGGCCGATGTCGACGAACGCGGCCTCCATGCTCGGGAGCACGTTCTGCACCCGGCCGAGGTAGACGTTGCCGACCATCGTCGACTGCGAGGCGCGGGCCACGTAGTGCTCGACCAGGATGCCGTCCTCCAGCACCGCGGTCTGGGTCCGGTCGCCGAGCTGGCGGACGACCATCACGCGGTCGACGGCCTCGCGGCGGGCCAGGAACTCGGCCTCGGTGAGGATCGGCGGACGGGTCCGGCGCTGCTCGCGGCCGTCCCGGCGGCGCTGGCGCTTGGCCTCCAGGCGGGTGGAGCCGGAGACGCCCTGCACCTCGTCCACGGCGCTGCGCGGCTCGCGGATCTTGACGACGACGTTCGGGTCGTCGCTGGTCTCGGCGTCGCCGGAGCCCCGGCGGCGGCGGGACCGGCGGCGGCGACGGAGCGAACCGTCGGCGGCGACCTCGGTGTCGGAGGTCTCCTCGTCCTCCTCGGCCTCCTCCGGCTCCGACTCGGACTCGGCGGTCGGCTCGTCCTCGGACTCGTCGTAGTCGTCGGCGCCGCCCTTGCCCCGGCCCCGGCCACGGCGGCCACGGCGGCGGCGGTTGCGCCGGCTCTCGGGCGAGTCGTGGTCCTCGTCGTCCTCGTCGGTCTCCTCCGCCTCGGCGGCCTCGGTGACCTCGTCGGCGGGGGCCTCGTCCTCGACGGCGGCGGCACCGCGACGGGTACGGCGGCGCCGGCCGGTGGGGGCCTCGTCCTCGTCCTCG
Source organism: Longispora sp. NPDC051575 (assembly GCF_040681875.1). Taxonomy (NCBI): domain Bacteria; kingdom Bacillati; phylum Actinomycetota; class Actinomycetes; order Micromonosporales; family Micromonosporaceae; genus Longispora; species Longispora sp. NPDC051575. The sequence goes on along the minus strand of NZ_JBFAZP010000008.1, from coordinate 137,105 downwards.
TCGTCGGACCGCGCGTCGCGGGTCACCGGCTCCGGCACCGCGAACGGCGCGGCGGCGGGAACCTCGAACGGGGAGAACGACGCGGGCGCGGCCACGGGGGCCGGCGTGACGACGGGCTCCGGCGGCATGAACAGCACGGTCGCGGCGGCGGCGGCACCACGGCGACGGCGACCGGTCGGCTTCTCCGGCTCCGGCTCCGGCTCGACGACCGCCTCGACGACGTCCTCGAGTACCTCGTCGTCCTCGTCGTCCAGGTCCAGCTCGACGGGCTCGACCACGGGCTCGACGACGACCGGCTTGGCGGCGCGGCTGGTCCGGGTCCGGGTGCGGCGGGCGGGTTCCTCCGCGACGGGCTCGGCGGAGACGGACTCCTCGGCGGCGGGCTCGCGGGTCACCGGGGTCGGCGCGCCGGCCGGGCGGGTCGCCCGACGGGTCCGGCGCTCGGTCACCTCGGCGGCCGGGGCCGGAGCGGGCGTCTCGGCGGCGGGCGCGGCCGGAACCTCGGCGACGGTGTCCCGCTTCACCGGGGTCGGCGCCCCGGCCGGACGGGTGGCCCGGCGGGTCGGACGCTCGACCGCGTCGGCGGTGACGACGACCGGGGCCTCGCTGGCGACCGGGGTCGGCACGGCGACGGGCACCGGGGCGGCGGCGACCGGCTCGGGGTCCCGGAAGACCGGGGCGGGCGCGCCGGCCGGGCGGGTGGCCCGACGACGCTCACGGACCTGGGTCGACTCGTACCGGGCGGGCTCGGGCAGGAAGGTCTCGACGTGCTCGTCGACCTCCACCGGACGCGCGACGGCGACCGGGGCGGACACCGGTGCTTCGGCGACCGGAGCGGGCACGATCGGGGCGGCCTCGGCCGTGACCTGCACGGACGCGTCCGACGTGGTCGGGTCGGGCACGGAAGCGGCAGCGGCCGGAACCGCCTTCTTCCGGGTACGCCGGGCTGGCTTGGCCACCTCGGCAGGTTGGTCGTCGGTCACCTCGACCGTCGCCTCGGGAGCGGCGGCCTTCACCGCCTTCTTGCGCGGCGCACGGGTGCGACGGGTGGTGGACTCTGTATCTGCGGCGGTCTCGGTGGTGGGCTGAACGCCCGCCTCGGTACCGCCCGTCGGCTCGTTGTCGAGCATCCGGGTGTTCTCCAGTTCTGCCGTACCCCGGGCGCGAGAACGCTGCCACTCAGGGTCGGACGCTGTTCGCGGCGGCTCGAGGGGCGAGTCGCCGAAGTCTGGCCAACCGGGTCGATTGACCCGGCCCGTCACGATTGACGGCCGGCGCTACGCGGAGACGGTCTCCACGCCGCGCTCTCCGCCGATGGTCGTGCGATCCGCCTCGAGCGGATCAACAATGTCGCCCTGCCCGGTGAGCGCGCCCTGTGCCAACCGGAACGCGCGGGGCGGTTCCGATGGCTCCAGGCCGGCTAGCACGCGCAGGCCACTCAACACATCGTCGGGTCGTACGGACGGTGTCACATGTCGTACGACGAGTTCGATTATCACACACGGTGCCGGATCAACCTCGCTGACCTGCGAGATGATCATCGAAACGACCGGCTCCCGGGCGTCCAGCTTGCGCATTCCCTGCTTCATCAGGCGTTCGACCTCGATGGTCTCCGCGGCGAGGAAAGACGCCACCGCGGCCTCCGCATCGACGCGGGTCACTCCGGGTAGTTCGATCCGCCAGAGAGAGGCGTCGATCCGGTCGGCGAGGGTGGTACCGGCAGTCGCCACGACCCCGTCGAGCACGTCGATCCCGGGGGACAGCACGGAGTCCAGCGCCCGGACGAGTTCCGCCGGGTCGACCTCGCGCTGGAGCCCGAGCTCCACGTACTCCGCCTCGCTGGCCACCCCGGTCGGGGCGGCGGACGCGTAGGAGATCTTGGGGTGCGGGCTGAAGCCCTGGGAGAACGCCATGGGCACCTCGGCCCGGCGGAGCGCCCGTTCGAAGGCGCGGGCGAAGTCGCGGTGCGAGATGAAGCGCAGCGGGCCGCGCTTGGCGTACCGGAGCCGGACCCGCTGGACGATGGGGGCCTGCGGGTTGTCCGGTTGACGACGCTTGCTAATGGTATGCCCCTTATCCAACAACTTGCTTGACGATGAGCGGCAGCATCTTCTTACCGGTCGGGCCGATCTGGATCTGGGTGTCCATCGTCGGGCAGACGCCGCAGTCGAAGCACGGGGTCCACCGGCAGTCCTCGACCTCGACCTCGTTGACCGCGTCCTGCCAGTCCTGCCAGAGCCATTCCTTGTCGAGCCCGGAGTCCAGGTGGTCCCACGGCAGCACCTCGGCCTCGCCGCGCTCCCGGGTCGTGTACCACTCCACGTCCAGCCCGAATCCGGGGAGCACCTCGGCCGCCGAGTCCATCCACAGCCGGTAGGAGAAGTACTCCGACCAGCCGTCGAACCGGCCACCCTGCTCCCACACCTTACGGATCACGGCCCCGACCCGCCGGTCGCCGCGCGAGAGCAGGCCCTCGACCATCGACGGCTCCCCGTCGTGGTACCGGACGCCGACGGCCCGGCCGATGGACTTGTCCGCGACGACGGCGGCCTTGAGCGCCTTGAGCCGGCGGTTCACCGTCTCGACGTCGGCCTGCGGCGCCCACTGGAACGGGGTGTGCGGCTTCGGGACGAACGCGCCGATCGACACGGTGCACTTCAGGTCCCGGGTACCCGTCGCCTCGCGGCCCGCCTGGATCACGTTCTTGGCGAGCCGGGCGATCTGCATGACGTCCTCGTCGGTCTCCGTGGGGAGCCCGCACATGAAGTACAGCTTGACGTTGCGCCAGCCGCCCTTGTACGCGGTGACCACGGTCCGGATCAGGTCCTCTTCCGTGACCATCTTGTTGATCAGCTTCCGGATCCGCTCCGAGCCGCCCTCCGGCGCGAACGTCAGACCGGAGCGCTTGCCGCCCCGGGTCAGCTCGTCGGCCAGCTCGACGTTGAAGGCGTCCACCCGGGTCGAGGGCAGTGAGAGGCCGACGTTCTGCCCCTCGTACCGGTCGGCCAGGCCCCGGGCCACCTCGGCGATCTCGGAGTGGTCGGCCGACGACAGGGACAGCAGCCCGACCTCGGAGAAGCCGGACTCCTTGAGCCCGTTGTCGACCATCTCGCCGATCGTGGTGATGCTCCGCTCGCGCACCGGGCGGGTGATCATGCCCGCCTGGCAGAACCGGCAGCCCCGGGTACAGCCCCGGAAGATCTCCACCGCGTAGCGCTCGTGGACCGTCTCGGCCAGGGGCACGAGCGGCTTCTTCGGGTACGGCCAGGCGTCGAGGTCCATCGTCGTGCGCTTGTGCACCCGGAACGGGACGTCCGCGCGGTTCGGCACGACCCGCTGGATCCGGCCGTCGGGCAGGTAGTCGACGTCGTAGAACTTGGGCACGTAGACGCTCTCGGTGCGCGCGAGACGCAGCAGCAGCTCGTCGCGGCCCCCCGGGCAGCCCTCCAGCTTCCAGGCCCGGACGATCTCCGTGATCTCCAGCACGGCCTCCTCGCCGTCGCCGAGCACGGCGGCGTCGATGAAGTCGGCGATCGGCTCCGGGTTGAACGCGGCGTGCCCGCCGGCGACCAGCACCGGGTGGGTCTCGTCCCGGTCGCGGGCCTCGAGCGGGATCCCGGCCAGGTCGAGCGCCGTCAGCAGGTTCGTGTAGCCGAGCTCGGTGGAGAAGGACACCCCGAACAGGTCGAACGCGCCGAGCGGACGGTGCGCGTCGACGGTGAACTGCGGCACCTTGTGCTCGCGCATCAGCTTCTCGAGGTCCGGCCAGACCGAGTAGGTGCGCTCGGCGAGCACGTCGGGGAGCTCGTTGAGCACCTCGTAGAGGATCTGGACGCCCTGGTTGGGCTGGCCGACCTCGTACGCGTCCGGGTACATCAGCGCCCACCGGACGACGGTGTCCTCCCAGTTCTTCACCACCGCGTTCAGCTCGCCGCCCACGTACTGGATCGGCTTCTGGACCTTCGGCAACAGGGCCTCGAGCCGGGGGAAGACGGACTCGACGCTCACGTTGTCACGCTCCGTGATGCCTCGCTCATTCATCGCACCCTCTACTCGCTGGCCGTGCCCGATCGTGCTCATAACGATCCAGTGTATGGGGCGCCGCCCGACGCGACTTGCGGCGGTTCGGCAGAATAGGCCGACGGGTCGATGCGGGGTCACAGACCATCCGGCACAATCGGCCCCGCACGGCACGATCGGACCCGGAAGGACCCAGCGTGACCACACCCCAGTACGGCCCTGGCGGGTGGCAGCCGCCACAGGATGGCGCGCCCCAGCCGGGCTACGACCCCAACTACGGTCAGCCACCTGTGCAGTACGAGCAGCCATACTCCGCGCCGGGGTATGACCCGAACTATGCCCAGCAGCCCGGTTACGACCAGTACGCGCAGCCGGGCTACGACCAGCCCCAGACCGGCGGGTACGAGCAGCAGCAGCCGGGCTACGACCCCAACTACGGGTACGCCCCGCAGATGTCGGGCCCGCCGATGTCCGGCCCCCCGGTGACCGGCGGCCCCGCCTACTCGGCGTACGGCGCGCCCATCCCGCCGCCGGCCAAGAAGTCGAGCAGCAAGACCGGCTGGATCATCGGCGGCGTCGTGATCGGCATCGTGGTGCTGATGATGTGCGGCATCGGGCTGTACGTGATCGGCAGCAAGACCGACTCGGGCGGCACCGGCGGGCTCACGGGCTCGAGCGGCGGCGGCAAGTACAAGGCCGTGGCGAACCTGTGCGACAAGATCTCGACCACGGACGCCCAGGGCGTGCTCGGCACCCCGGACGGCTCGCCGACGTTCCGCACGAACGACTACCAGTCGATCGGGTACACGTCGCTGTCGTGCTCGTTGATGTTCAAGAGCGGCACGAACAGCTCCAGCCTCAGCGTCGACGTCAAGGTCACCAAGGAGACGTCGAAGGCGAAGAGCAGCTACGAGACGTCGAAGAAGTACGACGACGGGCAGACCGAGAGCGGCCGGGTGCAGAGCGCCCTCACCGACCTCGGCGAGCAGGGCTACCAGGTCGTCACGAAGAAGGACTACTCGTCCTTCAAGAGCGTCACCTACGAGGTGAACGTGCAGGACAGCAACCTCGTCATCGAGATGCGGATGCACGGCACCTTCAACTCCCTGGACGAGCCGCTGCTCACCTCGAAGCTGAAGGAACTGGTCAAGGCCACCATGGCCTCGCTGAAGGCCTGACGAACCGCGACAGCCGAAGAGGGCCCACCCCGGACGGGGTGGGCCCTCTCGCGTCGTGTGCCCGGAGCCGGGCCGGGCGGCCCGGGGCGGGGCACGGGCTGCCAGGGCGGGGCCGGGCGGCCCGGGTAGGCCCCGGTAGGCCCCCTGGTAGGCCCGGGACCAGGCTCAGGCGGCCGTCGGCGGCTGCGCGGCCGAGGCCCGGGGCGCGTACCGGTCCACGTACTCCTGGCCGGTCAGGCGGCGGATCTCGTCCATCACCTCGTCCGTGACCGCGCGGACCACGTGCTTGTCGCGCTCCATGCCCTCGTACCGGCCGAAATAGAGGGGTTTGCCGATCTTGATGATCACCTCGGCGCGCGGGTCGGGCATGGCGCGCCCGATCGGCTGGGCCAGGTCGGTGCCGATCAGCCCGATCGGGATCACCGGCACCTTGGCCTCCAGCGCGAGCCGGGCGACCCCGGTCCGGCCCTTGTACAGCCGGCCGTCGGGCGAACGGGTGCCCTCCGGGAAGATGCCGTGCAGCCCGCCGTTCTGCAGGATCGGCAGGGTGCGCTTGAGCGCGTCGACCCCGGCCCGCCCGCCGGAGCGGTCCACCGCGATCTGGCCGAGGCCCCGGACCATCGCCCCGCGCGCCCAGCCCTTGAGGCCGGGCTGGAGGAAGTACTCGGCCTTCGCCATGAACGCGATCGGCCGGTTCACCACGAGCGGCAGATAGAGGTGGTCGGACACCGAGAGGTGGTTGCAGGCGAGGATCGCCGGCCCGGAGCGCGGGATGTTCTCCAGCCCCTCTGCCTGCGGGCGCAGCACCCCCCGCAGCGGTGCCCCGACGACCCACTTGGCAACCCTGTACAGCGCCGTCACACAAACCTCCCAGGTCACCCACGTGCCCGCACCACTTTAGGGAGCGGGTGTTTCCGGGCTGCGTCGGGGGCGTTGCGCCCCCGACGCGACCCTGTCACGCGCGGGTGACCGCCACCCGGACCTGCTCCTCGCCGACCTCGCCGAGGAAGCCGTCCGGGGCCGGCCCGAAGGACACGCCCAGGGCCAGGGTCTCCGAGGCGACGAAGTCCCGGTGGGTGGACACGGCGGCCTGCACCGTCGGGGAGCCGTCCAGGACGACGGTGATCCGGTCGGACACCTCCAGGTCGGCCTCGCGGCGGGCCTGCTGCACGGCGCGGATCACGTCGCGGGCGACGCCCTCGGCGGCCAGCTCCGGGGTCACCGCCACGTCGAGCAGGGCCACGCCGCCGCCGACCGGTGCCGAGTGCTCGGCGTCGGCGGCGACCAGCTTCAGCTCGTACTCGCCGGGCTGGAGTACCACGTCGCCGGCCGTGACGGTGTCGCCGGAGACCGACCACTCCCCCGCCTTGACGGCCTTGATCACCCGCTGGACGTCCTTGCCCAGCCGGGGGCCGAGCGCCTTGGGGACCACGTTGAGCACCTGCTCGCAGTACCCGCCGAGGTCGGTGGTGAAGACGACCTCCTTGACGTTGACCTCGTCGGCGATCAGGTCCGCGAACGGCCGCAGCGCCTCCGCGCCCGGGGTGGCGACGGTCAGCCGGGCCAGGGGCAGCCGGACCCGCAGGCCGGTGGACTTGCGCACCGACAGCGCCGCCGAGCACACGTCCCGGACCGCGTCCATCGCCGCGACCAGTTCGTGGTCGGCCGGGTAGTCGGCGGCCACCGGGTAGTCGGCCAGGTGCACCGACCGGCCGCCGGTGAGGCCCTTCCAGACCTCCTCGGCGACGTACGGGGCGAGCGGGGCCATCAACCGGGTCAGGGTCTCCAGCACCGTGTACAGCGTGTCGAACGCCGCCTGGTCCCCCGCCCAGAACCGGCTGCGCGACCGGCGCACGTACCAGTTGGTCAGCGCGTCGAGAAACGTGCGCACCGAGCCGCACGCGCCGGAGATGTCGTTGACGTCGAGCTGCGCGCCCGTGTCGGCGACGAGCTCCCGGGTCTTGGCCAGCACGTACCGGTCGAGGAGGTTGTCGGAGTCCGTCCTCGGCACCGCCTCCACGCCCGACGCGTTGGCGTAGAGCGAGAAGAAGTACCAGACGCTCCACAGGGGAAGCAGCACGTGGCGCACCGAGTCCCGGATCCCGGACTCGGTGACGGCCATGTCGCCGCCGCGCAGCACCGGGGAGGACATCAGGAACCAGCGCATGGCGTCGGAGCCGTACGCGTCGAACATCTTGTAGACGTCCGGGTAGTTCTTCAGGCTCTTGGACATCTTGCGGCCGTCCTCGCCCAGCAGCGTGCCGTGCACCACGGCCGTGTTGAACGCGTGCTTGTCGAACAGCGCCGTGGCCAGCACGTGCATCGTGTAGAACCAGCCGCGGGTCTGCGCGGTGTACTCCACGATGAAGTCGCCCGGGTAGTGCGACTCGAACCAGTCGCGGTTCTCGAACGGGTAGTGCACCTGCGCGAACGGCATCGAGCCCGACTCGAACCAGCAGTCCAGCACGTCCGGGACCCGGCGCATGGTGGAGCGCCCGGTCGGGTCGTCCGGGTTCGGCCGGGTCAGCTCGTCGATGAACGGCCGGTGCAGGTCGGTCACCGTCGTGCCGAAGTCCCGGTTCAGGTCGGCGAGCGAACCGTAGACGTCGATCCGCGGGTACTCCGGGTCGTCGCTCTTCCACACCGGGATCGGCGAGCCCCAGAACCGGGTCCGGTTGATGTTCCAGTCCCGGGCGCCCTCCAGCCACTTGCCGAACTGGCCGTCCCGGATGTGCCCGGGCACCCAGTCGATCTCCTGGTTCAGGGCGAGCATCCGCTCCTTGACCTTGGTGACCGCCACGAACCAGCTGGCCACGCCCTTGTAGACCAGCGGGGAGTCGCACCGCCAGCAGTGCGGGTAGGAGTGCACGTAGCCCTCGTGCCGCAGCACCACGCCGCGCGCCTTGAGCTCGGCGATGATCGGCTTGTTGGCCTCGAAGACCTGCAACCCCTGATAGTCGGGTACGAGCGCGGTGAACTTCGCGTGGTCGTCGACGGTCATCACGGTCGGGATGCCCGCGGCCGTACACACCGCCTGGTCGTCCTCGCCGAACGCCGGGGCCTGGTGCACGACGCCCGTGCCGTCCTCGGCGGACACGTAGTCGGCCGCGAGCACCTGGAACGCGTTGCGCCCGCCCTGCTCCACCAGGTACGGGAACATCGGCTCGTAGCGCAGCCCGGCCAGGTCGGAGCCCTTGACCACGGTCACCGGCTCGGCCTCGGCCAGCTCCTTGGCGTACGCGCCGAGCCGGTCCTTGCCGAGGACATAACGCTCGCCCTCGTGGGCCACGACCACGTAGTCCAGCTCCGGGCCGACGGCCAGCGCCAGGTTCGACGGCAGGGTCCACGGGGTGGTCGTCCACACCAGCATCTTCGCGCCGTCGAGGCTGTGCCCCGGGGCGGTCAGCGTGAACGCCACGGTCAGGGCCGGGTCGGTCCGGTCCCGGTACGTGTCGTCCATCTTCGTCTCGGTGTTCGACAGCGGGGTCTCGCACCGCCAGCAGTACGCCAGCACCCGGTAGCCCTCGTAGACCAGGCCCTTGTCGTGCAGCGTCTTGAACGCCCACATGACGCTTTCCATGTAGTTCAGGTCGAGCGTCTTGTAGTCGTTGGCGAAGTCCACCCAGCGGGCCTGCCGGTTGACGTAGCGCTCCCACTCGCCGGTGTACTTGAGCACCGACGCCTTGGTGGCCTCGTTGAACTTGTCGATGCCGAGCGCGAGGATCTCGGCCTTCGTGGTGATCCCGAGCTGCTTCTCGGCCTCCACCTCGGCGGGCAGGCCGTGGCAGTCCCAGCCGAACCGGCGCTCGACCCGCTTGCCCTTCATCGTCTGGTAGCGCGGGACGACGTCCTTGACGTAGCCGGTCAGCAGGTGGCCGTAGTGCGGCAGGCCGTTGGCGAAGGGCGGGCCGTCGTAGAAGACGAACTCGTCGTTCGCCGGCCGGGCGTCGATGCTCGCCTGGAAGGTCTTGTCGGCCCCCCAGAAGTCGAGGACGCGCTCCTCGACCTGCGGCAGGGCAGGGCTGGCGGGGACTGACGATCCGTCTTTCGGATACGACATCTCGGTTCAAACCTCTCGCATGGGCCTCAATAGCTCCGATGCGAGGACGCGGTCACCCGCGCGGTACCACCCCGCTTGGCGGCCCCGGAGGGTCGCCCGCTCGTTCTTCGGCTGTGACGGGCCGGACCCGTCCGGTTCTACTGGGGCCCGGGGGCCTGTTCTTCCGGAGGCTCGCCGGTGATGGCCGGGTCGACGCCTGTAGCCCCATGGTACCGGTACCGCCAAACCCGTTACCGGTACCGCCAGCTCGTCAGGGCCAGCCCGTGCCCGTCGGGGTCCTTGAACGACACCGACCACAGCTCCAGCAGCGCCGTCGAGGCCACCGCGCGCGGCCGTTGCAGGAACCGGACCCCCTTGGCGCGCAGCTCCTGGTAGACCGTGTCGACGTCGTCGACCTCCAGGTTCACGTGCGCGAGGCGCGGGCCCTCCGGCCGGGCGTCGTCGAGCTGGCGGAGCAACAGCTTCGCGTCCCCGGCCGCCAGGATCGCCGCGCCGCCGCCCGAGTCCAGCTCCGTGAAGCCCAGGGTGTCGCGGTAGAACTCCAGGGAACGCGGCAGGTCGGACACCATCAGGCTGACGCCGACGCCCTGGATCGAGGCGGGGACCACATCATCGGGGTACTCGTCCTCCGGCGCCTCCTCCTCCTCCGCCTCCGCCTCGTAGCTGGCCCGGCCGCCGGTGAGCAGCGCCGGGTCGATCAGGCGGCTGGCCCGGCCGGGCTCGGACTCCTCCTCCAGGGCCGCGCCCCACCGCGCGTGGTCCAGCGGCTTCGGCTGGCGGCGCGGCAGCGGGACCCTGCGGAACTCCGGCAGCGTGAACATGTCCTTCGCGTCCTCGTCCGACTCCGGCAGCGACACGTCGTCGGGGCCCGGCAGCGGCACGTCGCCCAGTTCGGGCATGGAACCGGCGGGGCCGGGCGGCGGGACGGGCAGGGTCGGCGGCGGGGTGACGAAGTCGGCCAGCTCGAACTCGGGCAGGTCCAACGGGGTGAACTCGGGCAGCACGAACGGCGGCAACGACGACGCGGGCCGCTCGGGCTCCTTCACCGGCTCGGGCTGCGGCTCCTTCACCGGCACGAGTTCCGGCTTCCACGCCGACGTCGGGCCGGACACGCCCTGCGCCGTCGGCGTCGAGGGCACGGTCTCGGCGGCCGGTGCGGTGTCGACCGGGCTGAACAACTCGTCCAGGTACGAGCCCAGCTCGTCGTCCGCCTGCCGGGTCGTGCCGTTGCGCGCGGTCTCGGCCCGGGTGGTCAGCAGGGTCGCGAACTCCGCGTCCCCGGTCGCGCCGGAACTGCGGACCCGGTCCCACCGGATCGTCACCTGGCGGGGATCGGCCCGCAGCACCGACACCGGGAGCTTCTGCCCGACGACCGGCCACTTGGCGACCGGTACCCCGGGGTCGCGGATGGTCTGCGCGGTCGCGGGCAGCCCCGGGGCCTCCACGACCAGCTGTAGCTCGCACCGGGCGCTCGACACCCCGGGCGGCGCCGGGCTGGCCGCGATGACCCGGGCGGTGCCCTCGACGACCCGGCCCTTGCGGTTCGGGGCCACGAAGTTGACCAGGTGGAACGCCACCGCGCCGACCGCCACGGCCGTACCGATCCAGAAGACCAGGACGCTACCGGTACCAATGCTAAAAATGATGATGAAAAGGGCAGCCAGGGGCAGAACCAATCCGAACAGACTCCGCGCATGGGAGGAGTGCGAGGAACCATCCGACACTGGGGCCTCCAGGGGGGTTTGGGCGACAGGCTGGCCCTTCTTGCCAGGCTAGGGGTGATGGCACGTTTTCGGAAGGTGATGAACGTACGAAGGTCGGATAGCTGATCGATCGGGGCCGCTGTCCACCCTGTGATCACAGACGGTTACCCTGCACTCGACGTCGAACCACTCAAGGAGGAGCTCGTGTCCGAGCGCACGCTCGTACTCATCAAGCCCGACGCCGTCCAGCGTGGCCTCGTCGGCGAGGTCCTGGGCCGCTTCGAGCGCAAGGGGCTCGCCGTCGAGGCCATGGTCCTGCGCACCATGGACGCTGCCCTGGCCGACGCGCACTACGCCGAGCACGTGGCCCGCGACTTCTACCCGCCGCTGAAGAACTTCATGACCAGCGGCCCGCTCGTGGCCCTGATCCTCTCCGGCGACCAGGCGATCAGCGTGGTCCGCGCCCTGACCGGCGCCACCGACGGCCGGGTGGCCGCGCCCGGCACGATCCGCGGCGACCTGTCACTGTCCAACCGCGAGAACCTGGTACACGCCTCCGACTCGGAAGACAGCGCCAAGCGCGAAATCGCCCTCTGGTTCCCTGAGGTGTGAGGACCCGCTGAGGACGACGCTGGACTGCGCGAATGGCTCAGACGCAGGGCGCTGCCCTAGCGTCTGAGCCATTCGCTTGCCAGCCCCGCCCTCAGCGGGCCACCGGCGTTAGATCAAGGGCCTAGCCCAGTACGCTTTTGCGGACGTTCAGGACGTAGAGCCAGAGGCCCAGGAAGATCACGCCGATCGCGGCGATCCCCCACTGGAACACGCCGCAGCCGATCACGAGGATCTGCAACGCGGTGCCGACGTGCCATGCCCACCTGTGTTTGAGCAGTCCACACAGGAGGAAGCAGGCGACGGACAGCCCGACCATGGCCCAGATCCCGAGCCCGGGCAGCGCGCCACCCATGATCCGGATCGGCTGGATCGCGAGCAACAACACGATGCCCTCGATCACCAGGGTGCCGGCCCCCACCCCCCGCACAGCGGCACCGGGATTCCGCAACCCCGAAGGCTTACCGTCTCCGTCGGCCACGTACTGGTCGGCGGGGTCGGGTTCTGAGGGAGTAAAAGGCTCTTCTCCCTCAGAACCCGACCCCGACGACCCACCCCGATCGGCGGTCACTTCTTCCTCACCAACAGCTTGCGAGCATCCGCCACCGTCATCACCGACCCGGTGACCAGCAACCCGATCGCCCCCAACGACACACCCTCGTCGGACTCCGCCTCGGCGATCGCCACCTCGATGGCATCCGCCAGATTCGGCGCGACGCTGACCCGCTGATCCCCGAAGTACTCCTCCGCCAGGGTCGCCAGCCGCTCGGCCGGCATCGCCCGCTCCGAACTGTTCACCGTGCACACGATCGCGTCACACACCGGTTCGAGGTGCTCCAGCATCCCGGCGACATCCTTGTCGGCCAGCACCGCGAACACCGCGACGAGCCGGCCGAAGTCGAACTCCTCGCGGATCGCCCGGGCGGTCGCCGCCATGCCGGCCGGGTTGTGCGCGGCGTCGAGCAGGATCGTCGGCGCGGTCCGGACCTTCTCCAGCCGCCCCGGCGAGGTCGCCTGGGCGAACCCCTCGCGGACCACCTCCGGGTCGAGCGCGCCCTTGTCCCGGCCCGCGCCGAGGAACGCCTCGACGGTGGCGAGCGCGACGGCCGCGTTCTGGGCCTGGTGCGCGCCGTGCAGGGGCAGGTAGACCTCGTCGTACACGCCGCCGAGGCCCTGGAGCTGGAGGAGCTGGCCGCCGACCGCGAGGCCGCGCTGGAGCACGCCGAACTCGACGCCCTCCCGGGCCACGGTCGCGCCGACCTCCGCGCAGTGCTCCAGGATGGCCTCCATGGCCTCCTCGGGCTGCTCCGCGCAGATCAGGGTCGCGCCGTCCTGGACGATGGCGACCTTCTCGTACGCGATGTCGGACACCGTGTCGCCCAGCCACTCGGTGTGGTCCAGGCTGATCGGGGTGATCACGCAGACCCCGGCGTCGAGCACGTTGGTGGAGTCCGACGCGCCGCCCAGCCCGACCTCGACGACCGCCACGTCCACCGGCGCGTCCGCGAACGCCGCCAGCGCCAGGGCCGTGGTCATGTCGAAGTACGTCATCGACTCGTCGTGCCGGGAGTCGATGAGCTTCGCGAGGGGCGCGACCTGGTCGTACACCTCGACGAACTGTTCTTCCGTCACCGGCTCGCCGTCGATGCAGATCCGCTCGGTCACGCTCTCCAGGTGCGGGCTCGTGTACCGCCCGGTGCGCAGCCCGTGCGCCCGGAGCAGCGACTCCACCATCCGCGCCGTGGACGTCTTGCCGTTCGTGCCGGTGAGGTGCACCGCCCGGTACGCCTTCTCCGGGTTGCCCAGCGTGTCCAGCAGTTCGCGCAGCTTCATCCGGTCGAAGACCATCCGGGTGAAGCCCCGGGCCAGCAGCTCGTTGTCGACGTCGACGAACCGCTCGTGCCGGGCCCGGCCGCCCAGCGCGTTGATGTCGTTGAGCGCCATGCCGGCCTTGAGAAGGTCCCGGCGGGCCTGGTCGTCGGACTCTGTCATGCCAGCTTCCCCAGTGCCGCCGCGATCCGGACCAGCTCCGCCTCAGCGGCGGCCAACCGTGCCTTGATCTTGTCCACGACCTGGTCGGGCGCCTTGCCCAGGAACTCCGCGTTGCCCAGTTTGCCCCGGCACTGCGCGACCTCCTTCTCGGCGACCGCCTGGTCCTTGGCGAGCCTGGCCCGCTCGGCGGCCACGTCGATCGTGCCCCGGGTGTCGATCTCGACCGTGATCCCGCCGGCCAGGCTCAGCGTCGCGGAGGCCTCGAAGCCCTCGGCGGCGTCCTCCAGCCGGGCCAGGTTGCGGATCAGCGGCTCGTGGGACAGGAACGCCGCCGACCGGGCGGTGTCCTCGGCGGCGACCAGGCGCCCGCCGACCTTCTGGCTGGGCTTGAGCCCCTGGTCCGCGCGGAACCGGCGGATCTCCGTCACGACCTCCTGCAACGTGGCGACGCTCGCCTCGGCGGTCGGGTTGATCAGCTCCGGCCGGGCGGTGGGCCACGCGGCGGTCACGATGGTCTCGGCCCCGGTCAGGGTCGTCCACAGCTCCTCGGTCACGAACGGCACGACCGGGTGCAGCAGCCGGTGCAGGGTGTCGAGCACCTCGCCCAGGACCCGCTGGGTCTTCTCGGCCTCCGGTCCGCCCGCGAACAGCACGGGCTTGGCCAGCTCCAGGTACCAGTCGCAGACGTCGTCCCACGCGAAGTGGAAGAGGGCGTCGCAGACCTTCGCGAACTCGTACGCCTCGAAGTAGCGGTCGACCTCGGCGGTCACCTCCGCCAGCCGGGACAGGATCCACGAGTCCACGGCCGAGCGGTCCCGGGGCAGCGGGCCGGTGACGGTGGCCCCGTTGGCCAGGGCGAACCGGGTCGCGTTCCACAGCTTGTTGCAGAAGTTCCGCGACGCGGCGGCCCACTCCTCGCTGACCGCCACGTCGGTGCCCGGGTTCGCGCCGCGCGCCAGGGTGAACCGGGTCGCGTCGGCGCCGTACCGGTCGATCCAGTCCAGCGGGTCGACCACGTTGCCGAAGGACTTCGACATCTTCTTGCCGAACTGGTCGCGGACCATGCCGTGCAGCGCGACCGTCTTGAAGGGAGCGACGCCGTCCATCGCGTACAGGCCGAACATCATCATGCGGGCGACCCAGAAGAACAGGATGTCGTACCCGGTGACCAGGACGCTCGTCGGATAGAACTTCTCCAGGTCCGGGGTCTTCTCCGGCCAGCCCAGGGTCGAGAACGGCCACAGCGCGCTGGAGAACCAGGTGTCCAGCACGTCGGCGTCCTGGGTGTAGCCCTCCGGGGCGGTCTCGTCGGGGCCGACGCACACCACCTCGCCGTCGGGGCCGTAGAACACCGGGATCCGGTGGCCCCACCACAGCTGGCGGGAGATGCACCAGTCGTGCATGTTGTCGACCCAGGCGAAGTAGCGCTTCTCCAGCTCGACCGGCTCGATCTTCACCCGGCCGTCGCGCACCGCGTCCCCGGCCGCCTTCGCCAGCGGGGTGGTGTTGACGAACCACTGCAGCGACAGGCGCGGCTCCACGGTCGTCTTGCACCGCGAACAGTGCCCGACCGAGTGGTTGTACGGCCGGATCTCCCGGACGATCCGGCCCTCGGCGCGCAGGGCGGCGACCACGGCGGGCCGCGCCTCGTACCGGTCGAGGCCCTGGAACGGGCCGTGTGTCGTGATCACGGCGCGCTCGTCCATCACCGTGATCGACGGCAGGTCGTGCCGCTGGCCGATCTCGAAGTCGTTCGGGTCGTGCGCCGGGGTGACCTTCACGCAGCCGGTACCGAACTCGGGGTCCACGTGCTCGTCGGCCACGATCGGGATCCGCCGGCCGGTCAGGGGCAGCTCGACCTCGGTGTCGACCAGGTGGGCGTAGCGCTCGTCGTTCGGGTTGACCGCCACGGCCGTGTCGCCGAGCATCGTCTCGGCCCGGGTGGTGGCGACCACGATCTCGTCGCTGTAGCGGATGTAGACCAGCTCGCCGTCGGAGTCGGAGTGCTCCACCTCGATGTCGGAGAGGGCCGTCAGGCAGCGCGGACACCAGTTGATGATCCGGTTCGCCCGGTAGATCAGGCCGTCGTCGAACAGCCGCTTGAAGATCGTCTGGACGGCGCGGGACAGCCCGGCGTCCATGGTGAAACGCTCCCGGGACCAGTCCACGGAGTCGCCGAGCCGGCGCATCTGGCCCAGGATCGAGCCGCCCGACTCTTTCTTCCACTCCCAGACTTTCTCCAGGAAGGCGTCGCGGCCCAGGTCGTGCCTGCTCACGCCGTCGGTGGCGAGGCGGCGCTCGACCACGTTCTGGGTGGCGATGCCCGCGTGGTCCATGCCCGGCAGCCAGAGGGCCTCGTAGCCCTGCATCCGGCGGCGGCGGATCAGCGCGTCCTGGATGGTGTGATCCAGGGCATGGCCGACGTGCAGGACCCCCGTCACGTTCGGCGGCGGGATGACAATGGTGTACGCGGGCTTGTCGCTGTCCGCGTCCGCCCGGAAGTAGCCGTTTTGTACCCACTGCTCGTAGCGCCGGGCTTCGACTTCGGCGGGCGGGTACTGAGCAGGCAGTTCCTGGGCATTCGTAGTCACCCCAGGGAGTCTACGGAAGTGCTAGAGTCCCGCGTTTCTGACACCACCCCACGGGAGAACACACCATGAGCTACCCGCCGCAGAACTACCCGCCGCCGTCCGACGTGCCGCCGCCGGGCGCGCCGCAGTACGCCCAGCCGGTGTTCGCGGCCCCCCAGCACCAGCCGCTCGGGTTCACGCCGCCGCAGGCGCCGAAGAAGAGCCCGACCGCGAAGATCGTTCTGGGGGTACTCGCCCTGGTGCTCCTCCTCTGCCTCGGCGGCGCGGCCCTGTTCGCATTCCCGATCGCCCAGCAGCAGGGCGCGACCATCGCGCTGCCCACCACCATCGGCAAACTCACCCTGGACGAGGGCCCCGACGGCAAGAAGGTCGTCGACTCCATGGGCGCCGCCGGGGGCAAGCTCGCCGGCCACCGGACCAAGGGCGCGCTGTACAAGGACGGCGACAAGCCGGTGATCTTCTTCGGCGCGACCGGGCTGAACATCAACCTCAAGAGCCAGCTCGACGACGCGTTCCGCACCATGAACGCCACCGGCCAGGTCGACCTGGACCCGGGCAAGCTCGGCGGGTACGTCCGGTGCGGCACCATGTCGACGGCCGGACTCAGCATGCCGGTGTGTCTGTGGATCGACCACGGGAGCATCGGGATGGCGATGTTCGCGGGTGGGGAGCTGGGGTCGTCCGGGACGTTGTTCCGGGAGATGCACGAGGCGATGCTGAGCCGGTGAGCCGGTGAGCCGCTGATGCACTGACGGGCCGATGGGCCGATGAGCCGAGGCTTCCCGGGCAGGCGGGACTGCCGTGGGCCGCCCCGGAACTGGGCCTGGAGCTGGAGCTGGAGCTGGAGGCCAGGCTGGTCGCCGCAGGGTGCCCCGGACTGCCCCGCCAGGTTTGGCTCGGCGCTTCGGGGCGACCCGGGCAGCCACGCTCGGCTGTGGGCGACGGACCTGGGCGGATCGGCCCGCGCCGGCCAGTCCAGCCCTACCGGGTCCGGTTGCCTCGGATCGACCCCACTCGTCGACCGGACCTGGCGGGCTCAGCTCGGTCGACTCGGGTTGTTGTGGAATGGGTTGCCTCCGGGACACGCAGACCGCACGGCTCGCACGGTATTAGGCGGAAATGGTCGGCCCGGCCCTCGGCTACCCGGGGCCACGACGCTCCGGCTGCACCAGATACCTCAGCCTGGGCGAGCAGGTTCGGACCGGATTGGTCGGCTGGCTGTCGAGGGGCGCGGCGAGGGGCCGGGGCAGGTGGTTCCCGGGAGGGTCAGGAGGCGCGGGACTGGCCGGCGCCGGTCGGGGGCCGGTGGCGCCGCCGGATCCGGGGGCAGGGCACCTCGCCCCGGGTCGGGCCGCCGGGCGCCGGGTCGGTGACCTCCGTAACCCTCCGATGAAATTGATCTTGGATTTGGGGGTCGGCGCGGCACCCGTGGGGAATGCCGGGAGTTGCTAGGCTGCCGCGATGGCGTTCCTGGAGGCCTACGACGAGCAGCCCGAGGAGGAGCGCAAGCCGCTCCCCCTGCGCAGGATCCTGCTCATCGCCGGCGGAGTGTTCGGAGTCATCGTCCTGATCAGTGCCGTGATCTGGGGCCCGACGATCTGGCAGGTCGTCCGCCAGGGCGACCCCGAGCTGACGATCCCGGACAAGGCCGCCGGCCTCACCCTCGACACGTCGGAACGCGGCAAGCGCACCGCCGAGGGCATGCGGGAGGCGCTGTCCGTGCCGGTCGGCTTCGACAAGACCGTCGGCGGGGTGTACCAGGACCCGGCGGCGCCGACCAGGTCCGTCATCGTCGTCGCCGGCAGCGCGACCCTGTTCGACCCGGAGGAGACCCTCGACGACCTGTTCGCGGTCATCACAGACAAGGCCGGCGGGGTGAACGCGACCCGCGCCGTGTCGGCCGGGCCGCTCGGGGGCGAGGCCCGGTGCGGGGAGACGGCGATCGACGCGGACAAGGTGCCGGTGTGCGGGTGGGCCGACCACGGCAGCGCCGGGTTGATGCTGTTCCCGGGGCACACGCCCGAGGCCGCTGCGGGGTTGTTCGTGACGTTGCGCGGGGCCGTCCAGAAGCGCTGAGGTTCCACCCGGGGCGGGGTCGGTGCGCGGGCGCGGCACCGGAGCCGGGTCGAGGTGGCACCCGCCGGCATCCCGAGGTCGACGGCTGGCGCACGGGTTCGTTTCGTCACGGTGCCGGAATGACGGCAAGGTCCCGGAAAGTGTTCCCCCCGGCTCGACGGGCGGCCGTTGACCATGGGACGCACGGGTCCGGAGCGCATTAGGGTGTGGGCATGAGGGTCGCCGTCTGCCAACTCAACGCCCGCGAAGACCGGGCCGCCAACCTCGCCCAGGCCCGCCAGTTGCTGGTCCGGGCCGCCGATCAGGGCGCCGATTTCGCGGTACTGCCCGAGTACACCGACTACCTGGGCCCCAGCGAGCACCGCCCCGAGCCGGTCGACGGCGAGTTCGGCACGTTCTTCGCCGAGGCCGCCCGCGAGCTCGGCATGTGGGTGCACGCCGGAAGCTTCCACGAGCAGGGGCCCGACGACCAGCACAGCTACAACACGTCGCTGGTGTTCGACCGCTCCGGCAACGTCGCCGCGACGTACCGCAAGATCCACCTGTACGACGTCGAGATTCCCGGCAAGGTGTCCTACCACGAGTCGGCCACCGTCGCGCCCGGCTCCGACATCGTGACCGTCAAGGTCGAGGGCGCGACCATCGGCCTGTCGATCTGCTACGACCTGCGCTTCCCCGAGCTGTACCGCAAACTGACCGACGCCGGGGCCGACATCCTGGTCGTCCCCGCCGCGTTCATGCTGCACACCGGCCGGGACCACTGGGAGGTCCTGCTGCGGGCCCGGGCGATCGAGGGCCAGTCGTACGTGCTCGCCGCCGGCCAGGTCGGCAACCACGAGCCCAACCGGACCTGCTTCGGAAGATCCATGATCATCAACCCGTGGGGTACGGTCCTCGCCCAGGCCCCCGACACGGTCACCGTGGCCGTCGCCGACATCGACCGGCAGAGCCTGGAGCAGATCCGCGCCGAGCTGCCCAGCCTCGCCAACCGGCGGCTATGACCCGCGTTCCGAAGTACCTGTCGATCAAGGAGGACCTGATCCGGCGGATCGCCACGGGCGAGTTCCGGGTCGGCGAACCGCTGCCCTCCCAACGCGACCTCAGCGTCCAGTACGACGTCAGCCTCATGACCCTGCGCCAGGCCTTCAGCGAACTGGCCGCCCAGGACGTCATCGAACAGGTCGCCGGCAAGGGCACGTTCGTCCGCAGCCACCGCACCCCGTACGCCGCCGCCGGACTCCGCAGCCTCGGCGACGACCTGCGCGCCCAGGGCATCACCGTCGACACCCGCGTACACGGCGTCTACTTCACCCCGGCCCCCGTGGACGTGGCGACCCGGCTCCGCGTCGCCGTAGACGCGCCCGTCCTCGTCATCGAACGCGTCCGGGTCATCAACGGCCGCCCCGCCGTCCACCAGTACTCCTACGTCCCCGAACCCTTCGCCACCCCCCTCGCGGACGCCGACCTGGCCGTCCGCTCCCTGTACGAACTCCTCGAACTGTGGTGCCACGCCGTCGCCGCCCGCGCCACGGAGGTGATCACGCCCGTGGCGGTGAGCGGCCGGGTCGCCGAGCTGCTCGAACTGTCGCCCGGGGATCTGGCGCTCCGCAGCGACCGGTTGACGTTCGACCAGGCCGGGCGGGTGATTGTGGACGATCGGGCGGTGCTCGCCGGGGAGCGGGTGATGGTGACGGTGGATCGGGCGAGTGTGGGGAGTGCGCCGGATGTGGTGGTTACGGCTGCTATGACGTGAGGGTGGGCGGTGGACGGTGGGCTGTGGGCTGTGGGCTGTGTGTTGATGGGTGGGCGGGACGCGGCGCTCCGGTGCGGGTGAGTGGCGCCCCGATGGGGTGAGCGGTGCGGTGTGCGCTGGTGGGGTGGGTGGCGGGCGGTGCTGAGCGGCGGCGGGCCTCGCGCCCTGGTGGGGTGCGCGGTGTGTGGCACCCCGGTGGAGGTAAGCGACACGTGGCACGCCGATCGGGGTGAACGGCTCGCGGCATCCCGATGGGGGTGGGTGATGGGGCGGCGCTGAGCAGCAGCGCGCCTCACCCTGACGGGCGAGTAACGCGTGGCACCCTCAGCAGCAGCCCCCAGTCCTGCTGACCGCGAAGGCACCCGCGCAACGCCTACCGTCCGCGCTGGCTCAGCAGTTCTCCGTCCAGCAGTTCGCGATGCCGTTCGCCCGGAGCAGTTCCAGGCTCCGGACCGTCTCCTCCGGTGTGCCGATCCCGATCGGATAGCGCCCGACCCGGTTCGCGTGCAGCGCCAGCTCGATCGCGGCGCCCAGGTCGACGCCGGGCAGTGCCCGGTACACCGCAGTGACCGTGGAGTCCAGGGAGTGGGCCGTGTCCACGCCGAGCACGACGACCGAACCCGCCCCGCCGAGCTGCACCGGCTCCGGTCGCGGCAGGCCGGCCCGCAGCCGGGCCCACAGCGCGTCGAGCACCGGGTCGGTGTTCTCGAAGAGCATCCCGGTCGGGCGGAGTTCCTTGTCCGGGAAGGTCGACGCCGGCCGGGCCCCGGAGCACCGTTCGCACCAGCCCAGCAGCAACTTGCCCTGCCGGAGCAGCTCGCCCGGGGACTCGGCGGCGTGCACCACGTTCGCGAACGGGCCGTCCGCGAACCGCCATCGGATGGCGCGCTTCACCCGCCTGGCCGCCTCGTACGCGTCCGCGCCGGCCAGGGTGACCACCTGGGAGGGGCCGCCGCCCAGGTACCGGTCGAGCAGGCCCAGCATGAGGCTGTGGCCCTCGTCCGAGTATTCGTTCCACAGGTAGCGGATGTCGGCGGGGGTCAGGGCGATCCGATGACGGCAGCGGATCTCCAGCCCCTCCGCCTCGATCTCACGCTCCACATGGGCCGACAGCCCGGCACGCAGACAGTCCGGCTTGAGCAGGAGGAAGGCTTCCACCTGTTGTAGGCTACCCGCCGATCGCCTTACGGAAATCAGCCACCAGGGTGCCGATCGCCGCCGGGGATTCACCCTCGACGATTCTCCGCATCACCGGCGCCCCGATGATCACGCCATCGGCTTCCTGGCAGATCTGGGTCGCGTTCGCCGGGGTGGAGACCCCTACACCGATCAGCACCGGCTTGTCCGTGATCGCCTTGAGTCTCCGGGCCAGGGTCAGCGAGGACTCCGCCAGCGAGGACCGCTCGCCGGTGACGCCCATCAGGCCCAGCCCGTACACGAAGCCGCGGGTGCGCTCGCAGATCACGGCCAGCCGCTCGTCGGAGCTGACCGGGGACGCGAGCAGCACGTGCTCGATCCCGACCGCCGACGCGTCGGCCTCCCACTCGCCCGACTCCTCGTGCGGCAGGTCCGGCAGGATCGTCGCGCAGATCCCGGCCTCGCCGATCCGCTCGGCGAACCGCTTGTGCCCGGGCTGGAGCACCAGGTTGTAGTAGGTCATGGCGATCAGCGGCGCCCGGTCGTGTCCGCCGCGCACGAGGTCGTCGACGATGGTGTCCACAGTGGTGCCCCGTTCGAGCGCCAGCACCGAGGCCCGCTGGATCACCGGCCCGTCGATCGCCGGGTCACTGAACGGCACCCCGATCTCGACCGCGTCCGCCCCGGCTTCGAGCGCCGCGTCCACGTATTCGGTCCAGTTCTCGGTGACGCCGCCCGTCACGTACGGAATCAGCAGCTTGCGCCCGCCGTCCCGCGCCGCCCGCAGCGTGTTCTCCAACCGTCCAGTCATGCCGTCGTCGCCTCTCCGAGCAGCCCGATCACAGTGTGCATGTCCTTGTCGCCGCGCCCGGACAGGTTGACCAGCACGGTCGATCCGAGCGGGATCTCGCGGCCGGCCTCGCGGATCACGTACGCGATGGCGTGGGCCGACTCCAGCGCCGGGATCAGGCCCTCCAGCCGGCTGAGCACCTGCACCGCCTCGAGCACCTCCTCGTCGTCCACCGTCGGGTAGTCGGCGCGGTGGATCGAGTCCAGATACGCGTGCTCGGGGCCGACGCCCGGGTAGTCGAGGCCGGCGGAGATGGAGTGCGCCTCCAGCACCTGGCCCTCGCGGTCCTGCAACAGCTGGCTCCGGGAACCGTGCACGACCCCGACCCTGCCGCCCCCGATCGCCGCCCCGCCGGCCGCCTGTACGCCGACGAGCCGGGCGTCCGTGTCCACGTAGCCGGCGAAGATGCCGGCCGCGTTCGACCCGCCGCCGACGCACGCGACGATCTGGTCCGGGTGGGCGCCGCCGAGGATCTCGAGGCACTGTTCACGGGCCTCCTCGCCGATGATCCGCTGGAGCTCCCGGACCAGCCACGGGTACGGATGCGGGCCCATGACGGAACCCAGGCAGTAGTGCGTGTCGTGGGTGTTGGCCACCCAGTCGCGCATCGCCTCGTTGACCGCGTCCTTGAGCGTGCGGCTACCGGAGGCCACAGGCACGACCTCGGCGCCCAGCAGGCGCATCCGGAACACGTTCAGCTCCTGGCGGGCCATGTCGACCTCGCCCATGTAGACCACGCAGTCGAGGCCGAGGAGCGCACAGGCGGTCGCCGTGGCCACCCCGTGCTGGCCGGCACCCGTCTCGGCGACGACCCGGGTCTTGCCCATCCGGCGGGCGAGCAGCGCCTGGCCGAGCACGTTATTGATCTTGTGGCTACCGGTGTGGTTGAGGTCCTCCCGCTTCACGAGCACCCGGACGCCCAACTTCTCGGACAGCCGGTGGCACTCGGTGACCGGGGTGGGCCGCCCACTGTACTGCTTCAGCAGCCCCCGCAGCTCCGCGTGGAACGCCGGATCCGCCCAGGCGGCCGTGAACGCCTCCTCCAACTCGAGGCATGCCGGCACGATCGGCTCGGGGACGAACCGCCCGCCGAAATCCCCGAAGCGCCCGTCAACAGAGGGCAGTCCCATCAACTCCGCACTCACAGCTTCCTCGATCCACCTGGAGGTCACGGGGGCTGGTCACGTCGGCCCCGCACCCAGAATGCCTCACGCGTACCCCGAAAGTCAATGAAGAGAGTTCTAGAACTGTACTTTTCAATCTGCTATAACTGTTCTAGAACTGAGAGGGTGAGGTGAGGCTCGCGCCTGGTAGCGGTCGGCTCGACGGGTCCCCCGGTAGCGAGACCTGGCAGGCGGGCGCGCTTCGAACGGAAGGATCGGGAGATGGGGGCGGGTGGCCGGATGGTCCGATCGAGCTGAACTGTGGCCGGGCTGATTACCTCGAGGCGGAACCGAGCCTAACCAGAACAGCACCCCGGCAAACGTCCGGGGCCAGACCGCACGCGACACGAAGCCGAGCACACCAGGAGCCGAGCGAAGTGCGACATCAAGCCCCGCAAGTTACGAGCCAGGCCACATGAGACACCAAGCCTGGCACGTCAGAAGCCGGACACCACCCACGACACCGAAGTCAGGCACGAGTCCGGACCAGACCACCGTCGGCGCACACGCCGACTCGGGCCACGCACGTGCCGAGCCACGAGCCACGAGCCACGAGCCACGAGCCACGAGCCACGAGCCACGAGCCACGAGCCACGAGCCACGAGCCACGAGCCACGAGCCACGAGGATGTAACCACGGTCGAGCCACCCCGGCACCCCACCAGAAGCACCCGCCGGCAGCCACAAGCCCCGGCACACGAGCCGCCCTCAAGGGCTGCCAAGCCAGGGTGGCCCAACCCACCAGCCCGACCCCGGCACGCACAGGCCGCCCAGCCCGGCCCCACCCCAACAACAATGGCGGCCCCCAACCACCCGGAGCCGCCACCGAAAACCCAACAAACCCAACCAACCAACCCGATCAAGCCGACTTGTCGCGCCGCTCCCGATCCCGAGGCGCGCTCCGCGGAATGTCCCGAGGAATGATCGTCGGATTCACGTTCTCCCGGACAACCGCCCGGGTGATCTCGACGCGGGCGACGTCGGAGCGGCTCGGCACCTCGTACATCACGGGGAGGAGCACCTCCTCCATGATCGCGCGCAGGCCACGGGCGCCGGTGCCCCGGAGGAGCGCCTGGTCGGCGATGGCCTCGAGGGCCTCCTCGTCGAAGACCAGTTCGACGCCGTCGAGCTCGAACAGCTTCTGGTACTGCTTGACGAAGGCGTTCTTCGGCTCGCTCAGGATCTTGATCAGCGCGGTGCGGTCGAGGTTGCGCACGTTGGTGATGACGGGCAGTCTGCCGATGAACTCGGGGATCAGGCCGAACTTCAACAGGTCGTCGGGCATGACCTGATTGAAGATGTCGTCGGTGCTGACCTCTTCCTTCGACCGGATCTGGGCGCCGAAGCCGAGGCCCTTCTTGCCGATCCGCGACTCGATGATCTGGTCGAGCCCCGCGAACGCGCCACCGCAGATGAACAGCACGTTGGTGGTGTCGATCTGGATGAACTCCTGGTGCGGGTGCTTGCGGCCGCCCTGGGGCGGCACGTTCGCACTGGTGCCCTCGAGCATCTTCAGCAGCGCCTGCTGGACGCCCTCGCCGGACACGTCCCGGGTGATCGACGGGTTCTCGCTCTTGCGGGCGACCTTGTCGATCTCGTCTATGTAGACGATGCCGGTCTCGGCGCGCTTGACGTCGTAGTCGGCGGCCTGGATGAGCTTGAGGAGGATGTTCTCGACGTCCTCGCCGACGTAGCCCGCCTCGGTGAGCGCGGTGGCGTCGGCGATCGCGAAGGGCACATTCAGCATCCGCGCGAGGGTCTGCGCCAGATGGGTCTTTCCGCAGCCCGTGGGGCCGATCATCAGGATGTTCGACTTGGCGAGCTCGACGACCTCGCCGCCGCCGGGGCGGTTGCTGACCGACTCGGCCTGGATGCGCTTGTAGTGGTTGTACACCGCGACCGCGAGTGCGCGTTTCGCCTGCTCCTGGCCCACGACATAGGCGTCGAGGAACTCGGAGATCTCCTTGGGCTTGGGCAGCTCGTCGAACTTGACGTCGCCGGCCTCCGAGAGCTCCTCTTCGATGATCTCGTTGCAGAGATCGATGCACTCGTCACAGATGTAGACGCCTGGGCCAGCGATGAGCTTCTTTACCTGCTTCTGCGACTTGCCGCAGAAGGAGCACTTGAGGAGATCACCGCCATCACCGATTCGAGGTGCCACCTGCGTCACACTCCCTGTGCTCACGGTCTGAGGGCTCGCGCCCCGGACGTCCGAGACCCGCTGCTTCGACGTTACCTGGTTGGGGGCCCCATCGAGGCCCCCAAACCCGCATAACCTCCACCACTCGGCGGCCACGGGGTGGCCGGCGGTTGGCTACTAGCTGACGGCCCGGACCACGGCGTTCTTCTTCCGCGGCGCCTGGACGGTGTCGATCAGGCCGTACGCGAGCGCGTCCTCGGCCGTGAGGATCTTGTCGCGGTCGATGTCCTTGCGGACCTGCTCGATGGGCTGGCCCGAGTGGTGCGCGATGAGGTCCTCGAGCATCGTACGCATACGCAGGATCTCCCGCGCCTGGATCTCGATGTCCGACCCCTGACCGTAGCCGCCCTCGGTGGCCGGCTGGTGGATGAGCACCCGGGAGTTCTGCAGGGCGACCCGCTTGCCCGGGGTGCCGGCCGCGAGGAGCACGGCGGCGGCCGAGGCGGCCTGACCGAGGCACACGGTCTGGATGTCCGGCCGGATGAACTGCATCGTGTCGTAGATGGCCGTCATCGCGGTGAACGAGCCACCCGGCGAGTTGATGTACATGACGATGTCGCGGTCCGGGTCCGTGGACTCCAGGACCAGGAGCTGGGCCATGATGTCGTTCGCCGAGGTGTCGTCGATCTGGACGCCGAGGAAGATGATGCGCTCCTCGAACATCTTGTTGTACGGGTTGGACTCCTTGATCCCGTACGACGTGCGCTCGACGAACGACGGCAGGATGTACCGGTTGGTGACCGGCGCGAACTGCGAAGAAGGCGTGTTCAGGTTCATGGTCTCTTCTCCGTCAGCCGTCAGTTATCGGTGCCGGCACCAGCGGGAACCTGCGCGGCCCCGGTGATCACCTTGTCGATGAAGCCGTACTCCAGCGCGGCCTCGGCCGTGAACCAGCGGTCCCGGTCGGAGTCGGTCGCGATCTGCTCGATGGTCTGGCCGGTGTGGTACGCGATCCGCTCGTGCATCAGGTGCTTGGTGAACACCATCTGCTCGGCCTGGATCGCGATGTCCGCGGCGGTGCCGCCGATGCCACCGGACGCCTGGTGCATCATGATCCGCGCGTGCGGCAGGGCGTAGCGCTTGCCCTTGGTGCCGGCGCAGAGCAGCATCTGGCCCATCGAGGCGGCCATGCCCATCGCGACGGTGGCCACGTCGTTCTTGATGAACTGCATGGTGTCGTAGATGGCCATGCCCGAGTAGACGGAGCCGCCCGGCGAGTTGATGTAGAGCCAGATGTCGCGCTCGGCGTCTTCGGCGGCGAGCAGCAGCAGCTGGGCGCAGATCCGGTTGGCCGACTGGTCGGTCACCTCACTGCCCAGGAAGATGATCCGCTCCTTGAGCAACCGGTTGTAGACCGAGTCGTCGAGGTTGCCGAGACTTTCGGCCCCGCGTGCGACCGGGGAATGCAGGTCGGTCATGGCAGCCCTTCGCCGTAACACCCGGCGCGCTGATCACGCCGGTCGGGGGTTTTCTTATCTGCGACCCTAGCCGGTGCCGCCGACAAACCGGCCCCATGAAGGGCCCGTTTCGCTCCGCGCTGAAAACGGCCAGAAGACGCGGACGGCGCGCGACCCTCGCCTGGGCCACGCGCCGTCCGCGGACGAACTATTCGGCCTCGACGGCCGGGGTGCCGCGCAGCTCGTCGACCTTGAGCTCAGCGCCGGTGGTGTCCGTGATCTTGATGTTCTCGACGACCTGGGCCAGGGCCTTGCCCCGACGGACGTCCCCGAACACCGAGCCGGCGACACCGGCGCGCACGAGCTGGTCGTAGTACTGCTGGGGCGCGACGCCGGACTGCTGGGCCCGGTGCACGATCTCCTGGCCGAACTCGTCGTCGGAGACCTGGACGTCCTGGTCCTCGGCGATCGCGTCGAGGAGCAGCTGGATCCGGACGGCCTTGGTGGCCGACTCGGTCAGCTCGGCCGTGAGGCCCTCCTCGGTCTGGTCCTCCGCCTTGAGGTACTCCTCCAGGTTCGCGCCGACCCGCTGGAGCTGCTCGAGCATCGACTCCTTGCGGTGCTCGACCTCCTCGGCGACGACGGACTCGGGCGCGGGCACGTCGACGGCCTCGATCAGGGCGTCGATCGCCTTGTCCCGGGCGGACATGAGCTGCTCCATGCGCTTGACCCGGGTGAGCCGGGTGCGCAGGTCGTCGCGGAGCTCCTCGAGCGTGTCGAACTCGCTGGCCATCTGGGCGAACTCGTCGTCCAGCTCCGGCAGCTCCTTCTCCTTCACGCCCTTGATCGTGACGGCCACGTCGGCGTCGCGGCCGGCGAACTCGCCGGCGACCAGCGCCGTGGTGAAGGTGGTCGACTCGTCGGCGGACAGGCCGACGACGGCCTCGTCCAGGCCCGGCAGCAGCTGGCCGCTGCCGACCTCGTGCGAGATGCCGCTGGCGGAGCCGCCCTCGACGTCCTTGCCGTCGACGGTGGCGTTGAGGTCCAGCGTGACGTAGTCGCCGTCGGCGACCGCGCGCTCGACGCCCTTGAGGGTGGCGAACCGGTCACGGAGGCTGTTGACCTGCTCGTCGACCTGCTCGTCGGTGAGCTCGAGCTCGTCGACGGTGACGCTGATGCCGGAGAAGTCCGGGAGGGTCAGCTCGGGGCGGACGTCCACCACGGCGGTGAACTTCAGCGGCTCGCCGTCGGCCAGCTCCTGGACGTCGATGTCGGGCCGGCCGATCGTCTTCACGTCGTGGGCCTGGACCGCCGCCATGTACTGCTCCGGCAGGGCCTCCTGGACGGCCTCGCTGAGCACCGCGCCCCGCCCGATCCGCTGGTCGATCACCGCTGCCGGGATCTTGCCCTTCCGGAAGCCGGGGATCGAGACCTGCTGGGCCAGCGTGCGGTACGCCTTCTTGAGGCTCGGCTCGAGCTCAGCGAAGGGCACCTCGATGGACAGCTTCACCCGGGTCGGGCTAAGGGTCTCCACGGTGCTCTGCACGGGCGTACTCCTTGATTGGTTTGCGGTCGTAAGAGGTCTGACCGAACGAGTTTAGACAAGCGTCGCCTGCCTGACATGGCTGGGACCCGAACAGGAAGCACAGGTCACAGTCTGTGTCGGGATGACAGGATTTGAACCTGCGACCCCTCGCTCCCAAAGCGAGTGCGCTACCAAGCTGCGCCACATCCCGGTCGAACCTCCGGGAGTCTACCCGCTAAGCTGGGGGCGCGCCTCGGCGCATGCGGGCGTAGCTCAATGGTAGAGCTTCAGTCTTCCAAACTGACTACGCGAGTTCGATTCTCGTCGCCCGCTCCACCCGTGAGGCCCCGGTCACAATGCCGGGGCCCTCGTCGTTCCGGGCACCGGAAGCTATCCGGCCAGCGCGCCCAGTCCGGCCAGAAGCTCCCACCGCTCCCCCTCGGTCAACGCCGCGTAGATCGGCGCGTCCCGCCGGTTGGTGTCGGCCTCGACGGCGTCGCGCACCGGCCCGTCGGCCAGTGCCCGCACGCCGTCGACCGTCAGCCCGGCGGCGGCCCACGCGGCGCGGTGCGCGTCGCCCCGGTGGTGCCGCAGCGCCCCGAGCCGGTTCATCAGCAGCAGCGCGGGCGAGGCGTCGGCGGGTTCGAAGACCGGGGCGAGGGTCGCGAAGGCGGGCCCGCCGGTGGGTGCCCCGGCCGCCAGGAGGGTGCCGACGAGCTCCGCCAGTCTGGGTACCGCGGCCAGCCCCGGCATCGTGGCCACCGGCGTCCGGGACCACAGTTCCGCGGCGGCCTCGGCGGTGGCGTCCTGGATGGCGAGCGCCAGGTCCCGGCCGAGGTCGGTGAGCCGCCACCCGCCGTCGGGGTCCACGACCGTGATCCCGGCGGCGAGCTCCTCGGTCATGTCTGTGCCGACGTAGGCGAGCGCCGCGTCAAGGCCCTCGGCGGACATCGGCCGGGCGAGCAGCCCGAAGTAGAAGCTCAGGATGAAACCGGGGTGTACGCCGAACTTCCCGATCACGGCGCGGCCGCGTTCCCGTCCGGCGGCGCGGGCGGTGCCGTAGACGCGGTCGACGACGGGGCGGAGGAGGGCGGCGTACTGCTCGGTCATGGGGGCTCCTGAGATCACAAGGGCATCAGATGGGTACGCAGCGCGGCGACGGTCGCGGGCGGCACCCCGATCGAGGAGACGTACCCGTCGAGGCTGCCGTGCCGGGCGCGCAGCTCGGCGAGGAACAGGGTCATGGCGTCGCCGGGGCAGGCGCTGAACGGCGGGAAGTGTCCGGCCCCGTGGCCGTACCCGGCGGCGAGGCGGGCCGTGACGAGGTGCACGGTGTCGGCGGTGCGGGCGTAGTCGGCGACGATGGCCTGGTCGGACGCGCCGAGCAGGCCGAGGGTGAGGGCGGCGAGGACGCCGGTGCGGTCCTTGCCCCCGGCGCAGTGGAAGACGACGGGGCCGGCGTCGGGGGTGGCCAGCAGGTCGAGGCAGGTGGCCAGTTCGGCGGCGCCCTCGTCGGTGAGGTCGAGGTAGCGGTCGCACAGGTAGCGGGCGACGCCCTGGGACTCGTCGTAGGCGACGGTGTCCCAGAACGTCCGCAGCAGGGAGAGGTTGCGGTAGTCCACGGCCGAGTCGGTCCGGATCCGGCCCTGGGTGGACACTTCCTCCGGGGTGCGCAGGTCGAGGACCGTGCGCACGCCCAGTTCCCGGAAGCGTTTCCACTCCGCGTCGTCGAGTTGGGTGAGCGCGTCCGAGCGGTACACCCGACCGGGGCGAATCCGGTCACTGTCCGCTGTGGATAAGTCACGGAAGTTGAACGCGTTGGTGAACATCGCGCCACCGTAACCAGACGACTACGCGCCCGACATCAGCCGGGCGCGCAGAGTTGTGTGCCGGTTACGGCTTGAGTGGGGGGTACGTCGGGTCGAGGTGACCACCCTCTTTGAGCTGCACGTACAGCGGGACCTCGCTCGGGAAGTGGCCCCACGCGTGGTCGCCGCCCTCCACCCGGTCCACCGCGCGCCCGTCGAGCAGGTCGCACATCTGCCGCTGCACGGGGGTCAGCTCGTCGAAGGAGGTGGGCTTCTCGTCGCGGATGGCGATCCACCGGTACGTGTACCCGAAGAAGGCGACCTTGCGGGTGAAGTCCGAGTAGTTGTTGGACCGGGCGTGCCAGATCCGCCGGTCGAAGAAGACCACGTCGCCGGGGTTGACCTGCACCTCGATGGCGCCCTCGGGGTTGGGCCACTCCATGTCGCGGCGCGGCGGACCCTGGATCCAGTTGGTCTTGTGGCTGCCGGGCACGACCTGCAGGTTGCCCCGGCCGGGCTCGGACAGGTCGGTGAGGAAGAAGGCGAGCTTGACGGAGAGCTGCGGACGCGGGTCCGTCTCGATCTCGCGGTTCTGCCGGCCGCCGTCCTGGTGCCACTCGAACCGGGCGGGCTTGTGCACCTCGATCTTGGGGTGCACGTCGAGGTGCGAGTGGTAGACGTGCACGTTCCAGCCGATGGTGGACCAGACGAGCGGGAAGACCTTCTCGTGGGTCATCAGGCCGGCGAGTTCGGGGCAGCTGGCGACGGCGCTCAGCTTGTGCAGCGAGCCGTCGGCACCGAGCTTCCCGGCGGCGGCGTGCTCGGCGTAGACCCGGTCCATCGCGGCGGTGTAGTGCGCGATCTCCTCGGGAGTCAGCACCCCGCGGATGATGAGGTAACCGTCGCGGTCGAACTGTTCGCGCTGGTCGGGGGTCATGGCGAGCTCGGCCGCCGGGGCGTGGGCGGTTGCGGTCAACGTGCTCTCCTCCGTGAAGGGTGCTGGAGTCCGGGGTGACGGGCACCGACTACGAGGTCGGCGTCGCACAGGCCACCTCGGCAAGTAGACGCTTCGGAGACTACTTTGCGTGGCGAATGTGACTCACGTCACGTCGAATTGACCGGCATCAACACGGAGCAGGTGACGGAAATCAACTGATAAGACGTGACAGCCAGCCAGTACTGTCCAGGTATTGCAGCCCTGTGACCGCAAGGAACAGGGCAACTACGATGTGTGACACCCGCGCGCTCCGCCGGGTCTTCCCCCACCAG
Organism: Longispora sp. NPDC051575; assembly: GCF_040681875.1. Classification (NCBI taxonomy): domain Bacteria; kingdom Bacillati; phylum Actinomycetota; class Actinomycetes; order Micromonosporales; family Micromonosporaceae; genus Longispora; species Longispora sp. NPDC051575. The sequence continues at coordinate 105,775 of NZ_JBFAZP010000008.1, read as the reverse complement.
CGCACGATGATCAGCAGCCCGACGAGCCGGCACAGCCCGAACACGCCCAGCCCGATCAGCAGCTCGAACACGAACGCGCCGAACTTGCCGCCCAGCCCCGCGAAGCCCCCGGCGAACGCCCAGATCCCCCAGCACACGAACGAGAACGCGGCGCCCACCGCGCTGAACTCCCAGCCCCGGGCCAGCAGCTCCATCCGCTCCCCGAACGGCAGGGTCGGCTCCCGGTGCCGCTCGCGGATCTCGGCGGTCGGCTCCTGCTGCTTCTCCTGCGGCTTCGGCACCGACGCCCGGCCGGCCGGGCCCTGGTCGCCCTGCGGGGACAGCTGGGTCCGTTCGGGCGGCGCGACCCTCGTCCGGTCGGCCGGCGAGGACCCCGGACCGTTCGGGGCGACCCTGGTCCGGTCGAGCGGGGCGGTGGCCTGCGGCGCCGGGCGCTGCCGGGAGTCGAACGCGGCGGTCGGCTGGTGGTGGGCCTGCTGCGGGCGGGCGTCGCGGTACGGGTCCACGGGCGGCCGGTACGGCGCCGGGGACACCGGGTGCGCGAACACCTGGTTCTGCACGGGCGGCACCGCGTACGCCGGGCTCGGGGTCGGCACCGCGGGGCGGGCCAGCACCTCGCGCAGGTGCACCAGTTCGCGTTCCAGGTTCTCGATCCGGGCGAAGGCCCCCGTGTCCGTACCGGCGACGGGCTGCTTCGGCGGGGTCACGGTCGCCCGGCCCACGGTGCGGCTCGGGGCCGCCGACATCCAGTCCACCCCGATGTCGGGGACCCCGGCGGCGCGGACCAGCTCGACCAGGTCGGACACCCAGATGGACAGCTGCGCCGTGGACGGCCGGTGCATCGGCTCGTCGGCCAGCGGGGCCAGCAGGTGGTCGCGGAGCTTCGGCCGGGACTCCAGCATCGGGTGCGAACGCAGGGTCGCCCACGGCGGCGGCGGGGCGTCCGGCTGCTCCGGGCCGGTGTGCTCCATCCGGGGGAAGGCGCCGGTGACCAGGTAGTAGGCCACCGCGCCGAAGCCGTGCACGTCGTAGGCGGGGCCCACGGTGCCGCTGAACGCCTCGGGCCCGCCGGCCTCCACCGTGTACGCGATCTGGGTGATGTGGTCCCGGCGGTGGTACCGCGCGCCGGTGAAGTCGATCAGGCGGATCTCGCCGCTGGGCAGCACCATCACGTTGGACGGCTTGATGTCCATGTGCAGCACCGGGCACGCCGACGGGTCCTCCGGGAGGTGCAGCTCCTTGAGGATCCGGGCGAGGAACGCCAGCGAGGCGGGCGCGTTGAGCAGCCGGCCGCCGGCGTGCCGCTGGGACACGTACTCCCGGAGGTTGACGCCGGGGACGTAGTCGTAGACCTGGATCGGGACGGCGTCGCCGGGCGGGGGCAGCTCGCCGGGCGGGTGCGGCGGCGGGCCCCAGAAGCCGTCCGCGCGCCGGCAGATGCCGGGGACGCCCCGGTTGTTGAGGTCCATCAGGGCCGCGTCGCCCTTGTCCCAGGACCGCAGCTCGTCGGCGATCGGCCGGAGCGGGTCGACCCGGAAGACCTTCACGGTCATCGGGGCGGAGCTGACTCCACTGCAGACCCGCACCGCCCGGTAGACCTCGGCCTGGCCGCCGGAGCCGAGGTGCTGCACCAGGCGGTACCTCTGGTGGGTTTCCGGCAACGGGCCGGCGGGCCCACAGACGAGATCGAGAAGTTCGGTCACTTCCCGAGATTAGCCTTGAATCCCGCGATGTACTCGTCCAGCGACCGCGTCGTCGTCCAGCCGAGCTGGCGGGCCTTGTCCGAGTCGGCCGCGCCGCGTTCGCGTTCGCCGCGCAGCGCGGGCACCATCTCGATCTCGCCGCCGAACATCTCCGCGACCTCCAGCAGGGTCCACTCGCGGTTCGCGCCGAGCAGGTAGCCGTCACCCTTGCCGTGTTCGTAGCAGGTCAGGATGCCCGCGACGATGTCGTCGATGTGGGTGAAGTCGCGGGTCTGGGTGCCCGGGGAGACCACGGGCAGCGGCTCGCCGGCCTCGGTGCGGGTCTCGAAGATGCCGATCACGGTCGCGTACCGGCCCGTCTTGATCTGTCCGGGACCGTACACGTTGTAGAAGTAGGTGATCACGTGGTCGAGCCCGTACCAGGCGTCGAAGTTCGTGATGTACTCGACGTTCTTGGCCTTGGTCCACGCGTACGGGTTCAGGTGCTCGTCCTGGCCCTCGTTGCCGAACTTGGAGCTCGACGCCGCGTAGACCAGCCGCGCGCCGTGGGCGTGGCAGAGCTTCACGACCTCCTTGGTGCCCCGGAGGTTGAGCTCCCACACCAGGTCGGGCTCGTCGAAGGACTGCGGGATCCGCGAGTACTCCCCCAGGTGGAAAACCGCCTTCAGCGGCGGGAGGTCGAGGGTGTTCACGTCGACCGTGCTGCCCTCGAGGTAGGTGACGCGGGCGTCGTCGACGTGCGCGGCACGGGTGCCCGTGAGGTAGTTGTCGAGGGAGAGGATCTGCGACGCCGGGTAACGCTCCAGCAGAGCACGAATCACGTTACTGCCCACGAAGCCGGCACCGCCGGTCACCAGATAGGTCTCCATGCTCACTCTCCGTCGAAAACAGTCTCCTTGCTGACACCTACGCTACCGTCACAGGTGTGAAGGACTTCGGCCGACGCGGCGGTGAGGACCCCGACCGCGGGCTACGCGGGCTCGTGGGCCCCGGCTCGTCGCAGGTCAGCGTGGGGGCGGCGTTGCGCGCCCGGGACGCGGCGAGACCCACTGCGGAGGACCTGGCGACCGCCGACGAGCAGGTGGTCGTGGTCCGCCGCAACTGGGTCCCGCCGGAACAGCTCTCTTAGGTGGGTGGGGACCCGCTGAGGACGACGCTGGCGGCGCGTCGGCGGAAGGCGCAGGGCGCTGCCCTAGCTCCTTCCGCCGACGCTTGCCAGCCCCGCCCTCAGCGGGCCACTTCGCCTTAGGTCAAGAGCCTTAGATCAACTACTGCGTTTCGTAGGCGCTGATCAGGGCGATGCGGCGGTTGTGCCGCTCGACGCCGGAGAAGGGCGTGGCCAGGAACGCGGCCACGATCTCCGTGGCCCCGTCCAGGGTGTGCATCCGGGCGCCGATGCCGATGACGTTGGCGTCGTTGTGCTCGCGGGCCAGCTGCGCGGTCTCCACGCTCCACGCCAGGGCGGCGCGCACCCCGACGACCTTGTTCGCGGCGATCTGCTCGCCGTTGCCCGAGCCGCCGATCACGACGCCCAGGCTGCCGGGGTCGGCGACGACCCGCTCACCGGCGTCGATGCAGAACGGCGGGTAGTCGTCCTCGGCGTCGTAGGCGTGCGGGCCGCAGTCGACGACCTCGTGCCCCTCCTTGGACAGGACGCTGGCCAGGTGGGTCTTCAGTTCGTAGCCGGCGTGGTCGGCTCCCAGGTAAACGCGCATGCGGCCACTATTCCATCCGGCCGGGCGACGGGCCTCGGCGGCGGTGGCCCTCCGGGGAGGACGCGGCCCGGCACCACGGGGGCACCGGGCCGATCGGCACGCTACGCGCGGGGCAGCTCCGACAGCACGAGCCCGCCCCGGGCCTTCGGGGTGAACCAGGTGCTCTTCCGGGGGAGCTTGAGCCGGGACAGGTTGACCGCGACGAAGTCGTCCACGGTCACCGGCGCGATCAGGATGGCCAGGCTGGCCCGGCCGGCGTCGACCTCGTCGCACAGCCACGACGCCGGGTAGTCCCCGCCGACGTAGTTGATCTTCTTGTCGCCCGCGTCGAGGCCCAGGGCCTGGTTGAAGACCTGCTTCTCGACGAGCGCGTGGTCGAGCCGGTCCAGCACGCTGGCGTCGGCGGCCACCGGCAGCCGCAGGGCGTAGCCCTTGCCGCCCTGGTAGACGTGGATCGTTCCGCCAGCGGTCGGCACCTCCGGGCGGCCGTCGAGTTCGACCAGCTCGCCGCCGAGCGCGGCCAGGTCCAGTTCCACCCCGGAAACCAGTCGGTTGTACGGCTGGATCGCGATCGACTCCGGCGTCGTCACCACGGCGAGGAACTTGGGCAGGTGGCCGGTCTGGGCCGCCAGGCTGCGGTGGTTGCCGTCGGCGACGATCAGTTCGCCGCCCCCGGCCAGGGCCAGCACCGCGTCGCGGTCGGCCCCGGGGCCCAGCACCCAGATGGCGTGCTCCCGGCCGGCCTGGTCGGTGTCGGCGACGTCGGCGTCACCGAGCCGTTCGGTCAGCTCGGACAGCAGCGCGTGCAGTTCGGCGCCCTTGCCGGTCTGCAGGAGGAGCACGGGCGAGAGCAGGTGCCCGACGGCCTCGGCGAGCGCGACCCGCTCCCGGACCTTCTCGATGAAGACGTCCTCGTTGCGGATGACCAGGCCGGGTTCGTCCGCGTTGGTGGAGATCTGGCTGGTGTCGACCAGGCAGAACACCCCGAACGAGCCCTTGCCGAGCCGGTAGACGGCGACGATCTCCTCGGCGGCGGTGTACCTGCCCTGGTCCTTGGCGGCGGTCAGCCGCGCCGCGGCGTCGGGCAACGATTCGGTGAAGGATTTGCCCAGGCTCTCCGGTGCGCGGTGCGGCATCTCCACACCCAACGCGCTGACCGGATTGGCACTGATAATGGCGGTGATTTCGGCGTCATCGGCGAACTCGTCGTAGTTCTGTGCTCCTGTGCCACCGGCAGAGACCCAGGCCCTGCTGATGGGGTACGCGACGGTCATGGTCAAGAACCCTACCGGCCACCCTCGGATCGGCCGGCTCCGGTGGCGCGGTACCCCCGGAATTGTGCAAGACTTCCTTCCGATATCTGTGCCGTCACCGCCGATGGAGGATTATTCAGGTGGCAGGAACCCGAAACCTCGCCCAGACCGAGGCGGTCGAACGCGCCCGGCTGCTCGAGGTGCTCTCGTACGACATCTCCCTGGATCTCACCGACGGCGGCGGGAAACCGGGCGACCGGACGTACCGCTCGCGGTCGGAGATCCACTTCACCAGCACCGAGCCGGGCGCCGACACGTTCATCGAGGTCGCGGCCGACTCGATCGAGTCCGCGACGCTGAACGGCGTCGAGCTCGACCTCACCGGGTGGTCCGGCGAGAAGGGCCTCGCGGTCCCCGGTCTCGCCGCCGACAACGTCCTCGTGGTGGTCGGCCAGTTCCTCTACTCCAACTCGGGCATGGGCCTGCACAAGTTCGTCGACCCGGTCGACGGCGAGGTGTACCTCTACTCCCAGTTCGAGACCGCCGACGCGCAGCGCACCTACGCGTGCTTCGACCAGCCGGACCTCAAGTCCGTGGCGACCTGGCACGTGACCGCCCCGCAGCACTGGAAGCTGATCTCCAACGCGCCCGTAGCGTCCGTCGAGGACCACGAGACCGGCGCGAAGGTCACGCACTTCGAGCAGGGCGCGAAGATGAGCACGTACATCAACGCGCTGTGCGCCGGGCCGTACCACGAGGTGAAGAGCGAGCACGACGGCATCGACCTCGGGCTGTACTGCCGCCAGTCGCTCAAGGAGCACTTCGACCCCGAGGACATCCTGCTGATCACCCGGCAGGGCTTCGACTTCTTCCACGAGCAGTTCGGGGTGCGCTACCCGCTGCCGAAGTACGACCAGATCTTCGTGCCGGAGTACAACGCCGGGGCGATGGAGAACTTCGGCTGCGTCACGTTCGCCGAGGACGCCTACGTGTTCCGGTCGGCGGTGACCGACTTCGAGTACGAGCAGCGCGCCAACACCATCCTGCACGAGATGGCGCACATGTGGTTCGGCGACCTCGTCACCATGCAGTGGTGGGACGACCTGTGGCTGAACGAGTCGTTCGCCGAGTGGGCGAGCCACTGGTGCAACGCCAAGGCCACCCGGTTCACCGACGCGTGGACGACGTTCCTGTCCGCCCGCAAGGCCTGGGGCTACCGGCAGGACCAGATGTCGAGCACCCACCCGGTGTACTGCGACACCCCGGACGTCGAGGCGGTCGAGGTCAACTTCGACGGCATCACCTACGCCAAGGGTGCCAGCGTGCTCAAGCAGCTCGTCGCGTACGTCGGCGAGGAGCCGTTCGTCGCCGGCCTGCGGCAGTACTTCGCGCAGAACGCGTGGGGCAACGCCACCTTCGGCGACCTGCTCGGCGCGCTGGAGGAGGCCTCGGGCCGCAAGCTCGGCGAGTTCGCCGCGCAGTGGCTGGAGACCTCGCAGGTCAACACGCTGCGCCCGACCGTCGCGGTCGACGCGGACGGCAACTACACCTCGGTCGTGATCCACCAGACCGCCCCCGAGGGGTACCCGACGCTGCGCAACCACCGCATCGCCCTGGGCCTGTACGACCTCGACGGCTCCGACCTGGTCCTCCGCGACCGGATCGAGCTGGACGTGGCCGGCGAGGCCACCGCGGTCGAGGCGCTGGTCGGCGTGAAGCAGCCCGACGTGCTCCTCCTCAACGAGGACGACCTGACGTACGCGAAGACCCGGTTCGACGAGCGGTCGGCGGCCACGGTGCGCGAGCACATCGCCGGCTTCGCCAGCTCCCTGTCCCGTGGCCTGACCTGGGCCTCGGCCTGGGACGCGCTCCGCGACGGCGAGCTGCCGGCCCGCGACTACGTCCGCCAGGTCGCCGCGGGCCTGCCCGCCGAGACCGACATCAACATCGTCACGGTCATCGCGCGCCAGGTGAGCACGACGCTGTCGGCCTACGCGGACCCGTCCTGGATCGCCGAGGGCTACGAGCTGATCGCCGGCACCGCCCGCGCGACCGTGGCCGCCGCGGCCCCGGGCAGCGGGCTCCAGCTCGCCTGGGCCCGGCTGTACACGAACACGGCCCGCTCGGCGGCCGACCTCGCCGTACTGCGGGGCTGGCTCGACGGCGTGGACGTCCCCGAGGGCCTGGCCATCGACACCGGCCTGCGCTGGCACCTCGTGCAGGCCCTCGTCGCCAACGGCGCGGCCACCGAGGACGACATCGAGGCCGAGCTGGACCGGGACCCGACGGCGACCGGCAAGCAGGAGGCCGTCATGGCCCGGGCGCTGATCCCGACCGCCGAGGCCAAGGCCGCGGCGTGGGCGCAGCTCACCGGCGAGGGCGACCTCACCAACATGCAGGCCCGGTTCCTCGTGTTCGGGTTCCAGCACTCGACCCAGGTCGAGCTGATCGCGCCGTACACGGAGAAGTTCTTCGCCGAGGTCGCCCGGATCTGGGAGCTCCGCGACGGGGACATCGCCCAGATGTTCGCGGTCTTCGGGTACCCGAAGCTGCAGATCAGCGACGAGACGATCGCCGCCTCCGACGCCTGGCTGGCCGACCCGAGCCACCCGGCGCCGCTGCGGCGGCTGATCGCCGAGGGGCGCGACGACATCGTGCGGGCGCTCGCGGCGCGCAAGTGCGACGCGGCGGCTGCCTAGCTGTCACCAGGTAGGGGCCCGCACCGGTTGGTGCGGGCCCCTTTCCGTGCGCGGGCGGGCCGGACAGGCCGGCGCGGGTCGGACCCGCGGCTGCGGGCCGGGACGGGCCGGAAACGCGTCAGGAGCCCGTCCCCGGCTCGGGGAGGGCTCCTGACGGCAGAACCGGGGTCTAGACCTTCTGGGTGTGCGAGGCCAGCTGGCTGAGGCCGGTGACGATGCCGCCCGCCAGGTCGCCGCCCGTGAACGCCGCCGTCATCGAGAACGCCGCCAGCGCGCAGTCGCGGTCCGGGAGGCGCTTGCGGACCTTCTCGCCGGTGACGAGCTCCAGGACGCGCTGGTTCGGCGAGACCGCGATCAGGACGCTGTTGTCCGGGTCGGGCAGCTGGCTGTGCAGCTTCTCCGCGTGGCCGCGCACCGGGACGTGCAGGTCGCCCGCGTACACGCTGAAGGTCAGGCCGCTCTCGGAGTCGGCGAGGCGGAGGGCCTCGTCGATCCGGATCAGCTGCCGGGACGTGAAGGGGCCGTCGACGACCTCCGGGTACCAGGTCCGCGGGGCGTGCCCGTGCTCCTCGCCCGACACGGCGAGAGCGTTACCACTTGCCACTGGCTCCACCCTTCGTCCCCGCTGCGGCCGGCTGGACGCCGGTGAGTGCCGGAAGCTTCGCGCGCGACTCCTGCCCGGTCACCAGCAGCTCGGGCTGGGCCAGGAACCACACGGGCGCGAACTCGAAGGAACGCCCCGGGCGGTACCGCTTCGCCTGGCGGGAGCTGGAACCGTAGACGATGGCGTACACCAACGCGACGACGCCGAGCGCGCCTCCGACGACGAACAGCACCGTGTTCATCGAATATCCAAACATGGGTGTCACGGTATCGGAGACCGTGCCACCCGCGAGGCCAGGGGCTTAGTATTCCCACCGTGATCATCGAACGTGCACTCGCCGAGCGCCTCGACGCCGCCGATCCGCTGGCCGCCTTCCGCGACCGGTTCGCGCTCGGCACCGACGATCAGCTCATCTACCTGGACGGGAACTCCCTGGGCAGGCCGCCGAAGGCCACCCTGGAGCGGCTGCGGACCCTGTTCGAGGAGGAGTGGCAGAACCGGTTGATCCGGGGCTGGTCCACCTGGATCGAGCTCGCCCGGCAGGCCGGCGACGTCCTCGCGGGCGGGGTGGTGCAGGCGCGGCCGGGTGAGGTGATCGTCTCAGACTCGACCACCGTGAACCTGTACAAACTGGCGGTTGCCGCCCTCGACGCGCGCCCCGACCGGCGGGTGATCGTGACCGACGACGACAACTTCCCGACCGACCAGTACGTGTTCGCCGGGCTCGCCGAGGCCCGTGGCCTGGAAGTACGCAAGATCCGCACGGACATCGACGCCGGGGTGGCCCTGGCCGACGTCGTGGCGGCCCTCGACGACACTGTGGCGTTGGTCTCCCTGTCGCATGTGGCGTACCGGTCGGGCGCGATCGCCGACATGGCGGGCATCACCGCAGCCGCGCACGGGGCGGGCGCCCTGGTGCTGTGGGACCTGTCGCACTCGGCCGGCTCGGTGCCCGTACCGCTGACCGACGCGGGCGTGGACCTGGCCGTGGGCTGCACGTACAAGCACCTCAACGGCGGGCCGGGCGCGCCGGCGTTCCTCTACGTCCGCGAGGACCTGCAGACGAGCCTGCGGCAGCCGATCTGGGGCTGGTTCGGCCAGCGGGACCAGTTCGCGATGGGCGACGACTACTCCCCCGCCGACTCGATCGACCGCTTCCTGGTGGGCACGCCCCCGGTCGCCGGCCTGTACGGGGCCCTGGAGGGCGCGAAGCTCACCTCCGAGGCGGGCATCGACGCGATCTACGCGAAGGCCCAGAGCCTCACGGAGCTGATGATCGCCCTGCACGACGCCTGGCTGGCCCCGCTCGGCTTCACCCTGGCCTCGCCCCGCGACGCCGCCCGCCGGGGCGCGCACGTGACCCTGCACCACCAGCAGGCGTGGCAGATCTGCCAGGCGTGGCAGGCCCGGGGCGTGATCCCGGACTTCCGGACCCCGGAGCGGCTCCGGATCGGGCCCGCGCCGCTCTACACCCGGCACACCGACGTCTTCGACGCGTTCGCCCGGCTCCGGGACCTGGTGGCGGCGGGCGAGCACGACGGCTTCCCGGCGGAGCGCGCCCGGGTCACATAACGGGAGCCGGACCGGGCCGCAGGACGAGGCCGGCCCGGGGCACAGGGCCGAGCCGGCCAGGGCCACATAGCAGCTGAACTGCCCCGATGGGCAGACTGCGGATACTTCTGTGTGGATATTGGTGGACTTCCCCGATGTACCCCTAAAAATGCTCTAATCTCCCTAGGCCCACCGAAGGGGGAGGCATGCGACGGCTACTGACCGCCCTGTCCGCAGGGACGATCCTGGCGCTGGGGGCGGGCACACCCGCCCTCGCCGCCGACAACATCGCGCTCGTGGTCGAGCCACAGTTGATCCAGACCGGCGGCACCGTGAAGCTGACGGCCAACAACTGCAAGGGCCAGACCGCCACCGCGACGTTCTCGCCGTCGACCGTCGGCCCGGTGACACTCAACCAGTCGGTGGGCAACAACTCCGTCTGGGCGAACGTCGTCATCCCGGCCGAGGCCGCCACCGGGGTCTACACCATCACGGCGAACTGCAACGGCAGCGACGTGAAGGCCACCCAGAGCCTGTACGTGTACAAGGCCGCGCCCACGCCCAGCCACGGGCCCAACACCGGCGGCATCGCGCTCGACGGCGGCTCCGGCGCGATCATGACCGCCACGGGGGTCGGGATCGCCGGCCTCGGCGGCATCGTCGGGCTGCTCGCCTGGCGACGGCGGCGCGACGCGTAACGGAACCACTGTGCCGGCGGCCCGGGGTTCGCGGCTCCTCGCCGCGTGCGCCGGGCTGCTCGTCCTCTTCGGCGTGTGGACGGTGGGCGCCGGGCTCGGCAGCTGGGCGTCCGCGCCCACCGGTCCCGACCCCGCCAGCGCCGTCCGCGCCCGGCCCGCGCCGCTCTTCTCCGTCGCCCCGCTGCGCCGGGCCAACCCGACCCGGGTGAAGATCCCGTCGATCGGGGTCAACGCGCCCCTCGTCACCGTCGGCCTCGACAAGGGCGAGGTGGGCGTGCCGTCGCTGGAGAAACCCACGATCGCCGGCTGGTACCGGCCCGGTCCGGCGCCCGGCGAGGTCGGCCCCGCGATCCTGGTCGGGCACGTGTCCGGGAAGAAGGGCCCGGCCGTGTTCTACAAGCTCGGCGAGCTGAAGCCCGGGGCGCTGGTCGAGGTGTCCCGGACCGACGGGAAGGTGGCCGTGTTCCAGGTGGACGGGGTCGAACGGTTCCCGAAGTCGAGGTTCCCCACGGCGCGGGTGTTCGGGGAGTACACGGGGCCGACACTGCGACTGATCACCTGCGGCGGGGCGTACGTGGGCGGGGAGCTGGGCTACGCGGACAACATCGTGGTGTTCGCGAGCCTGGCGAAGACGCGCTGAGCGCCGGGGGCGGGCTGGGCGCGCGCCTATGTTCGCCGGGTCCCACCCGTACCCGTCGAAAGGGGTCAGGCCGCCGCGGCGGTGGGCTGGTCGGCGTAGTCCGGGGTGCGCAGCCAGTCCTTCCAGCGCGGATCGGGCGACCGGTGCCCCAGGATCCGCCAGGCCGGCCCGTGCGGGGCGGCCGGGGGCGTGGCCAGCCGCCAGCCCATCTCCGCCGGGGTGCGGGCGGCCTTGCGATGGTTGCACCGCGCGCAGGCGGCGACCACGTTCTCCCAGATATGACGACCGCCCCGGCTCCGGGGCAGCACGTGGTCGATGGTCTCCGCGGGGCCGCGACAGTAGGCGCAGTGCCAGCCGTCGCGGGCGAACACGGCGCGCCGGGTCAGGCCGACGTGCGCGCGGTAGGGCACCCGGACGTGCCGGGTCAGTTTGATCACGGAGGGCACGGCCAGCAGCTCGCGCTCGGAGTGCATGAGGCCGTCGCCGTCGGTGACGCACACGGCCTTGCCGGTGAGCATGAGAATCACGGCTCTTCGCACGGAGATGACACAGAGGGGCTCATACGTCGCGTTGAGAAGTAACGCGACGGAGCGGGTAGCTGGCGGACCTTCTCCCATCTGGCACCTCCGCGTGAGAGCGTAGAGCTGCGTCTATCCTCCCCGACATTAGTGCCGAATGCACGTGTCTTTTATCGGACGGGTGGTCGAACTTTTCGGCAAACCCCGCCCGAACACCCTGGCGGCCCATGCGGTACGAAAGGCGGATGATCGATTCCGATACTCCGCCGACCTGCGCGCACGACACCTTCTGCTGGATCGTCTGGGAGCAGACCAACAACTCCTGGATCGCCCAGAGCAGCAACTGGCTGCTGGTCAAGCCGCTGCGGATCATCGGCATCGTCCTCGCCGCGGTCCTCATCCGCTGGCTGATCGGCCGCATGATCAACCGGGTGACGACGGGCTCGATGCCGGCCATCCTCAAGCCGCTGAAGGAGAAGGCGGCGCTGATCGACTCCGGGCTGCTGTCGGAGCGCCGGTCGCAGCGGGCGGAGACGATCGGCTCGCTGCTGAAGTCGGCGATCGGCGCCATCATCGGCGTGATCGCCGCGATGATGATCCTCGCCGAGCTGGGGCTGAACCTCGGGCCGGTGCTCGCCACGGTCAGCATCGCCGGCGTGGCGCTCGGCTTCGGCGCGCAGAGTCTGGTCAAGGACATCCTGTCGGGGGTGTTCATGCTCCTGGAGGACCAGTACGGCGTCGGGGACACCGTGGACCTCGGCGAGGCCAGCGGCACAGTGGAGGCCGTCGGGCTGCGGGTCACCACGATCCGGGACGTGCGCGGGGTCGTCTGGTACGTGCGCAACGGGGAGATCGTGCGGGTCGGCAACAAGAGCCAGGGCTGGGCCACGGTGGTACTCGACATCCCGGTCGGCTACGCGGGCGTGGACGAGGCCATGGAGGTGATCCGGGTCGCCGTCGAGGCGTTCGCCGCCGAGGAGGAGAACGCCACCGAGTTCCTGGAGCCGCCGAAGGTCCTCGGCGTCGAACAACTGACCATCGATGGAGCCGTGGTCCGGGTGACCGCGAAGACCTCGTCCGAGGCACAGTGGCGGATAGGCCGTGACCTGCGAGGACAGGTGACGGCGGCGCTCGACGCGGCCGGCATTTCCTCCCGGATCGGGCCCGGTCGGGCGCCCCACCGTCCGGAGTAGTCGAACAAGTTGGTTGCGGCTCGGCATCGATAAGATGTCAATGTCCGCACTCCGTGAGCCATCAGCCGTTCGGACTACCGTAATGTCGGCCAATCAGGCAAACTCTGGAACGAGTAGTAGCACCAACACCCCTGACGCGTCGCCGTAGGAAGGACCCCATCGCCCGTGTCCGACCAGCCGCGCAGCCCCGCCACTGAGTCGGAGGTGCCCGCGCGCCCGGCGACCTACCGACAGGTGTTCGCCGAACGGGAGTTCCGTGGCATCTTCGGCGCGAGCGCGCTGTCGTGGTTCGGGGACTACGTGGCCCGCGCCGCGATCACGGCCCTGGTCTTCCAGCTCACCCACTCGCCGCTGACGTCGGCGGCGGCGTTCGCGCTGTCGTACCTGCCCTGGTTGGCCGGCGGTCCGGTGCTGGCGGCGCTCGCGGACCGGTACCCGTACCGCAGAGTCATGATCGTCTGTGACGTGGGCCGGATGGCGCTGGTCGGGATCGTGGCGATCCCGAACACCCCGCTGTGGATGATCTTCGTCCTGCTGTTCGTGACCGCGATGCTCAGCCCGCCGTTCGAGGCGGCCCGCTCGGCGCTGATCCCGCAGGTGCTCTCCGGCGACCGGTACGTGCTGGCGATCGGCGCGCAGGGCTCGGCGCTGCAGGCCATCCAGATCCTCGGCTACGTGACCGGCGGCATCCTCGCGGCGGTCAACGCGCACATCGCGCTCGGCCTCAACGCCCTCACCTTCGGCGTCTCGGCCATCGTGCTCGCCCTGTGCGTCCGCCGCCGGCCGTCGGCCACCCCCGAGGGCACGCCCCGGCACATCCTCCGGGAGACCGGCGAGGGGATCAGCATCGTCTTCGGCCGACCCGTGCTGCGGGCCATCGCGCTGGTGGTGCTCGCGGGGCTGACGTTCATCGCCGTCCCCGAGGGCCTCGCGGCCGGCTGGGCCGCCGAACTCGACCCGGACGGACGGTCCCAGGGCCTGATCATGGCGGCCGCGCCCGCCGGCCTGGCGCTCGGCGGGCTGGTGCTGCCCCGGGTGATGTCCCCGGAGACCCGGCGCCGGGCGCTGCGCCCGCTGGTGGTCCTCGCCCCCCTCGTCCTCGTGCCCGCCCTGCTCAACCCGCCGCTGCCGGTCGTCCTGGCCATGGTCGCGCTCGCGGGCTTCATGTTCGGCGGGTTCAACCCGCTGGCCAACGCGCTGTTCGTCCAGTCGCTGCCGGCCAGCCACCGGGCCCGCGCGTTCGGGGTGATGGCCGCCGGCATGCAGCTCACCCAGGGCGCGGCGCTGCTCGTGGCCGGTTCGCTGACCCAGCTCACCCGGGTGCCGTACGTGATCGGGGCGTGGTGCGCGGGCGGCGCGGTGCTGATGCTGGTGGCGAGCGCCGCCTGGCCGGCCCCCGAGGTGATCGAGGCCGCCATCGCCGAGACACAGGCCACGAACGGAGCGTCCGGCAAGCTGGCAGGATAGGGGCGTGACCTCTTTCTACGACGCCGTGGGCGGCTCGGACACCTTCCGGCGGCTCGTCGACGCGTTCTACGCGGGCGTGGCGGACGACCCGCTGCTCCGGCCGCTGTATCCGGAGGAGGACCTGGGCCCCGCCGCCGACCGGTTCCGGATGTTCCTGGAGCAGTACTGGGGCGGCCCGAAGACGTACTCCGAGCAGCGCGGCCACCCCCGGCTCCGGATGCGGCACGTGCCGTTCCGGGTCGGCCCGGCCGAGCGCGACGCCTGGCTGCGGCACATGCGCGCGGCGCTCGACGGGCTGGGCCTGCCCAAGGACCAGGAGACCGAGCTCTGGGACTACATGGAGAAGGCGGCCTACTTCATGGTCAACACTTTCGACGAGGAGGAGTAGCTTTCGGGTGCTATGGGTCGTTGATCCAATATGCGCCGCCGACTGCTGACCCTCACAGCCATCCTCGCCGCCGGGTTGTTCACCATCGCCCCCGCCCGGGCGGGTTTCGTCCACCCTGACGTCGTGTCCGTCGACCCGGTCGACTGGACGCCGCACGTCCTCGACGGCGCGGTGTACGCGTTCGCGGTGCTCGACGACACCGTCGTGGTGGGCGGCGAGTTCACGGCGGTCCAGGACGCCGACGGCAGCGAGTACGGCCGGTCCAACCTGTTCGCCTTCAGCCTCGCCGACGGCCACGTGCTGCCGTTCGCCCCGCAGGTGGACGGGCCGGTGCGGGCGCTGGCCCCGGGCGCGGCGGGCTCCGTCTACGCCGGCGGGGAGTTCCGCCAGGTCAACGGCGCGCCCCGGCACGGCCTGGCCCGGCTCCGGGCCGACGGCGCCCTGGACACCGGGTTCCGGACGAACATCGACGACAGCGCGGGGCTGGTCCGTGCGCTGGCCACCCGCGACGACCGGCTGTACGTCGCGGGCGACTTCGCCACCCTCGGCGGGGTGTCCCGGCGGGCGCTGGCCCGGGTCGACACGACCACCGGCCGGGTGGACCCCGACTTCGACCTGGAGCTGGCCCGCCCGGACGGCAAGGCCTGGGTGCAGTCGATGGCGGTGAGCGAGGACGGCGGGACCCTGGTGTTCGACGGCACGTTCACCCGGGTGTCCGGACAGGACCGGTACCAGATCGCGGTGGCCCGGACCGACGGCGCGCGCGCCGAACTGGCCCCCTGGGCGACCGACGCCGTGGCGAACACGACGTGCAGCCCCGACTACGAGACCTACCTGCGGAACATCGACGTCTCCGCCGACGGCTCGTACTTCGTCATCGTCGCCAGCGGGCACGCCGCCGGGCCGGAGCGGATGTGCAACAGCGCCTCCCGGTTCGACACCCGGGGCGGGGCCGGCCAGGAACCGGTGTGGGTCAACCACACGGGCGGGAACACGCTGCTGTCGGTGGCGGTGACGGACGCGGCCGTGTACGTCGGCGGGCACCAGCAGTGGCTGGACAACCCGTACGGCAACAAGTACCCGGGGCCGGGCGCGGTGCCCCGGCCGGGGATCGGCGCGATCGACCCCGACTCCGGGCGGGCGCTGTCCTGGAACCCGACCAAGGACCGGGGCATCGGGACGGAGGCGCTCCTCGCGTTCGACGGCGGGCTGCTGGTCGGGAGTGACACTGAACACCTCGGCCGCGAGTACCACGCTCGGCTGGGGATCTTCCCGCTCGTCCCGTGATCGTCCCGCGATTTCCGGCGCATAGGTTCGCCCGATGCGTCGCACCTCTCTCGTGGCCGCGTCCCTCGCGGCCCTGACCCTCGCGGGTTGCACCTCCGATCCGAAGCCGGCCCCGGTCGCCGCGGCCGCCGCGTCGAAGGCCCCGGCCGTCGACTACGCCGCCTGGAACGCCGGCCGCTCCGCCCCGGTCGCCGACCCGGTGTACCCGGAGCGCGGCAACCCCCAGCTCGACGTCCTGCACTACGGCCTCGACCTGGCCTGGGACCCGACCACCAGGACCCTGACGGGTACCGCCACCCTGCGGATCCGCCCGCTGGCCGACCTCGCCGAGATCCGGCTCGACTTCGCCAACTACACCCTCGACGCGTCGACCGTCGACGGGCAGCCGCGCGCCGGCAGCGTGGCGAAGGAGAAGTTCGCGATCCCGGCGACCCTGACGAAGGACAAGCCGGTCACGCTCGTGGTGAAGTACCACGGCACGCCGGCCACGGTGAAGATGCCGTCGCACCGGGGCGACGCGGAGGGCCTCGGACTGACCATCACCGCCGACAACGAACTGTGGACGATGCAGGAGCCGTACGGGGCGTTCACCTGGTACCCGGTGAACGACCAGCCGTCCGACCGGGCCCTGTACGACTTCGCCGTCACCGCCCCCGAGGGCTGGTCGGCCATCGCGTCGGGCACCCCGGACAAGCAGGAGGGCAACACCTTCCGGTACACGTCGCGGGATCCGGTGGCCAGCTACCTGACCACGCTGGCGGTCGGGAAGTTCCAGAAGGAGACGGCCACCGGGCCGCACGGGCTGCCGCTGACCTACTGGTACAAGGCCGACACCGACCCGGTGATCCTGTCGTACCTGCGGAAGTCGCCGCAGTACGTCGAGTGGCTGGAGAAGAGGTTCGGGCCGTACCCGTTCCCCAGCGGGGGCATCGTGCTCGTCGCGTCGGAGTCGGGCATGGAGACCCAGCAGATGATCACCATGGGGATCCCGAAGGTGGCCGACAAGTCGCGGCTACCGAACGTGATGGACGGCGACCTGCTGCACGAGTACGCGCACCAGTGGTTCGGCGACGCGGTCACCACCTCCACCTGGAACGACCTGTGGCTCAACGAGGGCTGGGCGATGTACGCGCAGCTGCTCTGGGAGGACGAGCGCGACCACGTCACCGACGCGCAGCTGGAGACCTGGCTGCGCAAGCGGGACGCGGACCTGCGGGCCAAGGTCGGTCCGCCCGGGCACCCGAAGGCCGACAGCTTCGCCGAGAGCAACGTCTACCTGTGCCCGGCGGCGATGCTGCACGAGATCCACCAGGCGGTCGGGGACGAGAAGTTCTACGCGATGGCCCGGGACTGGATCGCGCAGAACAAGGGCAGCCAGGACCGGGCGTCGTTCGTCGCGTTCGTGAACAGGCACACCGGGCAGGACTTCACGGCCCTCATCGACGCGTGGTTGGACTCGCCGACGACCCCGGCGTAGCGGTTCCGGGGCCGGCCGGCCGCAGGTTCGTGCCCGGCCGGGTGCGGGGTCCGTGCTCGGCCGTGTGCGGGGTCCGTGCCCGACCGGGCGCCGCGTCCCGCTTCGGCACCGGGGTGTGACGCTGCCGCGACCTTGCGAAAGTAGGGTCGCGGCATGCGTCGTCCATCCATCGCCATCGCCGTCAGCTCGGCGCTGCTCGCCGCCGGATGCACAGCCGTCACGCCCAGCCCGGTCCGGACCGACCCGCCGCGCGTCGTCCCGACCAGCCCGGCGCCCGACTCGGCCGGCCTGTCGGCCCCGGTCGCCGACCCGATCTATCCCAACCGGGGCAATCCAGGCATCGACGTGCTGCGTTACCGCCTGGACCTCGCCTGGTCCCCGACCACGAGGACCTTGACGGGTACGGCGACCCTCACGCTCCGCGCCGTCCGCGCCCTGGACGCCGTGGCCCTGGACTTCTCCGCCGCCTACGCCCTCGACAGGGTCACGCTCGACGGCGCGCCCCGCACCGGCACGCTCGCCGCCGACAAGCTCACCGTGCCCGGCACCCTGGCCGCCGACCAGCGCGCCACCCTCGTCGTGCGCTACCGGGGCACCCCGGTCACCACCCCCATGCCCTCGCACCGGGCCGACTCGGGGCCCCTGGGCCTCACCATCGCCTCCGACGGCGCCCTGTGGACGATGCAGGAGCCGTACGGCGCGTTCACCTGGTACCCCGCGAACGACACGCCCTCCGACAAGGCCCTCTACGACATCGCGGTCACCGTGCCCCCGGGCTGGGCCGGCGTCGCCAGCGGCACCCCCCTGCCGGTCGAGGGCGACACCTACCGCTACACGTCCGCCGACCCCGTCGCGAGCTACCTGACCACGCTGGCCGTCGGAAAGTTCCAGAAGACGACGGGTACCGGCCCCGGCGGCCTGCCCATGACCTACTGGACCCCGACCGGCGACGCCGAACGCCTGCCCTTCCTGCAACGGTCGCCCACCCTGATCGCCTGGCTGGAACAACGCCTCGGCCCGTACCCGTTCCCCACCGCCGGGGTGGTCCTCGTCGAGTCCCGGTCCGGGATGGAGACCCAGCAGATGGTCACCCTGGGCGCGAGGACCCCGATCGCGGCGCTGGAGGGGGTCCTGCTGCACGAGTACGCGCACCACTGGTTCGGCAACAGCGTCACGCCGACCACCTGGCAGCACGTGTGGCTGAACGAGGGCTGGGCGACGTACCTCCAGCGGGTCTGGGAGGCCGAGCGCTCGCACACCGACATCGCCGGGTGGGCGAAGGACACCCGCGCCCGGGACCAGGAGCTGCGCACCCTCGCGGGGCCGCCCGGCAACCCGAAGCCGGGGAACTTCGCCGAGGGCAACGTGTACATGTGCCCGGCCCTGCTGTTGCACGAGATCCGCAAGCTGGTCGGCGACGAGGCGTTCTGGGCGCTGGCCAGGGACTGGACCGGGCAGCACCGCAACACCAACCAGGACCGGGCGTCGTTCACCGCGTTCGTGAACCGGCACACCGGGCGGGACCTGACGGCGCTGATCGACAAGTGGCTGGACTCACCGACGACCCCGTGACGGGGGCTCGGGCCCGGCGGGGGTGCGCGGCCCGCTGAGGGTGCGCCGGCCGGTGGGGCTCGGCCCGACGAGGGTGCGCCGGACAGTGGGGCGCTACGGGACGGCTCCCGGCGGGGACACCTGCCGGGAGCCGTTGGGGTCGGGGGCGCGGGGACGCGTACCCAGAAAAAGAGGTTCTAGAGGACGCCCGCGTCCGAGTGCAGCCAGTCGACGTAGGTGGCGGCCACGGCGGCCGCGCAGTCGATCAGCTCGTCGATCAGCTCGTCGTGCGCGCCCGCGAGGAACGGCACCTGCATCTCCGCGTAGAACGGCAGGCCGCCGCGCTCCGTCGGGTCGCCGACGTAGGCCTTCATGAAGCGGCGCGCGTGGTTCCACTCGTTGGCCGCCGCATACGCCCGCTCGGACCACTCCTGCGGGGTGGTGGCGTGCGCGCGGGCCCGCACGACGAGGATCTCGTCGTCGGGGCCCTCCAGGGTGAACAGGACCGCGTGCCGCTCCCAGAGCGCGAGGAGCGCGCCGTCGGCGTCGGTGAGGTGCCGGATCTCCTGCCGGGTCAGCGAGGCTCCGATCCGCTCCATGGTGACCGGGCCGACCGCCCCTGTCCCGCGACGCTGCCGGGGCAGCTGGAGGCGGAGGCCACCTTCGGTCTCCGGCTCTTCGCGGTGCGGGTTGTCGTGACCCCAGCGCCACCACGCCATGACTCACTCCTAACATCGGGACGGTTCATGCCGCCCCGACGCTACCCGGACAAACCTGGGGCTGTCAGCCCCCGAATCTGCATGACCTTCTCCACCGTACGTATCATTTCGGACATTCGGTGGGGCCCGATCGGACAAGTACCCGACTAGTACTTTCGGGTTGTCCCGAATGGTCCGTTCGGCCGCAGCGTGATCCACATCCGCGACGGAGCGCTGGCGGACCGTGACCGCTCAGATGGTGAGAAAACTGAGTGCCGGCCGGTACCACGCGGCGCCGAACTCCCCCACGAGCCCCGTCCACCCGCCGCTGCGGCGGACCGCCACGGGGGTCTCGCCAAGGAAACCCATCCGGGTCAGCCCGAGCACCAGCCGGAGCGGGATCTCGGCGGACTCGCCGTCGTCGGCGGTGACCGTGATCGCGACATGGTCGAGGAGCGCGTCACGGACCCGGCGCTCGCCGAGGGTCGGCGGGGCGGCCCTCAGGGTGGCGGCGGCGGCCTCGGCGATCCCGCGCAGCTCGGCGGCGGGGATCTCCTCCAGGGTGCGGCCGGCCGCCAGGGGGAGGGCGCCGCGCCATTCCGTGTCGCGGAGGGGTGGGGTGCCGGAGAGGTCGGCGAGGAGTTCGTCGACGCGGTAGGTGACGTCGGTGGCTCCCTTCGTGGGCCCGGGTCCCGCCGGGGCGGGGTCGGCCTCCGCAGGCTCAGTCGGCGCGGGGCCGGCCTGCGTGGGGCCGGCCTCTGCGGGGCCGGCCGGGGCGGGGCCGGCGATCGGTCGGGTGACCAGCACGTCGAACGGCAGCCGCGCCCACACCGCGCCCCCACTGAGCCGCACCAGGGTCGCGGGGTCGAACCGGGCGACCCGGGCACAGAACGCGCCCAGGTCGCTCACGACTCCCGCCACTTCTCCAGGAACGCCTTCTCCACGGCCGTCACCCGGCGCGGCACCTGGTGCGCCAGGTTGAACGGCACCAGCACCGTCTTCGCCCGGCTCGCCAGCTTCCCGTCCGCGAACAGCTCGTAGGCCACGACGAACGAGCTGTTGCGGATCTCCTCGATCCACGTCTCGATCCGCACCTTGGCCTCGTGGCCGACCGGCAACAGGTAGTCGATCTCGTGCCGGGCCACGACGACGCCGTCCTTGAGTTCCGGCAGCGGCACGTCGACGAAGAACATGGCGACGCGCGCCTCCTCGTACAGGGTGAGGAAGCGCGCGTTGTTCACGTGCCCGTACGCGTCCATGTCGGACCAGCGCAGCGGGCACTCGTACAGATGCCTAGTCACGCGTCAGCTTGCGGTGCGTGACCCGGTGCGGCCGGGCGGCGTCAGCCCCGAGCCGGTCGATCTTGTTCTTCTCGTAGGACTCGAAGTTGCCCTCGAACCAGAACCACTTCGCCTCGTTCTCGTCGTCGCCCTCCCAGGCGAGGATGTGCGTGGCGATCCGGTCCAGGAACATCCGGTCGTGGGAGATGACCACGGCGCAGCCCGGGAACTCCAGCAGCGCGTTCTCCAGGGAGGACAGGGTCTCGACGTCCAGGTCGTTCGTCGGCTCGTCGAGCAGCAGCACGTTGCCGCCCTGCTTGAGGGTCAGCGCCAGGTTGAGCCGGTTGCGCTCGCCGCCGGAGAGCACCTTGGTCGGCTTCTGCTGGTCCGGGCCCTTGAAGCCGAACGCGGCCACGTACGCCCGGGACGGCATCTCGACCTTGCCGACCATCATGTGGTCGAGCCCGTCGGACACGACCTCCCACAGCGTCTTGTCGCCGTCGAGGCCGGACCGGTTCTGGTCGACGTAGGACAGCGAGACCGTGTCGCCGACCTTCACGGAACCGGCCGTCGGCTGCTCCAGCCCGACGATCGTCTTGAACAGGGTGGTCTTACCCACGCCGTTCGGGCCGATGATGCCGATGATGCCGTTGCGCGGCAGGGAGAAGCTGAGGTTCTCGATCAGGGTCCGGTCGCCGAAGCCCTTGACCAGGTCCTTCGCCTCGATCACCACGTTGCCCAGGCGCGGGCCCGGCGGGATCTGGATCTCCTCGAAGTCGAGCTTGCGGGTCTTGTCGGCCTCGTTGGCCATCTCCTCGTACCGGTCGAGCCGGGCCTTGGACTTGGTCTGGCGGGCCTTGGCGTTGGAGCGGACCCACTCGAGCTCCTCGGTGAGGCGCTTCTGCATCTTCTGGTCCTTGCGGCCGGCCGCCACGAGCCGCTGGGCCTTCTTCTCCAGATAGGTGGAGTAGTTGCCCTCGTACGGGTACGTCCGGCCCCGGTCGAGCTCCAGGATCCAGTCGGCGAGGTGGTCGAGGAAGTACCGGTCGTGCGTGATGGCGATGACGGTGCCGGCGTAGGCGGCGAGGTGCTGCTCCAGCCACAGCACGCTCTCGGCGTCCAGGTGGTTGGTGGGCTCGTCGAGCAGCAGCAGGTCGGGGGCCTCCAGCAGCAGCTTGCACAGGGCCACCCGGCGGCGCTCACCACCGGACAGCGGGCCGACCTCGGCGTCGCCGGGCGGGCAGCGCAGCGCGTCCATGGCCTGGTCGAGCACGGAGTCGATGTCCCACGCGTTGGCGTGGTCGAGCTCCTCCTGCAGGGCGCCCATCTCCTCCATCAGCTCGTCGGAGTAGTCGGTGGCCATCAGCTCGGCGATCTCGTTGAACCGGGCGAGCTTCGCCTTGGTCTCCGAGACGGCCTCCTCGATGTTCTCGAGGACCGTCTTCTCCTCGTTGAGCTTCGGCTCCTGGGCCAGCATGCCGACCGTGTAGCCCGGCATCAGCCTGGCCTCGCCGTTGCTGACCTGCTCCGTACCCGCCATGATCTTGAGCAGGGTGGACTTACCGGCTCCGTTGGGCCCGACGACACCGATCTTGGCCCCGGGCAGGAAGCTCAGCGTGACGTCGTCGAGGACGACCTTGTCACCATGCGCCTTGCGCGCCTTTTCGAGCGTGAAGATGTACTGCGCCACAGTGCCACTGCCTCCGAGAGTCATGGGTTTGCCATCAATCTTTCCACGCTCCGGATAACGGCTGCTCCCCGGCCTGAGGACCAGGACAAACCTCGCAAAGGTGCCCGTGATCGGACCGTGCTACCGAACCTTGCCGGGGACTAGCACAATGGGCACGTGTCCAGCCCGATGATCCCGGTCCTTCCCGGCTACTCAGACCTGCAGTTGATCGCCAACGGCAGCACGGCGTTGGTGTTCCGGGCCACCCAGGCCCGCCTCAACCGCATGGTCGCCGTCAAGGTGCTCCTCATCGACGACGTCATGACCACCCAGGCCACCGTCGACCAGGAACTGGCCACCACCGTCGCGCTGTCCAGCCAGCCGCACATCGTCAGCATCATCGACACGGGCAACACCGCCGACGGCAACCCCTACATCGTCATGGAGTACTGCGAGGGCGGCTCCTACGCGCAGATCCTCAAGCAGCGCGGCCCGCTGACGGTGCCCGAGGTGCTCGAGGTCGGCATGAAGATCGGCGAGGCCCTGCACGCCGCCCACCAGGCCGGGATCGTGCACCGCGACGTCAAGCCGCCGAACATCCTGCGCTCCCAGTTCGGGCCGGCGCTCGCCGACTTCGGCATCGCCCGGGCCCCCGACGCGCTCGCCGGCACCATGACCATGGGCAAGCTCACCCCGCACCACGCCTCCCCCGAGGCGTTCATGCTGGGCGCGCAGAGCGGCTCCTCCGACCTGTACAGCCTCGCCTCCACGATGTGGAACCTGCTCGCCGGCCGGCCGCCGTTCGCCGACCCCAACGCCAGCAACGACCCGATGGCCTTCCGGGACCGGGTGCTCAACCAGCCGGTGCCGCGCGTGCCCCGCGACGACGTCCCCGAGTGGCTGCACGAGGAGCTCACCCGGGCGATGGCCAAGAACCCGGCCGAGCGGCACACGTCGGCGATGGCGTTCGCGGAGGCGCTGCGCCGGCACTCCTACGGGATGAACGCCACGACCTCGGCCGCCACGAACGCGTCGTCGATCGCGGTGGCGAACACCGCGGCGAGCACCGGGTTCGCGCCGCCCGCGTCGCCGTTCGCGCCGCCGCAGGCCACGGGTGCGGTCGCGCCCGTCACCGGGCAGCCGGGGCCGCCCGTGCAGGCCGGTGGGCACACCGAGTGGCCGATGTGGCCCGCCCCCGGCGAGAACACCGGCGGGCCGCCCAGGAAGACCTGGGACCCCGTCCCGGAGTGGCAGCAGCAGAACACCACCCTCGCCGGGAGCGACGTCGCCTCGCCGGCCGTCGCGCCGCACAACGACGCCCCCGAGACCGAGGGCAAGAAGACGTCCGGGCCGACCGGGTTCACCGCCGCGCCGCTGAACGCGCCGGTCGCCCCGATCTCGTCCCCGCCGGTCAGCGGGCCGCCCGGGGTGTTCCGCGCGCCGAGCGCCCCCGAGGCCCCCGCGCCCCGGTCGCCGTTCGCCCCGCAGCCGCCGTTCGCGCCCGCGCCGTCGGGCTCACCGTCGGGTTTCGCGCCGCAGCCGGCCGCCCCGACCCACCAGCCTTCCGGGTACGCCGAGCCGGCGCCGTTCAGCCCCGCGCCGTTCAGCCCGGCCCCGGTCTCCGGGCAGCCCGTCTCGGCCCAGCCGTACTCGCCGCAGCCGGTGTCCGCGCCGCCCGGGGCGTACCCGCCGGTGCCCGTCAGCCCGATGGTCTACCAGCAGCCGACACCCCCCGGCTCCAACCGGCTGATCGTCGGCCTGAGCGCGGCGGCCATCGTCCTGATCGTGCTCATCGTCGGCGGCATCGTCGCCCTGAACTCCGGCGGCACCACCACCGACAAGTCGGTCCCCGACGCCACCGGCACGATCGGCGTGACCAAGCAGGGCGCGCCGACCAACGTGACGCTCAAGGACAGCCCCGACGGCAGCTCGATCGTGATCAGCTGG
Source organism: Longispora sp. NPDC051575 (assembly GCF_040681875.1). Lineage (NCBI taxonomy): Bacteria > Bacillati > Actinomycetota > Actinomycetes > Micromonosporales > Micromonosporaceae > Longispora > Longispora sp. NPDC051575. The sequence continues at coordinate 81,437 of NZ_JBFAZP010000008.1, read as the reverse complement.
GTGGACAACTCGGGCGGTCGCGCGCCGACCACGATCACCAGCCACCGGGTCGGGGACACCGCGCCCGCCCTCCAGCCGGTGGTGCTGGAGGCGGGGGTCGCGACGCACGAGTTCAAGGGCGGCCTGAACGCCAACTACGACTACTGCTTCGTCGTCGCCGCGGTGTACCCGGGCGCGAACATCGCCCCGGCCGGGGAGGTGTGCACGAAGCGGGTGCTGCCGAGTGCGGGCGCGTCGAAGGCTCCGACCAAGGCGCCCTCGGCTACGAAGTCCCCGTCGGCCACCAGGGGCTGAGCGGCGGGGCCGGTCCGGACGGTGGGCCGCCGGGGCGACCCTGAGCGCGCCATGCACGCAGCTGGTCAGGCACGGACCGTCGGCCACAGAGCTGGTCAGGCCCGGTCAGGCCAGGAGCCCGTCGGCCCCGGAGCCCGTCTTACGCCCGGGCGGCCCCACCGACGTCAGCCCCGGCTCCGCCACCACCGGCCGGCTCGGCTTCCACAGCAACGGCCGGACGCTCAGCGACCACGCGAGCCGGTACAGCAGCGACCGGCGGTTCCGCAGCGCCCGGGTGTACCCCTGCGACTGCTCCACGGCGAACCGCGCCTCCGACTCCCCCACCAGCCCGGGCGCGAACCCGACCACGTTGACGAGTTCGGCGAGCTGGTCCAGCGACGGCAGCGGGGTGCCGTGCCCCACGGACCTGCGGCGGGCCGGGATCAGGGAGCCGTACAGCGCGATCTCGCTGGCGGTCAGGTGCGGCGGCGGGGTGTGCCCGGCCAACCGGATCGCGTCGCGCACCTCCAGCCACGCGCCGAGTACCCGTTCGGGCGGGGAACCGGACCGCAGTCTCCGGCCGCTCCGCGACCGGCGCAGCAGCCCCACGACCAGCGCGCCGAACAGCATCAGCCCGAGCAGCAGCACTCCCGTGGACATCAGCAGCACCGGCGCGGTCAGGATCGGGTCCTTGGCGGTCGCGAAGCCGTCCGGGGCGCCGGCGGTCGAGGCCAGTGGCGACTGGGTGACCTGCGAGGGCGGCACCGAGGGCGTCTTAGTGGGTGGCGGCGGGGTGTAGTCGTCCTCCAGCGGCTTGGTGTTCTGGTCCTGGGGCATCGGGTCGAACGACACCCAGCCGACCCCGGTGAACAGCACCTCGGGCCAGGCGGTCGCGTCGGAGGCGAGGACCGGATGCTTGCCGGCCCGGCCCTTGAAGCCGACGACCACCCGGGTCGGCAGCCCCATCATCCGGCCGAGCACCGCGTACGCCGCCGCGAACTGCTCCGACGTGCCCTGCCGACCGCCCTCGGCCACCGTCTTGGTGAGGAAGAACTGCAGGTTGGGCATCGCGTGCCCGCTCGCGGCGGTGGCGTTGTACTTGTAGTGCTCGGCGAGGAAGCCCTGCAACGCGTAGGCCTTCGCGTACGCGCCCGGGTTGTTCTCCGTGATGTGGTTGGCCATGTTGACCAGGTCCGTCGGCAGGGTGGAGCCGACGCTGAGGTAGCGCGCGTACGCCTCGCCGCTCGGCACGTCGGACACGGAGAGCAGGTTCACGTCGGGCTTGGTGTACACCGACTGCACCTGGTACTTCTGCCCCGGCCCGAGCCCGTCCGTCTTGAACAGGGTGCCGCTGCGGCTGTCGAACGCGACCCGCAGGTTGTCGATACGGTTCGGGGTGCTCACCGCCGGCACCAGGCCGCCGTCGAGTTCGGCGACCGTGTAGCTCTGCTTCACCACGCTGGACTTGCCCGTCGTGGCCGGCCCGGTGACGCTGGGCAGCACCTTGCCGGCGTTGCGGTAGTCCGCGCCGACCTTCCAGGTCACGCCGTCGTACTCGCTGAGCACGGCCAGCCGGATCGGCATGTCCCCGGGCAGTTCCGCGTCGAGCAGGTGCTGGGTGGGCTGCGCGGCCCAGCCGGAGATCCGGATCAGCGGGTTGGCGTCCAGCGCGTCCTCGCGGGGCGGGACGACGGCCGTGCGGGGGTCGTGCGGTTCCCTGTCGACGCCGCCGAACACCAGCGGACCGCCCGCGACGGCCACCGCGAGCATCGCCGCGAGCCCGGCCGCCGCGCCGCCGACGGCCCGGAGCTGGAACACCCGGTCCTTCGGGGCGGTCGGCTGGTCGCCGCCGACGACGGGGGCGGTGGTCCGCTGCCGGGCGGTCAGAGCCAGGCCCACCGCGCACACCGCCGCGTAGGTCAGGGGCTGCCACAGGGCCGGTTGCGCGTTCGGGCCGGCGAGGACCAGGGCCGCCGCGTAGGCCACGGTGGGCGGCAGCGCGCCGAACAGCAGCCGGCCGCCGCGCCCGGCGAGTTCCGCGCCGAGCAGCCCGGCGGTCCACAGCGCCACGATCGGCACGAGGACCGTGTCCGGGGCGGCCTCGACCGGCACCGCCGCCGTGAGCAGCCGGGGCATGGCGTTGCGGGCCGCGTCCAGGAACGCGGAGAGCAGCGTCATGTCCGCGTCGGCGCGCATGGTCAGCTTGACCGCCAGCAGCGTGTACCCGCCGAGGGCCAGCATCGACACCGGCGCGACCAGCCAGCTCGGCGCCGGCCGCAGCAGGGTGCTCAGCAGGATCGAGCCGGCCGCCGCGCCCAGCAGCAGCCCGAGCATCGGCCCCTCGGCGTAGACCCGGGCCCCGGCCAGTCCGGCGAGCCCGGTCAGCGCCAGGAGGATGACGACCGGGAGCGCGCCGCGCGCCAGTCTCGTCACCATCGTCCGACTCCGTCCCATGCGACTGTGAATTCCGAGGCGTCCGCCGCCGCCAGCACCAGCAGGCCGGGGGCCGCCGTGGGCGTCGCGTCGGGCGCGCCGATCAGACCGACCACGATCACCGGGTACTGCGCCCGCAGGGCCGCCACCTGGCGCACGTCCTCGACGCCGCCCGGCCCGGTCAGGAAGATCAGGGTGTCGCCCAGCCGGCCGATCCGCAGCCGGTCCGCGGCCGGGGTCAGGTCGGCCTCGGCGGCGCCCAGGGTGGCCTCGGCCAGCAGGTCCAGGAACACGTTGCGGCCCTGGGTGCCCGAGATCTCCGCCCCGCTCACGGTACGCAGCCGCACGTGCAGCCCCTCGCGCAGCGCCGCGATGACGATCGACGCGGCCGCCTCACAGGCCTCCTCGAACGACTCCGGGGTGTGCGCGTCGGCCCGGTCGTCGAGCACGACCACCATCACGGGCAGGCTGGTGTCGGTGTGTTCGCGGACCATCAGTTCGCCGACCCGGGCGGAGGTGCGCCAGTGCACGCTGCGCAGGTCGTCGCCCACCACGTACTCGCGCAGGTTGTCGAACGTGACGTGCCCGTGCGGGACCTTGTCGACCCGGCCGTCGAGGCTGCGCGCGATCCCGGCCGGCACCGCGCGGATCGGGTGCGCCACGGGGTGCACCCAGACCCGGCCGGTGGCGCCGTAGGAGCGCGCGACCTCGGCCAGGCCCAGCGGGTCGGTCCGCACGATGCGCAGCGGCCCGACGTCGACGACGCCCCGGCGGGAGGTCGGCACCTGGTACACCGTCTGGGTCTCGTGGCCCCGGCGCAGCCGCAGCAGCGGGACGGGGATGCCCGCCGGCCCGCAGCGGTCCGTCGCGATCACGGTCATGCCCCGGAACCGGTTGTCGTTGCGGATGGTCAGGTGCACGGTGCTCGGCTCGCCCCGGGTGACCCGGTCGGGGTCGAGGTGCCGGCCGACGGTCAGCGCGGCCCGCAGGCTCACGATGCCGAGCGCGACGACGAACGCGGCGAGCGCGACGACGCCGAGGACGGCCAGTTCCGGGTACCCGAAGAGGAAGCCGGACAGCAGCAGTACCGGCCCGGCGCCGACCAGCGCCCAGCCGCGGGCGGTGACCCGCATCGTCAGCGCCACCCCGGCCGGGCGGCGGTGCGGGACGTCACTGGGTGACCCCGGCCGGCTGCGGCACGGGCACGGCCTCGATGACCTCGCCCAGGACGGCGGTGGCGGTCACGCCGCGCAGCTGCGCGTCCGGGCTGAGCAGCAGGCGGTGGGCGAAGACCGCCTCGACCAGGGCCTTGATGTCCTCGGGCAGCAGGTAGGCCCGGCCGTCGGACAGCGCGAACGCCTGGGCGGCGCGGACCAGGGCGATCACGCCACGGGGACTGACACCGACCCGGACCTGGGCGTGCTTGCGGGTCGCGGAGGCGAGCTGGACGGAGTAGGCGTAGAGGGCCTCGGCCACGTACACCCGCTGGGCGAGGCGGGCCAGCTGGGCGACCGTGTCGGTGTCGGTGACCGGCTGGAGGTAGTCGGGAGAGCGGCCGGCGGCCCCGCCCCGGACGACCTCCATCTCGACCTCCTCGCTCGGGTACCCCACGGAGAGTTTCATCAGGAACCGGTCGAGCTGCGCCTCCGGGAGCCGGTAGGTGCCGTCCATCTCGACCGGGTTCTGGGTGGCGACGACGAGGAACGGCCGGGGCACCGGGTGCCGGACGCCGTCCACCGTGACGTAGCGCTCCTCCATGACCTCCAGCAGCGCGGACTGGGTCTTCGGCGACGCCCGGTTGATCTCGTCGGCGATCACGATGTTCGCGAACACCGGGCCCGGGTGGAACTCGAACTCCCGGCTCGCCTGGTTGAAGATCGTCACGCCGGACACGTCGGAGGGCAGCAGGTCGGGGGTGAACTGGATCCGCCGCCACTTGCCGCGCACCGACGCCGCGATGGCCCTGGCCAGGGTCGTCTTGCCGACGCCCGGCACGTCCTCCAGCAGGACGTGGCCCTCGGCGAACAGCGCGGTGAGCGCCAGGCGCACCACCTCGGGCTTGCCGAGCACCACCGAGCCGACATTGTCGGCGAGGCGGGCGAACACGCTGGCGTAGCCCTGCGTCTCGGCCGGGGTCAGGGGATGGGGCGCGGTCACGTCAGTTGCTCCTTGAAGGTGGTGCGGTTGTTCTCGCCGCGCGGGGTGCTGGGCGCGCCCGCGCGGCGCGTGATCAGTTCGGCTTGGCGCCGCAGCTGGCCAGGCCGTCGCGGATGTTGCCACCCGTGCCGGACCAGACCCAGGGCAGGAAGCCCTCGCCCCTCGGCGCGTTGCGGATCTTGACCCAGACGGAACTCCTCGTCCCGCCCTGGTTCGTGATCGCCTGCCCCGAGTCGAGCTGGCAGAAGATGTTCAGCCCCGCGCCGGCGTTCATGTTGCCACGGAAGCCGGCCGACACGTTGTCGCTATACCCGCCGTGGGTGGAGCAGCCGTTGCCGGCGCCGCCCGCCGGGTTCGGGTAGCAGGGGTCGACCCGGATCTCGACCTTGGAGCAGCTCGTACCGCCGCAGATCGAGCCGTTGACGGTGTCGGTGTTGACGCTGCCGGCCCAGGTGACCTCGCCGACCGCGTTGGCCGCGTGCACGGTGAAGGTGTAGCCGGCGCCCGCGAACAGGCCGCCGACGGAGAAGCTGTTGCAGCTGCCCGACTTGGTGGTCGCGCCGTTCGGGCCGCTGAAGTCGATCCGGCAGGTGGTGGTCGCGCCGCCGGGGTTCACCGAGAACGAGACGCTCGCCGAGCTGATGTTGCCGGTCACGGCGCCGCCGGTGATCGCGGGGCGCTTGATCGTCGTGGCGGTGCCGGCGGCGTTGGGGCCGTCGCCGGCCAGGTTCACCGCGTGCACGGTCACCCGGACGGCCTCGCCCTCGCCGAAGCCGGTCAGGTCGGCCGCCGTGCCCGTGACGTCCCGGGAGTCGCCGTTGGCCGTCACCACGTACTTGTCGATCTTGCGGCCGTTGGCCACCGCCGCCGTCCAGCTCACCTTGACGGCGCCGGCCTTGGCGGTGTCGGTCGCCACGTTGAGGTTCGTCACGGCGGCCGGCCTGTTGTACGGCGTGACCGTGTTGCTCTGCGTCGACTCCTTGCTGGCCCCGCCCACGTCGTTGAGCGCGACGACCTTGAAGCTGTACTGCGTGCCGTACTTCAGCTTCTTGTCCGGCACGGTCAGCTCGGTGCCGGGCGCCTTGCCGAGGTCCACGGTGGCGCCTCCCGCCGCGTACCCCGTCACCTGGTACTGCACGATCTTGTGGCCCTGGCCGTTCGCCGCGGGCCAGGTCACCTTGACCGTGCCGTCCTTGTTCTCCTGGGCGGTCACGCTGGCCGGCGGGTCCGGGGTCTGCGAGGACGGGGTGACCGGGTTCGACGCGCGCTTCGCGCCCGCCCCGATGCCGTTCACCGCGTACACCTGGAACGTGTAGGTCGTGCCGTTGGTGAGCCCGGTGACCGTGGTGGTCTGCTGGCTGCCGCCGACCTCGATCGGCTTGGGACCGCCCTCGATCACGTACTTCACGATCGGGGACAGGTTCTCCTTCGCGGGGCCCCAGCTGACCCGGGCCTCCGCGTTGCCGGCGAGCGCGCTCACGGTGGCCGGCGCGCCCGGCTTCTCGGGGACCGGCACGGGAGGTGGCGGCGGCGGGGGCGGCGGAGGCGGGGGCGGCGGCGGGTCGCCACCGGGCACGGTGTTCGGGAACTTCGGCACCGTGGTCGGCTTGTGCTTGTCGTCGATGACGGTGGCCTCGCCGCCCGCCGGCGGATTGATGAAGAGGTGGCCCTCGCGGACGTCGAGGTCGACGCCGCCGCCACCGGACTTGATCGCGAGCCGGTCGACCTGGTTGCCGTCGCCGTCGAGCACGTAGATCAGGTCGCCGAGCCTGTCGGCCACGTAGAACCAGCCGGCCCACGCGACGGCGGGTTCCAGGGCGCGGCCCTGGTCGGCCTTGACCTCGAACTCGCGGACCGTCCCGGACCGGACGACGTAGATGTGCCGGTCGTCGGAGACCGTGACCGGGATGTCGCTGCCGCTGGTGCGGTCGGACACCGCGCCCGGGCCGCGCATCGGGATCTTGATGGTGCGGACGAGGTCGTCGCGGATCGTGACCAGCGCGGCGGCGGTCTGGTCGAGGACGGCGACGCCCTTGTCCAGGACGGACAGTGAGATGTCGTGCCGGGGGTCGGTGGCGGCGACGGTGCGCTCGACGGTCGGGTCGGAGCCCTTCTTCGCGGACCGCACCGAGACGACGGTGCCCTCGCTGGGCACCGCGAGCCACAGCCGGCCGTCCACGTCGAACCCGCCGCTGCGCAGCCCGACCGGGAACCGGAGCGGCTGGCCGTTGGGGTTGAGGGTCAGCGGGTCGACCTGGCGCACCGCGCCCTGGACGCTGTCGATGACGAACGCGACGTCGCCGTGCAGCGCGAGGGTGATCCCGACGCCGGTGGGCGCGTCCATCGTGGCCGTCACCTGGAGGGTGGTCAGGTCCAGCGAGCTGATCTTTCCGGTCTCCAGGTCACGGATGATCAGGTAACGGTCGCTCTGCGTGACCTGGACATTGTGGCCCTCGGAGTCCTTGACCTTGGTCCGGGTGTCGACGGTGCCCTTGACGCCGTTGACCCGGCCGAGCTCGCCCTTCTTGGAGCTCCACACCCAGGAGCTGGCGTCGTAGACGGCGACGGCCTTGTCGGCGATGCCCAGGCCGAGCACCGTCAGGGCCACGGCGGCCAGCATGGCCACCGTCACCGTCAGGGTGACCACCACCCCTGACCTACGGTTCTTTCCCTTTGTGCGCGTCATGCCCCCGCGGTCCTCCGTCACCATCTCGGCCCCGAACCGTCGTCATCATAAGTCCTCCGTCAAGGTCATCGACGGGACGCGATGTGACGCCTTTCATCAGGCATTACTTCGCGGACCGGAACCTCGACGGAGGACAGTGCGACGCACGGTGACGGTGAGTTAACAGCCAGGTAGGGGTCCCGTCGAGTTGATGTCATAACCATTCAGGTTGAACCACGCAAAGGGGGTGTACGCCTGCGTACCGCCGAAGTTTATCCGGATCCACTTGTTGGTCTTGTTCTTCGGCTGGTTGTAGACGTACGGCTCCAGCTCCTGGCCGGTTGTGACGCAGATCGCATCGTAGGTCTGGCCGTTGGTGGCCCGGCCCGAACCGACCTTTCCGCTGTTCAGCGAGGTGCCACTGCGGACGGCCATCGCGTTCGCCGGGTCGTTGCACCAGGTGCGCTGGGCCGGATCGCCGCTCGACGTGTTGTTCTTGCACACCGCCACGCCCTGGACCGTGTTCGTCCGCTGGTTGCCCGAGCCCTGGTTGCTCGCACCGGCCACATTGGTGGCGACCACGGTGAACGAGTAGTCGGTGGACGGGGTCAGCCCGCCGACCGTGAGCTTGGCCGCGCCGGAGCACGCCGCCGACGCGCTCTTGCCGCCGACCGTCAGGGTGCAGGTGGGGGTGCCGCCGCCCGCCCCGACGTTCACCTCGACGCTGACCTCGGTGACCGTCGCGGAGTTCCCGGTGACCGTCATCGTCGGCTTGGTGACCGTGGTGGCGGACGCGGTGGCCGCCCTGCCCGCGCCGGCCTTGTTCACCGCCGTCGCCGAGACGTTCACCGTCCTGCCGTCGCCGAGGCCGGTCAGGGTCACCGAGGTCTCGGCGGCCCCCACGTCCTGGGCCTTGCCGTTGGCCGTCACCACGTACTTCTCCAGCGCCCGGCCGTTCTCCGCCGGCCGCGCCCAGCTGACCGTGACCGCGCCCGCCTGGTTCGACGCGGTCTGCGCGCTGAGGTTCCTCGGGGCGTCCGGCTTCGTGTACGGCGTGACCGAGGCGCTCACCGGCGACGGCTTGCTGCCCGCCCCGATGTCGTTGACGGCCACCACCGAGAACGCGTACTGCGTGCCGTAGACGAGCTTCTTGTCCGGTACCACGAGTTCCGGGGTCGCCGACTCGCCGGCCGCGACGTCGCCGTTGGTGCTGACGGCCGTCACCGTGTACTTCACGATCTTGTGGCCCTGCCCGTTCGCCGCCGGCCAGGTCACCTTGACCGTGCCGTCGGGGTTCTCGGTGGCGGTCACCGAGGCGGGCGGGTCGGGGACGTCGCGGGTCGGGGTGACCGGCGGCGCGGCCCGCTTGGGCCCGGGGCCCTTGGCGTTCACGGCGTGCACCTGGAAGGTGTAGGCGGTGCCGTTGGTCAGGCCGGGCACGGTGACCGTGCGCTGGGTGGCGCCGACCTCGATGGGCTTGGGGTCGGGGCCGCCGGTGACCACGTACTTCGTGATGCCCAGGCCGTTGTCCGCCGCCGGGGTCCAGTTGACCGTGGCCGTGACGTTGCCGGCGACCGCGGTGACCGCCCCGGGCGCGCTCGGCGGGCCGGTGGGCGGCGTCGGCGGCTTCTCCTCGGGCTTCTTCACCGGCGGCGGCGGGTCGCCCCCGGGAACCTGGCCCGGGTACTTGTTGACCGGGGTGGCCTTGTGCTTCTCGTCCACGACCTGCGCCCCGGAGCCGGCCGGCGCGTTGATGAACAGCCGGCCCTCGCGCACGTCGAGGTCGACGGGGCCGCCGCCGGTGTCGAGCTTGATCCGGTCGACGAGGGCGCCCTCGCCGTTGATGACGTAGACCCGCTGGCCGAGGGTGTCGGCGACGTAGAACCAGCCGGCCCAGGCGACGGCGGGCTGCAGGGCCGTGCCCTGGTCGGGGACCGCGAAGTCGCGGACCTTGTCCTGGTGGACGACGTAGACGTGCCGGTCGTCGGCGACCGTGACCGGGACCTCGGAGCCCGAGGTGCGGTCGGGGACGGCGGCCGGCTTGTCCAGGGGCAGCGGGATCCGCCGGACGAGGTCGCCGGAGATGGTGACCAGCGCGGCGGCGGTCTGGTCGAGGACGGCGACGCCCTTGTCCAGTACCGAGAGGAAGATGTCGTGCCGGGGTTCGGCGGCCGGGACGGTCTTCGCGACCGTCGCGTCGGCGCCCTTGCCGCCGGCGTGCACGGCGACGACGGTGCCCTCGCTGGGCACGGCCAGCCACAGCCGGCCCTCCTGGTCGAAGCCGCCGCTGCGCAGGCCGGGCGGGAAGCGGAGCGGCTGGCCGACCGGGGTGAGGGTGAGCGGGTCGATCTGGCGCACCGCGCCCTGGGCGCCGTCGATCAGGAACGCGACGTCCTTGTTCAGCTCGATGCTCACCCCGGTGCCGGGGGCGGTCTCGGTCGTGGCGGACACCTGGAGCGTCGTCAGGTCCAGCGAGCTGACCTTGCCGGTGGTGAGGTCGCGGACGATCAGGTACCGGTCGTTCTGGGTGATCTGGACGTCGTGGCCCTGGGAGTCCTTGACCTTGTGCCGGGTGTCGACGGCGGCGGTCCGGCCGTTGATCCGGCCCAGCTCGCCGGATCGGGCGCTCCACACCCAGGAGCTGGAGTCGAAGACCGCGACGGCCTTGTCCGCGATGCCCAGGCCGAACACCGTCAGCGCCACCGCGGCCAGCAGGCCCACCGTCACGGCCAGGGTGACGACCACCCCGGACTTCCGTGTCTTGACCGCCATGCCCCGTCAACCTCCGTGGATGTTCGTGTGCAGGCTCCCCGCGACCGCACTCCGAGCCGGAGCGAGCATAGGAGGACCGGCGTTAACTCGCCGTGAAGGGAGTCACTTTCCGTCGAGGACGGTCCGGGCGTCCCAGAGCCACAGTTCGCCCGTCCATGTTGGAGATCCATAGAGGTCGGTCGCGGTCCGCAGCATCGCGTCCTCCTGCACCGGGTCGGCCTTCGGGACCATCACGATCGCGCCGGCCTTCCAGAACCGCAGGTCGTCGCGGGCCCGGGACCGGTCGGCGTCGGTGACCGGGTACGGCGCCCTGGTCTGCATCACCTTCGTGAACAGGTGGTCGGAGGCGCGCTTCGGCGGTCCGAACAGCGAGGTGCCGAAGTCGCCGCCCGGGCCGAGGAAGTAACCCGCCGCGACGGGGAAGTCGAGGTTCCGCGAGGCCGACCAGCGCATGACGGTCGCGTCGCCCGCGTGCGGGGGCGGCAGGGTGACCATGGACCGGCCGCCGGTGACGTAGGGCTCGTAGGCGCCGCTGGCGATGAACTTCGGCACCGGGGCGTGCGTGGCGGGCAGGGGTACGGGCAGCAGCGGGACGAGCACGACGGCCACCCCGATGAAGGCGACCCGGCGGACGTTGGGCCGCTCGGCGGTGACGTCCAGCAGCCGCTGCACGGCGAGGGCGGTGAGGATCCCGACGACGGGCAGCACGAACAGGCCGATCCGGACGGGTACGACGGTGTCGAACAGCGGCAGCCTGGCCAGCAGCCGCCACGGGCCGGGGATCCCGGTGTCCTGCGCGTAGGACATGACCCGGGGGCCGAGCGCGCACAGGGACAGTACGACGCCGACGAGGGCGAGGGCCTTGACCCGGTGTTCGCGCCACATCCAGGCGACGGCGACGACGACGGCGACGAGCAGCGGCCAGCCGAAGAAGGTGTTCTCCTCCGAGGCGTTGGGCGCGAGCCGGTTGGCCACCACCGGGTCGCCGAGCAGGGACAGCCGGGAGAAGGACGCGAAGGACGCGAGGTCCGCGCCGTAGTGCTCGACGCCGAGCGGGAGGCTGCGGTAGCTCTGCCAGCCGAAGAACTGGTACCAGAGGGGGTACGCGAGCAGCGCCCCCGCGACCACGAAGGCGACCCCGAGCCCGGCGGCCATCGGCTTCCACGCGGCGCGCGCGGCGTCGCGGTCGAGGGCGGCGTACGCGAGGACGTACAGCCCGAGTCCGATCGCCGACAGGAACAGCACCTCCTCGTTGATGAACGCCTGCCACACGACGAGCAGGCCGAGGACGGCCCCGCCCCGCAGCGGCCCGGTGTGCCGGAGCCGGAGCGCCGCCCAGAGGATCACGGGGATGAGGAACTGGGCGACCAGGTTCGGGTGGCCGTTGCCCTGGGACATCATGCCGGGGCCGAAGCCGCAGAGCGCCGCGCCGAGGAAGGCGGCGAGCCTGCTGGTGACGACGTGCCGGGACAGCAGCCAGTACCAGGAGCAGGAGGTCAGGACGAACGCGAGGGTCAGCATGACCAGGTACGACACGGCCGGCCCGAACAGCAGCGTGACCGGGATGAGCGGGATGGCGAGGGCGAGCACCGAGGTGTTGGCCATCAGGTTGACGCCGTCGGGCACGTTCATCATCGAGTCGTGCATGGGGTTCACGCCGTGGGTGACCGCGTAGGCGGCGTGGGACAGCATCCACTGGAAGAAGGACTGGTCCGTCCCGTTGGTGGCGTGCAACTGTTCCGTGGGATGGATCCAGAGTTGGGCAGTGACGTATATCGCAGCAGCGAAAAAAGCCCCGAAAACGGCTAAATCTCCGCGCCGGAGCCCGCCACGCCCGGAAGTTTCCTGGTTCGTCTCCACAGTTCAGAGAGGTTAGCGGAGCGCGACTCACCGGCTTCGCACGCGTTGCGTCGGTACGCACCGTGTCTGGCTGGATTCAGTAGGCTCATGTGGGGTACGCCCAGGTCCGACATCGTGAGGAGGCGTACGCAACGTGACGACGACTAGTTCGTTCGTGGTGGTGGCCAATCGGCTGCCGGTCGACGAGGTGACCCTGCCGGACGGGCGCAAGGAGTGGCGGCGCAGCCCCGGCGGGCTGGTCACAGCCCTGCACCCGGTGCTGGCCGCCGCCAAGGGCGGTTGGATCGGCTGGTCGGGCAGCGCCGGGCCGGCACCGGAACCCTTCGAGTTGGACGGCATGCGGCTGCACCCTGTGCCACTGTCGGCCGAGGAGGTCGAGCGGTACTACGAGGGCTTCTCCAACAGCACGCTGTGGCCGCTGTACCACGACGCGGTCGAGCCCCCGGTGTTCCGCCGCAGCTGGTGGGACAGCTACCAGCGGGTGAACGAGCGGTTCGCCCGGCAGGCCGCCGAGCTCGCCGCGCCCGGTGCCGTGGTCTGGGTGCAGGACTACCAGCTCCAGCTCGTGCCGGCGATGCTCCGCGAGCTGCGCCCGGACGTGCGGATCGGCTTCTTCCTGCACATCCCGTTCCCGCCGGTCGAGCTGTTCATGCAGCTCCCCCGCCGGGTCGAACTGCTCCGCGGCCTGCTCGGCGCGGACCTGGTCGGCTTCCAGCGCCCGCTGGCCGCGCAGAACTTCCTCCGGCTCGCCCGGCACCTGCTCGGCCTGCGTCCCCGGGGCGCGGTCGTCGAGGCCGAGGGCCGGTTGGTGCAGGCCGGGGCGTTCCCGATCTCCATCGACACGCACGCGATCGAGTCGGTGGCGGCCGACCCCGACGTCCGGGCCCGGGCGAAGGAGATCCGCCAGGAGCTGGGCGACCCGGAGACCGTGATCCTCGGCGTGGACCGGCTCGACTACACCAAGGGCATCGAACACCGGTTGAAGGCGTACCGGGAGCTGCTGAGCGACGGCAAGCTCGGCGTACCGGGCACGGTGATGGTGCAGGTCGCCACGCCGAGCCGGGAGCGCGTGGAGCACTATCACCAGCTCAGGGTCAAGGTGGAGCGCGAGGTGGGCCGGATCAACGGCGACTTCGGTCGGGTAGGTTTGCCCGCTGTGCACTATTTGCACCAGTCGTACTCGTTGCGGGAGCTGGCTGCGCTCTACCTCGCGGCGGATGTGATGATGGTTACACCTCTGAGAGACGGGATGAACCTGGTGGCCAAGGAGTACGTGGCGGCGCGTGTCGACCTCGGCGGGGCCCTCGTGCTCAGCGAGTTCGCGGGTGCCGCGGCAGACCTCCGCCAGGCGTATCTCGTCAACCCGCACGACCTCGACGGGCTCAAGGAGGCCGTGCTCACCGCCGCGCACGCCTCCCCGGCCGAGCTGAGCCGCCGGATGCGCGCGCTGCGCCGACAGGTCCGCAGCCACGACGTCCAGTTCTGGGCCCGGTCATTCCTCGCCGCCCTGGGGATCGACTCACGTTTCGATGACAACGACAACGACAGCGCCGACGAGGCGCTGCCGCGGGAGCACATAGCATGACCATGCACAATGTCGCCGCGTCGCTGGACGCGGGGCTTCGCGCCGCCCTCATCCACCTCGCCCGGGTGCCGAAACTGCTCGTCGCCTGCGACTACGACGGCACGCTCGCGCCGATCGTGACCGACCCGTCCGCGGCCACACCGCTCCAGGAGGGCGTCGCCGCGCTCCGGGCGCTGTCCAGCCTCCCCGACACCCAGGCGGCGGTGATCTCCGGTCGGGCCCTGCGCGACCTGGCCGCCCTGTCCCGACTGCCCAGCGAGATCCACCTCGTCGGCAGCCACGGCTCCGAGTTCGACGTGGGCTTCGTGCACGGCCTGCCGGCCGAGGCCCTCGAACTGCACGCCCGGCTGCACGCCAAGCTCGTCGAGATCACCCGGGGCCAGCCCGGCATCAAGCTGGAGGTCAAGCCGGCCAGCATCGCGGTGCACACCCGCGAGGCCGACCGGACGACCGCCACCGCCGTCCTCGAGGCGGTCCGCGGCGGCTGCGCGCTCTGGGAGGGCGTGCACGCCGGCGAGGGTAAGGAGGTGATCGAGCTCGCGGTGATCCCCACGAACAAGGGCACCGCGCTCGACCGGCTCCGGGCCCAGCTCGGCGCGCACGCGGTGCTGTTCGTCGGCGACGACGTCACCGACGAGAACGCGTTCGCGCACCTCCAGGGCCCCGACCTGGGCATCAAGGTCGGGCCGGGCGAGTCCCGCGCCAAGCACCGGGTCGCCGACCCGCAGAGCGTCGCCCTGCTGTTGGCGACGCTGTTCGAGATCCGGCGCAACTGGCTGCTGGGCGAGCGTTCCGTGCCGATCGAGCGGCACACCATGCTCGGCAACGGCCGCAACGTCGCCCTGCTCACCCCCGACGCCCGGGTCACGTGGATGTGCCACCCGCGTTCGGACTCCGCGGCGCTGTTCGCGGACCTGCTCGGTGGCGAGTCGGCCGGGCACTGCACGATCTCCCCCGCCCGGCCCGGCCGCCCGCTGCTCGGCCAGCGGTACCGGCAGGCGTCGATGGTCGTGGAGACCCGCTGGTCGGGGCTGACCGTCACCGACTGGCTGGACGCCTCGCACACCGACGCCGACCAGACGATCCTGGTCCGGCACCTCGCCGGCGAGGAGCGGGCCCAGATCACGTTCGCGCCGCGTCCGGAGTTCGGGCAGGTGCCGGTGCGGCTCCAGCCCATGGGCGACGGCGGCCTGCAGGTACTCGGCTCCAACGAACCCATCGCGCTGTACGCGCCCGGCCTGGAGTGGGACATCCAGGACGACGCCGGGCACGACACCGCGCGGGCCGTGGTGGACCTCGCGGCGATGGGCGGCGAGTACACGATCGAGCTGCGCTGCGGCACCTCGGACCTGACGGCGCCCACCGTGGCGGCGCTGGTCCGGCGGGACGCGGTGGACGCGGAGAACCGGGCGTGGCTGTCCGGGCTCAACCCGCCGAAGGTGGCCCGCGAGGAGGTGCTCCGCTCGGCGCTGACCCTGCGGGCCCTGTGCGACGCCCCGACCGGCGCGATCCTGGCGGCGGCGACCACCTCGCTGCCGGAGACCATCGGCGGCATCCGGAACTGGGACTACCGCTACTGCTGGCTGCGCGACGCGGCGATGACCGCCCGCGCCCTGGTGGACCTGGGTTCCGTGCACGAGGCGGAGGCGTACCTGACCTGGGTGGCCGGCTGTGTCGAGCGCACCGGCGGACACCCGGAGCGCCTGCACCCGCTGTACACCCTGGACGGCACCGACCTCGGGGCCGAGGCCGTGATCGAGAACCTGCCCGGCTACGCCGGCTCGCGCCCGGTGCGGGTCGGCAACGCGGCCAACCGGCAGGTCCAGCTCGACGTGTTCGGCCCGATCGCCGATCTGGTGGCGGCGGTCGCCGAGCACCGCGGCAAGGTCACCGAGTACGAGTGGGGCATCATCGAGGCGATGGTGTCCGCCGTGGAGCGCCGCTGGCACGAGCCCGACCACGGGCTGTGGGAGGCGCGGCTGCCCCCGCGGCACCACGTGTACTCGAAGGTGATGTGCTGGCAGACCGTCGACCGCGCCATCAGGGCGGCCGACCGGCACGGCATGCCGCAGGGCGAGGGCTGGCGGGTGCTGCGCGACCAGATCGCCGACAACGTCCTCAAGCTCGGCTGGAGCGAGGACATGAAGGCGTACCCGGCCGCGTACGGGTCCACCGACCTCGACGCCGCCTCGCTGTGGATCGGCCTGTCCGGGCTGCTCCCGGCGGACGACCCGAGGTTCCTGTCCACGGTGCTGGCCGTCGAGGCGGAGCTGCGCAGCGGGCCGGCCGTCTACCGCTACAACTCCGACGACGGTCTGCCCGGCGTCGAGGGCGGCTTCATCATCTGCGCGACCTGGCTGGTGGAGGCCTACCTGCTGACGGGTCGCCGGCACGACGCCGAGGAGCTGTTCCAGCAGGTCCTCGACTGCGCCGGCCCGACCGGGCTGCTGCCCGAGCAGTACGACCCCGTGAACGAGCGCACCCTGGGCAACCACCCCCAGGCGTACTCGCACCTCGGGCTGATCCGCTGCGCCCAGCTCCTGGACGCCTGACGGCCCCGGGGAGGGCGCCGAGACGCCCTCCCCGGGTTCCCGACGTACAGTTGCGCGCATGGATGGGTTTCTCACGGCGGTGGTGACCTTCGCGGTCTACGGCGGGATCGCCGGCGGCCTCGGCTGGCTGGCGCTCCGGGCCCGGCGTCGGGGCACCGCGAGCGCCGCGCTCGGCGTGTTCGACGAGATCTACCGGCCGACCGCCGCCGAGACCCGGATCGAGATCCAGATCCAGGCGGAGCGCTCGGATCCCGTGATCACCCCGGACAAACTCTAGATCTCGACGGGTACCGGGGCCGGCGCCGCGTCCTCCCCGGCGGGCTCGTCGATGCCGCGCATGGCGATCAGGCAGTAGCCCGCGCCGACCAGGGCGATCATCGCGCCGACGGTGAAGATGAGGTCCATCCGGCCGAACGCCACCCAGCCCAGGTCCAGCCGGAAGTCCGGGGACAGCGAGCCGGCGACCGCCCCGGCCAGGGCCATGGAGCCGATCGACGCGACGCTGTTCACGGGGATCAGGGTGGCCCAGAACCGGCCTGGTACTCCCTGGGTACGAGGCGGAGCACGATCGGGGTCATCACGGTGTTGAGGACGCCGAGGGACAGGCCCAGCGCGGTCAGCGCGGCGATGCCCGCGACGATGCCGGTGGACCGGGCGTAGCCGAGGAACGTGACGGCGAAGGCCACGACGCTGAGCCGGTAGGTCAGACCGTGGCCGAAGCGGTCGCCCAGCCGGCCGCCGAGGAGCGAACCGGCCAGGAAGCCGCCGCCGTACACCGCGCCGAGGATGCCGAGCCAGTGCGCGCCGACGTGCAGGTTCTCCTGGATGAAGTACACCTCGAGCGCGTTGAACGCCCCCACCCCGAGCATGGACAGCACGACCACGACGAGGAGTCCGACCAGCGCCCGGCTCCGGCCGAACAGCCTCAGGCCGGCGACGAGTTCGCCCCGGACGCTGGCGTCGGCCCTCGGGGCGGGCAGCACCTCGGCGGCGGGGAGTCGGACCGCCCGGATCGCCAGGTAGGAGGCCAGGAACGAGGCGGCGTTGGCGATCAGCGCCCACTGGGGGCCGACCGAGAACAGCAGCGGGGCGGCCAGCGGCGGGCCGACGATCGAGGCGAGCGCCATGGTGGCGTACCCGTATCCGGCGGCCCGGCCGCGCTGGTCCTCGGGGACGACGTCGCCGATGAGTACCGACCGGGCGGGGTTGAAGAACTGGGACACGGCCGTCGTCAGCGCGACGGTCAGCCCGGTGAGCAGCAGCACCACCAGCACCGGCACGCTGCCGGCGGGCAGGAACGCGAACCCGGCGAGCAGCGCGATCAGCCCCGCCCGGATCAGGTCGGCCGCGAGCATGGTGCGTTTCTTGTTCCACCGGTCGACGTAGACGCCGGCGACCGGGGCGACGAGGACGGTGGCGGCCGAGGCGACGATCAGGACGGCCGAGCTGGCGATGGGCGCGTAGGACTTGCCCTTCAGGAGGACCGTGGCCACCCACAACAGGAGGGTGGTCTGGAAGACCATTTCCCCGACCAGGGAGACGGCCTGGCCCAGCCAGACATACCGGTAGTTGCGGTTGATCAGCACCCGGCCAGTCTGCGCGAAAGCCGCGACCTTCGCTGTCCCGTGCCCGCGACCACAGACCCCTCGACGGGTACCGGTGCCCGGCGGTCCCGGGCCGCGTGACCGGTGGTAGTGCCCGGTCTACCGGTGGGGTGGTTCCCGGGACCGTTCCCGGGGGCGGGCTGGCTAGTAGCGTCGTCGGTATGTCGAGCGAAGCCGCCCTGTGGCCCGCGATGGCCCGCCCGGTGCGCTTCCTGCGCTCCTGGTGGCCGTGGCGGTGCCTGGCGTACCTGGTGAGCACTCCGGTGTTCGCGGTCGCCGGCTGGGCCGTGCTCGTGCCCACGGTGGTGCTCGTCGGGGTGCCCGTGGGCCGGTGGGAGCGGTGGCGGCTGCGGCTGGTGCACCCGGCCGGCGCGCCCGATCCGCACCGGGCGGCGGAACCGGGTCGGCGCGCGTGGCTGGCGACCAGGCTGCGGGAAGGCGCGACCTGGCGGGAGTTCGGTTACGCGCTGTGCCTGCTGACCCTGTTGCCGGCCGTGGACCTGGTCGGGCTGGCCGTGCTGGGCGTGTGCCTGGTCCTGCTGTTGCTGCCGCTGTTCGTGGTGATCGGCAACGACGCGCGGCTGCGGTTGGGCACGCACGTGGTGGACACGTTCGGGGAGGCGGTGCTGTTCAGCCTGGTGGGCGCGCTGCCGCTGACGGTGCTCGTCGGGTACGGGCTGTGCGTGCTCGCCGGGGCGCAGGCCGAGTTCGCCCGCTGGTTGCTGGCGCCCACCGAGGCGGGGCGGGTGCGTGACCTGGCCAGGTCGCGGGACCGGCTGGTGGCCGCGTTCGAGGCGGAGCGGCGGCGGATCGAGCGGGACCTGCACGACGGGGCGCAGCAGCAGCTGGTACTCCTCAGCATGACCCTGGGGTTGGCGGCCCGCGAACTGCCCGGGGACGGCCGGGCCGGGGTCCTCGTCGCGGACGCGCACCGGCAGGCCCGGCAGGCGCTGTCCGGGATCCGGGAGCTGGTCCGGGGCATCCATCCGCGGCTGCTCACGGACCACGGGCTCGCGGCGGCGGTGGAGGAGCTGGCGGAGCGGTGTCCGGTACCGATGGAGCTGGCTGTCCGGTTGGACGCGCGCCCGCCGTCGGCGGTGGAGTCCACGGCGTACTTCGTGGTGTCCGAGGCGGTGAGCAACGCGGTCCGGCACGCCTCCGCCGGGCGGATCACGGTGCGGGGCGGGCACCGGGGCGGGCTGCTGGTGCTGAGCGTCGTGGACGACGGGGTGGGCGGGGCGGACCTGGCCGCCGGCACCGGATTGCAGGGCCTGGCGGACCGGGCGGCGGTCCTCGACGGCAGGCTGGTCGTGCACAGCCCGGTGGGCGGGCCGACCTCCGTGACGGTGGAACTGCCGTGGCAGCGCGGATAGGCCACGCGGCCGGGCCTCCGGGTGGGCCTCCGGGTGGGGCGACGTCGACAGGGGTGGAGGGGCCGTGGGCCTGCGGGTAGTGGTCGCCGAGGACTCGGTGCTGATGCGGGCCGGGCTGGTCGGCCTGCTGGAGTCGTTCGGGCACACGGTGCTGGCGGCGGTCGGGGACGCGGAGGCGTTGTCGGCGGCGGTCGCGGAGTACCCGCCCGATCTGGTGTTGACCGATGTCCGGATGCCGCCGGGGCACTCCGACGACGGGTTGCGCGCGGCGGTGGCGGTGCGGGACGCGTACCCGGGAATGGCCGTTCTGGTGTTGTCCCAGCACGCGGCGACGGCCTATGCGGCGGAGCTGCTCGGGCCGGCCGGGCGGGGCGGGGTCGGTTACCTGCTCAAGGACCGGATCGGTGAGGTGTCCGAGTTCGCCGACGCCGTGGTCCGGGTCGCCGCCGGGGAGACGGTGATCGACCCGGACGTGGTCCGGCAGCTGTTGTCCCGGCAGCGGGTCGCCGGGCCGCTCGACGCGCTGACGCCCCGGGAGCGGGAGGTGCTGGCGCTGATGGCCGAGGGCCGGGCCAACGCGGCCATCGCCCGGGAACTGCTGGTGGGCGACGCCGCGGTGGCCAAGCACATCGGCAACATCTTCGCGAAGCTCGGGCTGGCCGGCGGGGAGGACGGGCACCGCCGGGTCCTGGCCGTCCTCAGCTACCTGCGCCGCTGACGTCGACGGGCACCCGACCTGCTCGCGGGCCGCCGCACCGTGCCGCCCGGACCGGCCTGTCGCTCGGCCGACCCGGGCGGCGCGGTGCCGACCTCAGCGGGTTCGCGCGCAGGTCAGGTCGGCGGTGGGCAGCACCCCGTCGAGCAGGTACCTGTTGACCGCCCCCTCCACGCAGGCGTTGCCCTCCGCCCCGAACACCAGGTGCCGGTACGCGTCGTCGAGGGTGACCATCCGCGAGCCGGCCAGCGCCCGGTGCATGGCCAGCTGCCCCGGGTAGGGGGTGCGCGGATCCCCGCTGGCCCCGACGATCAGGGCGGGCACGGTGTTCCGGATCCGGGTCGGCGCCTCGGTCGGGGCGGTCGGCCAGTACGCGCAGGGCGTGATGTTGCGGGTCAGCGGCCCGAACAGCGGCTCGGTGGCCCGGTGCGCCTGGATGTCGCGGTAGTAGGTCTCGGGGTCGCGGGAGGCCGCCCGGTCCGCGCAGAGCAGGAAGGTGCCGTCGCCGGTCCCGGGCGCGGTGACCAGGGTCAGGTTGCGCAGCAGGCCCGGGCTCGGGGTGACCGTGCGGCCGTCGGCGGCGTCGGCGAGGACCCGCACGTCGGCGGCGATCCCCGCGTAGTCCTCGTCGGTGTCGAACCGGATCGGCAGGAACAGCAGCAGCGGCAGCAGTTGGCTGTCGACGGTGAACTCCCCCACCCGCAGCGGGCGCGCGGTGGCGGCCCGGTCGACCCGCGCGACGGTGCCGAGCACCGCGTCCCGGGTCGCGCCCAGGTGGTAGGTCGCGTCGCGGCCCGCGGCCCAGCCGGCCCAGTTGCGCAGGGCGGCCTCGGTCGCCGCGCCCATCGCCCGGGTCACGCCGGGCCCGTAGGCGTCGGGGTCCACGGCGCTGTCGAGCACGAACCGGTCGACCCGGCCCGGGAACAGCTGGGTGTACACGGCGCCCAGGTAACTGCCCCCCGACCAGCCCAGATAGGACACCTTGGGCTCGCCGAGGGCGGCGCGGACCCGGTCCATGTCCCGGGCGGTGTTGCGGGTGGAGGCGTGCGCGAGCAGGCCCTCGTTGCCCCGGACGCAGCCGGCGGCCAGGTCCCGGGCCCGGGCGGCGGTCGCCGCGAACGTCTGCCGGTTCGGGCCGGCGCCGCGCATGGAGTGCCCGGTGTCCCACTGACACTTCAGCGGGGTACTGCGTCCCACGAAGCGCGGGTCCATCCCGACCAGGTCGTACCGGGCGGCCAGGTCCGGCGCGACCTCCGCCAGCTCGACGACCAGGTCGAGTGCGGGGTCGCCGGGCCCGCCCGGGTTGGGCAGCAGGACACCGCGCCGGTGCGCCGGGTCGGCGGCGGGGATCCGGGACAGCGCGACGCTGATCGTCCGGCCGTACGGGCGGGAGTAGTCGAGGGGCACGGCCAGTTCGGCGCACCGGGCGCCGGCGGCTTCGAGGGCCGCGCCGGACTCGTCGTCGGGGCCGGTGACGCAGGTGTGCCAGGCGAGGGGGGCGCCGGTGGCCGGGCCTCCCGGTGGGCCGGCGGCGGCGGGGCTGACCGCCGGGCCGACGCCGACGAGCAGCGCCGTGCCCACGGCGGCGGCGATTCTGAGCGTGCGCATGGGTGTGTCCTCACAGGATTCGGGACCGACCGGGCACGTGCCCTCGGTCTGCTTCGACCCTAGGAATCCGGAGGGGTTCGGCACGATAGCGCCACCTGACGACGCCGGGGTAGACCTGGCTCTACCGGGGTCGCCACGGACCGGGGACAGGGGCGCACCACGCCATCGGGTCGCGGCGCCCCACCGTGACGTGACGCGGGGACCGGGCGCCCGGGTCGGGCCCGGCGGGCACCCTCAGGCGAGGTCGCGGAACGCCGTCGGGGCTGGGCCGATCCGGAGCCGGAGCGCGATCAGTTCGGCGGACTCCTCCGGGGTGAGTTTCGAGGTGTCCACTTCGAGGTCGTAGATCCCCGGGTCGTGCACGGCCTCCTGCCACAGCCGCACCGGGTCGGCCACCGTCCCGCCCTCCCGGTACCCGACGCCGCCTCAGGTGTCCCGGCGGCGCTGCCGGATCACCTCGATCGGGCAGCGCACGCCGACGAACAGCACGGGGAGCCCGGCGAGCCGGCGGGCGGCGTCGGGCAGGATGCCGCGCGGGACGGAGTAGTTGTCGTGGTGCAGGGTGTCGGCGACGACGTTGAGGCCGAGGCGGCTGTGGGCGGCGATCGACTCGTACAGGGCGGCGTAGAGGGTCACGACCAGGGGTTCGAGGTCGGGGGCCTCACCGCCGGGGCGTAACCCCATGCCGGGTTGGAGGTGTTTCGGGGTCATGGCCATGAACGAGTCGACGCCGAGGTTCATCCAGACGCCCGGGAGCCGGTCCTGCACGGCCGCCGCGATGCTGGACTTCCCGGAGCGCCCGGCCCCGTTCAGGATGACGATCTGCCCTGGTCGGCCTGGGTCGGTCATGCGCACAGTTCACCACGGTCGCGCCCGGGCCGCTGACCGGAACGGGCGTCAGAGCTCGTCCAGCACCCGCTCCAGCTGCTCCTCCGCGCGGAAGGTGTCGTCCCAGCCGCGCCCGACCACCACGTACTCGACCGTGCCCGTCTCCTCGGTGGTGTCGCTGTAGATGATCACGCCGTGGTCCGAGCCCCGGGTGAACAGCAGCCCCCGCTCGCTGAGGGCCTTGGTGAGGATGGCGCATCCGGGCGCGGGCACGGCGATCCGCGAGGCGAGGACGTGGTGGTCGAGGTAGTCCTGGCCGAGGAGCCGCCGGCCGATGGTGTCGATGCCGGTCGTGCCGCCGACCCGCCCGTTGAACTCGTTGAACAGCAGCTCGCCGGACGTGTTCACGATCGCGTCGATGTTCATCGGCCCGTGGTAGCCGAGCTGCTGGGCGGCGATGGCGACCTGCTGCATGTACGCGCCGAGGTGCGCGTGCAGCCGGGGCGTGAGGTTCTGGGGCGGGTAGATGCTGCCCTTCCACGTCTCGGCCATCCGCAGGTCGCTGTAGCTCATCAGCGTCGGCGCGCCGGTCAGCGGCACGGACATGTCGGCGGACAGTTCGCGGACCGACTCGTGGTAGACCTCGACGATGTGCCGCGCGGGGCTGGCGCCGGACGGCAGGTCGGGCACGTCCGTCAGGCCGTAGGGCCGAAGCGCCCTCGCGACCGTCGCGGGGTCCGTCGCGGTCAGGTGGAGCACGTAATGCGCGCCGGCCTCCTTGCCGCCCTCGACCGTGGTCAGCAGGATGTTGCCGTCCCCGCCGGCGTTCACGTCCTGCTTGACGATGACGGCCCCGGTGCGGGCGAGCAGGTCGGACACGGCGTCGACGAGCTCGGCGCCACGGTCGACGACCCGCCCCTCCGGGACGGGGATGCCGCAGGCCGCCGCCATCGCCCGGAACACGGACTTGGAGTTGACGAGTTCGGCGGTGCCCTGCGCGAACCGGACGGACTCCGCCGCGCCGATGCCGAGCAGGCGCTCCCAGCCGGCGATGTCCCGGTCGTGGATGTAGCACTCCAGGCGCCACGGGTCCGTGGTGCCGCTCGCGGCCATGAGGGCGCGCAGGGCGTCGGCGAGCTGGGGGCGCCCGCCGGAGTACCACCCGTCGCCGGGGTAGTCGCGCAGGGAGAGCACGGTGGGGGGCGACGCGAGGCCGAGCAGCTCGGCGACGTACGCGAGCCACGTCTCGCTGACCCCGCCCGGGAGGATCGCGATGTCGCCCTCCTCCATCGACCACAGCATCCGGTGGGCGAGGAAGCGGTAGGAGTCCTTCGCGTCGTCGGGGACGTCGTCCGGCCGGGCCGCCATCACGCGGCTGGTCGAATTGGCGAACATCAGTTTCGGCACGGTCGTCCCCTCGGTTCGGCGTGGGGTCCACGGTTCCGCGACGGCCGGGAATTGTCTTCTCCCAAACTGCTCTCCTGACACACGCCGGGCCAGGTTCTCCTCACGCGCTGTGATGGCAATTTAGAAGAAGCACCGGCCCGCCGCTCCCACCAAGATGACGACTCACAGGACGCTTGCCGTCAGGTCATCGCAGAAAGTGGTGAAGGCCGTGAAACTCGAATCCGCCATGTCCACGGTCATGGATGTCAGATCCGCGTACATCCGGACCCGATGGGCGTTCGTCGACGGGGCGGGCATGGTTCCGCTGCTGAGTTCGCTCGGCGCGACGGACGAGGATTTCGAGCGGCTGAAACTCGTGAGCGACCAGCTGGAGTCGGACCCGACGCTGCCGTTCCGCCGGAGCAGGAACGGGCGGTTCTGCCTGGACCCGAAGACCCGGCGCGGCTACCGGCTGGAACCGCAGCCCTTCGTGCTCTCCCGCGAGGAGGACTTCGTCCGGCACGACTCGGAGACGCTGCGCAGATTCGTCGAGGTACAGGACGACCTGCAGCACAACACCGCGCTCCAGGCGCTGCTCGTCTTCCAGTTCCTCGTCGTCAACGACGTCGACATCGCCCGGCGGCCCCGGCTGGACTACGACCGGGCCGAGTGGATCTGCACCCTGTTCAACCTCAGGACCGTCACGACCCCGGGCCTGCTGGGCGAACCGGCGCTGGAGGGCGTGCACTCCGACGGGGTGGACCACACGATGACCACGTTCCTCGGTTCGCGGAACATGACCGGCGACAGCGCGGCGACGTTCCTGCACGACATGGCGGAGGTCAACGGCAACCGGTGGAACGAGGCGGATCCGGCGCTGGTCAGGGGCAGGGTGCAGCACCGCGACTTCCTGGACACCCTGCTGCTGGTCGATCACGAGTACAAGCACAGTGTGTCGCCGGTGCACCAGATCGACGACGCGGAGCCGGCGCTGCGGGACATGCTCATCTTCTTCACCCGGAAGCCCGCCGAGCAGGGGCACGTGTCGTTCCGGTACGACTCGGTCGCCCCGCACCGGACGCTGCCCCTGTCGTTCGACATCCCCGCGGCCGTTCCCGCGATCGCCCTCGTGAACTGAGCGGAGTACACCATGACGCACCAGGTCCAGACCATCGAGCGCGTGTGGTACGACGGCAGCTGTCACTGCGGCGGCGTGACCTTCTCCGCGGCGGCCAGCCGGAACCTGACCATCACACTGTGCAATTGCGGGATCTGTCACCGGCACGGTCATCAGGAGCTGATGGTCCCGGAGGAGCAGTTCACCCTGAAGCAGGGCCAGCAGTACCTCAAGCCGTACCGGTTCGGGAACTGTATCGCCGACCACACCTTCTGTTCGGTCTGCGGGGTCATGCCGTTCTACCGTCCCCGGTCGCATCCCACCGGCTATTTCAGTGTCAACGCCCGATGTCTGGACCTGGCCGCCGCGGAACACATCGAGTTCGTGGAGTTCGACGGCCAGAACTGGGACGCGAGCATCGCCGCCGGCAAACACGTGCTGACGGAGTAGGGGAGCTCGCGGATGTCGAGGGATGCCCTCACGGTCGACGCGGTGCGCGAGCGCGGCGGGCTCAAGTGGGAGCTGGCCGGCCCGGGGCGGCTGGCGGCGTGTGTCGCCGAGATGGACTTCGGGACCGCGCCCGGCGTGACGGAGGCGTTGCTCGACGGGGTGCGCCGCAACCAGCTCGGGTACCTGACGGCGCGGCTGACGGCCCGACTGGCCGAGGCGTGCGCCGGCTGGCAGCGCGACAGGTACGGCTGGGACGTGTCGCCCGCGGACGTGCACCCGTTGCCGGACGTGATCCGCGCCCTGCACGTGGCCGTCGACCGCTTCTCCCGGCCCGGCTCGGCCGTGATCGTGCCGGTGCCCGCGTACCCGCCGTTCCTGGCCGTCCCCCGGCTGCTCGGTCGGCGGGTCATCGAGCTCGGGATGGTCGAGTCCGGCGGCCGCTACGGCTACGACCTGGACGCGCTGGACCGTGCCTTCGCGGCCGGCGGCGGGCTGCTCGTGCTGTGCAACCCCAACAACCCGCTCGGCGCGGTCATGGAGCGCGCCGAACTGCTGGCCGTCGCGGAGGTCGTGGCACGGCACGGCGGCCGGGTGTTCAGCGACGAGGTGCACGCTCCCCTCGTCTATCCGGGGCACCGGCACGTCCCGTACGTGACCACCTGCGAGGCGGCGGCGGGGCACGCGGTGACGGCCACCTCGACGTCGAAGGCGTGGAACCTGGCGGGGTTGAAGTGCGCGCAGTTGCTGACCAGCAACGACGCCGACCGGAGGCGGTGGGACGAACTCGGGCGGCTGCACACCGACGGCACCGCCACCCTGGGCGTGCTGGCCGCCACGGCCGCGTACCTGACCGGCGGGCCGTGGCTCGACACGGTGCTCGCCCGGCTCGACCACAACCGGCACCTGCTGGCCGACCTGCTCGGCGCGCACCTGCCGGGGGCCGGCTACACCCCGCCCGAGGGCACGTACCTGGGCTGGCTCGACCTGCGCGGCTACCCGCCGGACCTCGCCGGACGCGCGGCGGTGACCGTGATGGACGGCGCCGAGTTCGGCCCGCCCGGCGCGGGTTTCGTCCGGCTCAACTTCGCCACCACCCCCGCGATCCTCACCGGGATCGTGCGCCGGCTGGCTCGGGCCGCCGACGCGGTGGAACCCGCCCGGTCGACGACAACTCGGAGGTCAGTCCGTTGAGGATCAGGGAACCATGGTCGGGCGGTCCCCCGGCGGCGCGGAACGCGGACCCGTCGTGACCGTGGACGCGCGGGAGCGCGAACGGCCGGCCGACGACCTGCTGCGTACCCATCGAGGGTTCCAGTTGTTGTTCGCCTCGGAGGCGGTCAGCCGCACCGGCGGCCAGGTCACCCTCGTCGCGCTGCCGCTGATCGCGGTGCTCGTGCTGCGCGCCGACGCCCGGCAGGTGGGGCTCCTGGTGATGGCGAGCACGCTGGCCTTCCTGGTCGTCGCGCTGCCGGCCGGGATCTGGCTGGACCGGCTGCGGCAACGGCCGGTGATGGTGGCCGCCGACCTGGTCCGCGCGGTGGCGCTCCTGTCGGTGCCGGTGACGCTGGTGTTCGGGGCGCTCACCCTGGAACAGCTGTACGTGGTCGCCCTGGTCACCGGGGTCGGCAACGTCTTCTTCGACGTGGCACAGCAGAGCTACGTGTCGTACCTGGTGGGGAAGGACCGCCTGCTCGCCGGCTTCAGCAAACTGGAGGTGGCGGGGAACGGCAGCCTGCTCGTCGGGTCGCCGGCGGCCGGGGTGCTGGTCCAGTGGCTGACCGCCTCGGGCGCGGTGGCGTTCAACGCGGCCTGCCACCTGGTCTCCGCCGCGCTGCTCGGCCGGATCCGGCCCCGGGAACCGGAGGTCCGCCGGGTCGGCGCGCGGCCGAAGCTGCACCGGGAGCTGACCACCGGCCTGCGGTACGTCGCCGGCCAGCCGATTCTCCGCCGGGTCGCGCTGCACGGCATGATCGCGCTGCTGTTCGAGTACGCGCTGCTCACCGCCCAGCCGTTGCTGCTCGTGAACACCCTCGGCCTGGGGGCCGCCGCGTACGGCGTGGTGACCGGGGCCATCGCGCTCGGCGGGGTGATCGGCAGCGTGTTCGCCAACCGGGTCGTGTCGCGGTTCGGGTTGGCGCGCACGCTGTGGCTGCCGTTCGCGGTGACGTTCCCGCTGCTGCTGCTCATGCCGCTGGTGGGCGCGGGCTGGCTGGTGGTGCTCTACCCGATCGGGTACGCCGCGTACATCGGCGGCAGCGCCATCCAGAACGTCGCCCAGATCACGTACCGCCAGGCAATCTGCCCGCCCGAGCTGCACGGGCGGATGAACTCGGCCATGCGGTTCGTGATGTGGGGCATGATGCCGGTCGGCGGGCTGCTCGGCGGCTTCCTGGTCGAGGTCGTCGGGGAACGCAACGCCCTGTGGGTGTGCGCCGTGGGGATGCTGGCCAGTGCCCTGCCGATGATCGGGGGGTCGGTCTTCCGACTGCCCCGGGACGGGGGCATCGGGCAGGGGTGAGGGGGCTCCCCGCGCGTGCCCCCGGTCGGGTGCTCAGTAGCTCAGGCCGGGCAGGGTCACCAGGGTGAGCAGGGAGGCCTCGGTCAGCGCGGGCTGGGCCTGTTCCCCCTCGGCCACGGGCACGGTCCGCCAGGCGGCGGCCTCGACGTACCCGCCGTCGGCGCGCTTCGCCCAGGCCCGGATCTCCACAGTCGACTGCCCGGAGTTCGGCTTGGTGCTGAGGGTCCGCTGCGTGGCCACCTTCGTGCCGTCCCCCAGCGTGCTCTCGTGGCAGTACGTCTCCCCGAGCTTCGACAGCGACGCGCAGGTGCCGTCCCGCCCGGACTTCGAGATCATGATGATGTACGCACCCTGGAGCGGGCTCCCCCCGCCGGGGATGTTGCCCTGCGCGGTGTAGCCCGGCGGCGGGTTGTTGTCCGAGGTGCCGGAGAACTCCCGGGTCAGCAGCGGGTCGTCCTTGGAGTTCAGACTGGTGGGGCACAGCACGACCCCGGCCGGTACGAAACTGGCCCGCCCGCTGTGCAGGACCGCGGTGAGCGCCGCCGAGTGCGCGCCCGGGGATGGTGGCTCTTGCTGCACACCGGGCGATATCGGGGTGGGGAACAGGCTCGCCGGCACCACCGCCATCGCACAAGGATCCACCGGCACCGAGGGGCTCGGTGCCGGGGTGCCGGTGCCGGGCGCGCCGGCCAGGCTGGGCGCGCCGCCCGGGCCGCCGACCGTGCCGAGCAGCAGCGTTGTGGCCGCGACCGCCCCGAGGGCGACCCCGCCGACCGCGCTCCCCCGGGTCACGAGGGTGCGCTTGCGGGCCCGGCGGATCAGTGCCGCCGCGTCCAGTCCGCGCGGGGGTTCCGAGCCGAGCGCGGTGCTCAGCGCGTACCGGGCGGTCTCTTCGCCGTCGTCCATCATCGGTGTCCCTCCAGCATGCCGTGCTCCTCGGTGACCAGCTGACGCAGCACGGCCAGCCCCTTCGCTGACTGGCTCTTCACGGTGCTCTCGCTACAGCCGAGGACCTCGGCGACCTCCGCGACCGGCAGGTCCTCCCAGTAGCGGAGCACCACGACGGCGCGTTGCCGGCTGGGCAGCGCGGCGATGGCCCGGCGCATGTCGAGCGCCGCGTCGGTGCCGTGCTCGGGCCCGGCGATGTCCGGGATCTCGGTGACGGTGCGTTCGCGTCGCCAGAACCGCCGGGACGCGTCGATGACCGTGCGGGCCAGTACCTTCCTCGCGTACGCCTCCGGCGAGCCCTCGCCGATCCGGGGCCAGGCGCGGTACACCTTGATCAAGGCCGTCTGCACCAGGTCCTCGGCACGGTGCCAGTCGCCGCAGAGCAG
Source organism: Longispora sp. NPDC051575 (assembly GCF_040681875.1). Classification (NCBI taxonomy): domain Bacteria; kingdom Bacillati; phylum Actinomycetota; class Actinomycetes; order Micromonosporales; family Micromonosporaceae; genus Longispora; species Longispora sp. NPDC051575. Next base: position 52,207 of record NZ_JBFAZP010000008.1, on the reverse strand, counting down.
GAACGCCGTCTGCTGCAACCGGTGGCCGCGCGCGCCGACGAACTCGGCGAACTCCGCGTCGTGCTTCCTCAAGCTGTCACCTCCCTGTCGGGGAGGGAGACGAGGTGGCACCCTGCCGGGGACGCCTGGGTTCGGCGGGAACTTTGCGTCACGGCCTGGGCACGTGGGGTCAGCGTGCTGGTGACAGGTGCTCGGCACGCGTGGCGGTCACGAAGGCCGACCAGTCGGCGGTCGGGAACGCCAGCACCGGACCAGCCTGGTCCTTGCTGTCACGAACACCAACCACTCCGACGGGTACGAAGTCGAAGGTGCACTCCACACAGTTGCCCTCGTTGCCCCCGCTACGACGCGCCTTGACAAACCGTGCCCCATCGAAGTCCATCGCACGTCCTCTCACTCTCAACGGCCGGAGGCCAGCCGCGACACGAGTTTAACCGTGTCCTGAGGGTCGAGAGCCAGCTCGTTGAGTCGTCGGAACACGTCGATGTAGGTCTCCACATCGGCGGAATCGTCCAGGTAGAACGTCGTCATACGATGTTCCAGCGCGACGATGCCGGGATCGAGTTCGTCGCGAAACCGCAGCACCGTGAACGCACCTTCCAACGCTGGATGGTCAGCAGCGTCGAAGGGAAACACCCGCAGTGTGACGCTGGGCAGTTCCGCAAGGTCCAGCAATCTTCTGAGCTGCGACTTCAAGGTTTGCTCGCTGCCGATTGGGCGATGCAGCACTGATTCGTCCACGACCAGGTGGAAGGACGGGCCGTCGTCACTGGTGAGCAATGCCTGTCGGGCGATTCGTCGTGTGATCAACATGTTGATCCGCTCGGGCGACGCTGTCGGCTCGGCCGAGCGGATCAGTGCCCTGGTGTATTCGGGAAGTTGGAGAATCCCCGGAAACAGCATCGACTCGTAGCCGAGCACCGAGGCCGACTCCGCCTCGAAATGCACGTATGCGCTTAGGACGTCGCGCCGGCTGCCCCGGATCAACCCAAGCATCCACTCCCGCTTGTGGCCCGTGACCCGGTAGACGTCGAGGAGTCGTTCCGCGTCCCAGGGTGTGATGCCGGTCAGGCCGGTTTCGATACGGCTCATCTTCGAGTCCGACCAACCCACCCGACGGCCCACCGCCTTGATCGTCAAGTCCGACTCTTCTCGGAGCAGCCGCAGGTGCCGGGCGAGCCGGCTACGGAGCGGATACGGCGTGCTGCGCCCATCGCTGACCATGACCGCAATTGTCCGCCGTGGACGGACCTCCCCGGGAGTACCGAAACGCACATGCACTTTTGCACCCCCACCCGACAAGGTGCGGTGAACGGCTACGGGGACGCGGCGGCCAGGAGGGATTCGGCCGCGGCCGTGCGGGCGTAGAGGACCGAGCGGCCCGCGCGGTGGGCGCTGACCAGGCCGGCGCCGCGCAGGGCCGTCAGGTTCTGGGACACCCCGGCCGGGGAGAGCCCCGTGCGGCGGGCCAGTTCCGTGGTGGACGCCGGGGTGTCCAGCTCGGCGAGGAGCAGGGTGCGGGAGCGGCCGAGGACCACCGACAGGGCGGCGGTGCCCGTGACAGGACGGGTTTCCCACAGGGTGCCGAGGGCGCGCGCCGGGTACGCGAGCTGCGGCGCCTCCGGGAGCCGGACCCGGGTGTGCACGCCGGGGCCGGTGAACGCCGAGGGCACCAGCAGCAGCCCCGGGCCGGCGGACTTGCGGAACAGGGTGCGCTCGCCGCGTACCAGTCGAAGGGTCTGGTCGTCCCAGGTCAGGGACGGGTGCAGGTCGTCGAAGAGCCGGGCCGCGCCGTGCTCGGCGAGCTGGCGGGCCCGGTGGAAGATGTCGGCGTCGAGGAGCGCCCGGATCCGGGCCCAGTAGGGGGCGAGGGCCAGGTCCCAGTAGGTTTCGATCTCCTCGGCGACCCGGGTCAGGCGGGTCGGGTCCGCGTGCAGGTTGCGGAGCCGGGGGCCCCGGGTGCCCTGGTGGTGGCGGAGGTGGTCGAGGTCCTGGCGGATCCGGTCGGGCGGGACGGCCAGGATCGCGGTCAGCTCCTCGCGCAGGGTGGGGGTCGGGCCGGCCGGCGCGGGGTTGAGGAAGTCGGGGCGGTAGCCGCCGGTCCGCGGGACCAGCTCGGCGAGCCAGGCGTGGTCGAGACCGGCGGCGGCGACGCGGGGGCGGACCTGGGCCGCCCAGCGGTGGTGCACGGGGTGCGGGGTGTCGGCGAGCAGGAGGCGGTAACTGGAGACGACCTCCCACATCGGGGACACGGCGAACCGCATCTGCGCCAGATCGGTGGCCGAGAAGGCGACCTCCGCCACCGGTACCCCCCTTGTCGGTTTCAGCTCTCTCCCGGGCGGCGGGCGCGCGCACCGGCTGGTCCGGCCCGACGCGTGCGGCCCGGTCGAGAACATTGTCGGCCTGTTCGTCAGGACGCGACTACAGCCAGCCCCGGCGGGTCGCCTTCACCCCCGCCTGGAACCGGCTGGCCGCGTCGAGGCGCTCCATCAGGTCGGCCATCATCCGGCGGATCGTGCGCAGGGACAGGCCGAGCCTGCGGGCGGCGGCCTCGTCGGTGTGCCCTTCGGCGATGATCTCCAGGAGGGCGCGTTCGTTCGGCGTGCAGCCGTTCTCGTCGGCGACCGGGGGCTGCCCGAACGGGGTCCCCGAGGCCCACGACTGCTCGAACAGGGCGCAGGTCGCCGCCAGGACGCCGGGCGTGGTGACCTCGATCGCGCCGGCCCGGGAGTCCTCCGGGTCCAGCGGCAGAATGGCCGTCTGGCGGTCGAAGACGACCAGGGGCATCGCCACGACGGCGACGGTGCGCATCTGTCCGCCGAGGCTGGTGAGCCAGCGGGCGTGCGCGAGGGTGTCGGCGTCGTTGCGGAAGCTGTCCCGGCACACGGCACGGATCGCGACGCCCCGCTTCAGGGCCTGTTCGTTGAGCGGCCCGCTGGCCTGGCGCGCGTCGGGCCGGTGCGCCCCGCCCGGATTGAGCGAGACGATCTCGGTGCACACCGTGGCCGCCAGCTCCTCCAGCCGACCCCGGACGGCGTCGAGGCCCTCCAGCCGGGTGGAGCCCTCGTGGGTGCGCCCGGTCTCGTGTTCGGCGGTGATCGCGGCGATGGCCGCCCGGGTCGCCTCGATCTGGCGGGCGCGGCCGGCGACCTCGGCCTCGGCGGTGGCGAGGAGGGCGGCGAGGCCCACCGCCGGACTGACCGCGCGGAGACCGCCGGCGCCCTGGGCCGCCGGGCGCACCAGCGCGAGGTCGGCGAGTTCGTCCAGCGCGGCACGAACCTGGCTCTCCGTGAGGCCGATATTCACGGATAGATCGGATATGCCCCAGTCAGAATGGGACAGCATGGCCCGGTAAACCTTTTCTTTCTGGCCCGTCAGGCCCAGCATCTCCAGCATTTTCGCCCCCGCGACTATTACCGAAATTGGCACCTAGTCTGGGCAACCGAATCGCCAGGAGCAAGGGCTAACCGGCCAAATCATTTCCTGGCACCAAACTGCCACGCACGTTGGTGCCAGGCCGCAGGTAGTGACCAGGGCCGGGGCGGCTGGCAGAGTTCACCACATCGGAAGAACGCACCACATCGGAGCGAAACTTCCAAAAGCCAATCAATACGTACACGGGTGGAGTCTGTCATGTCTCGGATCGTCGCGCTCTTCGTCGTCCTCGCCTTCTCCGGTGCCCTCGGCGCCGGCATCAGCACCACCGCACAGGCCGCGACGCCGGTGCCGACGACCACCTCCAGCCCGGCCCCGACGGTCTCCACCGACAGTGACGGCGCCTCGTGGGGCTAGTCCCGGACAGGAAACCGCCATGCACCTGATCACCCTCACCCTGCTCGACTCCGAAGTCAGGGGAGTCGATCCGGAACGGATCACGGAGATCCTCCGGGCCAGCGCCGAACCCGCCGACCGGATAGAGCACCTGCGGACCCTCGGCGGCCCGGACCGGTACGAACTCGCCGTGTTCCTACTCGCCGACACCGCATCGCAGGCCCGGACCACGGCCCGACAGTTCTGCGAACGGGCCATCGCCACCGACCCGGCCCTCAGAAACCACCGCCTAGCCCCCTGAAGGAGCCCACACCGTGAGGACCCTCGCCCTCCTGGCCGGCGCCGCAGTCGTGTTCACCCTGACCGGCTGCGGCACCTCGGACCAGCCCCGGACCGCCCAGCCGCACACCACCACCCCAGCGGCCTCCGCCGCCGCCTCCCCCACCGGCACGGTCACACCCCCCACGGCCGGCGCGACCACCAGGCCGACCACCGCCCCGCCGGGCGCGCCGACCACCGGCTGTCCGGCCACGGCGGAGACGCTGCTGGCGGCGTTGCGCGCCCCCGGCAGTGACGTCGACACCCGGGCCGCGCACCCCGCCGCCCTGCACCAGGTCTCCTGCCACGAACGGTTCGCGGTCGCCTCGACCGTCCCCGACGGACAGCACCAGCCCTCCCGGATCGTCTTCGGCTACGACGCCGCCAGCACCACGTGGCGCCCCCTCAACCTCGGGTCCTCCGGCTTCTGCGCCGGCTACGTCCCCGACCACCTCGCGGCGAACCTCGCCGGCTGCACCTCCTGAATCCCTCTCCCCGAAGGACACCCCTTGAACACCACCCTGCTCCGCCGTGCCCTGAGCACGCTCGCCGTCACGGCCGTGGCCACCGGCTCCCTGATCGTCGGCTCCGCCCCCGCGCAGGCCGCGTTCACCTCCAGCATCGACGGGTACATCACCCGCGCCGAGGTCATCGAACGCGCCCAGTACTGGGTCGACCACCAACCCGGCCCCTACAGCCAGTCGGAGTTCTCCCCCGGCCCGACCGGCGACCGCAACTACCGCCGCGACTGCTCCGGATACGTCGACATGGCCTGGCACACCGGCTCACACCACTGGACCGGCAACCTGTCCGCCATCTCCTACGAGATCCCCCGCGCCGACCTCAAGCCCGGCGACATCCTCAACGACGCCGCCAACCACGTCTTCATATTCAACGCCTGGGAAGCCGACCACACCTACTTCTCCTACTACAGCTTCGGCTCCAGCCCCGTGCAGAAGGTCAACCACGTCTCCATCAACGCCGGCCAGCTCGACGGGCACCCCAACGGCAACTACGTGGCCCGCCGGTACGACAAGATCGTCGACGGGGGCGAGACCTCCTCGGAGTCCTCGCCGTCGGTCATCACCGCCACGGACGGCAACACCCAGGCGTTCGCCCGGGGCTCCGACGGCAACCTGCGGTACCTGTGGATGAACAAGAACACCGGCGTGTGGAGCGGCACCGTCAACCTCGCCGCCAACCTCGCCGGCGCCCCGTCCGCCGTCGTCGGCACGGACGGCAACAGCCTGGTGCTGTCCCGGCGCACCGACAACTCGCTGCGGCTCAACTGGCAGGACAAGAACACCGGGGTGTGGAGCGGGGACCTGACGATCGCGACCGGGGTCGGCGGTGACGCCCGGCTGGCCGTGGCCTCCGACGGCAACCTCCAGGCGTTCTTCCGGGGCACCGACAACGCGCTGCGCTACCTGTGGATGAACAAGACCAACGGTGTGTGGAGCAGCACGATCAGCCTCGCCACCTCGGTCACCGGCACCCCGAGGATCCACCGGGGCGCCGACGGCAACACCGTGGTGTTCACCCGGCGCACCGACGGCGCCGTGAAGCTCAACTGGCAGGACAAGACCAGCGGCGTGTGGAGCGCCGACCTCACGATCTCGGCCAACGCGGCCAGCGACCCGGCCATCGTCACCGCCTCGGACGGCAACACCCAGGTGTTCTTCCAGGGCACGGACGGCGCGCTGCGGTACCTGTGGATGAACAAGACCAACGGCGTGTGGAGCAGCACGATCAGCCTCGCCTCCACCACCGCCGGCACCCCGGCGGCGGCGGTCGGCGCCGACGGCAACACCGTGGTCCTCACCCGGCGCACCGACGGCGCGCTGAAGCTCAACTGGCAGAACAAGACCAACGCCGTGTGGAGCGGCGACGGGGCCATCGCCTCCTCGCTCGCCGGGGACCCCGTCCTGACCGTGGGCGGTGACGGGAACCTGAACGTGGTGTCCAAGCGCACCGACGGCACGCTGCGCCTCAACTGGATGAACAAGAACACCGGGGTGTGGAGCGGCGACCTGACGATCGCGACCAACATCGGCTGAACACCGGACGGCGGAGCCGGGCGTGTCCTTCGGGGCGCGCCCGGCTCCGTTGTCGTCCGGGCCGCCCGTCTACCCTGATGGATTCGGTCATGCCTGAATCAGTGGCGCACCGGGCGGGCGCGCGGTGACCATTCCGGCATGACCACAGACACGATCACAGCCGCCACTTCGGGTACCTGGACACTCGGCGACCTCCCCGTGCACCGGATCGGCTTCGGCACCATGCGCCTCACCCAGCACGGCGAAGCCCTCATCGAACACGCCGTCCCCAGCGACCGCGACCGGGCCGTCTCCGTGCTCCGCCGCGCCCTCGACCTCGGCGTCAACCACCTCGACACGGCCGCCTTCTACTTCTCCCCGCTCCGGTCCGCCAACGAACTCATCAACCGGGCGCTCGCCCCGTACCCCGCCGACCTCGTCGTCACCACCAAGGTCGGGCCCGGCCGGGACCCGTCCGGCGCGTGGCTGCCGCACGCCACCCCCGCACTGCTGCGCGGCCAGGTCGAGGAGAACCTGCGCCAGCTCGGGCGCGACCACCTCGACGTCGTCAACCTGCGGATCGTCGGCACCGACTCCATCGCCGACCGGTTCGGCGCCCTGGCCGACCTGCGCGCCGCCGGCCTCATCCGGCACCTCGGGCTGTCCAACGTCCGGCCCGCGCACCTCGCCGAGGCCCGGGCCATCGCCCCCGTCGTCTGCGTCCAGAACGCGTACGGCATCGGCTCGCCCCCCGAACAGGACGACCTCCTCCGGCTCTGCGGCGAACAGGGCATCGCGTACGTGCCCTTCTACGCCATCGCCGGCGCCGGACGGACCGCCGGGGCCAGCGGGTCCGACAGCCCCGAGGTGCTGGCCGTGGCCCGGACGCACGGGGCCAGCGCCGCGCAGGTGCGGATCGCGTGGACCCTCAGCCGGGGCGCGCACGTCCTGGCCATCCCCGGCACCGGCGACCCGGAGCACCTCGCGGAGAACGTCGCCGCCGGGGCGCTCCGGCTCACCGCCGACGACCTGGCCACCCTGGAGCGGGCCCACCAGCGGCTGGCCCGGTCCCGCGACTGGTGACCCGACCACGGCCATCGGCACCGGGCGGCACCGTCGGGCCGGCCCGGTCCTGCGGGCGGAGACGCCACGACGGCGTCCCCTGTGGCGGGGTCACGACCGGAGGAGGCGCACGCCGGTCGTGACCAGCCAGACGAGCCAGGCGACGAACCCCAGGAGCCCGACGAAGATCAGCGGCGAGCCGTCGGCGATCGCGAGGTTGCCCAGCCCGGCGGCGAGCAGCAGGCCCCCGCCCACCATGCCCAGCACGCGCTGCCAGGCCGGCGTCAGCCCGCTCGCGTGCGCGGCGAGGACCGAGCCGAGGCAGGTGGCGCCGAGCATCGGCAGCACCAGCGCGAACGCCGCCGCGTGCATCTGCCAGACGAGCCCGAACGCGGGCGACGGCTCGGCGAGCCCGTCGGCGGAGAGCACGAGCCCGATCTGCAGGACGTTGACGAGCACGAAGCCGGCCGACAGCGCCGCGCCGGCGACCAGGGCGAGGCGGGACCAGTCGGCGCCCGCTCCGCCGCGCCGCCCCACGAGGCCGTGCAGGCCCGTCACGAACACGAGCAGCACCGGCAGGTACAGCGCCACCAGGCCGGACACGATCGCTACCGCGTCGCGGTTGGCCGCGTAGTAGGCCAGCACGTCCTTGATCGGCGAGTTGTAGGCCGGCGCGCCCGTTGCCGCGAACAACACGTTCTCGGTCAGTACCAGCACCGCGAACGCGATCGCCGCGGCACCGACGAGCCGGCCCCGGGCGGACCAACCGGGGGCTGGCGTGGTGGTGGTGTCCTTCGGTGTACTCATCTCTTGCTCCTTGGTCGCGGTCGGAGGACCGGCGGGTGGTGTTCTTTTTCGAGAGGAGCGGTTCGCCCCCCCGAAGTGGCGGCCGGTCGGGTGCTGCCCCGGGGCCCCGGATCGTCAGGGGGTGACGACGACCTTCCCCCGGGTGTGGCCGGCCCCGATGTAACGGAGGGCTTCGGCCGCTTCGTCGAGGGGATAGGTGCGGTCGATCACGGGCGTGACCTGCCCGGTCGCGAGCAGGTCGGCCAGGGTGAGCAGGTCCTGGCGCTTCCCGGTCGACGTGAAGGGCCGCAGCCGCTGGCGGGTGAATCCGGACCGCACGCGCGCCGTGACGACCCGGGGGAGGGGGCCGAGCCAGCGACCGCCGCGTCCGCTGTTGGGGATGAGGATGCCGGTGGGCGTCAGCGCCCGGCGGACGGCCGCCAGCGGCTGGGCCTCCACGTTGTCGAGGATGACGTCGTAGCGCTTCCCGGCGCGGGTGAAGTCGGCCCTCGTGTAGTCGACGACGTGGTCGGCACCGAGGGAGCGGACCAGCTCGACGTTGCGGGTGCCGCACACACCCGTCACCTCGGCGCCGAAAGCCTTGGCGATCTGCACGGCGAAGGAGCCCACGCCGCCCGACGCGCCCGTGACCAGCACCGTCTGGCCCGGTTGGACGTCGGCGATCCGGCGCACCGCCTGCAACGCCGTCATGGCCGACGTGGGGACCGCCGCCACTTCCCCGAGCGACAGATTGGCGGGTACGGGCACGAGGTGGTCCGCCGGCACGCGGGCGTACTCCGCGAGCGCTCCCGTGGTGCTCCAGCCGAACACCTTCTCCCCGGGGCGGAGGGCGGTGACGTCCTTCCCGACCGCCGCCACCACCCCGGCCAGGTCCATGCCGGGGATGCCGTGGCGCGGCCGGCGGAGCCCGAACACGAGGCGCAGCACGTACGGCTCACCGGTCATGACGAAGTAGTCCCCGGGATGCACCGAGGCCGCGCCCACCCGGACGAGCACCTCGCCCCGACCGGGCACCGGCACCCCGACCTCGGCGGACGTGAGCACCGAGGGCGGGCCGTAGCGGTGCTGGACGGCGGCCCGCATCGTCGCCCCGTCCGGACCCGCGCCCGGCACCCGGCGCGCTCCGGCATTCGATCGCTGTTCGGTTCCCACAGAATTCTCCCCGTCTCCGAGCCGCGACTTCCACTCACTCGTACACTGTACGTCGTACGCTGTACTATGAACGTACGCTGTACGATCGTCAAGCCGTTCGAGGGAACCGGGAGACGCGTGTCAGCGAGGAAGCAACGCCAGGTCGCGTCGGACGCGGGGCTGAGCAAGGAGCGGGTGGTGGCCGAGGCGATCCGGCTCGCCGACCGCGAGGGGGTCACCGGGCTGAGCATGCGCCGGCTGGCGGGCGCGCTCGACGCGGGCGCGATGTCGCTCTACCACTACGTGGCGAACAAGGAAGAGCTGCTGGACGCCATGATCGACGTCGTGTTCGCAGAGATCGAACTCCCGCCCGAGGGGACCGACTGGCAGTCGGCGATGCGCCAGCGGACGGTCTCCGCCCGGCAGGTCCTCGCCCGGCACCCGTGGGCGATCGGCTTCATGGAGTCGCGGACCTCGCCGGGGCCGGCGCACCTCCGCCACCGCGAGGCGGTCACCGCCTGCCTGCGCAAGGCCGGCTTCACGGTCCTGATGGCGACGCACGCCAACTGGTTGCTCGACGTCTACCTCTACGGGTTCGCCCTCCAGGAGACCAGCCTGCCGTTCGACACCGCCGACGAGTTCGCGGACATGGCCGAGGACGTCTTCCTGCCCCAGCTTCCCCCCGACGAGTTCCCCTACCTCAACGAGTCCGCCGCGGTGCTCCTCGCCTCCGGGTACGACCCGGCGGAGGAGTTCCTGTTCGGCCTGGACCTCGTCCTCGCGGCCCTGGAACCCCTGAGAACGTCCACTTAGCGACGCTCAGAGGCCGTCGCACGGCACGCCTGCGCATACCCCGCTCAGGGCCGCCGCACAGCCCGCCTCTACGTGCTTCGTTCCGGGCCGTCGCACGGCACGGCTGCGCAAACCTCGCGCAGGGCCGTCGCACGGCACGCCTCCGCATGCTTCGTTCCGGCCGTCGCACGGCCCCGCTGGCAACGTCAGGTCCCCGCCCCGGGCGGCACACCCGCCGGGCGCGCCCACAGGCTCGGGAGCAGGCCGTCAGCCGACGATCGCGAACAGGTGGTCGGACGGGTCGACGATCGCGTTCAGGCGCGCGCCGGCCACCAGGGACGGATGTTCCCGGCACAGCGACAACGCCTCGAAGGCGAACCCGGGGCCGCTGACCCACAGGACCAGCTCGACGCCGTCCTCGTCCCCGATGGCGGCCGGCGAGAACATGATGATCTCGGCGACCGCGTCGACCCCTGCGGCGGCGAGCCGGAGGGAGTCGCGGTGCGCGCGGCGCATGTGCCTCCACATCAGAGCCGTGCACGGCACGCCGATCAGGATCGCCAGGACGCCGCCGCCGGCCAGGGGCCAGCGTTCGCCCGTCGTGAGGTCCGCGACGAACGCCGCGACCAGCAGGGACGGGCCGATCAGGGAGATGACCGCGCCCGCGGCGTAGAGGAACAGGCGGGCCGGGGCGCCCATCGGGACCGCCACCTGGCGGGGCATCGACGGGTCGGCGGGCGTGACCAGCACGTCGCCCCGGCCGGGCACCCGCCGCCGGCCGCCCCGGTCGCTGATCGCCATGCCCGCACCATAGCCCGGGAAAACGGACACCGCCCACCGCGTAACGGGGCTTTCCGGTGAACGGTTTCCGCCGGATCGGCTGGCAACGTCAGGGCCCGGCTGGGGCGGTGACGCGCGACGTCAGGTCCCGGCCCCGGGCGATGCCGCACCGCCGGCTGGCAACGTCAGGTCCCGGCCCCGGGTGTCGAGCCGCAACGTCAGGTCCCGGCCCCGGGCCGCACCCGCTGGGCACGGGCTTCCGGGTGTCCGGGACCCCGGGCGGCACGGTGGGTTCCAGCCTTCACGGCCGGTCACCGCCCACCGTAACCCTCTTATGAAGTTGACCTGAGCACGTCGACGACCTCGCCGACCACCACGATCGCCGGGGGCTGCGCGCCCAGAGTGGACGCCGCCTCCAGCGTCCCCCGGAAGACCTGCTCCCGGACCGTCGTGCCCTCCTGGATCACGGCCGCCGGGGTGTGCGGGTCGCGGCCGTGCGCGATGAGCTCGGCCGCGATGGCCGCCAGGTTCTCCACGGCCATGAGCAGGACGAGGGTGCCGCGCATCCGGGCGAGCGCCGCCCAGTCGACCAGCGAGTCGGGGTGCTTCGGCGGGATGTGCCCGGACACGACGGTGAACTCGTGCGTCACGCCCCGGTGGGTGACCGGGATGCCGGCCAGCGCCGGTACCGAGATCGCGCTGGTCACGCCCGGTACCACGGTCACGGGCACGCCCGCCTCCACGCACGCGAGCAGCTCCTCGCCGCCCCGCCCGAAGATGTACGGGTCCCCGCCCTTGAGCCGGACCACGAACTTCCCGGCGAGCGCCCGGTCGACCAGGATCTCGTTGATGGCCTCCTGCTTGAGCTGCCGGCCGTACGGCACCTTCGCCGCGTCGATCAGCTCGACCTCGGGCCGCAGCCCCTCCAGGAACAGCCCGGACGCGAGCCGGTCGGCCACCACCACGTCGGCCTCGGCGAGCAGGCGGCGGCCCTTGACGGTGATGAGTTCCGGGTCGCCGGGGCCCGCGCCGACCAGGGCCACGCCCCGGGGCTTGTCGCCGTGCGCGCCCGGTTCCAGGGTGCCCGCCTCCAGGCCGGCGTGGATGCTGTCCCGCAGCGCCATCGAACGGCGCGGGTCGCCGCCGCTGAGCACGCCCACGGTGACGGGGCCGTGCCGGGTGACGGCCGGGGTCCACGCCGTGGCCTGGGTGCGGTCGTCGGCGCGGACGCAGAAGATCCGGCGTTCCTCGGCGGCGGCGGACACGGCGGCGTTCACGGCCGGGCGCTGGGTGGCGACGTGCACGAACCACTGTCCGTCCAGGTCGGACGCCTCGAAGCCGCGCCGGACCCAGGTGACGGGCAGCGCCTCCAGGGCCGGGGTCAGCGACGGCGAGACGACGGTGACGACCGCCCCGGCCTCCAGCAGCGCGGGCACCCGGCGCTGGGCGACCTGTCCGCCGCCCACGACGAGCACGTTCTTGCCGGTGAGGATGAGTCCCAGGGGGTACACCGTCACTTCTCGCTCACCCCTGCCGAGTCGAAGGTCGCCACCTCGTGGAGTACGCGCACCGCGCTGGCCACGATCCCGTACGCGAGCACCGCGCCGGTGCCCTCCCCGAGCCGCAGCCCCAGGTCGACGAGCGGGGTGAGTCCCAGGTGCTCCAGTGCCACGGAGGCGCCCGGCTCGGCGGACCGGTGCCCGGCGACCATGGCGTGCCGGCTGTCGGGGGCGAGGGCGACGGCGGCCAGGGCGGCGGAGGCGGCGATCACGCCGTCGAGGACGACGGGTACCCGTTCGGCCGCCGCGCCCAGGATGAACCCGGCGATGGCCGCGTGCTCCAGGCCGCCGACCTTGGCGAGGACGTCGATCCCGTCCTTGCGGTCGGGCCGGTGCATGGCCAGCGCGCCCTCGATCACCCAGGTCTTGTGCGCGAGGGTCCGGTCGTCGATGCCGGTGCCCCGGCCGGTGACCTCGGAGGCCGCGACCCCGGTGAAGGCGGAGATCAGCGCCGCCGCCGGGGTGGTGTTCGCGATGCCCATGTCCCCGGTGAGCAGCGCCTTCGCGCCGTCGGCCACCAGGGCGCGGGCGACGGAGATGCCGACCTCCAGGGCGGCGACGACCTCGGCGCGGGTCAGGGCCGGCTCGACGGCCAGGTCCCGGGTGCCGGCGCGGACCTTGTGCGGGCTGGCCCCGGTGACGACGCCGACGTCCACGACGGTGACGGACACCCCGGCCTGCCGGGCGAACGCGTTGACGACGGCCCCGCCGGCCAGGAAGTTGGCCACCATCTGGCCGGTGACCTCCTGGGGCCAGGGCGTGACCCCCTGGGCGTGCACGCCGTGGTCCCCGGCGAAGACGGCCAGGGCGGCCGGCTCGGGCAGCGGCGGCGGGCAGACCCCGGCCAGGCCCGCGAGCCGCGACGCCAACGGCTCCAGGGTGCCGAGCGCGCCCGGGGGCTTGGTCAGCCGGAGTTGGAGCTCGTCGGCGGCGGCGACGGCCTCGGCGTCGGGGGGACCGATCCGGTCCAGCGCGGCGGAGAGCAGCTCCATCAGTGCACCTCGTTCTTGAGTACGTCGACGAACGCGTCGGTGACAGCAGTGTGCCGCACGCTGATCCGCAGCCAGTCGGGACCCAGACCCGGGAACGTGTCGCCCCGGCGGACCACGAAGCCCCGGGCGATCAGGCGTTCCCGGAGCGCGAGGGCCCCCGGCGTGCGGACCAGGACGAAGGAGCTGGTCGGGGTGCCGACGACCTCGACGCCGTGGATCTCGGCGAGCCGGGCGACCAGGTACGCCCGGTCGGCGGCGATCTCGTGTGCGATCCGTTCCTCGGCGGCGTGGGCGGTCGCGCAGACCTCGGCCGCGACCAGGGCGGGGGTGGAGACGGGCCAGAGGGGTTGGACCTCGGTCAGGGCGCGGATCAGGGCCGGGTCGGCGAGGAGGTAGCCGATCCGCAGGCCCGCCAGGCCCCAGGTCTTGGTGAGGCTGCGGATGACGACGAGGCCCGGGAGGCGGGTGGCGGCCAGGGATTCCGGTTCGCCGGGGATGGTGTCGGCGAAGGCCTCGTCGACGACGAGGGTGCGCCCCGGGACGGCGAGGGCCGTCAGGGCGGGGGCCGGATGGAGGACCGAGGTCGGGTTCGTCGGGTTGCCGAGGACCACCAGGTCCGCGTCGGCCGGGACCAGCCCCGGGTCCAGGGTGAACGGCGGGGCCAGCACGACCCGTTCCACCACGTGCCCGTGCGCGGCCAGGGCGGCCTCCGGTTCGGTGAACTGCGGATGCACCACCACCGCCCGCCGGGGCGTCAGAACCTGTGCCAACAAGGTGAACGCCTGCGCGGCGCCCGCCGTCAACAGCACCTCCTCGGGCGCCCTGCCGTGCCGGGCGGCGATCGCGGCCCGGGCCCGGGTCTGGTCCGGATAGGCCGCGAGGTCGGACATCGAGGCCAGAAGGGGGGCGGACAGCCATTCCGGGTGCGGCTCGGTGCGCACGTTGACCGCGAGATCGACCAGCCCCGGACGGAGCTCGACGTCGCCGTGGTGCCGGAGTGGATCCATGCGGTGATCATGCCGTACCCGACACAGGGCCGCGAGTTGCACTGAAATGAGCAGTGGGGCCGGGCTGGTTAGCATAACGTGAGTTTGTGAGGATTCCAGCCGCATTCCATGCCCTCGGTCGGCTCGGTCCACTCGTGCGCTGCGGTCTGGCGGGCGGGGTCCTGGTAGCCGCCATCGCGATGCCCATCGTGGCGACCGCGGGCTTCGGCGCCAAGAACGGTGCTGAGGCCATCGAACACACCGGTACGGAGCTTCCGGCCGGTCAGCCGCCCCAGGCGTCGTACGTCTACGCCAACGACGGCAAGACCCTGCTGACCACGTTCTACGACGAGGCGCGCAAGGTCGTGCCCCTCTCCGACGTGTCCGGCGCCGCCCAGCAGGCCATGGTGGCCGCCGAGGACCAGCGGTTCTTCGAACACAACGGGGTCGACGCCAAGGGTGTCGTCCGGGCGTTCGTGAAGAACCAGGTGAGCGGGGAGGTGCACCAGGGCGCCTCGACGCTGACGATGCAGTACGTCCGCAACATCCTGATCACCAACGCCGACACCCCCGAGGCCGCGAAGGACGCGACCGAGCAGACGAGTACCCGCAAGATCCGCGAGATGCGGATGGCCGTGGAACTCGAACAGAAGTGGACCAAACCCCAGATCCTCGAGGGGTACCTGAACGTCGCCTACTTCGGACACCGCGCCTACGGCATCTACGCCGCCGCGCAGATCTACTTCTCCAAGCTCCCCAAGGACCTCAACGTCGCCGAGAGCGCGATGCTCGCCGGGCTCGTCCAGGCCCCGTCCGAGTACGACCCGGCGAGCACCGACAAGAAGACCGCCACCGAGCGGCGCGACTGGGTCGTCGACCGGATGGTGTCGGTGGGCTACCTGTCGACCGACGCCGCCGCGAAGGTCAAGGGTTCGCCGATCGAGCTGAAGGTCGGCGCGATCCCCAACGACTGCGTCTCGGTCACGTACAACGACTGGGGCTTCTTCTGCGACTTCATGCACTCGTGGTGGCTCCAGCAGCCGCAGTTCGGGGCGACCCGGGCCGAGCGGGAGAACGCGCTGCGCCGCGGCGGGTACGTCATCCACAGCACCCTCGACCCGAACGTGCAGGGCATCGCGCACGACCAGGTGACCAAGCGGGAGAGCAACGACAGCTCCTACGCGCACGGCGTGGTCCTGATGGAACCCGGCACCGGCAAGGTCTCCGCGATGGCCGTCAACCGGGTCTACGCCCTCGACCAGAGCGGCAACGGCCCCAACAGCAACAGCGCGAAGCGGTCCGCCGGCATCCCCGGCAGCTACCCGAACACGGTGGTGCCGCTGCTCGGCGGCGGGGACATGTCCGGGTACCAGGCCGGGTCGACGTTCAAGATGTTCACGATGCTCGCCGCGCTCGACGCGGGCATGCCGCTGAACACGAACATCTACGCCCCGCCGAAGGTGACCACGAAGTACGTCGTCGAGCCCGGCGGGCCGGCCTCGTGCGGCGACCGGTGGTGCCCGTCGAACGCGTCGGCCGGCATGACCGGCAACCAGCAGATGTGGTCCGGGTTCGGCAAGTCCGTGAACACGTACTTCGCCCAGCTCGTCCAGCGGGTCGGCGCCGAGAACGCGGTCGCCATGGCCGAGCGGATCGGCCTGAAGTGGCACAACGACGTCGACCGGGAGATGGCCACCCCCGAGCGCTCCTGGGGCTGGGGCGCCTTCACCCTGGGCGTCGCCGACACCACCCCGCTGGAGATGGCCGCCGCCTACGCGACCGTCGCCGCCAACGGCGTGTACTGCGCCCCGCTGGCCGTCCAGGGCCTGTGGGACTCCACCGGCAAGCAGGTCAACGTCTCGCCGGCCTGCAACCAGGCGGTCCGGCCCGAGGTGGCCCAGGCGGCCGCCGACGCCGCGCGCTGCGTCACCGGCTACAAGGCCGCCAAGGGCAGCTGCGGGGACTGGAGCACCGCCCCCGGGGTGTACCCGCAGGTGAAGCGCCCGGTGGCCGGCAAGACCGGTACGACCGACAGCAACCGGGCCGCGTGGTTCGTCGCGTTCACGCCGGAGCTGTGCGGGGCGTCGTTCATGGCCGACCCGGACAACCCGTTCCACTCCGTCGGCGACTCGAACTCGCAGAAGCCGGTGAACACGGTGGCGGTCCTGCTGCACGACGCGCTGGAGGGCCAACCGGTGCGGGACTTCACCCCGCCGCCCGACTCGATCGTCGGGGCGCCCGCCGCGCCCGCCAGGCCCGCAGGCCGCTGAACCCACGGAACGGCCCCGCTCCGGCGGGGCCGTTTCGCTATGCGGTCAGCGACGCCGAGCGCACGTAGTTGACCTGGTTGTAGATGTGCGCGACCTGGGCCTGGCTCTGCACCGGGATCCGGGTGGTGTACATCTGCCGGCCATTGCCGACCATCACGTTCACGTACCCCGAGAACCGGGTCTCCTTGGCCAGCAGGAACAGCAGGCTGAAGATCGTCAGGCAGAAGAACCCGAGGATCGCGCACACGATCGCCCAGGTCGGCGTGTGCTGGGTGGCCATGAACTGGTCGGTCGTCGACCAGACGCTGCCCCGGAGCGGAATCTCCCCCGCCGGGGTGCGCGCCACGCGCGGGGTCACCTGGATCTCGCCGATCTGGGCGAGGACGGGCTCCATCTGGTACGCGTGCCCCGCGTACGGAACCGGGAGGGAGGGGTCGGTCACCCCGCTGAGGGTAGTGCCCGGCCGCCACCGGCCGCGTCCCCGGTGCCCGCTTCCTTGCGCGCCAGCCAGAAGTACCCGAAGAGTGCCATTCCGGCGAACAACCACCACTGGATCACGTAGGCCACGTTCATCCAGGTCGGCTGCCTGCCCGGTTCGCCCGGCACGGCCGTGAACCCCGGATCGGCGACCTCCACGGAGATCCAGCCGCCCAGTACCGGATAGGGAAGGTCCCTGCCGATCTTCGACGGGTCGATCCGGCGCACCTCCAGCACCCCGCCGGCCCGGTCCACCGGCCCCGGGCTGCTCTCCGGCAGCCGCAGCCGGCCCGCGACCGTCACCGGGCCGCTCGGCACCGCCGGCACCGCCGGGTGCGCGTTGAGCCCCGAGGCGGCCGGCGGGACCCAGCCCCGGTCCACCAGCACCGCCGTGCCGTCCGCCAGCCGCAGCGGCACCAGCACCTCGAAGCCGACCTTGTTGTCCAGGGTGCGGCCCCGGGCCAGGACCACGTTCGCGGGATCGAACACCCCCGACGCCGTGACCTGCCGCCACTCCTTCGCGTCCGCGGGTTTCGCGCCCGGCGCGCTCAGCTCCGCGACCGGCACCGGCGGGGCCAGCACCGCCGCGTCCACCCGGTCGTTGATCGCCGCCCGCTGGTGGAAGCGCTGCAACTGCCAGTAGCCCAGCCCGACCATGCCGGCGCACAGGGCCAGGCACAGCGCCGCCATGCCCAGCCAGCGGGGGGTCGCGAGGAAGCGGTACACGACGGTCACCGTACCTGTCCCGAACGTGTGACCTGGCTCTCGGAGTGGGCCGCGCGATAAGGTCGCGCGGTGAGAACAGGGATCAGTACGCCCGTACGGCGGTTCCCGCCGATGACCGTCCAGACCCCTCGGCTCCTGGTCCGCACCCTGACCGTCGCCGATGTCCCAGCGGTCACCGCCGTGTTCGACGACGGGCAGACCCGACGGTGGCTGCCGTTCCCCGACCCCTTCACCGAGACCGACGGGCACCAGTGGTGCACCGACCTGGCCGCCGACCGCCGGGACAGCGGCGACGGCGACCACTACGGCGTCGTCCGCCGCGAGGACGACAAGCTCGTCGGCTGCCTGTGGGCCAAGCGCACCGACTGGGCCGCGCACGTCACCCAGGTCACCTACGCCATGTCGTCCGAGGTCCGGGGTCAGGGGATCGCGTGCGAGGCGCTCGACGCGCTGTCCGTCGCGCTCGTCCTGGAACACGGCTTCCACCGGGTGGAACTGCGGATCGCCCCCGGGAACCTGGCGTCGCGCCGGGTCGCCGAGAAGGCCGGCTTCACCTACGAGGGCCTGCTGCGCAACGCCGGCTACGTGCACGGCGGGCGGGTCGACCTGGAGGTGTGGTCGCTCGTCGCCGCCGACCTGCGCGGACCGCTGGGAACGGCCGCCTCGCAGAACTCCGGCTAACATTCGCGAAATGATCGTCGCGGATGGACTGACCAAGTACTACGGCGCGTCGGCCGCCGTCGACAACCTGTCGTTCACGGTACGACCCGGTGTGGTCACCGGCTTCCTCGGCCCGAACGGGGCCGGCAAGTCCACCACGATGCGGATGGTCCTCGGCCTCGACCGGCCCACCGGCGGCACCGTCACCGTCGGGGGCGCCGACTTCCGGCGGACACCCGCCCCGCTGCGCACCGTCGGGGCCGTCCTCGACGCGCGCGCCGTGCACCCGGGACGCACCGCGTACAAGCACCTGCTCGCCCTGGCCCTGAGCAACGGCATCGGCCGGCGGCGGGTCGGCGAGGTGCTCGACGCCGTGGGCCTCGCCGACGTCGCCCGGGACCGGATCGGCGGCTTCTCCCTCGGCATGTCCCAGCGGCTCGCCATCGCCGGCGCGCTGCTCGGCGACCCGGCCGTGCTGATGTTCGACGAACCGGTCAACGGGCTCGACCCGGAGGGCATCCGGTGGATCCGGGGCCTGATGCGCGGCCTGGCCGCCGAGGGCCGCACCGTGTTCGTGTCCAGCCACCTGCTCACCGAGATGGCCGAGACCGCCGACCACCTGATCGTCATCGGGCAGGGCCGGCTGATCGCCGACACGTCGGTGGCCGAGTTCACCGGGCGCGGTTCCGGCGGGCACACGTTGGTCCGCAGCCCCGAACCGGACCGGCTCCTCGCCCTCGTCACCGCGGCCGGCGGCACCGGCGTGCCCACCCCCGACGGGGCGCTCGCGGTCACCGGCCTCGACTGCGCCGCCCTCGGCGACCTCGCCGCCGACCAGGGCCTGCGCCTGCACGAACTCACCCCGGTCCGGGCCTCCCTGGAGGAGACATTCATGGAGTTGACCAGCGCGGACGTGCAGTTCCGCACCGGAGGCCCGGCCCGGTCCGACGCCCCCGCCGGCACCATCGAACTGGGGCGCGCGTGACCACCGTCAACGTCATCCGGGCCGAATGGTCCAAGGTGTGGTCGCTGCGGTCCACGGCGTGGAGTCTGCTCGCCACGGCCGTGCTCAGCGTCGCCATCGGCATGGGCGCCGTGTTCTTCACCCACCTCCAGGAGGGCGACGACGGCTCCAAGACCAACGCCAGCCTCACCGGGTTCATGATCGGACAGCTCGCGATCTGCGTGCTCGGGGTGCTGATCGCCACCGGGGAGTACACCACCGGGCAGATCCGGGTCACCCTCGCCGCCGTGCCGGACCGGACCCGGTTCCTGCTCGCCAAGGCCGTCGTCGCCGCCACCGTGGCCACCTCGGGCGGGCTGGTGATCGGCTTCGCCACGTTCGCCGCCGGCCAGTCGCTGCTCGGCAGGCACTCCGCCAGCCTGTCCGAGCCCGAGGTGCTGCGGTCCCTGATCGGCGTCGGCCTCTACTCCGGGGTGCTCGGCGTGTTCTCGATGGCCTGCGGATTCCTGATCCGGCACAGCGCCGGGGCCATCTCCGCCGTGATGGGCGTGCTGTACATCGGGCCGGTCGTGCTGTTCCTGCTCGGCGAGTTCGGCTTCGCCGTCGCGCAGTGGTGGCCCACCGGGGCCGGGGCCAGGATCATGGATCCGAACGGGGAGAACCCGTGGGGCGGCCTCGGGATCTTCGCGGGCTGGACCATGGTCCTGCTGGTGGCCGCATGGGTGAAGCTCCGGCGGAGCGACGCCTGACCCGGCCCGGCGGCCCGCACCCGGTCAGGACGGGCGGACCACCACCGGGGCCGGGGTCGCCACCCCGAAGAGGGCCGCCGGGATGTCGCTCACCGTGTGCACGCCCAGTGCGAGGGAGTCCTGCCCCGGGGGCATCGAGTACATGACCGTCAGGACGTAGCGCTCGGCCGGCCCGGCGAACCCGACGGTGCTCGTCACCCAGTGCTCCACGCCGCCGTCGAGCTCCTGCGACCACCCGTTCTTGGTACCCGCGCCCTGGGTGGCGCCCACCGCCCACACGCCCCAGTGCTGGATGTCCTCGACGGACCGCATCGCGCGCACGATGTACGCCCGGTCCTCGGCCGCGAGCTTCCCCAGCACGTACGACATCAGGTTCGTCAGGTCGTCCGGCCCGCACTTCATGAAGCCCCAGTACCGGTCGAACCCCGGAACGAAGGTCAACCCCTTCATCCCGTACGTGTCCCGGAACCCCGGCACCATCGCGTCCCGCCCGAACTTCCGCCACACCCGGTCGGCCGCGTCGTCCGAGGACCACGACAGCATGTCCGCGATGTCCTTGCGGTCGGCGGTCGTGAGCGTCACCTTCCCGGCCCGCGCCTTCTCGAACACGCTGGCCACCATCGCCAGCTTGATCGTCGAACCGGTCCACGTCGTCTTGTCCGCCGCGCCGGCCTTCCACACCGCACCGGTCTGCCGGTCGCGCACCTCGACGCCGAGCTGCCCCGGACTGGCCGCGACCCGGGCGCTGACCTGCGCGAACTTCGGCCCCCACGAGCAGTCCCAGCCCTGCGGGGCCGCGCACGCCGGGGTGGTCGGGGCCGGCGCGGGGGCCGGGAGCGACGGGGTGCCCGGGGCCGTGCCGGAGACGGCGGGCGGCGCGGCGGCCTCCGGGGCGGCCTTCTCCGCCGAGCAACCGGCGACCGCGAGCACCGCCGTCACCGCGCACGCCAGGAACCACGGAAGCGAACGGGACGGTGCCATGACGCGGGCCTCCGGGTCGGGGGGCCGGCGGGCACGGGGCGGCCCCGTCCGGCGACGGTCTCCGGCCCATCATGTCGGACCGGGGAGCCCGGACACACCCACGAAGACGAATCATTGCCGAGCCCGGACCTGACCGTCCGACCACCATCGCGACCGGACCTGGTCGGCCGCTGGGAGACATGCCCCGACCCGGTCGCCCGTGGCCGGGGCACCGGCCGAGCCCGGGACGCGCGGACCACCCGATCGGTCCAGCCCCGTCCTGACCCCCGGCCCGTCCAGCCAGGGAAACCGATGCATACCGGGTCGGACCCCACCGTAACCAACTCATGGGGTTGGTGGCCCGTCACCAGGCCACCACCCGTCAGCCCTCGGCGAGCTTCGCCAGCAGCAGCGTCTCCGCGAGGCACACCTTGGCGAACTCCCCCAGGTGCAGGCTCTCGTTGGGGCCGTGCGCCCGGGCGTCGGGGTCCTCGACCCCGGTCACCAGGATCTCGGCCTGCGGGAACGCGACCTGGAACTCGGCGATGAACGGGATCGAGCCGCCCACGCCCAGGTCCACGCACGTCGCGCCGTCCCAGGCCTCGCTGTGCGCGGCCCGGGCGGCCGTGTACGCCGGCCCGTCGGTGCCGACCACGCACGGCGCGCCCTTCTCGCCCCGGGTCACGGCGACCTTGGCGCCCCACGGCGCGTGCGACTCCAGGTGCGCGACGAGGGCGTCCATCGCGGCGTCCACGTCCTGCCCGGGGGCGATCCGCATGCTGACCTTGGCCCGGACGCTCGGCACCAGCGTGTTCGACGCGTTGCGCACGGTCGGGCAGTCGATACCGGTGACGGCGATCGCGGGCTGGTTCCACAGCCGCTCGGTGATCGAGCCCCGGCCGATCAGCTGCACCCCGTCGAGGAGGCCGGACTCGGCCCGGAACCGGTCGTGCGGGTAGTCCACCGGGGTCGGGCCGGCGTCGTGCAGGCCCTTGACCGCGACGCTGCCGTCGACGTCGTGCAGGGTGGCGAGCAGCCGGCTGAGCACGGTGAGCGCGTCGGGCACCACCCCGCCCCACATGCCGCTGTGCAGGGCGTGGTCGAGCGTGCTGACCTCGATGTAGCAGTCCACGAGCCCGCGCAGCGAGGTGGTGAGCGCCGGTGTGCCGATGTCCCAGCTGGTGGAGTCCGCGATCACGATGACGTCGGCGCGCAGGTCCTCCTTGTGCGCCTCCAGCAGGTCCGGCAGCGACGCCGAGCCGAACTCCTCCTCGCCCTCGATGAAGAGGGTCACGCCGACCGGCGGCCGGTTCCCGAACGCGCGGATCGCGGTCAGGTGCGCGACGATGCCGGCCTTGTCGTCGGCGCAGCCCCGCCCGTACAGCCGGCCGTCGACCTCGGTCGGCTCGAACGGCGGCGTGCGCCACGCGTCGAGGTCCCCCTCGGGCTGCACGTCGTGGTGCGCGTACAGCAGGACGGTCGGCGCGCCCTCCGGGGCCGGGATCTTGGCGATGACGGCGGGCTGGCCCTCCCCTGCGCGCACGATCCGGACATCGGTGATGCCCACGGAGCGGCACAGTTCCACGACCTTCTCGGCGGAGGCCTGGACGTGGCTGTGGTCGAACCCGGGGAACGCGATGCTGGGGATGCGCGCGAGAGCCTCGAGGTCTGCACGGGCCTGGGGAAGGAGCCGCTGCACTGCGGCGCGAAGGGCGTCGGTCATGCCAGGATCCTATTCGCCGGGCCTTCCCGGCCGTCCGGTTTCCCCGCCGTGAGCCGAGACACCCCTTTTCCGGGTACGCGCCCGGCCGGTGATCCCCGTGGCGCCGGCGCACTGACAACCGGCCGGGATGCTGTCGTTCTGCCTGGTGGCCGCGCGGCCCAGGTCGGGTGTCGGCGCTACTCCGCCCGGTCTCCGGCGATCCGGAGCGTGGCCGCCTCCCGGGTGCCGTCGGCCGCGAAGTGTTCCCGTTCGGCCTCGGCCCAGCGGCGCAACGGTTCGCGCAGCTCCTCGCCGTCCCGGGCCAGCACCCGGGCGAGCCTGACGTCCTCCGGCGCGTCGACGAACACGTTCGCCACCAGTTCCCCGCGGACAGCCGCCCGGCCGCTGGAGACGCCTTCGAGGATCAGGACCGCGCCGGGGTCGACCTCCCGCCAGGGCCCGGCGAACTCCCCCGCCACCCAGTCGTACGCCCGGAACCGCGCCGCCCGCCCCTCCCGCAGGGGCCCGAGCAGCAGGGATTCCACCCGGGGCCACATGGTGGGCAGGTCGTCCCACCCGTCGAGCAGATCATCGAGGTGGACGACGGCCACCGCCGCCCCCTCGGCCGCGACCGCCACCGCGAGCCGCTCCGCGAACGTCGTCTTCCCCGCCCCGGACGGCCCGTCCACGGCCACGACCCGCACGTCCCCCAGCCTCGGCTCCGCCCGGACCACCCGCCGCGCCAGTTCGACGACATCCTGGTCAGCCACGCCCACAGTCCCTCCCGGTCCGCCTGGTCAGCCGGCTTGCGCTCGCCGGGGCCCTCGCGCTCCCCGTCGTACTCAGCGGCCCTCGATGATCGCCGTGAGCAGCTCCGTGTCGAGGTACTCCCCGACCAGGTCGCCCAGCAGGTCCAACTGTCGCGACCGCAACCCGGCGAAGTCGGTGTCCGGCGCGGGGCTGAAGTCCCGCCCGGCCTGCGCCGCGACCTCGACCAGGAACGCCCGCCGGAACGCGTCGTTCTCCAGCAGCCCGTGCCAGTGCGTCCCCGCGACGGGCCAGGCGAGCACGCCCTCCCCGCCGCCGGGCACCCCGATCAGCGGCGGCGCGGAGTCGTCCACGGTCGCCTGCCCGTGGTGGATCTCGTACCCGGTCACCGGCTGTCCCAGGGCCTCCCCGACCGGCCGGGTGAGCGTCTTGGCCGCCGCGAACGTGATGTCCACGGGCAGCAGCCCGAGCCCCGGCACC
This sequence comes from Longispora sp. NPDC051575, assembly GCF_040681875.1. Taxonomy (NCBI): domain Bacteria; kingdom Bacillati; phylum Actinomycetota; class Actinomycetes; order Micromonosporales; family Micromonosporaceae; genus Longispora; species Longispora sp. NPDC051575. The sequence continues at coordinate 28,217 of NZ_JBFAZP010000008.1, read as the reverse complement.
GCCCCGGCCCGGCTCTCGACGTCGTCGTGGATGAGCCGGGACATCATCTGGTACCCGCCGCAGATGCCGAACACCGGCCGCCCCGCCCGGACCCGCTCCGCGAGCACCCGGTCCAGCCCGAACTCGTGCAGCCAGGCCAGGTCGGCGACGGTCGCCTTGCTGCCGGGCAGGACGGCCAGGTCGGCGGCCGCCACCTCCGCCGGGTTGGACGTGAGCCGCACGGTCACGCCCGGCTCGGCGGCCAGTGCCTCGGCGTCGGTGGCGTTGGAGATCCGGGGCAGCCGGACCACGGCCACGGTCAGGCCCTCCGCGCCCACCGGCGGACGGGGCCGGCCGAGCACCGCGCCGTCCCGGTAGGACAGCGAGTCCTCGCCGTCGAGCCACAGGTCGGGGCTGAACGGCAGCACCCCGAGCACCGGCCGGTCCGTACGCTCCCGCAGCATGTCCAGCCCGGGCTCCAGCAGCGAGCGCGCGCCCCGGAACTTGTTGATCACGAAGCCCCGGATCAGCGCCTGGTCGGCGGCGTCGAGCAGCGCGAGGGTCCCGTACAGGGCCGCGAACACCCCGCCCCGGTCGATGTCGCCGACCACGATCGTGGGCAGGTCGGCGGCCCGGGCCAGGCCCATGTTCACGAAGTCCCCGGCGCGCAGGTTGATCTCGGCCGGACTGCCGGCGCCCTCGCAGATCACGACGTCGTGGTCGGCGCGCAGCTCGGCCAGGGTGTCGAACACCATCCCGGACAGCTGCCCCTTGAGCTGCCGGTAGTTGGAGGCGTCCACCTGCCCGTACGGCTGCCCCAGGACCACCACCTGGCTACTGTGGTCGCTGCCGGGCTTGAGGAGCACGGGGTTGAACCGCACGCTCGGCTCCAGCCCGCACGCGGCCGCCTGGAGCGCCTGGGCCCGGCCGATCTCCCCGCCGTCCGGGGTGACGGCCGAGTTGTTGGACATGTTCTGCGCCTTGAACGGGGCGACCCGCACCCCCTGCCGCCGCAGCCACCGACAGATCCCGGCGGTCAGGATGCTCTTCCCGGCGTCCGACGTGGTCCCTGCGACCAGCAGCGCCCCCTTCACCGGCCACCCGCCCGGCCCGCGGACTCGGCGTCCAGTCCCGCCGCGTGTCTTCTGGTCATCACCGACCGCCCCCGGCCCGCCGCACCAGCGCGGACCGGCCTGCGGCGTCACGTCGGCGAGCGCGCAGCCATGACACCACGGCCCGTCGCGCCGGCGCCGCCAGCGCGTGGCCGGCCGTCGCGACCAGGGCCGCCGTGCCGATCGCCCCGGACAGCCGGGCCGCCCGGTAGATGTCCCGGGGCAGCGGCGGCGCGCCGTCCCCGAGCGTGGGCCGGACCTCGACCCGCCCGGCATAGTCGTTGCGCCCGCCGAGCCGCAGCCCGAGCGCCCCGGCGGCGGCGGCCTCCACCTGGCCGGCGTTCGGGCTGGGGTGCTTCGCCCCGTCCCGCAGCCAGGTACGCAGCGCCGGGCCCCGGCGCCCCTTCCCCGCCACGAGCACGGTCAGGCCGGCCGCGAGGCGCGCGGGGAACAGGTTGGCCACGTCGTCGAGGCGGGCGGCGGCCCAGCCGAAGTTCTCGTAGCGCGCCGAGCGGTGGCCGATCATCGCGTCGAGGGTGTTGACCGCCCGGTACCCGACCAGGCCCGGGAGTCCGGCCACGGCACCCCAGCACAACGGCGCGACCACCGCGTCGGACGTGTTCTCCGCGACGGACTCGACCGTGGCCCGGGCCAGCTCGTCCGGGCCCAGGTTGGACGGGTCGCGCCCGCACAGGCTGGGCAGTTTCGCGCGCGCGGCCGGCAGGTCGCCCACGGCGAGCGCGTCGGCGAGGGTGACGGCCTCCCTGCGCAGGCTCGTACCGCCGAGCACCGCCCAGGTCGCCACCGCCGTCAGCGCGGCCCGGGCGAGGGGCCGGTTCCGCGTCGCGAACTGGGCCAACGCCGCCGCCGCGACCGGCACCCCGACCGCGATCGCGACGTGCCGGGCCCCGGCGGCACGGGTCGGCGCGTACCCGCGACGCTCCAGCGCGGCGGCGGCCTGGCCGAAGCCCGCGACGGGGTGCAGCCGCCGGGGATCGCCGAGCAGCCGGTCGAGGAGGACACCGGCGAGCAGGCCGGTGGCGTTGGCGGCGGCGATGGAGGTACGCATGACAGGGAGCCTAACGACCCGCCGGAGCCCACCTCCCCGACTGCTCGGGAACCGGGGCGGACGACCGGCACCGGGCGACCCGCGCCGCGCCCACCGCCACGGGCGACCCGCGCCGAGCCAGCGCACGCAGCCACCCGCACCGGGGACCCCTGAGCCGGCGGCGAACCTGTGGCGGGTCCGCCGCCGGCCGCCCGATCGTCAGCTCACCCCCAGCCGACGGTCACACCCCCACCAGCTCCTCCTCCAGCACCTCGGTGGCCTCCCCGCCGCTGAACCCGTCCGCCGAGCCGTCCTCGACCATCTCCGTGGGCGCCGGCCGCCACCGGTTGAACCGCCCCGTGCCCCGGGCCAGGTCGTGCCCCACGGCGTCGGCCTCCAGCTCGTAGGAGATCCGCTTCTCGCCGGTCTCCGTCTCGTACTCCCGGGTGTGCAGCCGGCCGGTCACGATCACCGGGTCGCCCTGGGCCAGGGACGCGCCCACGTGCTCGCCGAGCCGCCGCCAGCAGGCGACCTTGACCCGGAGCGAGTCCCCGTCGACCCAGGTCTCGGTGGCCCGGTCGAACCGCCGGGACGTGGACGCGATCTTGAAGTTGGTGACCGTGACCCCGGTCCGGGTGGTCCGGCGGCTCTCCGGCGCGCTCAGGACGTTGCCGACGATGGTGACGTACGTGTCGAACATGGCTCTCCCTCTCTGTCGTGTGAGGGAAGCGTGCCCGGAACGCGCGGCTCGGAGCACCAGCCTGTGGACAACTACCCCGCCTGTGGATAACCCGCCGCTGGATAGCGCACGATCAGCCCCTGCGGGGTGCCGTGCAGCGCTGCCACCAGGTCCTCGGCGACCCGGCCGATCACGTCCGCGAGCTCCAGCCCGGCGAGCCAGTCGGCCGGGAGCGCGCCCCCGCCGGCCCCGAACAGGTTGCCGGCCACCGCCCCGGTGGAGTCGGAGTCCCCGTCGTGCGCCACGGCCAACCGGAGCGCGGCGCGCGCGTCGTCGGGGTGCGACAGGACGGCGTAGACCGCGATGGCCAGGGTCTCCTCGGCGACCCAGCCCTCACCGAGCGTGGCGAGTACCCGAAAATCCGCCGGGGTCGCGGCAGCCGCGCGGACGGCGGAGGTCAGGGCGGCGAGCACCTCCTCACCGCCCGGGGTGACGGCCACCCTGTCGGTCACCTGCGGCAGCGCGTCGACGAGGGGCCGACCGGCGACGGCCGTGAGGTGTACCAGCATCGCCAGCGCCCCCGCCGCGACCCACCCGGAGGGGTGACCGTGGGTGAGGGCCGCGAGGTCGCACCCGACCCGGTAGGCGGCCTCGGGGTCGGCGAGGAACCCGGCCGGCGCGGCCCGCATCACCCCGCCACAGCCCTTGCTGTTGTTCCGCGGCTCCTCGACCGTGCCGGGCACGTCGCGCCGGAGCGCGGACAGGCAGGTCAGGCCGGGTGCCCGCTGGGCCCACAGGTCGCGCTGCCCGAGCAGCCAGCCGTCGGCGGCGTCGAAGTACCCGCGGTCCTGGGTGAGCAGCCAGCGCCGGTAGGCCGCGAACAGCTCGGCGGACACGGCTCCCCCGCCCAGCCGGGCCCGGATCAGCCCCTCGGCGGTGAACAGCGTCATCTGGGTGTCGTCGGAGATGTGCGGCCCGGGGCGCAGGTCGGCGGGCATCGCCTCGCGGGACAGGAACTCCACCGGCTCGCCCAGCGCGTCGCCGAGCGCGCCGCCGAGCAGGGTGGCCCGGGCGGCGGTCACGAGATCATTCACCTAGAGCGGCTCCCAGCCTCCGGGCCGGCGGACGAGCAACTCGGGGCTGAGCAGGTTCTCGTCGCCGGCGAAGAACACCCGGTCGACGGTACGCCGTGCCTTGTCCAGACCGGACGGCGAGCCCGTACCGGTCACGACCACCACGTCCCGGGCGGGGACGCCGACGACGAGTTCCCCCGTCACGGCCCCGGCGAGCTGGTCCCAGATCTCGTGGTCGGCCGTGAGCAGGCTCGATTCGAGGCCATCGAAGGAGAGCATGAACGCGGGCGATTTGCCGTGCACCCGCAGCCGGTCGAGCCGCTGGACGAGGTTGCCGGCGGCCTCGGTGCGCAACCGGCAGTGCGTCCAGCCCAGTTGATCAATATCCCCCCAGGTCACAGGGCGTTCACCATAGGGCGGACCGAAGGTGTACGCGACGACGAGACCCGCGCCGAAGTCATCCGCGACGCTGTCGCCGGCATCCTTCGCCTGCCGCAGGAGGGGTAAAAATGTGGTGTGGGTCACCTGCACGTGGCGAACCTATCCGGCGTTTCGCCCTTCAGCAATCAACCGAGCAGACCGGTTTCTGACCCTTCCCTCCAGGCGGTAACCTCTGTTCGACGCGCCTGTAGCTCAGTGGATAGAGCATCCGCCTTCTAAGCGGTTGGTCGTAGGTTCGATCCCTACCAGGCGCACCTCGGGCTTCCACTCCTGGAGAGTGGGGGCCCTTTCGCATGCCCGGCGCCGGCCGGCCGCCGAACCCAGCGTCACCGACCCCCGTCGATACTCGTTATCAACGTACCCAAAAGGATTGATTCGACCGACACGCCGCTATTAGGTAATATCCTGCGAATCGACCGACTCGCCGGGTAAGGTCTCGGCGTTCACGAACTCTCCGCGACGGCTGCGGTGCCCCCGGCCGTCCGCTTCGTCATGCCCTCCACCGCCGACCCAGTGGCGGGGCGGAAAGCAGAGCTGCTCATGTCCACCAACCTCGCCCCCGGGGTTCCCGCGAAACAGGTCAGCGTCGTCGAACACCACTGGGGTGGTTTCCGGTTCGCCTCCCGCGTCGCCTACTCCGCCACCCCGCAGATCGCCCCCGTCGTGATGGTGGGCGGCGCGTTCCAACGCAAGGAGACGTGGGGCCCGCTGGCCCAGACCACGCTCGCGGTGGCCGACGTGGTCACCGTGGACCTGCCCGGCTGGGGGGAGGCCGACACCCTGCCGCCGTCGTACGGGGCCGATTTCCTGGCCGCCACCCTGGTCAGGGTGCTCGACGACCTCGGGCTGGACAAGGTCAACCTGGCCGGCGGCTCCTACGGCAGCTCCATCGCGTACCGGGTGGCCCAGAAGTACCCGTACCGGCTGCGCAGCATGGTCCTGCTCGGCGCGATGAGCCGGATCCCGGACGGCGCGCGCGAGCGGATCACGCACACTCTGACCCTGCTCCGGCAGGGGCGGATGGAGGAGTTCGCCACCGAGTGCGTGGCCCTGATGATGTGCCAGGACCCGGCGCTCAAGGTGCAGCACCGCACGGCGATCAACCGGATCCTGCTGCGCCGGTTCGCCTCGGTCACGCCGGACGAGGTGGCGCAGTACCTGGCGAACACCCAGCGACTGCTCGACCACAAGGCGATGGACGCCAAGCCCGCGCCGACCGTGCCGACCCTGGTGGTGACCGGCGAGCACGACCCGCTGACCACGCCGGAGCTGTGCCGGGCGCTGGCCGCGACGTGCACGGACGCCTGGTTCGCGACCCTGGCCGACGCCGACCACCTCAGCTACCTGGAGCGCAGCTCGGAGGCGGCGGACCTGGCGCTGCGGTTCTACACCGGACAGCCGCTGACCGGGCTGCCGTACCTACGGGTGTCCGAGCGGGTCACGCCCCGGCCGGGCACCCCGGCGATGCGCCAGCCGGCCGAGGAGCTGATCGCGGCGGGTTGAGTACCCGTACTCATGCCCTGACCAGGGGGAACGGCCGAGACTGTGTGACATGAGCACCCCCTTGCAGGCCAAGAACACCGCAGCGTTCTACGTACAGTCGATCATCTCCTTCGGGGTCGCGCTCTCCGCCATGGGTCTCGCCGTCGTCTTCCTGCCGGTGGGGCCGTGGATCCGGTCGTTCCTCGCGCTCGGACTGCTCTACCTGGTCACGGCGTCCTTCACGCTGGCCAAGTGCGTGCGGGACAAGCAGGAGACGACGGAGGTGGTCAGCCGGGTGGACCAGGCCCGGCTGGACAAGCTGCTCACCGAGCACGACCCGTTCCGCGCTTCCAAGGCCTGACGGGGCACCGGCCGGCCGACGGGGGCGGCCGGGACCCCCACCGGGCCCGGCCCGGCCCAGGTCAGCGCTGCGCGGTCCGGCCCGGTCAGCGCGGCCCGGCCCGGGTCAGCGCAGCTTCGCCAGCTCCAACGTGTGCCACATCAGCGTCTCGTGGTCCCCGGTGGACCAGAACAGGAACCCGTCGCGCGCGTTGACCCCGGACGCCACGTCGACGATCCGCACGGACCGCCGCGCGACGGGGTCGTACAGCCAGATCGTGCTGGTCACGCTGGTGGCGTTGGCGGCCCCGGGCGTGGAGTACAACTCGAACCGCCCGGTGGACCCGAGGGCGAAGCCGAGGGTCTGCGCGTCCCCGCCGCCGATCCGCCGCTTGTCCCCGCCGTCGGGCCGGCGCAGTTCGAGCGTGCCGGTGGTCGTGAACCGGCACCACTCGGCCCCGCAGCTGACCTGCTCGCCGGTCTGGGCGGGCACGGTCCGCCGCGCGCCGCCGACCAGGTCGACCAGCTCCACGGGCGTGCCCTGCGGCGTCCACGGCGAGGTGGCCCAGGGCCAGGCCCGCAGGACAAGATCACCCTGCACGGGGGTACGGGTGACCTCGCCGCCGTCCTCCGCCACCGACCGCACCTCGGTCCCGTCGGGCAGGTCCGCCGCCCACCGCAGCCGCCCGTCGACCACCTGGAGGTCGTAGGCGGACCCGAACAGCAGCGGGGTACCGACGTCGTCGGTGACCTGGCGCGGCGGCCCGCCGGCCCGGTCGGCGACGTGCAGCGCCTGGGTCTTGTCCCCGGTCACGGCGTCCCGGGTGCCCTGGAACCAGTAGACCCGGGTGGCGGTGGCGGCGACCGCGTCGACGGTGCGGAGCTTGTCCGCGGTCCACGGCACGAGTTCGCGCACCTCGTCGCCGGTCCGCAGCACGTAGGTGGTGGTCCGCTTCGCGGGGTTCAGCCAGGTACTCAGCCAGCCGAGCGAGGTGTCCGGGTCGAGGTAGAGGGCCGGCTCGTAGGTCCGGCCGTCGACGAGGGTGCCGGTGGTGGTGCCGGTGGCCACCCCGGGCCAGGCCACCGCCAGCTCGACGGCGGGGGCGGGCCCGGCCGGGGCGGTGGGGGCCACGGGGGCGGGCAGCGCGAGGAGCAGGGCGACGCCGAGCAGGGCCGCCCCGGTGCCGGCGAACAGCCGCAGGTCCGTCATTCGTACGCCTTCTTCGGGGCGGCGATCGGGTTCGCCGACGCCACCGCGATGTACGGGATCTTCTCCGCGCTCACCTCGTCCAGATCGGTGCGCGGGTCGTACTTCCCGACCACCTCGAACCAGCTGTCCGGGGCGAGCCCGCCGGGCAGGGCACCGGTGAGCCCGATCTTGACGGGCCGGGCGTCGGCGGCGCAGCAGTTGATCCGCATCCGGGCCAGGTACACCCGGCCGTCGGGGCCGGCGACGATGAACCCGGACAGCTTGACGTTGCGGTCGGCGAGGGTCCGGCCGCCGTCGAACACGGAACGGCTCGCGTAGTCCAGCACCGACAGCCGGACCGGGTCCCCGGCTGCCAGCGGCGGGTAGTCGGTGTTGGCCGGGGCGGTGCCGAGCGCGGAGCCGGTCCGGTTGACGGAGAAGCCGCCGAGCGCGGGCGGGGCGAGCAGCAGCACGGCGAGCATCGGCACCATGAGCAGCCACGCGGCGTCGAACCGGCCGCCGTGCTCGTGGCCGTGCCCGTCCGCCTTGCGGAACAGCCCGACGAGTCCGAGGACGGCGATGAGGACCATGGCCCCGCCGGCCACGTACAGCAGGGGCCACATGCCTTCCTTGACGTAGCGCACGAACGTACCCGAAATGGTGGTCTTGAGGATCGCGCCGCCCACGAGCAGCAGGATCACCGACCTGGTCGCCTGTCTCACCACAGCAGGGCCCCCGTTCCGACGGACACCAGCACCGCGACCGCGAACGTCGTGGGCGCGAACCGGAGCGCGAACCGCCGGCCGAACGCCCCGACCTGCATCGCGAACAGTTTGAGGTCGACCATCGGGCCGACGACCAGGAACACCAGCCGCGAGGTGAGCGAGAACTGGGTCAGCGAGGCGGCCACGAACGCGTCGGCCTCCGAGCAGATCGACAGCACGACGGCGAGGGCGGCCAGGGCCAGCACCGACAGCACCGGGTTCTCGGCGACGGCGCGCAGCCAGGTCGGCGGCACGGTCACGTTGAGGGTCGCGGCGGCGAACGCCCCGATCGCCAGGTACCCGCCGGCCTGGGTCATGTCGTGCCGGGCGGCCGAGACGAACGCCATCAGCTTGCCCTTGCCCGCGTGGTCGTGGTGCGCGGGCTGGCGCAGCCAGTCGTCGCGGCCGAGCCGGAGCCACAGCCAGCCCATCACGACGGCGGCGGCGAGGCTCGCGCCGAACCGGGCCGCCACCATCGACGGCTGACCGGGGAAGGCCACATAGGTCGAGATCATCACGACCGGGTTGATCGCGGGCGCGGACAGCAGGAACGCCAGCGCCGCGCCCGGGGTGACGCCCCGGCGGACCAGCGCGCCGGCCACCGGCACCGAGGCGCACTCGCAGCCGGGCAGGATGCCGCCCGCGAGCCCGGCGGCGGGCACCGCGAGCACCGGGTTCTTCGGCAGCGCCTTCGTGAAGAACCCCGGCGGCACGAACACGGCGATCGCGGCCGACAGCAGGGTGCCGAGCGCCACGAACGGCATGGCCTGGATGACGATGGAGATGAACACGGTGGTCCAGCTCTGGAGCACCGGGGAGTCCATCGCGTCGGCGAGCAGCCCCCTGGCCAACACGGCGACGATGAGGAGGACCGCGAGGACCTCCACGGAACGCACGCGTCTCCGCCGGGGCGGCGCGTCGTGTCCGGCGGCGGCCCGGACGGCGGTCTCTGTCTGCACAGAGTGACGGTACTAGTCGAGCCCCGCCACGCGAAGGGGTGAAACCCCTATAACGGACCTGTTATCTGGTACTCCAGTGGACAATTCGACGCCCGCTACCCTTCACCCGTGACACTGGCGATGGTCCTGGACACGGCGACGGTACTGGCGGACGGCGGCGGGGAGTCGCTGACCGCCGAGGAACGCGCCCGCGCCGACGCGTACCGCCGCGGGATCGACCGGGACGACTACGTCGCGGCGCACGTCCTGGTCCGCCGGTGCGTGGCCGCCCTGCTCGGCGTGCCGGCCGGCGAGGTGGTGCTCCGGCAGCGCTGCGCGGGCTGCGGCGCGGTCGACCACGGCCGGCCGTACGTCGACGGGCGGCCCGAGGTGCACGTCAGCCTGTCGCACACCCGGGGCGCGGTCGCGGCGGCGGCCGGCTGGGGCCCGGTGGGCGTGGACGTGGAGGCGATCGGGCGCCGACTCGACGACGGGCTGATGGCGAAGGTGCTCGCGGACGGCGAGCTCGCGGCGGTCCGGGCCGCCGAGGACCCGCGCGCGGCGTTCATCCGGCAGTGGGTGCGCAAGGAGGCCCTGATCAAGGTGGGCGCGGCGAGCCTGGGGCGGCTGCGGGACACCGACCTGTCGGCGCTGCCGGCGGACGTTCCGGCCGGTACCCGGCAGGTGGTCCGATTCGCACCGTGGCACGTGCTGGACTGGCTCGATCCCGCGCACCGCTTCGGTTTCGCCGCCGTCAGCGCCCGCGAACCGAGGCTGCTCACCCCGGGCTGACCGCCCACCTACCCGTGCTCCCGAGCTCCAAACGTGTGCCCCGCAACAATCTGGTCACGGCCGCGTGTCGCAGTCGCCCACCCGGGCACGAACCGGGACGCTCGGCGGCATGGTGATGGGTCCGACGCACGCAATGTCCGGGGCCGCCGCGTGGCTGGCGGGTTCGTGGGCGCTCGGTGAGTTCATGAACATCCACCAGCGCCCCGCCGAACTGGTCGTCGGAGCCGCCGTCTGCGCCGGCGCCGCACTGCTGCCCGACCTGGACTGCTCGGGCCGGGTCACCGCCAACAAGGGCGGCGCGACCGTGGCCCGCACCTTCGGGGTCGCGTCGCTGTTCCTCGCCGAGTGCGTGGAGAAGTTCGCCCTCGCCGTCTACACCGTCACCCGGGCCAAACACGACCCGAAGCGCAAGAACGGCCACCGCACCCTCACGCACACCTGGGTCTTCAACGTGGCCCTGGGCGGCCTGGTCGCGTTCCTCGCCGGGCACTGGGGCAAGCCGTTCGTGATCGGGCTGCTGTTCTTCACCCTCGGGCTCGCGATCCGGGGCCTGCTGGCCGACTGGGCGAAGGAGCGCGGCTGGATCGTGGTGACCCTGCTGTCGGCCGGCGCCGCGTACGGGGCGTGGCTGTGGCTGCCCGCCGACCGGGGCTTCCCGCTGCTCGGGCTCGCCATCGCGTTCGGCGGCGTCATCCACACCCTCGGCGACATGATCACCAGGGCCGGCTGCCCCGTCCTGTGGCCGCTGCCGCTGGCCGGCCGGGTGTGGCGCGAGATCGGCGTACCGAATTTTATGGCCGTCCAGGTGAACGGCGGGTTCGAACGAGGTTTCCTCCGCCCGTTTTTTGTGATCGTGGCCGGACTCGCCGGAATTCTTCTGGCGGTGCCCGACATCCTCGACCACCTGCGATGATGTGCCCATGTGGGTCAAGGACATCCTGGGCGACGCCTACGAGGCGCGCACCCTGCCGCTGCCGGACGACGAGAACGGCGAGCTGGTCGCGACGCTCGTCCGCCGTCGGGCCGGCCAGTCCACCCGGGCGGTGCTCTACGTCCACGGGTACAACGACTACTTCTTCCAGACCCACCTGGCCGACTTCTTCGTCAGCCTCGGCTACACCTTCTACGCGATCGACCTGAGGCGCAGCGGCCGCAGCCTGCGCCCCGGCCAGACGCCGTCCATGGTGGACAGCGTCGCGGAGTACTTCGTCGAGCTCGACGAGGCCGCCCGGATCATCCGCGAGGAGGACGGCCACGACATCCTGGTCGTCAACGCGCACTCCACCGGCGGCCTGACCACCTCGATGTGGGCGCACAAGCTCCAGGGCACGGGCACCATCACGGCGCTCACCCTGAACAGCCCGTTCTTCGACCTCAACGCGAACTGGTTCCTCCGCCGGGTCGCGCCGGTCGTGCTCGCCCCGATGGGCCGCCGCCAGCCGATGCGTTCCCTCCCGGCGGGCCTGAGCAGCGTGTACGGCGACAGCGTGCACGTCGACCGCAAGGGCGCCTGGAACTTCGACACCGCGTGGAAGCCGATCGAGGGCATCCCGACCCGGCTCGGCTGGCTGGTGGCGATCACGCACGCCCAGCGCCGACTGCGCAGGGGCCTCAACATCGACGTGCCGGTCCTGGTGACCGCGTCCACCGCGTCGTACAAGCGTCCCGAGTGGAGCGACGACGCCACCCGGATGGACTCGGTCCTCGACGTCGCGCACATCGCGGAGTACTCCCGCGCGCTCGGCCCCGACGTGACATTCATCGAGGTTCCTGACGGCCTGCACGATCTCGCCCTGTCGGCGGAGGAGTCCCGCCAGTTCTACTTCGACACCCTGCAGGAGTGGCTGAACGCGCACGTAGGGTAATCGGGCGGAGCCTAGACCCTCCTCTGAGCTGCGGTGCGACCGGGTGGGGCCCACGTCTGGCCCGTCACTCAGGGTTGCTATGCCCGAGATCCCAGGTAGCGTCAGTCAACGTCCGGGAGTCAGCCACCCATTGATGGGGAGCGCCGGACGGGCCGCCGAGTCATCGTGACCGGTGAGCCGGGGAACCATCGCGGAGGTGCGACTTCTCCGCCGGGGTGAATCCGCGCAGTGCGCGGTAGGGCGCAATTTCTTCCCGTCCGAACCCGTCAGCTAACCCGGTAGGCGGTGTGCTGCCCGTGTAGGCAGACGAGGGAAGAGAGTCCTCCTTGGCACCAAGTTCCGTGCCGGGGCTGCTGCGCGCCGCGCTCACTGTTGTGGGCGTCTCCGTGCTGGCCGTCTCGGCTCCGATGACCGCCGCTCAGGCCGATCCCGGTACTGACACCCAGGGCAAGATCGATCAGAACACCCGCGAGGTCACCCAGATCTCCGGTGAGTACGACAAGGTGCGCGCGACGCTGGCCAGTACCCGGCTCGTCGCCGACACCGTCGCCGCGAAGTTGGCCCCCCTCGCCGACAAGGTCGCCGCGACCGCCAACCCGCTCGGCATCGCCGCCCGGCCCACGACCTCCCTGTTCGACCAGGTCGGAGCCGCCGCCGTGGCCACCCGTCCCGCGCCGGACAGCGTCGGGGACCTCACCAGCGCCCGGGGCGAACTCGACGCCGAGAAGGCCCGCCTGGACGGCCTGATCGCCGAGCAGACGAAGCAGGAGACCACCCTGGCGGCGAAGAAGACCGCCCTGGAGGCCGCCAACGCCGAGCTGGTCAGGGCGCGCGACGAGGCGAAGGCCACCGCCGACCGGGCCAGCCGGTCCGCCGAGCGGTCCACCAGCCCGTCGAACACCTCCAACACCCCGCCGCCGAACGTCTCGGGCAAAGCGGGCGTGGCCGTGCAGTTCGCGTACGCGCAGCTCGGCAAGGCGTACGTCTACGGCGCGGCCGGCCCGGACACCTACGACTGCTCCGGTCTGACCATGCGCGCGTGGGGCGCCGCCGGCGTCGGCATCGGCGGGCACCAGACGAACGCGCAGTGGGCCGCCACCACCCGGATCGGCCGGGGCGACCTGCAGCCGGGCGACCTGGTGTTCTTCTACGGCCTGGGCCACGTGGGCATCTACGTGGGCAACAACCAGGTGATCCACGCGCCGCAGCCGGGCGAGTCGGTGAAGATCTCGAACGTCGACTCCATGGGCGGGTACGACGGCGCGGGCCGGGTCCGCGGCTAAGTAGATCCGGGCGGTTCCATTCCACAGGTGGTTTTCCCGCCATTTGTGTGCCCGGTTTCTCGAACACCGAGAAAACAGCTCATCACCTCGCGTGATGGGCTGTTTTCTTTGTGTAGTAGGCATTTCTCGAAGGTGGCACGCATCTCACAAGGCGGGTAACGTGGGCGCGGCTTGTTGCCTATGAAAGGGTCGTGCTGCGTTGACCACCGTCAGCCGGAAACCCCTCCGCGTACTGGCCATCGGCTGCCTCCTCGCCGTCGCCGCAACCCTCGGCGCCTCCCCCGCCCAGGCCGAGCCCACCCCCGCCGAGCTCGCCGCCCAGATCGACAAGGCGTCCGAGGAGCTCGAGAAGGTCATCGAGTCCTTCAACAAGGTGACCGAGCAGCTGAAGGTCACCCGCGAGTCCGTCGACAAACTGAACATCCAGCTCAAGCCGGCCCAGGACAAAGTGGACGCCGCGCGCGGCCGGATCGGCGCCGTCGCCGCCGCCGCCTACAAGGGCCAGAGCGTGTCCTCGATGAGCGCCCTGCTCAGCTCCCAGAACCCGTCGAGCCTGATGGAACAGCTCACCATCCTCGACCAGTTCGCGTACGGGCAGCAGCAGGAGATCTCGGCCTACAACCAGGCCAAGTCCGCCTACGACGGCGAGAAGACCAAGCTCGACGCCGCCCTCAACCAGCAGACCGCCCAGGAGAAGGAACTCGCCGGGCAGAAGGCGAAGATCGAGGAGGAGCTGAAGAAGCTCCAGGAGCAGCGCAAGAAGGCCGGCATCGGCCCCGGCGGCACCGTCGGCCTCCCCGCCCCGCACCTGCCGGGCACCGCGGGCAAGGCCGTCGACTTCGCGTACGGCGTCGTCGGCAAGCCCTACATCTTCAACGCCGCCGGCCCCAACGGCTACGACTGCTCGGGCCTCACCATGGCCGCGTGGAAGTCCGCCGGCGTCTCCCTGCCGCACAACGCGGCCATGCAGTGGGATGCCACGGCGCACATCCAGCGCGGCGAGCTCCAGCCCGGGGACCTGGTCTTCTCCAACGGCCTGGGCCACGTGGCGATCTACGTCGGCAACGACAAGGTGATCCACGCCCCCCAGCCGGGCCAGAACGTGATGATGGCCCCCATCACCCAGATCGGCAGCATCTACGGCTACGGCCGCGTGCGTGGGTGAGGACCCGCTGAGGACGACGCTGGCGGCGCCTCGGCGGAATTCGCAGGGCGCTGCCCTAGCGACTTCCGCCGACGCTTGCCAGCCCCGCCCTCAGCGGGCCACTTCGCCTTAGATCAAAAGATTTTTGTGGGGTACGCCTTCGCGGCGTGCCCCACTTTTGTGTGGGGGGGCTGGGAGTTACGGCGGACATGTCGTTCGGGGCTTTCTTGGCTTTCGGGTGGGTCCGGGAATGGGTTCGAGGGGAAGGGCCGGTTGTCGCAGACCGGGGGACTCGATCGGGGCGGGCACCTGTCAGGCGGACTGGGTGGGCAGGTGTAGTTCGGCTACGGGCTGGTTGCCGCTGAGTTCGCCGGTCGGGTGGAAGCCCAGGCGCAGGTAGAAGTCGCGGGGGCCGTCGTCGTCGGGCGCGTAGGTGACGGTGGCCCGGGAGCCGCCCCGGCGGCGGATCTCGTCGCACACGGCGCGGACGGCGAACCGGCCGTAGCCGTGGCCCTGGTGGTCGGCGGCGATGTTCAGGCGCCACAGGCCGGAGCGGAGCAGGTCGGGCGGGTCGGTGTCGTAGAAGTGGACGTCGAAGAAGGCCATCACGAAGCCGACCGGCTGGTCCCCGTCGAGGATCAGGCGGGGCCAGGCGATGTCGGGGTGCACGTACGCCTCCGCGAGGGACCGGGCGACCGACTCGACGAACCGTTCCTGGCCGGCCCGCACCGTGACCGCGCAGGCCGCGTCGACGTTGTCGGCGGTGATCTTCTCTAGGCGGAGCGCGGAGGTCATCCGGGCACCCTACCCACGGCCGCCGGCCCCGGTCGACCGGAAAACAGCCCCTGCTGTGCCCCCTCACCAGGAGCAGGCGGCCGAGAGCCCGACGGGGTATGGGCGGTCGGATGGCCAGCCCCCGGGTGGTCAGGGGGCGGACTGGTAGGAGACCCGGATCCGGACGTAGTAGGGGGCGGTGTGCAGGTTGATCTCGTCGAACACCACGTAGGAGACGGCGTTGGGGCTGGTGGACTCGCGGCGGCAGTACCGGTCACCGGGGTTGATCGGGTATTCCGGCATGGTCAGCTTGATGGCCTGGTAGACGTCGCCGGGGCGGTCTGCGGCGGCCAGGCAGTCCTGGAAGGTGGGGCGGTGGTTCGCGACCCGGGTGTCGGCCCAGCCGTAGTAGTAGAGCTGGACGTCGTTGGGCTTGAAGTACATCATCCCGGCCGCCCCGGTCTGTTTGGTCGGCGCCGCCTGGCCACCGTGCCAGTCCACCCCCTCCAGGTCGTACAGGGTGAAGGCCGTCTCCGCCGTCTGCTGGTCCGGCTGGGGCTCCGGGCGCGGCTGCGGCGAGGGCACGACGCTCGGGCCGGGGGTGGTCCGCACCGGGAGCGGTCCGGCGGTCCGGGCCGGGGTCGTGGCCGGCCGCTGTCCCGGGTCCCCGCCGCCCGGGTCGACGGGCAGGGTGCCGACCCCCGGTCCCTGGGCGGTCCCGCCCGGGGTCGGCGCGAGGGCGGCTGTCGACGGGCCGGACCCCGCTCCCGGCTGCCGGCCGGCCTGGCCGCCGCCCCGGTTGAGGTGCAGGACGACGAGCACGACGAGTACCAGCGCCGCGATCACGGCCAGGGCGAGGACGGCCAGTCCGGTGGACCGCACGATGTGCACGTTGTTGGTGCCGTGGTCGTTGGCGGTGAAGTGGAAGTCCCCGCGCGGCACCGACGGCCGGACCGTTCCGGACCGCTCGCCGGCCGGAATGCCTCCCGTGCCGCCTCCGGCATGTGTGCCACCCGTCACGGCCCCGGCCGACGCACCCGCCGCCGTGCTGCCCACGGCCGCGCCTGCCCACCCCGGCACGGTTCCGGTTCCGGTTCCGGTTCCGGTTCCGGTTCCGGTTCCGGTTCCGGTTCCGGTTCCGGTTCCGGTTCCGGCGGAAGGGTCTCCCGCGCTGGTCACGCCGCCAACTCCGGCCCCAAGCGCCCCACCGGCGGGGTCTCCGGCACGCACCGCCGCCGCCTGCCGGAGGCGCTGATATCCCTGGTCACCGAGGCCGATCAGCGCGCAGAACACGCTGATCACCCCGGACAGCGTGCTGGCCCGGGTCGTGTCGAGGAGGGCGAACACGGCGGCCAGTCCCGCCAGGGCCGCACACCCCACCCAGGGTGCGATCCGGAGCCACTTCCGCATCCCTCCATGATGGATCACGCCCCCGCCGACCCCGCTGTCATCTTCCAGACCGCCAGGCCGGGCCGGGCGTCCGCACAGCCCGCCCCGGCGACAACCACCGACCCGGTCCGGCCAAACGAGCGCGACGGCTCCCCCACCACACGCCACCCCTGCCGGGCACGGCCAGGCCGCCCCCGACGGCCCGCTGCCCGCACACACGAAAGGGACCCCCGGCCAACCGGCCCGGAGCCCCTCCGTTCTGACGCCTACCCGCGCCACCTACGCCGCGACGGACATACCCTCCGCCCGGGCCAGCTCACGCAGCCGGCCGAGCGCCTGGATCTCCAGCTGCCGGATCCGCTCCCGGGAGAGCGAGAACCGCTGGGCGACCTCGGTGAGCGAGTGCTCGCGGCCGTCCTCCAGGCCGTAGCGGGCCCGGACGATGCCGGCGGACCGGTCGTCGAGGTGGCCGATCATGGAGTCGATCCGTTCGCGCTCGAGGCCGGCGAGGACGATGTCCTCGGGGCTGGGCGCGTCGGAGTCGGACACCAGGTCGCCGAGGCTCGTGTCGCCGTCGTCGCCGACGGGGGTGTCCAGGGACACGGTGTCCTGCGACCAGCGCTTGAGCTCGTTGACGCGCTCGACGGGGACGCCGAGGGCGTTGGCGAGCTGCTCGACCTCGGGCTCGCCGCCCAGCTCGCGGGTGAGCTGGCGGGCCATGCTGCGCATCCGGTTGACGTCCTCGACCAGGTGGACGGGGAGTCGGACGGTGCGCTCCTGCTGGGCGATGGCCCGGCTGATGGCCTGGCGGATCCACCACGTCGCGTACGTGGAGAACTTGAAGCCCTTGACGTAGTCGAACTTCTCGACGGCCCGGACGAGGCCGGTGTTGCCCTCCTGGATCAGGTCGAGCATCGGCATGCCGCTGCGCACGTAGCGCCGCGCGATGGAGACGACGAGTCGCAGGTTGGCCTTGATGAACTGGTCTTTCGCTTTCTGCCCCTCGGACACGAGCTCGGCGAGTTCGTCCGCTTTCACACCCTGGGGTGCGTTGTCCTCGGCGAGCAGTCGGTCCGCGTACAGCCCGGCCTCCACGGCCTTGGCCAGGTCGACCTCCTGCGCCGCGGCCAGCAGCGGCGTCTTCGAAATCTCGTGCAGGTAGACACCGACGAGGTCGCGCTCTTCAGCGACGTCTGCCGTTCGCAAAACCCGAGTCTTCTCCACGCGCGCCGAACCTCCCGTGCTTGACGTGTCACTGTCATAACGAGCGAGGACGCCGGACCATTCCGGTGACCAGGCGTCTGGCCGTGAGACCTAGGTAACTCGTGGCTGTGACGGTGCCGCGAGTGCTCACAGTTAGTAGGACGCTTGAGCAGGGCCCTCTGGTTCCCACTGTGTAATCGAACACAGCGTGTAACCATATGTTAAGCGTTGTTTGCACTTATTTGTCTGGCCGGAACGGTCGGCCTTCTGACCAGAGCGACAGCGAACAGCACGATCACCATCCCTCCGATCACCTGCAGGCTCAGGGGTTCCTGGAGTAACACGTACCCCAAAAGCACCGCGACAACCGGAAGTAGATAGGTCACCACGGAGGCGGTGGGGCCCTCGTCGGCGACGAGCCGGTAGTTCAGGACGTACGCGACGCCGGTGCCGACCGCGCCCAGGGCGACGACGGCCAGGAAGGGGCCCCAATGCCACTCGGGGGCGCGCAGGCCGCCGAGGAAGGGCAGCAGGGGCAGGGTGAGCACGGCGCCGACGGCGAGCTGCGAGGCGGACAGCACGACGGGCTCGACGCCGCGCCGGACGATGAACCTGTCCATGTAGATGAAGGTGACCCCGTACAGGGCGGCGGCGGTCAGACAGGCCAGGCCGCCCCAGCTCGCGGCCTCGGAGCCGGACCTCCAGGGCGAGAAGATCAGCAGGACGCCGACGAAGCCGAGGACGACGCCGGCCAGTCGGAGCGCGGTGACCCGGCGGTCGTGTCCGCTCGCGTACCCCACGAGGAGTGTCCACAGTGGGGTGGTCGCGTTGAGGACGCCGGCGATGCCCGAGGACACCTCGGTCTCCCCCACCGCGAACAGCAGGAACGGCACCACGTTGGCGATCACGGACACGACGGCCAGGTGCCCCCAGAGCACCCGGTCGCGCGGCAGCTTGCGGCCGGTGAGCCAGACGAACAGCAGCAGCACCCCGGCCCCGAAGAGCATCCGACCGAGGACGACCTGGATCGGGCTGAAGCTGCGCAGGCCGATCGCGATGAGCAGGAAGCTCGATCCCCAGATCAGGGCCAGGCCGGCGAGCCGAAACACACTTCCACGCTGCATAGTGCGGACACTAGGCCCCGGGTGTAAGGAGTACAAGCGCCTTTCGGACCTGATCCTCGGTTGTGATCAAAGCCGCTCTGGCCTGCGCCGTCGGCACCCCGGCGAGCACTGTGACCAGCGCCACCTTCAGTTCGCCGTCGGCGGCGGCGAGCGCGGCGGCGGCCTCGGCCTCCGGGAGGCCGGTGGCCTCCATCAGCAGGGTCAGCCGGCGGCCCCGGAGCTTGGCGTTGGTGGCGGACAGGTCGACCATCAGGTTGGAGTAGACCCGGCCGAGGCGGACCATGACGGCCGTGGAGAAGGAGTTCAGGATCAGCTTCTGCGCGGTGGCGGCCTTCATCCGGGTGGAGCCCATCACGGGTTCGGGGCCGGTGTCGGGGGTGATCAGCACGTCGACGTCGGCGGTCGCGGCCGGGTTCGAGCAGATCAACACCGTGAAGCACCGGGGGGTACTCAGCGCGCCCAGCACGTACGGCGTCCGCCCGCTCGCCGCGATCCCGATCAGCACGTCCCCGGGCCGGACGGCGTCGCGCGCCTCGGCGGCCCCGGCGTCGAAGTCGTCCTCGGCGTTCTCGACGGCGCGCCACATCGCCCCGGGTCCGCCCGCGAGGTGCGCCTGGAACCAGGTGGCCGGCACGCCGTACGTCGGGGGGATCTCGGCGGCGTCGAGGCAGCCGAGCCGGCCGGAGGTGCCCGCGCCGAAGTAGTGCACGGAGTTCCCGGCGGCCAGGGCGGCGGCGGCGCGGTCGACGACGCCGGACAGGGCGTCGAGCACCCCGGCGACGGCCCCGGCGACGGTCGCGTCCTCGGCGTTCAGGGCGGCGAGGAGGTCTCGGGTGGACAACAGGTCCAGGTCCAGGGTTCTGGGGTTTCGGCCCTCGGTGGGGGCGGTCACGCGGATCATGAGGTCAGTGTCCCGCACACAACCCAAGCCAGCTTTCCCTATCGGACTAGTAGGAATAGCGTTAGGCTGCGACTACGCAGAGCGGCGCTGGAGGTTCCCCACATGAGCCGAAGAGTGATGACTGTCATTGGCGGCGGCTGTAGCGGCGCGATCGTGGCCGCACACCTCCTCAGAACCCGGGACGGCACGGTCCAGCTCGTCGAACCGCGCGCGAGGCTGGGGCGCGGGGTCGCGTACGACACCGAGGACGCCTGGCACCTGCTGAACTCGCGGGCCGGGTCGATGAGCGCGCTGACCGACGTACCCGACGACTTCGTGCGGTGGTGCACCTGGCAGCGACTGCGGGGCGGTCCGGACGACTTCCTGCCGCGCCGCGCCTACGGCCGTTACCTGGAGGCCACCCTCGAACAGGCCGCCGCCGCGCACCCCGGCCGGCTGCACGTGATCCACCAGCGCGCCGTCCGGGTCGGCCCCGGGGCCGTCGAGCTCGCCGACGGCACCCGGCTGGACACCGACTGGGTCGGCCTCGCGCTCGGCCACGCCCCGACCAGCGACCCGGTCGGCGCGCCGGTCGGCTCCCCCGGCTACGTCGGCGACCCGTGGGCGGCGGGCGCGCTCGACTCCGTGCGCGCCGAGGAGCCGGTGGTGCTGCTCGGCACCGGGCTCACGGCCGTCGACGTCGCGTTGTCCCTGGCCCGGCGCGGGCACTACGGCGGCGTGCACGCCGTGTCCCGGCACGGGCTGCTGCCCCGCGCGCACACCGCGCACCGGGGCGACCCCGCCCCGCACCCCGCGCTGCCCACCGGCGGCGAGTCGCTCGGCAAGCTGCTCCGGATGGTCCGGGAGGCCATGGAGACGGCCCCGGACTGGCGGCCGGTGGTCGACGCGCTCCGGCACCGGGTCGACGCGCTGTGGCGGGGGCTGACCGGCGAGGAGCAGGCCCGGTTCCTGCGGCACGTGGCCCGGTACTGGGAGATCCACCGGCACCGGATGGCCCCCGTGGTCGGCACGGCGGTGGAGCGGCTGCTGGACTCCGGGGAGTTCACGGTGACCGCCGGGCAGGTCGCGCAGGCCACCGCGAGCGGGGTCGCGCTGACGGACGGCCGGACGCTGCCGGGTCGTACCGTGATCAACTGCACCGGGCCGGGGACCTCCGCGCAGACCGGGGACCCGCTGGTCCGCGCCCTGGTCGCCGACGGTCTCGCCCGGTTCGACCGGCACCGGCTCGGCCTCGACGTGGACGACGACGGGATGCTGCTCGGCCGGGACGGCCAACCGTCGCGCCAGGTGTGGACGGTGGGGCCGCTGCGCCGGGGCCGGTGGTGGGAGACCACGGCGGTGCCGGAGATCCGGGCGCAGACCGCAGCCTTGTAACACGTGGCGCCGGCGCGGGAGGTTGCGTCGGATTTTCCTGCTTCCCCCCGCGTCGCGGCATCGGATAGCCTGTGGCCGCACGTTGCCGGCGGACCCCCCTCCGCTGGTGGTCACGGGGATCAGGGGCACTTCGATGGACACTCCCGCGGGCGATCTGACCCCCGCGCTGCTGAACGCCGCGCTGTGGACGGACGGGATGCTCGCCGACGCCGGCATTCCGGTGTCCGACGTCCCGTTCGTCAGCGTCGGTGGTGGCATCGGCTCCTTCGTCCTGGTGGACTACCTGCGGATCGCGGGGGTGCCGGCCGACCAGATCCGGGTGCTGTCCAACATCGACCACCCGTGGCAGACGTACGAGTACCTGACCCGGGTGTCGCAGATCCCGCGTACCCAGCGGATCCGGTCGGACTCCTCCTCCCGGCCGGACAACATCTGGGGCTTCCCGTCGTACGCGCTGAGTGAGGCGTGGCGGGACCGGTCGCTGCGGCACCTCGCCCAGGTGCTCACCGAGCCGATCTTCTCCGACTACTGGACGCCCCGGGCCGGCACCGTGTTCGCGGGGCTGGAGCGGGAGAGCGCCCGGATCGGGTACCCGTCGATGCTGGTCAAGGGCGCGGTGCGGCTGGTGCGGCGGCGCGAGGGCGGCGGGTACTTCACGATCCTGACGCCCCCGGCCGGCTCCCCCACGAAGCGCGTGGCCTACCGGTCCACCTACGTGCACCTGGCCGTCGGCTACCCCGGGCTGCGGTTCCTGCCCGACCTCCAAGAGTTCCGGGAGAAGTACCGCGACCACGAGCACGTCGTCAACGCCTACGAGCCGCACGAGCACGTCTACGAGTTCCTCAAGACCCGGCCCGGCACGGTCGTCGTCCGGGGCGGGGGCATCGTCGCGTCCCGGGTGCTGCAACGGCTGATGGACGACCGGGCGGCGTTCGGGCTCCAGACCCGGATCGTGCACCTGTTCCGCACCTTCGTGACGGGTACCCACGGGTCGGGTGTGTTCATGCGCCGCCGGGGCGGGCACGGCTGGGCCTACCAGGGCTTCAACTACCCCAAGTCCGTGTGGGGCGGGCAGCTCAAGGCCCAGATGCGCAAGCTCGACGGCGAGGAGCGGGCCGCGCTGTACAAGCGGATGGGCGGCACGAACACCCCGAAGCGCGGGCACTGGCAGCGGCAGATGGCCGCCGGACGGGCCGCCGGGTGGTACGAGGCCATGCAGGGCACCGTCGAGAAGGTCGAGCCCGCGCCGCACGGCCAGCTCGCCAGTACCGTCGACGGGCGGGTGATCCGGTCGCACTTCGTCATCGACTGCACCGGCCTGGAAGCCGACATCTCCGAGCACCGGGTCCTCGCCGACCTGCTCGAACACTCCGGCGCGGGGCGCAACCCGCTCGGCCGGCTGGAGGTCGAACGGCACTTCGAGGTCAAGGGCACGGCCAGCGGCGACGGCGCCCTGTACGCGTCCGGCGCGACCACCCTCGGCGGCTACTTCCCCGGCGTGGACACGTTCCTCGGGTTGCAGGTCGCCGCGCAGGAGATCGCCGACGACCTGGCGCGGCGCGGCTGGTGCGCGCGGATCGGCCCGGTCCGCTCGACCTCGCAGTGGTTCCGGTGGCTGCTCGGCCGGCCGGTCTGACGGAGAGAGAACAATGGTCCCCATCCTGTCGGGCCGGATCCAGACCCGACTGTTCCTGCTGGCCCTGGTCGGTGCGCTGGTCACGGCACTGATCACGCCCGTGCTGCCCGGCGATCCCGGCTACCGGGCCACGTTCGCGGTCCTCGCGGCGGTCGCCGCCCTCGGCGTCGGCTGGGAGGTGCTCTACCACGGGCTGATGCAGTTCCGGTGGGAGAAGGACTGGCCGTCGCTGTTCGGGCTGCTCACCGTCGTACCCGAGGGAGCGTTGCTCTGGGTCCTGTTGCGTCTCGAACTGGTGCCCGGGGCCGGCGGTGCGACGTTCGCCGGGTTCGCCGTGCACTTCGGGGTCGTGTGGCTCGTCGTGTGGCTGGTCGCCAACGGGCCGATGCGGGTGCCGTTCCTGCGCTGGCGGTTCCGGGGCGGGCGGATCGGATGACGGCCCGCGAACCCGACCCGGACGCCCCGTTCGAGGCCGTGCTCCTCGTCCCCGGGCACGCCCCGCCGGTGGAGACCGTCACGGAGGTCGACGACGACCGGGCGCTCGTCGAGGGCGTGGGCTGCAAGAACGACCACTTCAACGACCCCTCCGCCCGGTACTGCCACCTCTGCGGCATCGGCATGGTCCAGGGCACCCTCGTCACCCGGCTCGGCCCCCGGCCTCCGCTCGGGCTGCTGCTGTGCGACGACGGCGCGACGTACCGCCTGGACGCCGACTACGTGCTCGGCCGCAACCCGGAACGCCACCCCTTCGTGGCCGCCGGCACCGCCCGGCCGCTGCGGCTCCTCGACCCCGACGGCTCCATGTCCCGGCAGCACTGCCGGATCAGCCTCGTCGGCTGGGCCGTGCACGTCGTCGACCTGGCCTCGGCCAACGGCACGTACGTCACGCTGCCCGGCTCCGCACCGTTCCGGGCGGTCCCCGGCGAACCGATCGTCCTGCGGCCCGGCACGCGGATCACGGTCGGCGAGCGCTGGGTGCGCTACGAGTCGCACCGCGAAGGGAACTGACCGATGCGCGGCATCGCCGACTACACGTTCGTCCGGCCCCTGGGCTCCGGCAACCACGGGCACTACCACCTGGCGCTGACCCCCGCCCGGCTGCCCGTCGACGCCGAGCACGTCGCCGTCAAGGTGCTGGCCGGGGAGTCCACGACGGCCACGTTCCGCCGGGCGACCCGGGAGCTGACGGCGTTCGCGGCGGTGCGGTCGCCGTACCTGGTGGCGCCGTACGACGCGGGGCAGCAGGACGGGATCTTCTACTACGCGACGGAGTACCTCGACGGGGGCACGCTCGCCGACCCGGTCGCACCGGCCGACGCGCCCCGGGCCGTCGCGCACGCCGCCCGGGCCGCCGGAGCCCTGCACCGGGCCGGGATCGTGCACCGCGACATCAAGCCGGCCAACGTGCTGCTGCACGCCGGGGGCGCGAAGCTGTCCGACCTCGGGCTGTCGCACGTGTTCACGGCCGGGGTGACGCTGACCGGGATGGGGTCGATGGCCTCGGCGGAGTACACCGACCCGGCCGTGCTGGGCGGGGAGCCGCCCCGGCCGGCGAGCGACGTGTACTCCCTGGGCGTGGTGCTGCACCGGGCCGTCGCCGGGGTCGGGCTCTACGGCGAGCTGCCGGCCGACGACGGGCTGTTCGTGCTGCGCCGGATCCTGTCCACGGAGCCGGTCGTGTCCCCCGCGCTGCCCGGTGCGGTCGCGGCGCTGGTCAGGGCGTGCCTGGGGCCGGTCGACGGCCGGCCGGACGCCGAGGCGCTCGCCGACCGGATCGACGCGCTGTCGTGACCGCGCACCAGGTCGGTCAGCTCCTCCTCGCCCTGGCCGCGGTCATCGCCCTCGCCCGGGTCCTCGGCGCGCTCGCGAAACGGATCGGGCAGCCGCCCGTGATCGGCGAGATCTTCGCCGGGGTCCTGATCGGCCCCACCCTGTTCGGGACCGTCGTCACCGACCACCTGCTGCCCACCGACATCCGGCCCGCGCTGTCCGGGCTCGCCAACGTCGGGCTCGTCCTGTTCATGTTCATCGTCGGGTACGAACTGGACACCGCCCTGGTCCAGGGCCGCAAACGGGTCGCCGCCTCCGTGTCGATCGGCTCGATCCTGCTACCGTTCGGGCTCGGCACGGGGCTGGCCTTCTGGCTCGCCGGGAACCACGACGTGACCCGGGTGTGGCCGTTCGCCCTGTTCATCGGGGCCGCGATGTCCGTGACGGCGTTCCCGGTGCTCGCCCGGATCCTCACCGACCGGGGCATGCAACGCACCGAGGTCGGCGGACTCGCACTGGCGTCGGCGGCCGTGGACGACGTGGTCGCGTGGACCGGGCTCGCGTTCATCGTCACCTTCGCCGGGGCGGGGGCCACGGACTGGCGGATCCTGCTGGCCGTGCCGTACACCCTGGTGATGTTCTTCGGGGTCCGGCCCCTGCTGCGTCGGCTCGCGGCCGCCCGGGACCGGGCCGGGCGGCTCACCCCGGACGTGCTGGGCGTGATCCTGGTGGGGCTGCTGCTGTCGTGCTTCGTGACGGAGTACCTCGGAGTGCACGCGATCTTCGGGGCTTTTCTCTTCGGGGCCGTGATGCCCCGGGCCGGCGCCGAGGCCCTGCGGCACGAGATCCTCGAACGCCTCGAACAGGTCAGCGTGCTCCTGCTGCTGCCCGCGTTCTTCGTGCTGTCCGGCATGAAGGTCGACCTGTCCACCATGGACCTGCGCGGCCTGCTCGAACTCGGCCTGATCCTCGTCGTGGCGATCAGCGGCAAGTTCCTCGGCGCCTACGTCGGGGCCCGGACCCAGAAGGTGCCCGCCCGGCAGGCCGGGGCGCTCGCCGCGCTGATGAACACCCGGGGCCTCACCGAGATCATCATCCTGACCGTGGGGCTGCAACTCGGCCTGCTCGACGGGTCGCTGTTCTCGATGATGGTCGTGATGGCCCTGGTCACGACCGTGATGGCCGGCCCGCTGCTGAGCTGGATCTACCCGCGCCGGCAGGTCGACCGCGACATCGCCACCGCCGAGCGGGCCGCCCTGGGCGAAACCGAGAACTATCGGGTACTGGTCGCCCACGGTCATCCCGCCGTCGTCGCCCTCGCCGCCGACCTGGCCTCGGCGCACCCCCCGGCGGAGGTCGTCCTGAGCCGGCTCGTGCCCTACCGCGCCCCGGTCGAGGTCGGCGCCGGGCTGTCCGGGGAACTGCTGGACATGACCCGGGCGATGGGTGAACTGGAGGCGCTGGCCGGTCCGGTGCGGGACCGGGGGCTCACCGTGCCGGTGCTGGCCCGGTTCAGCGCGGATCCGGGCCGCGACCTGGCGGAACAGGTGGCCGCGATCGGCCCGGACATCGTGCTGGTGCCCGGCGGTGCGGATCGGGACGCGAACGTCGCGCCCACCACCCCGGGCGGGGACGCCCGCGCGCGCTTTCCCGGGGCCGGACTCGTCGTGACCGTCACGGCGGTGCCGCCGGAGGACTGGTCGTCCGTGCTGGTCAGGGTCGCCGACGGGGCCGACGGCGAGGCCGCGCTGCGGGTCGGGACCGCGCTCGCGGCGGCCCGGTCGGTGGAGCTGGCCGTCCAGGTCCCGGGCCGGGTCTCCCGCCGAACGTCGGCACTCGTGACCGCGCTCGGCTGCCGGGTCCTGACCGACCTGGTCGCCCGCCGGGCCGGACGGGTCGAGGTGCTGGAACACCGGGGCGGGGCGACGCCGGCATCGGCGTTGGTGCTCGGTGGTGACGGGGTGCAGGATGTGCACCTGAACGTGCGGACAGGTGAGCGAGAGTGAGGATCCATGGCGGGTAACGCGCAGCCGCTGCGGTCGGGGGACCCGGAGCAGCTCGGCCCGTACCGGATCGTCGGCCGGCTCGGCGAGGGCGGCATGGGCAGCGTGTTCCTCGCCCAGCCGCCGGAGGGCCGGCCCGTCGCCCTCAAGGTGATCCGCGCCGACCTGGCCCGTGAGCCCGAGTTCCGCCGCCGGTTCAGCTTGGAGGTCGCCCGGGCCCGCCAGGTGCCGCCGTTCTGCACCGCCGAGGTCCTCGACGCCGACCCCGACCACGACACCCCCTACCTGGTCGTGGAGTACGTGGCCGGGCCCAGCCTCGCCGCCGTCATCGGCGAACACGGCCCGCTCACCCCGTCCAACCTGCACGGACTCGCGATCGGGGTGGCCACCGCGCTCACCGCGATCCACGGCGCGGGCGTCATCCACCGCGACCTCAAGCCCGGCAACGTGCTGCTCGCCCCGGGCAGTCCCAAGGTGATCGACTTCGGGATCGCCCGCGCGGTCGACGTCACCCAGAGCCTGACCCGGCCGGACCAGGTGGTCGGGAGCGTGTCGTACATGGCGCCGGAGCGGTTCGGGCCGGAGGGCGGCGGGGTCACCCAGGCGGCGGACGTGTTCGCGTGGGGGGCCGTGGTCGCGTACGCCGGCACCGGGCGGTTGCCGTTCGCGGGCGACTCGATGCCCGGTACCGTCGCGATGATCATGACCCAGGCACCGGACCTGGCCGGGCTCTCCGGGCCGTTGCGCGACCTCGTCGAGGACGCCCTGGCGAAGGAGCCGAAGGACCGGCCGACGGCGCGGCAGCTGGTCGACCGGCTGCTGGCGGGCGGGCCGACCCGGGCGCTGAACCTGGAGAAGCTGATCGTGCAGGACCCGGTGACCGGGGGCGTGTCGGTGTCGGACACGGTCGGCGGCGGGGGCGCTTCGGGGTCGGGCACCGCGGGCGAGGGGGCACGGGGCGGGGCCGGCCTTCCCGGTGCCGTCTCCGACTCGGACACCACCCGGGTGAAGCCGGCCGCTCCGGAACCCACCCGACCGGCGCCGAACCTCTCCGCACCGTCCCCCCGGGGCGGCGGCGGCCTCAACCTCGTACTCCGCGGCATTCTCGCCCTGTCCATGCTGGTCCTGGCGGCCGCCGTCGTCGGCGTCATCACCGGCGTGATCGACCTGCCCAAGGGCGGCCCGACGGCCGTGTCCGACGTCTCCGGCACCCCCGGCCCGTCGGCGACCCCGTCCGGCCCGGTCCCCGCCGGCGCGACCCTGTTCCTCCGGGACCCGCTCAGCGCGGAGGGCCCCTGGAAGTCCCGGGACGAGACCGCCACCCTCAAGGCCACCTGCACCCTGAGGGACGGCATGCTCGTCGCCGAACGCCGCGCGCCGGGCTCCTACCGCTGCCTCGGCCGGTCCGACTACACGATCGCCAACGTCAGCGTGTTCGTGGACGTGACGATCCTGGAGCCGGGCAGCTGCGCGGGCCTGTGGTTCCGGTTCAGCAACGAGTCCGGGTACGCGCTGCGGGTCTGCCAGGACAAGGTGCAGCTCGTGACGCACGGCAAGCCCGAGGGCAGCTCCGTCAACGTGATGCGCGGCTACCCGCTGACCAGCCCGCTCGCCCCCGGCACGAAGGCCCGGATCGGGATCGTCACCAAGGGCTCGTCGCTGCGGTTCTTCCGGGACGGCGTGGAGGTCGGCAGCTACACGTCCAGCACGTTCACCGAGGGCCGGGTGATCCTGGGCCTGTTCCAGACCGAGGCGGAGCCGGTACCGGTCAGCCGGGTCGGGTTCGCCGACATCGAGATCTGGGAGGGCTAAGGGTCGCCACCAGGCGTTTCCGGCTACGGCAACTACTCCCCGCACCCCCGGCACCCCCATTTAACCCGTATCGATACGGATTGATCGGTGCGTGCCTTCCGCA
>NZ_JBFAZP010000007.1:0-686465 GCF_040681875.1 Longispora sp. NPDC051575 | reverse complement strand
GTACTGCTGATGAACGTCACCCAGGTCGGCAACGCCAAGAACGCGACGTTCGACTTCCTGCTCAACGTCACCCAGACCCCGCCGACCACCCGGCCGCCGACGAGCAACCCCCCGACCACCCGACCCCCGACCAGCAATCCCCCCACCACCCGGCCGCCGACGAGCGCGCCGCCGCAGGGGACGTGGAAGGCCGGGACGGCGTACGCGGCCGGCGCCCAGGTCACCTACGGCGGCGCCGGGTACCGGTGCCTGCAGGGGCACACCGCGATGGTCGGCTGGGAGCCGCCGAACGTGCCGGCACTGTGGGCACGCGTCTGACCGGGCGCGTCTGACCCGCCCAGGCCTCGGCCCCGGTCCCGCCACGGGGGCCGGGGCCGGGCGCCGTCCCCGAGCCGGGAAACGGGCCTACGGCCACCGCCGCCGGGATGCGATCGTTGCGGGATGACCGTCACCACCCGCCTCGTCACCCTCGACGACATCCCCGCCCTGGTCGACCTGATCAACGCCAACCGGGAGTTCCTCGCCCCGTGGGAGCCGACCCGCGACGCCGACTACTACACGGTCGAGGGCGTGACCACCGAGGTGCGGGCCGCACTCGAACGCGACGCGGAGGGCCGCACCCTCCCGCACGTCATCCTCGACGACGACCGGATCGTCGGCCGGATCACGCTCAACGAGATCCTGCGCGGCCCGTGCCAGTGGTGCAGCCTCGGCTACTGGGTGGCCGCCACCGAGACCGGGCGGGGCGTCGCCAGCGCGGCCGTCCGGGGGATGATCCGGGTGGCGTTCGAGGAGCTGGGGCTGCACCGGATCCAGGCCGGCACCCTGCTGCACAACGGCGGCTCGCAGCGGGTGCTGGAACGCAACGGGTTCACGCGGTTCGGGGTCGCGCCGGAGTATCTGAGGATCGCCGGGCGGTGGCAGGACCACGCCCTGTACCAGCTGCTCAACCCGCAGCCGATGTGAGACCGGGCCGCGCCGCCCCGGGGGCCGACCGGCGTGGAGCCCGCACGAAACAGCCGGGGAACCCTAGGGTTCCCCGGCTGCGCACGGTTCCAGCTAGCTGGCGGCGAGCGTCGGCGGCAGCCTGTCGGCGGACAGGGCCGGCGACACCCGCCCCGGCACCGGCGACAACGACCGCAGCCCCGCCCGGTCGTCGGCGGCCAGCGCCTTGTACCACGGGATCTCGAAGGTCCCGTTCACGTCGACGAGCAGGTGGGACCGCCCGACGTGGTGGTAGACGTTGAACCTGTTTCCCGGGCCGATCTCGGTGATGGTGG
This sequence comes from Longispora sp. NPDC051575, assembly GCF_040681875.1. Taxonomy (NCBI): domain Bacteria; kingdom Bacillati; phylum Actinomycetota; class Actinomycetes; order Micromonosporales; family Micromonosporaceae; genus Longispora; species Longispora sp. NPDC051575. The sequence continues at coordinate 685,185 of NZ_JBFAZP010000007.1, read as the reverse complement.
CGACGGCGACCGTCTGGCCGGCGGCCGGGTTGAGGTTGCTGGCGGTCGGCCGGGGCGGGTTGCCGTTCAGCGCCGGCCACAGGGTCAGGAACGTCGACTCGGTCGAGCTCACCGCCGTGACGTTCGCCGACAGGGCGATGGTGTCGTCACCGGCGACCGACGGCGGCGCCTGGATCACGGTGGTGGACTGCGGCTCGAGCTGTCCGGCGCCGAGACCGTCGCGGGTGTCGGTGATCCGGACGGGCTGCACCGGGTTGAACCGCAGCCCGCGCTCCAGAGCGCCGTTCACGTAGATCCCGACGATGTCGACGATCATGTGGGTGTCGGAGCCGTAGTGGTTGTACACGGTGACCGAGGTGTTCGGCGAGCAGGACGGCCGGGGCATGCACTTCGACGTCGGCACGATCGCCATGTTCGGCACGGTGCGGTACGGCGCGAAGTTCAGGGTGGACGTCTGCGGGCGCGGACCGTCCCCGGACCAGGCGGTGAAGTAGCCCGGGCCGGTCGGGTCGACGGCCGTGATGCTCAGCGCCAGGGCGGTGATGTTCTCGGTCAGGCCGGTGTAGGCGACCGGGATGGCGACCTGGTAGCCGCCCGGAACCGGGCGCTTGAAGTCGTCCCGCGAGTCGAGCAGCCGTTCGACCTTCACCGGGAAGTACTCGCTGCCGAGGCCCTTGGTGGCGAGCACCTCGTTGGACGCGGCGTAGTAGCCGACCACGTCCACCAGCACGTGCGCCTGGCCCTCGTGCTGGTACAGCGAGATCTGACCGTCGGCGCCCACCGGGACCGTGACCGAGTTGGCCCCGGTCCAGCCGGCCGCGAAGTTCAGGCTGGACACCAACGGCCGGGCGATGCCTTTCGGGTACGCGGTGATGTAGCTCGGCGCCGACGGGTCCACGACGGTGAGGTTCGCGACCACGGCGGAGACCCCGCTGGCCGGCAGCCCGGCCTGTCCGGTGACCTGCAGGTTGTGCACCGAGTACGGCCCGTACGCGCCGCCGCCGTTGCGGGTGTCGAGGATCCGGGTCGGGTTCACCGGGTAGTAGGTGCCCTTGGCCGGCACGAAGCCCTCACCCTGGAGGCTGACGGCGATCCGCCCGGCCTGGGTGTCGTTCGTGAGTTCGACGGTCGCGTCGGCCGGCCCCTTGGCCTTCGGCTTGAACGCGACCTCGACGAAGCAGGTCTCGCCGTACCCGAGGTCGCGGCCCTTGCAGTCGTCGGCCGTGATCCGGAAGCTGGGCTCCTGCGCCCCGGTCACCGCGGACGCGCCGAAGTGGGTCGGCTGCGGGCCCTGGCCGGTGACGGTGATCCGCTTCGACGGGGAGACCTGGCCGATCTCGGTACTGCCCCAGGTCAGGTCGCTGACGGAGGTCGAGGTCGCCTGGTAGCCGACGGTCGAGTTCCACCGCACCTCGCCGGCCATGCCGCCCCGGCAGTCGTAGAAGTAGGACGCCGCGATGGCGCTGAGACGCCCTTCCGTGTCGTACTTCACCTCGCGGATGTTCAGCGTGCCCGCCGTGGCCGGGCCACAGCCCCATTCGTGCTGGACGACGTCCAGGCCGGCCCGGGTGGCATCGCTGTCGTGCAGCGTCTCGTAGGTCCCGACGTAGAACTTCTGCCCGCTCGGCGGGGTGACGCTGACGTGGGTGATGCCGCCGTTGACAGGCTGCACCGACACGCCGTTGGAGACCGTCGTCTCGTTGTTACGGCTCGTGACGACGTTGCGACCGGCCTCGTCGATGCTCAGGAAGTTGTACGGCGCCGCGGGCGGTGCGGCGAGCGCCGGACCGGCCGTGAGCAGCATGCCGGCACTGACTCCGGCAATTACCATGATTGTGCGTAAAGTACGCAAGACATTCCCCGTGACGAATAGAATTACTAGAATCGCCGCAGGTTAACGGGGGTCGAGAGCACCGAACAACCCGCCGCCGGGTACAAGTGGATGCCCATTTGTTCAGAAATTGTGGGGCGCGCGGTTGAGGTGACCCGGCCAAACAAAAACTGGCCAGACACCGGAGTGTCTGGCCAGTTCGTTGCTGTGCGCCGCCAGGGACTCGAACCCCAAAGCCGCAGCGCTAAGCAAATCAATCAACAACAAGCCACTTTGAGCTCCTGACCAGGAAGAACGCCAATACTCTTACCTACTCGCGTCTACTCGAATGTGCTTTGGGCTACAGAAAGTGGGCCCAAAGTGGGCCCACTGGCGAGGTTCGGAACGCCCACACGCTGCTGTGTGACCTGCATCACCTAGATGATGGGTGACTTACATCACATAGCAATCCTGGTGTCGCAATTCCGCTGGTCAACAGCAACATTCGATAGGCCAAGAAGCGAAAGGTGCCTGTCCCGCGCACCGAGGAACCCCCGGGTCGGCTACCCCCGCTAAGGCAGTGATCTTGGCTGTGGCTGCGTTGCTGGGGTAACCATGCCAGCCGCATGAGGCCGCCCAAATGCCGTCGCGGTGTTGACCACCGTGGCTGCTGCACTGCACGTCATGGTCGCCGGAGTAGCTGGGATCTGGCGGCCAACAGCCCGGTGCACGACTGGATGCCGTGCACCGGGCCGCCCGTGGCCTGCGTGCCGTACCGGCCCCACCTGCGCCCCGGCTGTGGCCGGCCGGTGGTCACGTGACCTCGCGGGCGAGACCGAGTCTCCCTGCTCCGGGGGCGGCGCCAGGCGGACCTGACGCTCCTATGCATCGTCAAGCCGCAGTGACTCAACTTGCCGGTGACGCCGGGGGCCGCCTGTGGATCTACGGGCGGCCCCTGGCGTCCCGTTGGAGCTGGCTACCAGCAGTGGATGAGCAGGGAGGTGAGGATCTTGCAGGTGCGGGTGTCGGCGTTGTTCGCCGGGTTGGGTCCTGGCCGAATGATCTTGCTGGGTTAGGTGTGGGGTGTGGTGGTCAGGGTGAAGTCGGCGAGGTCGGCGGCTTGGCATGGCCATATGGTGTGGCAGCTGACGCAGTGGGCGGTGTCTTCGGCGCGGTGGTGTTCGTCGAGGACGGCGCGTGCGAGGGCTTTGAGCTGGGTCCAGGCGGCCTGGTCCGAGGGTTCGGGTAGGAGTCTCATCGGGTGACAGATTCGGCGGCGGGCGCGTCTGCGGGCGTCTGCGGGCGGGGGCCGGTTCGGTCGCGGCGGGCGGCGCGGTGGGTGTCTGCTTCGGTCCAGGCCGCGTCGATGTCGGCGAGGAGTAGGTCGATTCCTGTGGGCTCGGCGGGTCCGGTCACGGTGATGACTCCTAGGCGGTGAACTGACGTCGTCACCAGGATGGACGCCGCTGGCCGGTATTCGTGACGACGCTCGCCGTGGCGGTGCGAGTGTCGGATACTTGCCGCCGGCCGTTGCCGTCCGGCGGGACGGCTCGTTGGGGTTGTGAGCCGTGAGGGTCTGGCTCTGGTCGGGGAGGGTCCTCCCGCGTCGTTCCCTCTGGGGGGCGGGAACCGTCGTTCGCCCCGCGTTCGCGCGGGGCGAACTTCGTTGACGCGCTCTCCGGGAATTTCCAGGTTCGCGCTGGAGCACTGTCAGGCCGCCAGGGTCAGGGACGTGACCGGGACCAGTTGAGGCTGGTCAGGCTGGTTGTCGGTGCTGGTCAGGGGTAGCGGGACCGTGTTGCGGACGGCGAGTGCGGGGCGCAGGAGGGCGAAGACCTCCCGGGCGATGTAGCGCTTGAGACAGCGCATGACGTCCAGATGACTCAGGCCCTCGGCCTTGCGGCGCTCAGCGTAGGCGCGGGTGCGTTCGTCGTACTTGAGCCTGTTCAGGGCGACGATGTGCAGGACGAAGTTCGCTCCCCTGTCACCGCCCCGGTTGAGTCGGTGCCGGTCGGTGCGCCCGGAGCTCGCCGCGATCGGCGCGACGCCGCAGAGCATCGCGAACGCGCGTTCGTTGCGGATCCGCTCGGGGTTGTCGCCGGCGGTGACCAGCAATTGGGCGGCGACGTTGGGACCGATACCGGGCCGGGCGAGCAGGTCCGGGGCGACCTCGGCGACCATGAGTTTCAGCTCCAGCTCGGCTTCCTTGATCTCGGCGTCGAGGTGCTGAACGCGGCGGGCCAGCCGCCGCAGGGCGATCTTCGTGCAAGCGATCGGGTCGACCAGGTCGCAGCCCGGCCGCAGGCGAGTGGCCGCCTGGACGGTCCGGAAGTGCGTCATCCCGTCGAGCTGCTCGCGCAGCTGGTCCGGAGCGCTACGGATCATGCTGACCAGTGCGTTCAACGCCGCAGTGCGGGACTTGACCGCCGTAGCCCGGACGGTTCGGATGACCCTGATCGCCTCGACCCGCCCGTCCCTGGACTTCGGGACGCCCTCGGCGATACCTGACAGCACCGCCCTGGCCGCGGCCTCGGCGTCGACCGGGTCAGATTTGCCGAGCCTGCGGCGCATCCGCCGGTTGGGCCGGTCCACCTCTATGACGGTCACACCCTGAAGGCGCAGAAAGCGGGCCAGGCCGGCGCCGTAGCTGCCGGTGCCCTCGACACCGATCGAGCTGACCGGACCGTACTGGCTCAACCAGCCCAGCAGGTCCATGTAGCCGGCCGGCGTCGTCGGGAACTGCGCGGTCCCGAGGAGACGACCGAGCTGGTCCAGGGCGGCGGCCGTGTGGGTATCGGCGTGGGTGTCGACGCCGCCGATCACTTCGGCGGCACAGGTGTCGATCATCAGGGAGTGGAAGCCTTCCGATGGGGAAACGGCAGGTCAATCCACACGACGGCGGCGGGGACAGCACGGTAAAGAGGCCATCGGCCAGGCTCCTATTAGGTCATTCCACCACCGCGCGTGGGCCCGGCGGGGGCGACAGGTCAGGCCCAAAGCAGCCACCTGAACGGGACGCCAGTGGACAGTTTCGGGTCAGCCCCCGCCGGGAGCTCCATTCTTACCGTGGATAACTTGCGGCGTGTGGATAAGTCACCGCAGGTGACCGGGATTTAGGTGCGGGGTTTGCCGTCACTCGGACCACGGCCTCGTTCCTGCCGCTCGCCTGGGTGAGAACCTGCGCGCCGACCTGGTCGCCGCGTTAACTACCGGCCGCCACTTAGCCGGGCCCCCTCGACCTGCCGGTGGAAGCCCGCAGATTCCTCGCGGTCCACGACGGCGTACTCGTCCACCACGGCGGGGACCTAGCTTCCATCCGGCGTGAGAACCGCAGTGGGTAGCCGCATTCGACGCTTCAACTCGTCCGGGAACGCCAGGAGCTTCTGCACGTCGAGCATGAACTCCGGTTCTCCGGTGTACGGCCACGCCTTGATGACCGCTTTGACGAACCGGCGGTACGCCCACTTCACCCTCAGGGAAGCAGCTCCCGAGTCCTTGAGCGCGCTATACCGGAAGGCCCGCCTGGCGACCCGACGGACATGTTCACTACGGAGAAATGTCAGCCTGTCAAGCGCCGCGGCCTGCTGACGGTTGGCGATGCGCTCGCGCTGCCGTTTGACGATGCGCTCGTAGACGACGCGTGTCCAGATGAGATACCACAAACCCGCGAGCCCGAAAGCAACCAATGTAAGCACGGTCAGACTGGCCCACACGATGACGCTCGCCGTGGAGCCAAGCCTGTCCCCCAAGCCGGGAACGAACAGCACCAGGAGGGACAATCCCTCGCCTACGAAGAACATGACCACGACCAACACGTACGTCGTGACCAAACCCGAGAGCGCCGCGCACACGGCCCACATCCGGGTCGCGTACTCAGAGACCGCGCGCAGCAGTGATGTGGCCTCGATCAAGATCGCTATGAGCAAAGCCGGCATGACCTGGGCTACGGTGGCGAAGAAGGTCTCGTTCTGCGCCATTGGATGACCTCATGCCGTCTTGCGGGGCTTTTTGGCCGCAGCCTTCTTCGCCATGGTCGCCTTGGCCGTCGTCTTCTTCGCGACCTTCGGCGGTTCGGGCTCGGCATCCGGGTGCGCGGGTACCGACTTCAACACCCGCTTGGCTGTCTTCTTCGGCGGCTCGGGTTCAGCATGGCCTCGCCGGGCTTCGGCTACAGAGGCTCGTAGCGCCTCCATCAGGTCCAGGGCCGCGCCGGCGTTGGTTTCGCTGGCTGGCCTGGGTGCCTCGATGACGTTCTTGCCGGACACCTTCGCTTCGATGACGGCCTGTACGGCTGCCCTGTAGTCGTCGTGGAACCTTGGGTCCAGGGGATCCCAGTCCTGGCTGCGTGACTCGATGAGCTGGACGGCCATGGTGAGCTCGTTGCCGTGGGCCTGGTCGGCGTCCGTCTCTATGAATGTTCCCGGCGGCTGGCGGACTTCGTCTGGCCACAGCAGCGTCGAAAGGACGATGACGCGGTCGTACACGCGGATCGCGGCGAGCTGTTCCTTCGATCTGATCGCTACTTTGGCGATGCCGACGAGGCTACTGTCGCGAAGTGCGTCGCGCATCAACGCATATGCCTTGAGCGCCCCTGCGCCCTGCGGCTCCAGGTAGTACGGCTTGTCGTACATCGTAGGGTCGATCTGGCCTGTAGGCACGAAGGCGTGCACGTCGATCACGTGCGCGGTCGCCAGCGGCAACCCTTCAAAATCCTCATCGGTCAGCATGACGATCTCACCGCCGCCGATGTCGAAGCCCTTCACAATGTCCTCGGACTCGACCTGCTGCCCGTCAACCTCGCAAACCTTGCGTTGCCGCACCCGGCCTCCGTCGTCGCGGTGGACCTGATGGAAGCGCACGTCGCGATCCTCGACAACGGTGTGGCCGACGACAGGAATGGCCACCAGCCCGAAGCTGATGGATCCTTTCCAGACGCGAGGCATCTTCACAGCGTGCCCCGAATCCAGCGATCACGCCCGTGACCTGCGATAACTACATGGCCGTCGTTCGGACAGCCAGGCTCGAATGCGCAGGAAGCGACGCGGATCGGCAGTACCGGTGCGATGGCAGTGATCTTGGTCGTGGCCGCGTTTGGGTCTCGGGGGGGAAACTCGCGTGGACTTTGCGGGCCGCGACAAGGTACCTTGACGACATTGGGATTCGACAAGGTACCTTGACGGCGTGGCAATTGCGGACAGCGCACGCAGCACGGGATTGCCGACGAAGACATACGCCACGAGGTCTCACCGGACGGTTTCTCGAATCGTCGTCCTCGACCCCGACGACGACCCAGTAGCCATCCTCGCCATGCCGCTTCGAGCAAGGTTCTACGACTATCTGAAGAGGCGAACACCATGCCCAGAACCCCCGAGGAACTCGCGAGAGCCGCAGCCGACGCGGAAGCATGGCTCGACTCCCTCGACCCCAACACGGACGAGGCCGAGGACACCACCGACCTACGTCACATCGCCCAAGCCGTAGCAGAGATCGCCGCAGGTCAGGAACGCCTCCGCGAGGCCGTGTCCGCAGCCCGTGCGGCGGGCCGTAGCTGGGGCCGGATATCCATGGTGCTAGGCGTATCGAAGCAAGCCGCCCGTGAGCGGTTCAACGAGCGGGCCACCACAGCTGAGCCTCAAACGACTGAAGGCCGCCCCGATGCCGGGCCGGTCTAGTCCGCTCCCACGTGCGAGCGGCCCCCGGATGCACCCCGGGAGCCGACTCAACTAGGCGCCTCTCTTGTCGGGCTACAGAACTGGAGGTACGCCAATGCCCAGCGTACGCGGAGGAAAAAGGGGCCCCGGCCCGAGCCCGGAGGAACCCCCGGGGCGGCTGCCACTGCGATGGGCAGTGATCTTGGTCGTGGCCGCGATGGCTGCGGTACCCATGGCAGCCGTAGGAGGTCCCCCGGCTGCGGTCGCGGTGTTCATCACCGTGGCTGGCGCACTGCACGTCATGGTCGCCTGAGTAACAGGGACCTGACGGCGGCGACAGCCCGGTGCACGATTGGATGCCGCGCACCGGGCGGCCCGTGCCTGCGATCCGTACCAGCCCGACCTGCACCGCGGCCGTGGCTGGCCAGTGGTCACGGGACCTCGCCGGCGAGACTGAGTCGGCCTGCGATGCCGGCGGTGGGCGGACCTTACGCTTCTGTAGTGCGTCAACGTCCGGACGTTGGGTGCCGACAGCGGTGGGCGCCTCGGTCATCTGACGCAGCCGTCCTTTGTCGAGTGACCCTGGACTCCCGGAGCCTTTCCGCTCCAGGCATCCCACGACGTGGCTCACTTCGGCAGTCGTGTATGTCTAGGTCATGAGCCTCAACCCGCCGAGACAGCCATCCGGCCAGAGTAGATGCGTCTTCCCAGGGTGCGATGTTCCTTTGGTCCGGGAAGGCTTTGTCAACCTCGAAGTGGCGCATATCCATGCAGCCAACCCAAGCGGACCGAGGTACGACCCGGCAGCAGACAGGAATGATCCAGGAAACCTGCTGCTGATCTGCACGAACCATCACAGGCTGATCGACCAAAACCCGATCACGTATTCCGCACAGCATCTGAAAAACCTCCTCAACGCGGCCCGACAGGAGGCCCTTGAGTCCGAGCGGGACTTGCCCGATCCGGAGCCCGAGCGCGAGCCGGAGCCCGAGCCGGAGCCCGAGCCCGAGCCGTTAATCCTGCCTGGAGCTGATCGGCCGGCCAGCTTGTTCCGTAGCGCCGTCGCACTCTGGGAAGAGCACTCAAAGAACGCCGAGGAAGAATTCTGGAACCGACTCTTCAGAAGCAACCCTGCCCTGCTAGCGCCATTCGTCAGCGCTGGCCCCTTTGTCCTCCACAACAAGTCCTACCTAGGGGGCAAGGGACTGGGAAATCGAGGCGGTACAGTCTTGGACTTCGTGGCCCAACATCGGGGCAACTGCACCCTCGTGGAGATCAAGACACCCTGCACTGACCTAATGGGTCCACGGTATCGGAACGGCGTGCACGTGCCCTCGCATGACCTGACCGGGGCAGTGATGCAGGCTATCGTGGGGCGCCACCGGCTGTTAACAAACCTTCATGCCCTCCAGCAGGAGACACCTGGTCTACAGGGCCACGCGCCCAGGCAGCTGGTGATCGTCGGCAACACTGCAAGTCTCGACACGGAGGAGAAGCGCCAGTCGTTTGAGATGTACCGGCAGAACCTTCTCAACGTCGACGTCCGAACCTACGACGAGATATTCGGGGTTCTTGACGATTTGGCTAGTCAGTTGGACGGCACGTTCAACCAACCCCAGAATCCCGAATAGGCCCAGAATACCGGCGACGAGAAGTGCCCTGGATCAGCCTCCGACCGGTTGAAATTGGCCCGGGTGCTGGCGGCGCTGGCTGGCGTCCGAGCCAGCGCCGCCAGGGACGCGCTCGGCGTCCGGGTGGTCTTCCTGCGGCACCACCCCACCAGCGCGTGGCCGTGGCCGGCGGTCGAAGGTGACCTGCCCCGCCGCCACTCTCCCCGACCGTCCACAGGCTGCGCAGTTGCCTGTGGATAACTTGCGGCATGTGGATAAGTCGCCGCAGGTGGCGGGAATGTAGGGGGTTGGGTTCGTCGCCAAGATGGCCTTGGTGTCGACCGGGGACACGTCGACCTGCTGCGCGACCGGCCTCAGCAGGGGCGAACCAGTTGTAGCACAGCCCGGGACCTCACCGGCCTTACACGGCGTCGCCGTTCGGCTCCCAACTGCCGTTCCGGTGGGAGGGCGGCGTGGATGCGGGACCAGTGCCGGTAGATCACCCCGATGTCTAGCGATAGACGGTTGTCCGCCCAGCCGGACAGCAGTGGGTCAGTGATGCCGTCCGGCAGCCGACCGGCGGCAAGTGCCCGGACCAGGGTCAGGATCCGGTCGAGGTCGCGTTCGACGTGTCGGCGGACGTCGGTGTCGGGCACTGGGTGCCCGAGGAGCCGTTCGGCGGATTGCTCGGGCACGATTTCCCACAGAACCTGGCTGCCCGCGAGGTGCGGCACGCGGATCATCCCCGGCGGCGCCGCCGGGGCGTGACCGGCGGCGAGGATCGGCGCGCTCGGCAACGCCCAGCTCCGACGGCGGCCTTCACCGATCCGCGCGGCGCGGACTAACAGCCCCGGCCTGATAGGGGCGGCGTATGCGAGGGCGACGGCGACCCCGGGCACCCGGGCCAGGCTCCACGCCCACCCGAGGCGCACCGTCGGATCCGGGCTGGCCGGTGTCCACCACCACGACCCGGCTAGCGGCACCGTGCCGGCTACCACGTCTTCGGCCAGCGCGAGAACGCCGGAGACGTCGGGGGTCGCCGCGAACATCGACCTACGGACGCTCATTCGCAGACCCGACAGGGGTCGAACACAGTCAGGGCTAAGGAGTGCAGATCGACCATGGTGTTGCTCACCGGGGTGGGGCCGGGTGCGGGCAGCCGGTGGTGGGCATCAGCCAGATCGTGTGTTCTGCGGCTTGGGCTGTGATCCCGCCAAGGTCCCACCGGTCCGCCCACCGGGCCGTGACCAGGTTCATGCCGGTGTCGAGGTTGTCGTCGTTGGTGAGCCCGAGCCGTGCCCAGCCGTCGGCGATGTCGGGTAGCAGGCGCTCCGGGTCGCCGGTGACGGTGACCTTGATCGGCGTGTTCTGCGCCCTTGTGATCGGCGTGTCCTCGGGGGTCTCACGACCACAGATCCCTACCCCGACCGGGATCACCGCAGGCTTCGGATCGACCTTGCCGGGGGCGACCCGTTCGGCGGCGTCGAGGGCAACGGCCCACAGCCACTGAGCCGCCGCCTCGCGCGCCATCGGGTCCGGCGGGTGCGCGTACGTCCCAGCGGGGTCGGCCGGCATCCGTCCTCCTCGGGCCGGGCCCCAGGCTGCGAGCGCTTGGGCGGCCGTCCACCGGACCGTGGGATGCAGTTCTCGGCTCGCGCCCTCGAACGTGACCGACACCGTAATTTCCCGGCTGCCGTCTCCGGACCGCCAGGCGATCTTGCCGAGCCGGCGTGTGAACCGGGTCGCGCCGTCGGCGTCGATCACGTCCTGCCGTGAGGTCGCCACGACCAGCACGGCTGCGGAAGTGGTGGTGGTTCGCATCCGGTGGACGCCGGCGGCTTCCCACGGCCCACCCGGTGTGGGCTTGGACAGTTCGGGGCCGCTCAGAAGTGCTGGGCCGAGCGACGCGGCCAGGACAGCGATGCCGACGGTCAGCGCGCCGGCGATAATCCACCGCTTCAGGGTGGTGTTCGGGGTGATCACGTTCTACCTTTCACAACTACATGTACAGGGGACGTGGTGCGGACGACCGCCGTGGAGAGCGCGGTCCAAGTGCGGATGGTCAGCCGGTGCAGGTCAGGTAGACCCGTCCGGCGGGTCCGGTGCCCTCAACGTGGACAGCGACGGGATGGATGGGTAGGTCGGTCAGCGTGCCGGTCGGTTCGCGGTTCGAGGTGGGGCCGGCGAGGTGGCCGTCGACGCGCACGGACAAACGCACCGTCCCGCCCGTCGCTGTGCCGGGTGGCGTGTAGGTCCAGGTGATCGTGGTGGGTGCGGTCCGCTCCAGGGTCAGGGTGCCGGTGCGGTTCGAGCACGGCTTGTCCTGCGGCGCGGGGCTCGCCGACGCGGCGGCGTCGAGCGTTGGCAGACCGCCGAACCCGCCGAAGGCCGCGAACCCTACGGTGACCACACCCAGCCCCGCGGCGAGAATCAGGTTCCAGAACTGTCCGCCGCGGAGTTGGGATTCGGCCCTTGCCCGCTTACGGTCCGCCCACGCGACCCGCAACGTTCGCGCCACCATCAGCATCGCGGCGACAGCTGCGGCCCCGCCGATCAACCACGTCACGCGGCGACTCCGCCGTACAGCAGCGCGGTCTGGTCCACGATCTGGTGCGCCACATCAGGCAACAGCCGTGGCAGCCGCTGCTCCAGGTGCTGGCCACTGCCGATGATGGCTGTCATCCGTCCTCCCGTGGCCAGGTGCGTACCACTCCGAGCCCGGCCAGCAGAGCAGCCGTGGCAAGCGTGCTGACGAACGCGAAGCTGGTGCCGCCGCCCCAGTTGCGCAGGTTCGCCAGCAGGGCGGGGTCCCAAATCGTCACGATCGGCCCGCCGAGTAGCAACACGGCGAAGAGGATGATGGACGCCCCGCGCACGAGGATGCGGACCAGAGGTCGGCGGCGGGCACACCAGCGCCTCACCCGGTACCCGATCTCCAGTCGGGGGCGTGGTCGATGCTGGTCGGGCTGAGGGCCGCAGTCGTAGCACATGGGAAAACTCCTGAGCATTTGATCGTGTTTGGGCGTGCGGGATCACGGGCCCGCGAGTTTCGCCGGCCCGGCACGCCGGGGGGTGGGTCCGCTTCGGTGGCGGGCGCGGTCAGTTCGGGGTGCCTGCCAGGTCGCGGAGAAACGACAGCTTCGAGTAGTGCCCGGGCTCGCTGTGTGCCCCGTGGTGGCGCAGTATCTGGCCGACCCAGTTGGTGAGGCGGTCGAACTGTTCGCCGACAGCGTGTTCGTCAGGGGCGAAGATGCCCCGGGTGCCGCAGTACTCGATCTCCACCTGGCGGAGTTGCCGCGCGTTCCCGGCGGGTTGGACGCGGTCGCAGATGATCGAGAACCAGTTGCCGGTGTCGGTGAACTCGGCGTTCACGTCGAGGCGGTACCGGTGAAACGGCGGATGCTCGATCATGTCGGTCAGGCCCAGGACGCCGCGAACGTGCTGTTCGTAGGGCAGGTCGAGCCGTAGGACGTCGAGGTGTTCGCGGCGCAAACGCGCGTCCTCGGTGAACCACTTGCGTTTGATCAGCGTCCTGCCGCCGTCGCCCGGGGCGAAGGACACGTACCCGGCCTCCGGTGGCGGTCCGGTGATCTCGAAGAGGTGGTTGGTGCTCGCCCACTTCTGGAGACCATCGCCGGGTTTGAGCATGAGGCCGGCGACCTCGCCCGCGCCGATGCGGGCGTGCAGGTCCGTGGCCAGCGTCCACGGGTCCGCGCCGGTCACGGTGTACTTGACCTCCAGCTCGTACCCGGGGTGCGCCTTGGTCCAGGCTCGATTGTGGTTGTCGAGAACCGGGCCGTGCAGACGGTGCGCGCCGACGACCCCGGCCAACCACGCTAAGCCTTCGACGCCGGATGCCCCCACGGCGACGGGGGTGGCGGTGATCCGGGTGAACAGGCCCCATTCGGCGTCGGCGCGCACTAGGGCGTAGGCGTGCAGACCCGCCGGGCCGACGTGCACGATCCACAGCGGCACCGCCGGGCCTGCGTGCCCGGTGCGCACCGCCAGGTGCCCGGCGAGGTGCCCACCAAGCGGTGGGGTGGTGCTCTGCGACCAGCGGTGCACGACCGTGGCCTGCGGTGCTGTGCCGCGCTGTGCGCCCAAGTGCGCGAGGATCACCGGCCCCGTAGCTGTGGGCTGGTCGGAGTGCGGGAGTTCGGGGCTGCCCAGCACCAGGTACGCCTCGACCTGCGGCTCTAGGCGGGCGGCGCGCGGGGTCACCGCGTCCTGCCCGGGGTCGGTGGCGTTGTGTATCCGGACCGATCCCGCGCCCACGCCGCAAGGGCCGGTGCGGTAGACCAGTACGGTCCGACCGGATCCGGCACGCGGGCCGACCGGCGAGCGGGCGAACCGAGAGGTGCACGGTGAGCGAGTACAGCAAGGTGACAGTGGCGGCCCTGGCGATCACGCCGGGACCCGGCGGAACGATCACGTTCCTGCACCAGCAACGTGGCCCCTACGCCGGACACTGGTTGCTGCCGGGCGGGAAAGTCGATCCGGGCGAGTCGGTGCCTGCTGCGGCGTGCCGGGAGGCGGGCGAGGAGGCCGGTGTCGACCTCAAGCCCGACGACATGACCCTGACCGGCGTGTACGAGATGCTGGGGCAGTGGTCCGGGGGCTCGTATCACCTGATCATGTTCTGCTTCCTCGCGGCCGGGGAGCACACGGTGCCCGCCGGCTGGCAGGGCGATCAGGTGGGCGAAGTCGTCCAGGTGCCGGCTGACAGCCTCACCCCGCATCCCACGGTGATGCGCATCCTCAACGACGCCGGGGTGACCGTCTACGACCAGGCCGACATCGAGGCCGGGTTGGAGCGAGACGGGATCACGATGCTGCGGCTGGCCGCTGGCCTGCCCGCCTGATCTCACCGCACGGCCCGGGGGGCTGGGGTCTGTTCGGTGAACGCGCCGAGCACTCCGTCCTCCAGGACCCGGCAGCGCAGTTCCCGCTGGTCGCCGAACCGCTCGGCGGCGGCGTCGGTGATGCGCCCGGCCAGGTGCTCGCACGACTGCGGCCCGAAGTCCAACAGCCCGTCGCTGTTGGACAGCGCGAAGGTGCCCATCAGCTCCAGCAGCCAGCGGGCTTCGGCGATGATCTCGATCTCGCGGTCGCCGTGATCGACCTGCACGTCCAGCTCGACGCCGAACAAGTGCCGGTGAGGGCGGGACAGGTAGATCTCGGTGCCGTGCGCGCCGGGCCAGTGGTGCAGGCCCGGAATTGTCGTTTCCAGGTGCACGAATGTCTTTCGCATGGTCTAGTCCTCCGGGTCGAGGCCGGCGGCGGTGCGCAGCACGGCGACGTGGGCGACGGCGACGGCGAGTCGGTCGTCGCCGATCGGGCTGTACAGGTCCGGCTTGGTGGGGGTGTCGCGTTCGGCGCGGCCGGTGATCGGGTCGATCGGCAGGTCGCAGGCCGCGTACCAGAACGCGGCGCTGGAGTCGTTGGACTTCACGACCTCGCTGTGTCCGCGCTTGCGGTGCTCGCGCAGTTCCCAGGCGAGTGACCGGTCTCCGCCGAGGAGGTGCATGGGCAGCCACGGGTCCTGTTGCAGCAGCAGGCCGACGCACTCCAGGCGGGCTTCGGCGTTGGGGGCACCGAACGACGCCGGGACGGAGAGTTTGCTCAGTCCGATGCTGTGCACGCCTTCGAGGTCGCACAGTGCCCGGTAGCAGGCCAGCCATTCCTTACGGCTGCGGCCTTGCGGGACGGCCATCACCTCAAATTCCCGTCCGGCCACTTCCCGCAGGAACGCCGTTGTGCTCGCCACGGTCGCGGGGCCGTCGTAGAGCACGTCGTGGCTGATGATCACGGTGGCGTCGATGCGTTCGGCGGCGGCGAGGACGTGTTCGGCTGCCAGTCCCTGCCCGGTGGTCTCCTCCAGCTCGAACGCCGAGTTGTCGAGGATCACCCGGACTCCGGCGGCGGACCGCTCGGCGAAGTAGTCCGCGTACGGCTCGGACTCCAGGACGAGGTGGGTCAGGGCCATCTGGATCGGGCCGCGAGCGGACAGGGCGCGCTGGTGTGGGATCGGGGCGATCACCGCCAGGTCGATGCTCGGCGTGCCGGGCAGCAGGTGGTCACTGCGGTGGTGGTCGGTCATGGTCTCTCCCGGCGGGGGTAGGGGCAGTCGGATTCGAGGAAGCAACTGGCGCAGTCGGGGGTGCCGGCGGTGCAGGTGCTGCGGCCCAGGAGCAGGAAGATGAAGTGCGCGGGGGCGAGGTCGGGGCCCAGGCCCAGGAGGGTGGCGACGATCTGGTCGCGGACCTTCACGGTCAGCTTCCCGTCGTGGGGCACCAGTCCCAGGCGGGCCACCGCGCGGTGCAGGTGCACGTCGACGGGCAGGAGACTGCGGGCGCCGACGCCGAACACCAGCACGCAAGCGGCGGTCTTGTGCGCCACGCCCGGCAGCGCGCACAGGTAGTCCAGCGCCCCTGGCCGCGTGAGCCGGTCGGCGAGCCACTGCGCGCCGCCGTCATCGAGGATCTGGCGCGCGGCGGTGGCCATGCGCGGGGCCTTGTACGGTCCGGAGGAGCGGATCGTCTCCGTCAGCGTGCCCAGGTCCAAGCTGGCGATGGTCTGGGGGGTGATGCCCCCGCAGACGGCCGCCAGGTTCGGGAAGACTGCCCGTACGTTCTCCCCGGAGCGGTTCTGCGAGAGCATCGTCAAGATCAGCGCTTCGAACGGGTCCGCCCACATCACGACCACACCGGAGTACTCCACCGCGAGGGTGTCGATGACGTTGGATCGGCCGATGAGGTCGAGCATCCTGACCTGTTCGGCGAAGGTGCGTCGCAGCCACGGCACCAGCTCGGCGGCGCGGGTGTGGTCGAACCAGAAGGCCAGCTTGTGCTGGTCGTCGTGTTCGGTGACGGCGACGTCAACGGGGCCGCCGGGTAGGTGCACCACCCGCCGCCACCGGTCGGGGCCGTCGGCGGTCCAGGCCAGGGCCGGGATCTGGATGTCCATCGTGCCGGCGAGGTCTACCGGGTCGCGGAAATCTATGACGGCGTCGGCCGCGCGGGGGCGGGTGTGCATGTCTGCTCCGGTTCTAGGCGGTCAGGGCGCGGCCGGCGATGATGCCCGACAGCGCCGCGGCGGACAGGGACGCGGTGCGCCCGGCAGCGTTTCCAACGACGTACAGCCCGTCGAGGTCCGTGCTGGCCCAGGTCTCCAGGTCGATCGGGACGACCCGGTTGTAGTACTTGATCTCCGGCCCGTACAGCACGGTGTCCTCGCCGAGCACGGGCGGCATGGCCTTGCCGAGGGACAGGATGTAGGAGGCGAAGGCGTTGCCCAGCGGTTCGGGCAGCAACTCCCGCAGCGGCCCCAGCACGGATTTGGGGTTGGATGCGGTGACCCCGTTGGCCGGGCCGACGAGGTCCGGGCCGAGGAAGTCGGCCAAGAGCTGGCGGACCGGGTAGCCCGCGCCGCCGTCGTTGACGCCCCCGGCCGCGGCGCGCACGAATGCTTTCGGGTCGGGGACGTCTTCGGGCTGGATGGTGGCGACGATCGCCAGGTTGGACTGCTCGGACTGGCGGTCAAGGAAGCTGTGGCCGTTGACGCCGCGGATGCCGAGGTCCTGGTGGTACTCGGTGATGATGTACCCGCGCCCGTTCACGCAGAAGGAGCGCAGGTCCAGGCCGCCGAAGGTGTGGTGTGCCTTGAAGTCGTAGAACGCGCCGATGAACGGGTCTAGGGCGGCGGCGCTGGTCTCCAGGCGGATGCCGATGTCGGCCGGGCCGGTGTCCAGGGGGACGCCGAGGCGGGTCAGTTCGGCCTCCAGCCACGGTGTGCCGGCCATGCCGGACGCGGCGATCACCGCGTCCGCCTCCAGCACCGTCTCCGCCTTGTCTCTGCGGGAGTTGGCAGCGACTCCGGTCACCCGCGCCCCGGTGGTGAGCAGCGCGGTGGCGGTGGTCGCGGTGCGGAGGTCCAGGCCGCGTTCTTGCAGGTGGCGGGAGTAGTCGGCCCCGAACTTGCGGACGCCGTCGGAGCCGACGTGCAGCAGCGGGTAGGACTCGAACCGCAGGCCGGTGCCGGTGGTGTCGGGGGCCGGTGCCGGCGGGTAGTCCACGGCCGCCGACACGAACCGGCGTAGCCGGTCGTCCACGATCCCCAGGAGTTCGCCCTGCTCAGGGGTGAATAGCTCCCGAGTGTGGGTGCCCCGGTTGGCCGACAGGGTGATCTTCCCGTCTGACCAGGACCCGGCCCCGCCCTCGCCGATCAGCACGTCGCAGACCCGGCATTCACACGCCGGTCCCGGCGGGCAGACTCGCCGGCCCATCGCCTGGCCGCGCTCCAGCATCACCACCTCAGCGCCAGCGGATAGCAGCACGTCGGCGGCGAACAGGCCGGCGACCCCGGACCCGATAATGATGACCTTCACAGGCGTCCCTCCACTATGGACAAGGCGTAGTCGAGAACGTCGCCGGCCGTGGCGTTGGCGTTGAGCCGGTGCACAGGGGTGCGGTCGCAGAACACGACGTGAGCGACGGCTTCGGCGTAGGAACCTGGCAGCAGGTGAGCCAGCGCCGGCTGTTCCCACCGGCCGTCAGGCGCACCGGCCCGGCCGCTGGCGGTCGCCGGGTCCACGTCCAGCACGAGGTACAGGTCCGGCCTGCGGATCCCGGTGTTGAACGCGGCGTAGCGGGTCAGGTCGATGCCGTCGGCGCGGTGGTAGGCCAGACCCGACAGGTAGTAGCGGTCCGAGAGCACCACCGCGTACGCGGCCAGGTCGGCGCTCAGATCGGCCTGTTGCTGGTGGCGGTCGGCCGCCGACAACAGGGCCATCGCCTCCGCCGGCATCGGCGGCGTGGCCGCGCTCCACAGCCGAAACTGTGTGCCGATCGGCCCGGCGCTGGGCTCCCGCCTGCTGGCCACCGCCAAACCGCGCGCGGTGAGCGCGGCGGCGAGTGCTGCGGTGAGGGTGGTTTTGCCGGCGTGGTCGACGCCCTCCACCGCCACGAACAGGCCCAACGGGGAGTCCACGTCACCGGCCACGGTCGTCTCCCCACAGCAGGATGTGCAGGCGGGGACTCACCGAGAACCCGAGCGCGCGGGCCGGGTCAACCAGCGCCCGCATCCCGTCGAGGACGGAGCGTTCGGTAGTGCCTTCCGGCATCACCCACACCGGGGCCAAGGCGTGCTTGTCGGCCAGGGCCGCCACCTGTTCCAGCTCGTCCGGGTGGGACACGACGAACTTGAACACCGCTCGCCCGGTGTCGCGCAGCGCGGCCAGGGCCGGCACGTTGATCCGGATCGCCGCGTCGCGGGGCGCGGCGAAGCCGGCCAGCTTGGGTGAGACGTTGAACCGCACCCCGTCGCGGTCCAGCTCGACGGCCGGGATGACGGTGCCGTTGGTCTCGAACTCGATCCGCCGCCCTTCGCCGATCAGGTGGCCCACGAGGTCGAGGAGGTGGCGCTGTTGCAGCAGCGGCTCACCGCCGGTGATGACCACCAGCTCCGGCGCCTGGTCGAGCACCCACCTGGCCAGCGCCCGCCACCCGACATGCGTGGACTCCGCACGCAGGTCGAAGCGCGTCGCGTCCCAGGTGAACGGGGTGTCGCAGCCGGGACAGTGCAGGTTGCAGCGGCTGGTACGCAGGAACACCGCCGGCTGCCCGATGGACGGGCCCTCGCCCTGCACGGTCACGAACTTCTCCGCCAGCAGCAGCCCGTCATCGGCCAGCCCGCCGACCCGCTCGACGCTCACCGCGCGCTCCCGACCGGGGTCATGGTGTCGACCAGCCCGGCCAGGGCGGAGGCTGTGGCGGCGACGTCGAGGCCGTTGACGTCGAGGATGTGCCAGCCGCCGGTCTCGCCGAACGCGTCGAGGACCATCGCCACCCGGGTCTGATACGCCACGAACGACTCCGGTGTGCGCTCGACGGTGCCCTCGTGGTTGCCAGCCTCGCTGGCAGAGAACTCCGTCCGCCGGCCGGCTGCGACGCTGGCGGCCAGTTCCAGGCGCACCACCAGGTCCGGGACCGGCAGGTCGGCGAAAGCGGCGCGGGCCCGTTCCAAGTCGACGTTCGGGCGCATGGCGAGTTTCGCCAGGAACTTCGACGTCCACGTGTCGGTGAGGACGGTGTGCCCGGCCTCCAGCAATGGCCGGAGCACCGTGTGGGAGACGGCCTCATACCAGGCGGCTTGCAGGTGCACCCAGAAGAAGTCCCCGAGTTCCAGGTACGGATCTCCCGGGTCGCGGCCCCAGATCAGGTCACGAACCCGCCCGACCATCCCGGCCACGTACGGCGAGTCAAACGTCAGGGTGTGCTTGTCCAGGACGGTGACCTGTTCGCCGCGCCCGCGCAGCAGGTCACCGAGCGCGGCGACGGCCGTGGTCTTGCCGGCCCCGTCGATGCCCTCCAGGGCCACGAACCGACCGCGGGTCACAGCTGGACCTCCGCCCAGCTCGTGGTGGTCTCCGACACTGACATCGACACCAGCCGGCCCGAGATGTGCGGCTGGACGTTCTCCACGAACCAGTCGGCGAAGTGCGCCGCGAGGAGTTCGCTGGTCGGCTCGAAGTCGAACACCGTGTTGAGGTCCTTGTGGTCGACGGTGGTGTCCAGGTACGCCTTGAACGGGGCGAGGTCGGCGAAGTCCGTGACGAAGCCGGGCGGCACCAGCTTGCCGGTCAGGCAGGCGGTGACGGTGTAGTTGTGCCCGTGTGGGGTGCGGCACTTGTGCCCGTCGGGCAGGCTCGGCAGGTGGTGGCCGGCGGAGAACGTGAAGTCCTTGCCGATGACGGTCCGGCGTCCCATCACGCCACCGCCGTCGCGAGCAGGCCCAGCCACTCGGCGCGGCGGGCGGGGTCGGTGGCCAGCAGGCCCCGGGTCGCCACCGTCGTGGTCTCCGCGGTGCTGCGCGCTCCCCGGCACGACATGCACAGGTGCTGAGCGCGCACCCGCACGCCGACACCCCCGGCCCCGGTCGTGGTCTGTACCCAGTCGGCCAGGTCGGTGGTGAACTCCTCCTGCACCTGGAGGCGCGCGGCGGCGCTGGCGGTGGCGCGGGGCAGCTTCGACAGGCCGATGACCTGCTCGCCGGGGATGTAGGCGATGTCGGCCGTCCCGGTGAACGGCAGCACGTGGTGCGCGCACAGCGCGTTGAAGCCGATGCCGGAGACCAGCACCAGGTCCGTGCCTGCGCCGCTGTCGAACAGCGTCGGGTCGAACACCTGCGGGGTCAGCATCTCCGCGAGGGCCTTGACCATCCGCTCGGCGGTGCCGGTGGTGTGCGTGCCGGTGAGGTCCACACCGAGGCCGGTCAGCAGCATCCGCGCGCCGTCGGCGGCGGCGTCCAGGTCGCGGGCCGGCGGGTCGTGGGGGCTGATCTGGCGGGGTAGTTGCAACAGGGTTGCCTGTTCGTTCATCGAGAACTCCCGTCTGGGGGTGGAGCGGGAAGCCGCCCGACGGCGGCGAGGGCATAGGGCTGCGGGGGCCTACGTGCCGGCAGGACGGGCCCGTCGGCAGTGGGCGTGTTGGCGCACCTGGCCGTTGCGGTGGCACCCCGCGCACCACCCACCGGCCCCGGGCACGTGGCGGGCCCGTTCCTCTTTCATGGCGTCGTCTCGCTGGCCGCCGCGGTCGAGGGCATCGGCGGCGGCGACGTCCTGCGCCGCGCGCGTCGGGATGGTGCGTCGCCGAACCACGGATGCCTCCTTCGCGGTGGGTCAGTCAGGGGCTCCGGGAGCCGCCGGAGGGTCGGCGGAACGGGGCCGGGTAGCGGTGCGGTGGGGGTCGGCCGGTCCGGTCAGGGCCGCGACCGTCGCGGCCAGCACCGCTTCGGCGTGGCCCCACCCGGTCGCCGGCCGTGGGGGTCGGCCCGGGTGTTCGGACACGCGAGGTTCCTTTCAGGTCAAAAGGCGCAGCAGCAGGCCGGTGAAGCCCAGCCGCCAGAACACGACCACGACGACCGTGGCGGTGGTCGCCACGGCCGCCAAGGTCGGACCGAGCGACCCGCCGGACCGCACGTCCGGCGGCGCGGCCGACGTCACGGCCACAGCCCGTAGCACGCGCCGAACCCCACCGCGCCGACGACCGCAACGATCAGCAGGACCCGCAGCACGACGACAGCCGAGTGCGTCGGGTGCCCGTGTTGGCTGACCATCAGGCACCCCACAACAGGTGATAGCTGTCGCACGCCACGCACCGCAGCGCCGTCAGCGTCGAGCACACGGCGGCGGCCTCCAGCGCTTCCTGTCGGGTCACGGCCGCCAGGCCAAGGCCGTCGGCCACGCACCGCGCGGCCGACTCCGGCTCGGGCTCGGGTTGGACATCCGCGACCGGAGCGGGCATGACCAGGTCGTGCCACGCCGGCCGACGCCGCCACCTCGACGGCCCCGTGACCGTCGCGGCGCGCACCAGCCGGGGCGCGAACGACCGCTGCGCAGCAGCCGGCGGGGCCGACAGCGCGCCAGGTACGCGGGCGCGGCCGGTGGCCGGTTGGAACATGTCCGCCGGCGGGACGTGCAGGGCGGCGGTCATACTGGCCCCTGTCGGCGGACCAGGCCCGCGAGCTGGCGACGCCAATGCGCGAACTCCAGGGTGGCGGACGGGTAGCCGTAGTTGTCGGCGAGGTCCTGGATCCGCTTGCGGCTCACGACCAGGCACAGGCCGTTCGGGTCGGTGGGCGCCTCGACGCCCGCGACGATCGACAACCGGCCGTCGGCGTCCTCGACCACCAGCACGTCGGCGTTCGGCGGGTACATGGTGATCAGTTGGTAGAGCACTTCGCCCAGGGCCTCATCATCGGCGAGGGCCCGCACGAGAGAATCGGTGATCATGTCGTCCTCCTCGGAGGTCGGGAAGGAAGGCCCGGCGGACCGGGCCTTCCCACCGGTCGGGCACTAGTAGCCGATGGAGCGGCGCAGCATGTCCCTCACGGTGATCACCTCCTCTCCGCGACGGGTGCGGTAGCCGGCGCCGAGGGCAGTGACCACAGCGACCAGCCTTCGGATTCGGGCCTGGCCTCATACACCAGGTCGTTGTGCAGGCGAACCGGTCCGCGCGAGGTCGGCAGCGCGGACAGGACGTCGCCGGCCGTCGTGATCAGCTGGGGAGCGCGGCCGTCAATGAGTTCGCGGATGTCGGCCGGGCCGTTGACGGCGCACCAGCCGTGCCCGAGGCGGCACACGAACCTCACCGGACCGGCTTCCCGGTCCAGCCAGCCCGCCACCGGCCCGACCGCGCTCGGCGCCTCCAGGAGCACGCCGACGATGGCGAACAGGTCGCCGGCATCACGGCGGGTGTGCAGGGCACCCAGGTAGATCGCGGTTACCGCCGCCATGGCGGTCACAACTTCACCGCCCCGCTGTGGGCCGGCTGGCCGGATCCTGACCGGGGAGTTGGTCGAAGGAACCGCCAGCCTGAATCAAGGGGGGTGACCGCCCGCGACGCCAACTGGCGGCCACCCCACGACGTGCAGTCCCGGCCCAACGGCGTCGGGCTGCTACCGGTCCGGTATCGCGTCCGGTCCAGCACGGGCCGCGTCGTCGGCCCCCTGCCATCGCCGCAGTCGGAGCCGCCCGCCGTTGGCGCAGCGGACGCCCGGGGCCACAGGGGGAGACTCCCGCAGGCACACACGGCGACGGCATCGAAGTTCAGGCCCACCCCGACGGTCCCGGCGAGGCGGTGGCTAGTCGAAGCTTGTTCGGGCATCGGGAACGCTCCTTCCCCGGGTCGCACCGTCGACGGGCGCAGGTGACAGGGATACGCTGAGGCGCTATCAGCCCGTTCGCACCGTTGATCTTGATGTGGGGCGCAAGGGCTGCGATGACCGTAATCCGGCCTCGGGAGCGGTACCGGGAAAATTCTTCCCGGTACTCTCAGTGATCTCGATGGGAGACTGTCGACATGCGAGACTCCGACGCCCACCTGACCACCGGACAGCGGATCGCCAAGCACCGGCACCGGCGCAGACTCAGCCAGACGGAACTGGCCGGACTTGTCGGCCGCACCGACGAATGGCTGCGCAAAGTCGAGACGGGCAGACACGAGATCGACCGGATCTCCGTCCTGCGCGATCTCGCCGACGCGCTCGCCGTCCCCTTCGGTGACCTGCTCGGCGCGGACATCCTCCTGGACTGGCGCGACGGCGAGGGGCACGGCAGCATCCCGCAGTTGCGGGCCGCACTCACCGACGTCCGGCAGTTCCTGCCCGCCGACCAGCTCGCCGGCCACCAAGCCGGCGTCGACCTGGACGCGCTGGCCGTGCGTGTGAACTACGCCTGGAACGACTACCAGTCGTCCCGCTACAACCGGACCGCGCTGCTGCTGCCCGCGATCGTCACCGACACCCTCGCCGCCACCCGGCTGCTCACCGGCGACGACCAGCGCCGGGCGCTGCGCCAGTCTGCCGCCGCCCACCAGTTGGTCGGTGTGTTCGTGCCCAAGCTCGGTGAGCCGGACCTGGCCTTCGGGACCGCACGTCGCGGGCTGGAGCTCGCGCAGATGTCCGGCGACGTCCCGACCATCGGATCCCTGTACCGGATCGTGGCCTACACCCTCGGGGCGCTGGGTCTGTTCGCCGAGTCCGCCGCCCTGATCGACTCGGCGGTGACCCTGGTCGAAGCCGACCTGTCGCGGCCGGAGGCCGACGGCACGGACCTGTCCGTACTCGGGATGCTGCACCTGATCGGAGCCCGATCGGCGGCACAGGCAGACCACGCCGAGCAGGCCGAACAGCACCTCGCCCACGCCGACGCGCTTGCAACCCGCCTCGGCTACAACGGCAACCACGCCTACACCGGGTTCGGGCCGATCAACGTCCAGATCCACCGGACCGTCGTGGCCATCGAGCTGGGAGACGCCGCACGCGCCGCCGCGATCGGCGTCCCCCTGGACACCTCGCCCGTGCCGATCGAGCGCCGGGGACGTCACGCGATCGAGTCGTCGCGCGCCCTGACCCGGCTCGGCCGCGTGGAGGAGGCTGTCGACCTGCTGTTGACCGCGGAGCAGTTCGCGGGCGAGCAGATCCGCCACCACTCCCTCGCCCGCGAGATCGTCCGCCGGGCGAGCCGGGCCAAGCACCCCCCACGTCGCGCTGCCGCACTCGCCAGCCGGATGGGGATCCAGGCCCTCTAGAGTTCCCAGCAGTACCGTTTCGTCCCAGCTCAGCGAGGAGACCACCGAGTGACCACCGTCGAACAGCCGATCCGCCGCCTCGCCCGCAACCGCGCCCAGGCCGGCGAACAGCGCGGCTTCTACGCGGACCTGGTGCAGGCCGGCGTCGAGTGGAACGTGACCACGACCATCGACCCGGCCAAGCCCGCCCCGGCCGCCGTCGCCGAACTCCTCGGCGTCACCGAGGCCACCCCGGTCCTCGCTCGCGCCCGGCGCATGGCCACCACCGACGCGCCCCTCCAGCTCGCCACGAGCTGGTTCAGCCCCGCGATCGTGGAACAGCTCCCGATCCTCGCCGAGGACAACACCGGCCCAGGCGGGATGTACAGCCGCTTCGAAGACGCCGGCTACACCCTCGAACACACCGACATCGTGGGCGCCCGCGAGGCGAGCCAGGAGGAGATCGCAGACCTCGAACTCGACAAGCCCGTGGTTATGACGATCCTGCGCATCGTCCGCGACGCCGCCACCGACACTGTTCTCGAAGTCGGCACCCTCACCCTGGCCGGCGGACGGCAGGAACTCATCTACTAGAACCCGGACCAGCAGGGTGCCGGCAGGCAGCCCGCACCCTGCTCCCGGCACCGGCACCGGCACCGGCACCGCGCACTTGCCGGGCAGGGCGCATGCGCTGGCTGAGTGCTTCATGTCGGTACCTCCTCCCGGGCTATCGCTCTGCACTGCCCCTTCCAGGGAAGGCCATCGATTGCCCGGGCGGGAGGGTGTGAGGTCAGTCGACAGTGGAAGAGGATTCACACGGGGTGTGAATCGCTTCGCCCTCTTCGCCCGGTACGCCGGGACACATAGGCTGGGTTGATGTCTGGGCCGAACATGTTGCTGGACGCCGCGATCGAGCGCGCGGGCATGTCCCATGCCGGACTCGCCTCCCGCGTCAACGCCGCGCGGCCCGACCTCGGGCTGCGACACGACCACGCCTCGGTAGCCCGGTGGGTCCGCGATCACGCGATCCCCCGCCCACCGGTGCCCGAGCTGATCTGTGAGATCCTCAGCGTCGCCTTCAGCGGGCCGGTGTCCCTGTCTGACATCGGCATGGACCGCACCGGGCAGAGCACCCCGGAGACGTTGGACCGCGCCGTCGACCAGGCCGCCGCCCTGTGGCGCGGGGACCTCAAGGGCCGAGGTCCCCGAACGTCGGTGACCGGTCCGGCGGCCATCGAACCGGTCTGGACGTGGGAGAACCCGCCCGAGGACCGGGACATCACCCGCACCGGCCGCGACCGCGTCACCGCCCACGAGGTTGACCGGCTCGTACGCGCGAGAGCGAACTATCAGGAGATGTACCGCAGGGTCGGAGGGGTGCCGACCCGTCCGCGGATCGTCGCGCTTCTCAACAACGAAGTGGCGCCGCTGCTCCGGGCTGCCTACGACGACCCGTTGGGCCGGCAGCTATTCCGCGCCGCCGCCGGCCTGGCAGCATTTGCCGGGGTATGCGCGTACGACGGGGACGAACAACCCCTCGCCCAGCGGCACTTCTTCCACGCGCTCCGCCTCGCCAAAGCCTCAGGCGACCGGGGCCACGGGGGCTACGTGGTCGCCCTGCTAGCCAACCAGGCCCTTTTCCGGGGAGACTGCCGGCTGGTCGTGCAGTACGCCCAGACCGCTCTACGCGCGGCCGGCTCTGAACTCGGCTCCTCGCTGATCACCGATTTGCACGCGCTCGCGGCCAAGGCGTACGCGAGGATGGGCGACGCGGTATCGGCGCGAGCGCACCTCCGCGAATCTGAAGCCGCCGTAGCCCGGGTCTCTTTCGGCAGCGGCCAGGTGGTCGAGCACTCCTACGTCGCCCCCGGGCTCGTGGAGACGCAGGCCGCAGAGGCGCTGCGCCGCATCGGGGACCTGTCCGCGGCCCAGGCTTACGCGGAGGAGTCGGTGCGGACCGCGCCGCTGACCCACCTACGCGGGCAGGTCCACCGCTACGGCGGACTCGCGCTCGTCCTGGCCGCCCGTGGCGAAGCGGAACACGCAGCACACGTCGGCGGGCAGATGCTCGACCTGGCCGAGGGAATGGAGAGCGGACGCATCCGCGACCGGATAGGCACGGTCGTGCAGGCACTCCGCCCGGCCCGGCCAGCTCCGCCGGTGGGAGAATTCCTGGAGCGAGCGACCTGGTACACCACGGAGCAGCGAGGGAATGTCGGATGAAGTGGAAGATCCACAGCGAGCGCGAGCTGTACCGCGACCAGTGGGTACACGTCACGTCCGCCGACGTCGAGCTGCCAGATGGGCGGCACCTTGACCACCGCATCGTGCGTTCCGCCGCGCCAGGGGCCGGTGCCGTCGTCGTGCACGACGACAAGGTCTTGTTGATCTGGCGGCATCGGTTCATCACGGACACATGGGCGTGGGAGATCCCGCTCGGCAGCATCAAACCGGGCGAGGAGCCGGCCGCAGCCGCTGGCCGCGAATTCGAGGAAGAAACCGGATGGCGTCCAGGTGTTCTCCGGCCACTGCTCTACACCCAGCCGTCGCCGGGCCTGATGACCAGCGCCCACCACATCTTCCGCGCCGACTCAGCCACCCACATCGGCCCGCCGAAGGACAGCTTCGAGTCCGACAGGCGCGCGTGGGTGCCGCTGGACGACATCCTCGGGCTGGTTGACAAGCAGGACATCGTCGCCGGCACTACCCTGGCCGCGCTGCTCTACACGCTGGCTGATCGCACACGCCGGCCAGCCGAATAGAAACGGGCCGCATCGCCCTCGAAGTCCCGCGCCTGCCACCGTCCCTCAAGGGTTGCCATCAACGCCACGGTCACACCGCGCGCCGATGTTCGACAAGTCCCGGCAGAGTAGGCACGACCCGCAGACCTGTTCCGGCGGGTAGTACCGGGCGCTCACCGATGGTGAACGTGCCACGGCGAGCCGGAGCCGCGTGCCCACGCTGTGCGGTGATCACTAGCTCACGCCAGCGGAGCCGACCACGGCCCGGGCCAATTCCATGCCAGGTAGACGCGGCCACGTCGACACCGAGGCGGACGTCGGCCCCCGGCCACTCGGCCGCGCCGTAGACGAGTAGAACTGCTCCGCGCTGACGTACGCGCGCGTCGAGGCGCCCGGCCAATGCGGCAGGTACCTTGAGGGCGGGTTCGACCACGATCATGTCGAATCCGTCCACGAGAGCAGCGACAGCCTCGGCCCACCCTGGTCCCGGCTTGGGCACCAGCGCCAGCCGGTCCAAGCTGACCCCTGCGGCGTCAGCAGCCAGGGCGCTGAGCGTGGGCATCCCGATCACCGCGCACCAGCCCCCAGCCTTCGACACTGCGGCCATCAACTCAATGAGAAGGCCCGTGCCACTGGTGATGGCCATTGTCGAGCCGCGTCGAAGGCCCCCGTCCGGAAGCACGGCCGCCAATTCGGGCCGAACCGGAACAATCCGCACGGCACTGCCACCTGCGGCGTCCGGCGCAGTAGTCGCCGTACGGACCTTGCCAGCAAGACCCGGTGCCCGCATCAGCCCAGCCAGAACTTCCTCCCGAGTACGTGGGTCGGCACGGTCGCCACCGACCAGGCGCGCACTTGTCGCCACCTCGTACACACCTCCTGAGGAATACGTCCGGCAAGTTCCTGGTGAGTGGGCTTCGCGGACCGCGTCGGCCAACTATCGCACATGTGTTCGATTTTGGTCCTGGAGCTGGCAGCAATCAGGGCGACCAGGTCTTTTACATGACGCTGAGCATTAGCTCAACTTCTCCGATATCGGACTGCCGGCCCCTCACCGGCCAATCGGATCAGCACCAACGACAACGGCTCCAAAACCCTGAAACGCGGTGCAGTGCCTGGCGTGCCGTCTTGACCTGTGCGTACAAGGGTGGCTCTCCTCAGGTTTGTGTGGGTAGGCGAAGGTTGATGCCGCCGAGGCAGAGGAAGATCATGGCGGCGAGGGAATCGGCGGTGGGGTGTCCGTAGCCGCGGCGTTGGATGACGCGGATTTTCGTGTTGATGCCTTCCATGCGGGCGTTGGATAGGCCGCGCTGGACGGAGGCGATGATCGGCTCGAAGTGGCGGTCGATTTTCTGGGCGAGCGCGGCCATGGCTGGGATGCCGCTGTAGAAGGCGGCGGAGATCCAGTTGGCGAGGTAGCCGACGGCATTTTCAGGTGCGACGGTGCGGTAGAGATCGCGGAGTTGTTCTTTGAGTTCCCAGGCGTGGCCGAGCCGTTCACGGGTCTGTCGTAGTTGCTGGAGGACTTCGCGGTGTCCGGTGCTGAGGCGTTCGGAGGCGGCGCGTAGGACGTAGCGGGCGTTGCGCCAGTAGGCGCGGTTGCCGGGCCGTCCGGTGCCTTGCGGGTCGGGGCGGGAGCGGGGTTCGGTGCGGTAGACGGCGTCGAGGGCGTCGTTGGTCCAGGCGACGACGTGGAATGGGTCCAGGCAGATCTCGGCCCGGGGTGCGCGTTCGCGGACCACGGCCATGTAGTTGCCGGCGGCATCCATGGTGACCGCCTCCAGTTTCCGGGTGCGTTCGGAGCCCAGGTCGTCGAAGAACGCCTCGACGGTGCCCCGGCCTCGCCCCTCGCCGACCCAGACGACTCGGCCGGTGTCGTGGTTGGCGATCACGGTCAGGTAGGTGTGGCCGCGTCGGTAGCTGATCTCGTCAATGCCGAGGTGGCGCAGGCCGTCGAGGCGGGTGTTGTCGAGGTGGTCGGTGACGACCCGGCGGACGATGGCGTCGACGGCTTCCCAGGAGCAGCGCATCAGCTCGGTGACCGCGGTCTTGTCCATGCGCTGGGCCAGCCACGCCACGACCTGTTCGAAGGCGTAGGTGTGCCGTGCTGCGGGGCGGGCCCAACCGACCTGTTCGGTGCGCACCCGCCGGCAGCCAGGGCAGTTCAGTCGGCGGATGGGTGCTTCCAGCCAGACCGGGCGGGCGCCGAGGTCCAGGTGTCGCCACCGGCGTAGCCGCTGGTCGTAGTGCGTCGCCACCTCGTGGCCGCATGGGCACCACATCCGGCGGCCCTGCCGCCGCAACCGGACGATGACCCCTTCGCTGGTGATGTTCACGGCGGCCACCGAGGCGTCCGGGATGGCCAGGAGTTGATTGCAAACGGCGGTGACACGCAACGCTTCGGCCTTCCCGGCAGATGATCAAGGAAGTCAGATGCCTACCTGTCAGCCGGACTCCTGACCCCGGGTGGTCGAACCCGGATGCCGTGGCTCACAACCGCCGACAATCCCGGTCAATGGCGCTCTGCCGGTCAGAGGCTCGGAACCTGGATGCCCGCAGCCCGCATCAGGGCAACCATCCCCGCCCACAGAAAGCCGAGGAGAGCCACAAGGGTTCGAGGATCGGAAGGTGGAGATGACGACGATCGCGCACTGGTGGAACGGTCGAATCGAGCCCGCCGAAAGGGCAGAGGTGATTGTGCGGCACAACCCGTCAGGGTCTTATGAGGTCCAGGTGACTGTCGCCGGCCGTGATGCCCTGGTCGAGCACCTGACCCGAGCCAAGGCTGAGGCCCTGGCCGCCGAGCTGACGGGGAAGCCGGGGTGGGTACAGGTCGAAGTCCAGCGGGTTGGCTGAGTAGACTTCGGGCTTCGCCTTGCGGTGCCCGACGTCCCGCGGCTAGATCCAGTCCGCTGACGGAGCTCTCAGCCTGTCCGCCGAACACGTCGCTGCCCTGAGGCTCCCGGTCCCGAGCACGTCCCGCGACTTTCGCTAGTCGTCGAGCCTGCCCACTAGAGCGCCTTCAGCGGTTGGTCTGAAATCTCCATGCCACGCAAGATCATGTCCGGCTGCACAACAATCGGCCCATACCGCATGAGTGCTCTCGTCCGATCGTGATACCAAGCGTCCTCCAAATAGGAGGCGGTGACGTGACGGTCGGAAAGGTACCTCGGGTTCATCGGCATGAGGACACCGCCAGATCCAATAGCTAGGCGCGGGAACGCCGTTACGAGCATGTCGCGGCCGACGAGCTTTTCCTTACCCGGCCCCACACCGACTTCGGCTGTGTTCAGCAGTTCCTTGATGAGGACTTCAACAATGCCGTCCGGGCGACCGGGGTTCTGAGCCGAGTATTTGGAGATGACGCGAAGCGCTCGGACAAGCCGCTCCTGACCGCCTTTAGCTAGCCCACCCACCCAGCTCAGGTTTGAATAGTCGTTCGGTCTCAACGTCTCTGTTGACATGGTGAATTCATTGGTTGGCTGCGATCTGTCATTGCCGTTTGCATCGTGGAAATTGCTGATGAGAAACGAATGCGGCCGATCCACTCCGGACTCATCAGGTAGCCAACCTGCAACAAGGAAAGCGTGGCGGGACTTACTGGGGGGCACGCGATAGTTGCGTCTAACTCTCCGCACAGCGACAGCCGCACGCTCTTGCAGAATCGTCAACCATTGACTGGGGTGGGACCCCGTGACCTGCTCGGCGACCCAGATGTCCGTAGGAGTCTTGTCAAGCTTGGCGAATCCGGTGTAGCCCAGCATGAGCCGATCGGCGAGTAAGACGACCTTGTTCTCATTGTGCTCGACAATCTTCTTCGTCACCGAGTCCGTCAGGCGACGATCAGAGACCATAACGATGCACTGCTGCGTCATGGCCGACAGGATCAACGTCATCGACGTGCCACTTCTCCCTTCACACTTATGAGTGTGTGGCGCAGGCACTCAACCCCCAGCAAACCCCGCAGGCGGTCACCGCCAACGACGACTCTAGGTAGCGTCATGATGCTGCACTGTAACTCCAAAGCGGTGCACCCGCCAGCGCGAAGCATCCAGCACAGCTCCTTGATGAGTTTGATCCGGTCCCCGTTGGGAGCCTCCAGCAACCTCAACTGAGTCTTCGCTGCCCGCCGGCTGCGGTTGTGTACCCAATGTGGACCCTGAGCAGCGATCGCCCGCTCCCGGCCGTCTGACTCCGAGGCGACCTTAGGTGCGACTCACAGTCGCGAGCGCTCGTTATTCAAAAGGAGCCGCTGCACCATAATCCTTGAACGGTGACCGATTCTCGTAGATCCAGACTTTGGGGCTGCAAATGAACTTTGGATGCTGGGCAACGAAGGGGACATCGGTCCACACGTTAGGATTTCCCGAGAAGATGTCACACAAGTCGATGTGAGCTTGGTCATCAAGGACCGCCGGGGCAAGGATCCCGATCTCATCCCCTTCCTTATTGAGGCAGAACGCAACTATGCCGTCGAGGTGGGAAGCGTAGACCTTCAATAGCCGCTCAGCATCAGGCCATTTGTCGAATGGAGCAGTCGGCAAGGTGACGTATTCAACGAAGTCGCCCTTACGGCAAACGAACGCTTGGAACTGGCTCCAATCGTTGCCGACGAGTTGTTCAGCCAGAAAATTCCCCATCCAATCATCATCACTTAGGATATCGTGCGCCCCATAAAGAATGCTTGCCCTGAAGGCGTCCACGAACTTCTCAAGGTCGGCTATCAAGGATTGAAGAATATCGAGAGACTTCCGCGAGAGCGCCCTGTTGTGGGCCAAGATATTTCTGATGCCCCGAACCTGGTCAAAGGTGTTGTGAACAAAGCTTTGGTCAAATCCGGTGAGCCGGTGAACCGATACGGCCACGGAGTCGTGCGTCAACATGGACAGCAGTTCATGGTGGGTCGACTGCCAGATCAGATCATCATTTGATTCCGCATCAAGGTGGAGCCGCTGGTGGTTTCGCCGCACCCTCCCTTCAAGCGTCTTCAGCAGAACGGGGTCGAGATGTTGCGACCAACTAGCACCGAAGACTCCCATCCAAGCCGTGAGGCAGATTCTGCGCATCCAACCTTCGAGGGAATAGATCTGTCGATAGGCTAACGTGTTGACACGCGGGATGAGCAATTCTCCGTCGAATTCAAGATCCAATGTTTGAGATACTTCTTCAGCACCCACGATCTCCACCTCGCCCGCAGTTGCGATCTAATCAGTTCGACTACTGTCGCCAGATCGGCGCGCTGGCACTCAAAGGCCGGCGAACGTACCGGATCGCGACTGTGAACACCACGAAGAACAGCAGCCAGCCGACGGCCGCTAGGAACCAGTGCGCAGGCGACGTGACCGCAGCGGCGACCGTGCCGACTAGGAAGCTGACCATTGTGGCCGGCGCCAATAGGTACGGCCACCACTCATGGACACGCATCCACCGCTGGAATACGACGACCAACGCCAGCGCGAGAGTCAACACGACCGCCGCCGCCGTCATCGCCCACCCGGTCCAGCGCGCCAGGGCACCGTCGCCAGCGGCGGCGTCTACGATCGCGCCGGAGCCGGCGAGCACGGCGATCGGGCTGTACGTCGCGAGATTCCGGACACGTCGAATCCGCCGAGCCCGCCGCACGGTCTTGGTCGCGTGTGTCCGCTCATCGTCGGTCAACGCCGTCGCCTTTCGTCCGGGGATCCGGCTGCCAGTTTGACATGGAGTTATCCCCTCGATTGTCCGCGCGGAGCACCTTGACGAAAGGCTGCGGGTCCGGACTGCTCGGACTGCGGCGTGGAGGTCCCGTGGGCGGCCCTACGCGCGCTGCAAGGCCCGCGCGTCCCCCTTCCGTCGAGAGGTCCGCCGACCGCGCGGTCCCCACTTCACTCCGGCCTCGCGTAGGCAGGTTCGCAGGTGCCGGTCGGAGATTCCGATCAGCAGGGCCGCTTCCGGCTGGGTCAGCTCCGGCCGGTGCTCTCGCAGTGTCAGCACCTGGACGGCCACGTCCCCGGGGGTGGGCTTCGGTTCCGGTTCCGGTTCGCCGTCCGGCTCGGTGTCCTCGGCGGGTTCTGGCTCGGGCCCTGGCGTTTCGATAGCCGGCTGCGGTTCCGGCTCGCTGTCCGGGACTTCCGGAACCGTTGTCGGGCGGTCCGGAACGTCGCCGTGCGGTGTTGCCGGATCGGCGGCGCGGTCCGGCACGTTCGCTCCCGGCGTTCCGGCACCGGGTCGCATGTCCGGCAACCCTGCCGGCGCGAGCGAGCGCGCGTCCGGAACTCGGTCCGGATCGAGATTCGCCGCCTCGGCCGTTAGGATGGCCCGCTCACGGTCGGCGTTCTGACGGCCGTGTTCCATCATCAGCTCGCCGAGAACCTCGATGCGCCAGATGACCACCGGGTAGATCGACACGACCGCGATCACCAGCAGGGGCCCGCTGGCGATCATGTGGCTGGCCAGCATGTGCGCGAGCGCCTGCCCCAAGATCATCAATAGCAGTGCCAGCAGGGTATCCAGGCGGTAACGGGCCCGAAATGCCAGAGTCGAGTAGATCCCCAGTAGTAACGGGGCCAGCCATGCCAGCCACCAGTTCGTCCCGATCTGCACCATCAGGTCGTGCTCGCTCGGCGCGGACTGCCCCACGGCCGCAGCCAGGGCCACCGCCCGACCATACAGGAATAATTTGGGCATGGCAGAGCTGGTAGATTCTTCGGTACGCAAAAGAACTCCTGTTAGGCAGAGGTTCTGGAGCCAGGCCCTGGCGGTGTTAGCGCACCCCGGGGCCGCTCCGATTCAAGCGGATCGCCTCACTCTACCCTGCCAGCAGGGCGTTCCGGCAGCTCAATCTGCTGTGGACTGAAGTTCCGGAACCCTTTCCGCGCAGGCGATCCGACGAAATCTTGCCCAATGCTGGAGTTCCGGATCCGAGTGGTCGCCAGCACGGCTTTCCGGCACCGCTCATGCCGCCGGAAGAGCATCCGGATCGCCTTCCACAATGGCCTGTGCCGGCACGCTTGATTCAGAAACGACATCGCCCAAGTTGGCCCGGGTAGAGCCGGAAGGACCGCCGAATGAACACCCTGCCGGCCCGACAGCCGGCTGCCGGCGAACAGCAACGGGTGTGCGCCGACCACGGGGGAGTCGGCGCACAGCCCCCTCCATAGTTGCTGACCAAGTCAAGATCGACAACGGAGTTGCAGCCCGCGGATCCACCGGGATCCGGCACGGACCACCTGGCCTACCGCTACTCGGCGACGCGTTCTCCGGTCAGTTGCTGGTCGTGATAGGCGATGAGGTCTCCACGCCGGAACTTGCGAGGTGGCTGTCGGATGCCCGCGTCGGCGCTGACGATGTTGATAGCCAGCGCGAGTGCCTCCGCCGGGAGATACTGCGCTCGGGTGTAGCCGAGTATCCGGGCCGCTTCCGGTGCCGGGACGATGTCCTCGGGGTCGCCGTTGCGGTCGACGTTGCGGTGGGACGCTGGCACGGGCTTGCGGCTGATCTGCCCGGTCCCCTTGCCTTCGCGTTCTTCTCCGACCTGCCAGACGTCCTTGCGGAGGAATTCCCACAGGGTTCGCCCGTCGGCCAGGGTCTGCGACGAGGGGAGCGCCTTTTCGACCAGCTTGTCCCAGACTTTCGAGTTCCGCAGGCTGGTTCGACTCTTGTACCCGAGAACCTTGGCCGCCTGAGCGGCGTTGACGATGTCGTTGGGGTCACCGTCGTAGTCGATCGCGGTCAGGTTCGCCTTGCGGGCTTCTTCGAGCCGGGCGACGAACTGGAGGATGTCCCCGGCACGCCACTGCACGCCGACGTGGTGCTCAGGAAAACCCAACCGGTCACGGTGCCAGTACCAGTAGTCGACCGTCTTGATGTTCTTGCCCGTCAGCGCCGCTACACCGGCCCGGTCGAGGAGTGTGTCTGGCGGGGTGGTTGTCGGGTTGCTGGCGGCCATCCCTTGATCCTGCCGCACGCCGGCGCGACCGGACAGCCGGGCACCGAAGTTGTGGTCGCGGCGGGGGCGGAGGTCAAGTTCGGTGGGAGCGGTCATGGTAGTGCTCCTGGTTTAGGATGGTCGGGCGTCCTGGTGTTCTGGCCATACCTCCGGCCGTGTGGTGCACCGGGGCGGGGCCGGTCAGCCTGTTGCCCAACGTGCCGACCGGCCCGCCTTCACTTCCGCGGGCTACCTGCGGGTGCAGCTGGAGCAGAGCTGGCCGATCCGGCGGGCTCCGCGCTCGCGGCGGTCGGCGCCCCAGCCCCACCGGCAGTACGGTTCCGGGATTCCGGCCGCGCGGACCTCGGCTTCCAGTTCGGCGATCTCCGCGCGCACCTCCGGGTACCAGTAGGCGATTTCGTCCAGCTCCCCCACTTTGGCGAAACACCCACACAGGCACTCACCAGACATATGCAGGGTGTCGGCGACCTCGTTGCGGGGCAGGTCCGGGTACCGGGCGCGGTAGGTGTTCATGTCGGCGGTGGTCCAGGTCGTCAGTGGGGAGACCCACTGGATCGAGCCTTTCCGGTCCCACGTCGGGACCTTCCGGCGGCGCAGGGACTCGGTGCGCCGCCGGCCGGCCAGGAAGATCACCCGTTCTTTGCGGGGGTCGGTGACCAGGAGGTTGCGGGCCTGGTGCAGGGCGCGTTCCTTGAGTCGCTGGTACATCAGGTAGTGCCGGGCGGGGGCCGGGAACCCCTCGGCCAGGACGAGGTCCCGGTAGGTGGATCCGGCGGGCGGGTGCAGTTCCAGCAGGGGCAGGTTCCAGTCCTGGCAGGTCTGGCGGACGTGGACCCTGGTGGCCTCGATCCCGATGCCGGTGTTGGCGTGCACGGCCAGGGTGAGGGAGGGGTTCACCCGGCCGAACAGGTGCCCGAGGGTCGCGGAGTCGTTGCCGCCGGAGAACAACCAGACCACGGCGGTCACCCGGTGGGTCCGGCGGGTCACGGTCAACGCGGCCTCCAGCACCCGGTAGGAGTGCCACATCTTGGCCTCCAGCTCGGCGACGCGCCGGCGCGACAGCACGCCCGCCGGCTCGGCAGCGGCCGGTCGGGGACGGGGCAGGTGCATCCCCCGGGTCAGCGGGAAGGTGTTCATCGGGGCTCCAGGTGGTTGTGCTTCGGATATGGGCCGCCGGACAGCGGGATGGGGGTGCTGGTGCGCTCGGCCCGGTTGCGTCCGACCCGGATGGCGTACTTGTGGCAGCCGGTGTGGCGTTCCCGGTGCGCGCCGATGTCGTTCAGCGCCTCATCCAGCCAGCTCCGCTGGCACCGGTCCGGTCGGGGTTCGGTGGCCCCGAGGGCACGGAGGTGGTGGATGATCGCGTCTTGTCCGCGCTCACCGCCGGTGACCTTGGCGATGGCCCTGGCGTTGAGCACGGTGCCATCGGGCAACAGGATCTGGGGTCGGGGCTTGCTTCGCCCGAGGTAAGTCCACCCTCCGGCCTGGTACACGTAGCCGAGGTGCCCCCGCTTGATGGTCACGGTGGTGCCGTCGGGGAGGCGGTGGAGGCGTTCGGTGGGGTCTGCGTAGGCGGTCAGCCCGCGTACACCCTCCCCCGCGGCCAGGCGCAGTGCTCTGGCGGTGAAGAACGTCTCGGCGTTGGCTGGGACCTCATCGAGCAGCACCAGCCGGGCCAGGTCCATGCTCTCGCGGTACGGGACGAGCGTCGGGAACGGGCCGGTCAGGACGGCCTTGTTCATCGGGACGCCCAGCACGATGACGCCGACGAGGCGCTGCCCGTCGACGGCCAGCTCCGCCGTGGACGGGGCCGGGCCGGTCACGTCGAGCAGTCCGTAGCGGAGTTGGTCCACCGGCCAGGTCGCCGAGTAGTGGTGGCCGGTGACGAACCGGCGGGCCGGCTCGTAGTCGACCGGGACGATCGCGTACCGGTCGCGGTCGAAGCCGCCTGGTTCGCTGCGGTGCCGCCAGCTCTGGCGGCCGTGCAGCCAACGCTGGCACCAGCCAGCGGCATCCGTCGACGTCGGGCGCGGGCCGGTCATCGCAGAGCGCCTTTTCGGGCGGGCAGCATCATGGCGGCGGTGCCGTGGGCGGCGGCGTGCTGCGCCGCCGCCCACGAACTTCTACCGCCGTGCTGCACGAGGTGCAGCGTCACGCGGCCACCCCTGCCAGGGCGTGCTGGTCGTGCCAGAGGCGCGCGGTGAGGTGGCAGTGGGCGCAGGTGGCCCGCGTGCATTCGTGCAGGGGGTCGCTGGTGGCGGCCCCGGTTGTCCAGGCGGCGGTGCTGGCCGCCGCCAGGTTCCCCGTCGTCCCGATCAGGTCGTGGCGGTCGTCGGCGTGCAGGTTCAGGCCGATGGCCGCGAGCGCGTCGATCAGGCGGGCGGTGTCGGCGGCGGGCTTGCGGCGGCTGACTGATCCGAGTCCGACGAGGTCCGCGCGGGTGAGGTTCACCCCCGCTTTGTCGTACAGGTCGACGCAGCGCAGTACCTCGCTGGCGGTGGCCCCCTCCAGCACAGGGAAGACGATGTCGCCGAGCAGGTCGCGCAGCGCCAGGTAGTTGGAGATCGTGTTGCGCTGGTGGTGCCCGACGGCGAGGGTGGTCCGTGACAACGCGAGGGGGGAGCAGTCCCAGTTCTGGGAACTCACGTGCTCCAGGCGGCCGACGTCGAGGACCAGGCGGCGGACCTCGGCCGCGTACTGGCGGGCGGTCAGCTTCGGGGCTCCCTCGGTCGCCAGTTCGGCGGGGGTTCCCGAG
Organism: Longispora sp. NPDC051575; assembly: GCF_040681875.1. Classification (NCBI taxonomy): domain Bacteria; kingdom Bacillati; phylum Actinomycetota; class Actinomycetes; order Micromonosporales; family Micromonosporaceae; genus Longispora; species Longispora sp. NPDC051575. The sequence goes on along the minus strand of NZ_JBFAZP010000007.1, from coordinate 647,623 downwards.
TGCAGGAGCCATTCCGTGGCGGCGGCGGGGAGTGCCCGACCGGTGAACTGGTTCAGGTCGAGTGCGAGCGGGACGCCGGGCTGTGTCAGCCAGTCGGGATCGGGTGCGCGCAGGTACAGGGTGGTCATGGTGTGTTCCTCCGGGTGGTGTGGTGAATCCGTGGTGGCTCCGGGTTGCCCTCCGGCGCTGGCACGGACGTGCGGATTAGTGCTGGCGGGCGCGGGGTGCGCGGCTTCCGGCGCGGCGGCCGGGCCGGCGGTTGGCCATCCGGCGGCGCCGCGCCTTACGGCGGGGTCGGCGGGCGTTCCGGGTCGGGTGCTGTCCCAGGAGCGCGGCCAGTTCGGCGGCGACGGACTCGTGCGTGGCCAGCCGGGCGGTCAGGTCGCTGATCTGCTCGGCGAGCGGCTGGATCGTGTGGGTGTTGAGCGCGCGGAGCCGGGTCGGGCCGGTAACGAGCGCGGCGGCGGCAAGCAGGTCCGGCAGGTCGGTCCGGGTGGCGTAGTCACGCACCAGGGCGCTCATGATCGCGGCGGTGTAGCTGGCGGTGTCGATCGGGACCGTGCGGCCGGCGGACGCACGACGTGACCGACCGTTGCAGCTCATGGTTGCGCGTCGAGGCCCGAGCGGCGCGCGTGCATTGATCTGGTCGACGGTCCAGGTGGCGGTGGCCCGGACGGTGATGCCGTTGACGACCGGTAGGTTCGCTCGGCGGCCCAGGACACCGTCGGTGCCGGTGCCGGTGCCGGTGATCACGGTCAGCCGGTTGGGCATGGCGGCGTGCTGGTCGGTGTGGGGGTAGATGTCGAACGCGCCCGCCAGGCGGCGGCCGGTGACACGGTAGGTCGCCCTGCCGGTGGAGGGGTTGACGGAGACGGTCGCGGCGATCGGCGGGAGTGCGCTCGACAGCGGCAGGACGATCCGGGTGTCCATCATCGGAGCTGTTCCTTTCTAGGTCCGGTTAGAAGTCGGAGAGTTGGGGCGGGGCGGGCCAGTGCGGTCCGCCCCGCCCTGGCGGTCAGGGGTAGAGGACGCCGGTGTTGTCGCACCGGGCGCAGCCCTCGTAGCAGCAGACGCGGATGCCCACCTCCTCGTCGTCGTAGTCCTCTTCGAGGTCCTCGACGGTGGTTGTGGTGGCGTCGTCGTAGCCGGCGTTGCAGTTCCCGGCCGCGCAGCACCCGATGGCCGTAGACCGCTGGTCACAGGCCGCGCCTCGACTCGGCCGAGGTTCCGGGCGCAGGTCCAGGGCGTACACCGGTTCGTCGTAGCGCAGCGCGGCTGCCAGGTCGCCGATGAGTTTGTAGGCGTTGTCGACCAGGCGGAGGCTGAAGTGCTCCGGGTGCCGGGTGTATCCCTCGGCGGTGGCCCACAGGTCCACCAGCGCCTCGAACACCGTTGCGGCGAACATGTAGCACATCCGGGGGCAGCCGCAGTCCGTGCGTGCGGCGACCGCCCGGTGGTAGCCGATGACGGCCGGGTACTGAGCGAACGCGACGTCGAAGGTCTGCGAGACCGCCCGGGACGGCAGCCCGCCCATCAGTGCCGCGCACGGCAGGACGTCGAGCGCGGCGACGGCGTTGGCCGTGGCGTGCGCCAGCTCCGGCTGCACGGTGACCGCCCGCTCGCGCAGGTCGCCCGAGGCTCGGGTGATGGTGGCGAATCCGTCGAGCATGTTTGTTCCTCCTGTGTGGTGGAGTGCCGGCCCGGGGTTGCCCTCCCGGGCTGGCACTCCTAACTTGCCCTACTCTTGTGGTTCAGGGTGATCGCCCGTGGTGCCCCCGGGATCCGGGGGGCACTGCTTGCTCAGCCGGTCAGCGCCGGCTCACGCTCGACCGCCTCGGCCAGCTCTGCCGGGCTGTCCGGGACCGTGACCTTGGGCTCCGGTCCGTCCGGCACGGTCTGCGGGGCGATCGGGTCGGCGGCCGGGAGCGCGGGAGTGGCCTTGGCAGTCGCCGTCTTGGCCGTCTTCGGGGCGACGGGCTTGGCCGCTGCCTTGGCCTTCGCGGCGACCTCCGCCGCCTCCTGGCGCTCGACGGTGGCGAGGATGATCTTTTCCACGTCCGCCAGGTCGTAGCCGTTGGCGACGCAGAACCGCAGGAGCAGCGCGGCGGCGGCCAGGCCCTGGCGGTCGTTGGTTCGCCAGGACTCGCGACCCATCCCCTGCTCCAGGCCCGCCAGGGCGGAGGCGAGCGCGAAGCGGACCGTCAGTGCCGCGCCGCGCCGGGGCACGGCCAGTTCGGCGTTCTTCTTCTTGCGCAGCAGGGTCGCCAGCAGCTCGCGCTGGCCGCCCTTCCAGCGCAGGTGCCCGAGCGTCTGGCTCAGCATCACCTCGGCGATCACGTTCTCGCCGCCCTTGACGTCGTCGGAGGCCAGCAGGTTGGCCAGCCAGGTGACGCGCACGTCGTTGGCGGCCTCCATCGCCTTGTTGTTGGCGATCACCCGGGCGCGCTCGGCCTTGTCCTTGTCGGTCATCTTCCCGCCGACGGGTGCGCCGTCGACCACCTGGCGGTGGCCGTGGGCCTTGAACGCCGAGCACCAGGCCGTCTCCGACACCTGCCCGCCGGCCTCCCGGAGGTTGATCACGTGACCGGGGCAGGTGCGGTGTGCGTGCGCGTCGAGCTTCTTGCCGTCGTGCTGAAGCTTGTTCAGCGGCAGCCACGTCTTGTTCATGGACGCCTCGATCCAGCCGGCCCGGACCTTGACGCCCGCCGCCTGGAGTTCCTTCGTCCGCGCGGCCAGCGCCTCGGCCAGCGCCTTACGGGTCTGGGCCTGCTTGAGTTGCCGGTCAAAGTGCAGCGGCCCGCGCTCGGCCTCGTTCAGCAACTGCTCGGTCACGTTCTTGTCGCCGGCGAAGTCATCCATCGCGGCCATTTGCAGCAGGTCCAGGCCCTGGCTGCGCTGGTCGGCGACGACCTTCGGGTTCATCTCGGCGACCTTCTTGGCGGCGGCGACCTTGGGCTTGCGCCAGCCGATCTTCTTGGCGATCTCCGCGTCGCTCAGGCCCTCCAGTGCGAGGTTGCGGATCGCGGTGGCCGTGGCCAGTTTGCCGGGGTCGGTGCGCGTCAGCGTCCGCAGCATCGCGGTGATCTGGTCGACCTTGCCCACCAGGTCCTCACGGATGAGTCCCTGCACGTGGGTCTGCTTGGCGGCCACCGCCGACAGGTACCGCTGCTCACCGTCGAGGATCAGGGGACCGTCGTCGGTCGGCACGACGATCAGCGGGGCGAGCATTCCGCTCGCGCCCTCGGCGACCAGGACGTCCACGATCTCCTGGAGCGCTTCGGCGTCCGGGCGGATGTTCAGCTTGTTCTTCTTCAGGTCCTTGATCGCCACCCACTTGTAGTCGGCGGGCAGCGGCGGCAGTTCCTGCTCGGGCTGCTCGGGTGTGGCCTGGTTGATGTCGGTCATTGCGTTCCTCCTGTGTGTGGTGAGTGTTCGCGAGGGGTTGCCCGCCCTCACGAACACTCCTAGCTTACCCTACTGAATTGTTGCTGGTCAACTGCTTTTTCGGTGCTGATGCCAGGTGCGCATCCGCGCGATCTCCCAGGCCGTAGCTGCGCTGTCGACCAGTCCGGTCCCGAAGCACAGCGCCGCGTACAGCGTCACCGCGTCGGGCACCCGGGACCATCGGCCCCCGGTGTCGGGTCGGTCCGGGTAGCCCAGGTCGAAGACCCGCACCGCGTCGAGCAGTCGGGTGCCGGTCCGGTCCAGGACGATGCCGGCGGCCCGCGTCCACCCGGCGGCCGACGGCCGGGCCATCAGCCCGGTCACCTGGTCGCAGTCCTCCAGGGTGATCCGTCCGCCCGGGACCTCCAGGCCCACGATGAGCGAGCGGACCTCGGCCGCGTCGGACCGGCGCAACTCCCGCAGCCGGTCGGCCACGGCGTCCATCGTCTGGTGGAAGGTGCCGCGCTGTGCCGACGGCAGCCACAGGCGGCACAGCGGCAGATCCGGATTCGCCATGACGGCGTCGGGAGCCGTGTCGGAGTACGCCCGGAACCGCAGCGTCAACTCGTAGCCGTCGGGTGCGGCGATGACCGCAGTGACATCCCAGGCCAGCATCTGGGGGATGTGCTTGGGCGTGACGGCCGGCTCTACCGCGCCGCCCGCCAGGTCGACGGCCCGGCGGACCTGGTGGCTGTTGACGACGAGCGCCCGAACGGTTGCGGCGTCTTGGTGCTGGTACATGTTCACCTCCTGGTGACGGTGGGGCGCGAGTTGATCCCGCGCCCCACCGGGTCGCTAGATCAGGTTGTCTGCCAGGAAGGTGAACCGGCCCTCGGCGATCCACCGGTACAGCCGCTCGGCCTGGAGTGCGGCCGTCTGGACTTCCCAGAGCATCGGTGCGCCGGGGCCGTTCTCGACGTACCGGGCGCAAGCGGAGGCCACGGCCACCCAGGCGCTGAACACGGTCGCGCCCATCACCTCGGGCAGGCCCGGCGCGCGCTTGTCGGGGGTGACGACCTCGGTGGCCAGGTCCACGGCGCCCTCGGTCGCGGGGAGCAGGTCGCGCCAGCCCAGCGGCATCCGTCGGGACCAGCGCCGGTACTCATCGCGCAGCCCCACCCGGGTCAGCGCCGGCTCGGCCGCCAGGTGCAGGCGGTCCAGCAGGGGCTGGACCTCGGCGAAGCGCCCGTACGCCGCCGGGTCGAAGCTCGACCCCTCCCCCAGGAGCGCAGTCATGAACTCGTGGGCGCTCACCTCGATCACGGAGCCGTCCAGGTCCATCAGAGCGAAGCCCACCAGGGCGTTGAAGTTGTTCGGTTCTTCGTTCACGTTTCGTTCCTCCATCGTGTGGGTTCTCGTCCATCCGCCGGGGTTGCCCTCCCGGTCGAATACTCCTAGCTTACCCTACTCTGAGAGTTCGTGTCCACCCTCCGCTCCCATGAGCGACTGGAATGCGGCGACCATCCTGGCAGCCCGGACCTCGCTGATCGCGATGTCGCGGGCGGCGAGCGCGCCCGGGATCCAGTCGGGTTCGGTCAGGGCGTTGGCGACCGCGAACAGCACGTGCGGCCCGAGTTCCCACAGGTGCGCGTTGACCGCCAGGCACGCGATGGCGATCGGGTCGATGTCGTTGGCGTACCACTTCACGGTGGCCGGGTCGTGCCCGTCCGCGCGGAGGGCTTCGGCGGCGGCGAGGAGCATCCCGCCGGTTCCGACGGCCGGCTCCAGGACGCGTTCCCCCGGCTTGGGCCGCAGCATCCGGGCCATCACTGCGGCGACCGGGTGGGGGGTGTAGTACTGGCCGCGCCCGGAGATCGCCGACTTCGGGCGCAGCTCGACCAGGAGCGTTCCGAACACGTCGATCTCCATCCGGTAGTCGGCGACCAGGTCCAGGAGTCCGTGGTCGACGGCCGTGCGCCCGACGTCGCGGGCGGCGTCGAGGATGCGCGCCGGGCGGTCCTCCCACAGCCAGTTCCGGACGGGGTACACATTCGGCGACAGGTCCGGCCGGACCGCCGCGAAGGTCGCCCAGATCGTGCGGAGCGTCTCGGCGAACCCGTCGGCGTCCAGCGCCAGGAGGAATTCGGCCGGGTCGGGTTCGTTCGGATCCGCCGGGCGGACCAGGGCGAGCGCGGCGACGACGCCGACGGGGATCTCCAGGTCGCTGCCGCCGCTGGCGGAGCGGCCCCAGGTCGCCGCGATGGCCTCGGCCAGGACGACGGCGCGCTTGTACGGGTCGCCGATCGGGGGTCGCCTGCGTTTCGTGGTCACGGAATGGAACTCCTCAAGCTGTCGGGGTGAGTTGTCTACGAACAGGTGGGCATCGGGGCCGGTCCGGGTCCGGCCGGAGGTGCCAGGTAGATCGGGGAGCGGGTGCCCGGCTCTGCCGCCGGGCACCCGGTGGGTTCAGGCCGCCGGGACCGAGTCCCGGACCCTGGCGACCGCCTCCCAGGCACCGGCCAGCGCCAGGAGGGTGTCGTACGCCTCCTGCGCGGTCCACCCGAGGAAGTTGCGTCCCCAGCCGCTGAGTTCGACGCTCGTGCATTCCTCGTTGTGGGTGTGCAGCTTCCAGGTAACGCCGTTGATCTTCGACCCGCCCTCGAAGTACCAGCCGGTGACGTTGAGCCCGGCAGCCTCAGCGGCAGCAGTCGCGCGCCGGAACACGGCCCGAACGTGCGTGATGGTTGTACGTGCCATGACCTACTCCTACGGTGTGCGATTCCAGGAGGCCCGGGGGCGTGAGCCCGCCCCCGGGCCGGTTTCGTGGTTGGCGTCGAGCGCCGTAGGAACTAGCAGCCGGTCATGGTCAGCCCGCAGGGCTGACGGTGCGTCGGGCAGATCACGCTGTTGTCGCCGTAGGCGTCGGAGTCGTAGTCGTCGTTGTTGGTGGTCAGCCGGTCCGGGAACCCAGCGTCAGCGAGCGTGATGAAGGTGCCCGTCTCGGTGGTCAGTTCGCCCGCCCGCAGGTACCAGCCGTGCCCACCGTCAGCCGAGCAGGTGATGGACAGTTCGTTGGTCTGCCAGTAACCGCCCTCGGTGACGGTGTCGCAGTACGCGACCGGGTCGGCGTAGCGCTGCCCGCCGTTGCAGTCGGTCAACACGAACGCGATGGACCCGTGGTCCCGGTCGTAGTACCGCAGCGTCCGGACGTCGTCGGAGAGGTTCACCAAGCCGCCACCGTCAGCCGTGCCCACGACCGCGAAGTCATCGTTTCGCCAGTCGGAGTTACCGACCCGTGCAGTGATGAACAGTTCTACGATCGAGTCGTCAGCCGGGTTGGTATACCGGTCGATCTCCGCGAACCGCGCGGCGAACGCCTTGTACGCGTCGTTGACGTCAACGGCGAGCCCGCCGGTACGACGATTGACCCACTCGCCGGTGTCGACCACGACGTATCCGTTTTCGATTTCGACCCCGTCGGCATCCGGGTCACGCAGAGGCTGCCAGTTCTCATCCGTCGCCGGGAGCATCACCCGGAACGACGTACCGGGCTCCGGCTCTACATCCAGGGTCATCCCGTACGCGGCAAGCCACTTGTCCAGCGCAGCGCGGTTGTAGAACGCGGTCCACACACCCTGTGCGTCCGGGCGGTAGATCACGAACTCGAAGGGCAGTCCCGGAGTCTGCCCGTCCCGCCGGTCGGCGATCTGACTGGCGGTACGCCGCAGGGAGTTGGCCCAGCCTCCGAGGTTCGGGCGGATGATGCTCTCGTCCCGATCCTGCTGAAGCGTTATGGCCTCCATCGACATCACGTGTTCGCCCCGGTGGGTCCAGCGGATGGCGTTGCTCATTCGTTCCTCCTGTGTGTGGGTTTCGTGTTCGCCCGGGGTTGCCCTCCCTTGCAAACACTCCTAGTTTACCCTACTCATTTCCTCCACGTCTACCTGGAATACAAGATCATCTTTGAGGTCCGGTCGCGATCAGCCTTGCCCGCCCGGCATCCGCCCATCACCACCAGGACCAGGACCAGAGTCACCGGGCCGCGCCGCGCGCCGCCCCGGACGCGCGACCGGCGAACGCGGCACGTCACCCGCCGGGACCGCGCAGAGTTCGGCGACCATGTCCGCCGACAGGCCCAGCGCGACCAGGCCCGCCAGCTCGTCGCCATAGCGCCGGTCAGCGTCCGCCAGCGCGGCCCGCGCCCGGGTCCGGTCCTCGCCCGCGACCAGGACGCGGGTCACCCGGTCGGCGACCGTGCCCGAGAACGCTGCGACCGCAGCCGCAGCCTGTCGTTTCAGTTCCAAATCTTCCGCTCGTGTGCGTGCCATGCGCCCGACGGTACCGACGCGACCGCCCGACCGTCGCCGCCCAGGACCCGGGCGGACCCGGGTTTCTGCGCGCGCCCCTCACCGGTCGCACCGTTCCCCGACCGTCGCCACACGCAGCACCCCACCACGCTCTCCACCTGGACTACACGCCGCATCACGGCAGCTCAGCGCCCCGCACCTCACCGCCGCTCCCGCCCCTCCGACTCTCTGCCCGCCAGCCCAGCCCCGTCCCGCGCACCGTCCACACTGCCCGTTACGCCCCTTCTTCCTCGCACACCTCTTGCATTACAGAATGTGACAGGGGCACCGTCGAATTGTGACGATGACGATCAAGCCGCTCGCGGCCGGATCGGGGTACAAGTACCTCACCGATCAGGTCGCTCGTCACGATGCCACCCGCACCACCGACGGCGCCCCCGGACTGCGCGGACCCGCCAAGAAACTGGGCGACTACTACACAGGCACGGGCAACCCGGCAGGCCGCTGGGCAGGCCGCGGAGCAGCGGCACTGGGACTGTCGGGCGAGGTCTCCGAAGCGCAGATGGAGTCCCTGTTCGCGCACGGCAAGCACCCCAACTACCAGGAGCAGTACAAGACGCTCTGGAACCGACTGCTGGACGAGTACGGCGGGCACGAGAAGTACACCCCCGAGTTGAGCCGCCGTCTCCAGCGGGAGACCGACCGTGCGCTGACTCTGGGGCGTCCCTACCGCAAGTACCGGACCGTGGACGAGCGGGTCGCCGATCGGGTGGCCGAACTCGAAACGGCCGGCAGACCGGTCACCGCCGAGACCCGCGAAGCCATCGAGGTCGAGGAGAAGGCCAAGGGCGAACGTCAGGCCATCGCCGGCTACGACCTCACTTTCTCTCCCGTGAAGTCCGTCAGCGTCGTGTGGGCACTCGGTGACGCGGCTACCCGGATGGCGGTGGAGTCCGCCCACCACGCCGCCGTGGCCGCCGCGATCACGTGGCTGGAGGACGAAGTCGCAGGTGCCCGTGACGGCACCAACGGCACAGCATGGCGCGAGGTCGAGGGCCTGATCGTGACCGCGTTCGACCACAGAACCTCCCGCGCGCTCCAACCGGACCTGCACACCCACGCCGTCGTCGCCAACAAGGTGTTCGCCAAGCCACTGGCCGGGATGCCCGGCAAATGGCTGGCCCTGGACGGAACGACCCTATTCCGGGCCACCGTCGCAGCCTCGGAGCTGTACAACACGTACCTGGAGGACGAGCTCCGCCGGCAGTTGGGCGTGGAGTTCGGCACCCGGCTCGGGACGGGTCTGGACGGCAAGCGCGTCATCCGCGAGATCGACGGCGTGCCGGTCGAGCTGATCGAAGAGTTCTCCGCCCGCCGGCAGCAGATCGAGCGCGCCTACGACATCCTCATCGCGGACTACCACCGCGAGCACGGGCACTACCCGGACAAGCCCACCCAGTACAAGCTGGCGCAGCAGGCGACCCTGGCGTCCCGGCCGTCGAAGAAGGCCACCACCACCGAGATGTCCGAGCGCGCCGAGTGGTGGCGGGTGGCGACCGACGTGCTCGGGGAGAGCCCCCGGGCGATGCTGGCCTCAGCGCTGGGGCGCACGGTCGCCGCCGCCGAGGTCACCCCGGAGGAGATCAGAAAGCTGGGCCGCGAGGTCATCGCCGTGGTCGGTGACCGGCGCAGCACCTGGACCATCCGCCATCTTCAGGCCGAGGCGCAGCGGGCGACCCGGCACCTGCACGCCGCCACCGAGCAGGACCGGGCCGCGCTGGTCGAGCAGGTGGTGCGCGACGCCGTCGCCGGCAGTCTCCTGCTGACCCCGCCGGACCTGGTGCCGGTGCCGATCGAGCTGATCCGGGGCATGGACGGCCGCCGCACCCCCGTCCCCGCAGCCCCTGCCGCCGCCCCCCAAGTGGTGATTCCGGCTCCCCGCGCGCCCGAACCCGACCCGCATCCGGCACCCGAGCCGATGCAGCAGCCGGTGGCGCCCAGCCCCGAGACGCTGCGGCTGTACGCGGCCAACGCGGCAGCCGCCGCCTGGTTCCGGGGCCACCTGGAGCACAGGCCGCGCGCGCAGGAGTACCTGTCCAGCAGGGGCATCGCCGCCGCTTCCGGGCCCGGCGAGCCGTGGGCGCTCGGGTACGCCCCGCAGTCCTGGACCGGGCTGCTCGACCACCTGCGCCGCGCCGGGTTCACCGACACCGAACTTCTCGCCGCCGGTTTGGCCACCGTCACCCGTCGCACCACGCTCATCGACGCCTTCCGCGACCGCCTGGTCTTCCCGATCCGGGACGGCCACGGGATCATCGGTTTCACCGCCCGGGACCTGTCCGGGGCCGCCGATCTGCCGAAGTACAAGAACACCGCCGCCACCGCGATCTTCGACAAGTCCGCCTCCCTGTTCGGGTTGGCCGAGCAATTCCAGGTCGAGGGGCCGCAGAAGGTGCTGCTAGTCGAGGGCACCGCCGACGTGCTGGCCGTCGCCCGCCTCAACGACGTCGACCAGCTCACCGGCAGGGTGGCCGCCGTCGCGCCGCTGGGCACAGCCCTCACCGCCCGCCAGGTGGACCTGCTCGTCGCGTCCGTGCCCACCGGCACCCCGCTGATCGTCGCCCTGGACGGCGACCCCGCCGGACAGAAAGCTACCCGCCGCGCCTACGACCTCCTCAAAGAACGCTGGGCGGGGCCGCTGCTGTGCGCCCCGCTGCCGTCCGGCGCGGACCCGGCGTCCCTGCTCGCCGAACGCGGCCCCGACCACGCCGCCCGCGTCCTGACCACCATGACCGTCCCGCTCGCCGCCGCGATCATCGACCAGATCACCACGTCCCTGCCGCTGGCCGACATCGCCGCCCACGACGACATCGCCCGCCGCGTCGGGGCGCTGCGCCAGGTGCTGCCGTACCTGCGCGACCTCGCCGACACCGACCCGACCGTTGGCGCGAGCGCGGCCATGGACTTCGCCGTCACCGTCGGCCTGGACCCCATGACGGTGTTCGAGGCCGTCTACCCGCCGGCCCCCGACGACCCGCAGGCCACCACCCCCAGGCCCGAACGCCCGGCCGCGATCAGCGCCGACACCACCGGGCCCGCCATCGACACCCCGTTCCCGGTGCTGGATCAATCCCGCAGTGTGTTCCGGCACCCGGCACGCGAGGTCTACACCTCCCGGCAGGTGCTCGCCGCCGAGGACCGGCTACTGGCCGCCGCCACCATGCCCGGCCCGACCGTGCCCCACGAGGCGGTCACCGCCGCCATCGCCGCCGCCGAACACGTCCTCGCGCCCGACCAGGTCGACGCCATCCGCGACCTCGCGCACTCCGGCACCTCCCTGTCCCTGCTCATCGGCCCCGCCGGGGCCGGCAAGACCACGACCCTCAAGGCGCTCGTGAAGGCGTGGGGAGGATCGCGCGGCCCCGTGCTCGGCCTCGCGCTGAGCGCCAACGCCGCCGGGGTCCTGTCGGCCTCCACCGAGTTGGAGGCGGAGAACATCGCCAAGTGGATGTACGAAGCCGTCGGCGACGGAGCCCGGCAGCGGCTGGAGTACCTGGTCGAGATCACCCGCCGGCACAACGAATCGCAGAACCCCAAGGCCAGGCGCACCCTCGCCCGCATCCACGCCGAGGTTACCGCCACCCACCAGAAATGGCAGCTCAAGCCCGGCCACCTGGTCATCGTGGACGAGGCCGGGCTGGTCGGCACCCTGACCCTGGACCGGCTCCGCCACGAGGTGGCCCGGGTTGGCGGCAAACTGCTGCTGGTCGGGGACTGGATGCAACTGGCTGCGATCGAGGCCGGCGGCGCGATCCGGCTACTCGACGAGTCCGGCCACGGTACCCGCCTGACCAGCGTGTGGCGGTTCAAGAACGAGTGGGAGCGCAAGGCCAGCGTGCGCATCCGCACCGGAGACATCCGCGTCGCCACCGTCTACGCCGAGCACGGCCGCATCATCGAAGGCACCGACCACGAACTCCGGGAGAAGATGTACGCCAACTGGAGCCGCGACGAAGCGGCCGGCAAGACCAGCCTCATGATGACCGTGTCCACCTCCGACGCCGCCGACCTCGCCGCCCGCGCCCGCGCCGACCGGGTCACCGCCGGCACCGTCGAAGCCGAAGGCGTCACCCTGCACGACGGCACCACCGCCGGAGTCGGCGACCGCATCGTCACCCGCAAGAACAACCGCAAGCTCCGCTTCGGCACCCACTGGGTCCGCAACGGGAACCTGTTTGCCGTGCTGGCCCGCGCCGAGGACGGGTCACTGCGGGTCCGCCACCTCGACTCCGGCCGCACCGTCACCCTGCCCGCCGCCTACGTCGCCGCGAGCGTGGAGTTGGGCTACGCCACCACCGTCACCCGGGCGCTCGGCATGACGGTAGACACCGGCCACTCCCTGGTCCACGACACCATGACCCGCGAACAGCTGTACGCCGCCGCCACCCGCGGAGCCGAGTCGAACCTGCTCTACACGCCCACGTTCGTGCCGCTGGACGTCGACCTGGAGCGCCCCGCCCCGCTGGAGCGCAAGGGCCACGAGGTGCTGGCCAGCGCCATCGCCCGCCAGGCCGCCGAACTGTCGGCGACCCAGACCCTGGCCGCCGAACAGGACAAGGCCGCGTCCCTGCACACCCTCGCCGGCCAACTCGACTACGGCCGCACCGTCTACAGCAGCGTCGACCTGAACCTACTACTGCACCGGCACCTGCCCGCCGACCTCGCCCAGGTCGTCATCGAATCCGAGGCGTACGGCGCGCTCGGCCACGCCCTCGCCGAAGCACAGCGAGCCGGATACCGATTGGAGACGCTACTGCCGGCCGTCGTCGCCCAGCGCGAACTCCACTCCGCCGACGACCCCGCAGCTGTCCTGTACGACCGGGTCATCCACACAGCGACCCGCACCGTCCCCGCCGCCGACGGCCTCCCCCCATGGCTGCCGGCCCGATCGTTCGGGCCCGACGGCGAGCCGGGGCTTCCCGCCTACAGCCAGGCCATGGTCCGCGCGATCCGCAACCGGGTCACTAACCTCACCGACGCCACCGCAGCTTCGCCGCCACCGTGGGCGGCAACTCTTGGGCCCGTCCCGAACAGCCCTGCCGCCCGGGAGAAGTGGCGGACCCTGGCCGGAGGCATCGCCGCCTACCGAGACCTGTACCAGGTCGATGACCTCACCCCGCTGGGGCCGCGACCGCAGACCGCCGGCAGGCAAGCTCAAGCGTGGACCTACCTCACCAGCCAGCTTGCCGGGCTCACCACCGAGCGATCCCAACCGACACCCTCTGTTCCAGTGCCCGCCGTCGTACCCCACGGCCCCACACCGACCCCACCAACACCCGCGTCAAGCTCGCAACCATCGCAGGACCCCAACCTGGTACCTGAGTGGGATCCAGAGTTCGCCACCGACGCAGACGATCCCGGCCCCGAACTGAACTAAGCCCATCCCAACGGCGGCAGGTCCCAGCCGTTTCATCGATGGCTCTATAATTCGTCGTGGAGCCCTTCGCTGAGCATTGAGGATGGACACGTTGCCAGCAAATCCGTCGAAAGATAATCGCAGCCGACGATGGTCGCCTCCTCCCCGCTCTCCCAAAGCTAGATGGTCCGCACGCTTCATCGGTCTCGCAGCGCTGTGGACGGGATTCGTTGGCGTCCTGGTCGGATTTGGCCAAGTCGGCCTAGGGGTCTTGGCACTCCCTGCGGAGGCACCACCGTCAGTGGTCGATCCAACCCCTACCAGCTCCGAGCCGGAGCAAGACCGCACCCGCAAGCCCAGCACTGGTGCCCCATTCCCGAACACCCCCAGCCTCAAGAATGCGAATCTTCAAAGGGCAGACTTGAGCGGTGCCTCGCTTGCATTCATGGACCTCAGCGGGGCTGATCTTCAGGATGCGAACCTCTCGGGAGCAAACCTTCACGGCGCGGACCTTCGATACGCGAACCTTCGCGGCGCAAACCTCAACGGTGTCCGCTACTAGCCGGTCACGCCACCTGCATAGATGAACCCAGCCTCAAGTCTTCCTGCTGGTCACACGCTCGACCGCACCGGCAATGTGGCCGGCTACCGTCTTGTACGACAGGTGCGAGGCCGCGGCCACGATCGCCACGACAGCGAGCACGCTCATGCCGTCGGCCAGGGTGCCCTAGGCTAGGCACTCCCCGACACCGAGGACTACCGCGACGACAACGGCGACGGCTTGGCGTGCGGCCTTCGGCCACTTGGGCTGGTTGATCAGAGCGGATCAGCGGGCGGTTGGCCGCCGAGTGCGGGCGGCAGGCCGATCAGTGCCATGCCCACGACGATGGCAGTGCCGTCGACACGTTCGCTGACGAACACCTCGTATCCGATGATGGTCAGACCCGCCAGATACGACACGATGTCGCGGACCGTGGCGAAGCCGGGCTTCAACCGGCGCCGACGAGCCGCCACTGCTCCACCCCCGAGTTGCTCTCCTGCTAACCGTAAGAACCGACGGGGGTTACCGTCTCAGCGCACTTCAAGAGTTCGAGGTGGAGACGATCCGACTACATACCGATGCTCCACCTGCCCCGGGCCACTACCAACTCTCACCAGACGGCTCACTGCTTACGGGGTGGCCTGTTCGTGCGGTGCCCCGGACGGAAGCGCCTTCTTAGCGGCCCGTCTACCTGCGACAGCGGGTTGACCACTTGGCGCTACCTCAGCGCTGCGGCCCATTCGGCATACGGCGATCGTCCGGTCCCTCTGGATTCGAGCGTACTCAAGCAGAAACTCCCGCTCGCTGGAGTCGGTGACGCCACTCATGAGCCGCTTGCGGACTGCACGGTCGTTGAGGAACGTTCCCAGTGCGGAGATGATCCGGGGAACGCCCAAGGTTGTGGCCGCCGTAGCGACCGGAATTACAGCCATCCACCACTGCACCGCTCTACCGCTCCATCGGGGGTTGGGGGCGGAACCCCCGTCCCAGCTAGGACCAGGCGAGGTGTCCGCAGATCGACCATGTCGACTGCGAGTGGTTCGGTCCACGAGGCGTGCGACGTGAGGATGCAACGGCACTCCCGGGTGACCTTGTGGGATACGGCAGGGCAGCCGGAAGCGCCACGAGGCGCATGAGACGGGCATAAACGAAGAGCACAAAGCAAACGGCTGCGGAGTCGGGAAGCAACGTTGATGGCCGACTAGTTTGCGTCTCGCTTGGCGTTGCCGCCGGAGGGAGGCAAGGTCGCCACTCTCCGCATGCCAGTGCCTCTACTTGGTCGAGGCGGAAGAACTCGGGGTTTTGTGCCCACCACAAGTTGCGCGGGGACACCCGCTCCCAATCCAGTTCAGGATGAGTGGCTACCTTCTGCGCGCCGGTCGGCTCAAGGGTGAACGCAGGGTGCAGCTTGCCGGCATCATGTGCACGCGACCAGGCATCGATCAGGCGTCGGGTGACACGGTTCAGGCGACCAGGGCGCTGGCTGAGAAGCTCGTCCGGCTCGCAGTCCTGGTGATCAATGATGGCTACGGGCTTGGTACCAGCGACCCACCAGCAAATGTCGAGGTCGGCCAAGGGCTTCAGCTTGGTGAATCGGGCGACTGAGCCTCGGTAACGACGACCGGCGCGAGTCTGAGCCCAATCGCCGTCGTTCAGTACGGACACTTCCCGGGCAAGCTCAAACATCTGCTCCAGGAAGCCCCGGCTATCCACCTGGTCCAGTGCTGCTTGGATGCGTGGATCGACGGGGGACACGGAAGCAGTCTACTCGAAGTCGCGAATCACGCTCCTAGGGCTCGTCAGCTGGACCCGGCCTCTGGCAGCGTGGCGACCCCGGGCGATCGGGGCCACCCCGAACCTGACGGACCTCGAATTCAGCCGCTGGGAGATCCACGACCCGATCACACGCATGATCCGCCAGGAACCCCGACGACTGTCACCAGGATGAGTTCCCCGGGCCAGTTTTAGCCGATCACGACGTGCCGTCCCGGGTTCGCCCGCGCGCCAAAGCCGGACCGCGAAGTACACGGTGCCGACAGCGCGCCGCCGAATCCGCACCCGGCGAGGAGGTACAGCACCAGGTGGGTGAGTTCGCGGCTGCGGTTCGGGTCATCAGCCTGCCTCGCCGGTGGTGTCGCGGCTGCGGGCGCGGGCGACGATCAGGTACAGGCCGACCGTCCCGACGACGAGCGTGGCCACGATCGCCAGCGGGCGCCACGCCGCCAGCGGCCGGGTCCAACTGATCGTCACCGCGAGCCCGCAGTCCCCGGTGCTCCCCGCGGTGCACGGGGCCGGCTCGATCTGCATGTTGTACTGGCCCTTGTACAGGCAGGTCTCGGAGCCGCACTGGCGATCCTGCCATCCGTGTTCGTGGGCGCGCTGCACGGCCTCGCTCACCGGGTGCGGGTCGTCGCCGGTGGTGACGGTGCGCCAGCCGATCGAGGCGTGGCGCTGTCGGACCGGCTCGGAAATGGTCACCTCGGTGGTGCCCCAGGCGGGGACCAGTTCGTGCATCTCGGCGACCGCTTGGTGGTGCAGGTCGGTATCGGTGGTCGGCTTGACGAGCGCGCCGGCCAGGCACAGGATCAGCACGACGATCGCGCCGGCCAGGACACGGCGGGTGGTTCGGGTCATGGGGTACTCCTCAACAGGTCAATGGCCCGGACGGTGCGGCCGGGCTCGAAGGGGTGATCGGCCGGGGTGTTCCGGCGGCGGTGCGCCCACCAGCCGGCCGCTGCGAGCAGCAGCACGGCCGTGGCGGCGGGGAACAGCAGGGCGTCGCGGATCCACGGGTCGGTCCAGGACACGGCGACCCGGAGCCGGCACGGGCGGGTGCCGGGCCGGCACGGCTCCTCGGTGGTGAGGGTGTAGCCGTCCCGGGTCCAGCACGACGACATCCCCGGACCGCACGGACGGGCGGTCCAACCGGCGGCGCGGGCGCGGTCGGCGACGGTGGCGGTGCTCGCGGCCGGCTGGTCGAGCCGCCAGCCAATGAGCGTGTCCAGCCCGTCGCGGGCCGGATTGCCCCAGCCGGGCGGCACGAGTTCCGCGAGCGCCTGGTTGGCGTCGTGGCGGAGGGTGCGCCGCTCGATCGCCGGCACCGCGAGGGTCGCAGCCAGGATCAGCAGAGCGGTTGCCACCATCGCGGCCAGAGCCCGCCGTCCCGTCGGCCGCTGTGCGGCTCGTACCCGGTGGCGGGTGATGGGGTGGTCGTGGCTCATCCGCCGACCTCCGTCGCGGCGAGGTCTGGCACCGGCTCGCCGAGCAGGCGGGCACGCCAGGCGAGCGCGAAGTTCAGGCAGTTGGCCTCGCTGCGGTGCCCCGGCGAGCAACCGGGGACGTGCCGGCCCCGAAAGCTCCACGCCATGGAGTCGGCGCTGGCCAGCCGGTCGCCGATGCGGTCGATGCCCGCGCGCTTGACGCCGTAGCCGTGCAGACGGATGCCGCTGCCGGCCAGGGCACCGACGAGGTCCGTGATCTCCCGCGAGCTCCCGCGTCGGCAGACCGAGCCCAGCCCCACCACCGGTTCGGCGGCCAGGTCGACGCCGGCACGTTCGTACATGTCGGCACAGCGCAGGTACTCATCCCCCGTGTCCCCGCCCTGGAGTACCGGAACCACCAACATCCCCAGCAGTTCGCGCAGCGCCACGAAGTTGGCGACCGTCAACGTCTGGTGTGCGGTGACCGACAGGCGTGTCTTCGCGCGGGCCACCTCTTCGCAGACCCAGTCCTGAGGGCTGACCCACTCCAGACGGCCGATCTCCTCGACGTAGCGGCGCACCGACCGGGCGTAGGCGGCGGGGGTGGTCGTCCACTCGCCGTACAGGTTGATCTCCGAAAAGGCACCACTATCTAGCGCCCAGGGGCCGAGCGCGCGGGGCAGCGAGCGGCGTCCGGCCAGCCGGCGATGGCTGATGAACAGCGGCACGCTCACCTTCGTGAGCCAGCTCGGCATATGCGAGCCCAACCAGAACCTCATGGCAGGCCCCGCTCACGGCGCAGCCGGACGGCCGCCAGGACGCCGACGGCCAGCACCGTCATGAACGCCTTGCCGGCTACCTGCCCCGGCAGCAGGTGCAGGCCCCCGAACGCCAGCGCCAGGAACAGCACGCTGTCGACCACGAGCCCGGCCGCGTTGGACGCGGCCACGGCCGCGAGCATCCGGCCACGGGACCGCAGCGGCCAGTACACCGCCAGGTCCACCAACTCCGACACGGCGAACGCCACCGCCGACGCCAGCGCGAGGGCGGGGCTCGCCACCGCGGCCGACACGGCGGTGCCGGCGGCCATCGCCACCAACACCGCCGGCCGCCCGGCCCATTCATCCACGAGATCCCGCAGGCCGAACACCGCTCCGGCCAGGAGCACCCCAGCCGGCGCGGACAGCCCCGCGACCGTGATCACCCCGAACGTCGACGTGGTCACGTTCGTCGCGGCGACCGTCCCGGTGTACGCGGCGGCAGCGCCCGCCGCCGCTAGGTGCCGGCCGTTCATCGCCCGCCCCCGGAGTCGCACACCCCGCTGCCGCTGGGCTCCAGCCCGGCGGCCGGCGGTGGGGTCCGGGTGCGGATCTGGAGATCCAGGCGCGGCCCACCGAGCGACGGTCCGCGCACCGTCGCGTGTCGAACTCTGCCGGCGGCACGTCGGGCAGCCGCCCGGCCCGCAGGGCGACCAGCGCGCCGGGGTGGTGTTGGTCGGCTGGCAGCGTCACCCACCGGCCCGGCGACCTCCGCGCCCGCAGGGCCAGCGCCTCCCAGTCCGGGCACCGCACCGTCGACGTCCACCGCGACGTCGCGGTCCGCGCGCTTGTAGGATCCCAGCTCCCGTGACCACGGTGGGACGCTGTGAACAGGGTGATTGCGAACCTTGGCGATGCTTTCGCAGCCTTGACCGTCCCAGGGCCGTGACCAAAAGCTGGCGAAGAGTGTCGGACGCGCTTCGCCGACGAGGGGCGGTGCGCTTCGGTGATCTGGCGGGGAAGTGTCGCGGGTTGGTTGCGCGTAAGCTCGCAAGTACACCGGCCCGGACCCCGCTGCCCACTGCGCACCGCCGCATGGCGGGGCGATGACCGATATCGGGGCAGTCAGTGCGATATTCCCTCACCACGCATCTCGCCGGAGCGCGGCTGGTCCGGTTGGAGGCCGGCGGGGCTTTTCCGTCGAGGCGGTCGAGGATCTGGCGCGGCTGATCCTCGCGACGATCACCAGTAACCGGCCGCCCGATGAGATCGTCATCGACCTGGCTGCGGCCCGGACCTGTAGTCACCATCTGCCGCTGGCTCTGGCGACCTCCTACACCGTCGCAGCCGAGTACGGGACAGTGTTGTGCGTCGCCAACGCCCACGGCATGGTCCTGCGGGCTTTGCGTTGCGGCCGGGTTCTGAACCTCCTGGCCTCAACCGCAGCGGGCTCGTCCGGTCCCGATCGGCTGCTACCGCTGTTCCTGCCGCCCGGACGCACCCTGCCGAGCCTGTAGTCGGGCGCAGGCACCGGCCGGGCTTGTCGGGTACAACCGCCATGGATGCTCACCGCGAAATGGTGGGGAACTTGAGCCGCTCGCTGAGCCTCTACGGCGTCATCGGCGTGTCGGGTGTGGTGGTGGCGAGGGTGACGGCCCGGCACGGCCAACGGCGCCGGCAGGCGGTGCAGTCACGGGTCGTGTCGCGGAGGCGGTGCTCGTCCACGACCGCCCGGGCCAGCGCCACGGCCGTGAGCGCGGCCTGGGTCCACGTCCGGAGCTCCAGACTCGGTCAGCAGGAAAACCTCTGCTTTCAAGTAACTCTACAGCTACTGCAAGTAGTGTTGCCTAGTAAGCGGGAGTTCCTGGAACTGACCTACCTCGGACTCAGATGGTCTGATGAGCTACTTCTCGGCCATCCTTCACGATTGGTGATCCAATGGGGCAAGCTGTCATGCGGCTGAGGAGTTCGGTGTTCCCAGTTTCGGCGTCAAGCAGGGTGTTGGTCCATCCGGTCTGGCAAGGGTCACCGCCGGCGCCGCGGCTGCGGGGAGAGCCTGTTCCACTCATCAGAACAGCGACGTGTGTCGATCTTCTTGGCGGTATGGCGTCGGCTGTGTTCACCATGAACCGCTGGTAGTTCACCGGTCGGAGACGCGCCGCCACCGCGCCGGTAGGAGAGGCAGACGACACAACGTGCGAGGTCGCAGCCCACAGGCCGCGACCTCGCACGCTCAGAAAAGGATTCCCATTGTGCGAGCCTCTACCGCCGCCGGGGCGGGATGGCCTTGCGTGCCGACGGCGAAATTTCGAGTTCTTCTCCGCGCAGGAACCACGAACCGTAGTGTGCCGATCCGTGTCGCGCTTTTGGGTCCAATCATAGTTGGAGTGTTTGCCTTCATCGCGTTCTAGCCTTGACTCACTCGCATTCACCAGCAATAGGCTGCCGAATTCGGTTCAGTCCTCACTCACTTGTCACCCATATTCCGGTATAGGCCGCGCACCTGAGGTCGGGCCCGATGCGCGCGCCTACTTCTGTGCGCGCAGGAGGGAGTGCCACGTGATCGCGACTGCTACGTCCGGCGGTGCGCACAAGGAAGTAGCCGTGTTCGTGGCTGGGGCGTTGTGCGAGCACGGCACCTTCTACTTGCCGTTGATCAACCGGCTGGGCGAGGACGTGAGCACTGTCGTGCGGCCGTACCCGATCGAGACGTATCGAGGGCCGCGGGATGAGTACCAGCTCGCCGACGAGCTGGGCGCCATCGTTGACACAGTCACCGCCGCCAGCGCGGGACCAGTGCACGTCGTGGCGATCTCGGGTGGCTGCACGGCGGCGTTACTGCTCTCGGTGCACTACCCTCAGCGATTGCGGAGTCTGACCCTCATCGAGCCAGCCTGGCTCGGCAACCACGCCTGGCATCAACACGAGCCTGCGTTTCTTCAGCGCATGGACAGCGTGGTCAACCTACCGGTCGAGCAGATTCCCCGCGCTCTGGACCGAATGGCATCGAAATACGCGCCAGCGGCCGGGCCGCGGACACGTGACCTGCTTTCCGGGTCACGGCAGCAGATCATTGATGTGCAGACGTGCTGGCGAGCGTGGCGGCGAGCAGAATTGGACTGGACCGCCCTGAAAGAGGTGCAGGTCCCTGTCTATCTGCCAGTGGGCCAACACAGTCATCCTCGCGTGGTGATGGCCGCCGCCGCGTTGCACGCGGCGTTCCCCGACGCCGAGGTCGAAACTCTCACCGGTTGCCGCCATTTCACCGTCATGACCGCCGGTGTGGCCCAGCTTGCCGCCGGAGTCACCCGCACCTGGAGGCGGTCACGGGCGCGGACGGCCGCTGCGGTGGGCCCGGTGAGCGGGCGAGGCGTGGATCCATCCTCACCACCTCATCGAGGAGGCAGACCATCATGACCGCCGAAGATGCCGTTGTCCCGTGGGGGCAGGAGCTGTTCATTCCTTCCGAGCGCGAACAGCGTCGGCTCCATCTCCTCGCCGAAGTGTTCGACCCGCACTCGATCGCGCTCCTGGACCGAATCGGCCTCAGTTCCGGCTGGCACTGCCTGGAGGTCGGCGCGGGCACCGGGTCCCTCCTTCCTACCATGGCCGCCCGGGTCGGTGCCGCTGGTCGGGTGGTCGCCACAGATCTCGACACCCGGTTCATGGACCACCACCATGGCGGCGTTGTCGAGGTAGTGCGCCATGACGTGCAGGGTGAGGAACCACCGGCCGGTAGATTCGACCTCATTCACGCCCGTCTGGTCCTGGAACACCTCCCTGACCGGCAGCGCGTTGTGGAACGTCTCCTCGCGTCGTTGTCCCCCGACGGGGTGCTGTGTGTCGAGGCCACCTCCTGGGTGCCGGCGGCGGCGGTGGTCGGCGACTACGGCCGGGCGCTGGCCTCGCTGATGGCTGCTGGGCACAGGCTTCTAGGTTCGGATCTGTCCTGGGCAAGGACCTTCCCGCTCCCCTTGCAACGGGTCGGGTTGACCAAGGTCGAGGCCGAAGGACGCACGGTCGTCGTCCGTGGTGGCACCCCGCACGCCGAACTCATGTACCTCACCTTTGCCCAGCCCGCCTCTGCGGGGCTGCTCCCGGACGTCGCGATGGCCCAGATCGGGGCCCTTCTGTTGGACCCCACGTTCGTTGACCACTCCGCCACCATGACCGCCGCATGGGGGTGGGCCTGACACGGACGACACCGCAGGCACTGGTCCTCGAGAACAGACATCCAGACCTGGAGCGACAGTTCAGCTGACGTTTCCCGACACACGGTCGGCAAGTTGGAGCAACATGTTCAGCTCACGCCGCACAGACCGGTTACCTCGCCGGCTGAGGCCATCCAGGCAGCGGCGGGCCATCCAGTCGTAGCGCAGATCCTCCTCCGACAACGCTGCGGCCTTGGTCAGGGTGAAAACCGCGGCGACATCATCGCCACGGCGGAAATGGGCGTGAGCCAGGGGAAAGTAGTACCGAACCTGACGCTCCACCGGATAGTCATCGGCGATGTCCACATCCGCCGCAAGGCGTAGCGCCTCGCTCAGCCCGCCCAGTCGGATCGCCACGTGCACCCTGGCGATCGAGTACTCGGTCACGCCGAACGGGATGAACATCTGCCACGCGTCCCCGCCGATGCGCTCCGCGGCCGTTCTCGCCGTCGCCAGCAACTCTGCGGCGACACGGGCCTCCGCCGCGGCGGCGCACGCCTCGGCAGCCAAGGCGTGCAGCGCTCCCCACAACACCACCAACGCCCTATCCTCGGGCGGGCCGCTACCCTGCGCGAGCCGCCGTGCCGCCGCGACGGCAAACCGCTGTGACTCCCAGTTGTGCCCCCGCCGCAGATAGCTGCCCGCGAGGTGCCAGGCCGACGCGGCGATCAACGCCCTGTCCCCCGTCGACTCGGCCAAGCCCATCGACCGATCCGCGACCAGCCACGCCAGCTCCGCCTCACCCACCCTGCTTAACACTGAACGGACCAGATGCCAACCGTCCAACGCCGTAGCGTGCGCCTCCTCAACCTGCGATGACGCCATCGCACCCCGGATCAGCCCCGGCATACGCGCGATAGTGCGGGAGAACCGTTCCCGGGGGGCAGTCAGCCACACCTTCCACGCCACAGGAACGTCCCTTCGAAGGCGTTCCGCGGCATCCAGCCACGAGCCGCCATCGTCGGTGAACGCGCTCATCCCCGGCCGGTCCATCAGTGCCCGCCGCACCTCCGACACGGCATCGTTGACGACCGGTGGCGCGGACACCCCGCCCGACACACTCAATGTCACCAACAGATCGGGCATGTGAAGCACCTCTGACAGGCGCACGGCAGTCCTGATGCTGTCCAGAGCCCGTGCGCCCGACTCGATCTGCCGTAACCATTCCTCGCTGCGCCCCACCAACTCGGCCACCGCCCGGCGCGACATACCCCGACGCCGCCGCCTAGCTGCGATTTCCACACCAACCGGCACCGCACCCACCCTTCCCGTCGCCATGACTCGTCAACGAGCCCATGACTGCGACGTCGCGAAATCGAAACGTTTGCCCGATCGGCCAGGGCCAGCCGCACACACCGCATTCCAGCCCCGGAGCGCACACTCTGTCGGTAGTGAGCGTGCCCGGACCTCGCGTTCGCGGCAGGACTGTGGACGGCTACGTGCGCGGGAGCCGTGTCGGCGGCTACCGGATCCTGATGTCTGCGCGGCGTCAGCGTCGGGTCGGTCACGTGCTCGTTACGTCAGTGGTCGTTGGGGTTGGCCGTAGGAGAAGTGCGGTGCGGACCTGGGTGACGGTGATGCCGTCTGACGTCACCGTCATGGCCAGGGTCAGGATGAGGTTGTCGGCGATCTGGCGGGCTGCGGTGATGGTCGCGGTGACCGCGAGCAGGTCCCCTGCGGCGATCGGCCGAAAGTATCGGAAGGTCTGTTCCAGGTGCAGGCCGGTTCGTGGGTTGACGGCCAGCGTGTCGAGGATCGTGGTGACGACGGGCAGGCACGCCACGATGGGGTAGGTGGGTGGGCCGATCACGTCGGGGTGGCCGAGTGCGCGGGCCGCGGCGGGGTCGAAGTGCGCTGGGTGGGTCGCGCCGACGGCGTGGGCGAACTGCGCGATCCGTGCCCGGGTGACCTCGTGGACCGCCTCGTTCGTGAACACCCGTCCCAGTAGCGGCACCGGTCACGGTCCCCAGCCGGGGCAGAGGCTGAATCCTCCGTCGGCGACGATGACCTGGCCGGTGATCCAGGAGGCGGCCGGGGAGGCGAGGAACTCCACGAGCGCGGCCATCTCCTCCGGGCGGCCGACCCTGCGTTCCAGGGGGGTGGCTCCGGCGGCGCGGGCGAGGAGTTCCGGCGACGCCTCGGGTTTGGGGTTGTCGAACAGTCCTCCGGAGGCGGCGTTGACCCGGATGCCGTCGGTGGCGTACTCCACGGCGAGGTAGCGGGTGAGTGCTTCCAGGGCCGCCTTGGACACGCCGGCCGCCGCGTAGTCGGGTATGACGAGGGTGCTGCCGAGGGAGGACAGGTTGACGATCGCGCCGCGGCTGGCGGCCAGCAGGGGGCGGGCCCGCCGGGCGCACCACAACGCGCCCCGCAGGTTGGTGTCCAGGGCGCGTTGCCACTGGTAGTCGGCGAGGTCGCCTAAGGGTCGCAGAGCCCCGGAAGCGGCGTTGTTGACCAGGGTGTCGAGTCGGCCGTATGTGTCGCGGACCGTTTCGAACAGCGCGTCGAGTCCTGTCGGGTCACAGACCGAGGCTCGGACCACCCGAATGTCCAGACCGCTGTCGAGGGCTTCGGTCCGCAGGTCGTCGGCGGCTGTGGTGGACCGGCGGTAGCTGGCGATGACGTGCGCGCCGGCGCGGGCGAGGCGGCGGGTCACCGCGAGCCCGATGCCCCGGACCCCGCCGGTGACCACGACCACCGGGGTGTCGGTCACGGGAGGGTGACCAGTTGCCCGGCGTAGGCCAGGCCGGCCCCGAACCCGAACAGTAGGGCCAGGTCCCCTGTGCGGGCCCGCCGCTCGGTGTACAGGCGGTCCAGTGCCAGG
Source organism: Longispora sp. NPDC051575 (assembly GCF_040681875.1). Lineage (NCBI taxonomy): Bacteria > Bacillati > Actinomycetota > Actinomycetes > Micromonosporales > Micromonosporaceae > Longispora > Longispora sp. NPDC051575. The sequence goes on along the minus strand of NZ_JBFAZP010000007.1, from coordinate 622,982 downwards.
GGGATCGACGCTGCGGAGGTGTTGCCGGAGTGGGTGATGTCGCGGGCGACGAGGACGTGGTCGGGGAGGTGGAGTCGTTCGACGAGCATGTCGATGATGCGGCCGTTGGCCTGGTGGGGGACGAACACCGCCACGTCGTCGAACGAGACGCCCGACTGGCTGAGCGTCCGGCCGATCGCATCGACGACCTGGGAGCGGATCCAGGACCAGACCCGGCCGCCGTCCATGGTGACCGCCGGTGGCGGTCCTGCCCGGTTGGCCTGCGCCTGCGCCCAGGTGGAGGTCATGGTGATCGTCTGGTCCCGGCCCCCGTCGGCGCCCCATGTCACGGGTCCGATGCCGGGGGTGTCGGCGGGGCCGATGAGGACGGCTCCGGCTCCGTCGGCGAACAGGGGTCCGGTGCCGGGGTCCGCTGGGTCGGTGATGTCACTCATCCGTTCGGCGCCGATCACGAGCGCGTACCGGGTGCTGCCGGAGCGCACGTGGTCGGCGGCCTGGGCGAGGGCGTAGCAGAATCCTGAGCAGGCCACCGACACGTCATAGGCCACGGCGGTGGTGGCGCCGAGGCGGTAGGCGACGTCCGGTGCGAGGGGCGGCACCTGCCGGGTGTGCGACATGCTGGCCACCAGTACGCAACCCACGTCGGCGGGGTCGACCCCGGTGCGGTCGAGGGCTGCCCGGGCCGCGGAGATGGCCATGGCGGCCAGGGTCTCCTGAGGGCCGGCGATGCGCCGTTCGAGGATGCCGGTGCGGCTGGAGATCCAGGCCTCGGTGACGCCGCAGCGGGCGGCCGCTTCGGCGTTGGTGACCGTCTTGTCGGGCCGGTAGCCGCCGACGCCGAGAAGCTGCGCGTGTCCTGTGCGGGTTCCCGGTCTCATGGCTGTCCTCCGGTCGTGCGTACGGCGGCGGGCACGGCGATGACCTGGGCGGCGTAGGTGACGCCGGCCCCGTAGGCCATGAGCAGCGCCAGGTCCCCGGGCTTGGTTCCGCCCTGGTGTAGCAGGGCGGCCAGGGCAAGGGGGATGGACGCGGCGCTGGTGTTGCCGGTGACGGCGATGTCGCGGGCCACGGCGACCGTGTCCGGTATCGCGAGGCGTTCGACGAGCATGTCGATGATGCGCATGTTGGCCTGGTGCGGCACGAAGGCGGCCAGGTCGGTGAGGGTCAGGCCGCTGGCCGACAGGGCTGCTTCGACGATGGCTGGGGAGTGGCGCAGTACCCATCGGGTCAGGTCTTTGCCGTTCATCACCAGAACCGAGTGGCCCAGGCCCGGATCGGCGATCATGTCCAGCCAGCCGGGTCGGCTGACCAGCGCGTCGATGAGTGCGCCCTGCGAACCCCAGACCACCGGCCCGACCCCGGACTCCTCGGCCGCGGTGACCAGGACCGCCCCGGCGCCATCGGCGAAGATCATCGCGGTGTCGCGGTCGGTGGGATCGGTGATCGGGCTGATGTGTTCGGCGGCGATCACGAGGACATGCCGGGAGGTGCCGGCCCGGATCTGGTCGCGTGCGGCGGCGAGCCCCAGGCAGAACCCGGCGCACGCGGCTTTCAGATCGAACACGCCGGCCGCGTGCGCCCCGAGCCGGTGGGCGACCAGTGGGGCGAGTGGAGGTGTCTGGGTGAGGTGGGTCTGGCTGGCCAGGATCAGGCAGTCGACGTCGGCGGCGGGAACGTCAGCGGCGATCAACGCGTTGGTTCCGGCCGCGACGGCCATGGTCTCCAGGGTCTCGCCTCCGGCGGTGTGCCGGCGCTGGGTGATGCCTGTGTGGCTCTCGATCCAGCCGGCGGGGACCCCGATCCGCTCGGCGATCTCGGGGTTGTCGACCACGCGGAGCGGTCGGTGCGCCCCGACGCCGCGGATGACGGCCTCGGGTGCGGCCAGGGAGGCGGACATGACGTCCCTATCCCGTGGCGAGGAGCTGGTTGATGTGGGCGAGCAGCGCCCGGGGGGTGGGGGTCTGGTCGACCAGACCGTCCGGGAGACTGATCTTGTACTCGTCCATGACCTTCTCGCCGAGCTCGACGCGCGCCAGGGAGTCGAAGTCCAGTTCCTCGAAGCTCGTGTCGAGGTAGGCGTCCCCGTCGGGGAGCACGGTCTCGGCGGTCTCCCCCAGACACGCGGTCATCAGGTCCTTCAGGTCGGTCGTCGTCAGCTGTCGCATGGCGGTGCTCCTTCGGGTCAGATCGCGTTGACGGTGATGGCGAGGTTGCCGAGGCCCGTGCCGTCGTGGAGTACCTGGTGGGCTTCGCCGGCCTCGGCCAGGGGAAACGTCTGGGTCCGGCACACGTCGAGCAGGCCGCGGCCGGCGAGTTCGATGACGGACCGGAACTGGCGGGTGTTGGCCACGTGCGAGCCCTGCATCCGGATCTGTCGCATCCACAGGTACCGCAGGTCCACGTCACCGTTGTAGCCGCTGGTCGCCCCGCACAGCACCACCATGCCTCCGGGCTCACAGCACGCCACCGACGTCGGCAGGGTGCCCTGTCCGGGGTGCTCGAACACGATCCGGGGGTCGCGGCGCTCGCCGAGTGCCGCCCACCAGGCGCGTTGGAACGCCCGCACGCCCAACTGCCAGCCCCGAAACGCCGGGTCGCCGGTGTCGGGGAGCCGGCCCCAGTGGGAGAACCGCGACCGGTCGATCACCGCGCGGGCGCCCAGCTTCAGGCAGTGCTCCGCCCTCCGCGGGTCGGAGACCACCGCGATCGCGGTGCCTCCGGCCCGGTGCGTCAGCTGGATCGCCATCGAGCCCAGCCCGCCCGCCCCGCCCCAGATCAGCACCGGGTCACCTGGGCGGACCTGGTGCGGGGGCCAGCCGAACAGTTGCCGGTAGGCGGTGCCCGCCGACACTCCGAAACAGCCGGCGTCAGCCCAGCCGAGGGTGGCGGGTTTGGGGTGCACCTGGTACTCGTCAGCCAGCGCGAACTGCGCGAGTCCCCCGAAGCTGGTCTCATATCCCCAGGCGCGCATCGTGCGCGAGGTCGTCGGATCCGCGCCCAGCCGGATGTCGGTGGCCCGTTCGTCCCACTGGGCGCCGGTGACGATGACCTCGTCACCGACCCGGGTGCCGGTCACCCGTTCGCCGACCGCCCACACGATTCCCGCCGCGTCGGAGCCGCCGATGTGCAGGCCCTCCGGGTTGCCCTCCCGCCGCCGGGCGGCGGTGACATCGACCGGCTGGCCGCGTCCGGCCCAGACCATGTTGTAGTTGACGCCGGCAGCCATCACCCACACCAGAACCTGCTCCGGTCCGACGGTCGGCGTGTCGACCTCCTCCACCGCCAGGGACTCCCGGGGCGGGCCGAACCGTCCGGGCCTCACGACGGCCGCGAGCATCCTCGGTGGGATCGTCCCCAGCGGTGGTTGTTCGCCGAGGTCGTAGCGGCGCTTCATCCCGCGACCTGTGTGACAGATCGGCTGATGGGGCGTGACCAGTCCGTGTCGTCGACCGTGCCGAATGTCAGCGACGCGCCGCCGTCAACGACCAGCACCTGCCCGGTCACCCAGCTCGCCAGGTCGCTGGCCAGGAACAACGCCGCCCCGGCGACGTCGTCAGGCTGTCCGATCCTCACCAACGGCCACGGCCTGCGGGACGAGGCGGGGTCGGCGGCCAGCGGTTCGGGGCCGAACCTGCTTCGCAGGAAGGGATGTTGCAGGACCCGGCGGGTGAGCATCGCGGTCCGGACCAGGCCGGGGCCGATCGCGGTCACCCGCACCCTGGGGCCCAGTTCGACGGCCAGGTGCCGGGTCTGGTGGACGAGGGCCGTCTTCGAACCGGCGTAGACGCCGGCCGGACCGATGAAGCCGAGCACGGCGGCCGTGGCGACGTTGACGACCACCGCCGGCCGGGCCTCGATGTCCCTGGCCCGCCACACCTGCCGCCAAGCCTGCTGGGTCCACAGCAGCGGTGCCCGCAGGTTCACCCGGTAGATCTCGTCGAACCGGGCCTCGTCCACCTCGACCATCGGCCCGAGGTAGGGGTTGATGGCCGCGTTGTTGACCAGGATGTCGACACCGCCGAAGCGTTCCAGCACCGCCGAGACCGTGTCCCGTGCGACCTCGCCGTCGCCCGCGTCGCCTTGGAAGGTGGCCACCCGACCGGGAGCCCACTGCGACAACTCCTTCAGCGTCTGATTCAGGTTCTCGGCGCGCCGACCTGTGAAGGCGACGCTGGCGCCGTGTCGGAGGAACATCTCCACGATCGCCCGGCCGATTCCCTCCGAACCGCCGGTCACCAGCGCAACCCTGCCATCGAGCATCATGCTTGCCCTCCTTCGCCGTCGCGGAATTGTGCCGCCCGCACCAGGTCCGCCACCGCGGATCTGGCCGTCAGTGGGCGGTCGGTGAGTTCCTGATCGCGGTCCACGGGCTCGGCGTGGTGTCCGCACGGGAGGTACGGGCCGGCCCCCAGTCCCACTTCCCGGCACACGCCGCCGCCGACCTCCCAGATCCGGCCCGTCGAGGTGCAGCCGGCGCCGGCCAGGCGCACGACCAGCTCCGCGACCTGGTCGGCGGAGAACAACTCCCGCGCCGCCTCCGGGATCAGCCCGCCTGTCGCCCGGCAGGTCGCCAGCGGGGCCACCGCGTTGACCCGCACCCCAGACGGCGCGCCCTCCAGTGCCAGGGACAGGGTGAATCCGACGACGCCCAGCTTCGCCGCCGCGTAGTGCGACTGGCCGGGGTTGCCCCACAGGCCCGCGCTCGAGGTAGTGGTCACCACCCGGCCCGCGCCCGAGGCCAGCAGAGCGCCCCACGCGGCCTTCGTCAGGTGGAACGTGCCGTAAAGGTGGGAACGCACCACCTCGTCGAACTCCGCCGCGCCCATGGCGGCCAACGGGCGGTCCCGCAACACCCCGGCGTTGCACACCACCGCGTCGACCCTGCCGAACGCCGCCATGGCCGCCGCGACGACCTGCTCGGCACCCGCCATGGCCGAAACGTCCGACCGGCACACCGCCGCCACACCGCCGGCCCGCTCGATCTCGTCGGCGACGGCGTCCAGTCCGCAACCACCGGCGATTCGTTGCCGGCCCCGCCCGTTGACCAACACCGCGAACCCCGCCAACGCCAACGCCCGACAGTAGGCTCGCCCGAGAGTCCCCGCCGCCCCCGAAACAACGGCCACCGGACCAGCGAAAACACCCATGTCGACCACCGCCCTCGGCTCAGAGAACCTCTAGTCGAGAAGAGTCAATGATCTCCATAAAGGAGCATTTATCTCCATATGAGAAGGCTAGACTGCCGCATTGACTGTTGTACAGAGGGTGACCGGAGAAACACTCTAGTTTGCCCTATCGGGCACTTGCCACACTGTGGAGCCGTCCAGCTGACGCCAGACACCACCTGCCGGTCACACCATCCCGAACAGCCGCACCCCGACTCCACATCCGGCAAACCACGCGGCGGATCTTGCGGACACCCTCACGACCACCATTGTTCCGGCGCCCGCGGCACAGGCTTTGGCGTGTTCGACGGGATCACCGGGTGCGGCTCGAAGCACTGCGACCATCGCGGCTGGCGAGCCGTACGGGGACGTGGCGCGGACCTCACCCACCTAGCCTCCGCGTTCGGCCCTGGACCCAAGACAGCGATCTGCTATGCCGAAGCCGCATGCCAGAACCTGGAAACCGCCGCCGAGCAACAGCAGTCGGCCGGTTTACCGCGAACCCAAGACTCGACACTCTCCAGAAGCGTCTAACCGCGTGAGTTCAGCTCGAAGTGCCATCAGCTTTCGTGAACTCCGGGAACTCACAGGGTCGCGCCGAGGTAAGCCTACGAGGGCCACGAGATGATCTTGTTCTGGGGTCTCGATTGGCGTCGACGGCTCGGCCCGCCCGCTTTCGACAAAGATTGACGATTAACTCTGGATCTTGTGTGAGTTCGGGTCCGTCGTTACCTGGCTGGAGCCGGCTTCCGTGCGGGGAAGGTTCGGATTGCACGTCGGACGTCAGCGGCGGAGGAGGAGCGGTTGATATCGGCGTGCAGTTCGTCGGCACGATCATCCGGTTCGCCGGTCTCCACGTTTCTGTCCGCTCCGGCCTATACCCCGGGTGGGGTCAAGAGTCGGGCGCACCCCGCCGGCCGGGCAGGCGGGGTGCGCGTGGCGTGATCAGACGATGGTGCAGTTGACGATGGTGCCTTGGTTGGGGCCGAGGAGGGCGCAGACGTTGACGCCGGGCCCGCCGTCGACGCTGCCCCCTGCGCCGTTGGCGGCGCCGTAGGGTCCGGTGCCCTTGTTCAGGTCGATGACGTCGGCACCGGCGCCGGTGTTGATCGTGCCGCCCAAGAAGCCGTTGCCGTTGCCCTTGCCGCCCCTCTCGTTGCCGTTGCCGCCGGTAGCGATGATCGTGTCGATGCCGGACCCGCCGGTGATGAGGCCGGTGTTGCCGTTGCCTCCCCGGGCGTCGCCCGGGCCGTCCGGGTAGGCTGCGCTGTCGCCGCCGGTGAGTCGGACGGTGTTTTCCAGACCGCCGCCGGTGAGGATCGTCCCCCGGTTCGCGTCGCCGCCGTCCCCTGGGTTGTCGTAGTCATCGCCTCCGATGCCGCCGGTGACGGTGATGATGTCCGCGCCGTCACCACCGTCAACCACGCCATCTCGGTCGATCCCAGGCCCGCCGGTGTTTTCCTCTTGTTCGCCGTCGAAGCCGACGCCACCGGTGATGGTGATGACGTCGGCACCCCCCAGGCCCAGGACCTTCGCCCCGTTCGGAACGCCCGCTTCGGGGAATGTGGTGGTGATGATGATCGTGTCCGGGCCGGCCGTGCCCGTCACCACCTCAGACTCCTGGAGGTCGACGCAGACGATCCGATCCCCACCCAACGGCTTGTGCGTGCGCGTACACCCGTCCGGGTCATCCGCCCACGCCACCGACCCGGTGCCCACCACCGCTGTCGCGGTCAACACCGCCACCCCGAGCACGCCCGCACCCCACCGACGCGCCCCGCGACCCCACCCCGATCGTGAACTGACCGACATCACAACACCCCTGCCCAGTCAGACGCGCGGAGCCGAACTCCCCAGAAAGAGGGGACAACCCCGCGACGTGCCAGAGAACCCAGTCTGAAGACACCCCACCTGCCAAAATATGGCAATCAACAAAAATGCCGAATATTTACACAAACTTGTTCGTGGTGGGCGCCACAACGAACCCTTCTCCCGCTGACACGCGACCACCGAACTAGCCGGGCGTAAAAGATTCGGCCTTGTCGATAGCTGCCAGGCGTTCGCGAACAGCCGAGCCGGCAGGTGGTCCATCACGCGGGCGGGGGAGACGTTCGAACGTCGATGTCTGACCTCGGCCCCAGCAACGACACACCCCGCACCCGCCGGCCCACGAACTCCCCCGCCGGAAGGTCCGCGACCCACCCCCGCTCCAGGTCATCGACGAAGCCGGGGCCGCAGCACTCCGCCGGCACACTACCCACTCCCCAAGGCGTGAGCGGGCCTCCGTCGCCAGGTGAGCAGTGATCACAAACGCAGTATTCGGTACCTGACCAGCAGTTCAATAGATCACTTTCGCCACACGGCTGGGAGCGGAACGTCTGTTTCTCGTCTTCCGGGGGGACTGTCTGGGCTGCTGGTTGGCAGGAGAGGAGAGTTCCTGTTTGCCAGGCGGGGAAGTCCCAGTCCACCGTCTTGCTGCTCAAGCACGCGCTGTGCGCGTGCAGTCGAAGACCTCACTGACGATCCACAGTGGCGTTGAACCACCGATGTTTTCGCAGATAGTGATCGTGGGACGACCCCTCCGTGTCGGCGGCGTTAGAGACGTGGGGACGTTACGTGCCTGACCCAGGCTCGCCGCGCCCATGAGTCGATGCCTCATTTCATCGGGAGGATGGCGTGGAATTTCGGCTGCTGGGCCCGGTTGAGGTGGGTGCCCGAGGGCAGGTGGAATCGGTGCGCGGGATGTTGCAGCGCAGCCTGCTGGCGGTGCTCGTCTTCACTTCGGGGACGGTTTCGGTGTCGGACCTGATCGCGGAATTGTGGCCGGAGCATCCGCCGGCGCAGGCACGGTCGGCACTTCTCGCCCAGGTCGCCCGGCTGCGTCGCAGTCTTGACCGATGGGAGGCCGACGGCGCGACTCGACTGGTGCGCAACCCCCCCGGCTACCGGCTGAAGGCTGGCAAGCATGAACTGGATGCGGCGGTGTTCCAACGCCTTCGTGTTCAGGAACGCCGTACCACCGACAACGACCAGGCTGCCGCGCTCCTGCGCCAGGCCCTCGGCTTGTGGCGCGGGCCGGCGCTGTGCGACATCGGAGACGGGCCGATGGGCAAGGTGATCATCGCCCGCCTCGACCAGGCGCTCCAGCAGACGTACGCGGCTCTCATCGAACGTGACATAGCGCTCGGGCGGTCCGGAGAGATCATCGAGGACATCGAGGAGCTCACCGCGCGCTATCCGCTCCACGAGGTCTTCTATGACCAACTGATGCGGGTTCTAGTCACCATCGGGCGTCCAGCCGAGGCCGTCGAGGTCTACCGGCGGGCACGCAACATGCTCGCTTTGGACTACGGGATTCGCCCCTCGCCCGCTCTACGGCACAGGCTCGGTGACATCCTGGCCCTCGATCTCGACGAGTAGCAGCCCCGTCGGCGCGATATCGGCGCGGCGTCGGTCGGCGCTGCGATGCTCCCCACTATGACGTGTTCCTGTCGCGCCCACCGCGCCCTGTTCACCCCGTGTGACCCGCCCGGAGCCGGACCATTCGACGTGACCTCCCTGCGCTCACACTTCCCACTCCTGCGGCTGCGGTCGCAGGCCCCAGCGCCGATCACGTACCTCGACAACGCGGCCACCTCGCAGAAACCGGACGTGGTCCTCGACGCCGAGTACGACTACAACAGCCACCACAACGCCAACGTGCACCGGGGCGCCCACACCCTGGCCCGGGAGGCCACCGAACTGTTCGAACGCTCCCGCGACATCATCGCCGGCTTCGTCGGCGCGCGCCGTGACGAGATCGTGCTCACCCGCAACGCCTCCGAGGCGCTCAACCTCGTCGCGTACTGCGTCGGCAACGCCTCCGGGGCCGCGCCGGAATTCGGCTCGCTGGCCCTGCGGCCCGGCGACGTGGTGGTGACCACCGAGATGGAGCACCACTCCAACCTCATGCCGTGGCAGGAACTGTGCCGGCGCACCGGCGCGGAGCTGCGATGGCTGCCCCTCACCGCCGACGGGCGGCTGGACCTGACCCGCCTGCCCGACATCGTCGACGCCCGCACCCGCATTCTCGCCTTCACCCACCAGTCCAACGTGTACGGGACGGTCAACCCGGTCGACGTCCTCGTCCGCCGGGCCCGCGAGGTCGGAGCGTTGACCGTCCTGGACGCCTGCCAGTCCGTACCGCACCAGCCGGTCAACGTGGCGGAGCTGGGCGTGGACTTCCTCGCCTTCTCCGGCCACAAGACGTGCGGCCCGACCGGCATCGGAGTCCTGTGGGGCCGCAGGGAACTCCTGGAGGCACTGCCCCCCTTCCAGACGGGCGGGGAGATGAACGGGGTCGTGACCATGGCGCGGTCCACCTACGCCAGGCCGCCCCACCGGTTCGAGGCCGGAACCCCCATGATCGCCCAGGCCATCGGCCTGGCCGCCGCGTGCCGCTACCTCGACGGCGTCGGCATGGACCGCATCGCCGCACACGAACACGCCCTGACCGGTCACGCGCTGCGGGCCATGTCCACGATTCCGGGACTGCGCTTCATCGGCCCCGCCGACAACCACTCCCGAGGACCCGCCATCTCCTTCGCCCTCGACACCACCGCCCCACAGGCCATCGGTGAATACCTCGACGCGCGGGGCATCGCCATCCGAGTCGGGAACCTGTGCGCCCAGCCCGCGTGCCGGCAGTACGACCTGAACTCGACCACGCGCGCGTCCTTTCACCTCTACACCACGGTCGAGGAGATAGACCGGTTCGTCGACGCCCTCACCGAGCTGGCCGTACGGTCCCGGCCCGGACGGCCGACGATCAAGACGGCCGGGCTATGAACCCCGAACCCGACGCGCCCTCACCGGCCGTCCCCACCGAGGCGATCCGCGCCTACGACGACATCTTCGTCCCCGCGCTCTTTCACCCCTGGGCCTGCCACCTCGCCGGCGCGCTGGCGCCCCGCCCCGGGGGCTGGGCCCTGGACGTCGGCTGCGGACCCGGCACCGTCGCCCGCGTTCTCGCAGCCTGCGTCGGCCCCCGGGGCGCGGTCGCCGCCGTCGACACGAACCCCGCCATGCTCACCATGGCGGTGGAGAAGCCCGAGGTCCGCGGCGCCCCGATCACGTACCGCCACGGCGAGGCCGCGGACCTGGGACTACCCGACGACTGCATGGACGGCGCGGCGTGCCAGCAGGTCCTCCAGTTCGTCCCCGACCTCCCCGCCGCCCTGGCGGAGATCCGCAGAGTCCTCAAACCCGGCGCGCCCGTCGCCTCCCTCGTGTGGGCCGGGCTGTCCGACAACCCCCTGTTCGAGGGGTTGTGCCATGCAGTCACCGATGTGCTCGGCCCGGCGGCCGGCGAGGCGTTCGCCCACCCCTGGCACCTCGACGGCCACACGCTCACCGAGGCGCTCGCCCTGGCCGGCTTCACCGCCGTCACCGCCTGTCCGCGAACCCTGCCGGCGATGTTCGCGGGCGGGCCGACCGACGTCTTCCGCTTCTTCGGATTCTCCGCCGTCGGCGACACCCTCAGAACTCTGGATCCCACCGGCCGCGCGGACCTGTACCAGGCGACGTGTCTGCACCTCGCTCCATTCGTCCACCACGGCACCGTGTATGCCGACACCACCGCCACCCTGCTCCTCGCCCACGCATGACCCACCGCCGCGAGGGCAGACCTTCGCGGTCACGGGGTGGGACGCCGCGCGTTCGGCCTCTACTACCACCCAGCGTCCCAAGTGGTTCGACCGCCGCCCGCTCTTGCGCGGCGAAGGGAGTCTTGCCCAGCGGAGTGCGGCGACCTGTCAGTCTGGACCTCACATTCACGGTCACCCACGTGTGGCCGAGCGGCCGGACCGTCCTCCTGGCGCCGATCCGGCCAACGCGGACTCCGCTATCCATCCACTGTCGGCGACAACGATGGGCGCCCCGCCGAAGATCTCCCGAGCTGGCGGTCCCACACCTTGAGGTGGACCAGACGATGATCTCCACAAAGCCCGGGCCAACGATCAACTAATGAAAAGGATCAATGCATGAAAAACTTCTTCTTGTAACGATCTCTATGCTATGAAACGCTTTACAATACCAAACCGCACATTAGATGTCCGGCGGACTATTTCCCAAGGGTGCTGCTGTTCGTCGCCCCTTGGCTGTCGGTTTCCGAGCCAATCACTTCGGGATGTCAATCGATCTTTGGGGAGGATTCCTCATGAAGTCCAAGGCGCGCGCGAGCGCCGAACACGCTGATCTGGTCAGAGCATGGAATGAGACGAAGCGTGACTATCCGCGGGACGCGCTGCACAGCCTCCCGTGCCCAGGCCAGGGTGAACGCCACCACCAAATCCGTCAGGCGGGCCAAGGGCTTGACGTCCACCACCCGCGGAACCGCATCGCCCAACAGCACCAGATCGGGCACATGCCTGCACAGGCAGCCCTTTATGACGGTCTGGAGTAGGAACGGCTGCGCGGCGATCCACGACACGGTCGGGTCGAAGTCAGCGAACTGCATCCGCGCCAACTCCAGCCGCGACTCATACGCCAGATGACCCGACGTCGTTGACGACCAGTACACACCCGAGAGGTGCCGCTGACCTGCGTACCAGCGAAACGAACGCCACGGCGCCGCACACAACAGCTCGGCGGGGGCAAGCTGATGCCACGGCACGGGGCCGTCCGCCGAGCCGTCCTCGGCCCGCACCGAAACCCACACCGCATCGACGGCCACACGCCACCTCCGCCCCACTGCCCAACGACACAGAAGAGTGAAAGATGCGGTTACGTCGATACACGCCGAGCACGGTCAACCATCCGAGTCGGCCGGCGGCTCGTCACGCAGGCGGCGGGCTGAGCCGGATGTCGATGTCCCACCTCGGCCCCAGCAGCGACGCACCCCGCACCCGCCGGCCCTCGAACTTCTCCGACTGAAGGTCCGCGACCCGCCCTCCCTCCAAGTCATCGAGAAAGCCCGGACCGCAGCACTCCGCCGGCACGCGAACCCACTCCCCGACGCGTGATCGAGCCTCAGCAACCACGTCCGAAAGATCAAGAACCCACGACACCGCCCGCACCTCCTCCAGCTCTGCCAGGCACGTCGTGACGCGGCCGGGACCGCGTCACGACCAGGAACACCACCAGCCCGCCCACGATCACCGACACGCACACGCCCAGCAACCTCCACGCCACCAGCGGCTCCGTCCAGGAGACCTCAACCACCAGACCGCACCGCGCCCCCGCGCCGCACGGCACGCTGTGCACCTGCATCAGAAACGCGCCCTTCTCCACACAGGTCTCCGAACCACAGTTCCGCGCCCGCCACCCCTGCTCCGCAGCCAGCGACACCACCTCGGGAACCGCCCCCGGATCCGTGCGCGAACTCCACCGCCAGGCCAGACTCCGATGCCGCCAATCCGTCGCGTCTGCCTTCTCCAGCGACGCAGGCCCCCAGTCCCGTGGCGCATCGAGACCGCCGAACTCGGCCACGGCCTGAGCCCTCAGATCTTCGCTTCGCACCCACCGCGGATACGCGATCGAACCCGACACCGCCAGCACAAGTAGAACGATCGCCAGCGCGACCGCCCTAAGACCACTCCGATTCACAGACATGACAGCTCCTTTGACAGATCAACACGGACCATCCGTGCCGAGAAATTGATCCAAGACCGCCACCGCGCAGATGGCGCGGAATCAGGGCTCCCAGGTCGGCGACAGGCGAGCCGTCGCCAGGCCGCACGATGTCCGAATCCCGCGTTGCTCAGACAGTGCTCATCTGAACTGGGAATTGATCGCGAAAGCTGGGAACCTACAGCGCTCACGGCAGCTTCACCGACCGCTGCCGCAGCCACATCCCGCACTCGACCACGAAACTCGCGTGGAGCGTGCTGGTCCAATCTCCAAGATCGTCTTCTGTCCGGTCCAGGAGCCACGTCACCGTGTCCGGGTCCAGGAACGTCCACACCGGCGAGGACGTGTCGGCGACCAGCTCTCGGGCCGCCCGCCACAGGTACGCCCTGTACGGCGCGTTCTGCGCGACGGGAAAGCCGGACTTGCGCCTCCAGGCGACCGACTCCGGCAGCAGGTCCTTCACCGCCCGACGCAGGATTCCTTTCTCCTGGCCGCCCTGCCGGCGCCACGCCCACGGGACCGACCCCGCGTACTCGACCAGCCTCACGTCCGTGAATGGCACCCTGGCCTCGACGCCCACAGACATCGCCATCCTGTCCTTGCGGCGCAGCAGGAACTGGAGGTAGTACAGGTCGGTCAGAGCGTGGCGGCGGCGCAGGTCCCGGTCCCGGCCCCGCTCGCCTGGCAGGTATCGCACCTCTTCCAGTGCCTCCCGGTACCGGCGCTGCCGGTACTCGGCCGGGCGCACGACCTCCGCAACGTCCGCCCGCAGCAGGTAGTCCATTGGCCTGTACGACGTCCCGACCCACGGGAACGTGTCGGCGTCATCGTCCGGGCCGGGGTTGTGCCAGTGGTAGCCCCCGAACAGTTCGTCGGCCGCCTCACCGGACAAGACGACCGGGGTGTGCGGGGCGAGGTGGCGGAACAGGAGCATCAACGGGGTGTTGATCGGCCCGTACCCCGGCACGTCCATCGCCGTCACGGTGGCTTCGTGGTTGGCGATCAGCTCGTCCTGCGTCACGTACACGGTCGTGTGCCGGGAGCCGACGTGCTCGCCCACCAGCTTCGCGTACGGGGTGTCGGAGCCCAGGTGAAGCGCCGAGGAGGCGTAGTCCCCGCCGTCGGCGTAGTCCACCGCCCACGTCGCCAGGTCGTCCACGGCCGCCATCGCGGTGATCGCGCTGGAGTCCAGGCCGCCCGACAGCAGGGCGCCCACCGGACGGTCGGCGGTGCGCTGGAGGTCCACCGCCTCCTCCAGCAAACCCCTGACCGTGTCCACGGTCGTGGTCAGGTCATCGGTGTGCGGGCGCGGAGCCCACGACCAGTACTGCACGACCCGCGTGGTGCGGCCGGTGGCGACCACCATCGTCCCCGGGGCCACCTCCTCCAGTCCCCGGTACACGCAGTGCCCGGGGCTCGTGTTCGGGGCCAGGGCGATCAGCTCGGCGAGGCCGTCGACGTCCACGGCCGTCTCCACCCGCGGATGCGCCAGGACCGCTTTGGCCTCGGAACCGAAAACGGTCCCGCCGTCACCGGTCCGCGCGTACACCAGCGGCTTGACGCCCAGGTGGTCACGTACCAAGTACAAGCTCCGGACCGCTTCATCCCACACGGCGACGGCGAACATCCCCCGGAACCGGGCAGGGGCCTCAATGCCCCACTCCACCCACGCCCGCAGCACCACCTCCGTGTCCGAGCGAGTCCGGAACCGGTGCCCCCGTGCCTGGAGTTCGCGGCGCAGGTCGTGGTGGTTGTAGATCTCGCCGCTGAACGTCAGCGCGAGCAGCCCGCCGTCGCGGCCGGTGGTCGTCATCGGCTGCGCGCCGCCGGACAGATCCAGCACCGCCAAACGCGTGTGACCCAGCGCGATCTCGTCGCCCACGAGCACGTCGTGGGCGTCCGGCCCGCGCGGCAGTAGGGTGCTGGTCATCTCGTGGATGACCTGAGGTTCGAGAGTCGGACTGATCGCCCAGCTCGTGTAGCCAGTAATGCCGCACATCGCTGTACTCCTTAGATATAGGGGCTGTCCGCGCGCGACTGGACCAGCCGCGCGTCCGCGCACGTCACGACAGGGCCACACCCCGGGCGCGGAGGAACGGGACCGGGTCGGTCGCGTTGCTGTTGTTGAGGTCGCAACCACCGGAGGGTTCAGCGGCGCACGTCACGCCGGTATGGATCTCGAAGTGAAGGTGTGGGCCCGACGAGTTCCCCGAGGTTCCGGACGCGCCGATGACCTGCCCGACCGTGACGGCCTGGCCTACGGTCACGTCGGGTTTGCGGATCAGGTGGCAGTACCGGGTGGCTACGTTGTCGGCGTGCTTGATCTCCACGAACCATCCGCAGCCGCGCATCGTGGTGCTGCCGTCGATATCGCAGTTGCCGGTGTCGCGGTCGCAAGCTGCGAACACCACCGTCCCGCTGGAGGCTGCGCGGACTGCCAGGTTCTTCTTGGCCTCCAGGTCGATGCCCGCGTGCAGGACCCCGTCTCGGGGCCCGAACGGGCTGTTGAGCTGGATCGGCGGGGACAGGGGGGTCGTCCAGCCGCCGGCCACGACCGGCGGGACTCCACAGTCGGTCAGGCTCGCCCCGGGCAGTTGCTCAATCGAGGTCACCCCGGACAGCGCCGCGACCAGCTCCCCAGCCGGCCCCTCCCACCGTGCGTAGGCGTCGGGGAACGCGGAGCCCTGCACGCGCTGCGCGGCGACGGTGACCGGTAGGTTCTCCCAGCCCTCGATGCGCAGCAGCGCGTCGTAGAACTTCGCCGCCGCGATGGCCGGGGTCATCAGCTCCGGGACCGTGCCCCAAGACCCCGCGCCGGCGGGCGGCAGCGGTCTCTGCTGGAACAGGCCGACCGAGTCGTGGTCGGATCCCACGCCCTCATTTGGCAGCTTCAACGACTCCGGAACGTTGGAGTTGGCGAGGTTGCGCAGGGTGCTCTCCTGCATCGCCACCGCCAGCGCCACCACCCAGCCACGCGGCGGGACATGCTTGTTCCGGCCGGTGACGACGATGATCGCGGCGTTGGTGACCTGCTTGGTGTTCCAGTCCCCGATAGGCCCGAGGCCCCCGGTCGGCACGGGCCCCGGGGACAACGCGTCCCCGCCACAGGCCCGCGCGATCGGCGGATCCAGCACGACGGTGAGCAGACCGCATGTGAACGCCGCCACCAGGGCGAACGCGAGGAGCCAGCGGGCCTTCACGGGGTGCTCCGGATCAGGGACGCGACCTGCCACAGGTCGCCGTCGCGGATCACGGTGACGCGCATGGGCCCGACGTCCGTCGGCACGTCGAACACGCACACCAAGCTGGTGGAGGACACGGTGACCGGCGGGCCGGTGACCGTCCGGGCCGGTACCCGCGCCGGGGTCACCGTCACCAGCAGCGCCCCGTAGGCCGGGATCGCCAGCGGGCGCACCCCGGCCAGCCACTGTTCGGCCGGGAGGTCCGGCCGCGCCCAGGCACGCACATAGGCGTCGGCCACCGCGACCGCGCGCGGCGCCGGGGGCGCCGCGACGCCCTTGTCCTGCGTGTTGTCCAGCGGCGGGCCGGGCGCAGGCGTCGGCTGTGCCGGCGCGGTGGTCGGCGAGCGGTCCGGAGTGGGCGACGGGCGGGTGCGCGCGGGCCGATGGGGGGCCGCGCACCCGGCCAGGAGCAGCGCGACGACGGCGAGCCGCAGGGCGCGGCGAACGGGGGTCATAGCTGTGGCTCGCTCGGGTCGGGGCCCGGGTCGTCCGGTCCCGGGTCGTCGTCTGGCTCCGGGTCCGGCGGCGTCTGCTCAGGTTCGGGCTCGGCGGGTTCTTCTTCCGGTTCGCGGTCGAAGTCGCCGTCGACGACGCCGTCGGGGTACATGTCGTCGTCGGCCTCGGTCTGGCGCTCATAGGCCGTGCGCGCGTCGGCCTCGGCTTCCAGGTCCGGGGTCTCCAGGGTCTCCGGCGGTGCTGGTGGCTCGTCCCACAGCGCCCGGACCCGCCGGTAGATGCCCTGCGCGTCCTTGATGTTCTGCCGAAGGGCGGGGATGAGCGTCGCCCAGTCGTTCTCGCTGGTGATCGGCGCGGTCATGACGGATCACCACCCAGGGCGGGTTCCGGTGCCGGTTCGTCGGTGGAATCCCGGTGCGGGTAGCGGTTCACGTTCTCGCGTGCGACCGCCAGGGTGTCGGCCAGGGAGGTGTCCGGCCAGGAGATGACGGTGTCGGGATCGGCGTGCCTGCCGGTGAGGCAGCGGGTCGGACGGACCCAGATCTCCCACCGGGCGCGGGCGCGGGCGAAGCTCTCGTGCCAGCGCAACGGGGCACTGAGATCGGCGTCGTCGGCGTGCGCTCCGTGCCAGGCCAGGGCGAGCGCGCCCAACTCGTCCACCAGCGCGGGGTGTCGCGCCCAGCACGCGGGTAGCTGTTCCTGGAGGAAGTACCGATCGACCAGCCAGGCGGCATACCCGATGGTCATGCCCCACAGGTCATCGGCCTCATCGCGGTCGAGGTACGGCCACCGCAGCCCCGCCGGACTCATCGGCGCTGACGGGCCGGTGTTGTCCTTCTTCTTGTTCGTCTTCTTGTGCGCGGCGACCTGCTGGTGCAGGGATTCGACTTTGCTGGTCAGGGCATCGAGGACCTGCGTGTGCTCGGCGAGGGCGTCGACCATCAGGCGCGAGAACTCCAGACGCAGCGCCTCGGTGTCCACCGCCGGTTCCGGCAGGTCGAACAGCGGGTCCATGTCCATGTCGGCGTCGGTCATCGCTACCACCCCCCGGCGATCAGGTCGCGGAACTGTTTCTCCGACTGGCGCAGCGCTAGGGCGTCCTCGCGCTCGAACCAGGCCGGGGTGATGACCTCCACGGGGGCGAGGTTCCCCGCGATGACCAGCGCCCGCCCGTACGGCAGGGCGTGGAGCTCGGCCAGGTCGATCAGGTCCTCGCGGCGCACCTGCGCGCTGTGGCTGGTGCGCCCTGAGCCCCAGGACGTGCCGTGCTCGGCCTCGCGAATCTTGCCTGCGAGGGATTGGAAGTCCCTCAGCGCTTTGACGTCGGTGCCGCCGCCCAGCAACACGTGGACGTTGCCTGCCAGCACAAGCGCCGGGCCCTTGTACTGGCCGAAGCGGTCGAGGAGCTGGAAGTCGTTCTGCGCGATGATCGAGGTACCCAGGCCCGAGCCTCCGCCCTCCGACATGAGCGAAGCCGCTGAGGGCAACGGGGCGATGTTCGCGATCTCATCGAGCAGCAGGACCAAGTTGGGGTCGCACTTACCGCCGACCGCGACGAAGGCTTTCTGCGTTGCCCGCCACGCGATGTCTTCGATCATGGCGGTGAGCAGCGGCGCGACGCTGGCCTGCGAGCTTCGGTCGCCGACCATGTAGATGGTGCCGGACTCGGCCAGCCACGCCAGCGGGTCCAGTTCCTGCCCCCTGACCGGGGAGCAGGCGTCCAACACCCGGGGGTCGGAGAAGCAGTCCAAAGCTTGACGGACGACCACCTCGACGTTGTCGACGGTCCGACTGGTCGACAGGCGGTGGCTGGTCAGGTCCTCAGCCCAGTCGCTGGCCCCGTGGGCGTGCAGGATCCGCTCCGGGCGCCGTTCCCTACGGTTGCGGCCCCATGCGGCGACGTCGGTCATCGTCGCGGTGCCATCAAGTGCAGCGGCGTGCAGCAGCGCGCGCAGGACGCCAGCGGCGGCGTCGGTGAAGAACTGGCCGTTTTCCACGTTGCCGCCGGACAGGCCGGCGGCGGCGGCGAAGCCGTTGGCGCGCAGGATCGCCGCCAGCCGGTTCTCCGCGCCCCAGATCGGGGACCAGCGCAACCGGGGAACGCCAGGGAGCGTGCCTTGTGGCTCGAAAATGTAGGTCGGCCCGACCGCGTTGCGGGCGGCCCAGGTGGGTGGGACGACGTCCAGGCGGGTGCTGGTCGTGATCAGCGCACCCCTGGTGTCGAGGATCCGCGGAATGACCAGCTGCGTCGTCTTACCCGACTGCGGAGGTGCCCTCACGACTTCGGCCCAGTTCAACGGCGCGTACAACGTCTCCCCGGATTGGGCGTCGACGCCCAGGCAGCGCGACATCTCCAACGGGTCAGCAGCCCGTCGCTGCTTGTCGGCGATCTCGTCCACGGTGTCGCGGTCGGTGACGGTCAGCGCCGGGCGCAGCACCGGGGCCCGGTCACACATCGCCTGTGCCGACAATCGGCGCAGGTCGCGGCGGGTGGCGAACCCGCGCCGCCGCCCGAACCGGCGGACGAGACGGGCTACGAGGGCGAGGAGACCGAACACCGCGCCGCCGAGCAGGAGCAGCCACAGGCCGTAGACCACGGCCGCGCCGGGAACATCTGCGCGAGCCCGGGCGGGCCAGGCCGCGCCCGGGTGCCCGGCGTGCCCGAGGAGACGGACCGCGATCCCCGGGGCGTCGCCCGGGGTGGAGTCCGGCCAGGTGAGGCCGGTGACCAGGCCGCCGATCTGTCCGGCGAGCCACAGCGTCCACACCGCGATCGGGGTCACGATCACCAGCGCGGCGAACACCACGCCCCGGACCAGCAGGTCCACGCGGGCAACGCCGCGGCGGGGAACCGAACGGGTCGGGCTCATCAGGCTGTCGCTCACTGTGTCCTCCGGGCGAGTCCCGTGGCGGCCGTCTCCAGCCGCTCGTCGTAGTCGGCGTCGGTCAGCTCCAGCTCCGGGCGCGCTTCCATCTGGGAGTCGGTGTGCACCATCGCGATCTCGTCGGTGGACAGCTGGTGCTTGACGACGTAGGAGCGGGTGCCGATCCGCCACAACCCGGTTCCCTGCCGCAGCCGGGGCAGGAGGCGCAGTTCGGTGTCGGAGCCGCCGATGTACTCGGCGGTGTCGGCGACGCTGCCGACGGCCTGGCGGTAGGCGACGCGGATGCCGGTGTCCTCGATCAGGCCCCGGGCGATGCGGACCTCCTCGGACCCGGCGGCGCCGGCGGCGAGCATGTCCGACCAGCGGTGAAACGCCGCGAGGTTGCCGATGCCGAGCAGGCGGGCGAGTTTCCACTGCTCGCGCAGGCGGCGGATGAGGTGCAGGTACCGGGCGAGGAGCGCGAACTCGTCGTAAATACAGAGCCGCGACCCGGCTCCGGGGTCGGACAGGACCGCTTCCATCCAGCTCTGCGCGCAGGTGACGGCCATCGCGGTCATCGCGTCGGAGCTCCGGATGGCGCGCAGGTCAAGCACCGTGCCGGCGGCTTGGAAGTCCAGCCCGATCGTCCCGGCGGTGCCGGCGGGGGCGTCGAAGACATGCCCCAGTACCCCGGAGATCAGGCGTTCCAGTGCCAGGCGCACTCGGCGGGACTCCACCACGAAGTCCGCGAGGGGATAGTCGAGAGCGGCGAGGCGGTGCGCCCAGGCGGCGGTGTCTCCCATCGCGGCCAGCACTCCGCTGAGGGTGGGCGTTTCCATCCGCTCGACGCTCGTGCCGTCCCCGGTGCGGGTCGCCGCGTCCAGGGCGTACTCCAGCAGCGACCGCTCAGCCTCGGTCAGCTTCTCGCCGATCTGGATC
The DNA here is from genome assembly GCF_040681875.1 of Longispora sp. NPDC051575. Lineage (NCBI taxonomy): Bacteria > Bacillati > Actinomycetota > Actinomycetes > Micromonosporales > Micromonosporaceae > Longispora > Longispora sp. NPDC051575. Next base: position 602,708 of record NZ_JBFAZP010000007.1, on the reverse strand, counting down.
TCCAGCACGCCTTCCAGGAGCAGGAGCCGGCGACTGCGTTGAAGATGCAGCCACTGGTCGGCGGCCAGACCCGCGACCCTGTGAATTCCGGCAAGGGGGTTGAGGACCGTGCCGAGCCCAGGTCCGACACGGACCGGGGTCACGTCGGTCGCGGCGGCCAGACTCTCGTACTCGCCCTTCACATCGACGCAGGAATACCGGGTGCCGAAGACCGTGCTGCGGTAGGCGATCGTCTTGAGGAGCGCGGATTTCCCGGTGCCGATCTCGCCGACGATCGCCATGTTCGGGCTGGTGACGAGCTTGCGGCGGTAGAGCTCGTGGATGTCGAACGTGAACGCGGCCCGACTGAAGACGTCGACGCCGATGTACGCGCCATCGGCCGGCAGCGGCGGTTCCTCGACCGCCTGGTAGGCCGCAGAACACAACACAGCCGACGTCGCTACCAGCGGAGGCAGGCGCATCAGGTGCCCGACTCGGCCGGCGGCCCGGCCGAAGCCGCCCCGCCGATCGACAGGGGCGGGTTCGGTGAGGCGCCGCAGGTCCCGGTCGATCCGGGCACGCTCGGCGTTCACCGTGCGTTCGGCGTGGTCGAGGTCGCGGCGGCTGGTCTCCTCACGGATCGCCGCCCCCAGCGTGCCGGGCCCCGGAGCCGGCTTGATCTTCTTAGACCGGCTCATGTCAGCGGCCCCCGCATCCTGGCCAGGCCCCGGGCCAGCGGCAGGCCACCGGCGAAGAACGCCTGGTCCGGTTCGCCGTTGAGCACGACCCCGGCGCAGCCGGCGCGCACAAGACGTCGCTGTTCGGCCAGAACCGCACGGTCGAGGGCGTCGTCGGTCAGCGCGGTGACGGTGATCAGCAGCGCGTACCGATACCGGGTGTGGCCGGCGGCCTGTTCGCGGTCGATCTGCTCGACGCTGTGCCCCTCGGCGACCTCGCGGGCGGTGCGTAGCAGCCGCATCTTCCGCTTGGTCAGCTCGTCGCCAGCCTTGGCGACCCGTTCCCGGCGCGATTGCAGCGCGGCCAGGGCGGCGGGCACCGGTTGGGCGGTCAGGCTGATGGTGCGGCGGTGACCGCTGGGGGTCAGCAGCGGTGACAGCCACGTCATCCCGACAGGGGTCCGGGGCATCTCGTGCACCCACAAGGTGCGGGAGCGCCCGGAGTCGTGCACGTAGGTTCCCCAGCCGACGGTCTCGGCGGCGGTCGGGCCGGCGGCGGCGGGCTGTACGCCGTCGAGGCCCCCACCGGCCGCGCGCAGGTCCACCGACGGCTGCGAGGCCGGGTCCCACTGGGTGCGCAGCACCGCCGCGTACCCGCGCGGCGTCAGCCACTCGACCACGTCCACCCCAGCCTCGCGCACGGCCGAGGCGATCCCGGCCAACTGCTCGGCGATGACCACACCGACCGCGGCGTCCCCGCCCCCGGCGGAAGCGATCTCGCGGCTGAGCCGGCGCACATCGAACACGACAACCAGGTAGTGCTCGGCGCGCTGCGCGGTGCGCGCTCCGGCCGCCGTCAGCGCGGCCAGGGAGCGGTAGGCGCGGCTGGTGGTGTCGGTGGCCCGCTCGATGAGGTGGCGCTGCGCGCGGCTGCCGGCGTCCGGGACGGTGCGAGACCACATGGCCCAGTGGGTCAGGCCGTGTTCGGCGTACTCGCCGCCCAACGTGTTGAGCAGGCCCGCCCAGTCGGTGAGGCGGCGCTGTTGGTCGCCGGTGTCGGCCAGGACCAGGCTGTGCCCGGTGTAGGTGAGCACGGCCGTGACCGTGTGTTCGGCCCGGTGGTGCAGCAGCCCGAGTTCGGTCGTGCCGTTCAGGGTCGTCGCCGGAAGCCACACGTAGCCGGCGAGCGGGCCCGGCATATCGAGGTGTTCACCCGGGTGCGCGCTGAAGATCGCGCCCCGGTAGCGGTCCTGGCGGGTGGCTCGTTGACGGAGCGCGCCGATGACGATCGGCAGCCACTCGGTCGCCCGGCGGCCCCGGATCCGCAGCAGGCCGGCGGTGATCGCGGCGATGCCGCCCGCGAGCGCCCCACCTGCCTCCGGCAGGTGCCCGGCGATGGCGAGGTTGAGCGCTGCGAGCGCGCCGGCCAGACCAGCGGTGGACATGAGCAACTGCCCGAGGGTGAACCCGAGTAGAGCGCCGCGTGTGGAACGCGGCGGAAATTGGAACTTGACCACTACTTCCCCCGTTTCCTTAGACGACCGGCGGAATTTCGCTGGCCGCAGCTTCGGCGTCGCCGCTGCCCTTGCCCCCGGAGTCGCCGCCGGAGTCGGGGCCTTCGGTAGGATTCGGCATGTGTGGAGACGCGGACTCATCGCCGCCAGCGCCGGTTTCCGGGATGAGCGGTAGCGATCCGTTCTCGCCGGTGGAGTCACCCGGCGTGGTGAGCTCTCCGTTCTCGACGTTCTTCTGCGCGGACTCAGTGCCCTCCTTGAGCCCGTCGGCCTCCCCGGCGTTCTGTCCGTCCTCTTGCGTTCCTCCGCCTGGATCCCCGGCACCTTCGGGATCGGCGGGCTTGCCCACCTGGTCGCCGGTGGCGTCGTGGTCGGCTGCCTCAGCCGCCTGCTTGCCGGGCTTGTCGTCGCCGCCTTCGCCGTCGCCGTCGCCGTCGGGCACAATCTCCCCGTCGATGACCTTGCTCGGGTCGGTCGGATTCGTGGGGATGTCGTCGCCACTGGCCAACTGGTCGGACGCTTCGTCGCCGCTGCCGCTGGTGGAGTCACCGCTTGCGCTGTCGGTGTCGGACTTGTTGAACAGGCCCGTGGTCTTGTCGAGCATCGAGCCGATACCGGTGGCCTGCCCTCCGGCGGCCAATAGCGCACGGCCGTTCGGGTCGGCCAGATAGCCGTCCCAGATGCTGGTGATCCGCAGGAGGATCCAGGGGCAGGCCACCATCAGCCACAGCAGCAGGAGCATCTGCATGGCGGTGATAAAGGAGTCGGTGCTCTGGAGCTCGCGGCTGCCGTAGATCCACAGCGCGGCGATGAAGAACTTACTGCTGGCCAACGCATTGACGGCCCAGAACCAGCGGCGGGTCCAACTCCGAGTCTCGGACATGATCTGCCCGCCGAACGCCACTGACCCGAAAAGGGCGGTCACCGACAGCAGCGGGCTGCGGAACATCATCACGATGAACAGCACGACAAGCGCGACCAGCGCCGCCGAGCCGATGAGCAGCGCGACGATCAGCGTGCCCGCGCCGTCGGTGAGGTCGTTGAGCGCCGTAATCCACGCGCCCGGGTCCCACGGCGTATTCTCGTTGGCTTCGATCAGTGTGGTGGTCGCCGAATCCCACATCGCCGTGATCGTCCACGCGATTCCTCCCGCGAACCCCACCCCGAGGACCGCACGGATCAGACCGCCGATCGTGGCCAGCGGTCCGGGCCCGTTCAGCCGCATCCCCGAGATGATCGTGGCGACCAGGAAGTACACGAAGATGAACAGGATGATCGAGCCCGCGACCAGGTTGTAGGTGGTGTAGAACCCGTCGTCGGGGTTCCATGTGGTCGTGGTGAACACCCAGTCGGCGAGCCTGCCCAGCAGCCAGGTCACGGCGCCGACCACGGCTTGGACCAGGCCCTTGATCCCCGCGCCGATCCCGTCGGCGAGCGCGTCCGTCACGGCCTTTTTCACCTGGCACGGAACGTTGGCGATGCCGCATTCCTCAGGCAGCGTGCTCGCCAGTTGCGATACCCGCGACTCCAGGTAGCCCTTGTAGCTCATGCACGCGGCTTTGCGGTTCACAAGCCGGCGCGTCTCGTCCGTCGGCAGGGTCGGGGAGTTCAGCAGCACGTCCCAGAAGTTGCAGTCGACCTTTCCGTTGCCGCCGAGGACCGACCGCGCCTGTTTCGCTGGATCAGCGTCGAGGTGCTGTGTCACCGCCAGGCACATCACCCGCGCGTCCGGGCTCGTGGCCCGGTTGCAGGTCACAGTCCGATCGGCGTTGTTGTCCGCCCAGGTGACGCACCAGATGAACTCGGCGTGCATCGGGTCGATCGGCACCCCTTTGCAGTCCGCCGGCACGCTGGCTGTCGGGGACGGTGAAGGCGTCGGCGAAGGGGAAGACGTCGGGGCCGTAGTCGGGGTTGGCGTGGGTCCGGGAGTCGGCGCGGCCTGCGTCGCCACGGCCAGCGACAACAGGGTGGCCATGGTCAGCGCGACGGTGACGGCCACCCAGACGAGAGTGCGCGGGTGTCTGGTCATGGCAGGGGCGTCCCCGGTACCCAGGCGGCCGGGCCCACCAGGTCGACGGGCATCGCGGCGGCGGTCCCCGCAGGATCGATGACAATTGGCGCTGCCACCCCGAGGGCGTAGGACACGATCTGCCAGGAGCCCTCCGACCAGCGCAACCCCAGAGTGCTGACGGTGAACCCACCCGCCAGGCCCGCGACCGGCGGATTCACCCCGGTACCACGCGGGCCGATCGCGGCCAGGGCATAGACCTTCGCGGTGACATGCGTGCCGTCTGCGACAGGTTGCCGACTGCGGCCCTGGCTGGTGGTGACCAGCAGTGGCGCGGCGATCGTGAGGTTGGGGTTTCCGACCGTGAGCGGATCGGGCATCAGCTGGTCGATCAGCGAGGGGGCGGCGATCCGCACGAGCCGGGACCGGACCTCGTCGCGGCTCAGCCCCTTCCAGGCGGCGCGTGCCGACTCGAACGCCGCGGCAGCCTCACCGGCACCCTGCGCGGTGCCCGGGAAGCCGACCGGCACCCCCTTGTCGAAACGCGGCCCCGACTCGGCCGGATCTGTAGTTCCGGCGGGTGTGGGGGTGGTCGCCGTAGACGGAATGGCTGGAGCGGTCCAGCGGCCGGCGAGGAACACCAGCGCACCGATGCACAACACGATGAAGGCGAGCAGGAACGGGCGCGCCACAGAACGGTCGCGTGTGGACTTGTAAGCCATCACCGGCTCCTACTGCTTCAGCAGGAACTGGATGAGGGCCGCGCCACCGCCAGCGACGAGGGCGATGAGCATGGCCTTCCACATCATGCTTTTGCCCCTGTCCGACAACATGTGTGCCCCGAAGATCGGCCCGGACCCGAAAGCGATCGCACCGCCGAGCAGCGTGACGATAGAGGCCACAATGGTCAGGAAAAGAACGCCGTTGATGATTCCGTAGAAAAGTTCGTTATTCGGAACTTTCGACGGATCGGGGTGGACCTTGTTCCAGTCGAATCCGGTCGGTTCTGGACTGGGCGGCGCGTATGCGCGGAGCTGGACGGCGTGCGCGCCGATCCATGCGGCGAGGTGGTGGGTCATGACATTCCCCCCGTGCGGTTTTGGATGGTCAGGACGGCCACCGCGTGGTTCAGGCCCGGGTCGCTCGTCTGGCCGTCGTCGGGCACGGACGGGACGGCCTGCGGGCCGTCAGCCGGATCGGCGAGGTCGGGCGGGTTCGCGCGGCGAGCCGCGGCGGTGACGAGCAGCGCGGCGAGCGCGGTGCTGATCAGGGCGGCGGTCGCGGCCTGCGCGGTCGCGGTGGACAGGTAGGGGCGCCAAGCCGGGTCCCCGGCGGCGAGGATCTGAGGCAGGGCTGCGGAGTTGGCGGCCACGGCCGCCGCGGACCAGCCGACGACGGCCGAGCGGCGCAGGACCTTGTGCCAGGCCAAGGCGACCAGGCCGCCGGAGATCAGGCCGATGATCGCCGCCAGCGCGAGGCCGGCGGGCGCCTGGTGGACGAGCGCGGCGATGGGGATGCCCCACCCGAGGCTGAACGCGAGCGCCGGCAGGAGCGGGCCGAGCAGTCCCCGCAGCGGTTCGCGGGAACCCGGCAGCACCGCGCCCAGGGCGACGCCGACAATCAGCGGCAGCACGGAATCCACCAGCAGCCGCCAGCTCACGGCGCCGCCGGTCCCCTGCCACACAGCCACAACCAGCAGCGGGGCGACCGGGCTGGAGCTGATCGCGGAAGCCAGGCACCCGGCCGCCGCGTCCTCGCGCGTGCCGTACCGGTGGGCGGTGTGCGCCCACATCGCATACGACGACGACAAGGCCACGGCCAGCAGTGTCAGAAGGGGAATCCCGACAACGCCCTCTCGGCCGAACCGCCAGGCCACGGCCAGGAGTAGAAGGGCCGGGACGAGGGTCGTGCCGAACAGGACCACCCCGGCGCGGCCTGCCAGCGCGGGAATCCCGGCGGGGCGGACTTGCGCGCCGACGGCGATGAGCAGAACCGCGATGCACGGCAAGGCGCAGCGGGTCAGCGCGTCGGTCACGGGCCCGAACGCCCCGCGCGTCCCGGCGAGCGCCGACAGGCTCGCACCGGCCAGCATCGGCAGAAGGATCACCGCACCGGGCAGTCGGGTGATCCGCGCCAGGGCGATCACGACGGGCCTACGTCCGCTGGTGCCCAGATGGGCGGGGCCAGGTTCGTCGGGCACCGCTCGATCACGGAGGCCGCGACCGCGACGAGCGCGGCGACGGTCTGACGGCGCAGGGCGCGCACCTCGACCGAGACGGGCTTGGCCAGTGCCGGGTCGTAGGGCACCCGGTGAACGTCGGCGGCGACCTGGCGCAGCTGGCGCTGCACCGCCGTGACATCACGGCTCGGGCGTGGCACGGTGCCCATCACCACGACGATCGCGGCAGCGGCGACCTGGCCGTAGCCGTCGGCGCGCAACAGGTGCAACAGCCGCAGCGTGTGACGCAGGGAGTCAGGAGTCGAGCGGGCGACCAGTACCGGTGCGACCGCCGAGCGCAGCGCCTCGATGGACCAGACGGCGTCAGCTTCGGGCAGGTCAAGCAGCGTGAGGGCGTACTGGCTGCGGGCGCGGGCCACGACCGGGGCCAGCTCATCGGCCGTCGGGGGCCTACGGCCGCCGGTGCCGGGCTCTCCGATGATGACCCGCAGGTCCCCGGCGGTGCGCTGCGCGAGGTGGTCAAGGTCGGCGTCGGGGTTGAGGTCGCCGATCTGGTCGGCGGCGTCGCGGACCGTGGCTTCGACACTGGTCACGACACGCTCGGCCAGCCCGCCCCAGCGGCGCAGGCTCGCGTCGATGGCGACCAGCGGGTGTGGGGAAGCCGCCGCCAGAACTTCGCCGAGAGCGGCGGTGAGCGTGGAGCGCCCGGACCCGCCGTCGGCCCCGGACACAGCGACCAGCGCACCGTGCGGATGCAGCCCGGCGGCGCTCATCCACAGACTGGAGACCCCGGCGATCCGCCGGAACTCCCGTCCCACCGGGCGCACCGCCACCGGTTCGGTCGCGGTGTGTGCGAAGGGGCCGGATGATTCGGGCAGGCCGGTGACGCCGGGCGCGGCGGTAGCGGAGCGCGGCGTACCGGCCTGCTGCGGTGACCGGGCCGTGCTCATCGGATCCCGCCTGTCCGCTGACGGGGTGGCAGCGGCTGAACCGTGTCGGAACGGGGATGCGTGGAGGACGATCCCGACCAGCGCGGTTTCGGTGGGCGTGGATGGCGACGAGGTGGCTTGATCACCTAACCCACGGTGGTCACAGAGCCGGTCATCCGACAGGCGTCCGCTCGGGTCCCGCCGGGTCCAAGGACGCCCCTACCAGCAGAAACAGGCAGCGCCGTCCCGGGCCGCCTGCCGGAGATGCCTGGCCCGATTGTCACCGACTGCGCAGCATGCCGGTGCCGGGACGACCGGCGGGAGTTTGTTCAGTTGTGCGGTGGACTCTGTTCGGTGCGCGGACGGGGGCAACATCGCCCCCGCATGAAGGGGTGATCAGCGCGCCTTGCTGAACCGAGGGTCCCGATCGACTGCTGCCCCCGCTGGCGAGGAGCGTCGAGGACGCGGTGGGTCCGTAAACGACGGCGCCCGGCCGGACCGGATTACCCGACAGGGCGGTCCTGGTCCGACCGGGTCTGGTCGAGGTGGAATTTCACACCGAGCGCGCCTTTCAGTAGGGGGCGCAAGCGCGTCTCAGCTCTGGTGTCACAGCGTCGGGCTGGTCCGCGCCTTCAGCTCGGTGGGGGCGGTGCCCACCGGCTGGAGCATGAAGATCTGCCGCTCCCAGGCGCCCGGCGGGGTGAGCGTGGATAGCCGCATCTCGTGGTTGCCAGTCCTGCCGCGGATCCACAGCGGCTGCTCGTGCAGGTACGCGACGGGCTGCATCCGGCCGATGAGGTGGGTGTGCCACAGCCGGTCGAACAGATCGTCGGCGGCGACGACCTCGGCGATGAGCGCCAGCAGATCCTGATCATCGGCGACCATCGCGACACTCATCCTCAGGAACGCGATCCACGCCGGGGCCCAGGTGTCCTCCCAGTCAAGGAACTGCTCCCGCGATGCGGGGTTCAGCATCGCCCACCGGGCCAGATTGCCGGCGGACTCCACGCCCGGAAGCCATACCGTGGCCGCCTTGTTGGTGGCAAGAATCCGCCCAGACGGAGTGAGTACCCACGCCGGCCACCGCATCGCGGAGATGCAGCGCCGCAGGCTGTCCTCCTGCGTGGCGGTCGCCGGATGGCGTCCGGGAGCGGAATGTCCACGTGCGCACCAATGCAGGTAGTAGTACTCCGAATCGGTCATTCTCATCGCCTCGGCGGTGCGCAGCAGCAGGGCCGGGTCGTAGTCGATATCCGCGCCGCGTTCCAACTGCTGATACCACCGCACACTGCATCCGATCGCGGCGACGATGTCGTTCTGGCTGAGGTGCTCCTTGGGCGCACGATCCCAACCCTCGATGTCCGCCGACGTCATCGCCTCCCGACGTCCGCGCACGAGCCAGGACAGCTCTCGCCGCCGGTCACCCGGCGGCCTCGGATCGCTCGAATAGTTGCTCATTGCACTTCCCCCATGTCCCAACAACCCCGGAGGGTGAGCTGAGAGTGTAGTGGCAACGATCACTCCCTGCCGACCCCTTTTTGGCTGGTCACAGCCATCTGACCGGCGATTTCCATCACTCGTAACGTCGCACGCGACCAGATGGCCAGGGGCTCAAGTGACCTAGCTCGACGCCTTCACATCGGCTGAACGGGCCATTTGCTCATCGTCCTTTAGGATGAATTTTGAGACTAGTGGTGCAACCCTAAGGGTGCACAAGGCGGGCCTCCGGACCACTGTGGAGCCACGAAGTCGCTCCCGTCATTGCAAGCACCCTTCTAGGGCTTGAATCGACCGGCCACCAGCAATGACAAACGTGCGCACACCCCTGTGAGCAGGCCGTTTCCAGTAAACGAACTCGCCGCCTATCGATGCCGAGCAATGTTTAAGATCATCGATAATCCCGAGTCGTGCACTCCCGGTCCGTGCGTAGACAACTACACGACCCCTCGGCAGGGTTTTCCACAGATCGCGTCATCCCGGCGCGGTTCGCCGCCCGCGACATTCGCAGGTGGACGGAAACCATCCAACGGGGGTTGAGATGTACACCGAAACGGATGTTGCCGACAAACTGAGCATACGGCCGGAGACTGTGCACCATCTGGTGCGCAGCGGAAGGCTCGACGCCACCTTCGGGGCTGACGGCTATTTGATACCGCCTGAAGCTCTCGACCGGTTCTGTGCGGCCCTGGCGACGCCCACGACGCCGCACTGACCCAGGGCGGGAGCCTCGATGTTCACAGTCCGAGAAGTTGCACTCCGGCTCCGCGTGAGCAAGGCGGCGGTGTATCACCTGATCCACAGTCACCGGCTACACGCGGTCCGCGTCGGCAACGCGCGGAACAGCCCCTGGCGCATCTCCGCCGAGTCGCTCAACTCGTTCTGCAAGGACGACTGAGCGACCCGGCGCAGCCGCGTCCTCGCGCTTGGTCCCAATGCACCAGCGCGTCCACCCGTTCCGCTGAGCTTCCTTCGCTCGCGTAGAACGCCCCACTTCCGCCACGTAACGCGTGACGGTCATCAGCGTGCCCTGACGCCACCAGGGCAGCCGTGGAGGTACATCCATGTCCCGTTCCATGCACGTCCTCGCCCTGCGCCGCCACCGAGCGTGCTCCAGCGCCGAACTGCGACCGACCATCCAATGCACCTCACGTGCGACGGCCCAGCTGTCCGGGTACTGCGCCCACGGGCACCGCACCTTCGTGGACGTGTGCGAGGCGCACGCCACGGACCTGCCGGATATGCCGATCACCTGCCGCGTCTGCGCGGAGACCGGCCGGGCGGAGCAGCCGCTGATCGTTGACCGGGTCACCGACCTCGGTGAGCAGGTCGCCGCATGAGCGCCCTCCCGCCCGGCTACTGCCCGGCTTGCCGGATCCCGGTGGTCTGGACCGAACTCGTGACCGGCGAACTCTGCGCGGTCAGCATCGCGGCACAGGCCGACGGTGATGTGACAGTGTGGCCGCGCTCCGGCCAGGTGCCCCGCGGCCGGATACTCGCAGGCGATGACCTCACTGAGGCCAGGAAGAACGCCGTCAGCTTGTACGGCCAGCACTATCCCACCTGCCCAGCCCGCCCGCCGCAGGTGCATTCGTGACGTTCATCGGAAGGGCGGTAGCCACCGGATCTGCCGTTTCGGCGGACTCAGCGCGTTCGGTTGAGGCGTTGGATCGCAGGAGCCGGCCGTGACCGGCGACGTGCTGTCCGCAGCCGAGGCCGCGCGACTTCGACAGTGCGAGCAGGTCATCGCCGCCGGCCTGGACACGTTCGTCGAGGTTGGGCAGGCCCTTGCCGTTGTCCGCGATCTGCGGCTTTACCGCTCAGAGCATCAATCATTCCGCGAGTACTGCCAGGAGCGCTGGAGACTGTCGCGCAGCTATGCCGACAGGCTGATCTCCGCCGCCGATGTGGTCGGGGTCCTGGCCGAGGTGACGCCATCTGGCACCGAGCCCGCCCCCGTGCCGGTCAGCGAGGCGCAGGCACGCCCCCTGGCCCGGCTGCTGCCATCGCCGGGTACCGATCCGGTTGCCCGTGAGGCTGGCAAGGAGAACGTCCGCCAGACCTGGACTCAAGCCGTGTCCACCGCCCCGCGCACCTCGTCTGGAGCCCCCAGGGTGACCGCCGAGCACGTCGCGGCCGTCATCGCGGAGCGCAGCCCGTCCGCGCTGGAGGACCGCGCCCCGCCGTCCCGCCGTCGCCGGCCACTCACCGACGAGTTCGCCGAAGGGGTGTTCGCCCACGGGCGCGCTGTCACTCGGCTGGCGCGGCTACTAGTCGATGACCGCTGGCCGTCCACCAAACCCCGGCTGCCCGCTGGTGTGGTCCGCGACCTGGCTCGCCAGCGCGACGAGATCACCACGATCCTCACCGATCTTTCCCACCCGGATCCCAACCCTCTTGAAAAGGACTGACACATGGCTCGCAATTCCGCCAACACGCCCCGCGTTCGCCTTGTCCGCCACGAGATCATCACCGTGACCCCTGAGGTGGCGGACACGTGGCTGGCGAACAACGGCCACAACCGCAACGTCCGTCAGGGCCGGGTCGATGCCTACGCCCGCGACATGGCCGCCGGGCAGTGGACGTTCAACGGCGACCCGATCAGGTTCGCCACCGACGGATGGCTGGCCGATGGCCAGCACCGCCTCCTGGCCCTGATCGCTGCGAACGTCACCCTCCCATTCCTGGTCATTTGGGGTTTGGAGGCCACCGCGCAGGACACCATGGACATCGGGGCGCACCGCAGCATGGGCGACTCGCTGGCGCTGTCGGGAGAAAGCAACGCCAACACACTGGCCGCCATCGCCCGGCGGGTCATCGCCTACGACCAGGGCCGGCGCAATGCCGGCGCCGTCGCTCCGACCCATCCGGAGATGGCCGCTTATCTGGCCCGCCACCCTGAACTGCGTCTGGCTGTCGACATGGCGATCCGTGCCCGCAAGGCCATACCGGCACCGCCGAGCTCCATCGCCGCGGCCTACCACATGTGCGCGCGGGTCGACGTCAAACGGGCTGACTTCTTCTTCGGCGACCAGGTGATCGACGGGCTCGGATTGGCACCCGGCGATCCGGCACGAGCACTGCGCACGCGGCTGTCTTCCGACTCACTGACCGGTCACCGCCTCGGCCCGGACGACGTGGTCCGGTACGCCATCGCCGCGTGGAATCACTTCCGCTCCGGACGCACGCTGACCCGTCTTCAGGCCCCCAAGGGTGGTTGGAGCAGGTCCACCAGCCCGTTGCCCCGGTAGGTCCGGCGACCGCGACCAGGACGACTGGAACGGAGGAAACCAGATGGCGCGGATGCGGACCGTGAAACCCGAATACTTCGCAGACGAGGACATTGCGGATCTGTCACGTGACGCGAGGCTGCTCTACATCGGACTTTGGGGATTGGCGGATGAGCACAGCCGGTTGCGTGGAGATCCCCGCTGGATCAAAGGGCAGATCTTCGCCTACGACGACGATCTCGGCCCCGGCGACGTCGGCCGGCTGATTGACGAGTTGGAGAAGCTGGAAAAGGCGATCCGGTACCACGTCGACGGCCGCACCTTCTTGTTCCTGCCGACTCTCGCGCGACACCAGAGGCTCGACACCGACAAGGTTCCCTCACGCCTGCCTGCGCTCAACCATTCCAACTTCGGGTCCGTGACGCCGACTTCCAGACCAACCCCGGCCAGGCCCGATCCAGCCGTCGGCGGGGTTGAGCCCAGCACGGACCAGATGAAGACGAAAGCGCGCCCCTCCGAGCCTGTCCCAACCCTGTCCGAGTCCGTCTCTGAGAAGTCCGAGAAATTCCCGGACGAGATCGAGAAGCGCACGACCAAGTCCGCGCCTATGCAGGTAGCAGGTGGCAAGGATCAGGGAGCAGGAAACATCGGTGCGCGCGCGGACTCGGGCACACCGCCGGACCGGATCGATGCCGAGGCCGAGGAGATCTGCCGCCAGCTTGCCGCCGGCATGGCCGCCAACGGCTGTCGGGTCAGCCCCACCGCCAGCCAGGGCTGGAGACGTGCCGCCAAAGCCATGCTCACCGACGACCACCGCGACCTTGACGAGGTACTGGGCGTCATTCGCTGGTCGATGGCCGACGGTTTCTGGCGCTCGCACGTTCTGTCGGTGCCCAAGCTCAGGCAGAAATTCGACCAGCTCAGGCTGGCCTCCCAGCGCGGAGATCCACGCGATGCGACCGCCTACCGGCCGTTCACCAACCCGCCGTCCGCCGCAGCCTATGAGGGGTCGATGTGACCAACTCCGAAGCAGAAGCCGTTCCAGCGTTTCGGTTCCCCGACCACGTCCAGGATCTTCTGGGCCGCGATCCCACCGCCTCCGAGCGCTTCGACGTCGGCGAGTTCCGCCGACAGCAGGCCCGGCAATACTGCGACACCAAGTTCCCGAAGATGTTCGTCCACGCCGCAGTAGACATCCCCGACGTGGCCCGATGGGTCGAGGGGTTCCGCTCCGGCGAACCGAGGTCATTGCTGCTTCTCGGGGTCACCGGAGCGGGAAAGACCCACGCGGCGTTCGGGGCGCTTCGGGCCGCAGTCACCCAGCCCGTCGCGGTGCGGTGGGAGGCGACGACTGCCGCCGACCTGTACGCCGACCTACGGCCCCGGTCCGGCACGGACTCCGAAGCCATTCTCGAACGCTATCGGCGGGCGGACCTCCTGCTGCTCGATGACCTCGGAGCGGCCCGGCCCACCGAATGGGTCGAGGAGATGACCTACCGGCTGCTCAACGACCGGTACGCAGAACAACGCCCAGTGATCATCACGACCAACCTGCCGCTCGTGGATTTCAAAGCGCGACTGGGTGACCGAATCACCAGCCGGCTCGCCGAGATGTGTACCCGGGTGGTGCTCACCGGCCCGGACCGCCGCCGCCAGAACCCCGCCCAATAGACCCCCGCTCACCACCAGGAGGACACCCGTGTCTGAAGAGTTCCCTCACCCCGGGACCGCCGCCTACGCCGGCCGCGTACTGGTACGCCGCCGCCTGGCGCTGCACTGGTCACAGCAACAGCTCATCCACCACATGCGACACCTGTCCGCCGACGAACTCCCGGCCGATGAGTCGCTTCGCAAGATGATCAGCAAGTGGGAGCACGGCGCCAAGTCGCCGAGCGGCTTCTACCGGGCGCTGCTGTGTGCCTCTCTCGGGCTCAAGGTCGGGGATCTGAGGCTGCCGCCGGTGACCGTCGCCTACCGGCCCTACCGCCCCGCTCCACGCCATCCACCGACCGGCGACGGGCCGCCGTCTGGGGCCGTACGCCCTCTTTCTCCAGGTAGCGGGCGGGCGGGACCCGTGGAGAGGCGGGCGGACCCGTACCCCCGTGCGGCCTGAATGGACAGGCTCATGCACGTGATCACCCCGGCGCGCAGCACGGCGCGTTCCAGTTCCCCGGCGTACGCCGCTTGGACGCAGGTGCTGTCGTCGGGGATCACCGGGGGGCCGGTCCCGCGCGCACGCCGCGCGGGACCGCGCGCCCAGGACCGCCTCCGCCGCCAGATCGCCCTGATCGTGGCCGTGCGCCGAGCCGAACTCGGCAAAGCACCCCGGGCCTGAGCGCCCACATCTTCCGCAAACAACCCTGGAGTTTTGATGCGCTCTCGAACACCTTTCCTGGCCACCGTCAGCGCCGCCACACTGGCGGCGCTGGCCGTAGCCGGAACCGCCATCGCGGGCCCAGCGGTCCCGCCAGCGGCGGCATCAGCACCGCTCACCGTGACTTTGACCCTCGCGGGCCAAGACGATGCCGGCCTGACCTCCTACGCCACCGCAATGACCACACCCGGCAGTCCCCTGTTCGGAAGACATCTCAGCCGTGACCAGGTCCGCCAGCGCTACGGCGCCGGAGCCGACCGGGTGGCCCGGGTATCGACCTGGGCCCGCTCCGCCGGGCTGACCGTCGGGCGGCTCGATGCCACCGGTACCCGCCTGCCGGTTACCGGCACGGCCCGAACTCTGGGCGCCGCGTTCGGCACCTCGGTCACGGCGACCCGTTCCGGGGCTGGGGTGCAGCTGCGAGCCACGGCAACCACACCGGCCAAGCCCACGACGGTCGCCGCCGACATCGTGGCAACCGGACTGACTGAGCAGGCCGCGCAGCCGATGCTCGCCCGTCCCGCCGCCGCAGCGCCCAAGGCCAGACGGCCGGCCGCCAGCCCGCACGCGACGGGCGACTACTGCACGACCTACTGGGGCGAGTGGGTCAGCTCCGCGCCGGCCAAGTACCCGGCGCCGGTCACATCCAACGCCAACTGCGGGTACACCGGCCCTCAGCTGCGCAGCCTCTACGGGCTCACCGCCTCCGACACCGGCAGCGGCCAGGTGGTCGTCATCGTCGGCGCGTTCGACGGAGGCGGTGCCCTAGCCGACGCGAACCGGGCGTTCAGCAAGAACGGCGTCACGCCTCTTCGCGCTGACCAGTTCGCCGTCAAGAGGTACGTCAACGGAGATGGCAGCGATCACGGCTGCGACGTACCGGGCTGGCTCGGGGAACAAGCCCTGGACATCCAGACCATCCACACCATCGCCCCGCCGCCAAGATCATCTATGCGGCGGCTCCGGACTGCCGTTCCAGCTCGCTGGAAGGCACCATCGCCGGAGTCCTGGCCGACACCTCCTTCAACGCGACCATCATCAACAACTCGTGGGGCTACAACGGCGAGCAGGACAACGCTGAGGCCCGCGCCGCGTCCAACTCGCTGTTCGCCCGTGCAGCCGTCTTCGGGACTGGCCTGTACTTCTCCACTGGCGACTATGGCGACCTCACCACCAGGGGCGCCCCGTCCCCTACCGCGGCCTTCCCCGCGACCAGCCCCTGGGTGACCGCCGTCGGTGGGACCACCACGGGCATCTCCCAGAGCGGCAATCTCGCGGTGAACACCGGGTGGGAGGCGACCGGCAACGCCCTGATCGGCGGTAAGTGGGTGCCGACCACCCCGGCGTTCGTCTGGGGAGCCGGGGGCGGCCCGAGCGCCTACTTCGACAAGCCGTCCTGGCAGGCCGGAGTTCCCGGGGACAAGCGGACGATCCCGGACGTGGCCGCCCTCGCCGATCCGTACACCGGGTTCTTCGTCGGCTACACCTACCAGGGCGTCTACCAGGAGGGCGGTATCGGCGGCACGTCGCTGGCGTCCCCGATCATCGCGTCGCTGGTGGCGGTTGCACAGTCGCGGGCCGGGACCGGGGAGCCCGTGGGACTGCTCGCCCCGATCCTGTACGCCCGCGCCTCCGCCGGCATGCCGGTGACGACGGACATCACCCACACGGCGGCCGGCATCCTCGTTCCGGGAATCCCGGGTGCCCCGCGAGGCCAGTACCTGATCGATGTCGACTCCACCCCGCAGGCCCTGCATACGGTCCCGGGGTACGACATGGTGACCGGTCTCGGGGTGCCCAACGCGCGGTTCCTGACCGAGATCACCAGGTAGCGCGATGACCGACGACACCAGCACCCCCACCGAGTTCCGGTCCCGAGTCGGCCTCGCCGCCGTCTTCGGCCTGCCGGTGATCTACACGCTCGTGGCCCTGTTCGTGACCAGCTCGGCAGCGTCGGCTCCCGTCGACCAGGCTTCGGCCGCTGCGCCGGCGCCGATCGCCGGGCCGGTGCAGCAGGTCCAGGTGCCGGTGCCGTCGGTCAGCCCCGACGTCCTCGCCGGCCTGGTGGAGGCGACGACCTGGACCACCGTCCCGCAGGCCCCGCTCGACACCGACCTCAACGGCGGCACCGACGGCTTCGTGGTCCACCCGCCGGTCCCGATACCCGTGTTTTCCAGCCCAGGCGGTGAGCCGATCGCCCGGCTCCCCGCCCGGCAGGGCCGGAGCCTGACGTGGCTGCCCGTGATCGTCGCGCAGCCCGGCTGGTTCCAGGTCATGCTGCCGAGCCGCCCGAACGGGGCGACGGGCTGGATTCCGGCCGCTTTGGTGGAGACGGCGCGCAGCCCCTACGAGATCCGCACCCGACTGGCGGCAATGACTCTGGACCTGCTCAAGGACGGGCAGGTGATCGGGAGCTGGACCACCAGCCCCGGCAAGAGTTCCACGCCGACCCCGACGGGCCGCAGCTTCATCCTGGCCGCGATCCGGGACTCCGAGCAGACCTATAGCCCCGTCATCCTCCCGCTCGGCACCCACTCGGCGACCCTGACCAGCTTCGGCTCCGGCCCAGGAACCATCGCTCTGCACACGTGGCCGTCGGACTCCGTGCTCGGAACAGCGGCCAGCCACGGCTGCGTCCGCATCCCGGGCACGGCGATGGCCGCACTCCTCCAGGTGCCAGCCGGCACCGTCATCCGCATCACCCCCTAAAGAAGGATCAGATTCGTGAAAACCTCGCTCAAAACCGGCCTGGCCGGCGTGTCGATGCTCGCCCTGCTCGGCGGCGGCACCGCCGTCCTCCTGGCCGGACCTGCTCAGGCCGCCGCCCCCACCAGCTCTGCGTACGGCCTCAGCGCCACCGGGGCGGCCCCCGTCGGCGCGGCCCCCTCGGCGACCTCCAACAGCGCCGAGCGCACCGCCACCGGGGCGGCGGCAAGTTCCGACGGCACCCTCCGGGCGTCCGCGACCGTGCGGGCCAGCGCGGGAAAAGCGTCCGTGCAGGTCACGGGCCTATCCGGGCTCGGCGGCCTACTCTCTGGCACGGCGACCGCCACCTGCGACGGCGGGAAGGTCAGCAGCAGCTTCTCCGGTACGCCCGCCGGCCCCCTTGGAGCCAAGGGCACGGTCACCTACGGCGTCACCGGCAGCACCGCTGACGGCGCGAAGTTCGTCATCGCCGCCCAGGTCACCGTCAAGGCCGGGTCCGGCACCGCCGCCAGCGTGATCAACATCGGGTACGCGGCATGCGGGCCGGACGGGGGCAACCCGAACCCCACGCCGTCGAACAGCCCGACCGGCAAGCCCACGACCAGCCCGACCGCGAGCCCGACGAGCAGCCCCACGGGCAAGCCCACCAGCAGCCCGACGAGTTCCCCGACCGGCAAGCCGACCACCTCCCCGACGACGACCCCACCGACCGGCACACCGGTCCCGCCGGCGCCCCCGGTCCCGCCGGTCGCGCCGCCCGTCCAGCCGCAGGATGACCATCTCCCGGTTACCGGCTGACCCAGACAGGGCCTGGCACCGACGACCAGGCTCATCACGCCGGGGCCGACTTCCACGGGGAGCCGGCCCCGGCCTCCCGGGCCCACCGACCACCCCCATCTCTCCATGATGGACGCCCGCTAGTCGAAATTGCGGTGACCGCCCACCTTGGATCTCTCCAAAGTATCTGAGAGAATCATGATTATGGCGAAGGCAGCTATCGAGCGCGGGCCCACCGCACAACGGGTCTCCCACGCGATTCACTCATTACGTACAGACGCGGGTCTAAGCCTGGCCGGTCTCGGAGAGCGCCTAGCCGGGGTAGGCAGGCCGATCGGGGAAGCGGTGCTCAGCAAGGTTGAGCTCGGGGGGCGGCGGGTCGACGTGGATGACCTTGTGGCGTTCGCTGCCGCGCTCGGCGTCTCCCCAAACCGGCTACTACTCCCGCCCGAGGGCTCCGACGAGCCCGTGGACCTGACCTCCACAGTGACCGTGAGCAGCCGGACGGCCTGGCAGTGGGCCAGCGGGGAACGCCCCCTGACCGAGTCCCCGCCCCTGGAGGACGTGGACCGCTTCCAACTCGCATGTCGCCCCCACGACCCCCCGCGGGTCGGTCTGGCACATGTGGCCGTACACGACGCGATTCTCGGCCCGGTTGCGGCGGCTCTGGCCGCAGCGTTAGACGCCGGCCTCGCTCTCACCGACGTTATCGCCTACGCGGGGGCCATCGGCGCAGCCCATGAGCGCTACCGCTTAGCGAACGAATCGGACTCCGCCACACACGCGCGGCCACCAGGCAGCTAGACGTACGCGCGAATTTTTGCCACGCCGGCCGGGTTGAGTTTGGCGACCTGCCCCGACCGACGTGGTCCCTGCGGCAACACATCACCCAAGAGGATCACGTGCATACCCAGAAGCAGGCTATCGTGCCCATCACGACCAGTCACCGCCCAGACCCGCAGACGCTGACCGCCACGCAGATCGGCGAGGTGCGCCATGTCCGTGGGTGACCGCTGGTACCTCAAGGCCCGCACCGCGAACGGGCGCAAGAAGAAGTCATCCAACTACGGCCGGGGCAGTCAGTGGCGCGTGCTGTTCAAGCACCCCGACGGCACCGGGGATGAGAAACACTTCAAGGACGAGGCCCGCGCCCGCCTGTTCGACTCGCTGATGCTGCCCGGGGCCATGTCCGCCGAAGAGGCCATGGCGGAGGTGGACCGCCAGCTCCCCGAGAACTCCACCCCCGCACCGCCCACCCCCGCCCCCGCGCGGCGAGCCCCGGCACCAGCGAAAGCGTCCGCCCCCGAGGCCGCCCCAAACTCCCCGTCCAAGTCCACGCTGATCGCCTCCAGCCAATCCACGCCCAAAACCCTCACGACTGGAGCCGGGACACCATTCGGAGGCTTCCACACCTACTGCGAGCGGTGGCGCAAGTCCCGCAGCATCCTCCAGGGCCCATCCCGGCAGGACACGGTCGTCGGCATCTTGGGTAACCACATCTACCCGTTCTTCAACTCGTTCGAGACCAACGAGATCACCACGACCGTCGTTCTGGAATGGCTGGCCGACCGCATCGCCACCAAAGTGGCCCAGTCGAGCCTGGAGCTGTATTACAACCTCCTCAACGCCATCCTGAACTCGGCCACTACGGATGGGGCCATCAAAAAGAATCCGTGTTCGGGGATCAAGCTCAGGGACGCACTTCGGGGATTGAGCAGAGCACCGCGATGGGTGCCCGAGCCGCGCCAGGCAGTGCGCCTTCTGGAGGTCGTCCCGGACCAGTACCGGGCCGCGATCTGGTACGGCATCGGCCAGGGCCTGCGCTTCGCCGAGGTGATGGGGCTGGAGACCGGGGACCGGTGCGTCGAACAGCGCACAAAGACGCTGCACGTCATCCAGCAGTTGCAGTTCCACACCCGCACCTACGGCGGCTTCTACCTCTCGCCGCCGAAACACGGCAGCGTCGGGCACCTCGACCTTGACCCGATGGTGGCGCAGATCACCGAGGAACACCTGCGTCACTGGGCGCCCATCGAAGTCGTGATCCCCGACATCAGCGGCGGCACCCCCGACCCGGGACAGGCGCCGCTGATGCGGGTCGCGCAGTTGATGTTCTACGACCACCTCAAGCGTCCGATCCACGATCGGCGCTGGTCAACGCTGTGGGAAGGATGGCGCGAGCAGGCCGGCTGGCCGAAGCTGGGCACCTTCCACAGCCTGCGGCACTTCTTCGCCACCACGATGATCCAGGAGGGAGCCGAGCCCACCGAGGTCCAGCACCAGCTCAGGCACGCGAAGCTGGAGACCACCTGGTCCACATACATCCACTACTGGCCCCGGCACAATCGGAAGAAGAGCCTAGTCAGCGATGCCCTATTGAAGACCGCCCATGAGCACGGGAAGGTGTTGGCCCCCAGCCCTGTGCAGCGGCGGGCCCAGGCCAAAAAAGAAGGTCCCCGACCTGCGTTTCCGCAGGTCAGGGACCCTTTCGGTGCGCCGCCAGGGACTCGAACCCCGAACCCGCTGGTTAAGAGCCAGCTGCTCTGCCAATTGAGCTAGCGGCGCTCGCTTGCAACGGAGAGAACATTAACACGCACCCCCTCGGGCGAGCCAATCCGGGGGTCTCCGCCGCGCCAGGGCAACCCGCTGGTGCGGTACCCGTGGGATCCGGCTATGATGGGTCGTCGCCCCAGGCAATGGGGCGCATGGTGGCTGTGGCTCAGCTGGTAGAGCACTGGGTTGTGGTCCCGGGGGTCGCGGGTTCGAGTCCCGTCAGTCACCCTGCAAGTGCGAGAGGCCCGATCTTCGGATCGGGCCTCTTCGCGTTTCCGGGCCGAGCGCCCAGGTCCCGGGCCGAACGCCTCGTACAGGTCCCGGGCCGGATACCCAGGCCAGAGATCCAATGCGGAAGCCGCCCAGCCCGGCGATGGCCGCCCGAGCGGGGCCCGGATGCGCCCGGGGGACCCGGGCCACCCCGAGGGCCCCCGCCAGCGACGGACTACTCCCCGATCGGCATCTCCGCCACGACCTGAGCCGCCACCGCCTTGGCCCCGTCCACGTCCAGCCCGGGACCGGGAACGAACAGGGTCCGGCGGTAGTACTCCAGTTCGCGGATGCTCTCCTTGATGTCCGCGAGCGCCCGGTGCGCCAGGCCCTTGGCGGGCTGACCGTAGTAGGTCCGCGGGTACCACCGGCGCGCCAGCTCCTTGATCGAGGAGACGTCGATCATGCGGTAGTGCAGGTGCGCGTCGAGGAGCGGCATGTCCCGGGCGATGAAGCCGCGGTCGGTCGCGATGGAGTTGCCGCACAGCGGGGCGGTGCGCGGGTTGGGGACGTGTTGGGACACGTACTCCATGATCATCTCTTCCGCCTGACCCACCGTAACCGTAGCGTTACGCACTTCCTTGGTCAGGCCGGATTTCGAGTGCATCTTGCGGACCACCTCGACCATGCCGTTCAGCAGTTCGTCGGGGGCCTTGATGACGATGTCGACCCCGTCTCCGAGCACGTTCAGCTCAGGGTCGGTCACCAACGCCGCCACCTCGATCAGGGCGTCACGCCCGAGGTCGAGGCCGGTCATCTCACAGTCGATCCAGACAAGAAGCTCGCTCACGATGCATAGCCTAGGCGTCCGAGGCCCACCTCGTGGCACTCCACGGGGCATACTTGCCGGATGCGCATGCTGATCCTCGGCGGGAGCGTGTTCCTGAGCCGCTCCATCGCCGGTCAAGCCATCGCCGCCGGCCACGATGTGACCTGCGCCTCCCGTGGAAAGAGCGGGACGGCGCCGGCCGGGACGACGTTTGTCCAGCTCGACAGGTCTGTGGGGCTCGATCCGTTGGCCGACCAGACCTTCGACGCGGTCGTCGACGTGTCCAGTAATCCCGAGCATGTTCGTGAGGCGGTGAAAGCGCTCGCCGGGCGTGTCGCGCACTGGACGTACGTGTCGAGCATCTCGGCGTACGCGGATCAGTCCGTTCCCGGGCAACTCGCCCACCAGACGCCGCTGCACGACCCCGACGCCGAGGGCTACGGGCCGAACAAGGTGGCCTGTGAGGACGCCGTCCGCAGCAGCGGGGTACCGGCGCTGATCTGCCGGGCCGGCCTGATCGTCGGCCCCGGCGACGCGATCCCCCGGTTCTCCTACTGGCCGCTGCGGCTCGCCAAGGGCGGCGAGGTGCTGGTGCCGGGCGAGCCGGAGCGCCTCGTGCAGTACGTGGACGTCGCCGACCTGTCGAGCTGGCTGCTGCGCGGCGTCACACAGGGGCTGACGGGCACGTTCGACGGCACCGGCCCGGCCCGCCCGTTCGGCGACCTGCTCACCGAGATCGCCTCGGGCGTGGGCTCCAACGCGAAGCTCACCTGGGTCGACCACGACTTCCTGCTCGACCGGGGCGTCGAGCCCTGGGCCGGCCCGCACTCGCTGCCCCTGTGGGTGTGGCGGGAGTACGCCGGCATGCTCTGCCGGGACACCACCCCCGCGACGGCGGCCGGCCTCACGGTGCGCAGCGCGGCGGAGACGGCCCGCACCACGCTCGACTGGTGGCGCGGCCAGAAGACCGAACCCGCCCTGGCGGCCGGCCTCACCCCGGAAGAGGAGACGGCGCTGCTCCGCGCCTGGCACAACCGCTAGACCCTTCATCCGATTACGAATCGGCGCGCCCCCGGCACGGTGACCAACGAGCCCTCAGACGGCTCGGTCACCGACGGGGGCGCTTCGGCTGGCCTCCCCCCGCACGGTCACAACGCGGGCCAGCACCCGGCACGGTCCCCGACAGGGGCGCACCCACCGGCCACATTTATCCCTCCGTGATCCAAGGCCGGATGCCCGCCACCAGCTCACCGACATCAACCGGCCTATTGGTGTCCACGACCAGCAGCGGCCCCCCGAGCCCCAACGGCCCCCGGAACGACGCCCGCACCCTCGCGATCCGCTCCTCCGCCTCCTCCTCGGTGAGCACCTGGTCGAGGTGCCCCGGGTGGCGGCGGCGCGCACGGAACCGCTCCGAGGCCACCTCCACGTCACACGCGCAGTGGACCTCGATCAGCAGACCGCCGAGTTGGCGGAGTCGGGGCACGGCCCACTCGCGGTGCCACCAGTTGTCGAGCACCGCCCGGCGCGCCGTCTCAGAGGTGGCGACGAGCACCTCGTCACTGGCGCGACTCAGACGGGTACGCCATGCCTGGTCCCCGACACCCAACGTATCGAACAGCGCCTCAAGGATCCGATCCTTGTCGATGACGGGAAACGTCAGCCGCTCACCGATGCGGCGCGCGAGGGTGCTCTTCCCACTCGCGGGCAGTCCGGACATGACGATGAACACCGGGTCGCTCACCTCGCGGAGTATGCCGCGTATTCGGCGAGCCCACACGGGGCCCTCTCGGAGTGCGCCGCGCGTTCACACGCCGCCGTCCCCTCATCACGGAAGGTGGGAATCCCTCGGCACCGACAGGGTCCAGCTGTCGCCGACGCGACTCCCGGGCTGCCGAAGTGGATCGACGTGTGCGCCTAACGTGGTGGGCGGACTCCGTACCAGGCGAAGGGTGGTGTGTCGTGGACCCCGAGTTGGTGGCGTTGGCCTCGGCGGCGGGCACGACGGTGGTGGGCCTGCTGGCCACCGACGCGTGGCAGCTCACGAGGACGGCGATGGGCTCCCTGTGGCGGCGGGTGTGGCCGCAGCGCGCCGAGGCCCTGGAAGCCGAACTCGTCGACGTCCGCGCCGAACTGCTGGCCGCCCACGCGGTCGGCGACACGGCGGCGGCCCAGGCTCTGGTCGGCGAGTGGCAGGGCCGCCTGCGACGCCTGCTGGCCGCCGATCCGCAGGTCGCCGACGAGCTGCGCCGACTGCTCCGCGAGGACCTGGCCGTGCCGACCGGCGACCGGGCCTGGACGGACGACGTCCTCCAGGAGGTCACCGCCTCCGGCCAGTCACGGGTGAACGTGGTCGGCCAGGGCAGCATGACGGTCCACGAGTCGTGACCACCCCGCTGCAGCCACCTCCCGAGCCGACCGGCGCCGCGCACCGGGAGGCGGACGCATCAGGCCGAGGCCAAACCGGCGGCGCGCTCCACGATGTGGGCGCGTCGGGCCGGGGTCTGACCGGTGGCGTGCGCCAGGAGGTGGACGCGTCGGGCCAGGCCCGGGTCAACGTGGTCGGCGACGGGACGATCAACGTGTACGAGGCCGCCCGGCCGGGCCCCGTGGCCGTGGTCGAACCCGTGCTCGGCCCGGACGCCGGCCTTGGTGAGGTCTTCGTCGGGCGAGACGCCCACGTCACCGACCTGGTGTCCCGGCTGGATCCAGCTGGGCCGCTGTCGGGCGCGACAGTCCTGTCCGCTGTCGCGGGTCTGGGCGGGGTCGGCAAGACCGCCCTGGCCCGGCATGCCGCCGCTGTGGCGGTCGGGCGGGGGTGGTTCACCGGCGGGGCGGTGATGGCCGACCTGCTGGGCTACGACCCCGGCGGCCGGGTGGAGGCCGACGCGGTGTTCGCGCCGATGCTGCGCGCGTTGGGCGTTCCCGCTGCTGACATGCCCGCGACCATCGGCGAGCAGGTGGCCGTCTACCACCAGCTCCTGACCGCACGGGCCACAGCGGGCCAACCGGTGCTGCTGGTCCTGGACAACGTTTCCAGCTCCACCCAGGTCGCACAGTTGCTACCCCGACACCGGGCGCACCGGGTACTCATCACCTCCCGCCACACCCTGGGTGACCTGCCCGGGGTCGCGATCTTCCCGCTGAACGTCCTCAAGGACGACGCCTGCGTCCAACTCCTCTACGAGGTGCTGCGTTCACGGGACACGACCGACCGGCGAATCGTCACCGCCCCCGACGCGGCGCTCCGGTTGGCCGAACTCTGTGGCCGGTTACCCCTGGCTCTACGGATCACCGCCGCGATCCTGGCCGACGACCCCGACCTGACCGTGACGGCACTGGCTGCCGACCTGTCGGCTCCGACCCGGTTGAAGGACCTCGTCTACGGCGACCGCAGCGTGGCCGCCGTCCTGGACCTGTCGCTCCGGCACCTGACCACCCGCGACGAACAAGCCGCCCGACTGCTCCGCCTGCTGACGCTCAATCCCGGCCCCGACATCGCCACCGAGACCGTCGTCGCCATGGCCGACGAGAGCGCGACGGCGGTGCGCCGGCACCTCCGGGCCCTACGGAACGCGAATCTCATCGAGCCGTCGGGGGCGGGCCGGTGGCGGATGCACGACCTCACCCGTCTACACACGTCCACCGCCCGCGTCCGTGCGGCGGACCAGACCGCGGCCCACGAACGCCTGACCGCCTACTACCTGACCACTGCGGACGCCGCTGACGATCACCTGCGTGCCCTGCCCGGACAGGCGGTACCCGACCGGTTCGCCGGCCGCGCCGATGCCCTGGCATGGCTGGACGCCGAACACCCCAACCTCATCGCCACCACCACCCATGCCGCAACCAACGGCGACCACCACACCGCTGCCAACCTTCCGGCCATCTTGACGGAGTTTCTGTCCTGGCGACGGCACCTCACCGAACTGGCAACCCTCGCCGAGCTGGCCGTCACCGCCAGCAGTGCCCTCCACGACCGCCCCGGGGAAGCCATGGCGCTGAACAACCTCGGACTCGCGCTGCGGCAGGTACGCCGATTCGAAGAGGCGATCACCGCCTGCGAACAGGCCGCCCTCATCTACCGGGAGATCGGCGACCGCCACAGCGAGTCCACGGCACTGAACAACCTCGGAAACGCGTTGCAGGACGTGCGCCGGTTCGAGGCCGCCATTGGCGCTCAGGAACAGGCTGCCGCCCTCTACCGGGAGACCGGCGACCGGCTCGGCGAGGGCATGGCGCTGAACAACGTCGGAAACGCACTACGTTTGGTACGCCGATTCGAGAAGTCGATCACCGCCTGCGAACAGGCCGCCCTCATCTACCGGGAGATCGGCGACCGCCACGGCGAAGGATCGGCACTGAACAACCTCGGGCTCGCGCTGCACAGCGTGCGCCGATTCGAGGAGTCGATCACCACCTGCGAACAGGCCGCCCTCATCTACCGGGAGACCGGCGACCGGCACGGCGAAGGAACAGCACTGAACAACCTCGGGCTCGCACTGCAGGGGGTGGGCCGGTTCGAGGAGTCGATCACCGCCTGCCAACAGGCCGCCGTCGTTCACCGGGAGAGCGGCGACCGGCACAGTGAGGGCATGGCGCTGAACAACCTCGGAAACACCTTGCAGAAGGTAGGTCGATTCGAGGAGGCGATCGCCGCGCAGGAAGGCGATCTGGCGATCTGTCGGGAGATTGGCGACCGGCACGGCGAAGGCATGGCGCTGAACAACCTGGGAAACACCTTGCACACGGTCAGTCGGTTCGAAGAGGCGATCGCCGCCTGCGAACAGGCAAGGATGGTCCTCCGGGAGACCGGCGACCGCCACGGCGAGGGAACAGCGCTGAACAACCTCGGAAACGCGTTGCACAAGGTGAGTCGGTTCGAGGAGGCGATCGCCGCCTACGAACAGGCCGCCCTTATCGACCAGGAGGCCGGGGACCGCCACGGCGAGGCAACGGCGCTGTTCAACCTCGGCATCGTGTACCAGTCGGTAGACCGAACTGACGAGGCTCGTCGGTGCTGGGTTGGGGCAGTGGAGGCGTTCGAGGAAAGCGGTGACCGGGTGAACACCGAAATGGTCCGAGGCAGTCTCGCCGACCTGGAGGACGTCGGCCCTTGACCTGGTTCGTGACGGTCAGAAGTCGAATTCGCCTGACTGGGCGCCGGCCATGAATGCGGGCCAGGGCCTGACCCGGGCGCGTGACCGAAATGCCTTCCGGCCAGAGTCCGACCCGGGTGCGTGATCGGACCGCTGGCCACGGCGTGTGCCCGACTTCGGGCGGGACGTTCGGGCCGCCTACTGCCTAGGGGTGGTCACCGCCAGCGCAGGACGACCGAGCGCTCGAAAGTCCGGTAGCCGGCGCGGGCGAACGCCGCCGCCATCGGTGCGTTGCCCAGGTCGGTGGCCGCGCGGATCCGGGGCACGTCCTGACCGGCCAGGATCCGGGTGCCCTCGGCCAGCAGGTCGGCGATGTACCCGTGTCCGCGATGCTCGGGCAGCACCCCGACGTACGCGATGATCGGGTTGTAGTTGTTGCGGGCCGGCACCACGAACCCGACGGGCTCACCGCCGGGCAGCCGGCCGATCCGCCACCAGTCGCGCGGGCTCCGGAAGTGGGCGAACTCCTCGTCGAACTGGGCCGCCGCGGACTCCGCCGGGGTCATCGACTCCAGATCGGCCCGGCTGTACGCGTCCAGGGTGCCGTCGAGCACCCGCGCCATCAGCTCGACGAGTTCGTCCTTACCTGCGACCGGGGTGAACTCCAGCCGGCCCGAAGGCTCCGGTACGGGCGTGCCCGGCAGCCATTCCAGGCGCAGCCGCTCGACGAACAGCTCCGCGCCGGCCGCCGTCAGTACGCCGAGCAGATCGTCGGTGGCCCGCCGGATGGCCGGCTCGTCCCGCCAGTCCGGCGGCAGGAACCGGATGAAGTCCGGCGGGGTGGTCCCCTCCGGAAGCACGGCGGCCCAGGCGACGCTGAGCAGCGTGGCCCCGGTGGCCACCCGGTCGGGGTCGGCGCCGTCGAGGTCGAAGAAGTCGAAGGACTCCGGGGCCACCGCTCCGGGCTGGGACCAGAACGCCAGCCGGGCGACGACCCTGCCGGCCCGCAGCGCCACCCACATCCACTCCGGGCGGCGCCGGCCGGCGGCCAGGTCGTCGGCCAGCTCGTGGTCGAGCACGTACGGCAGGGACAGGAACAGGGGCAGTTCGGTGGCGTCGGCCAGGGGCCGCAGCACGAGTTCGGGGGTCATGTCCGCCATTCGTCGTCAGGGAATCCTGACGAAGCTAGCAGCCGCCCCCATCCGCACGGCACCGAATTCCCCGGCCGTGCGACCAACGGCACGGTCACATCAGGACTGCCCCCGGCACGGTCACCAACCTGTCGCCCTCGGCACGGTGACCGGCCACCCGTCCACGGCACGGTCACCCACCCGACGCCCCTCGGCACAGTGACCAGCCCGTCGCCGTCGGCACGGTGACCAGCCCGTCAACCTCGGCACGGTGACCAGCCACCCGCCCACGGCACGGTCCCCGACAAGGCACCCCCGCCGACCACGAGCGAACGGCCCGGTCCGCGCGACCGGCCCCGTGCGCGTGACCGGACCGCGCACCCGACCCCGCCGCACGACCGGACCGCCGCTCCCCACCACCGGGGCGGACCGGGCCGCCCACCCCGGACAGCCCGGACCTACTTGCGTACCGTCCAACGGTCGTTGGCTCCGATTTTCTGGAACTTCAGGGTGTTGCACCAGTAGGTGCTGCCGGTCGGGTTGACGTAGGGCTCCCACGGCGAGTTGGCCGCCGTCGCCGGGCTCCACACGCCGTTCTTGCGGACCTTGATCCCGCTGGAGTCGAAGCCGGTGGCGGGCATGTCGGCGCAGTAGTAGGCCTGGCCGGTCGCCGGGTTCTTGGAGGCGTAGAACTCGAAGATGTCCCAGCCGTACGGCAGCTCGCTCTTGTCGGTGCCCTTCTGGGTGTAGAAGGTGTCCCAGGCGTTGGTCTGCACGTTGAACAGGTACGCGGTCCACGTGTTGCTCGCCACGACCGTCCGTTCGACCTTCACGGTGTACGCGGGCCGCCCGTCCACGGTCGTCGTGTACTTCGCCAGGAACGCGGCGTCGATGTTCACCTCCTTCTTGGGTCCGCCCTCGCCGCACCAGTCCCAGGCCCAGACCTCGTTGGTGTTGGCCCCGTTGTAGCGCCAGTACGCGGTGGTGATCTCGATACACGAGCCGCCCGGGGGCTTCATGGTCGGCGTGTACATGAAGTCGCCGTCCTTGCTCGTCTTCCAGGTGGGGACGACGCTCTGGGTGGCCTGGAGGCCGTCGCCGGACGCGTTGGTGGGCTCGACGCCCCAGAAGTGGTGCAGCTGGGCGGCGGCCAGACCCGGCGCCGTCGCGGCCTGGGCCCCCGGCGCGACCACGCCGGCATTGCGCGCCTTGCGGATCTCGTGCAGTTCGCGGAACTTGGCGACCGCCTCGGCGCGCCGGGCCTGCGCCGCCGGGGTGTCGGGGGTGGCCGCGACCGTGCCGTAGCCGCCGCTGCGGTCCCCGGTGGTCCGGGCGTCCGCCGTCGCCGGTACGGCCAGCGCCGCGAGGACCAGTGTGGCCCCCAGGACGAGTTTCCCTGTTCTCATACCGTTGCCTCCCTGCAAGGTAAAGGATTGAGATACTTAGGTAAATCGATGATTTACCCGGGTCGAAGTATCTCGACGGCAAGAGACCGTGGTCAATGGGTGCAGGCCCTAGACTTTCGGGATGGAAACGTTTGGCACACGGCTGCGCGCCCTGCGGACCGCCCGCGGGCTCACCCAGCAGGCGCTCGCCGGGACCGCCTGCTCCCGCGCCTACGTGTCCACGGTGGAGGCCGACCGCGCCGTGCCCTCCTCCGACCTGCTCGAACACTTCGCCGCCACCCTCGGCCTCACCGTCGCCGAACTGCGCACCGGCCCCGTCCCCGACGCCAGCCACGACCGCGCCCTCCGGCTCGCCCGCGCCTGGCTGCGACCACACGGCGCGACCTTCGTCGGGGGTACGTTCTGGGACGTGTGCGGCCAGGCCCAGCAGGCACTGGAGGCCGGGCGGTGGGCGGAGGCCGACCAGCTGTTCACCACCGCGGCGCGGCTCCCCGACGCCGTGCCGCAGTACGCGACGGCCCGGCGGGTGGGGTGCCTGACGGCGGCAGGCGAACCGGAGTACGCGGCGCACCTCGGGGAGGGCGCGCTCGCCGGGCTGCCCGCGCACCCCGACCCCGACTGGGTGGTGTGGCTGTGCGCGGCGCTCCAGGAGCCGTACCGGGCGCTGGGGTCCGCAGCCCAGGCCGAGGCGCTGCGGGGGCGGGCGTTGCTGCTGGTCCAGCCCGGGCCGGAGCCGGGCGCGGCGGCGGCGATGCTGATCGCGCACGGGGCGCCGGAGCGGGCCCTGGCGCTGCTGGTGCGGTGGCCGCTGCTGCGGTTGCTGGCCCCGCCGCCGGTGGACGAGATCGCGGCGCTGACCGGGGAGGCGCGCGCGCTGGCCGGGGCGGGACGCTACCCGGAGGCGATCGAACTCCTGGAACGCGCGTGCGCCGCCGCCCTCAGCCCACCACCGGGGGCCCGGCCGCCGCACGCGGGGTAGCCGCTGATCGGCTCGTCGGCGACCGCTGCGGGTTCCACCGCTCCCCACTGCCGTCCCGCACGGACCGGCGCGGCCCACGACCGGGAAATCGAGACGGGTACCAAGTGGACCGGGACCGTAGGGTTGGACCGTGGCATTCCGCCGTTCGGGTGTGGCGCTCGCCGTTCTGGTCCTCGGCGTGGGCGGCCCGCTCGTGTTCGTCGCGGTCCGGGGCCCGGCCAGCCTGATTCGCTTCCCCGCCTGCGACCACGTTCCCGGCCTGCCCGCGCGCCTGGGCACCGATCCCGTCTTCACCGACCCACCCCAGGGTGCGACCCCGGTCGACGGCCCGCACGACTGGCAACCGTGCGAACGCGACGGCGAGCCGATCGGCGGCCGCGAGCTCACCTACAGCACGACGTCGTCCACCGAGGAGCTCACCCGGCACTACGAGCGGGTCGCCCGGGACACCGGCTGGCGGCTGACCCCCGACAGCGGGATCCCGCTGGTCCGGGGCGAGCGGCAGGACGGGGAGCGTTGCCTGCGCCTGGCGGTGGGGACCCGCCGGTTGCCGTCGGGCGTGGCCGGCCGTGGCTACGGCGTGACGGTCACGTTCCACCGACTCGGCGAACGTTCCGGATGCTCGACCTAGCGGTCCCCGAACTCCGGCCCGAACGCCCGACGGTCACCGCCGCCCGATGGTCACCGCTCCCGGGGCGCGACGGACAGCGGTCTCCGGCCGGACGGCCTCAGGGGTCCTCGGCGGGGATGGCCGAGGACAGTCCCCGCTGGTAGGCGGCCACCGACTCCGCCAGCCGCCCCTCCGCCGCCAACATCCGCCCCAACGCCCGCCCCGACTCCACCAGCTCCCGCGCCGCCCCCAGCTCCTCGAACACGTCCAT
This sequence comes from Longispora sp. NPDC051575, assembly GCF_040681875.1. NCBI lineage: Bacteria > Bacillati > Actinomycetota > Actinomycetes > Micromonosporales > Micromonosporaceae > Longispora > Longispora sp. NPDC051575. The sequence continues at coordinate 571,751 of NZ_JBFAZP010000007.1, read as the reverse complement.
CGACAGCCGCAGGCTCGCCTCGTCGGGGCCGAGCAGACCCCTGATCCGGTACGCGTACCCCAGCAGCCAGCCCGTCAGCTCAACCGTGTCCGGCAGTGCCCCGAGCGCCCCGGCGGTGTCCCCCTGCCGGAGCAGCGCCTCGGCGAGCATCGTGCGGGCCTGCAACTGGTAGCTGGTGCCGGCCAGGGCGGCCACCGCGAGGCGGAGTTCACCAGCCGACGCGTCCCAGTCCAGGGCCTCCATCCGGGCGGAGGCGAGGGCTAGGCGGCACAGTCCGGCGTCCACGGAGTCGGGGGCGCACAGGGCGAGGGCCCGGTGCGCGTACCCGGCGGCCTCGGCGAACCGGTGCTGGTTGATGGAGGAGTGCGTGACGGCGCGGTACACGAAGATCCGCAGTTCGTCGGGGGCGTCGTCGGGCAGGGTCGCCAGGGCGCGGGTGGCGGCGTCGGCGACCCGGCGGGACGCGCCGAGGATGGTGTAGGGCATGACGAGGGCCGCGTACGCGCGCGGGCCGGGGTGTTCGGCCACCAGGGCCTCGCCGTGCCGGACGGCCGCCTGGGTGTCCCCCGCGAGGGCGAGGGCGGTCACCTGGCGGCACGCGGCGGTGTCCCGGTCGGCGACGGGCAGCTCGGCGGCGGCGGCGAACAGGCGGGCCGCCTCGGCGTACCCCCCGAGGAGGAGGTGGTGTTCAGCGGCCCGGCAGAGGCCCTCGAACCTGGCGGCGTCGCCGGTGATGTCGCCGATCGTGATCGAGAGCCGGTCGGCGAGGTACGTCAGGAGGTCCTCGGAGGCCGGCACCCGGTCGGCCTCGACCATCGACAGGTAGGCGCGGGTGTAGTGCGGTTCGGCGAGTTGGCGCTGGGTGAGGCCCCGGGTCAGGCGGAGGGCACGCAGCCGCGCCCCGACCGACTGCTCCACCTATCCGCCGAAGTTCTGCGTCCAGTAGATCCCGTACTTGCTGCTGGCGCCGTCGGCGACGCCCACCCCGAGGAACTTGAACTTGCAGTTCACGATGTTCGCCTTGTGGCCGGGGCTGTTCATCCAGGCCTTCATCACCGAGGCGGCGTCGCGCTGGCCGGCCGCGATGTTCTCGCCCCACGCGCCGCCGGAGAAGCCCGCGGCGGCGATCCGCTCGCCGGGGGACTTGCCGTCGGGGTTGGTGTGGTCGAAGAAGCCGCGCTTGATCATGTCGGCGGAGTGCATCCGGGCGGAGACGGCGAGCCGGGTGTCGGCGGTCAGCGCGGCACAGCCGGCGGTCTTGCGCTCGTTGTTGACGAGGGTGAGCACCTGGGCCTCGCGGGAGTCGCCCGCGCCGCGGACGTCGCCGCGGGTGGCGCCCTGGTCGGCGGCCTGCGCCTCACCGCGGGGGACCTCGACGACGAGGTCGTTGCCGGTCGCGCCGGCGGCGTCGACCCGCTCGGTGACCCCGTGCCCGGCGAACATCGAGAAGCCGGCACCGCCAGCGATCACGAAGAGCAACAGGGCGATCAGAAGGGGTACCCGGAGCCGAGACGACATTCATAGAACTTATCCCATGCGAAAGGGGCCCCCAATAGCTGGCGGCCCCTTTCACTTCATGTGACTGACCGTGTACCTAGTGCTCGCGGCTCATTCGAATGAACTCCCAGGATGCGGGCTTGACCGCAGCGGAGAGTGACGGAGAGGTCGCTACATTGGGCCTGCCCTTGGTGTAGAGCCAGGTGTTGAACAATCCGGACAGATCCTGACCGGACAGGCGCTCGGCGTAGGCGCGGAACTCGGCGATCGAGCCGTCGCAGAACTTCTTGTGCTTGCCCCAGCCGGCGAGGATCCCGAAGAACTTCCGGTCGCCCACCTTCAGCCGCAGCTGGTGCAGGGCCATCGCGCCCCGGTCGTAGACCGCCGCGTCGAACGGGTCCGACGCGCCCGGGTCGCCGGGCAGCACCTGCCAGAACGGCGAGTCGGCCGGGTAGAACGCGTAGGTCTCGTCGAACACCTGCTGCGCCGTACCCATGTTCTCGTGCTCCGACCACAGCCACTCGGCGTAGGAGGCGAAGCCCTCGTTCAGCCAGATGTCGGTCCAGTTGTGCACCGAGACGTTGTCGCCGAACCACTGGTGCGCCAGCTCGTGCGCGATGATCGAGGTGTTGGGGCCGTTGCGCCAGGCGCGGTAGCCGTACACCGGGCGGGTCTGGGTCTCCAGGGAGAACCGGATGCCGTCGATCGGGCCGGCCACCCCGCCCTGCGCCTCGAACGGGTACGGGCCGAACAGGGTGCTCCCCCACGCGATGATCTCCGGCGTGCGCCCGATGGAGGCGCGCGCGGCGGCCCCGTACTCGCCGAGGTTGGTCGCGTAGGCGGTGATCAGGGGCTGGCCGTCCGCCCCGGTGCCCTTGACCAGGTCGTACTTCCCGATGGCCATGAACGCCAGGTACGTCGCGGTCGGGGTCGTCGTGCACCAGTCCCAGTGCGTCCAGCCGCCCACCGAGTAGGGCTCGGTCTTCAACACGCCGTTGCTGACCGCCTGGGTACCGTCGGGCACGGCGATCGACACGTCGAAGGTCGCCTTGTCCAGCGGATGGTCGTTGCTCGGGTACCACCACCAGGCGCTCTCCGGCTCGTTCACCGCGAGCGCGCCGTCGGAGACCCGCTTCCACGAGGTGAAGCCGTTGACGACGACGCTGGACGGCACGCCCGAGTACGTCACGACCACGGTGAAGTTCCGGTGCCGCTTGATGTCGGTGGCCGGGGTGACGACCAGCTCGTGCGCGCCCTCCCGGGCGAACGCCGCCGGCCGGCCGTCGACGGTCACCGAACTGACGGTCAGGGCGAAGTCGAGGTTGAACCGGGACAGGTGCTGGGTGGCCCGCGCCGTGATGGTCGCGGTGCCGTCGAGGTGGTCGGTGGCCGGCTGGTAGCCGAGCTTGAGGTCGTAGTGCCCGACGTCGTAGCCGCCGTTGCCGTAGTCCGGGTAGTAGATGTCACCCAGGCCCGACGAGCCCGGGGTGGCACCCGGCCCCCCGGCCGTCGCGGCTCCGGGCGCTGCGAGCAGTACGGCGGCGACAGCGACCGCCGTGAAGATCTTGCGCATAGTCGACACTCCACAGGAGAAGGACTTATCGACCCCTCACGATAGCGAAGGCGGGACCCGAAAGGGCCCCGCCTTCTTGCTGCGTCTGTCCGGGTACTAGCTCGGGGAGCCGTACACCGCGAGTTCGACGGAGTCGACGAACTGGCAACCGCCGAACGGGCCGGGGCACATCGGCGCCTGGCTCGAGAGCATGGTGTAACGGATGTAGCGCACCCCGGAGGCCGTACCGGCCGCCAGCGGCACCACGTTGAGCTTGTTGCGGTTCGCGACCGTGAACGTCGCGTCCTGGGCCAGGGCCCAGGTCACGCCGTCCGCCGACGTCTCGATCGTGTAGTGCCCGGTGGAGGAGCTGCCCGGGTCGCCGCACGTGTTCGACGGGTCGATCTTCAGCGTGTCGATGTTGACCGCGTTCGGCAGCTTGATCACGGCGAACCGCGACTCCATGCCGGAACCGGTCTGCACGACGTCCGAGCTCCAACCGCCGCCGAGCGACTGGTCGATGATGGCCCGGGGGCCGCAACCGAACATGTCGTAGTCGACGCCGTTGAACGCGGTGATCGCGCCACCGCCGGCCTCGGAGGCCCAGTTACGGACCAGGGAGAAGTTCGCCGTGGTGCCGCCGACGGGGACCACCAACGTGGTGCTGGCGCCCTCGTAGCCGGGACCGTTCGCGTTGAACTTCGGGTAGTTGCCCGCGACCAGGCCGGTGAACGAGTAGTCACCGTTGGCGTCGGACACCGCGGAGAGGCTGCCCCCGGCGGCGGCCGGGTGGCCGGCGAAGGAGATGACCGCACCCGGGACCGGAGCGCCCGACGCCGAGTTGGTGACCTTGCCGGTCACCGAGTAGGTCGGGGTACCCGCCGGCGGCGGGGTGCTGAAGTCCTCGGCCGGAGCCGCGTCGTCGCCGTTGGTGGCGGCGGCGAAGAAGCCCATGCCACGCGTGGCGAAGACCTCCCAGATCTTCTTGTGGTACGCGCCGCCGAAGACGACGGTGTCGGCGAGCAGGATCGCGTTGCGCTCGTCGAGGTACGACGGGTTGCTCGGCGACAGCTCCATCGCGCGGGTCACGAGGGACCGCGCCACGCTGCTGCCGACCTCGCGACGGAGGTCCCACAGGGTCGAGGCCCAGATCTCACCGTCGGCGTGCACCTCGGGACGACCGATGACCTTGCCGAAGTCGCCGTAGGTGTAGCCGCCCGGACCGGCACCCGGGGTTCCGGGGCAGTTCGGGTCGTCGGTGCTGCTGACCTTGCAGTCGATCGGCTGGCTGCGGACGGAGTCCAGGCCGTGGCCGACGTACTCACCGGTGCGGACGTCGCCGACCAGCTTGCGGTCGTTGGTGTAGCCCTCGCCGACGAGGAAGTCCATCGCGTACCAGTCGGACCACGCCTCGCCCATGGAGCCGGCCTGGAGGTTGCCCAGGGTCGAGACGCCCATGGCGTCCACGACGAGCCGGTTCGACAGACCGTGGGTGAACTCGTGGTACAGGATGCTCGCGTCGTCACCGCTGTTGGCGGCGGTCCACGGGAAGCTGCCGTCGTCGAAGAACAGGTACATCTGCATCCGCGGCGCGAAACCGTCCGGAGGAGTGGACATGTTCGCGTTGTTGGAGTTGCCGCCCGGCATCCCGTTGTCGGTGTTGGCGCCGTCCATGGCCTCGCCCTGGATGCCGTCGCCGTCACGGGTGTCGAAGTTGCCGGCCTCGCGGGTGAACCCGATCGGGCCCGCCTCGAGGTGGTCGTGGAAGCGGCCCAGGTAGTAGTACATCTGGACGGCGTTCTGCTTCGAGTTGGTCTGCCACGAGCCCGGGGTCTTCGGGTCCCAGGAGCACTGGTAGTGGCTGCTACACGGCGCGCCGACCTTCTTGATGAAGTTGGTGAAGGGGTAGGAGAAGTCGCCGTTCGGCCCCTTCGGTCCCACCTCCTCGTTCGGGTCGGCCGCGTTGTTGTTGTTCAGGTCGAGGTACACGTGACCCGCGACGCCCTCGAGCTTGGTGGCGTCCTTGGACAGGCCCGGCAGGCTCTTCGTCTGGCTGTCGCCGCCGCGCAGGGCGCCGGGGAACTGCTCGAACACGCTGCCGGTGGCCTCGTCGGCCGCGTGCGAGACCAGGCTGCGCCGGTACAGCGTCTGCCCGCTCTCCGCGTCCAGGACGTGGATGTACTGCTCGCCCTTGCTCGGCGCGACGATGGTCTGCCACGCGAGGCGCGGGCCGCCCACCGTCAGGAACACGACCTGCTGGGCGTGGTCGCCGTTGGCGAAGCTGGTGGCGGTGCCGGCGGTCTTGGCGACGGCCGAGGCCTTCGCGTCGCCCTTCACGTCCGCGACGGCCTTGGCCCGGGCGCTGGACGCGTCGAGCTTGCTCTTCGCGAAGCCGGTCGGCAGCGCGGTGGCCGGCGAACCGTCGATGGAGATGAGCGCGCCGTTCTTCGCGACGTGCGCCTTGAAGCCGTTGCCGAACAGCGGGACGCCGTTGACCGACTGCACATAGGACAGGTGGGTGGTGCCCTCCACGTCCGTGTACGCCTTGCGGAGCGACAGCCCCGAGATGTCCTTGGCGGTGAGGCCGAGGGCGGCGGCGTGGTCACGCAGGAAGCCGAGGGCGACGCCCTCGGGAGCCGTCTTGCTCGCGGAGGTGAGGAAGCCATCCAGCTTGCTGACCTGACGGAAGGAGCCGGTCAGCGGGTCGGTCTCGACCACGCCCTCGATACCCAGCTCGGTGCGCAGGGCCTGGAGGCCCTGCCGGGGTGCAGCTGCCTGCTTCGCGGCCTTGGCCTGCAGCGCCTTCTGGCTGCCGGCCGACGTGCGCGCGTCGTAGAACTCCCCCAAGTCACCCTTAGCGGTGTCTCCGTAGGACGACAGGGGCGACTTCGCGCCCGCCCCGTCCTTGCCGGGATCGCCAACGGCCGTTGCCGGCACCGCCGCGACTGCGAGTGCAGCAGCCAGGGCGGGAATCAGCCGGAGATAACGGCCGCGCGAGGGTACTGCCATAGGAACCCCCTGTTGAACGGACTGCGTTTCTGTGGCCCCTGGATCCACGGCATCCGGCCTGGCGATGTACGGCGCCGGCCCGGTGCCTGTGGCCCTCGGGCCTCAGGGACGTCGATATGGCGTCCCGCCGGGCAGCCTGCCGCTTTCGCGACGGGTAACACAATGGCTCACGTCGATCTTGGAGTCCACTAAGTCCGAAAGGTGAGAACTATTCTGCGGACTGTCAGCCATTTGACAGAAACGGTCGCGTAAAGTGATCATGCGGCTACACGGCCCCGTCGGGGTCGGGGCTTCCCCGGATGTCTTTTTGCTCTCGGGTGGGTGACACTGTTTCCTCGCACACCTTGGGAGGAACGGCAGTGAACGTGATTGACCAGGTCCGAGCCTGGGTCGAGCTCGCCCGGCGCGGGCCGGAACCGGCCCAGCGCGAGCAGATGCTCCGGCTCGTCTACCGGCTCTGGGCGGTCGCACTGCTCCTCAAGATGCTCGGCGCGTCGTGGGACGTCTCCTGGCACTTCAAGTGGCTCCGCGACGACCTCGCCCCGCCGCACCTGTTGAACACGGTCGGCACGGTGCTCGCCGTCGCCCTGGTCGTCTTCCACAGCTACACCCGGTTCGGGATGGACACCCTGGCGCTGCGGGTCGCCCAGGCCGGGACCGCGATCTTCCTGGTCGCGATCCCCGTCGACCTGCTCAACCACGCGGTCAACGGCCTCGACATCACCTCGTGGAGCTACAGCCACGCGCTGCTCTACCTCGGCACCGCGCTGATGATCGCCGCCGTGATCCGGGGCTGGTGGCTGACCGGCAACGGTGCCGTACTCGCCGTCGCGTTCTGGCTGTTCTTCTTCGAGAACGTCCTCTTCCCCAACCAGCACCAGGAGTACGGGGTGCTGTCCATCCAGGCGTGGGACCGCGGCGCGCCGTACGCCGAGCCCAGCCTGCTCGCCTTCGCCGCCAACCAGATCGGCCGGCCCGTCGACCGGATCGCCGTCCTGCACTTCGCGATGCCCGTCGAGCACTGGCTCTACCCGTTCTACGCGGCCCTCGCCGGCATGTTCGTGCTGATCTGCGCGCGGCAGTTCATCAACCGGCCCTGGGCGGCCACCGCCGTGGCGGGCGCGTACGTCGCGTACCGGTGCGTGATGTGGCTCCTGCTCTCCGGCACCGGCTTCCCGCCCTCGGCGGTGCCGTTCCTGCTCCTGCTGGGCGCGGTCGCCATCGACGCGGCGTTCCTGCTGCCCCAGGCGGTGCGGCTCTACGCCGCGGCGGTCGGTGGCTTCGCGGGCGCGTACCTCGGCGTGTACCTCCAGGACCAGCTGCTGGAGGCCCCGCCGTCGGACTACGCGGCCTGGCCGTACGCCCTCGCCGGACTCCTCATCCTGTGTGCCGTTCTGGATGCTTTGCAGCGGAATGGGCACCGGCTCAGACCCCTCGTCCTGGCAGGTCGCTAAGCTGAAGGGGATGGCTCGCCGGATCAGCACACCCCAGAACCCGCCCGCGACGACCGCTCCGCCGGTCCGAAAACCCGCCGCGAGGAGATCGGGCACCACCCCGGGCGGGCTCGTGCTCGCCCTGGTGATCCTCCTGGTCACCGGCCTGCTGCTCGGCCACAAGCTCATCCCCAACGGCAACGGCTTCGGCTCGCTGGTGGAGAGCTTCCTGCCGTGGCTGGGCGTGCCGCTCGGCGTCCTCGGCCTCGTCGCCGCCCTGACGCGGAGCAAGCCGGCGCTGATCGCCACCGGCTGCGCCGTACTCGCCTGGGTGGGGTTGTTCGGTCCCGCCCTGGTGCCGCGCGGCCCCGGCGGCCCGGCCGACCTGCGGGTCCTCTCGCACAACATGTTCGCGGCCAACTCCGACCCGGCGGGCACCGCCCGCGCCCTACGCGACGCCGGGGCCGACGTGGTCGCGGTGCAGGAGGTCGCCGGCGCGTCCGACGGCGCGCTGCACTCCGCCCTCGACCCGGCCTACAAGCACCGGCAGAACCGGGGCACCCTCGGCGTGTGGAGCAGGTTCCCGCTCCGCGACGTGCAGCCCGTCGACGTGGGCATGGGCTGGGTGCGCGCCCTGAAGATGGTCGTGGACACCCCGAAGGGCCCCGTCACGTTGTACGTGGTGCACCTCGCCTCGATCCGGTTCGGCGCCGACGGCCTGGCCAGCCAGCGCCGGGACGCCACGCTCGCCGCGCTGACCGGGGCGATCGAGGACGACCCGGCCCGCCGGCTGATCCTCGCCGGGGACCTGAACACCGCCAGCACCGACCGCAGCCTCGGCGGGCTGACCGGGCAGCTGACCGAGGCCCAGGACAAGGCCGGCAGCGGCTTCGGGTTCACCTGGCCGACCGGGGTGCCGATGGTGCGGCTCGACCACATCCTGTCGCGGGGGCTGACCGCGACGGACGCCACCGTGCTCGCCGGGACGGGCAGCGACCACCGACCCATCGAGGCCAGCTTCCGGTTCTAGTGGTGGGGCCCGCTGAGGCCTCAGGTCAAGAACATTTAGGTCAAGAGCTGCTGCCAGGCCGGGGTCGACGCGACCGTGATCAGCTCCTGGGTCGCGCGGGTCAGCACCACGTAGAGGGTGCGCAGGCCCACCGGGGACTCGTCGGCGATGTCCCCCGGTTCGAGGATCACCACCCCGTCGTACTCCAGGCCCTTGGTCTCCAGGCTGCCGACCGCGTGCAGCCGGCCCGGGGCCAGCCCCTCGATCCAGCCGGCCACCTCGTCGCGGCGGGCCATCACGCACGCCACCCCGATGGTGCCCTCCAGCCGCTCCAGCAGCTCGGAGGCCGCCTCCCGGACGGCCGCGCGCAGGTCGCCGGCCACCCGGTGCGAGGGGGCCACCCCGGTGCGCCGGACGGCCGTGGGCAGCACGATGCCCGGCAGCCCCCGGCGGGCCACGGCGGCGGCCTGCTCGAAGATCTCCGCCGAGTTGCGGTAGTTGGTGGTCAGCTCGAAGCTGTGCCGGCGGGTCCGGCCCACGGCCTGGTCGCGGGCCCGGCGCGCCTCGGCGGCGTCCTCCCACGAGGACTGCGCGGGGTCGCCCACGATCGTCCAGCTCGCGTACTTGCCCCGGCGGCCGAGCACCCGCCACTGCATCGGCGACAGGTCCTGGGCCTCGTCGACCACGACGTGCGCGTACTCGTCGTAGTTCTCGCCCCGGACGACCGACTGCCGCGACGCGTACTCCCGGTCGGCGACCGTGGTCAGCTCGCGGATGCCGTCGACGACGTGGAACGGGTCGGACTTCTTCGGCTTCGGCGGCTCGCCGAGCAGCATCCGCAGCTCGTCCAGCAGCGGCACGTCCTGCACGGTCGGCCGGTCGGCGAACCGCAGCGCGCGCGGCCCGTTGAGCCGGCGGACCATGGCCGGGTCGCGCAGCCAGCCCAGGACCTGCTCCGGGTTCAGTTGCGGCCACCACCGGGTGACGAACTCCAGCAGCTCGGAGCGTTCCTTCATGTCCGCGACGAACGCGTCGCGCTCCTCGACCGTGGGTTCGTGCAGCCGGTCGCGGTAGAGCCGCCACAGGTCCGCGATCAGCGCCGCCGCCGCCCGGTTACGACCATGATTGGGAAGAATGCCTCTTTCGTGTACCCGGGACCGCGCGGCCCGCAACACGTCCGCCTCCAGCCGGAGCACCTCGCCCCGGTAGGTGATCCGGAACTCGGTGGGGGCCTCCGGCGGGGCCTGCCGGACCAGCTTCACCAGCAGCGGCCGGATGCCCAGGGAACCCTTCAGGGCCGCCGAGCGCGGGTCGTCGTGGTCGGTCGCCTCCACCCCGTCGAACAGGCCGCCCAGGGAGCGCAGGGTCACCGCGTTCTCGCCCAGGGACGGCAGTACCCGCTCGATGTAGGTCATGAACACCGCGGACGGGCCGAGGACGAGCACGCCCCCGCCCTCGTACCGGCGGCGGTCGGAGTAGAGCAGGAAGGCCGCGCGGTGCAGGGCCACGGCCGTCTTCCCGGTACCGGGGCCGCCCGTGATCAGCGTGACCCCGCTGCCCGGGGCGCGCACCGCCTTGTCCTGCTCCGCCTGGATGGTGGCCACGATGTCGCGCATCTGGTTGCTGCGGGCCCGGCTGAGGGCCGCCATCAGCGCGCCGTCGCCCACCACGGTCATCCCCTGGCCGCGTTCCGGGTCGAGCAGGTCGTCCTCGATCCCGATCACCTTCGAGCCGGTGGACCGGATCACCCGGCGGCGGATCACGTCCTCGCGGTGCTCGGGGGTGGCCTGGTAGAACGGGGCGGCGGCGGGGGCCCGCCAGTCCACCAGCAGGGCGTTCATCTGCTGGTCGCGCAGGCCGAGCCGGCCCACGTAGCGGACCTTGTCCTCGGCGAGGTCGAGCCGGCCGAACACCAGGCCCTCGTACTCGCTGTCGAGGGTGCGCAGCCGCTTGGCCGCGTGGTAGACGAACGCGTCCCGCTCGACCAGCGCGCCGGGCACCCGGGCGTCGGACTGCCGGTAGCCGGCCGCCTCGTTGGCGACGGCCTCCGCGCGCAGCTGCTCCAGCCGCAGGTAGACGCGGTCGACGTACTCCTGTTCCGTGGCGATCTCGGTCTCGACGGTCGTCGGGATGTCTGACAACGCAGCTCCGATCACTCACCAGTGGGGCTATGGAATCTTACGGACCCCGGTGGACCTGCGGGGCGGCGTCCCCTGTCTGATCACAGCTGGCTGTCCGAGCTATGCACCGATAGGTATGTTTCCGGTACGTTGACAGGCGTGGACGAGCAGTTGGGCGGCGACCTTACCCGGCTTCGACAGCTCAACGCGCTCAATGTGATCCGGGCGCTCCGGGGCCAACCGGCACAGGTCGTCAGCGACCTGGTCCGGCGTACCGGGCTGTCCCGGCCCTCGTGCGAGGACCTGCTCGGGGTGCTCCTGGACCAGGGCTGGGCCGCCGTCGAGCCGCCCGCCCAGGGTGGCCTGGGCCGCCCCGCCCGGCGGTACCGGTTCCGGGCCGAGGCCGGCGTGGTGCTCGGCCTCGACATCGGGGCGTACCACGTCCGGGCCGCGCTCGGTGACCTCAACGGCACCGTCCTGGCCACCGCGCACCGCCAGGTCGAACCCGAGTGGTCCGCCGCCGACCGGTTGGCCGCCGCCGACGCCGCCGCCGCCGCGTGCCTCGCCTCGACCGGGCACATGGCCGCCGACCTGTGGACCGTGGCCGCCGGGGTGACGGGCCTGGTGGACCGGGCCGGGAACATCGTGCTGTCCGGTTCGATCCCCGACTGGGCCGGTACCCCGCTGATCGCGCACCTCGGCGAGCGGTACGCGTGCCCGGTCCTCGTCCAGAACGACTGCAAGCTCGGCGCGCTCGCCGAACGGGTCCGGGGCGTGGCCGCCGGGGTCCGCGACGTCGTCTACCTGCACGCCGGCCGGCGGACCGCCGCGTCGATGCTGCTCAACGGCGCGCTGTACCACGGCCACTCCGGGGCGACCGGCGAGATCGGCACCCTGGCGGTCACCCGGTGGGACGACGCCGCTCCGAAGCTGCTCGCGTGCCCCGTGGTGCCGGCGGGCACCCCGACCGACGAGATCGGCCGGCTGGTGTTCGCCGCCGCGCGGGCCGGGGACGCGACGGCGGTGGCCGCGGTGCGGCAGTACACGAAAGACCTGGCGGTCGGGGCGGCGGCGCTGGTGCTGACCCTCGACCCCGAACTGGTCGTCCTCGGCGGCGGTTTCTCGCAGTCCGGGGACGTGATCGCCGAACCGCTGCACCGGGCGCTGTCCCGGCTGTGCCTGCGGATGCCCCGGCTGGAGGTGTCCACCCTCGGCGCGGAGTCGGTGACCCTGGGCGCGGTGAGCTACGCCATCGAGCACCTGGACCGGCTGCTGTTCTCCGCCGAGTCGGCCGGGCTGCCGGTGCCGCTGCCGCCCCGCCGGGAGCACGTGTCGGTGCCGGGCGAGGCGGTCGGCGCCGTCTGAGGCGGTGCGCCACGGGCCTGGCCGGGCGCTACCGGGTGCGGTCAGGCGTAGGGCCCGGCCTTCCAGGTGACCTCCGCCAGCACCTGCTGCCCGCTCGCGTTCGGGTGGAAGAAGTCGATCGGCGACAGGTGCTTGACCTCGAACCGGTACCGGTGCACGGCGCCCCCGTCGTAGTCGCACAGCCGCCCGTACTTCGAGCAGGCCGCCGACAGCGCCGTGTCGTACGCGGTCACCCGGTCGCGCACCTCGCCCCGGCGTTTGCGGTCCGCCGCCGCGTCCGAGGTGGGGTTGGCCAGCATGCTCGGGCACACGCCCCGGTTCCAGACCCGTACGACGGTGTCGTTGGCGTGCCCGACGTCCCACAGCCGGTACAGGTCGGGGACGCTGGCCACGAACACCTTCGCCGTGGGCAGGCCGGCCTTCAGGATCCGGAGCGCCTCGTCGATCTGGGCCCGGAAGTCGGCGGCGCTGGTCATCTCGGCGGCGGTCGGCCGGCAGGCGTCGTTGGCCCCGACCAGCACCGTCACGTACTCCGCGCGGGTGTCCACCGCTGCGCGGGCCTGCGCGGCCAGCCCGGATGCCCGCGCGCCGACCACGGCCAGGTTCGTGGCGTGGCCGGTGATCGCCGGGTTCAGGGCCCTGAGCCGCTGGTAGTGGGTGCCGCCCCGGTCGCTGTCGCCCGTGGACCACGAGTTGCGCGGGCACGGCTGCGGGAGCAGGCAGGACGCGTACGCCACGGTGATCGAGTCGCCGATCGCCGTGATCGAGTTGGGCAGCCCCTTGGCGGTCTTCGTAGGGCCGGGCCGGGTCTGCGTGGGGCCGGGACCCGGGCCGGGGTCTCCCCCGGACTGGCAGGCGATGGCCACAAGGGACGCGACCACGACGAGGATGACGCTCCAGCGGCGCATGCGTCCAGAATAGGGCCAACCGGTCGTGCCGCGACAGGGCCGCCGTCAGCCCACTGCGCCTAGTTGGCCCACTGCGCCTAGTTGGCCCACTGCGCCCACGGAATGACCCAGTCGCCCAGACCGTCGCGGGGATCGAGCACCCGGGGGCCGTTCTTGACGTCCACGATGTCGCCGGCGTTGAAGTTCTCGAAGAACCACTGGGCGTTGCCCGGGCCGACGTTGATGCAGCCGTGCGAGTCGTTGACCTTGCCGAGGCGGCCGAGGTCCCAGTCGCGCAGGTGCACGTACTCACCGGCGGAGGAGATCCGGACCGCGAACCCGATCTTGCTGTCGTACGCGTCGGGGCCGGTCGTCGGGCCGCCGTAGCTCGCGGAGGTCATCCGGACCTCACGGTCCTTCGTGGTCACCACGTGCGGGCCGGTCCGCGTCCAGTAGTCGATCGTGTTGTTGCCGACCTGGACCGTGCCGCCCTTGCCGAGGCTGACGGGGAACTCCTTGACCATCGCGCCGTCGAAGAAGACCTGCATCTTCTTCGACACCGAGTCGGCGACGGCGATCTTCGACGGGCCGATGTCGAAGGCGACGGACTTGTCGTCCTGGCCGTAGAGCCCGTTGCCGAGGTCCACGCCGTGCACCTTGGCGGTGACGGTGACCTTGGTGCCGGGCTTCCAGTACTCCTGGGGGCGCCAGTGCAGCTCCTGGTCGTCGAACCAGCGCCACGCGCCCACGGTCTCGGGGCTGGTCGTGACGGTGAGCGCGGCCTGGGCCTTCTTCCGGTCCGGGATCCGCTCGTCGAACCGCACGACGATCGGCTGGCCGACGCCGAACGTGCCGGGGGCGCCGGGGGTGAAGTACGGCAGGGTCTGGTTGTTCGGCTTGATCGTGGTGAAGCTGCTGGTCGCCTCGGCCTTCTTGCCGCTGGTGCTGACGGCGGTGGCCTTCACGGTGTACGACTTCTGGTAGCCGAGCGGCTCGCCGAGTGTCCACGTGGTCTTGTCGGCGGACAGCTCGCCCTTGACGACCTTGCCGGCCTCGTTGGTGAGCACGACCTCGTCGAGGGTGCCGCGTTCGACCTTGACGGTGACGGAGGCGGGGTTGGCGTCCCTGGCCCCGTTCGCCGGGGTGATGGTGATCGCCGCCTCGGACGTCGGGGTGGGGGTGCCACCGGACTCGGCCTTCACGCCCTCCGGTTTGCCGGTCTTCTTCTCGTCCGAGCCACAGGCCGCGAGAAGGGGCAGCGCGGCGACTCCGGCTATCGCGCCGAGTACTCCGCGTCGCGACCGGTCCGACATCTGGGCCACCTCTCATCACCGGGAACAGTCAATGAACCAGCGTCCCCCGCCGCTCGACACCACGGCAACCCACCGGCTCGTGACATTAAACGCTGTGACCGGCATGGATGGTTGCACGTAGTCCGAATGTTCCAGTGAAGAGAGTTTTACGACGCACAGAGAGTCCGACTATGGGGTACATAGCAAGATTTGCCTGAAAAATATAGGTCTGGTGAGTTTTCGTCACCAGGAATAGCGTTGTGCACACGAAGGGTGACTGCACCTCCGGTCGAGAAAGGAGTGACGGCCCACACCCGACGTCGAGGCCGCCGGGAGACTCCCCGCCCGGCACGGCGAGGCCCCGCGCGGGATGTCGCGCGGGGCCTCCACTGCCAGAACTCGACGGGTACTACGAGGTCGCGCGCCGGCTCCGCGCGAACGCCGCCGCGCCCAGCCCCAGGCCCAGCAGCCCGGCCACCGCGCCGGTGATCGCCAGCGGCAGGGTCGCCTTGTTCTCGGAGGCGGCCGTCTCGGTCTTCTTCGCGGCCGGGGCCGGGGACGCGTCGGCGGCGACCAGCTTCAGGACCGGCGCGGGCTTGCCCGGCTCCTCCGTACCCGTCTTCTCCTCGATCCACCGGACGATGGTGCCGTCGGAGTAGGTCTGCAGGGCCTTGAACACCATCTGGTCGGCCTTCGGCAGGCCGCCCAGCGACACCGGGAACTCCAGGTACTGGCCCGGCTTGATCCCGTCCTCGGCGGTGTTCGCCGTCCACGTGATCTTCGTGACCGCCTCGGTGATCTTCCGGCCGTGCGACTCCAGCGGGGTCGCCAGCTTCGTCTTCTCCGTCTCGACCTTCCAGCCGGGTACCGGCATCGTGCGCACCGAGGACAGCGGCTGCGACTCGGGCAGGGTCACCTCGAGCTTCACAGTGGACGCGGTCTCGCTCTCGTTGGGGACCCGGAACACGGCGCGGGCCGTACCCCCCTGCTTGTTGGTGGTGCCCGCGTCGATCGTGACGTGCGCGGCCGCGGGGCCGGCCAGGGCCACGACGCCGACGACCGCCACGCCGAGTACGACGAGGAGCTTCCGTCCGAGGACACTGCGCATGAGGGGGACCCTTTCGGTCTACTTGATCTGCACCGTCTGGCTGACGGTCGCCTGGTCGATGTCGGACACCCGGAGCGTGAAGCGCAGCTCCCAGGTCCCCGCGGTCGGCAGCGTGAGCTCCCCGACCGCGTGGTCATCGGTGAGTTGGAGCACGGGCACCTCGATCGGCGCGATCTCCTTCGACGGCATGCCGACCGTGACCTGCCACTCCAGGACCTTGATCGGCTTGCCGTCGGGGGTGAACGCGTACATGTGCATCGAGTTGTTGCCGACCGACCCCGGTTCCAGTTCCACCTGGAGCCGGAAGATGTTGCTGTTCAACGTCGCCGAGACCGGCAGGTTCGCGCTCGCCGACGGCAGGGCGGCCTCGGTGCGGGCCGGGGTCTGCTGGACCAGGAACGCGGTGACCGCCAGGATCACGGCCGTGACCGCCAGCTCGCCGAACACCAGCCGGCGCACCCTCGGCTCCCCGGCCAGCACCTTGCGCCGGGCCAGGGACGCGGCGCCCAGCACGATCGCCAGCAGCACCGCCTTGACGATCAGCAGCTGGCCGTACCGGGTGTTGAACAGCGCCGGCAACGTACCGACCTCGATCAGCGCCTGGGCCACGCCCGCCACGACCAGCGCGGTGACCGCCCAGCCGGCCCAGCGGGACCACACCGGCAACAGGGCGCGCAGTTCCGTCTCGTTGCCCCTCGGCAGCAGGTGCAGGGCCAGGCCCACCAGGCCGCCCAGCCAGACGGCCATCGCGAGCAGGTGCACCAGGTCCACGGCCACCGTCAGCGGCGGAGCGGGCGAGGCGCTCGGGTGGCCGGCCAGGGGCCAGGTGAGGGCGGCGACGAACGCCAGTACCCCCAGGATGACCTGGTCGCTCTGGGTGTTCTTCGCGGCCAGCACGCGGCGCAGCAGCGGGATCGCGGCGGCCAGGATGGCGAGGCGCGCCAGGCCGGTGAAGCCGAACCGGCTGGACAGCACCTCCGACAGGTCCGCCCCCGACACCCCGAACAGCGAACCGCCGGTGACATAGGGGGCCTGGAGATACAGCGCCAGGACCGTGCCGCCGGCCAGCAGGCCCACGCCCGTCCAGACCAGCTTCCCCGGCCGGGACAGCCGGGCCGGCCACAGGCCGACCATCAGCAGCACCGGGCCGATCACGAGCAGCAGGCCGGCGTAGCCCGCGAACCGGGACACCGGCAGCAGCGCCCGCACCACCGGATCCACCTCGGCGCCCTGACCGCCCGACACCCCGGGGGCCGTCGTCGACGGGGCCTCGATCGAGAACGCGAAACCGCCGGACACCGGATGGCTGTCGTCGGAGATGATCCGGTACGAGACCAGGTACGTGCCCCGGCCCGCGCCCTCGCGCAGCGGGATGGACACCTGCGCGCCGTCCACCGCCGGCTCGCCCCGGTCGGCGCGCTTGCCGTCCGGGCCGATGATCCGCAGCTGGCCGGGGACGGCCGTGACAGGTTCCGTGAAGTACAGCGTCACCTGACGCGGGGCCTGGGCCACGATCGAACCCGAGGGCGGGTCGGTCCGTTGCAGGCCGGCGTGCGCGCTGGCGGGCGCCGCCGGCAGGAGCAGCAGCCCCGCCACCAGCGCGACGATGAAGAGTGCCGATTTTCTCACGGTGTGACCGTAGCGGGACGGGACCCGCCACGTACCGAGGAGCGGCCCAGAGCCCACAGCAACCCGGCCTGGACGAGCGCCACCAGGTGCCCCGTCTCGTGCGCCAGGGCCGTGGAGTCGTTGAGCACGTCCATGCCGCTCGTCAGGGCCAGGCAGCCGGCGAGCACCGCCGCGACCGGCACGAACGCCCGGGCCCGGGACGGCTGCCACGCCGCGAGCAGGAAGCCCACGGCCAGCGCGATGTCGAACGAGGCCATCTCCCGGCTCGCGTGCGGCCCCGAACCGCCGTCCAGGAGCACCGGCAGGGCCAGCAGCAGCTGGATCACCGCCGCCGCGCCCACCGCGAACCGGAGGATCTGCCACCGGGCCTTCCGGGCCGCCCGCTCGTCCTCCGCCACCGCGGCCAGCACCCGGGCCGTCAGGTCCGGCGGGGTCGCCGTCCAGATCAGGTCCGGCAGCCGGAGCGCCTGGACCTTCCACGTCCGGCAGGCCGCGCAGCCCGACAGATGAGCCTCGGTCGCCTGCACCGAGAGCTCCGCCACCTCACCGTCGAAGAGCGCCGACAGCGCCGCCCGGACCTCACCACACGTCATGTCCCTCTAGTCGGTTCCGGGCCCTCTCCAGTTCCCGTGACGTGGGCCACTCCCGTATTGTCAGCTTCGTGAATCCCGCTCCCGACTCCGCGACGCAGTGGGCGCTCGCGGCCCGGGACGGCGACCCGGTGGCGCAGGCGGCCCTGGTCCGCGAGACCCAGTCCGACGTGTGGCGGCTGTGCGCCAGCCTCGCCGACGCGGGCGTGGCCGACGACCTGACCCAGGAGACGTACCTGCGGGCGTTCAAGGCCCTCGCCCGGTTCGAGGCCCGCTCCACGGTGCGGACCTGGCTGCTCGGCATCGCCCGCCGGGTGTGCGTGGACCACATCCGGGTCATCGTGCGGCAGCGGCGCGCGGACAACGCGTTCGACGAGCCGGCGCACCAGCCCGACCCCGCCGGGCGGGTCAGCGGGCAGGACCTGCTGGAGCGGCTGCCGGCCGACCGGCGGAGCGCGTTCGTGCTCACCCAGGTGCTCGGGTTGTCGTATGCCGAGGCCGCTGACATCGAATCCGTACCTATTGGGACAATCAGATCACGGGTCGCACGGGCCCGGGCAGATCTGGTCGAGGCGGTAGAGACAGCCCTCACCAGCTGAGTCGGAACCAACCGCAGAGGCGGTGCGACTAATGGGCGTGGGAATCGACATGTCAGAGCCACGAACGGCCGCTCCCGGCCGGCGTCGGCACGTCACGAAAGTGATCAGCACCCTGGCCAGGCTCGGCCTCGCCGGGGTGTGGCTGGTCGCGGGGGGTTCCAAGGTCGCGGACCTCGGCAGCTCCGTACGGGCGGTGAACGCCTACGAACTCCTCCCCAACGGCGCGGCCCAGATCGTCGGGTCGGCGCTGCCGTTCGTCGAGATCATGGTCGGCCTGTTGCTGCTCGCCGGGCTCTTCACCAGGGCCGCGGCGATCCTGTCGGCGGGGCTGCTCGTGATGTTCATCTTCGGCATCGCCACCGCGTGGGCCCGCGGGCTCCAGATCGACTGCGGCTGCTTCGGCGGCGGCGGGGCGCTGGCCGCCGGCGAGTCGCCCACATACTTTTGGGAGACTTTGAGGGATATAGGGTTTCTGGCCGGGGCCGGATTCCTGATCCTCCGGCCGCATACCTGGCTCTCCCTCGACGGGGTGCTTCTGGGTGGCCCGTCGGGGCCCGAAACGAGCAAGGGACAATAGTGAGCAGAAGAGTTGAGCAGAAGACGGCCGCCCGGGTCGTCCGCGAACAGATCGCCAAGGAGGACCGGCGCCGCCGCGTGATGTGGACCGCCATCGGCGTCACGCTCGCCGTGCTGGTCGCCGGCGCGATCGGGTACGGCGTCTGGCAGGCCCAGCAGCCGACCCAGTTCAACGTGCCGGCCACCGCCACCGAGAAGCAGGACGGCATGGTCATCCCGGGCACGACCGGGAAGGCCAAGGTCGAGATCTACCTCGACTACCAGTGCCCCGCCTGCAAGCAGGTCGAGGACGCCATCACGCCGACCGTCGACCAGTGGATCAAGGAGAACAAGATCACACTGGTGTACCACCCGGTCGCCATCCTCGACCAGTTCTCGGCGCCCAACCAGTACTCCACCAGGACGTCCTCCGCCGCCGGGTGCGCCGCCGACGGGGGCAAGCTCTACGAGTTCAGCAAGCAGCTCTTCGCCCGCCAGCCCGCCGAGAACACCGGCGGCCTCCCCGACGACGACATCATCGCCGCCGGGGGCGACGCCGGGCTGATCGACCCCGCGTTCGCGCGGTGCGTGCGGGACGGCACCTACAAGGGCTGGGCCAAGAAGCTCACCGACGACTTCACCAAGCGCGGCCTCAAGGGCACCCCGACCCTGTTCGTCAACGACGTCGAGGTCGTCGCGGACAAGGGCAAGGGCGACACCAGCGTCGTCGACGCCCTCAAGCGCATGGTGACTGACGTTAAATAGCCATGTGAAGGTATGGCGGGCGCTGCTCGCGGGAATCGTGGCCGGGTTGGCAGTCGCCAGCCCGGCCTCCGCGCATCCACAGGACGCCCCCGGCGCCAGCGACTACCGCACCACGGTCACCGGCATCAGCCCCGCGCTGCCCGGCCTCACCATCCGCACCGCCGACGCCGGGGCCAGCCTCGAACTCCGCTACGACGGGCCGGCCACCGTCGAGGTGCTCGGCTACTCCGGCGAGCCCTACCTGAGCGTCGGGCCCGGCGGGGTGCGGCAGAACACCCGATCCCCCGCCAGCTACCTCAACGAGACGCTGCGCGGCGGCACCGAGGGCGGCGACGCCGGGGCCGCACCCGAATGGAAACTCCTGTCCAGCACGCCCGTCGTGCGGTGGCACGACCACCGGGCGCACTGGATGGGACCCCAGCCGCCGATCACGGTCCGCGAGCCCGATCGGCCACACCGGCTCCGGGAGTGGTCCATCCCGCTGCGGGAGGGGGTACGGGAGTTCCGCGTCACCGGGACCCTCGACTGGGCGCCCCGGCCGGGTACGTGGGGGTGGTGGGGCGGGGTGGTGCTCCTCGGGCTCGGGGTGGCGGTGCTGGGCGGGTGGCGGGTGGGCTCGCCGGGCGCGTCGGCTGGGAGCCGCCCGGATCCGTGGGCGGCGCTGGTGCGGCGGGGATGGTTCGTGGCGCCGCTGCTGGGCGTACTCGCCGGAGGGTTGTCGCTCTTCGACTCCGTCGGGCGGGTGCTCGACGCCGGGACGTTCCAACGCGAGGACCTGTGGGGGTTCGCGGCCGGCGGGGCGATGCTGGCCGCAGCCGGGTACGCGCTGCTGCGCCGGCCCGCCGCCGACTTCGCGCTCGGGCTGGGCGGCGCGGCGCTCGCCCTGCTCTGCGGGTTCTCCCGGGCGGCGGTGTTCCAGCACGCCATCGCGCCCGTACCGTGGAACGGGTTGTATGCCCGGATCTGTGTCGCCGCGTGCCTCGGGGTCGGACTCGGGCTCGCGGCCGCCGCCGCGCACCGGCTCCGGCGGGCGGCACCGGCCGACTGAGGCGGACCGCACCGCCGACCGGGTCGGATCGGCTGAGGCGGGTCTGGCCGCCGTTCGCCCGCGGTCCGAGGCGGGGCGGGCGCCGGCTGAGGCGGGTCGGCCGGCGGGTCCGGCCCGGGCGTCCGGGGCGTGTCGGAGGGGCGGGATATGGTCGGTTCATGACTGAGAAGCTCACGCCCGGCGACGTCGCGCCCGACTTCACCCTGCCCACCGCCGACGGCGGCCAGCTCGCCCTCAAGGACCTGCGCGGCCGCAAGGTCGTCCTCTACGCCTACCCGGCCGCGATGACCCCCGGCTGCACCAAGCAGGCGTGCGACTTCCGCGACTCGCTCGCCTCGCTGCAGGCCCAGGGCTACGAGGTCGTCGGCATCTCCCCCGACAAGCCGGAGAAGCTGGCCAAGTTCGTCGAGCGCGACGCGATTACGTTCCCGCTGGTCTCCGACGTGGACAAGAGCGTCCTGGACTCCTACGCGGCGTACGGCGAGAAGATGAACTACGGCAAGGTCAGCATGGGCGTGATCCGGTCCACGTTCGTGATCGACGAGGAGGGCAACATCGAGCACGCCTTCTACAACGTCAAGGCCACCGGCCACGTGGCGAAGCTCCGCCGCGACCTCGGTCTGGACCAGTAGTGTCCCGGGGCTGCGGCGACAGAGCCGATCAGGGATGATGCCGCCGTGGCCCGCATCTACGCACTCCTCGTCGTCCTCGACATCATCCTCCTGGTGTACGCGACGATCGACTGCATCACGACCCCCCAGGACGAGGTCCGCAACCTGCCCAAGGTCGCGTGGATCCTGCTGATCCTGCTGTTCTCCCCGATCGGCTGGATCGCCTGGTTCGTGGCCGGCCGGCCGTCGTCCGGGCTGACCTCCCGGGCGGCCGGCTCCTCGCACCCGGCCGGCACCGGGCTGCGGCCCGGCGGCGTGGCCCCGGGGCGGCCCCGACAGGTGGCGCCGGACGACGATCCCGAGTTCCTGGAGGGGTTGGCGAAGCAGAACCGGGACGACGAGAAGCTGCTGAAGGACTGGGAGGCGGATCTCCGGCGGCGCGAGGAGGAGCTCCGCAAGAAGAAGGACGAACCCGAGGAGTCCTGATGGACGCCACCTGCGCCCGCACCGGACACGACGAGATCAGCGTCTCCCCGGACGGCTGGCGGACGCCGGAGGAGCTTCACCCGCTCCGGAGCCCGCAGAACGCGCGCAGGCTGCTCGTCTCCATCAGTCGGCTGGAGAGCAGGTCGGACGAGTCCTGAATTGTCGGGGGGTGCGGCTAGCGTCCCCGCCATGGAGAACTCGCGTCCACGATGGAGCCGGGTGACCTATACCCGGGAAATGCTTGAGAAGGCCGTCGCCGAGTCGGTCAGTGTGATGGGCGTGATGCGCGCGCTGGGGATACGCCTGACAGGTGGAAGTCACGCCCACCTGAAGCGCCGCATCACCCGCGAGGGGATCGACATCTCGCACTTCACAGGCAGCAACCACAATCGGGGCAAGAAGTCGGTCTACCGACTCAGCGCGCAGCAGATCCTGATCGTGCGAAGGTCCGACCAGAGCCGCGCGAAACCCGAGAAGCTTCGCCGGGCGATGCTCGAATCGGGGCTGCCGCATGCCTGCGCCGAGTGCGGAAACCCGGGAGAATGGCAGGGCCGGCCGCTGACCCTACATGTGGATCACATCAGCGCGGATTTCGCCGACTGCCGGCTGGAGAACCTGCGCTTCCTCTGCCCGAACTGTCACAGCCAGACGCCGACCTACGCGGGCAAGGGCAAGCGGAAACGGACAGGCGACCACCCGACAGAGCCTGTGAGCCCGGCCGTAGACTCGGGGATCACAGCGGAGATTTCGTAACCGTATGTGAGGGGGCCGTAGCCCAGCGGTAGAGGCACACGGTTTAGGTCCGTGACAGGGTGGGTTCGAATCCCATCGGCCCTACGTGATCGCGGCGGGGTCGGCTTCTACGAGCCGGCCCCGTCCACGTCCCCCTCAGGTGCGCGGCACCGCTCTCGTCAGACCCCGGGCAGGTCCGCGATCAGGGTCGCCAGCTCGCGGAACGCCTGGCCCCGGTGGCTGATCGCGTCCTTCGCCTCCGGCGTCAGCTCCGCGCTCGTCACGTCGTGCCCGTCCGGCACGAAGATCGGGTCGTACCCGAACCCGCCCGTCCCGCGCGGCTCCCGGATGATCGTGCCCCGCATCTCGCCGAGGACGACGTGCTCCTCCCCCGAGGGCAGCACCAGGGCGGCGGCGCAGACGAAGCCCCCGGCGCGGTACTCGTCGGGGACGTCGCCGAGCTGGCCCAGCAGGAGCTGGAGGTTCGCCAGGTCGTCGCCGTGCTTCCCGGACCAGCGGGCGCTGAACACGCCCGGCATGCCGTTGAGGGCGTCGACCGCGAGGCCGGAGTCGTCGGCGACGCAGGCCAGGCCGGAGGCGCGGGCCCCGTCGCGGGCCTTGAGCAGCGCGTTCTCCTCGAAGGTGAGGCCGGACTCGACGGTCTCCGGGAAGTCGGGCACGTCGTCGAGGCCGACGATGTCGAGGTCGGTCATGATCCGACGCAGCTCGGTGATCTTCTTGGCGTTGCGGGACGCGAGGAGCAACCTCATCAGCGGACCTTCTTCGAGGACGCGGTGGCCTACCGGCCAGGATCGGACGGGGACGGGGTCAGGCCAGGCGGACCGCTTCGGCGCCCCGGGCGGCCTGCTGGAGCAGCGTGAGCTCGGCGCACCCGGCGACCCCCAGGTCGAGCAGCGCGTTGAGCTGGTCGCGGTTGAAGACGCCGTCCTCGCCGGTGCCCTGGACCTCGACGAACTGGCCGTCGCCGGTGCAGACGATGTTCATGTCGACCTCGGCGTTGACGTCCTCGGCGTAGCTCAGGTCGAGGCGGGCCTCGCCCTTGATGACGCCGACGCTGACGGCCGAGACGGAGCGGTGCAGGGCCTTGGCGGGGCTGGCGGCGAGCTTGTGCCGGGCGGCGAGCCAGTCGACGGCGTCGGCCAGGGCGACGTAGGCCCCGGTGATCGCGGCGGTGCGGGTGCCGCCGTCGGCCTGCAGGACGTCGCAGTCGAGGACGATGGAGTTCTCGCCGAGGGCCTTGAGGTCCAGGCAGGCGCGGAGGCTGCGGCCGATGAGGCGGGAGATCTCGTGGGTACGCCCGCCGATCTTGCCCTTGACGCTCTCCCGGTCGCTGCGGGTGTTGGTGGCGCGGGGCAGCATCGAGTACTCGGCGGTGATCCAGCCGAGGCCGGAGCCGCGCCGCCAGCGGGGCACGCCGTCGGTGACGCTGGCGGTGCAGAGCACCCGGGTGTCGCCGAACTCGACGAGGACGGAGCCCTCGGGGTGGCGGGACCAGCCGCGGGTGATGTTCACGGGGCGGAGGTCTGCGGCCGTGCGGCCATCGGGGCGTGACATCCCCCGAGCTTATCGGGCCGCTCAGATCTCGTAGACCGAGCCGGAGCGGACGATGTCGAGGGGGCCGGAGTACGCGCCGCGGACCTCCCGGAGGGTCTGCTCCTCGTCCCCCCACGCCGCGACGAGGTGCGTGAGGAGGAGCAGCTTCACCCCGGCCTGGGTGGCGTGTTCCCCGGCGTCCTTGCCCGTGAGGTGCAGGTGCGGCGGGTTGTCGGCGCCCTCCAGGTAGCTGGCCTCGCAGAGCAGCGCGTCGGCGCCCTGGGCGAGCTTGAGCAGGGCGTCGCAGGGGCCGGTGTCGGACGAGTACGCGAGGCTGCGGCCGTCGTGGTTGATCCGGAGCCCGAAGGTCTCGACGGGGTGGTCCATGAGCTCCGTGGTGACCCGGAACGGGCCGAGGTCGAACTCGCCCGGGGTGAGCTCGTGGAAGTCGTACACGTCGTCGAGGGGTGCCTCGGTGCGGTCGTACACGTCGTGCAGGCGCTGGGCGACGCCCGTGGGGCCGTACAGCGGGAGGGTGGGGAGTTTGCCGGTCGGACAGTAGCGCCGGGCCACGACGTAGGAGGCGGCGTCGAGCATGTGGTCGGGGTGCAGGTGGGTCAGGATGACCGCGTCGACCGCGTACATGTCGCCGAGGCGTTGCAGGGCGCCGAGGGTGCCGGTGCCGAAGTCGATGAGGAGCCGGAAGCCGGCCGCCTCCAGGAGGTAGCCCGAACAGGGCGACTGGGGGCCGGGGAAGCTGCCCGCGCAGCCCAGAACGGTGAGCTTCATGACGAGACCTCAATATTCCCGAGGAACCGGCCGGCCAGCTTGGTGAAGGCGGCAGCATCGCCTGTGGTCGTGAAGGTGTGCCGCGGCGCGGGCGCGTCGGTCGGCCGCAGCAGGTCACGTTCGGTGAGGATTCTGTACAGATCGCGCGCCGTCTCGTCGGCGCTGGACACCAGGGTCACGCCGTCGCCCATCACGAGGCCGAGCATGCCGGCCAGGAGCGGGTAGTGGGTGCAGCCGAGGACGAGGGTGTCGACCCCGGCGCGTTCGAGGGGTTCGAGGTAGCCCTGGGCGAGGCCGAGGAGTTGGCGGCCGGTGGTGACGCCGCGCTCGACGAAGTCCACGAACGCGGGGGCGGCGACGGTGTGCACGGTGACGTGCGGGGCGGCGCCGAACGCGTCCTCGTACGCCTTGCTGTTCGCGGTGGCGGTCGTGCACACCACACCGATCTGGCCGTTGCGGGTGGCCGTGACAGCTCGTCGCACGGCGGGGCGGATCACCTCGATGACCGGCACCGGGTAGCGCTCCCGGGCGTCGTGCAGGCAGGCGGCCGACGCGGAGTTGCACGCGATCACGAGGGCCTTGACGCCCTCGTCCACGAGCCGGTCGAGGCAGTCCAGCGCGTACCGCCGGACGTCGGCGATGGGCTTGGGGCCGTACGGCACGTGGGCCGTGTCGCCGAGATAGCGAAGCTCCTCATGCGGGAGCGCCTCAAGGACTGCTCGGGCGACCGTGAGCCCCCCGACCCCCGAGTCGAAAATGCCGATGGGCGCGTCCGTCACGCTGCGCAGCCTACGCTGTGAGAGCCGCCCTGCCAGCCGATCTCCTGTCAGATGTCGCGAAGGTGACATCGAGCGGCTTCGGGGCGGAGTTCGCGGCGGCGGTCCGGGTGTGCCGTTCGTACCCGCCCCGGTACCGGAGACCCGCAGCTAGGGGGATACTGCGCTATTCGTGGGTCGTGTGTCGGGCGGCCGCTGGGATACGGAAGAATGGTGCAGCGTGAGCAGTGACACTGAACGCTACGAGCAGGATCCCGCCGCCGGTTTCGGTTCCGCCCTCGGTCTGGCGGACGCCGACGCGCCGCGGGCCGACCCGAACGCCTCGTTCCGCACCCGGCTCGCCGCGGCCGTGAGCAGCGACAGCCGGCGGGGCGAGCGGGACTTCACGGCCCCGCCCCCGCAGCGGATCCTGGCGGCCGTCTCGGTGTGGGCGTTCGTGCTGGCCCTGGGCGGCATCGTGGTCGGGATCTCGGCGCTGGTCCGGATCATCGCGGGCGCGCCCGGCTGGTTCGAGCCGGTGATCATCCTGGTCGGGATCGTCGGGATGGCCTTCACGGTCGCGGGGTTCGCGACGGTGCGCAGGCCGATGATCCCGTGGGCGGTGCTGGGCGCGGGCACGCTGACGCTGATCGTGGGCGCGGTCATGACGGCCTCGGCGTAGCGACCCCGAGCACCGGACCAGATCACACCCTCAAGAGCATCAGAGGGTTACGCCGACCGACCGGCCCGGCTTCTGGAGGCACTGCCCCGCACCTCCCCGGGCGTCACGCCCAGAGCTGCCCCTCCAGAGCCGCCTCGGCGTCGGCGAGCGTCCCGCCGTACGCGCCCGTGGACAGGTACTTCCAGCCGCCGTCGGCCACGATGAACGCCACGTCGGCCTCCTGGCCGGCCCGGGCCGCCTCGTGCGCCACGGCGAGCGCGGCGTGCAGCACGGCCCCGGTGGAGAAGCCGGCGAACAGCCCCTCGACCTCGACGAGCTGACGGGTACGCAGGACGGCGTCCTGGGTGCCGACGGAGAACCGGCGGGTGAGGACCGAGGCGTCGTACAGCTCGGGGACGTAGCCCTCGTCGATGTTGCGCAGGCCGTAGACGAGCTCGCCGTACCGGGGCTCGGCGGCGATGACCTGGATGCCCTCGACCTTCTCCCGGAGGTAGCGGCCGATGCCCATCAGGGTGCCCGTCGTGCCGAGCCCGGCGACGAGGTGCGTGATGGTGGGCAGGTCGCGGAGCAGTTCCGGGCCGGTGGTCTCGTAGTGGGCGCGGGCGTTGGCCTCGTTGCCGTACTGGTAGAGCATCACCCAGTCGGGATGCTCCCCTGCGAGGACCTTGGCCTTGGCGACGGCCTGGTTGGAGCCCCCGGCGGCGGGCGAGAAGATGATCTCCGCCCCGTACATCCGGAGCAGGTCGACGCGCTCGGAGGACACGTTCTCGGGGAGGACGCAGACCAGCCGGTACCCCCGGAGCTTGGCGACCATGGCCAACGCGATGCCGGTGTTGCCGCTGGTGGGCTCCAGCAGGGTGTCGCCGGGCTTGAGCCGGCCGGACTCCTCGGCCGCGCGCACCATGTGCAGGGCCGCGCGGTCCTTGATGCTGCCGGTGGGGTTGCGGTCTTCCAGCTTGGCCCACAGGCGCACCTGGGGGGACGGCGACAGGCGGGGTAACCCGACAAGCGGCGTGTCCCCGCAGGCGGCCAGCAGCGAGTCGTATCTCGCCATGACAAGTCCTCTGGGAGGTGGGATGCTTCCGGCCGGGCCCTGACGGGCCCGGCCGGAAGCCACGATAAAAGACTCCGGCCCCGGAAAAGGCCAGAACGGGGTCTAGTGCCCCGCGAGAACCTGCCCACGCAGCGCCAGGTCGGCGCCACCCGTCCACCCGAGGGCGGCCAGCGCCGCGAACCCGAACGCCCCACCGGCGACCGCCGGCAGGATGGTGACCGAGTCGCCGTCGGCGACCTTGGTGTCCAGGGAGCCGGTGAACCGGACGTCCTCGTCGTTGACGTAGATGTTGACGAACCGGTGCAGGCCGCCGTCGTCGGTGATCAGCCGGCCGCGCAGGCCGTTGAACTGGCCGTCGAGGTCGGTGAGCAGCTCGGCGAGCGTGCTGCCCGCGCCGCTGACGGCCTTCTCGCCGTTGGTGTAGGACCGGAGAATGGTGGGGATTCGGACTTCGATTGCCATGGTCGGAGTGCTCCTGTGAACGAGGGTTGATCAGGGACTGGAGACGAACCGCCTCTTAACAGTCGTAGACCACCGTCGTCGGCGTCTGCCCGAACATGTACGTCTGCACAGCGTCGGAATCGGCGCTGGTCCGTTCCGCGTCGGAGTCGACGACCTGGATCGGCTCCTCGGTGACCACCTGGTCAACGATGCGGAACGACCGCAGCTCCGTCTCGTCGTCCGCCCGGGTGGAGACGAGCACGTAGTGGGCGCCCGGCTCGGCGGCGAGGTTGATGTCGGTGCGGGACGGATACGCCTCGGTGGCGGTGTGCGAGTGGTAGATGACGACGGGCTCCTCGTCCCGGTCGTCCATCTCGCGCCACACCCGGAGCTGCTCCATCGAGTCGAAGCGGTAGAAGGTCGTGGACCGTTCCGCGTTCGCCATCGGGATGTGTCTGGCCGGTTTGTCCGATCCGGCCGGGCCTGCCACGACACCGCACGCCTCGTCCGGGTGGTCCCGGCGCGCGTGGGCGACGATCGCGTCGGCGATCGCACGGTCGATGGTCAGCACTGCGCCATCGTACCGGCTGGGGGTACCGGCGGTCTCCATGGCATGGGTCACGACTGGCGCAGGGAGTCGATCAGGGATTCCTGGAGGTAGGACAGGTAGCCGTACACCGAGATCTGGAGGCCGCGCTCGTCGTCGGCGTCCTCGTACTCCTCCTCGATGTCGAAGTCGTCGTTGATCTCCAGCCGGGTGCCGAGGGCCAGCCGCACGTCGTTGACCGCCCGCAGCCAGGCGTCGGCCTGGTCCTCGGTGAGCACCGTGCGCTCGTCGAGGGTGTCGAGCACGACGGCCGCCGCGTCGACCTTCTCCTGCTTGAGATCGTCTTCGGTGTACCGGCGCAGCTCCGCCGCCTCCACCGGGTTGTCCGGGTAGATGTCCGGGAACAGCCGCTCGACCACCGGGTCGGCCCGGAGCCCGTCGGTGACCAGCCCGGACACCTCGGTGACCACCATCCGGAGGACGTCGATCTCCTCGGGGCGGAACGTCGCGACGATCTCGTCGCCCTTGCGGTAGAAGGTCACTGCTTCTCCACCGTCGCCCAGAGCCCGTAGCCGTGCAGGCGGGTGGCGTCGAACTCCATCCGCTCCTTCGCGCCGTGCGAGACGACGGCGCGGCCCTTGTGGTGCACGTCGAGCATCAGCTTCTCGGCCTTCTCCTTCGAGTACCCGAAGAGCTTCTGGAAGACCCATGTCACGTAGCTCATCAGGTTCACGGGATCGTTGTGCACCACGGTGATCCAGGGCCGGTCGGCCTCGAAGACCTCCTCGACCTCGGTCGCCTCGGCGGGCAGGGCCTGGGTGCCGGTCATTCCCTCACCCTAGCCCGAACCGCCCGGGAGGAAATCCCCCACCTCACCGCCCCGCACCCATGATCACGGGTACTAGCCTCACCCAATGGAGTTCCGGGTGCTCGGCGGCGTGGACGTGCTGGTGGACGGGGTGCCCGTGGACCTCGGCCAGCGCCGGATGGAACGCTGCCTCCTCGGCCTCCTCGCGCTCAACCTGAACGCCGCGCTGAGCATCGACCGCATGATCGACCTGCTCTGGGGCGAGGACGCGCCCGGCAGCGCCCGCGCCGCGCTGCACACCCACGTGTCCCGGCTCCGGACCGGGCTGGCCGCCGTGGACGCCGAGCGGCGCGGGTTCCGGCTCGCGACCCGGGCCGGCGGGTACGTGCTGGAGGGCGACCCCGCCCGGGTGGACGCGCACCGGTTCCGGGACCTGTGCCGGCGCGGGCAGGAGGCCACCGAACCGGCCGAGCGCCGCGCCCTGCTCGGCCCCGCCCTGGCGCTGTGGAAGGGCCGGCCGCTCGGCGCGCTGTCCACCCCCCGGATCCGGGGCGCGTACGGCCGGGGGCTGGAGGAGCTGCACCTGTCCGTGACGGAGCTGCGGATCGAGGCGGACCTGGCGCTGGGCGGGCACGAGGCCGTACTCCCCGAACTCGCCGCCCTGACCCGCACCCACCCGCTGCGGGAACGCCTGGTGGAGCTGCACCTGCTGGCCCTCTACCGCGCGGGCCGCCGCACCGAGGCCCTCGCCGTGTACGACCGGGCCAGCCGGCTGCTCGTCGACGCGACCGGGCTGGACCCCCGCGCGGAGCTGGACGACCTGCACCAGGCCATCGTGCGGCGCGATCCGGCGCTGGACCCGGCCCGCGCGCCGCTGCCGAGGACCGTGCCGGCGCTGCTGCCGCCGGACGTGGCCGGGTTCGTGGGGCGGCGGGAGGAGCTGGAGTTCCTCGACGGGCTGCTGCCGGGGCCGGGGCAGGCCGGGCCGCCGTCGGTGGTGATCAGCGCGGCGGGGGCCGTGGGGAAGACGGCGTTGGCGGTGCGGTGGGCGCACCGGGTGCGGGACCGGTTCCCGGACGGGCAGTTGTTCCTGGATCTGGCCGGGGCGCCGGCCGAGACCGGGACCGGGACCGGGACCGGGACCGGCGGCCCGCTGACGCCCGGGGCCGCGCTCGGCCTGCTGCTCGCGGCGCTCGGGGTGGCCGCCGAGTCCGTGCCCGAGGGGGTCGAGGAGGCCACGGACGTGTACCGCAGCCTGGTCGGCGACCGCCGGGTCCTGCTGGTCCTCGACAACGCCACGCACGCCGACCAGGTCCGGCCGCTGCTGCCGAGCAACCCGGGCAGCCTCACGGTGATCACGAGCCGGGACCGGTTGTCGAGCCTGATCGCGCTGAACGGGGCCGCCCGGCTCCTGCTGTCGCCCCTGCCGGGAGCGGTGTAGCAGGCCCGGACCCCCGCCCGTTGTAGGGTGCGGGCATGTCCCGAGCCGTCCACCACGCCCAGGTCCGCTGGTCCGATCCCGACCAGCTGGGGCACGTCAACCACGCCCGCTACCTGTCCTACTTCGAGGACGCCCGGATGGAACTGATCGGCACCTCGCCGTCGGGGCTGGCCGGGGCGCCGGGCGACCGGGGGTACATCGCGGCGCGGGTGGCGGTGGACTACCTGTACCCGGTGGAGTACCGGCCCGGGCTGAGTCTGCGGGTCGAGACCTGGGTGAGCCGGCTGGGCACGTCGTCCTGGACGCTGAGCCAGGAGCTGTTCGACGGCGAGGCCCCGGTGGCCCGCTGCGAGTGCGTCCTGGTCGCGTACTCCTACGCCGACCGCGCCTCGCGCCCCCTCGACGACGACGAGCGCGCCTTCTGGAAGGAACTCTCCTAGCCACCCGTCCCCGGGCGGCCCGGCTCCGAACTAGGCACGAATTCCCTACTTGTTCAGTAGGAGTAATGGGGATAACGTTTCCGTAACCCGATCCGAGGAGGTCTCCCATGACCGTGACCGACGAACTGGTCTCCAGTGCCGCCGACTACGCCGCGAGCTTCGACAAGGGCCACCTGCCCCTCCCGCCCGGCCGGGGCGTGGCCGTCGTGGCCTGCATGGACGCCCGACTCAACCCGTACGGACTGCTGGGCCTCTCCGAGGGCGACGCGCACGTCATCCGCAACGCGGGCGGCGGCGTCACCCCGGACGTGCTGCGCAGCCTGGCCATCAGCCAGCGCCTGCTCGGCACCCGGGAGATCGTGCTGATCCACCACACCGACTGCGGGATGGTCACGTTCACCGACGACGAGTTCAAGGCCGGGATCGAGGCCGAGACCGGGCTGCGTCCGCCGTGGGCCGCCGAGACGTTCCCGGACGCGGGCGAGGACGTGCGCCAGTCGATCCGCCGGGTGCTGGCCGACCCGTTCGTGCCGCACAAGGACGCGGTGCGCGGGTTCGTCTACGACGTGCACACCGGCGCGCTGGTCGAGATCAAGGAATAGGCCACGTCGGCCGGGGTTCCCAACAGCCCCGGCCGGCGTCTCGCTCCCGGCCCGCGCGCCCAGGACCCGCGCGGGTCGGCACGGGAAGCCCGGGCCGGCCCGGGCGAGCCCGGCACCCCGGCGGGCCGGCACCCCAGTGGGCCGGCACCCCGGCGGGCCAGCGGCCCGTCAGCCCCGCCTCGTCAGGTCAGCACATGGCAGGGCTTCCCCCGCATCACACACGCCGTCACCGGACTCCCGATCGACTCCCCGGCCGGCTTGCGCGCCAGGAACCGGTACGTCACCTGCGCCCCGGGCGCCACCGGATCCCCGCCCTCGGACTGCCAGAAGTCCACCTTGGTGTCCGTCTGCCGGTACTCCATCCCCCACGCCTCGCGCACCGAGATCTCCGGCAGCACCGACATCGCCAACTCCCAGCCCCGGACCGGGTCCGCGCCGTGGTTGGTGAACGTCAGGCGGCCGTCGAAGCCGGTGTCCCACACGTCGATCACGCAGAACGTGACGTCCACGCCGTGCGGGTCGGGGGTCGCGGACGGCACGTCGGGGCAGTGCGCGGTGGCCGGCGGGGACGGGGAGCTCCAGGCCGGTACGGGGGCGGCGAGGAGCACCGCCGCAGCCGCTAGTACAAGGCGGGCGAACATGAGCAAACCGTACCTTGTCAAGACCCAAATAGTGCGAATTATCCGACCACTTTGCGGACCAGTCGCAGCCCCTGGGCCGGGGTGAGGTGTGGTAGGTAGGCCCGGCCGATCGCGCTGGCGATGGTGGGCAGCGCCGCCGGGTCCGGGTACGCCATGAACATGGGCCGGTACACCGGCTGGAACTTCGCCTTGAACGCGAACAGCGACCGGAACCCGTACACCGGCTCCAGGGTGCGGCCGGTGAAGTCGAGCAGCTTCTGCAGCGCGCCCGGGTCGTCGCCCCGGTCCAGCCGGGCCAGCGGCGCGCCGGACAGCGACAGGAACTCCGCGCCCTCCTCCTTGAAGCCGAGCGCCGCCGAGGCGATCAGGAACTCCATCACGCCCCGGAAGTCGGTGGCGCCCCGGCGCATGAAGTCCAGCGTCCAGCCGACCTCCGCGCCGTCCCGGTACACCGGAAGCCAGCTCGTCACGCCGTGCACCCTGCCGTCCGCGTCGACGGCGACCAGGCACCGGACCCGGGGGTCGTCGAGTTCGGTCAGGCTGCCCAGGGTGAAGCCCATCTCCGGCAGGCCCTTGTCCGCGACCCAGTCCTCGGAGATCTCCCGGATCTGCTCGCTGATCGACAGCGGGGCCTCCGGGAACCGCCACCACTGGGCCGTGATGCCGGCCTTGGTCGCGTTGTTCAGCGCGGTGCGCACGTCCTGCCACTTCTTGCCGGAGAACTTGAGCTCCGGCAGCGGTAGGACCGTGTCCTCGGCGACCTGCACGGCACTCCAGCCCAGCTCCTCGGCGGCGAGCCGGACGTCCTCGGTGACGCTGTAGAAGCACGGGGTCCAGCCGTTGGTCTGGCAGAAGTCCGCGAACCCGGCCACCGCCGCGCGCCGGCCGGCCGGTTCGCCGAACGGGTCGCCGGTCGTGACGGCCACGCCGCCGATCACCCGGTAGGCCACGGCCGCGTCGCCGGTGACCGCGAACCAGTAGTCGTTGCCCTCCCAGGTGGTCATGTAGGACAGGTTCGAGCCGCCCTGGGTGAGCAGCGCGCGGGCCCGGTCGGCCGCGCCCGGCTCGCTGGTGGTGCGGCTGCGCAGGAACAGGGCGAGCAGGCCGACCAGGATCACGACCCAGAAGACCATTCCGGTGTACCCGAACAGCAGCTTGGCCACGTCGCCCTTCGGCAGCAGCCGCACCCCGAAGAAGTCCGCGTACCCGGTGGGCAGCAGCCGCACCGGCAGGTCCAGCAGCAGGTCCGCCGTCGTCGGCTCGGGGTCGAACTGGTCGGCCACCAGCTGCCCGATCCACACGTACCCGAAGCCGACCACGGCCAGGGTGCCCGCCACGTACAGGCCGAAGCCGACCAGGTTCGTCCGGGGCACCCGGACCGCGAAGTGCCGCCGGGTGGCCAGCAGGACCACGACGGTCGCCACGCACAGCAGCACCGGTTCGAGGTAGCTGAACAGGATCCAGCCGGTCTGGGGCTTGCTGCCGGGGTAGTCGTCGGGCAACGGGTGCCGCAGGTACTGGTACGCCGACCAGGCCACCAGCGCGATCATGAACAGGTTGACCACCAGGCCCAGCCACCAGGCCAGCCGGCGGCCCCGGCGCAGCCCCTCGGCGATCACGAGGAGCAGCAGGGCCGGGGCCAGGCCGAGCAGCAGCCCGGGGAGCCCGCGCAGCGCGTCGCCGGCCAGCGCCCGCCGGCAGTCCAGCGCGAACTCCGGGTCCGCGCACGTGTTGGCGACCTCCTCCGGGGTCCACGCGGGGTAGACGAGCAGGTCCCGGTACGTGGACAGCGGGCCGATCGCGTAGTCCACCACGACGGTGAGCATCGCGCCGAGCGCGCCGACGGCCACCACCATCGCGACGAGGACCCGGGTCTCGGCGTGCGAGGGCGCGCCGATCCGCCGGCTCCGGACCGACCGGCCGAACACGAGCAGGCCGGCCACCAGGCCGATCACGCCGCCGCACAGGCGTTGCAGGTCGATGATGTGCCCGACGTACAGCGCCCAGGTCAGCAGGCCGGCGATCAGCAGCAGCCGGACCCGGCGGCGCCACAGGGCCGACAGCCCGAACGTGGCGGCCAGCGCCAGGCCGGCGGCGGCCGGGGAGGCGCCCATCTCGTTGTAGGTGCTGATCGAGAACAGCCAGTCCTCCTCGGCGCGCTCGCCGAGCCAGATGATCCCGACGGTCAGGAGCGCGCCGCCGACCTGGCTGACCAGCATCAGGCCGAGCAGCCGCCACACCCCGACCCGGCGCTCGACGGAGACGCCGACGACCAGTACCAGGAGAGTGGTCGTGAGGTAGTTGACGAAGCCGGTGCAGTAGACCACCGAGGTCAGGGGGCTCCACCAGTGCCCGTCGCGGAACGCCTGCAGGCCCAGGCCCCACTTCTCGACGGCGGCCTCGGTGGGGCCGTGCGCGATGGTGCCCTTGACGAGGCCGATGATCCACAGGGCCGCCACCAGGGCCAGGGTGACCGGGGCGTGGGTGATCGCCGCCCAGACGGCCACGGCGACGCTCCGCAGCTTCGAGGGGACCACGGGGGTACTCGGCGCGAGCGGCTCGGCCGGGGTGACCGGGTCGGCGGCGGCCGGGGCCTGGGCCTGGGCCACTTTGCCGGCCGGAGCCCGGCCGCCCGGAGCCGGGGCCGGGCCGCCCGGAGCCGGGGCCGGGCCGCCCGGAGCCGGGGCCTTCGGCCCGGTCACAGCCGGTGCCGGGCCGCCGGGGCCGTCCACGGGGTCGGTGGTCATCAGTGCGTCATCCCCGTTCGTTGGGCCAGCCAGGGCAGCGACAGGTCGAGGCTGTCCAGCCAGACGATCGCGTCGTGCCCGCCGGGCCGCTCGATGAACTTCACGGCCACGCCGGCCTTCCGCAGGGCGGCGGCCACCTCGCGCTGCTCCGGAAGGTACACCCTGTCCCTGAGACCGACGGCGACGACGGCGGCGCTGTCCGGGAGCCGCCTGGTGGCCAGGATGTCCAGCGGGTTGTACGCCGCGAACCGCGCCGCGTCGCCGCCGAACACGGTGTCCACAGTGTCCTTGCGGTTGCCGACCGTCGGCTCGCGCTGCCCGGAGATGTCGATGAACGACGGATAGACCTCGGGCGCCCGGACGCCGAGCTGCAACGCGCAGGTGCCGCCGTGCGAGTAGCCGCCGATCGCCCAGGACCGGGGGTTCGGGTCGACCTGGAGGTTGGCCCGGATCCAGGCCGGCACGTCCGTCTTCAGGTACGTCTCGACGTTGCCCAGCCGCCCGTCCGCGCACAGTGGATTCTGCGGCACCGTGCCCAGGTCGTCGGGGAACACCACCACCGGGGCGAGCCCGTCGTGCGTGTTGGCGAACCGGTCCAGCCGCTCCTTGAGCCCGAACGTGAACCAGTCGGCGGTACTGCCCGGCTGGCCGGCGAGCAGCACCAGCACGGGCAGCTGCGCCCGGGGCGTGGTCAGGTACGCCGGCGGCAGGTACACCCGGGCGATCCGTGGTTTCCAGCCGGACGTCGTGCCCGGGATCTCGACCTCGGACACCGCGCCCTGGGTCGGCATCCCGGACGGCGGCTTCCACACGTCACTGAGCGTCTTCCCGGCCGGGGCGGTCACGAGGGCGCGGTCGCCGGGGTGGAACTCGGTGGTCTGCACGTTCAGGCCGAGGACGGCGCGCAGGGACGGGTAGAACGCGTACACCTTGTTGATCTGCAGGGCGGACATGGCGAGGACCGGCAGCACGGCCAGCACCACCCCGGCGCGCCCCCACCAGCGCAGGCGCGGGAACGCGGCCCCGGCGAGCCCGGCGGCGAGCAGGGTCGCGCCGGCCCAGCCGACCAGGCTGTCGGGGAGCTTGTCGGGGAACGGCTTGAACCAGTTGTCGACCGCGTACTTGACCCCGAAGGCGAGGCCGAGCGCCGCGAGCGCGCTGATCGGCACCACCCGGGTCCACCAGGTCCGACCACGGCGGGTGAGCAGGAACGCGAGGCAGCACAGGCCGATCACGGTGACCACGATGGGCAGTGGACCCCTGACCAGAGACCAGTTCAGCGGATTGGCCATCGTCACCCCGTTCACGCTACCAAGGGTGACGGTACCGATATGACCATCAATGGGGGCTAGATCCCGGAAACTCCGTGCAGAATCTGACCGACGGTCACTGTGATCAAAGCCTCCGAGTCGGCGACCGGCAGCCGGTTCGCGGACTCCACAATCGCCTGCACCAACATGGCGCGCAGCCGGGCCTCGGCGACCCCGGCCTCCTCCAGCACCCCGATCAGGGGCTCCAGCAGGCGCAGGTGGCCGTCGCGGATCCGCTGCCGGGCGTCGTCGGGCAGCGCGTGCGCGGACAGGGCCACGGCCGCGGCGTGCCGGCCGTCGCGCATCAGCTCCAACTGCATCCGCACGTACGACTCGATCTTGGCGGCGAGGGGGGCGTCCCCGGCGAGCGAGTCGGCGACCAGCTCCGTCCAGCGCGGCAGCTCGTCTTCGATGATCGCGGCGGCCAGGTCCTCGCGGGACTTGAAGTACTCGTACAGGCTCGGGCGGCTCAGGCCGACCCGCTTGGCCAGGTTCGCCAGGGTCAGCGCCTCGGGGCCACCCTCCGTGACGAGGTCGCGGCCCGCCTCCAGCAACGTCACCAGTCGCCGGGAACGGTGCTCGGCGACGGTGGGCGCGCTGATCCGGGGCATAGGGGGATCATAACGGGCCTTGCGTTTCCGACACTGCGTAGGTATGTTTGCCGACAACTTGTAGGAAAGGTTGTCCCCATGTGGTTCCTCGCCTGGCGCGAGATCAGACACAGCCGCGTCCGCTTCGGCCTCCTGGCCACCCTCGTCGCCCTCGTCGCCTACCTCGTGTTCGTCATGACCGGGCTCGCCGTCGGGCTCGGCGAGGCCTCGGTCTCCGGCCTGCGGCACCTGCCCGCCGACCAGCTCGTCTTCGCCAGCAACGTCCAGCGCTCCCTCGACCGCAGCGACCTGCCGGGCGACCTCGGGACGCGGCTCACGGCGGCCGGCGCGCGGACTGCGACCCCGGTCGGCTTCTCGATGGCCAACCTGGCGGCCGGGGAGGACGTGGTCTCGGTCGGGCTCCTCGGCTGGCCGACGACAGGCTCCACGGCCGGGGGCCAGCCCAGCACCCCGGCTCCCGGCGGCGCGGCGGGCAGGGCCGCCCCCGGCTGGGACGGCACCGGCCTGCTGCTCGACCGGTCCGCCGCCGACAAGGGTCTCCGGGTCGGCCAGACCGTGCGGGTCCAGCCCGGCGGCGTCGAGCTGACCGTCAGCGGGTTCGCCGACCTGGGCACCTACTCGCACACCCCGATGGCCTACGTCCCCCTCACCACCTGGCAGCAGATCCGCCGCACCCCCGACCGGGTCTCCGCCTACCTGATCGAGGGCCACGTCGGCATCGAGGGCGCCACCGGAAAGAAGGACGTGGCCGGAGCCGAGGGCAAGGTCCGGGGCGTCCCCGGCGCCGAGGCCGTGGACCTGGACACGGCCATCACCTCCGTCCCCAGCTACGCCGCCGAGACCGGCACCGTGAACCTGATCCGCTCGTTCCTCTACGCCGGAGCGGCCCTCCTGATCGGCACCGTCTTCTGGATCCTCACCCTGCAGAAGGAGGGCTCCCTGGCCGTCCTGCGGGCGACGGGCGCGCGACGGGGCCTGCTGCTCGGCTCGTACCTGATGGAGGTGCTCGTCACCCTCGGCGCGGGGGTCGCGGTCAGCGCGGGGGCGGCGTTCGCCAGTGCGGCCCTGCTGCCGGCCGGGGTGTTCCTGCTGACGGTCGGCGACACGCTCGGGGCGGCGGCGCTGCTCACGGTGCTCGCGCTCCTCGGCTCGCTGGTGTCGATGCGCCGGCTGCTCACCGTCGACCCGCTGCTCAGCCTCGGAAGGAGCGTCTGATGCTCGCCCTGACCGCGATCACGCACGCCTACGGCGCCGTCGAGGTGCTGCACGGCGTCGACCTGACCGTCCCCGGCGGGGAACTCGTGGCCCTGCTCGGCCCGTCGGGCTCCGGCAAGACCACCCTGCTCGCCATCGCGGGCGGCCTGCTGTCCCCCACCTCGGGCACCGTTTCGACACCCGGCCGGCCCGCGTTCGTCCTCCAGGGCGGCGCGCTGATCCCCTACCTGACCGTCGCGGAGAACCTGCTGGTCCGCCGGGTGGTGGCCGGCGCGCGGATCACGGCCGCCGACAGGACCCGGGCCGGTGAGATCCTCGACGCCGTGGACCTGGGGAAACTCGCCGACCGCCATCCCGCGCAACTGTCCGGCGGCGAGAAGCAGCGGACCTGTGTCGCGCAGGCCCTGTTCACCGGCGCCCCGGTGCTGCTGGCCGACGAGCCGACCTCGGCCCTCGACCGGGAACGCGGCCGGGCGGTGATGGAACTGCTCCGCCGCCAGGCCCACGAGCACGGCGCGGCGGTCCTGATCGCCACCCACGACGAGCGCTCCCTGGACCTGGTCGACCGGGTGGAACGCATCGACGACGGCGCCCTGCTGGTCGCCGCACACTGAGAACACAGATCAAGAGCGCCTTCATCGGGTACCCGGAGGAGCGCGCTCTTGATCTGTGTCCGGTCAGGCGATCGTCACGCCCGCCGCGCGCAGGTCCTCCAGGGCCCGGTCCGTCGACTCGGGGGCCACGCCCGCCGTCAGGTCCGTCAGCAC
Organism: Longispora sp. NPDC051575; assembly: GCF_040681875.1. Taxonomy (NCBI): domain Bacteria; kingdom Bacillati; phylum Actinomycetota; class Actinomycetes; order Micromonosporales; family Micromonosporaceae; genus Longispora; species Longispora sp. NPDC051575. The sequence continues at coordinate 533,060 of NZ_JBFAZP010000007.1, read as the reverse complement.
CGTCGTCGTGAAGCCCTCGCGGGCCGCGTCCAGCGCCGTGGCCCGGACGCAGTAGTCGGTGGCGATGCCCACCACGTCGACCTCCATCACGCCCCGCTCCCGGAGCCACCCGGCCAGGGTGACGCCCTCGGCCGCGCCCTCGAAGCCGGAGTACGCCGCCGCGTACTCGCCCTTGTGGAACACCGCCTCGATCCGGTCGGTGTTCAGCGCCGGGTGGAACTCCTGCCCGGCGGTGCCGACGACGCAGTGCACCGGCCACGAGTGCACGTAGTCGGGGGTGTCGCTGAAGTGGTCGCCCGGGTCGATGTGGTGGTCCTGGGTGGCGACCACGTGGTCCCACGGGCCCGAGAGCAGCGCGTCGGTCACGCCGGCCGCGACGGCCGCGCCGCCGGCCACCGCCAGGGAACCGCCCTCGCAGAAGTCGTTCTGCACGTCGACAATGATCAGTGCGCGCATCGCTAGTGTCCTTCGGTCACGCTGACGGGGATGGCCGGGTCGCCGGGTGACAGCTTGAGGCCCTCCCACGGGATGGAGATCAGGCAGTCGCGCAGGTGCGCCCGGCTCTCCGCCAGCGTAGGCAGGCCGGCCACGACGGCGCCAGAGCGCACGTACGGCCGCTGGAGCGCCCGGTCGCCCGCCAGCGCCTCGGGCACGCCCTGGGACACCACGACCTCCTCGGTGGCCGTACCCGTGGGCTTGTGCCGGCGGACCGCCGTCTTGCGGCCCCCGATGCTCTTCTTGTTCTCGCTGCGCTTCACGACCGGGCGCCCGTCGACCTCGACCAGCTTGTAGACCAGGCCGGCGGTGGGCGCGCCGGAGCCGACCACGACGGCCGTGCCCGCGCCGTACGCGTCGACGGGTTCGGCCGCCAGCGCCGCGATCGCGTACTCGTCCAGGTCGCCCGACACGATGATCTTCGTGTCCGGGGCACCCAGCTGGTCGAGCTGGTCGCGGGACTGCTGGGCCATCACGGCCAGGTCGCCCGAGTCGATCCGGATCGCGCCCAGCCGGGAGCCGGCCACCTCGACGGCGTTGATGATGCCCTGCCGGATGTCGTAGGTGTCCACCAGCAGCGTGGTGCCCTCGCCGAGGGAGGCCACCTGTGACGCGAAGGCCGCCTTCTCGTCGTCGTGCAGCAGGGTGAACGCGTGCGCGGCCGTGCCGGCGGTCGGCACCCCGTAGCGCTGGCCCGCGGCCAGGTTCGACGTGGACGAGAACCCCGCGATGTACGCCGCCCGGGCGCAGGCCACCGCCGCCGCCTCGTGGGTGCGCCGCGAACCCATCTCGATGATCGGCCGGCCCCGGGCCGCCGTGACCATCCGGGCCGCCGCCGCCGCGATGGCGCAGTCGTGGTTCAGGATCGACAACAGCAGGGTCTCCAGCACCACGCACTCGGCGAACGTGCCCGTGACGGTCAGCAGCGGCGAGCCGGGGAACCACAGCTCGCCCTCGACGTACCCGTCGATGTCGCCCGTGAACCGGTAGTCGGCGAGCCACTCGGCCATCCGGTCGTCCACGATCCGCCGGGAGGACAGGAACTCCAGCTCCGCGTGGTCGAACCGGAAGTCCCTGAGCTGCTCGATGAAGCGGCCGGTGCCGGCCACCACCCCGTAGCGGCGGCCGTTGGGCAGCCGGCGACCGAAGGCCTCGAACACACAGGGCCGGTCGGCGGTGCCGTCGCGCAAGGCGGCGGACACCATCGTGAGCTCGTACTGGTCAGTGAAGAAAGAGGCCGTCACGTTGATCAGCTTAGGCCGACCGCGCCACGGGTCCGGCCCGCTCGGAGTGATCCGCACCACGGGCCGCGAGCCGGGCCGCGTGGGGCCGCGCACCGGGCGCACGGAAACGGGCCCTCCCCCACCTGGGGAAGGGCCCGCGTCACGATCCGTCTAATCCTTGGGAGAACCGCTCACAGCCGGCGGCTTGTACCCGGGGACCAGCTCCGGGAACTTCTCGTCGAAGGCCGGCCGCTCGGAGCGGATCCGGGGCATCGAGTCGAAGTTACGCAGCGGCGGCGGGCACGTGGTCGACCACTCCAGCGAGGCGCCGTAGCCCCACGGGTCGTTCTCGGTGACCGTCCGGCCGGCCTTGTACGACTTCCACACGTTCCACAGGAACGGCAGGGTCGAGAAGCCGGTGATGAACGCGCCGATCGTGGAGATCTGGTTGAGCGTGGTGAAGCCGTCGCGCTCCTGGTAGTCGAAGTACCGGCGCGGCATGCCCTCCGTACCCAGCCAGTGCTGCACGAGGAACGTGGTGTGGAAGCCGATCGTGGTCAGCCAGAAGTGCACCTTGCCCAGGCGCTCGTCGAGCATCCGGCCGAACATCTTCGGGAACCAGAAGTAGATGCCGGCGTACACCGCGTAGACGATGGTGCCGAAGAGCACGTAGTGGAAGTGGGCCACCACGAAGTACGTGTCGGACACGTGGAAGTCGATCGGCGGGGCCGCGAGCAGCACGCCCGACAGGCCGCCGAAGAGGAACGTGACCAGGAAGCCCAGCGAGAACAGCATCGGCGTCTCGAAGGTCAGCTGGCCGCGCCACATGGTGCCGATCCAGTTGAAGAACTTGATGCCGGTCGGGACCGCGATCAGGAAGCTCAGCAGCGAGAAGAACGGCAGCAGCACCTGGCCGGTGACGAACATGTGGTGCGCCCACACCGTCATCGACAGGGCCGCGATGCCCAGCGTCGCGCCGACCAGGCCCTTGTAGCCGAAGATCGGCTTGCGGGAGAAGACCGGGAAGATCTCGGAGACGATGCCGAAGAACGGCAGCGCCACGATGTACACCTCGGGGTGCCCGAAGAACCAGAACAGGTGCTGCCAGAGCATGGCGCCACCGGTCTCGGAGTCGAACACGTGCGCGCCGAGGATCCGGTCGGCGGCCAGCCCGGAGAGGGCGGCGGCCAGGATCGGGAAGACCATCAGCACGAGGAGGCTGGTGACCAGCAGGTTCCACGTGAAGATCGGCATCCGGAACATCGTCATGCCGGGGGCGCGCAGGGTCAGGATGGTCGTGACCATGTTGACCGCGCCGAGGATCGTGCCCAGACCGGAGATGATCAGGCCGACGATCCACATGTCCGCGCCGGCACCCGGGGAGTGCGCGACGTCGGTCAGCGGCGAGTACGCGAACCAGCCGAAGTCGGCCGCGCCGTTCGGGGTGGCGAAACCCAGGACGACGATCGTGCCGCCGAACAGGTAGAGCCAGTAGGCGAACGCGTTCAGCCGGGGGAACGAGACGTCCGGCGCGCCGATCTGGAGCGGGACGATGTAGTTGCCGAAGGCGAACACGATCGGCGTCGCGAACAGCAGCAGCATGATCGTGCCGTGCATCGTGAACGCCTGGTTGTACTGCTCCGCCGACAGGAACTGGCCACCGGGCTGGGCCAGCTCCGCGCGCATCAAGAGGGCCAGGAAGCCGCCGATGATGAAGAACGCGAAGGCCGTGACCATGTACATGATCCCGATCTGCTTCGCGTCCGTGGTACGGAGTAGCCGGGCGAACGCCGATCCCTTGATGCCCTGGTGCACTGGCCAGGGGCGGGTCACTATCGGCTTCGGCTCGACAGCAGTCACGATCCGTCCTCCATCGCTGCTGGTGTACTGGCAGGCCAGAAATAGCCTGGCCGTATCCCGGACGCAGAATAGTCCTTCAGGGCCGCTCCCACCCCAACGGGTGGCAAAAACGCGCCGAGAGATCGTTTGGTTACCACCAGTCACACCCTACCCACGAGTAGGTAAGGAGGGTATGTTACCGGCAAGTAGAGGAGGATGAATGTATGACGTGATCATCGTCGGTACCGGCTTCTCCGGGCTGGGAATGGCCATCGCCCTCAAGAAGGCCGGCCGGGACAACTTCGTGATCCTGGAGAAGGCCACCGACCTCGGCGGCACCTGGCGGGACAACACCTACCCCGGGTGCGCCTGCGACATCCAGTCGAACATGTACTCCTTCTCCTTCGAGCAGAACCCGTCCTGGACCCGGGCCTTCCCCCGCCAGGAGGAGATCTGGGACTACCTCCGCGCCACCTCCGACAAGTACGGGGTGACCCGGCACATCCGGTACGGGCAGGAGGTCACCGGGGCCGTCTTCGCCGACGACCACTGGACCGTCACCACCGCCAACGGGGAACAGGTCAGGGCCCGCGCGGTGGTACTGGGGATCGGGGCGCTGCACCTGCCCTCGTACCCGAAGATCAAGGGGTTGGAGACCTTCGAGGGGCCCGCCTTCCACTCCGCCGAGTGGGACCACTCCGTCGACCTGCGCGGCAAGCGGGTCGCCGTGATCGGCACCGGGGCCAGCGCCGTCCAGTTCGTGCCCCGGCTCGCCGCCCAGGTCGCCCGGCTCGACGTCTACCAGCGCACACCCCCGTGGATCATCCCGAAGGCCGACCGCCGGGTCGGGAAGTGGGAACAGGCGCTCTACCGGGCCGTACCCGCCGTCCAGAAGCTCTACCGGGGCACCGTCTTCTGGCGGCTGGAGGCCAGGGCCCTCGGCTTCGTGCACCCCCGGCTGATGGGCATCGCCGCCATGGTCGCCCGCGCCCACATGCGCCGCCAGGTGCCGTCCGCCGACCTGCGCGCCCAGCTCACCCCGGACTACACCATCGGCTGCAAGCGGATCCTGATCTCCAACGACTACTACCCCGCCCTCGGCCGGCCGCACGTCGACCTGATCACCGACGGCATCTCGCACGTCACCCCCACCGGCATCGTCACCGGGGACGGCGAACACCGCGAGGTCGACGCGATCGTCTACGGCACCGGCTTCCACGTCACCGACGCGCTCAACGGCCAGCGCATCACCGGCCGCGACGGGCTGGACCTCACCGACGCCTGGAAGGACGGCATCGAGACGTACCTCGGGATCGCCATCGCCGGCTTCCCGAACGCGTTCGTCCTGCTCGGGCCCAACACCGGCCTCGGACACAACTCCGTCGTGTTCATGATCGAACAGCAGGTCCGGTACGTGATGCAGGCCCTCGCCCTGCTCGACGACGCCCGCACCGTCGAGGTCCGGCCCGCCGCCCAGCGCCAGTTCAACGAGGACATCCAGCGCAAGCTGCGCGGCGCCGTGTGGAACGCCGGCGGCTGCCAGAGCTGGTATCTCGACGAACACGGCGTCAACCGCACCACCTGGCCCGGCTTCGCCTGGAGCTACCGCACCGCCGTCCGCCGACTCAACCGCTCCCACTACGAGGTGAAACGATGATCTGCCTGATCACCGGAGGGGCCTCCGGCATCGGCCTCGCCCTGGCCACGGAACTCCTGGCCCGCGGCGCGCGGGTCATCATCGCCGACAACTCCCCCGCCACCCTCGTCGTCGGCGAGAAGCTCGGCTGCTCCGCCGTCGAACTCGACGTCACCGACGCCGCCGCCGTGGAGTACACCTTCACCGACCTCTGGAAGCGGCACGGCCGGATCGACGTCGTGTTCAACAACGCCGGGATCGCCTCCGGCGGCGTCGCCGAGGAACTCACCCTCGACCACTGGAACCGCACCATCGACGTCAACCTGCGCGGCGTCGTCCACGGCGTGCACGCCGCCTACCCGCTGATGCTCCGCCAGGGCCACGGCCACCTCGTCAACACCGCCTCGCTGGCCGGCCTCACCCCCGCGCCCCTGATGGCCCCCTACACGACCACCAAGCACGCCGTCGTCGGCCTCAGCCTGGCGCTGCGGGCCGAGGCGGCCTCCCGGGGCATCCGGGTCAGCGCCGTGTGCCCCGGCTTCGTCGACACCCCGCTGCTCGACAACGTCAACCCCGATCTGCCGGGTACGAGCATCGGGCGCGACGTCAGGGCCCGGATCCCCGTTCCGCTGTACTCCGCCGAGAAGCTCGCCCGGGACATCCTGCGGGGCGTGGCCCGCAACCGGGCGCTGATCGTGGCGCCGTTCTCCGGGCGGGTCGCCTGGTGGGGCGCGCGACTCGCGCCGGGGCTGGCGACCCGGATCGCCGGAATGCAGGTGACCAGGCACAACGCGGGCCGGTAGGCCGGGGCGAGCGCTGTCAGCGGGTTGTCCACGGGGCCCACCGGGAGCCGTCCACGGGGCCGGTCCGCGCGGCCGGCGAGGGCGCCGCAGCCAGGAGTCGTCACCGGTCGGGGTGCCCGCCGCCCCGGCCGGACACAACCGGGTGGCCGGAATTCGTCCGGACTCCTAATGTGGACAGCACTCGATGACTGGGAGGTCTGCGATGCGGACGGCGGCGCGGACCACCGCGGTGACCGCGGGCCTGCTCGCCCTCGTCACGGTGCTCTACTCCGCGTCCACCGGCGACGGCACCCTGCTCTGCCTCCTCGCCCCGCTCGCCGGCATCGGCATCCTCGCCGTCGCCGCCAGCAAACACTCCGAACGCCCCGGCGACGACGAACGCTTCGCGGTCAAGGAGAACCGGCTCTACCAGGAGATCCAGGAGACCCGGGGCCGGGGCGAGGACCTGTTCCACCACACCCGGGCCAGCCTGTCGCTCTACCAGTTCGTCGAGTACCCGGACCCGATCCAGCGCCGCCAACTCAGCCTCGCCCAGCTCCGCCGCTGCGAACAGCTCTTCGAACGCCTGATCCGCCGCGCCGAACTGACCGGCCAACCGCACACGGCGGCCGGCCTGCTGACCCTCGTCACGGAGGCGGCGCTCAGCGGGCGGCTGTGGCTGCTGGCGGACTGGGGGGACGCGCAACTGGAACGGGCGTTGGGGGACTACGTACGGCGCGGGGAGCTGCGGCGCGGCGACGGCACCGAGGTCAGCTTCCGCGCCTGACGGCGGACGCGTCCGTCAGGCGGACGGGACGCGGTGGGCGTCGAGGTGGGTCATCATCGTCTGGTTCGCCGCCCACCCGTCCGGGAACTTCACCGGCACGTTCAGCGCCACCGGCCCCGCCGCCGGATGCGCGTCCAGCAGCTCCGCGATCCCCGCCCGCGCCACGACCAGGCACGCGTGCCGGTGCCGCGACGCCAGGACGCACAACCGCCCCGACTCCAGGTGGAACGCCGTCGCGTCCCGCCGGCCGGACAGCGGGTGCAGGACGATCGTCACGTCGTACTCGCGGCCCTGGAGGCGGTTCGCCGTGTCCACCGTGACGTCCACGCCCCGGTCGGCGAGCGCCGCGCGGATCGCCGCCACCTGGTCGCGGTGCGCCGCCCCGATCGCCACCCGGGCCGGGGTCAGCGGGTGCGAGCCCTGCTCGGAGTGCCCGACCGCGCCCCGGGCCAGCAGGCGGGCCGCGAGGTCGGCGACCGCGTCCACGGCCTCGGTGTCCGTGCGGATCGCGTGCCGGGCCGGCAGCTCGTAGAGGGCCCAGCCGGTGTCGGCGGCCAGGTCCAGCGCCCGGTCGAGGGGGGTGTCCGCGCCGGGGCCGAGGTCGAGGCGGCGGTCGTCCGGACCCGTACCCGAAGAGAAGCCTGTGAAGGGGTAGAACGCCTCCGCGACCACCGGGGCCGCCGAGGCCGGCAGCCGCCAGGAGACCGGCAGCCGGTGCACGGGCAGGTCGGGGTTGTGCCGGAGCAGCACGGACACCGCGCTCTGCAACGGGTCCCAGGACAGCCCCGACCAGCGCTCGGCCTCCACCGTGGAGAACGGATCCAGCTGCCCCGGGTCGCCGACGAACAGCGCGCGCTCGAACCGGGGCGCGATCCGCAACAGAGCGTCGGACCGCATCTGGTACGCCTCGTCCACGATCGCCCACGGCCACGAACCCTCGGTCAGGGTGCCCCACTTCGCGGCCGTCGCGATGGTGACCCGCGCGCCGTCGAGCTGGGCGACCTTCTGGCCGATCCGGACGTTGTCCCTGGTCACCCGCTCCGACGGCCGGTACGCCGAGGAGGACAGCCGGCCGATCGTGACCGTCGGGTCCTTCGTCGCCAACCGGTCGATCAGGTCGTCGACCTGCTCGTTGGTCTGCGCGACGATCATCAGGTCGCCGGTGAGGTGCAGGGCCGCGCGGACCACCAGGGTGGACTTGCCGGCCCCGGGCGGGGAGTCGACCACGACACCACGGTGGGTGGTACCGGTCAGGTCGGCCAGGATCGCCTCAACCACGGGTCACCTCGAAGGTCCGGTCAGCCACCGTGGGTCCAGGGGGTCTCGTCGGGGAACGCCGCCGGGCGCTGGAACGTCTCGCTCAGGGACGTGTACACGAGTTCCTCGCCCACCTCCGGCACGCTGCCCGCCGCCGGCACCGCCCCGCGCCCCATGCCGCTGGTGAGGGTCAGCACCACCCGCAGACCGTCGACCTCGGTGATCTCCGCAGCCTGCGCGCGGCGGGCGGGACTGGTCACGGCCCCCCGCAGGTGCACGGGCCGGACCGTCTCCACCGTGATCCGCGGCCGGAGCTTGCGCCCCTCCTTGCGGTCGGGCTCCGTGGCCACCACCGTGCCCCGGAACGCGGCCCCGGTCAGCTGGTGGCCCGCCATCACCAGCGGATCGTCGAACGCGCGCTGCGCCTCGACCCGGGCCTGGGTCCGTTCGAGCCGGTCGAGGCGCGCGGCGGCGGCCACCGGGGAGTCGCGGACCGGCTGGGGCAGGTGGCCGGCGACGAAGCCCGCGTACTCCGACACGTCCCACAGCCAGCGCTCCGGCACGCTCCGGGCCTCCGGCAGCGCGCGGAGCAGGTCGACCGCGTGCCAGACCTGGGCCCAGACGGGTTCGAGGAGGGCGCCGACGGCCTTGGCGATCTGGGGGGCGGCCTCGGGGTCGCCGGCGTCGTACGCGTCGATCAGCGGGGCGAGGACCTTGTTGTCGAAGTCGGGGTCGGTCTGCGGGCCGGCCGTGGAGGCGGCCTCGTCGGGAACCACCTGCTCGGGGGCGCCGTCGATCCAGGCGAGGACCGAGGCGAGGTGCGCGTCCTCGACGGCGCTCTGGCCGGTGGCCCAGTGGCCGGTCAGGGCCTCGGTGACCGGGAGGAGGAGGCACGAGTCGGGGTGCTCGGAGCGGTCGGCGAGGAAGGTCAGCCAGCGGCCGATCCGGTCGCCGTCGCGGAACCGGGTGGCGCGGCCGAGGAGGCGGAGGAAGTCGACGCCGGACCGGTTGGGGACGAGGACCTGCACGTCGGGGCCGGCCAGCTCGTCAGCGGCGGCACCGGCCGGCTGGGCAACGTCAGGTTCCAGCCCCGAAGGCACCACGGTCACCGGCCGGGCCCCGTCGGATCCCAGCGGGCCGGGAGCCCCCGGGTGCTCGCCGCCGGAGTCGGAAACCAGGGAAAGGCCGCTCCCCTGGGTACCCGTCTCCGGGGTTTCCTGCTCCGGCGTGGTGGCCAGGTCGCCGACGAGGGCGGTCACCACCCGGGACAGGTCGTCGAAGAAGGCGGCCCGGAGCGCGCGGTCCCGGGGCTGGGGCACCACGAGGAGCCGGGGATCCGCCCGGTCGGTGCCGAGCATCATCGCCAGGGGCGCCGCCGCCTCCCCCGCCAACGCCAACGGGATGAGGACGAGGGGCCGCCCGCTGAGGTACACGTGCCGGACGCCCGCGATCGGCTGCGCCCGGCCGACGGCGAGCGCGTCCACCTTGGCCAACGCCGCGAACAGACTCACCGGCCACCCTCCGCCGTGCGGCCCACAGGACCGGGCCGCGTCACGAGGTCGCCTCCGCGCGCAACGTCCGCGCCGTGGCCAGCAGCTCCGCGATCTCCGGATGCTCCGCCGAGGCACCCCCGGCGGCGAGCGCCCGCACCTCCGCCACCGTCGCCACCCCGCCGACCGCGTCGCGCACCGACCGGCCCAGCGTGTCGGTCTCCCCCGCGCACCGGGCCTCCTGCCGGCAGTAGAACGCCAGCTCGCAGGCCGCGAGGCACTCGGGCGCGTACCGCGCGGGCACGCGTTCCACCGCCTCCTCCGCCGTGGCCCCGTCGGGCAGCCCCTCGGCGAGGTCGGACACCCGGGTCAGGCGGGCCAGCTGGCGTTCGAGGACGCCGAGTTCGCGCCGGACGTCGACGAGGTTCGCGACGGGGGCGTTGGAGAAGTTCTCCGGGCACACCAGGTACACCTCGTGGCTGGTGTCGTGGCCGAGGCGGCGCAGGGCCAGGACGTGCACGGCGGCCTGGCGCGCGGCGGCGGCGACCTTGTCCCCGGGGGCCTGGCCGTCGACGACCGCGAACGACTTGACCTGGACGACGTGCAGCCGGCCGGCGGCGCGCAGCAGGACCAGGTCGGGTTCGAGGGCGGCGGGCTCGCCGGCGATGTCGATGGTCAGCTCGACGGTGACGACCCGCGCGCCGTCGAGGGCGACGGCGGCCAGCAGTTCCGCGTACCCGTCGGCTTTCAGGCGGGCCTCGAAGCCGAGCGTGCGGGTGATCGCGAACCGGGACTGGCCGAACCGCGCGGGGTGGCCGAGCCGGTCCGCGAGGGCCTTCTTGTCCACGCCGGCCGCGTCGAGCAGCCCGCGCCGGGCGCAGCCGGGGTTGGCGGTGAGCGCGGCGATGGTCCGGGCGGTGTACCGCACCGGCGCGGCCCCGCCCCGCAGCCAGCGCAGCCGTTCGGCGAGCTCCGTCACGTGGGTGTCCTCCCTGATCTGCGGAGATTAGCAGCGGGCACCGACAAGTCCCCGGATCCGGGGTGACAATGGAGCCCATGACGACCTGGTCGGCGGACCCGCATCCGGGCGAGAACCGGTTCGCGGCGAGTGCCGCCATCGCGGTGATGATCGCCGCGCAGGTCGCGTTGAACCGGGAGCTGACGTTCCAGCCGTGGTGGCTGCTGCCCGGGGTGGAGTGCGTGCTGCTGGCGGTGCTGGTGGTGGCGAACCCGTCGCGGTTCGTCCGGGAGTCGGCGCTGATCCGGACGGCGAGCCTGGCGCTGATCGGCGTGGCGAGCCTGATCACGGCGTGGGCGGCGGCCCGGCTGGTCTGGATGATCGCGACGGGCCACGCGCCGAGCGACCCGGCGGTGCTGCTGCTGAACGGCGCCGGGGTCTGGCTGACGAACGTGGTGGTGTTCGCGCTGTGGTTCTGGGAGCTGGACCGGGGCGGCCCGGCCGCGCGGGCGAAGGGCCGGTGCCCCGATCCGGATTTCCTGTTCCCGCAGATGTCGACGCCGGAGCTGGCCCGGGAGGGCTGGCACCCGCAGTTCATGGACTACCTGTACGTGTCGTTCACCAACGCCGCCGCGTTCAGCCCGACGGACACGATGCCCCTGTCGCGGTGGGCGAAGCTCACCATGATGGGCCAGTCGGCGATCTCGCTGGTCACGGCGGCGCTGGTGGTGGCCCGGGCCGTCAACGTCCTGCGCTGAGGCCCGGGGCCGCTACTTGAACTTGTACCGGTAGGTCACCGTCCACACGTGGGTCGCGCCGGGGTCGATCGCCTCGTCCTGGGCGATGGTGGTCTGGGTGGTGCCGTTCCAGCCGCCGGGGCTCTCGACCCGCCCGCCGTCGCCGACGACTCCGGAGGACACCAGCGTGATGCTGGGCGGGATCTGCAGGGTGTCTCCCAGCGTGTAGAAGCACTCCTCGGGGCCGTTGTTGGTGACCGACAGGGTGTGCTTGCGTTCGCGCTGCTTGGGGAAGCCGGGCACGGGCGTCGGCTTCTGGGTCTCCTTGCGGACCAGGCTCAGGTCGCAGGGCTCGTCGCGGGCCGGGGAGGCCACGCGCGAGCCCCCGGTGTCGGTCCCGACCGCGCCCGCCGGGGCCCCGGTCAGCAGGACGCCGAGCAGGGTGACGGCGAGCGCGGTGAACACCTTCGTGTGCGTAGATCTCATGGCTTCCCCCGTAGGTCGTTTACGGCACCATAAGACCAAATCACACTAAATCGCTAGGAAACCCACCCTAGTTGGCATGGGAAAATTCCACTTTGTCGGTACCGGCCTCCGCGAACGCCAACAGGCCGGCGCCCTCCGCCGCCAACGCCTCCCGGTCGGCCGGCCGTAGTTCCTCGAACGTGTCGACCAGGAGCACCCCGTCGGCGATCCGCCAGGTGCCAGCCACGAACCCGTCGACCAGGACGGTGGCCGGGATCAGCCCGTTGACCGTGAAGATCCGCTTGCGGTGGCCGTCGTCGAGGATCCGGGACCGGTCGGAGTGCGACAGGATCAGGTTGTCGAACGCCGCCACGAACCGGGGCCGGACCGGCAGATCCCCGCCGGGCAGCGGCGCGTCGGGCACGTCGAGGAGTTCGGCCCCGGACTCGGTGCGGAACGTCCGCAGCCGGGGGCGGAGCCGGTCCACGATCGCCTTGACCCCGGTCAGCCAGGACCAGGCCTGGATGTCCTTCGTGGTGGCCGGGCCGAACGCGGCGAGGTAGCGCAGCACCAGCTCGTCCGGCGCGGTGTCGGCGGCCACGGGCGCGCCGATCCAGTCCTCCACCGTGCTGAACTGGGGCTGGCCGGACGCGCCCCACAGCCCGCGCGGCGGGGTCTGCACCATCGGCACGTACATCCGGGCGGCGTTGGACAGCGCCTGGTGGTCGTACCCGGGCCAGTGTTCGAGCAGCGCCCTGCCGATCTCCGCCGGGGTGGCCGCCCGGCCGGTGACCGCGGCCCGGCCGGCGGCGGCGATCTCGTCGCGGGTCAGACCGGCGAGCTTCTTCGAGTACGTGCTCAGCAGCGCCTTCTCCAGCATCCCCTGCAGCGCCGGCCGGACGGCCAGGTAGTCCCGCGCGCTCGCCAGGTGCAGGGTGCCGCGCATCAGGGTGCCCCGGACCAGGGTGCGGTCGGCGATCAGGTCGGACAGGTCGGCGGGCCGGAAGTCCGTCAGCCGGGACCACAGTCCGAAGTACGGCGGCAGCGGGGCCTGGGCCTGGAGCCCGACGAGGTGCTCGACCATGTCGGGGACGGGCATGGCGACCCGGTCGACGAGGTGCTGGCGGGCGAGGAGGGCCCGGTTGAGGTCGCGGGTGGTCAGCACGGTCATCGCGCGTACCGTCCGCTCAGCTCGGCCCAGTCGGGGGCCGGCCCCGGTAGCGGTGGCGCGTCGGGGTCGCGGAGCGCGGCGAGGTACAGGGCGAGGTAGCGCCGGCGCAGTTGCCGCACCCGGTCGGCGTCCCCGACGGTGACGGTCTGGAGCTGCTCGAAGATGAGCGACAGGTCGCCGACCAGGATGTCGGGCCGCAGGCCGCCCCCGGCGATGGTCCGGGCGATGATCGCGTAGGTCAGCTCCCCCGCGCGCCGGCCGGCCTGGTTCAGCGCGTCGCTCGGGGTGAAACTGCCGGCCAGCCGCGCCGTCAGCGAGCTGGTCCCGGCGTCCACGCACCGCTCCATGAACTCCGCGAACGCCGCCCACGCGTCCCCCTCGTCCGCCAGGCACCGCCCGGCCTCCGCCAGGTACCGGTCCAGGCCGTCCGTGGCGAGGGTGTGCAGCAGGTCCTCCTTGCTGGCGTACCGGCGGTACAACGCGCTGATCCCGACGTTGGCCGCCTCGGCGACGGCGGAGATCGGGGCGTTCGGGTCGGCTAGGAAGACCGCGCGGGCCGCTTCGAGGATGCGCTGGTCGTTGAGCGCGGCCTGGGCCTTGCGACCACTCAGGGGTGCAGTCATGCCCCGCACCCTATCATCGGAACGAAGCGTTCCGCTCCAAAAATTGGGACGGGCGCCCCGCCGTGGAGGCACCCGTCCCGCGCCGGCCCGCCGGAAGCCGGGCACGGTGCCGACCGGAGCCGCACCGTGCCCGGCACCGTGCCGACCCGAGCCGGGCACCGTGCCGACCCGAGCCGGGCACGGCGCCCACCGCCGGAAGCCGGCACCGTGGCGGCTAGATCGGGAGCCGCCACCGCTGGTTGGACGCCCCGTTGCAGTCCCACAGCCCCACCGGGGACCCGTTGGTCGTGCCGTACCCGAGGTTGTCCACACACCTGCCGGCGTTCGCGTTGAACAGCACCCCGTCCGGCCGGACCTCCCACACCTGGTTCGCCGCGCCGTGGCAGTCCCAGATCTGGAACGGCGCGCCGTTGCCGGTGCCGAAGTCGATGACGTCCAGGCACTTGCCGCCGTACACCCGCAGCGTGCCGTCGGAGGCCACGGTCCAGCGCTGCGCGGCGGTCCCGTTGCACGTGTACAGCTGCACCCGGGTGCCGTTGTCCTCGATGCCGCCGGTCACGTCGAGGCACAGGTTCGAGTACTCACTCGACAGCGGCCCGCCGGTCACCGGCGCGCCCACGGTGACGGTCCGGCAGCCGAGGGCGGTCGACGGCGGCTCGTAGCCGGTGGCGCCCGGGGGCCGGTAGTTGCGCGCCCAGGCGCAGACGGTGTGCGGCCCGTTGGCCAGCGAGAACGTGGTGGAGAACCCGTGGTTGGGCCCGTAGTCCGGCCCGAGGTACGCGCCGACGTCCGGCCGGTTCTGGTTCGCCGTCAGCCGGGGCGTGCCGTGCCCGTCCACGGAGATGTCGATCCGGACCGGGGTGGTGCGCGGCGCCATGTCCTCGTCGGCGGCCCACCCGGCGACCCACAGCCCGCCGGCCTGCGCGGTGACGGCGTCGAGGCTGCCCATCGGCGCGTGGTCGGTGACCACCGGGGGAACATAGGTGTCGACGCTCAGCGTCAGCCCGTACGCGGTGAGGATCTCGTTCACCGGCTGGAAGTACGTGACCCCGCCGGACGAGCAGTTGCCGCTGCCGCCGGACGTGACGCCCTGGGCCTGCTGGCCGGAGACCAGCGCGCCGCCGGAGTCGCCCGGCTCGGAGCAGACGTTGGTCCGGATCACCCCGAAGACCGTGCCCTGGGGGTACGTGACGGAGGAGTTCCAGGCCGTGATCACGCCGCAGTGCAGCCCGGTCTTCCCGCCCGACCGGCACACCGAGGAGCCGACGACCGCCTCGGCCGAGCCCTTCACGGCGATGTGCCCGCCCGCGTAGTTGTTGACCCACGGCCGGGGCGTGTGGCCCGGCGTGGCCACCCACGCGTAGTCGTCGTTCGGGAACCGCGAGCCCTGGAACGTGCCCGACGGCGAGCTGGTGGCCGTCCCGGGGGTCCCACAGTGCCCGGCGGTGACGAACCCGCCGTTGTCGACGGCGAACCCGACGGAACACCACCCGCCCTGCATGTCGTACCGGTTGCCGCCGATCACGTCGGCCGTCGGGGCGGGGGCCTCGGCGGACCCGACCACGGACACGGCCCCGACGGGTACCCCGCTGGCGAGCACCACGGCCCGGACGTCCCCGACCAGCTTGGGCCGGGCGTGCACCGCGACCCGGTTGGCCGCCACGTCCACGAACGTGACGACGACCGGCAGCCCGGCGGAGCCCAACTCCTTGTCCAGGCTCTCCTGGACCCCGCGCAGGTCGGCGGCGCTGTAGGCCACGACGGTCGCCTCGGCCCCCGCGTCGCGGACCAGCTCGGCGGCCTCCTGGGTGGTGACGGCGACGTGCGTGACGGTCGCGTCCGCCGACAGCCACGTGCCGGCGTACGCCCCGCCCAGGCTGGCCCGGAGCCGCTTGTCGGTCTGACCGGCGCGCTCCTCATGGACGATCCGGGCCTCGGCCTGCGCGGCGGTGAGCCCCAGATCACGCTGCATCGCGGTGACCAGGGCGGATGGGGCCGCGCCGGGGGTGGCGTGCGCGGGGGTGCCGATGGTGGGCAGCGAGCCGGCGACGAGGGCCACCAGGGCCGCGCCGCACAGTCTGTTTCGCAGAGTTCGCATGCCCCGAGTCAAACCCGGATCCGATGGGTACCGGCCTGGTTGCCACGTTCAGCAAGTGGACATGGCCACAACACGACAACTCAGAGGGGTACGACGACATCGACGGTCATTCGCTGTCTTCAGTGGAGGAACAAGTGGCGTTTCGATCACGCTGGGAGCGCTTTCCCTTAAGCGTGTATACAGTCCACAATGTCACACGCGAACCGCCCTCTCTCCTCGCAAGGACTCCCATGCGCAAGGTTGTGGCCGCCCTCGGCCTCGCCGGCCTGATCCTCCTGTCCGCCGGCTGCTCCGACGGGGGCCTCACCCCGGAACCGCGCCCCTCGGTCAGCCTGGACAAGACCGCCACGGTGCCGGTGTCCCAGCCACTGACCCTGGACTCGACCCTCCTCGGCGACCGTTCCGAGATCGTCGTCACCGTACGCTCGGCGCGCGTCTCGACCACGGGCAGCCACGAGTTCGACAAGCCCCGCGGCGAGTACGTCGTCGTCGACATCGTCATCGAGTGCAAGGCCGGCAAGTACCACGCGAACCCGTTCAACTTCGGGATCGTGTCCCGCGACGGCACCAAGGGCACCCCGACCACGTCGATGTTCCCGCCCGCCCTGGAGTCCGTCGACCTGAAGGCCGGCGCGCAGGTCTCCGGCACCGTGGTCTTCGACGTCCCCAAGGGCGCCTCGAAGGGCGCCCGGATCGCGGTCCGCGACACCCTGGGCGCCCGCGACATCGGCTACTGGACCCTCTGACCCACCGCCCGGCGCGCGCCGAGAGAACCGCCGCCAGGCACCGCGCGGCTCGCACGAAACCCTGCGTGCCAGGACTAGTGGGCCGGGACGATTGGCGTGGGGGGCCAGCGACTGATGTTGAGGTGGCGAAGCGGGTCCCTTCTTGCGACGCGCGCCCGCAGGACACCACAACGCGGCGCGCGGTGCGGGCTCGCGCCGGAGGCCGATGGCGACCTCCGGCGACCCGTACCCGGAAAATGGTTCTAGCGGAGCGCGTCGACTCCCGCCTGGGCGTACTTCTCGTCCAGGTCCCCGCTCGGCGCCCCGCCGACCCCGATCGCCGCGACAGCCACCCCGTCGACGGTGACCGGCACGCCACCGGCCAGGAACAACGTCCCCGGGATGTCGCGCACCGAGGGGTTCGTGCCCCCGGCCCGGGCCACCAGCGCCGAGGTCGGCTGCCCGAACGACACGGCCGTGAACGCCTTCCGCTTCGCCGACTCGTCGGTCTGCGGCCCGGCCCCGTCACCGTGCAGGGTCACCCGCACGACCCCGGAACGGTCCATCACCACGACGGTGACCCGGTGCCCGCCCTTCGCCGCGGCTTCGAGTGCCTTCGACGCGGCCCGGCTGGCGGCGTCGATGGTCAGGACCTGGGTGGACTGGGTGATCGGGGACTTCTTCGCGGACGCCGGGGCCGGGTCGTTCGCCGCGAGGGCGACGCCGGTGGAGGCGACGACGGTGGCGAGGCCGGCTACGGTACCCAGAACTGCTGTGCGTCGGTTCATCATGGGTTCGAGTCTGCCCGGGCGGGGCCGGCCGCACCTGGTGCGGAGGATGGGTCCCCGAATCAACCCAATGGTTGATGTCATCCCCTCGGGCCGATCTATGTTGGGGCCATGCGCAGTTGGATGCACGCCGGGTTCTACCTGCTGCTGGCCGCGTCCGCCTCGCGCTACGTCGCCCGGCACGGCCTGTCCGGCGAGGCCCCCCTGATCCTCGGCCTGGCCGGTGCCCTGGCCGTCGCCTACAGCATCGGCGTGCTCTGGCCCGTCCCCCGCACCCCGTGGCTCGCGGGCATGCTCACCGGCTGGCTCGTCCTGGTCCTGCTGGCCCCGAGTTTCGCCTGGTGCGCGGTACCCCTCCTCTTCGTCGCCCTCGGCCACCTGGCCACCTCGGCGGCCGTGGCGGTCGCGGCCGGACTGACCGCCGCCGTGGTCCTCGCCCAGCTCCGGCTCGCCGACCGGTTCGACCCCAGCCTCGTCCTCGCCCCGGTGGCGGTGGCCACGATCGCGACGGCCGCGTACCTCCGCCTCGCCCGCACCAGTGAGGCTCTCGCCGTGAGCGAACGCCGGGCCGGGGTTCTCGATGAGCGGCAGCGGCTGGCGCGGGAGATCCACGACACGCTCGCCCAGGGGTTGTCGAGTATGAATCTGCTGCTCCAGGCCGCTGATCGGGACTGGGTCACCGCTCCGGAGGTGGCGCGGGGGCATGTGCGGCAGGCTTCGGCGGTGGCTCGGGAGAATCTGGTGGAGGCACGGCGGGTCGTGGCGGATCTGACTCCCAGCGCTTTGACGGAACAGACGTTGGTGGCGGCGCTGCGGCGGCTGTGCGCGGCCTCAGGGGCGGACGGTTTGCCCGCGCCGGGGGCTGTCGCCCCGTGCAGTCTGACCGTCGAGGGCGAGCCGTATCCGCTCGGCGGGGAGATCGATGTCGCGTTGCTGCGGGTCGCGCAGGGGGCGTTGGCGAATGTGGCCGAGCACGCTCGGGCCGGGCGGGTGGCGGTGACGTTGACGTATCTGCCGGATTCGGTGGCGTTGGATGTGCGGGACGACGGGGTCGGGTTTGATCCTGGTGCTGTGCGGTCCTCGCCCGGGCGTGGGTTCGGGCTCGACGCGGTGCGGCAGCGGGTGGCTCTGCTCGGCGGAACCGTCGAGGTGGAGAGCGCCCCTGGCGAGGGCACGGCCATCGCTGTCACTGTGCCGACGGGTGGTGCGGCATGACCGGCCCTTGGCGTCCCATTGGCCGCGCCACCGGCGTGCCACGCCGCTGGCGACGCAGCTTCCCGTTGCGGGTGCCGCGCACGGTCCCGACGGGTGGTGCGGCATGAGAGTTCTTCTGGTGGACGACCATCCCGTGGTACGCGCCGGCCTACGTGCGCTACTCACCGGGCAGCCTGGCCTGGAGGTGATCGGGGAGGCGAGTACGGGCGAGGAGGGGGTCGCGCTCGCCGCCGCGCTGCGCCCCGATGTCGTGCTGATGGATCTGCAGCTCGGGCCGGGTATTGACGGCGTGACGGCGACGGAAAGGGTGCTCGCGCTGGCGTACCCCCCTCGTGTTCTGATTTTGACCACCTATGACACCGATGCCGACATCGTGCGGGCGGTCGCGGCCGGGGCGACCGGGTATCTGTTGAAGGACGCTCCGCCGGAGGAGCTGTTCCGGGCGGTGCGGGCGGCTGCCGCCGGGGAGACGGTGTTGTCCGGGCCGGTGGCTTCGCGGCTGGCCCGGCGGGTGCGGGAGCCGGGGGTGACGTTGAGTCCGCGTGAGGTGGAGATCCTCCAGTTGCTCGCGGAGGGGCTGACGAATGAGCAGATCGCGGGGCGGTTGTTCATCAGCCGGGCGACGGTGAAGACGCACCTGGTGCACATCTTCGGGAAGTTGGGCGTGGACTCGCGCACGGCGGCGGTCACCACAGCCATGGAACGCCGGCTGATCCGCTGACGGCCCCGCCCCGCCCGAGCCGGCGCGAGCACGGGCCGCGCTGAGTCCGGGACGCCGCCGGGGCTCCCAGACCTCCGCTGGCCCACGGCAGCCAACCGGGCCGGCGCACGCGTCCGAGTTCGGGGCAGCGGCGGACTCCACAGTCGAGCATCATGTCCCCATGAACGAGGAAGAATGCCGACACGGCGGTCCGATCGCGTGGTGCTTCGACTGCAAACCCCGCCAGGACGGCCTGCCGAGACAGGTCATCGTCTCCGACGGCGGCTCGGCGTTCCACGTCGTCCGGGACTGCCGGGGCATGCGCCGAGGACAGGGCGCCGTGGTCCGCCGGGGCGGAATCCCCAGCGACCAGACCTGGATGCCCACGGCCGAGGCGATCGCCCAGCTGCGGCAACCGTGCGAGTACTGCTGCCCGGGAGGCCGCTCGTCGTGAAGGATCTCGTCAGGCTGAGGTTCCAGGGTCAGCAAAAGAGGCTCTGATCCGAATGTTGGATCAGAGCCTCGGTCGTTCCTCACAAGGGTGGAGCTGAGGGGACTCGAACCCCTGACCCCCACACTGCCAGTGTGGTGCGCTACCAGCTGCGCCACAGCCCCTTGCCACGTCCGCTTCCGCGTTCGCCTGGGCAATATTACACAGCCACCCCCCACCACGCGAACTCGGGGCGACCCCCACCCCACACCGGGGCAAATGATCAGTTCAGCGTCGGATCGGCCGGATAGTGCGCGAGAGCAGCCGTCAGCCCGCCCTGGCGGCGCAGCACCATCGCCCAGAGATCATCCGGGCGCGGCATGAACGGGTCCCCCGGCAGCGCGTCGTACACGAACCAGGAGCCCTCGGCGATCTCGTTCTCGACCTGGCCGGCGCCCCAGCCCGCGTACCCGGCGAAGACCCGCAGGCCCAGCAGTTGCTCGCCCAGGCCGTCGGGATCACCGGACAGGTCGACGGTGCCGACCCCGGCGTGGATGGGCAGGAAGCCGGGGAGCTCCTTCGCGTCCGGCCGGGTGCGGGCCAGGCAGATAGCGGCCTCGGGTTGCACGGGACCGCCCTCGAACAGCACCCCGGGCTCCCCCGCGAGCCGGCCCCAGGCGGGCAGGACCTCCAGGACGCGGACCTCGGTGGCCCGGTTGAGGACGACGCCCAGGGCGCCCGTCTGGTCGTGGCTGACGAGCAGGACGACGGTGCGCTCGAAGTTGGGGTCGCGCAGCATCGGGGAGGCGACGAGCAGCCGGCCAGCCAGCAACTCCACCGCCATCCCTCCGGTCGTGTCCGGTTCGTGCCGCATACAGCGAACCTAGCGTTCGAGGCGGCCAAACGGGAGAGGGTCTTCGGAGATTCTGCGACAGAAAACAGGCTCGAGCGTTGTCGACCCGGGACCTTCTCATCGATACTCACCGTTTCCTCGGGAACACTCCCCGGAACCACGGCGGCACGCTGCGGCACGGGTCCCGTCTCGCGGGGAGGACCGATGGTGACCCAACCGTCCCGTCGGGGCGCGACCCAGCACCCGGGCGATGGCCCCAACCACCCCGCCGCAGCGGGGCGGCATTTCGGCATGGTCGCCGCGACAGCCCGATCGGGATCGACCCCGACAACCCGGCGCGACCACCCCACCTGGAGCGGCCCGGCACTTCGGCATGGGCAGCCGATCGGGATCGACCGACACCCCGACGCGATCGACCCGACCGCCCTGCCGGTAGCGGCCCGGCACCCTGGCCTGATCGCCATGACCACCCTGTCGGGTTCGGCCCGGCATCCCGACCTTGCCGGCCTGTCCACCCGGCCTGGAGCGGCGACCACGGGTCGCCGGGTTTCGTGAGGCCGCTCACGATGAGTTACGTGAGTCCGGTTCGGGTGCCTAGACTTGCCACCATGACAGCCCTGCGCACCCGTCCGCACCTCGACCGTATGGTCGTCGGTGTGATGACGCCGCGCGCCTGTCGAATGTGCAGCTGCCGACTCTAAGTCGCGCCCCGCCTGCACTCTCCGTGAAGTCTTCGCGCCGCTGAGGCGCATCCCCACCCTGCCTGACCGCCCATGGCGGAGCCTTGCGGCTCCAATATCCGTCATTTCAGGAAATCCCATGATCAAGATCAGGAACATCACCAAGAGGTACGGCGCCCACGCCGCCCTCGACGGCGTGGACCTCGACGTCGCCCCCGGCGAGGTCTACGGCATCCTCGGCCGCTCCGGCGCCGGCAAGTCGACCCTGTTACGCACCGTGAATGTTCTCGAGCGTCCGGAAGCGGGGACCGTGACCGTGTTCGGGCAGGAGCTGACCAGTCTGGGCGAGGGCGACCTGGCCCGGGCGCGCCGGCGGATCGGCATGATCTTCCAGCAGTACCACCTGCTCCAGCGGCGTACCGTCGCGGCGAATGTCGCTCTGCCGCTCGAACTCGCGGGCCGCACCAAGGGTGAGCAGCGCCGCCGGGTGGCCGAGCTGCTCGACCGGGTGGGCCTGGCCGACAAGGCGGGCGCGTACCCGGCGCAGTTGTCCGGTGGGCAGCGCCAGCGGGTCGCGATCGCCCGGTCGCTGGCCGCCGAGCCGCACGTGTTGCTGTCCGACGAGGCGACCAGTGCGCTCGACCCGGAGACGACCACCTCGATCCTGGGGCTGCTGCGGGACCTGAACCGCGAACTGAACCTCACGATCCTGCTGATCACGCACGAGCACGGGGTGATCCGCCAGGTGGCCGACACGGTGTCGGTGATCGAGGCCGGCCGGATCGTCTCCACCGAAACCACGGCGGAGTTCACGGCCCGCTCCGAGGCCCCGGCCGGAGCCGCGGCGGCGCTGGTGCCCGGCGCGACCAGCCTGGCGACGGACCGGCCGACCGCGGAAGCCGCAACCGGCCGCATCGAGTCCGACCACGCCGACGCCCTGACCCCGCGCCCGGCTCCCGGCCCGGCGGCCCGCTCCGAGGCGAACGGTCCCCAGTCGTGATCGACCTCCTCGGCCCCGCCACAGTAGAGACCCTGGAGATGGTCGCCGCCACCTCCGCGCTCGCGGTCCTCGGCGGCATCCCCCTCGGCGTCTTCCTCACCCTGGCCCCGAAGCCGATCGCCCGCCCGCTCGGCGCGATCGTCAACGCCGGCCGGTCGCTGCCGTTCATCATCCTGCTCATCCTGGTGATGCCCCTGACCAGGGCGGTCGTCGGCACCACGATCGGCCCGGAGGCGGCGATCGTGCCGCTGGCGCTCGGGGCGATCCCGTTCTACGCCCGGCTGGTCGAGTCCTCGCTGCACGAGGTCGACCCGGGGCTGCTGGAGGCCGGGCGGTCGCTCGGCATGCGTACCTGGCATCTGGTCACGAAGGTTCTGCTGCCCGAGGCCCTGCCGAGCCTGATCCGCGGGTTCACGGTCACGGTGGTCGCCGTCATCGGGTACTCCGCGATGGCCGGGGTCGTCGGCGGCGGTGGCCTGGGCGACCTGGCGCTGCGGTACGGCTACCAGCGCTTCGAGACCGACATCCTGCTGGCCACGGTGGCGCTGCTCATCGTGCTCGTGCAGGCCATTCAGTCGGGCGGCGACCTCCTCGCCCGACGCCTCGACCGCCGAGGGCCGAGCTGACCACCCGAAGCGAAACGGCCCGACACGAAACGGCCCGCACCGCCCAACGCGGCCAGCGGCCCGAGCCGAACACCCCAGTCTTCGCGGTCCCACCGCGAACCGCCGCCGGTCCCCACCGGCTGCACCAGTAACAACCAAGGAGAGAACGCAATGTCCCGTCGCATCATCACCGGCATCCTCGCCGCCACCCTCGCGACCGTCGGGCTCGCAGCTTGCTCCTCCGGTGACAGCAAGGACGAGCTCGTCGTCGGCGCCTCCCCGGTGCCGCACGCCGAGATCCTGAACTACGTCGCCAAGGAGCTCGCGCCCAAGGAGGGCCTGAAGCTCACCGTCAAGGAGTTCACCGACTACGTCCAGCCGAACGTGGCCCTCGACTCCGGCGACATCGACGCCAACTTCTTCCAGCACAAGCCGTACCTCGATGACTTCGCCGCCAAGAAGGGCGTGAAGCTCACCCCGGTCACGGCGGTGCACATCGAGCCGCTGGGCGCGTACTCGAAGAAGGTCAAGGCTCTGAAGGATCTTCCCGAGGGTGCCGAGGTGGCCATCCCCGCCGACAACACCAATGGTGGCCGCGCGCTCAAGTTGCTCGCCGCCAACGGGCTGATCGAGGTCAAGCCGGACGCGAGCACGGAGAAGGACATCACGTCCAACCCGAAGAAGCTCAAGTTCAAGGCGCTGGAGGCGGCCCAGCTGCCCCGCGCGCTCGACGACGTGTCCCTCGCCGTGATCAACGGGAACTACGCCATCGAGGCCAACCTCAAGCCGGCGAAGGACGCGCTGGCGCTGGAGTCGGGCAAGGACAACCCGTACGCGAACCTGCTGGTCGCCAAGACCGGCAAGGAGAACGACCCGAAGATCCAGAAGCTGAAGAAGCTGCTGAACTCGCCCGAGGTGAAGAAGTTCATCGAGGACAAGTACGCGGGCTCGGTCATCGCGGCCTTCTAGAACCACCGGACGGGTACGCCACCCGTCGCAGTCCTCGCCTGTGGCCGCGGGCGGTCGAGCAGTCGGCACAGGGAGTTCGGGCCCCGTGCCGACTGCTGTCCGCGGTCCCGGTTCGGCTGTCATGCACGGTTATCGTGCCGACCGCCGCGACCGGTTCCGTATCTTCTGCTTTAGATTGGGGTACGTGATCGCAGACATCGCCGTCATCGGCGGCTCCGGCCTGTACTCCCTCATCGAGGGCGAAGGCGCGCCGCACGACCTCGACACCCCCTACGGCAAGCCGTCCGACCCGATCGTGGTCGGGACGGTGGCCGGCCGGTCGGTGGCGTTCCTGCCCCGGCACGGCACGGATCACCGGTTCCCGCCGCACAAGATCCCGTACCGGGCGAACCTCTGGGCCCTGCGTGAGCTGGGGGTCCGCCAGATCCTCGCCCCGTGCGCCGTCGGCGGCCTGCGCCCCGACCACGGCCCGGGCACGTTCGTCCTGCCCGACCAGGTGGTCGACCGCACCACCACCCGGGTGGGCACCTACTTCGACGAGGGCGCGCACCACACGAGCTTCGGCGACCCGTACTGCCCCGCCGGCCGCAAGGCCGTCCTGGAGTCCGCCGAGGTGGACATCGTCGACGGCGGCACCATGGTCGTGATCGAGGGCCCCCGGTTCTCGACCCGCGCCGAGTCCCAGTGGTACGCGGCCCAGGGCGCCTCCATCATCAACATGACCGGCATGCCCGAGGCGATCCTCGCCCGCGAACTGGGGCTGTGCTACACCTCGATCGCGCTGGTCACCGACCACGACGCGGGGGTGGCGGCGGGTGAGTCGGTGACGATGGAGGAGGTGTTCCGGGTGTTCGCGGAGAACACGGAACGCATGAAGTCACTGGTCCTGCGCACGGTGTCGGCCCTGCCCCCGGAGCACACCTGCGTGTAGGCCCGCGTGGGCCGGGCGACCGTCACAGGGTCGCCCGGCAGGGTCCACCCGACTGAACACGTCGGGGCGCGAGGCCCCGGCACCCGGATCACGCGCCGCCAGCCGCACGGAGGCTCGCGCCACCCCACTCACGGCGCCGCGAGCCGCACCTCGAACCGGCACCCACCCGTCACATTCGCCACATCCACCCGCCCGTGCTGCGCCTCGACCAGCCCCCGCACGATCGCCAGCCCCAGCCCGGCCGAGTTCCCCAGCCCGGTCCCGGCCGCGCCCGGCGTCCGCGCCGCCTCCCCCCGGAACGCCACCTCGAACACCCTCGGCAGGTCGTCCGCCGGAATCCCGCCGCACCCGTCGGTCACCGCCAACCAGGCCCCCTCGGAGTCCCGCCCCCCGGTCACCGTCACCGACCCGTCGGCGGGCGTGTGCCGGATCGCGTTGACCAGCAGGTTTCCGACCACCCGGGACAGTTCCGGCTCGCTGCCGAGCACGGCCGGCCAGTCACCGGCGGCGGCCTCCAGCCGGACGTGCCGGGCCCCGGCGATCGGCGCGGCCCCGGCCAGCGCGTCGGAGACCACGTCCCCGAGGGCGACGCTGGCCAGGGTCAGCCGGAGCGCGCCGGCGTTGATCCGGGACAGTTCGAACAGGTCGTCGACGAGGCCGGTCATCCGGTCGGTCTCCAACCGCATCCTCTTGTGGTACTCCGCGACGGTCTCCGGATCGTCCACCACCCCGTCCTCCAGCGCCTCGGCCATGGCGCGCAGGCCGGCGAGCGGGGTCCGCAGGTCGTGGCTGACCCAGGCGACGAGTTCGCGCCGGGTGCTCTCGGCCTCGGCGGCCCACATCGCGTCGGCGGCGAACCGGCGGCCGAGCCAGAGCGCGACGGCGACGCTGACCACCCCGGAGGTGACCACGACGACGAGCAGCACGGTCAGGTCGTGGGTACTGATGAACATCGCCAGGGCCGCGCCCACGATCCCGGCGGCGACGGCGGCGACGGCGAGCGCGACGAGGGCGCCGACGTGCAGGGCGACGGCCCGGCGGCGCAGCCGGCTGAGCACGAACGCCCCGGGCAGCGCGACGGCGAGCGAGCAGACGAGCGCGAGCACGACGACCCCGAGGAGGTCCCTCACGGTGTCACCTCCCGCCCGGAGGCGGCGTCCGGCTCAGCCATTGGCCGGCCCCCACCGGTACCCCACGCCCCACACGGTCTGGATCAGCACCGGCTCGGCCGGGTCGTACTCGATCTTCTCCCGGAGCCGGCGCACGTGCACGGTCACGGTGGACTGGTCCCCGAAGGTCCAGCCCCACACGTGTTCCAGCAGCTCGGACCGCCGGTAGGCGCGCCCGGGATTGCGCATCAGGAACACCAGCAGGTCGAACTCGCGCACGGTCAGCGGCAGTTCCCTGCCGTCGAGGCGCACCTCCCGGCCGGCCACGTCGACCACGAGCGTGTCGTGGCTGAGGGTCTCGGCGACGACCTCGACCGGGGAGGCCGTCCGGCGGAGGACGGACTGGACGCGCAGCACGAGTTCGCGGGGGGAGAAGGGCTTGGTCACGTAGTCGTCGGCGCCGGTGGTGAGGCCGAGGATCCGGTCGGACTCCTCGCCGAGGGCGGTGAGCATGACGATGGGCACGTCGCCGTCGCGGCGGAGCCGGCGGGCCACCTCGATGCCGTCCATCCCGGGCAGCATGAGGTCGAGGACGACGAGGTCCGGGCGGATCCGCTTGGCGGCGGCGAGCCCGGTGGAGCCGTCGGGGGCCAGGGTGACCTCGATGCCGGCGCGTTCCAGGTACCGGCGGACCACGTCGCTGACCGTCGGGTCGTCGTCGACGACGAGCACTCTCATCGTCCAAGCCTATTTCGTCCGGCGCGTTTCCGTGGACGCCGTTCGCAGACCGTAACAGTCATTAACAATGGGCAGGAAACACCCGAAAAAACAATTCAGCCGGGTACTCGACGGGCCCTTCTCACGTCTCGCCCCCCAGATCCACTGTGTACGCCTCGTGCAGCAGTTGCGCGCCCCGCCGCTGGTGCCCGCGCAGCATCCGCAACAGCTCGGCGACCTCCTTGGCGAACCGGCGCCCCGGACCGGCCTCCAGCCGTTCGAACAGGGCGCTGATCGCGAGGGCGAGCCGGTCGTGTTCGGCGACGAGCTGGTCGGCCCGGCGGGCGAGGTGCGGGGCGGTGGTGAGGATCTCCGCGTACGGGCCGGTCCGGGTCGAGTCCGGGTGCGCGGCGAGCGTCACGCGCAGGTGGCTGAGCAGCTGGTGCAGCTGTTCGACCGGCGCGCGGCCGGCGACGGCCCCCTCCAACGCCTGAGCGGTCCCCAGTACCCCCGTATCACGTGTGATCACAGCCATCGCACACCTCCTCGCGACGAAAGATATTCACCAAGAGTGACGGAATGATTGCCCAGTGTCTAGGATCCATCGAAGTCTGACACCTAACTACGCATATGGGATGAGGGATGCGAAAAGCGCGGCTGCAGCCCTTAAGAGGGGTGCGCGCCGCGCTGTTCGTCTGTCGACCTGCCGTGCCGCGTGCCTACAGGCGGTGGCGGGTCGCGCCGTGGAGATGCCGGGAATCGAACCCGGGTCCTCCGTCGTATAACCAGGGCTTCTCCGAGTGCAGCTCACTATGTCCCTACTTGGCCCTGCCAATCTCGTGAGCGAGTTGGCACGACGGGCCCAGTAACTGTTTGGTTTCCCGCATGAACCCCGTCACCGGGCTCGGTTGGTAAGCCTTCTAGCTGATGCCAGGACCCGGGCCGAAGGCAAACCCGGACTGACAGAACTTGGCTAACGCTTAGGCAGCGAGAGCGAAGTTCGAGCGCGAATTCTTGGCGCTTATTGTTTTCCGACGACGATTAACGAGCTGACGTCGGCTATCTCGACTCGCTTCCCCTGACGCAACGAACGAAGTCGAAACCAGTCATCCCCATATGGTGTTGTGCCACCAGCCTAGCGCGATCCCGAACCCACTGTCACCTCGGTTACCGACGGCACGCCGGAACCGCCCCGCAGCGTCAGCCGCAGCGACACCGACTTCCCCGCCGCGATCCGCTCCGTCCACGACTCCGGGGTCAGCGTCACGGTCCGGCCCCTGGCGTCCTCCTCCGCGCCGGAGACGTCCCGCACCTCGTGGCCGGCCGGCATCGCGAGCACCAGCCGCCAACCGGTGACGGTGGCCGTGCTCCGGTTCGTGATCGTGACCGTGCCGGAGTAGCCGCCGCTCCACCGGGCCTCCTCGCGGAAGCCCGCGACCAGCACCGACACCGACTCGGGGGTGGGCGAGGGCTTCGCGGACGTCGGCGCGGCGGAGGGTGACCGGGTGGGCGGGGCCGACGCGGAGGGCCGTGGGCTCAGGGCCCCGACCGGCTGCGGACCGAGCGCCGCGACGTCGCCGGCCGGCGGGCCGTCCGTCGCGGCGGGGCTGATGCCGACGGGTGCCGGGTCGGCGCGCATGCCCAACGTGACGAGCGCGATGACGCTGAGCACACCTGCGGCGGTGACGAGCGCGCCCATCAGACGGGACCGCCCGGAACGGCGGATGTGACGACCCACGCAAGGAACTTAACGGTCCCGTCAAGGGGTCACGCCATCGTGACGACGACCTTGCCCGTGGTGTGCTCCCGGGCGAACTCCACACAGGCCCGGCCGGCCCCGTCGAGGGGGTGGCTGCGGCCGATCGTCGCCCGGAGCCGACCGGCGGCGGCGTGTCCGGCGACCTCGCGCATCGCGCCGTACTCCCCCGCCATGTCCAGGACCAGGGTCACCGTCACGTCGTCGCGGCCGGTCGCGTCCGGGCCGGGCGGCGGGAAGGTGATGGTGAGCAGCCGGCCACCGGGGCGCAGCGCCCGCGCCGGGCCGGTCAGGTCGTCGCTGGGCAGCACCAGGTTCACCACCAGATCGACCCCCGACGGGTACTGCCGGAGCGCCTCCTCCACCGGGTCCGCCGCGCGGTAGTCGAGCACCTCGGCGGCGCCCAGTTTCCGGAGCAGGTCACCGTCGTCCCGGGTGGCGGTGGCGAGCACGGTGGCCCCGGCGGCGGCGAGCAGGGGCAGGACGGCCGTGCCGACCCCGCCGGTCGCGCCGATCACCAGCACGGTCCCGCCCGGTCGGACCGCCGCGTGGTGCAGGAGGGCCAGCGCGGTGGAGCCGACGATGGGCAGCGCGGCGGCGGCCACCGGGTCCAGTCCGGCGGGGCGGTGGGCGACGAAGGGGGTGTCCGCCTCCACGACCACGTACTCGGCCAGCGCCCCGGTGCCCAGCGACGGGCGGGGGCCGGCCATGGCCCGCAGCGCCCGGGGCAACGCGAACCCGAACACCTCGTCCCCGACCCGGTACGCGGTCACGCCGTCGCCGACCTTCGTCACCGTGCCGGCGAAGTCGTTGCCCGGGACGTGCGGGAACGTCAGCGGAGCGACCTCGCGGAAGTCTCCGGCGGGCAGTCTGAGGTCGGCCGCGTTGAGCGCCGCCGCCGCGACCCGCACCTGGAGCTGCCCCGGGCCGGGTTCGGGGACGGGCAGTTCGGCCAGTTCGTAGCTCTCCGGTGGGCCGTAGTCCCGCGCGACGAGTGCCTTCATGCCGACCTCCCCGAAACACTAACCGGACCGCCCGGTCATGTTCGAGGACGCTAACAGTAACCGGACCGGGCGGTCAACTTGTTGTAGGCTGGGCGGCGTGACAGTCACGCGGCCACTGCGGGCCGACGCCGCCCGGAACCGGGAGTCGCTGCTGGTCGCGGCCGCCGCCGAGTTCGCCGAGCGCGGGGCCGACGCCTCGATCAGTGACATCGCGCGGCGGGCCGGGGTCGGCAAGGGCACCGTGTTCCGGCACTTCCCCACCAAGGACCACCTGCTCGTGGCCATCGTCCTCGACCGGATGGCCACCCTGAGCGCGGCCGGGGAGGCGCTGCTCGGGGGCGATCCGGAGGCGGGGCTGGTGGAGTTCCTGACCGTGAGCGCGGAGTACAAGCAGCAGCTGGACCTGTCGTTCCTGCTCGCGGCGAGCCCCACCGTCGTGGCCGACCCCGAGGTGGCCCGGGCCCGGGACCGGATGTTCCAGGCGACCTACGCGCTGGTGGAACGGGCCCAGGAGCACGGGGTGGTGCGCGCCGATGTCACCGGGGCCGACGTCATCCTGCTGATGTGCGCGCCGAACTACGTGGCCGGGCCGCTGCTGGACGCCGATCCGGAGCTGTGGCGGCGGTACCTCGCGATGCTGTTCGACGGGTTGCGGCCGGCCGGCGCGCACCCCTTGCCGCACCCGGCGCCGGCGTCACCACTGCCGCCCGCGCCGACGACCTGAGCCCGGCGAGCCCTCCGCCTGAGGCGGCAGCGCCCGACACGGCAGGCCGGGCGAGCGCGCCGCCCGGTACCCGTCTAGTCGTCCATGCCCTTGTTCTTGCGGCCCAGCACCCGGGCGATCTCCCGGTTGGCGTCCCGGGTCGCGATGTCCTGGCGCTTGTCGTAGGACTTCTTGCCCTTGGCCAGCGCCAGCTCCAGCTTGCACCAGCCGTTCTCGAAGAACAGCGACAGCGGGACCATCGTGAAACCGCCCTCGCGGCTCTTCTGCTCCAGCTTGACCAGCTCGGCCTTGTGCAGCAGGAGCTTGCGGGTGCGCCGGGGGGTGTGGTTCGTCCACGTGCCCATCACGTACTCCGGGATGTGCAGGCCGTGCAGGTACAGCTCGTGCCCGTTGAAGTGGGCGAACGCGTCGACCAGCGAGGCGCGCCCGAGCCGGAGGGACTTGACCTCGGTCCCCATCAGGGCCATGCCGGCCTCGAAGGTCTCGACGATCGTGTAGTCGTGCCGGGCCTTGCGATTCGTCGAGACGACCTTGCGGCCCTGCTCCCTCGGCACAACTCCACCTCTCCACCACCGACCGGACCCCACACGACCCGGCCGAACACCCAGTCCACCCGTCCGGACCACGCGGGGCCGGACGAGCAATGGTAGCCCTTGGGTGACCGGCGGCCGACCGGATATCGACAGGCCGGCGGCCGGGGAGGCCGGCCGGCCCAGCCGTCGGTGCCCGGCCGGCGCGGCGACCGGCCGTCCCGGGAGCCTGCGGCCGGCCGAGGGGGCGGGCCTTCACCGGACGGGCCCCGGTCGTCAGCAGAAGCAGCCGGGCAGGAAGTCCAGCGGCTGCACCGGGGTGCCGTTGAGCCGCACCTCGAAGTGCAGGTGGTTGCCCGTGGACGCGCCCGTGGTGCCGATCCGGCCGATCATCTGCCCGGCCCGGACGTACTCGCCCCAGCCGACCGCGATGGACGACTGGTGCGCGTAGCAGGTCGCGATGTTGCGGCCCTCGTACTCGCCGTGGCTGATGCACGTGTAGTTGCCGTAGCCGCCGTTCCAGCCGGCCTGCGCGACCCGGCCGTCGGCGACCGCGTAGATCGGGGTGCCCCCGTCGGCGGCGATGTCGACGCCCGCGTGCAGCTGCCAGACGTGGTAGTACGGGTCGTACCGGCTGCCGAAGTCCGAGGACTTCCACCCGCCGCGCACGGGCATCGGGAAGTAGCCGCCGTGGTAGCCCGAGGCGGCCGGCTGCTCGGCGGGCTGCTCCGACGGCTGCTCGTTCTGGGCCTGGGCCTGGATCGCGCGGAGCGTCGCCTCGATCCGGGCGCTCTCGGCCTCCAGTTCCGCGTACCGGGCGAGGGTCTCGGCCCGCTCCCCCTCGGCGGTCGCCAGGGCCTGGCGCTGCTGCTCGGCCAGCCGGACGGTGGCCTCGACGAGGGCGGCGGCGTCGGCCTCGGCGCGCCGGGCGACCTGGAGCGCCGCGGCGGCCGCCCGCTCGGCGCTCTCCGCGGACTCCTTCGCCGAGTCGGCCTTGTTCTGGAGCACCTTGGACGCGAGCCGGGCCTGGGTGTAGTCCTGCAGGCTGCGGGCGCGGTTCTTCGACACCTGGTCGAGGTAGGTCAGCTTGTCGGCGAGGTCGGTCGGGGACTTCGACGCGAGGACCACGTTCATCTGCATCAGCCCGGAGCCCTGGTACGCGCCGGCCGCGAACCGGGCGTTGAGCTCCCGGGCCTGCTCGACCTTCCCGGCGGCGGCCGTGTACGCCTCGCTGGCGACCCTGAACTCGCCGCGCGCCTTGTCGGCCTCCCCGCGCGCCTGGTCGGCGACCGCGGCCTGGGCGGCGGCGACCCCCTTGGCGGTGGCCGCGGCGGCGGTGACGTTGGGCAGGGCGGCGGTGGCCTCGTTGTAGGACGCGGCCGCCGCGCGGGCCCGGTCGGTGGCCCCTTCGAGGAGCGAGTTGGTCTCGGCGAGCTGGGCGGCGACCCGTTGCCGGTCGGCCTCGGGGTCGGCGTGCGCAGGGGAGGACAGAACGGTGACTGCCAATAGAAACACAGCAAGCGGTGTCCATCGGTACATATCCGCCCCATTTCGTAGCGTGGGGACAGACTAACCAAGACGGACATAGATCGAGGCGCTCTCCGGCTGGACACGCCGGAGGGCGCCCCGAAATGGGTTCGGCCCCTGACCTGGGGCTTCTCCCGTCAGACCTTGATGTAGAACCGCAGCGTGATCCAGCCGACCACCGCGTTGATCACGCCGGCGACCACCGCGAGCAGCGGGAGCATCAGGTGGATGTTCTCCCACGGGATCGGCGTGATGATCGTGGCGTTCATCAGCGGTTTCAGCGCGCCGTCGAGCAGCAGCCACCGGGCCAGGACCAGCACGATGTACGCCAGGAACGCGCCGATGATGCCCGCGAACGCGGCCTCCATGACGAACGGCGCCTGGATGAACCAGTTCGACGCGCCGACCAGGCGCATGATCGAGACCTCACGCCGCTTGCTGTACGCGGCGACCTGGATCGTGTTCCCGACCAGCAGCAACGCGGCCACGCCCTGCACGATGGCGATGATCAGCGCGAGCTTCTGCAACGAACCGAGGATCGAGAAGATCTTGTCCAGCAGCTGTCGCTGGTCGATGATCTGCCCGACGCCGGGCTGCCCGTTGTACTTGTTCCGGATCTCGTCGACCTTGGTCGGGTCGTTGAGCTTCACCCGGAACGACTCCGGCAGCGCGTCCATCTGGGTGGCGTTGACCAGCTCGGGAGCGTCCTTGAACTGCTCCTTGAACTTCCGGTACGCCTGTTCCTTGCTCTCGTAGTCGGCCGTCTTGACCAGCGGGTCGGTCTTCAGCTTCTGCTGGAGATCGTTGCGCTGCTCCTCGGTGGCCTTCTCGAGGAAGATCGAGACCTCGACCTTGTAGTTGAAGTAGTCCTTCATGTCCTGGACCTGCCAGAACATGAGGAGGCTCGCCCCGAGCAGGGACAGCGAGACCGCCATCGTCATGATCATGGCGATGGTCATCGTCACGTTCCGCCAGAGGCCAACCATGACCTCGGCGAGTACGTATTTGGCGCGCATCGATTCCTCCGCCTAGCCGTAAACGCCGCGAGCCTGGTCACGGACGATGCGCCCGCCGTCGACTTCGATCACCCGTCGTCGCATCTGGTTGACGATGTTCGAGTCGTGGGTGACCATCACGATCGTCGTACCCGTCCGGTTGATCCGGTCGAGCAGTCGCATGATCTCGATGGACGTGTCCGGGTCGAGGTTTCCCGTGGGCTCGTCGGCCAGCAGGATCAGCGGGCGGTTCACGAAGGCCCGGGCCACCGCGACGCGCTGCTGCTCACCGCCGGACAACTCGTGCGGGAACCGGTGCTCCTTGCCACCGAGCCCCACGAGCTCCAACACCTCGGGCACCACCCGCCGGGCCACCGACTTCGTCTTCCCGATCACCTCGAGGGCGAACGCGACGTTCTCGAAGGCCGTGCGGTTCGGCAGCAGGCGGAAGTCCTGGAACACGCAGCCGATGGAGCGGCGGAAGTTCGCCACCTTCCAGCTGTGCATGCTCGTGATGTCCTTGCCGTTGACGTAGACCTTCCCCTTGGTCGGGGTGATCTCACGCAGCATCAGCTTGACGATCGTGGACTTGCCGGAGCCGGTGGGGCCGATGAAGAAGACGAACTCGCCCTTCTCGATCGAGACCGTTGCGTCCTCGATCGAGGGCCTGCTCGCCTTCGGGTACGTCTTGGTAACGTGCTCGAGCCGGATCACGGTTGGGAAGTCTACGTCACCCGGCTGAGTCGTCCAGTCTCGCGCCCGCGGCCGACCAGTCCCGTTACCGCCCGCCGCCCGTCCGGTTACTGCCCGGCGGCCCGCTCCCGCTGTTTGCGCCACCGGATCCCGGCCTCGATGAAGCCGTCGATCTCCCCGTCGAGCACGGCGGCGGGGTTCCCGGTCTCGAACTCGGACCGGAGATCCTTCACCATCTGGTACGGGTTGAGCACGTAGTTGCGCATCTGGTCGCCCCACGAACCGGCCACGTCCCCGCGGAGCGCGTCGATCTTCGCGGCCTCCTCGGCCTGCTTGCGCGCGAGCAGCTTGGCCTTGAGGACGACCATCGCGGTGGCCTTGTTCTGGAGCTGTGACCGCTCGTTCTGGCAGCTCACGACGATGTTCGTCGGAATGTGGGTCAGGCGGACCGCCGAGTCGGTGGTGTTGACGCCCTGCCCGCCCGGACCCGACGCCCGGTAGACGTCCACCCGGATCTCCTCGTCGGGGATCTCGATGTCGTCGGTCTGCTCGACCACGGGCACGACCTCGACGGCGGCGAAGCTGGTCTGCCGGCGACCCTGGTTGTCGAAGGGGCTGATCCGGACCAACCGGTGCGTACCGGCCTCGACGGACAGCGTGCCGTACGCGTAGGGCACCTTGACGGCGAAGGTGGCGGACTTGAGCCCGGCCTCCTCGGCGTAGCTCGTGTCGTAGACCTCGGTCGGGTAGCCGTGCCGCTCGGCCCAGCGCAGGTACATCCGCATGAGCATCTCGGCGAAGTCGGCCGCGTCCACCCCGCCCGCGCCGGACCGGATCGAGACCAGGGCCTCGCGGACGTCGTACGGCCCGGACAACAGGGTGCGGACCTCGAGCTCGTCGATCGACTTGCGGAGCTTCGCGAGCTCCTCGACGACCTCTTCGAGGACCCCCGGATCGTCCTCCGACTCGGCCATCTCCAACATGATGCCCGCGTCGTCGATCCGGGACCGGAGGCCCTCGACCCTGTTGATCTCCATGTTCACGTAGCTCAGCCGGGACGTCACCGCCTGCGCCTTCGTCTGGTCGTCCCACAGATCGGGCGCGGACGCCTCCTCTTCGAGCGCCGCCTTGTCCTTGCGGAGTTTGGCGACGTCGAGGACGACCTCGATGTTGTGCAGGGTGGCATCGAGTCCACGGATGGCTTCGGCGAGTTCGAGCGTGGTGGTCACCGTCCCAGGGTACGCGGGCTGGCCCTTCGGCCAGCCCGCCCGTCCCCGTCTGGTGGTTGTGGGTCTTTCGGCGGCTGAGAAGACTCAGGCGCCCGGCCAGGACCTGCCGGGCGATTGAGCTACTTTGCCGTCTTCAGCCAGGCCAACACAGCTTTGTGGTAGCCGACCGCGAAGTCCAGCGCCGTGGCGCCGGCCTCGTCCCCATCCTTCTTGGCGTTCTTAGCCTGTTCCCGGACCTCTGCGAGAGAGTTGGTGTGGTAGGACACCGCCTCCTCGTACATGTCCTTCTTCTCGCCCTTGGGCATGAGGCTGCTGAACGCCGTACGCAGAACGACCGGGTTCCTGACCTGGTCCTTCCCCGCCGGTTCCGCGAGCCACTTGCCAAAGGCTCGCTTGCCGGACGCCGTGACCGAATAGGGCTGACTGGAACGCGGCCCCGGCTTGCCGAGGCGCAGGTATCCACGCTCGGCAAGCACGGGAAGCTCCCGGTACACCTGGGAACGAGTCATCGTCCAGTAGGCACCCAGGCGCCGCTCCGCTTCGGCCATGAGCTGGCCGCCGGTCATCGGTCCATCGTGTAGCAGTCCCAATAGGGCTGCCGCTGTCGCATTAAGGCCAGTATCTGCCATACCTATAACGGTGCCACTCTGAGCTGCGAAAATCCAGCGAACGCGCAGGTTCCATTACAGACAGTGAAGGCATTGTTGGTCCAAATCGGAAGAGGGCATGATCACATTCTGATCCCGATCAGGTGATCTTGTTGTAACGACCTTTTCATATTGGACATTTTGGGCAGGCGATCCGTGTCGATACGAGATCGACCGGCGTACCCCGCGCGTGTTATTGTCAGTCAGTCTTACTAACGATTGGAGCTGAGCTGTGGCGACCTCCCGTCACCTGCGCGCGCTGAACGAAGGCGCAGCTCTGGAGCAGTTGCTGGCCCGGGGCAGCCTGACCCGGGGCGAGCTGCGCGAGCTCACCGGGCTCTCGAAACCGACCGCCTCGGAGCTGCTGCGCCGCCTGGTGGAGAGCGGTCTCGCGGTGGTGACCGGGCATGTGACCGGCCGGCCGGGGCCCAATGCGGAGATCTACGCCCCGCATCCCGAAGCGGCACATGTCGCCGCGATATCACTCCGAGTAAAATCACTCTCCGTAGCCATTTGTGATCTTGTCGGCGGGGTCCAAACGGAGTTCAAGGCCGAAACCATCACGGAAGTGCTCGACAGACTGGCCGCCGGCCCCCTCCGTCCGGCCCACATCCAGCTCGCCGTGCCCGGCTCCTACGACCCCGCGACCGACACCATCCGGCACATCGACACGCCGGGCTGGGACCGTCCCGGGCTGATCGGCGAGCTGCGGACCCGAGTGGACTGTTCCCTCGACGTCGACAACGACGTGAACCTCGTCGCGGTCGCCGAGCGGCAGTTCCAAAATGGGCCTTTCACTCTGTTGTGGGTCGACGAGGGGCTCGGGCTCGCGATCGACCTGGGTGGACAGCTGCTGCGCGGCGCGTCCGGCGGGGCCGGCGAGATCGGCTACCTGCCCGTGCCGACCGGCGCGCGCGGCGGGGACCTGCAGAGCCTGATCGGCGCGCCCAACCTGGACGGCCTGACCCTCGAGGAGATCGCCGAGCGGCTCGTCGTGCCCCTGGTCGCCATCATCGCCATCATCGACCCGCCCCGGATCGTGCTCGCCGGCAGCGTGGCCCGCGCCGGGGGCGAGGCGCTGCGCGAGGCGGTCGAGAAGGCCATGGCCCTCCGGCCGTTCAACGTGCCGGTCGAACTCACCAAGGTCGACGGGGACCCCGTGCTCACCGGCGCGCTCCGCGCCGGCCTGGCCACCGTACAAAGAAGACTGATCCAAGGAGACATTTCATGAAGGTCGCGGTCGTCGGCGGCGGTTCGACGTACAGTCCGGAACTCATCGACGGGTTCGCCCGGCTCGGGTCGCCGGTGACCGAGTTGGCGCTGATCGACCCGGCGGCCGACCGGCTCGGGATGGTCGGGCCGTTCGGTGCCCGGATCTTCTCGAAGTACGGGCACGCCGGGAAGGTCACCTGGACCTCGGACCTCGACAAGGGGCTCGACGGCGCCGACGTGGTGGTCATCCAGCTCCGGGTCGGCGGGCAGGACGCCCGGATCGGGGACGAGACGTTCCCGCTGGAGTGCGGCTGCGTCGGCCAGGAGACCACCGGCGCGGGCGGGCTCGCCAAGGCGCTGCGCACCGTGCCGGTCGTCCTCGACGTCGCCGAGCGGGCCCGCAAGCTCGCCAACCCCGGCGCGTGGATCGTGGACTTCACCAACCCGACCGGCATCGTCACCCGGGCCCTGCTCGACGCCGGGCACAACGCGGTCGGGCTGTGCAACGTGGCGATCGGCTTCCAGCGCCGGTTCGCCAAGCTGCTCGGGGTGGCCCCCGAGGCGGTGCTGCTCGACCACGTGGGGCTCAACCACCTCACCTGGGAGCGCGCCGCGTACGTGGACGGGGTGGACCGGCTGCCCGAGCTGCTGACCACCCACCTGGACGAGCTGGCCGCCGACCTGTCGCTGCCGCCGAAGGTGCTCACCCAGCTCGGCAACGTGCCCTCCTACTACCTGCGGTACTTCTACGCCCACGACAACGTGGTCGAGGAGGAACGCGGGGCCGAGACCCGGGGCGAGAAGGTGGCCGCGATCGAGGCGGAACTGCTGAAGATGTACGCGGACCCGACCCTGGACACGAAGCCCGAACTGCTCTCGAAGCGGGGCGGCGCGTTCTACTCCGAGGCGGCGGTCGGCCTGATCAACTCGCTGACCGGCCAGACCCCGGGCATCCACCCGGCGAACGTGCGCAACAACGGGGCGCTGCCGTTCCTGTCCGACGACGCGGTCATCGAGGTCCAGTGCGACGTGTCGGCGGCCGGCGCGGTCCCCCGCCCGATCGCCCCGCTCGCCCCCGAGCTGGCCGGCCTCGTGGCGCACGTCTCCGGCTACGAGGAACTGGCCGTCCAGGCGGCCGTGCACGGCGGGGCCGACCGGGTCTACAAGGCGCTGCTCGCCCACCCGCTCGTCGGGCAGCACGACCTGGCCGAGCAGCTCACCGCGACGATGGTCCGCGATCGGCACCTGAAGTGGTAGCCCGGCACTATGTCGCCGTCGACGGCGGCAACTCGAAGACCGACGTGCTGATCGGCGACTCCGACGGCCGGATCCTCGCCCGGGTGCGCGGCGGCGGCTCCTCGCCGTTCCACCTCGGGTTCGACGGGACGACCGCGCTGCTGGACAAGCTGATCTCCGACGCGCAGGCCCAGGCGGGAGGGGTGCGGCTGGACCGGGCGGAGCTGTACCTCGCCGGCGCGGACCTGCCGCACGAGGTGACGGCGCTGCAGGCGGGCGCGGACGGCGCGCACTGGGCGGACACCCATCTGGTGGACAACGACACGTTCGCGCTGCTGCGGGCCGGCACCGACAATCCCGACGCCATCGCGGTGGTGTGCGGGGCAGGCACCAACTGCGTGGGGCGGGCCGCCGACGGGCGCACGTCGCGGTTCCCGGCGCTCGGCGAGACCACCGGCGACTGGGGCGGCGGGCACCACCTGGCCCGGCTGGCGCTGTGGCACGCGGTCCGGGGCGAGGACGGCCGGGGCCCGGCCACCGCGCTCACGGCGGCCGTGGCGGCGCACTTCGGCCGGGACGGCGCGGAGGCCGTCGGGGTCGCCCTGCACCTCGGGGAGATCGACGTGGACCGGATCCCGGAGCTGGCCCCGCTCCTGTTCACGGTCGCCGAGACCGGGGACGAGGTCGCGCTGGGCGTGATCGAGCAGCAGGCGAAGGAGATCGTGGCGCAGGCGACCGTGGCCGCCCGCCGGCTGGACCTGCTGGAGAAACCGCACGCGGTGGTACTGGGCGGCGGCGTCCTCCAGTCGGCACAGCCGCTGCTGCTGGCCGGGGTGCGTTCGCGCCTCGTGCCGGCCGCCCAGCCGGTGGTCGTGACGTCTCCCCCGGTGCTGGGGGCGGCGCTGCGGGCCCTGGACTCGCTGGGCGCGTCGGTGGAGTCGCACGCGCGGCTGCGGAGCGCCTTCTAAAAAGACACGGCACGAGGGGGGTACCGCGGGCCGGCGGTACCCCCCTCGACGTCTTCCTAGAGCGCGGAGCGCAACGACCAGAGCTCGGGGTAGCAGCGCAGCGCGATCCGGGAGCGCAGGTACGTGCCGCCCGCGCTGCCGCCGGTGCCCGGCTTGGTGCCGATCTGGCGCTCGGCCATCAGGACGTGCCGCGAGCGCCACAGGGCCAGGGCCTGGTCGTGCGCGATGAGCGCCTCGGCGAGGTCCCACAGCGCGCCGTACTTCTCCCGGTCGTGCGCGATCTGCTTCAGCGCGAGCTCGCGGTCCTCCTCGGTGCCCACGGCGAACCCGTGGTGCGCGAGCAGGGACACGTAGCCGTCCCACAGGCTCGGCTCGTCCAGCCGGAGGCGCAGCCGGCCCTCCTCGGCCTCGGTGAGGCCCCGGAACCGGTCCAGGTACGTCGGGTCCTTGAGGTTCGACAGGAACTCGATCTCGCGGAACTGGACGGACTGGAAGCCGGACGCGGGCGCGAGCTTCTCCCGGAAGGCGAGGAAGTCCTGCGGCGTCATGGTGTCGATCACGTCCACCTGGCTGACCAGTACCCGCATGATGGCCTGGCTGCGTTCGAGGCGGACCCGGGGCGCGTACGCCTCGCCGGTGAGCATCCGGTCCCGCGCGTCGGTCAGCTCGTGCAGCATCAGCTTGAACCACAGCTCGTACACCTGGTGGATGGTGATGAACAGCAGTTCGTCGTGCGCCGGGGGCGAGGACTCGGGGATCTGGAGCTCTAGCAGCTCGGGGACGCGGAGGTAGCTCCCGTAGGTCAGCTTCCCGCCCTGCTCGCCGAACAGTGGGCATGTCTCATCGGTCACGATCGTCACCGTACCGCGATATCGGCGGGACGGCACGGGGGCTCCCAGGTTCACGTTCCGTGACGGCCAGCCTAGCTGGGGCGTTAGGCGCGGTTTGGCCCACGGTGGCCGCAGCCTCGCGCTGCGTCGTGGGCGCGCAGGGTTGCAACCAGGCCAGATTCAGAGTCGTAAATCACATTCGGGTACCGGCATCCCCCCTTTCGCCGCCAACGGATGCACGCTGGACCCGTGCAGGAAACCAACGAGCCCGGCGACGAGGATCCCTTACTCGCGTGGGCGGCCCAGGGACAGTCCCGGGCCTACTCCCACGGCGACGCGTTCGCCGTGGCGTCCCCCGCGCTCTACCAACGCGACCGCCTCGCCGTCACCGGTTCCGCCGACGACCTCGCGGTGCTGGTCCCGAAGGTGCTCGCCGAGGTGGGCCCCAGCTACCGCACGATCGGTGACGCCCCCCTGATCCGCGAGCTGGCGGACCGGGTGCCCGGCGTGACCATGGTCGACACGTTCGGCTGGATGGAGACCTCCCGCCGGCCCGCCGTCGTGCCGAGCTCCGCCGGCTGGCTCACCGACGAGGACGACCGGGACATCGGCAAGCTGCTCGACGCCGCGTGGCCGTCCGCCAAGGCCCGCCCCCGGGTCGAGGGCGTCCGGCGCTGGGCGGGGCTGCGCGACTGTGGGGGCCGGCTCGCCGCCGTCGCCGCCGACGCGTGGAGCGCCCCGACCGTCGGCTTCCTGTCCGGCGCGGCCACCCACCCGCAGACCCGGGGCCGGGGGCACTCCGCCGCGACCTGCGGGTTCCTGGTCGACGAGATGCTCTCCGAGTACGGGCGGGTCGGGCTGCTCGTGGACGGGTGGAACTGCGGGGCGATCCGGCTGTTCCGCCGCCTGGGGCTGACGTACCGGCCGCTGGCGTCCCTGCGGGTCCGCTAGACCTGCACCCGGCGCCAGACCTCCACGGGGCCGCTCAGACCTCCACAGGCCCGCCCGAGCGCCAGTACACGCCCGCGTCGCGGGTCAGCAGGACGTTGTCGATCAGGGTGCGGCGCAGGGTCACGTAGTCCTCGGACCAGGCGCGCAGGATCGCGTTCACCTCGCGCTCCGGGTAGCGCACCCCCGGCTCGAAGCCCGCCACGATGTGTTCGAGCACCATCCGCAGCTTGGCCCGCGCCACCGGCATCCGCACCAGCCGGCCGTCGCGGATGAACGCCCGCAGCACCGCGTCGCGCTTCGGGTCCGGGTCCAGCGGCGTGACCGGGGGCTCGGTGGCGGCGGCCAGCCGGATCGCGTCCTTGAAGGGGGCGGCGTCGGCGGCGTACCGGCCGTCCACCAGGGAGAGCAGGCCGCCCCGGTGCAGGCGGCGCACCGCCTTGAGGACGGTGTCCAGGTCCACGCCCGACCGGTCGGCGATCTCGCTGGGCAGGCCCGCGCCGAGGACGACGGCGGCGTACACCCGGAGGCGTTCCGGCTCGGCCAGCAGACCGCAGGCGGCGTTCGGAGTCATGCCCAGAATTTAGTACCGCCCCCGGCGGGTGCCGGGGGCGGTACGTGTCCTACCTAGCTGTTACAGGTGCCCAGGTCTTCCCAGACCGCGGCGGTACCGGGCGTCTCGCCCTGCGTCCACCACTTGGCGCGGTACTTCTTCCCGTTGTGGACCACCGTCGCGCCGCCCGAGTAGGCGGTCGTGGTGACCCACGGCGGGGTGGTGCACGTCCCGGGCGGGGACGAGGTCGCCGGCCCACAGGCCGAGATGTTCTCCCACACCGCCGCCACTCCGGGCGTCTCTCCCTGCGTCCACCACTTCGCCTTCCAGATCCGGCCGTTGTAGGAGGCCTGCGCTCCGCCGTTGTAGACCGTCGCCGCGGTCCACGCCGCCACCGAGCAGGTCGGGGGCTGGGTAGTCGGCGGAGCCGTCGTCGGAGGCGCCGTCGTCGGCGGCCGCGTGGTCGGCGGGGCCGTCGTGGGCGGAGCCGTGGTCGGCGGCGCGGTGGTCGGGGGCCGGGTCGTCGGCGGGGCCGTGGTCGGCGGCGCCGTCGTCGGGTTCGTCGTACCGCCGCGCGGGTGGTCGGCCGACAGGCGGTAGGACGTACCCCCGAACGTGAGGGTGTAGTTGGACGGTCCGGACACCGGCAGCTTCCAGGTCATGACGACCTCGGCGGAAGCACCCTTCGGAATCGTCTGCCAGC
Source organism: Longispora sp. NPDC051575 (assembly GCF_040681875.1). NCBI lineage: Bacteria > Bacillati > Actinomycetota > Actinomycetes > Micromonosporales > Micromonosporaceae > Longispora > Longispora sp. NPDC051575. Next base: position 491,222 of record NZ_JBFAZP010000007.1, on the reverse strand, counting down.
TCGGCAGGGTCATCGTCACGTGGTGGAAGTCGGCCTTCAGACCGCCGGAGTTCGAGCCGCTGCGGCCCGGGGCGACGGTGAGCGTCCACCCGGTCTGCTGGCCGATCTCCGCCGTGGTGCTCACCGGCATGTCGAACTCGAGCTTCGCGCTGCCCGGGATGTCGACGGTCGAGCGGTTGGTGACCTTCATCTTGCCGGTGATCGGGTAGTTGGAGTCGCCGACCGGGAAGCCGCCCACGTCGATCCCGACGTCCAGCGTCGCGGTCGGCATGGTCTTGTTCGACTTCGACGCGCCGTACGGGGCGCCGGTCTGGAGCTTGTCGTACAGCGCCGTGGTCAGCGTGTTGCCCATGAAGTACTGGCCCTTGGCCGCGTCCCACGCGTAGTCGCCGGCCAGCTCCCACATCATCGCGCCGCCGTACCCGTTGTCGGCGATGTACTGCGCCTTCGTGTTCACCGATACGTCGTCCTCGGTGGACAGGAAGACCTTCTTCTGGTCGTTCCACAGCCACGGGGCGGCCATGGTGGCGTTGTAGTTGCGGACGTACGTACCCGTCAGCTTGTTCTTCGGCAGGTTCGGGTCCAGGCCGTACTTGGCCAGGTAGTCACCCGGGATGCCCTGCTGGAGGTTCTTCGCGTGCCACATCGGGTTCGAGCCGGCCGGCTCCTCCTCCGTGGTCCCGGGCTTGTCGTCGTGCCACAGGTTGTCGATGCCGATCGCGCCGGCGCCGCAGACCGTGGTGCCGGCCGGGCACGGTGAGCCCTTCGAGGTGCCCCACAGGCCGTTGGTCCCGCCGGTCACCTTCTCCCAGCCCCGGGTGTAGTACGGCAACCCGAGGTTGATCCTGCCCGCGGGCATGCTCCCCCGGAAGTAGTGCAGTGCCCAGTCCCCGTTGAGGTAGCCGATCTGGCCGTAGGAGCTGTAGACGCTCCCGGCGATCATCTCGGAGTCCTGGCCGTTGTCGAACAGCGCGGCGTTCGGGCCCACGTACTCGTTCCAGGCGCCGTGCAGGTCGTAGGTCATGACGTTCACGTAGTCGAGGTACTGGGTGACCTGGTAGACGTCCATGCCGCGCAGCAGCCAGCCCGAGGCGGGGACGGCGGCGGTGAGCATGTAGTACTTGCCGTCAGCGGCGCTCGCGGCGTCCAGCTTCTGCTTCAGGGTGCGCATCAGGTTCACGTAGCCGGCCATGAGCTGGCCCCGCTTGGCGTTGGCGACCGTGAAGTCCAGCGGGTTGCCCGCGTCCTTGTTCGACGTCGGGTACTCGTAGTCGATGTCGACGCCGTTGAACCCGTACTGCCGGATGAACGAGACGGCCGAGTCCGCGAAGGTGTCGATCTTCGCCTGGCTCTCGGTCATCGTGTAGAAGCCGCCGGACGCGATCCGGTTGCCGCTGTCGTCGAAGTAGCCGCCGGTCTCGGCCCAACCACCGACGGACACGAGCGTCTTCACGTTCGGGTACTGCTTCTTGAACTTGTTCAGCAGGTTGAAGTGCCCCTGGTACGGGAAGCTCGGGTCCATCTCGGCCCCGGGCACGCCCGGCCACGTCATGCCGGTCGAGGCGTTGGTCGCCCCGCCGCCGCCGACCGAGAGCTTGTTGGCCCCGTCGACGTGCGCGAACGCGTAGTTGAGGTGGGTGACCTTGTTCCACGGGATGTTGTTCACCAGGTACGAGGGGGCGCCGTTGGCCCCGGTGCGCCAGTTGGTGAAGTAACCGATCACGCGCCGGTTGACGCCGGCGCCCATCTTCTCGCGGCCGTTGGTGTCGTAGGCGGCGCAGTACGGGGCGTCGACGCCCGCGCTCCGGGCCAGTCCGTCGGGGCGACAGTCCTCATTGGCTGCGGCGTACGACGGACCGATGTTGAAGGTGAACACGGCTGCGGCCAGTGCCGCACAGGCGGCGACGACGGCCGGCAGGACTCGTCTGGACAACTTCGGCTCCCGAGGGGTGAGGAGACGGAACAACTCTTAGGAATGTTTCCTAAATTATTCGATGACGTTAGCGCCGTCACATCCAGTGGTCAATAGTTGATCACCAATACGGCCCTTGTCGCACCCTTGCACCGCCGTCGATGCCCTTTCGGGCGCCCACGCCCCTCAGCTCCGCATCCTCCGCGCCCCACCCCGACCGGCCGGCAGCACGACACGCACCACCATCACTACCGCGACCACCGGGGGCAGGACGACGCAGACATAGACCAGCCGGGGGTACGGGTGCACCACGTCCAGGAACCCGTCCAGAATGCCCGCGACCACCAGGTACGCGACACCGACGCCGAGGACGAAGAGGCCGACGAAGACACCGACGGCGAGAACCGGGTCCTCGATGTCCCTGCGCAGGGCGACGACGAGCCCGTACACGGCGAGCGTGAACGCCGCCGCCCAGTACAGGAGCCCGAGCAGTGCCGCGAAGTAGGGCACCTCCGGCCGGTGGTCGGTCACCGACACGAACCCCGCCCGCTGGACGGTCACGATGTCGCCCCGGAACCACCGGACGGTCAACTCCCGCCCCACGCCGCGGGCGTAGCAGATGTCGGCGTCCACCTCGACCGGCTCGGCCCGGTCGGGCCCGCCGAGCCTGAGCCAGCTGGTGTAGCCGGCCTCGTAGTCCCCGCGCCGCTCGCAGCTCCAGTCCGAGACGGTGGCCTGCCGCACACAGTCCCGGTCGACCACCTCGCCGCAGGCCGGGGCCCGGTTGTAGGCCACGGTCTCCTCGGTCCCGACAAAGGTCATGACCGTGCCCAGCAGGAAGCCCACCACGACGATCACCACCCTGAAGATCGCGTTGTAGACGCGCTCCCTGAACTCCGCGCCACCGAGCATCGTCATCCCCCCCACGCCGGAACCCGCCGACTATCCACTATGGACCGGAGGGGACGATTTCTCCACCGGGAGGCACGCCGGCGACTCGCGTCAGGCCCTGGGCAGCCCGCCCAACCACGGCGGCAGCGGCACCCGCAGCCACGTGACGACCGCCGCGCCCGGGGTCAGCGCGACGCTGACGAGGATCAGCCGGGGCTCGGGCCGCACCAGGCCCCACACGCCGTCCAGCAGCCAGGTGACCAGCAGATACCCGGAGCCGAGCACGGCACACAGGGAGACCGACCCGAACGCGAACGAGTCCCACTCCCGCCCCAGGAGACCCTGCCCCTTCCGGGTGCCGTTCCAGAACACCACGGTCCAGAACACCAGACCGAGCATGCCCCACAGGTACGGCGGCGCCGGGGTGTGCTCCGTGACCGACCGCACGGCCCCGCGCCGGACGCCGACGATCTCGCCCCGGAACCACCGGATCCCCAACTCCTCGCCCTTCCCGCCGCAGACCTCGGCGTCGTCCACCCGGACCAGCTCCGGCCGGGCGCGCTCCCCCACCCGCAGGTGGTGGGTCACGGCGTACTCCCCGCCGCCGCGCCGCTCGCAGCCCCAGGTGGGGGCCGTGGACTCCCGCACGCAGCCGTCGTCGGACGTGCCCACGCAGACCGGGGCCCGGGCGTAGGCCCGCACCTTCCCGGTCTCGGTGACCGTCAGGACCGTGCCGTACAGGACGCCCACCGCCGCGACGAGCACCCACAGGGCCGCGCGGACGAAGACGTTGTCGAAGTCCAACCACCTCGCCATGTCCGCCCCCAGCGGTCGGCAGCCCGTAGACCATCCACAGTGCCCTATCGACCGGCCCGGAGCCCACCCCCTGGCGGATGGCGACAGGAACCGGCGAGGGTCGGCCTGCGCGGTGCCGGTCCGTGGCGCGCCCGCCGGCCCGGACACGCCACGGGGCGGACGCCGTCGACCGGCACCCGCCCCGTGGGCTCCCGCTACGACCGCGCGGTCGCCGTGTCCGTCCCGGGCCTACGACCCCTCGGTCGCGACGTTGTCCTGGCCGGACGTGCCGGCCGGGCCCGCGAAGGAGCCCTGGGTCGCGATGTTGTCGAGGCCTGACGTGCCGGCCGGGCCGGCGAAGGAACCATGGGTCGCGGTGTTGTCCGTGCCGACCACCGACCCGTGGGTCGCGGTGTTGTCCGTGCCGGACGTGCCGGGATCGGCGGACGCTGGGCCCGCCGTCCCGAACACCCCGGCGACGAAGACGGCCGCGACCACCAACAGAGATCTACGCATGACAGTGTCCTTTCCCCGTGTGACTGTCCCCCACAGTCTCGACACGCGCCCGGATCCCCGCAAGACCCGCCGCCCCGGAACCGCACGCGTCCCCAGGTCAGGGCAGGGAAACGGCCGGGCTCCCCGTGGGGAACCCGGCCGCGTCATGCCCGGAGGACTAGCCCATGTGCGGGTAGCGGTGGTCCGTCGGCGGCACGAAGGTCTCCTTGATCGTGCGCGGCGACATCCAGCGGAGCAGGTTGTGCCAGGAGCCGGCCTTGTCGTTGGTGCCCGACGCGCGCGCCCCACCGAACGGCTGCTGGCCGACGACGGCGCCGGTCGGCTTGTCGTTGATGTAGAAGTTGCCGGCCGAGAACCGCAGCTCGTTGGCCGCCCAGTCCACGATCCGGCGGTCGTCGGCGAAGATCGAGCCGGTCAGCGCGTACGGGGAGGCGTTCTCGGCCTGCTTGACGACCTTCTCGAAGTCCGCGTCGTCGTAGACGTAGACGCCCATGATCGGGCCGAAGTACTCGGTCGTGAAGATCTCGTGCGTCGGGTCGGTGGACTCGATCAGGGTCGGGCGGACGAAGTAGCCGACCGAGTCGTCGGTCGTGCCCCCGGCCAGCACGGAGACCCCGGACGCGCCGTGGACCCGGTCGAACACGGCCGCGTGCTTGTCGAACGCGCGCCGGTCGATCACCGCGCCGCCGAAGTTGGAGAAGTCGGAGACGTCGCCGTAGGTGAGGCCCTCGGTGGTGGCGACCAGGTCGTCCTTGATCGCGTTCCAGATCGAGCGCGGCAGGTACGACCGGGAGGCCGCCGAACACTTCTGGCCCTGGTACTCGAAGGCGCCCCGGACGATCGCCGTGCTCACCGCCGCCGCGTTGGCCGACGGGTGCGCGATGATGAAGTCCTTGCCGCCGGTCTCGCCGACGATCCGCGGGTAGCCCCGGTAGTTCGAGATGTTGTTGCCGATCGTCGTCCACAGCTTCTGGAACGTCGGCGTGGAGCCGGTGAAGTGCAGGCCGGCGAAGTCCGGGTCGGCCAGGGCGACCTCGGAGACCGCCAGGCCGTCGCCCGTGACCATGTTGATCACGCCGGGCGGCAGGCCGGCCGCCTCGAACAGCCGCATCGTGAAGTGCGCGGCGAACTGCTGGGTCACCGACGGCTTCCACACGACCGTGTTGCCCATCAGGGCCGGGGCCATCGGCAGGTTCGCGCCGATCGCGGTGAAGTTGAACGGCGTGATCGCGAGCACGAAGCCCTCGAGCGGCCGGTGGTCGAACCGGTTCCAGATCCCGTCGGAGGACCTCGGCTGGTCGGCGAGCAGCTGGGAGCCGAACGCCACGTTGTACCGCAGGAAGTCGATCAGCTCACACGCCGCGTCGATCTCGGCCTGCTGGACGGTCTTGGACTGGCCGAGCATCGTCGCGCCGTTCAGCGTGTCCCGCCACGGGCCGGCCAGCAGGTCGGCGGCGCGCAGGAAGATCGCGGCCCGCTCGCTGTACGGCAGGGCCCGCCACATCGGCGCGGCGTCCTTGGCGGCCCGGACGGCGGCCCGCGCGTCGGCGGTCGTGGCGTTGGCCGTGACGCCGAGCACATGCGCGTGCTTGTGCGGCTGCACGACGGGCAGCTCCTCGCCGCCGGCCATCCGCTGCTCGCCGCCGATCGTGGAGGTGAGCTGGAGCTGCTCGCCGGCCAGCTCGGCGAGCCTGGTCTGCAGGCTGGCCCGCTCGGGGCTCCCCGGGGCGTACGAGCGGACCGGCTCGTTGCGCGCGTCCGGAACGGTGAAGAGGGCGTCCATCGCTACTCCTGATAGCTCGACTTCGCTGGCGGGCGGAGCCAATCATCCCACGTCTCGGCTGGTCATCGTCACCTGACGGACACCACACTCGTTTGCCCGGTAGGGCAAGTCCTCTCGCCCGCCACGTACCCTCGGATGCTGTCACCCCCGCGTCGATGGAGTGAGCCCCTGATGACCGACTCTCCTCCCGCCCCACTCAAGCCCGGCAACGCCGCGATCCTGCTCGGAATCGGCCTCGCCTGGCTGTTCGCCCTCCTCTGGGCGCTTCGTGCCTCCCTCGCCGAGAGCGGCGGCATGGACTCCGGCCTGATCAGCGCCGCCCAGAACCTGTTCCAGCTGGTCGCGGTGGTCCTCGCGGCCGGGGCGGCGGCGGGCCTGTGCGCCGTGGCCACGCTCCGGTTCGCCACCACGGGCCCGAAGCGCCTCGCGGTCAGTGCCGGAGCGGGACTCCTCTTCGGGGTACTGTCCGGCGCGCTCGCCCTCGCCATGATCCGCGACACCCGCAGCTCCGCCGTGATCGCGGTCTGCCTGGCGGCCGCGGCGCTGGTCGGCGGCCTGTTCGCCGCGATCCGCCCCGTCCGGCTGATCGCGGCCGGCATCGCGGGCACGTACGCCGCGTTCCTCGCCAAGGTGATCCTGAACATCTTCGGCCCGAAGATCGCGCCCCTGTTCGGCGCCGGCAAGACCATCGACACGGTCAACGCGGCCGAGAACCGGATGCTCCTCGCGTTCGGCGTCCTCGCGGGCATCGTGGCCGGGGTGGTCGCCTTCCGGTACCTGGTGCGCGGCCCCGCCCTGCACTGGGCCGCCTACCTGGCCGCCGGCGGCGTCGCAGGGTTCCTGGCCCTCCTGTCCGAGGGCTTCGCCTGGCTGACCGCCCCCCGGCTCGTCGCCCCGCTCGCGGACCTGTCCGTGATCGCCGAGGAGCTGCTGTCCACGAAGATCGGGCCCCGGGTCAACTCGGGGATCGCTCTGCTGTTCGCCGGGGCGATCACGGCCACGATCCTGATCGGGCGCACGATGCGGCCGGCCGGCGCCGAGGTGCCCCCGGCACCGAAGCCCGAGGCCGTGGCGTTCCCCGCCGACGCGGACCAGCCCGAACCCGTGTCGGTGTTCGGCACCCCGCTGCCGGCCGCTGCTCCGGCCACTGTTCCGGCCGCCGCTCCAGCCGCCGCTCCGGAGAGCCGCGAGGAGGCCAGCAAGTCCTGAGCCGACCTGTCCACCGGGGGATGCGCCCCGCCGTCGAGCCCGTCGTGCGGCGCGCCCGACGCGGGGCACGGAAACGTCGCCGGCCCGGCACCGGGTCGAGGACTCCGCAAGCGGGCAGCCCGGTCGGGCGCGGCGGACCGCGGCGCCGGTGAGCGTCGGGGCGCGCGGGTCCCTCGTACCCGTCGAAGTTGTGGGTTATGCGCCGTCGAGGAGCTGGTCCAGCTCCGAGACGTCGAACCAGGCCAGGTCATGGTCCTCGGTGCCGTCCACCGTGAACTGGGCGTCCTCGTCGCCGGCCAGCGCCTCCAGGATCACGTCCACCGCCGCCGTCACGTCCGGCGCGGCGTCCGCGTCGTCCACGTGCAGCGACACGACCGCCTTCAGGCCCACCGGGGAACTCAGCTCCACCAGGCTCGACCCGAGCTCCTGCTCCGGCTTCACCTGCGCGTCCGGCACGTCGGCGGCGATCACCACCCGGCGGCGCGGGGCCGCCGGATCGAACCGGAGCAGTTGGAGGGCCGCCTGGGCCGCGGCGGTGAACGCCACGAACTCCAGCTCCTCCTCGTCGCCCTCCACATACCACTCCCGCAGGCCCGGGGTCACCGCGTGCGCGGAGAGCGGGCCGGGGCCCAGCTGACCGTCGGCGCGCAGGGCGGCGAGCAGGGGAAGAGTGCCCGGCAGGTAGACCCGCATGTGCTGCTCCTCAACGCCATCGGTGGCAAACTAAGGAAACCGTACCCCTCGCCCCGGAGGCGCACCCCATGGAGCCACGGTTCCTGCAGTTGGCGGACGTCGCCGACCTGCTGAACGTCTCGACCTCCCAGGTCTACCACCTGGTCCGCAGCGGTGAGCTGCGCGGGATCAAGATCGGGGGGCGGGGCCAGTGGCGGGTCGAGCGCACCGAGGTCGAGAGCTACATCGAGCGGATGTACGCCGAGACGGCCGTCTGGATCCGCGAGAATCCCCTCATCGCCGACGATAGTGTCGGATAGGCGATTCAGTCTGGCGCGTGGCTGTCGGAGCTCAGTAGAACGTCCCAGACGCAAACGGGGGTAAACGTAGGCTTCGGGAGGCTGTATGCACGTCATGATCGGGCCCGTTCCCCCGTCCGAGCCCCCGTATGAGCAGGAGTCGTGCTGCGCGGGGGTGTGCTGCGGGGGCCTGTGCCTGGCGGAGCCGGGGATCGCGCGGGTGGAGGTCCGGCGGTTGGCGGCGGCGCGCGGCACGGAATTGGCGCGACCCGGGCACCTGGGCGGCGCGGACCACGGGGGACCCGGGCACACCCGGGGAGCCCTGCGCTCGGAGGCACCTCGGGGAGCTGCTCCTCCGCCGCGGGACCCGACCCGGGCTGGCGGAGCGGCCGGCGACCGGGGCGAGCTGCCTGAGGACACCGGTTCCGAACCGCCCGCACCGGCGGGAGGTTCCGCCCGCTCCGGGGGCGCAGGGGCGCCGGCCGCGCAGGGGAGATCCGCGCCCGCCAAGCGCGTGGTCGGCCGGCGTGCCGTGGACCCCCACCCGGACCAGGACACCCGGACCCCCACCGCCGGCCGCGCCGGCACCCGCCCCTCCGGCCCCGCCGGCACCCGCCCGGGCCGCACCGCCGTCCGGGGCCCCGACGGCTGGGCCACCCGCGCCGCCGGCGCCTTCCTCCGCCTCTACCTGGAGGCACTCACCGGCCACCGCCCCGCCCAGGCGCTGCGGGCCGTCTGTTCCCCCGACGCGCACCGGCAACTGGTCCTCGACATCGACCAGCAACGGGGCACGGCGGGGACGGCCCGGGTCTCGTCGCTGCGGGTGTCCTCCCCCGCCCCGTCGGTGATCGAGGCGGTGGTGATGCTGCACCGGTCGAGCCGGATCTGGGCGATGACCCTGCGGCTGGAACGGCCGGCGGACACCTGGCTGTGCACCCACCTCCAGTCGCTGCGCCCCGGCGGCCCGGCGAAACCCGACACCCACTGAGACGGGTACTCCCACAGGCTCTGACGCGTGGCCCGCTCGTCCGCCACGCGTCAGAGCCCGGCCCGGGATGATCGTCCGGTGACCAACACCGGGCAGCACCCGCCGGAACTCGTCCTCGGACTGCGACTTCCCCCAGCCCTGGGAGCGGCGATAGCGGCAGACGAGTGGAGAGCCCCCGCCGACCGGGATGTCCTCGAGGCTGTCTTCGCGGACGAAGCCGCGCTGCCGTACTTCTACGGCCCCGCCGACATCGAACGGGAAACGCTCAGCATCCGCGACACAACCCCCGACTACTACGAGTTCTTCGTGGGCAAGCCGCCATATGACATCGACCTCCACCAGTGCCTGGTGATCGGCGGTCTTGGCCCAGACCAACCCTTCGCCCTGGACTACCGCCGCGCCACCACGGCCCCGCGAGTCCTCTACCTTCGAGAGGTCGGTTGGACCGAAGTGGCCACCGACATCGAGACACTGATGGCCCGGCTCCGCATCGGCCCGATCCCCGCAGGCGGATGGCCTGCCGCCAATCCGCCGCCCTGACGGCGGCCCCGCCCCGGGTCGAACGCGCCCCGGACAGCGAACGGCCCCCGACACCAGTGGTGTCGGGGGCCGGACGTCACAGGTCACTCCCCTTCGGAAGCCCCGTGGCAACGCTTGTACTTCTTGCCCGAGCCACACGGGCACGGCGAGTTCCGCGAGGGACCCCCGCCGACCTTCTGGCCGGGCGCCGGACGCTTGGCACCGGCCGACATCGGGGACGCCGGGCCGACGCCGAGACCGAGCGCCGGAGCCTCCTCGTGGTGCACGACGCCGCCCGCGCCGGCCTCACCGTCGATGGTGGGGGCCGAGTAGTGCAGCTGCTGCGGCCCGCGACCGCCGAGGCCCTTGGCGCGGATCTCGACGTGCTCGGGCTCGCCGCCGAAGCCCTCCGGGAGCGGGGTGATGGTGTCACCGGGCTCGGCGGCGGCGGGGGCCGGCTCCTCGACCTTGACCTCGAGGTTGAACAGGTAGGAGACGGTCTCCTCCTTGACGCCCTCGAGCATCTGGTTGAACATGTCGAAGCCCTCGCGCTGGTACTCCACGAGCGGGTCGCGCTGGGCGTACGCCCGGAGGCCGACACCCTCCTGGAGGTAGTCCATCTCGTAGAGGTGCTCGCGCCACTTGCGGTCGATGACGGCCAGCAGGACCTGGCGCTCCAACTCACGGAGCGGGGCCTCGCCGAGCTCGGCCTCCCGGTTGTCGTACGCGGCGTGCGCGTCCTCCTTGAGGCGCTCCAGCAGCCACTCGGCCTCGATGCCGCCCCGGCCGTCGACCTCGTCCTCGAGCTCCTCGATCGTGACGCCGACCGGGTAGGTCTGCTTCATGACCGTCCAGAGCTGCTCCAGGTCCCAGTCCTCCGCGTAGCCGTCGGCGGTGGCACCCTGCACGTAGCCGGAGATCGTGTCGTCGACCATGTGCCGGACCTGCTCGTGCAGGTCCTCGCCGTCGAGCACCCGGCGGCGCTCGGCGTAGATGACCTGGCGCTGCTTGTTGAGCACCTCGTCGTACTTCAGGACGTTCTTGCGGACCTCGGCGTTCTGGCCCTCGATCTGGGTCTGCGCGCCCTTGATCTGGCGGGACACCATCTTCGACTCGATCGGCACGTCGTCCGGGATGTTGAACCGGTCCATGACGGCCTCGACGGCGCCCGAACGGAACCGGCGCATCAGCTCGTCCTGGAGGGACAGGTAGAACCGGGACTCGCCCGGGTCGCCCTGGCGGCCGGAACGGCCCCGGAGCTGGTTGTCGATCCGGCGGGACTCGTGCCGCTCGGTGCCGAGGACGTAGAGCCCACCGGCCTCGATGACGGCCGCGTTGTCCTCGGAGCAGGACTCCTCGGCGCGCTCGAGGGCGGCCTCCCACAGCTCCGGGTACTTCTCGTCCTCCTCGGTGACGCCGGCGTTGCGCAGCTCGGCCGCCGCCGTGTACTCCGGGTTGCCGCCGAGCAGGATGTCCGTACCCCGGCCGGCCATGTTCGTGGCGACCGTGACGCCGCCCTTGCGCCCGGCCTGGGCGACGATCTCGGCCTCCCGCGCGTGGTACTTCGCGTTGAGGACCGAGTGCGGGATGCCGCGCTTCTTCAGCAGGCTGGAGATGAGCTCCGAGTTCTCCACGGAGACGGTGCCGACGAGGACGGGCTGGCCGAGGGTGTGCCGCTCGACGATGTCCTCGACGACGGCCTCGAACTTGGCCATCTCCGTCTTGTAGATGACGTCGGCCTTGTCGACCCGGATCATCGGCCGGTGGGTCGGGATGGACACGACGCCGACGCTGTACACCTTGTTGAACTCGGCGGCCTCGGTCTGGGCCGTACCGGTCATGCCGCCCAGCTTCTCGTACAACCGGAAGTAGTTCTGGAGGGTGATCGTCGCCAGGGTCTGGTTCTCCTGCTTGATCTCCACGCCCTCTTTGGCCTCGATGGCCTGGTGCATGCCCTCGTTGTACCGCCGGCCGTGCAGGATGCGGCCCGTGAACTCGTCCACGATCAGGACCTCACCGTCGGAGACGATGTAGTCCTTGTCCTTCTTGTAGAGCTCCTTGGCCTTGATCGCGTTGTTCAGGTAGCCGACGAGCGGGGTGTTGGCCGACTCGTAGAGGTTGTCGACACCGAGGACGTCCTCGACCCGGGAGATGCCCTTCTCCGAGATGGAGACGGTCCGCTTGGACTCGTCGACCTCGTAGTGGCCCTCCTCGCCCTTGGTCATCCGACCGACGACCCGGGCGAACTCCTCATACCACCGGCCGGCCTGGTCCGCCGGGCCCGAGATGATCAGCGGGGTCCGGGCCTCGTCGATCAGGATCGAGTCGACCTCGTCGACCACGGCGAAGTAGTGGCCGCGCTGGACCATCTCCTCCTTCGACCACGCCATGTTGTCGCGCAGGTAGTCGAAGCCGAACTCGTTGTTCGTGCCGTAGGTGATGTCGGCCTCGTAGGCGGCCTTGTGGTCGGCGGGCGACTGGTTCGGCAGGATGGCGCCGACGGTCAGGCCGAGGAAGTGGTGCACCCGGCCCATCCACTCGGCGTCCCGCTGGGCGAGGTAGTCGTTGACCGTGATGACGTGCACGCCCTTGCCGGCCAGCGCGTTGAGATACACCGGGAGCAGACACGTCTGCGTCTTGCCCTCACCGGTCTTCATCTCGGCGATGTTGCCGAAGTGCAGGGCGGCGCCACCCATGATCTGGACGTCGTAGTGCCGCTTGCCGAGGACCCGCTTGGTCGCCTCGCGGACGACCGCGAACGCCTCCGGGAGCAGGTCGTCGAGAGTCTCGCCCTCGTCGAGGCGCTCCTTGAAGAGGGCGGTCTGCTCGCGCAGCTCCTCGTCACTGAGGTCAACGTAGTTGTCCTCGATCGAGCTCACGGCGTCGGCGATGGCCTTCAGCCTGCGCACCATGCGGCCTTCGCCGGCGCGGAGAAGCTTTTCAAAAATCGACACGGGTCAGCACTCCCTGGGAGGTATTCGCTTGACCATCGTAGGCGGCAATCCCCCCAGTGACGACCCCACCCTGGTGTTCCGAAAAATCCTGTTCGCTCACAGCTGATGTCAGCACGCATGATCTGGTGGTGGAAATCAAGACCGATTCTTTTGTACTCCGCGCGTGGCGCGGCTCCGACGCCGACCAGGTGTTCGACGCCTGCCAGGATCCGGCGATCCAGCGGTGGACCAGGGTGCCCGTCCCGTACCTCAGGGAGCACGCCGTCGGCTTCGTCACCGGCGCGGCTTCTGGGCAGTTCGGGATCTTCGACCACGACGGCCTGCTGCTGGGCTCCATCGGCGTGGTGGACCACGACGTCGAGGCCCGGGTCGCCGAGATCGGCTACTGGGTCGCCCCGGGCGGCCGGGGCCGGGGCGTGACCACCGAGGCCCTCAAGCTCGTCTGCCGCTGGGCGTTCGACACCCTGCGCGTGCAGCGGCTGCTCTGGCGGGCCAGGATCGGGAACCTGCCGTCGCAGCTGGTCGCCGAGCGCGCCGGCTTCGTGATGGAGGGCGTGCAGCGCGAGGCCCTGATCGAACGGGACGGGGAGCCGGTCGACGGCATGGTCGGCGCGCTGCTGCCGGCCGACCTGGCCCGGATGGAGGAGCACGGCTTCCCGACGGTCGACGGCCGGCGTACCCGGGTGTTCAGCTCCCCGCCGCCGGTACTCGTCGAGGGTCCCGTGACGCTCCGGGCCCCCGAGCTCCGCGACGCCGACGACATGCTGGTCGCGTGCGTGGACCCCGAGATCCTGCGGTGGACGTCCATGCCGCTGGGCTACACCCGGGAGATGGCCGAGAGCTTCGTCGGCTTCACCGCCCGCCAGTGGCAGCGCGGCACCGCGGCGATCTTCGCGGTGTGCGGCCCGGACGACCGGTGGGCCGGCAACATGGACCTGCGGATCTCGGCGGCGGACCCGACCCTCGGCGAGGTGGGCTTCATGACCGCCCCGTGGGCCCGCGGCCAGGGGCACTGCACCGCCGCCCTGCGGGCCGTCTCCCGCTGGGGCTTCGAGGAGTTGGGCCTCGTCCGGATCGAGTGGAACGCCTTCGTCGGCAACGACGGGTCGCGGCGGGTCGCCGAGAAGGCCGGGTTCGTGGTCGAGGGCACCCAGCGCGGGCGGCTCCGGCACCGGGGCGAGCCGGTCGACTCCTGGATCGGCGCGAAACTCGCCACCGACCCCCACTAGACGGGTACGAGGTGCCCGCCGCCCGGACCACCCGGCGGCGGGCGCTCCGCCTAGCCGGGTAGCCGGGCCCAGAGGATGTCGTCGATCCGGGTGCCGTTCGGGCCGGGTAGCCGGGAGCGGGTGTAGCCCTCCTGGACGAAGCCGGCCTTCTGGAGCACCCGCTGGGAACCGATGTTCTCCGGGGCCGTGCCCGCGATCAGGCGCATGACGCCCACCTGCGCGAACGCCCACTCGGCGACCAGGTTCGCGGCCCGGGTCGTGTACCCCTTGCCCCGGAAGGCGGGTAGCGCCGAGTACCCGATCATGGCCTGTCCGGTCGGGGGCTCGTGGTAGTAGAGCCCGATCTCGCCGACGAACGCGCCGCTCGCCGCCTCCCAGATGCCCAGGTCCACGCTGACGCCCGTCAGCCAGCCGCCCGGGGCGAGCCGGCAGCGCTCCTCGACCTCCGCGCGGCTCATCTCCACCGGCGGCACGTTGCTCTTCACGACCTCGGGCAGGTTGCGCAGCGCGAACATCTCGTCCGTGTCCGCCGGCCCGATCGGGCGGACCGCGACCACGCCGTCGGTCAGTTCGCCGCCCGGCAGGTCCGGGAACAGCCGGCGGGTCGGGCCCGGCGGGTCCGAGGGCAGCCGCGACCAGACCAGCATGTCGTGGCGGCCGCCGCCCCGGCTCTGCTCGGCGGCGCGCCGCAGCCCCTCGCTCCGGAACCCGGCGGCCAGGGCGACCCGCTGGCTGATCACGTTCTCGGGATGGGTGGTCAGTTCGAGCCGCTCGTAGCCGTGCGCGAACGCCCAGGCCGTGCCCTGCCGGGTCGCCTCGGTGGCGACGCCTCGGCCCCGGGCCCACGGGGCCACCCAGTAGCCCAGGGTCCCGGGCTGGGTGGCGACGCTGCCGAGCAGCCGGTCGTCGGCCGGGTCGACGATGGCCCAGATCTGGCCACCCCGGGCGGCCACGGTCGGCGCGCCGTCCCGGATCCACCAGAGGGCGTGTTCCAGCGAGTACGGCGCGGGGAGGCTGGGCACGAACCGCTGGATCAGCGGGTCGTTGCACGCGGCGGCGAGGTCCTCGGCGTCACTGTCGCGGAGCGGTCGAAGAGTGATCACCCGGCCGACCCTACCTTCCCTGCGGTGGGCCGTCGTCGAGGTTCGCCCCTGGAGATCTACCCCTCGACGGGTACTGGCGTCCCGGGCCCCGGCGGCGGTCGGCTCTCCCTGTCGCGTGGTCGCCTCGGGCCTGGGTGGTGTTGGACGGCGTCGGGGGTGGGGGCGGTCCGTGGCGGTTCGTTGGAAGAGAGAAGAGCCTTTGACTCTCTTCCAACGAACCCGCCCCGACCGTGCCGGACCGAACCCAACCGTGCTGGACGTCGCGTGCGCGCCTTTGTGCTACCAGCGGCCGGAATAGTCGGATATCCGACCCAGGACGCCGTTGATGAAGCGCGGGGAGTCGTCCGTGGACAGCTCCTTGGCCAGCTCGACCGCCTCGCTGATCGCGACCGGCGCGTCGATGCCCTCGCCCCACATCAGTTCGAACACCGCGATCCGGAGCAGGTTGCGGTCCACGGTGGGCATCCGGTCCAGCGTCCAGCCCTCGGCGTACGTCGAGATCAGCTCGTCGATCTCCTCGCGCTTCTGGGCGACGCCCTCCACCAGGGCCACCGCGTACTCCGAGAACTTCGGGGCCTCCGGCTCGCGCAGCGAGATCTTCTGCCGCGCGGTCAGCACGCCGAGCATGCCGATCTGCCGGATGTCCGCCTCGTACAGCACGTCCAACGCGCGCCGGCGCGCCTTGCGGCGCGCCGGGTTGTACGCGGGGTCGTGGGAGGACTCAGGCACGACCGAGGTACCGCTTGTCACGGGTGTCGATCTTGACCTTCTCGCCGATGCTGATGAAGAGCGGGACCTGCACCTCGGCGCCGGTCTCCAGCGTCGCCGGCTTGGTGCCGCTGGTGGAGCGGTCGCCCTGCATGCCCGGCTCGGTGTAGGTGACCTCGAACAGCGCGCTGGTCGGCAGCTCGATGAACAGCACCGCGCCCTCGTGGGTCGCCACGGTCACGACCATCTCGCCGAGCAGGAAGCCCGCGTCGTCGCCGACGATCTTGCCCGAGATGTGCAGCTGCTCGTAGCTGGACGTGTCCATGAAGACGAAGTCCTCGCCGTCCGCGTACAGGTACTGCATGTCGCGCTTGTCGACGGTCGCGGTGTCGACCTTGATGCCGGCGTTGAAGGTCTTGTCGACCACCTTGCCGGACAGCACGTGCTTCAGCTTGGTCCGGACGAACGCCGGGCCCTTGCCGGGCTTGACGTGCTGGAACTCGATGACGGTCCAGAGTTCGCCATCGAGGTTGAGGACGAGGCCGTTCTTGAGCTCGTTAGTGGATGCCATGCCTCGTTACGTCCTCTTTCGTATGGGTTGACTACTTCGGTACGGTGGCCGCTGATGGCCGTCGGACAGTCTACCGGCTCGGCGTGAGCGACCCGCCACCGCCAATCTGGGCGAACCGCTCCAGGGCGAACCGCATGCCGTCCGGCCCGACGGCGGTGGCCCGGCTGAACGGGAACTCCAGCTGGTACACCGCGTAGAGGAGCATCACCACCATCATGGTGACCGTCACGACCATTGTCGCGTGCGCGAGCCGGCCGGGCACCCCGAACAGGTAGGCGAACGCGACGAACAGTACGGCGCCGCCGATCAGCGCGAACCACAGCACCGGGTTGACCCCGCCCTCGACCGACGCCAGCCGGGTACCCCGGGCGTCGACGACCTGCTTGAGCTTGTCGGCCGTCTCCTGGTACCGGCGGGAGGTGACCTGGTCGGTGGACTTCAGGCCCTCGACCTCCGCCCGCAGGTCGTCGAGGAGCTGGTAGCCGTTCGGGGACACCGCCTCGCGGGCGGCCATCTGGGGCCACTCGTCGTCCACGACCGTGTTCGCGTACTGGCGGCTGAGGGCCTCGATCCTGGCGCGCTGGGGCTCGGGGGCGTGGTGGCCGACCCAGTAGACCTCGACGAGGGCGTTGGCCTCCTTGTACGAGTTGTCCTCGGCCTCGTTCATGGTGTCCCAGACCGCGATGACGATGAAGGCGAGCATCACCGCGTACAACACGCCGATGATCTCGAAGAACGCGCCGGTGACGTCGTTGTGCTGGGCGCGGAGCTCGGAGGAGAGAAAGCGGTGCTGGAGGTAGACCAGGACGCCGGCGACGACGCCCGCGCCGACGACCCACAGCAAACCTTCGAGGTAGATGTTCACGCTGAGCATTTTGACGTAATAAAGTACCAGAATCATGTTTATTATCTGGTTTTCGCCGATTTTTATGCTGGGCAGCATCGTGGTCGACGGGACGTCGGCCGACCTGCCCTGTGCCCACCTCGTGTACGCGGCCACCCCGTACACCGACTCGACGCTGGTCTGGCCCGACGGGCGCACCACCCGGACCGGGTACCAGCTGAACGCGCTCGCCGCCGACGGGCCCCGGATGCACGCGCTGGCCATCCGGCGCGGCGGCGCGGCGTTCGGGGACGGCGCGCACCTGGTCACGATCGAGGCGGACGGCACCACCCGCGACCGGGGCACGGTCGGCCCCCGGTTCGACGAGTCCTACGCGGGCGCGATGGTCGCCGGGCGCTACCACGTGGCCGCCGAGGGCCGGATGTACGTCCTCGACCCGGACACCGCCACCGTGCTCGCCAGCGCGCCCATGGACGTCACCGCGACCGTGGGCGACTGGGAGTACGACCCGGCCGACGGCGGGCTGTACGGGGTGACCGCCGAGGGGCACGCGCCGGCGCTCCTGCTGCGCACCGACCCCGGCACCGGGAACACCCGCACGGTGGGCAAGCTGCCCGAGTCCGCGTACGGCTCGGCGTTCCTCGGGCCCGGCCGGACGCTCTACACCCTCGCGAACAACGACGCCGGCAGGTCGAGCTGGTACGCGGTCCCGCTGGCCCGGCCCGCCGACACCGCGAAGCTCGGCGCGGGACCGCAGGCGGCCACGAGCGACGCGACCGGGTGTGCGCCCAGGGCGGCTCCGGGGACGCCCGCGGCGACGCCCAGGCCGAGCCCTTCGCGGCGGGTCGCTCCCCCGCCGGTGGCCGTCGCCGCGCCGGTGCCGCCGAGCGCCACGCCGCCGGCCCGGAAGTCGCCGTTGCCGCCGCCCCCGCCGCTGCCGTTCGAGCCGGTGGCGGCCCCGATCGCGCACACGCCCGTCGAGAGCTGGACGACGAGGCACTGGATCGCGTTCATGGTGTTCGCGTTCGGGGCGACCGGGGTGGGGGCGCGCCGGATGCGGGCCAAGTGACCTCGTACCCGGAGAACGTGTCGCGGGGTCGGGCTAGGCGCTGAGGGGCTTCGGCCGCCGGCCGGCCAGGTGCAGGAGGGCCAGCCGGTAGCCGTCCACCCCGAGGCCGACGATGACGCCCGTGGCGACCGCCGAGATCACCGAGTGCTCCCGGAACGCCTCCCGGGCGTGGATGTTGGAGATGTGCACCTCGACCAGCGGGCCGGTGAGCTGCGAACACGCGTCGCGGACCGCGATCGAGTAGTGCGTCCACGCCGCGCCGTTGAGCACCACCGCCGCGCCCTCGTCGGCCGCGTCGTGCAGCCAGCCGATCAGCTCGTGCTCGGCGTTGGTCTGCCGGACGTCGACGTCGAGGCCGAGGTCCCTGCCCGTCGCCTCGCACAGGGCCACCAGGTCGGCGTAGGTGGTGGAGCCGTAGATCAGGGGCTCGCGGGTGCCGAGCCGGTTCAGGTTCGGCCCGTTGAGGACGTAGACCTTCGTGGAACCGGCGGTGGAGCCCGTCATGTCCGCCCGATGCTCGCTCACGCCGCCACCTCCGCGTAGGCCGCCTCGAGGAGTTCCTCGGACGGGCCCGTCATGATGGCCGGCTTCGCCAGGCCGTCGAGGACCACGAACCGCTGGGTCGCGCCCTGCGCCTTCTTGTCGACGCGCATCGCGGCCCGCAGTTCGGGCCAGGCGTCCGACGGGTACGCCGTGGGCAGGCCCAGGCCGTCCAGCACCGTCCGGTGCCGGTCGGCCGTCGGCGCGTCGAGCCGGCCGTCGAGCCGGGCCAGCGCGGCGGCGAACACCAGGCCCACGGAGACCGCGTGGCCGTGCCGCCAGCGGTAGTGCTCCCGGTTCTCGATCGCGTGCCCGAGGGTGTGCCCGTAGTTGAGGAACTCGCGGCGGCCCGTGTCGCGCAGGTCGTCCACGACCACGTCGACCTTCACCTGGACCGAGCGTTCGACCAGCTCCGGCAGGTGCCCGCGGTAGTCGTCGGCGATCAGGTCCAGGATCACCGGGTCCGCGATGAACCCGCACTTGGCGACCTCGGCCATGCCGTTGACCAGCTCCGGCTCCGGCAGGGTGTCCAGGGTCGCCAGGTCGCACAGCACCAGGGCCGGCGGGTGGAACGCGCCCACCAGGTTCTTCCCGGCGGCCGTGTTCACGCCGGTCTTGCCGCCCACGGCCGCGTCGACCATGCCCAGCAGGCTCGTCGGGACCTGCACCACCCGGACGCCGCGCAGCCAGCACGCCGCCACGAACCCGGCCAGGTCGGTGACGGCCCCGCCGCCGACCCCGACCACCAGGTCCCGGCGGGTGAAGCCGGCCGCGCCGAGCCGGGCCCAGCAGTCCTCCGCCGTACCGATGGACTTGCCGTGCTCCGCGTCCGGCACCTCGATCAGGGTGACCTTCGCGTCGATCCGGGCCGCGATCCGCTCGGCGTGCGCGCGCAGCGGGGCCGCGTACAGCACGGCCGCCTGGTCGGCCTTCGGGAGTTCGACCGGCAGGTCCCGGCCGATCCGCACCTCGTAGTCGTCGCCGACCGGGATCGTCGTCACAGGGCCGACAGCTCCTTCAGGGCACTCGTGATCATCGCGACGACCTCGGCCGGGGGTACGGCGGCCGGCACGATCACGTCGGCCACCTCCTCGTACAGCGGGCGGCGCTGGTCGAGCAGGAACCTCAGGGTCGCGCGCGGGTTGGACATCAGCAGCGGCCGGCCGCCCTGGAGCCCGACCCGGCTCACGGCGGTGGAGAGGTCCAGTTCCAGGTAGACGACGACGTGCGCCATCAGCAGGGCCCGGGTCTCCTCGGCCAGCACAGCGCCGCCGCCCAGGGCCAGCACGCCCGGGTGGCCGCCGAGCGCGTCGGCGACGGCCCGGCGCTCCAGGGCGCGGAAGGCGTCCTCGCCGTCGTCGACGAAGATCTCGGTGATCTCCTTGCCGGTGGCGGCGACGATGTCGGCGTCGGTGTCGCGGAAGGTCACGCCGAGGGCCTCGGCGAGGGCCTGGCCGACCGTGGTCTTGCCGGCGCCGGGGGGGCCGACGAGGACGCAGACGGGGCGGGTGGCGCCGGGGTGGGCAGGGTCGGTGCCGGGGTGCGCGGCCGGCGTGGTGCCGGGCCGGGCCGGGTCCGTCCCCGGCTGCGCGGCCGGGCCGGTCACGCCAGGCCGTCCAGGTAGCCGGCGACGTTCCGCCGGATCTCGGCGACCGAGTCGCCGCCGAACTTCTCCGCCGCCAGGTCCGCGATCACCAGCGCGACCATCGCCTCGGCGACGATCCCGGCGGCCGGCACGGCACAGACGTCGGACCGCTGGTTGATCGCGGTCGCCGCCTCGCCGGTCGTGGTGTCGAACGTGGCCAGCGCGCGGTTCAGCGAGGAGATCGGCTTCATCGCGGCCCGGACCCGGATCGGCTGCCCGTTGGACATGCCGCCCTCGATGCCGCCCGCGCGGTCGGTCTCCCGCCGCACGCTGGTCGCGTCGGTGCGGCCCTCCGCCGCCGGGTACATCTCGTCGTGCGCCACGCTGCCGCGCGACCGGGCCTGGGTGAAGCCGTCGCCGACCTCGACGCCCTTGATCGCCTGGATGGACATCAGGGCGGCGGCCAGCTTCGCGTCGAGCCGGCGGTCCCACTGGGTGTGGGTGCCGACGCCGACCGGCACGTTGTACGCGAGTACCTCGACGATGCCGCCGAGGGTGTCCGCGTCCTTCTTCGCCGCGTCGATCTCGGCGACCATCCGCGCGCTCGCCTCGGGGTCGAGGCAGCGCAGCGGGTCGGCGTCGAGCCGTTCCTCGTCGGAGGGCAGCGGGAGGACGCCGGGCTTGGCGGCCACGGAGCCCAGCTCGACGACGTGCGAGACGATCTCGATGCCGTACGCCTGCTTGAGCAGCGCCTTGGCCACCGTGCCGATCGCGACCCGGGCGGCCGTCTCCCGGGCACTGGCGCGCTCCAGGATCGGCCGGGCGTCGTCGTGCCCGAACTTCGACATGCCGGCCAGGTCGGCGTGCCCGGGGCGGGGCCGGGTCAGCGGCGCGTTGCGGGACTGCGCGGCCAGCTCCTCGGCGGGCACCGGGTCGGCGGCCATCACCGTCTGCCACTTCGGCCACTCGCTGTTGCCGACCCGGACCGCGAAGGGGCTACCCAGCGTCACGCCGTGCCGCAGCCCTCCGATGATCTCGATGACGTCGCGTTCGAAGCTCATCCGGGCGCCGCGGCCGTAGCCGAGCCGGCGTCGGGCGAGCTCCCGCTCGATCTCGGCACTCGTCAGCTCGACCCCGGCGGGCACCCCCTCGAGGATGGCGACCAGGGCGGGACCGTGGGACTCTCCAGCAGTAAACCATCGCAGCACACGCCGAGTCTTTCACGCGCCGGGAACGGTCACCATGGCGGCTCCGTGGCGTGTTCGCGCGATTCTCAGCCTCTGGGACCGGGGGCGGCCCGAGCTGCGCGGATCCGGCCGTGGAACGGGCCAACAGGTGGCCGCGCCGGGTCTTGCAGGCTAGGTCGGTCAGAGCGGGACCGTGAGGGCGGCCAGGGTGCCGGCGAGCATCGCGGGGCCGTAGGGGGCGGGTCCGGGGCGGCCCGCGAGGCGGCGGGTCACGGCGTGCGCGGCGCCGAGCGCGAGGGCGAGCAGCACTCCGGCGGCGACGGCCCGCCAGGACACCCAGCCGGTGGCCAGGCCGAGGAGTCCGCCGAGCTTGACGTCGCCGAAGCCGAGGCCGCCGGCCGCACAGAGCACGCCGTAGCCGAGCAGGCAGCAGGCGGCGGCGAGCAGGGCGCGGGGCGCGCCGGTGGGGGCGAGAAGAGCGAGGGGCAGAGCGATCGCCGGGTACCCGGGGAGCACGAGTTCGTCGGGCAACCGGAGCGCGGCGAGGTCCACCCTGGCCAGCACGAGTCCGAGGCACCCGAGGGCGGCGTAGCAGGCGGTGAGGGCTGCCGCGTGGCCGGCGCCCGGGGCATCCGTACCCGTCAGGACGGTCTGTGCGATCTTTTCCGGCCACCCGCCCGGGGGCCGCGCGGGCGCTGTCACCGGGAGGCGGGCGGCCAGGGCGGCGAGCGTCCCGGCGAGGACCACCGCCCCCACGAGCCTGGTCCGCCACGTGGCCGGCGTCGGGCACCACCGGTCTGCGGCGCCGGTCAGGACCGGGCCGATCAGGACACCGAGCACCACCGCCACCCAGACCACCCCGCAGTTGTACCGGGCGGGCGCAATCATTTCATGATCAATATCACAACGTGCAACCTTGTCATGGTCACCTAGCGTTTAGGCGCTGGAATCCCTCATCGACAGGAGTCACCGGCATGACACCATTCACCCGGCTCCGGCTGGCCGCGGGCACCGCGCTCGTCGCCATGGCCGCGACCCTCGCGGTGACGTCACCCGCGGGCGCGACAGCGGACTCTCCCCCGGCCCAGACGCTCACCTGGAGCACCTGCGCCGACGGCTACGAGTGCGCCACCGCCGCCGCCCCCCTCGACTACGACCGGCCGCGCGGCGAGCAGATCTCGCTGTCGCTGATCCGGATGCCCGCCACCGACCCGGCGCGCAGGATCGGTTCCCTGTTCGTCAACTTCGGCGGCCCCGGCGCGTCCGGCGTCGACCGGCTCCAGTGGCGCGGCCACTGGGACTGGCTGTTCTCCCCCGAGCTGCGCGCCCGGTTCGACGTCGTCTCCTGGGACACCCGGGGCGTCGGCCGGAGCACGGCGATCCGATGTTTCGAGACGAAGGCCGAGCAGGAGGCGTACTTCAACGCCGTCCCCGCGTTCCCGGCCACGGCCGCCCAGGAGCCCGCGTTCTACGCGCAGGCCGCCGACCTCACCACGCGCTGCAAGGAGCGCGGCGGTGACCTGATCAACCACCTGTCCACGGCCAACACGGCCCGCGACCTCGACGTGATGCGCCGCGCCGTCGGCGACGAGAAGCTCAGCTACCTCGGCCTGTCCTACGGCACGCACGTCGGCGCGACCTACGCGAACCTGTTCCCGAACAAGTTCCGGGCGCTCGTCCTCGACGGCGCGCTCGACTTCCAGGGCAGCGCCACCGGGCACGGGATCGACGGGCTGACCAAGCCGATCGACACCCGCCAGGACGTGCCGCGCGGGCTGGCCGAGACGTTCGACCAGTTCCTCACCCAGTGCCAGACGGCCGGCCCGGAGCGGTGCGCGTTCGCCAAGGGCGACGTCGCGCCGAAGGCCCGGTTCAAGGCGTTGACCGACCGGGCGCGCGTCGCGCCGATCGTGCTCGACGGCGAGAGCTGGTCGTACACGACGATCGTCAGCACGGTGCAGGGCAACCTGGCGCACCCGCTGTGGTGGAAGGACCTGGCGACCCTGCTCGACCGGCTCGCCAACGTCCAGCCGGCCGCGCGCGCGTTCGGGGCGGTGCGGGAGGCGACCCCGAAGCTGGGCGAGCAGTACCTGGACAACCGCAGCGAGGCGTACTTCGCGATCAACTGCACCGACAGCGTCTCGC
Source organism: Longispora sp. NPDC051575 (assembly GCF_040681875.1). Classification (NCBI taxonomy): domain Bacteria; kingdom Bacillati; phylum Actinomycetota; class Actinomycetes; order Micromonosporales; family Micromonosporaceae; genus Longispora; species Longispora sp. NPDC051575. The sequence continues at coordinate 467,703 of NZ_JBFAZP010000007.1, read as the reverse complement.
CCCGGCACACGTCCACGTACAGCCGGCTCGCGGAACCCGAGGACCGCCGGGTGCCGTACTTCGGCCGGATCGGCGTCTTCGGCTACATGCCGTGCGCCACCTGGCCGGGCCGGGACACCGACCGGTTCATGGGTCCGTGGAACACCCCGACCGCCGCGCCGATCCTCGTGGTGAACAACCGCTACGACCCGTCCACCCCGCTGCACGGCGCGCAGGACGGCACCGCCGAGCTGGCCAACGCCCAGCTGATGGTGATCGAGGGCGCGGGCCACACCGGCATGTACACGCCGAGCACCTGTGGTGAGAAGGCCAAGCGGGACTACCTGTTCACCGGGGTCCTGCCGCCGAAGAACCTGGTGTGCGCGGCGGACGACAGCCCGTTCTAACCGCGCGGGACGCCGCGGGCCGACCCCAGCGGGCAGGTTCGCGGCGTGTCCCCCGGGAGTCGCGGGATCCGACGCCCGCCGGTCGGGCGCGCGGGACGCGTACCCGTCGGGTGGTGGTGATTTTCCTGAGGCCCGTCCGTAGATCGTGGGCGGGCCTCAGCCCCGTGCGGCGACCGCCGCGTCCAGGGCCGCGCGCATCGGAGCCCTCGGGGCGGGCACCCCGGTGAACAGGGCGAACTGGAGATAGGCCTGGGCGGCCAGCAGGTCCAGGCCGCTCACCACCCGGCAGCCGGCGGCCAGCGCGGCGGCGGCCAGGGGGGTCGGCCACGGGTCGTAGAGCACGTCGAAGACGACGGTGTCGCGGTGCGGCTTGAGTTCGGCGAGGGACCCGGCGGCGCTCTTCGGGACGGTGGACACGATCACGTCGGCGTCCGCCGCGTCGGCCACGTCGTCCCAGTGCGCGGGGACGATCCGCACGTCCAGGGCCGCCGCGACCGGCAGCAGCTCGGTCACCGCCTCCGGCCGGCGCGCGTAGACCGTGGCCCGGGCGCCCAGCGACGAGGCCGCCGCCAGCGCCGCGCGGGCCGTGCCCCCGGCGCCCAGGATCGCCATCTCCGCCGCCGCCACGCAGCCCACCTGGGCCAGCGCGTCGACCGCGCCCGGCGCGTCGGTGTTGTCCAGGAACCGGGTGCCGCCCCGCAGCACCAGGGTGTTCGCCGCGCCCAGCACCCGGGCCAACGGCGTGACCTCCCGGCCGACGGTGAGCGCGACCTCCTTGAGCGGCATCGTCAGCGACAGCCCGGCCCACTCCGGGCCCAGACCGTCCACGAAGGACGCCAGCTCGTCCTCGCCGACGTCGACCGCCGCGTAGGACCAGTCGAGGCCGAGGGCCGCGTAGCCGGCGTTGTGCAGGACAGGGGACAGCGAGTGGCCGACCGGGCGGCCGAGCACCGCGGCCCTCACCGGCAGGAGTCCCCGGTCAGCACCCCCGCCTGGCATGCCCTGCGTCGGTTCGCGTCGTGCTCGGCGAGCGTGACGGCGAACGCGGAGTGGCCCTCCTTGTCGACGGCCACGAAGTACACCCACTCGCCGGCCGGCGGTTCGATCGCGCCCTTCAGCGCCGCCGCCCCCGGGTTGGAGATCGGCCCGCCCGGCAGACCGCGCACGCTCTTCACGTTGTACGGGCTCTTCGGGTCGTCCATCTCCTCCTTCGACAGCTCCGAGGAACTCTTCGACGGCTTGCCCTGCTTGATCAGCCAGTAGTTGGCCGTCACGTCGAACTCCAGGGGCATGTTCTTCTTGTACGCCCGGTTGTAGGCCACCCGGGCCACCTTGCCCAGGTCGTCCGCGTTGCCCGCCTCGACCTGCGCGAGCGAGGCCACGATCAGCGCCTCGAACGGCGAGATCTGGCGCTCCTTCTCGGCCCGGGCGATGAACCCGCTGGACTCCATCTCCGCGTTGAACCGGGCGACCAGCTTCTTCAGGATCGAGGTCGCCGTGAAACCGGGCTCGAACTCGTAGGTGTCCGGGAACAGGAAGCCCTCGATGGACTTCTCCACCGGCTTGCCGTCGTTGCGCTTGAACCAGAAGTCGGGCACCCCGAGCTCGACGGGGTCCTTCGCGGCGGCCTCGAACTCGGCGGCCGGGATCTTCGTGACCTTCTCCAGCTCCGCGAACGTGCCCTTGAACGTCAGGCCCTCGCGCAGGGTCACCCGGGTGGTGATCTTGTTGTTCAGGTCGAGCAGCGCGGTCACCGCGTCCTTGGCCCGCATCTGCTTGCGCACCTTGTACGTGCCCGGCTGGAAGGACGTGCCCTTCGGGTTCTCCTTCGCGGCCTCGACGAACGCCTTGGCGCTCTTCACCACGTCGGCGGAGAACAGCGTGTTGGCGATGTCGGCCACCGACTGGCCCTTCTTCACCGTGGCCGTGGTCTCGCTGGTGCCGCCCGTGGCGTAGTCCGGGGTGGCGAGCATGTCGCTGATCTTGGTCGCGCCCCACCAGGCGCCCCCGCCTAGCACGAGCAGGATGACCGCCGTGAGGATCAGCGCGAGCCCGCTGCGGCCCTTCTTCTTTCTGCGACGGCGGTGCCGGCCGGGGTCGACGTCCTCGTACAACCCCAGTTCGTCCATCATCCGCGTAGCCTCCGCTGAGCGTCGAGCCAACCCTGCAGGATCTCCACCGCGGCCGCCTGGTCGACGACAGCGCGTTGGCGCTTCCCCTTGACACCCCGTTCTGCGAGCCTACGTCCCGCCACGACGGTTGACATCCGCTCGTCGGCCATGTGTACCGGGATCGACGGCAGGGCCTCGGTCAAGCGCGCAGCGTAGCCACGCACGGCGGCCGCCGCCAGTCCCTCTTTGCCGTTCAGGGCGATCGGCAGACCCACGACGATGCCTATCGCATCATATTCCTCGACCAGTTTGGCGATTTCCGCCAGATCGGTCGGCTTGTCCGTCTCCGACTGGTCCCGGGCCACCGTCACCACCGGGGTGGCCAGGATGCCGTCCGGATCGGAGCGCGCGACGCCGATCCGGACGTTCCCGACATCGATGCCGAGTCGGACGCCGCGCTGCCAACCTGTCCCGGTCAAGCCCGCTCCGCCACCAGCTTCTCGACCGCGTCGAGCAGCGCGCCGGCCTGGTCCGCCGGGATCCCGCCGCCCTGGGCCAGGTCCGCGTTGCCGCCGCCCTTGCCCGACAGGGCGCCCTTGACCAGGTCGCCCGCCGACAGGCCCGCGATCTTCGCCGCCGCGTTCACCGCGATCACGATGGACGCCTTGCCGTTCGCCCGCGCCGTCACGGCCACCACGGCCGGCCGCTTCGGGTCGATCTTGCCCCGGACGTCCTGCGCCAGGGTCCGCACGTCGTTCGCGCCGGTGCCCTCGGGGGCCTCCGCGCCCACGTACGCGACGCCGCGCACGTCCTTCGCGCCCGCCGCCAGGCCGCCGGAGTTCGCCAGGACCATCTGGGCCCGCAGCTTCTCCAGCTCCTTCTCGGTGTCCTTGAACTGGGCCATCATCTGCGCCACCCGGTCACCCAGCTGGTCGCTCGGCACCCGGAACAGCTCCGCGAGGCGCAGCACCAGGTCCCGCTCGCGGGCCAGGTACCGGAACGCCTCGTGGCCCACCACGGCCTCGATCCGGCGCGAACCCGCGCCCACCGACGACTCGCCGGTCACCGCCATCGGGCCGATCTGCGCCGACCGCTCGACGTGCGTGCCACCGCACAGCTCGCGCGACCACTCGCCGCCGATCTCCACGACCCGGACGTCCTCGTCGTACGTCTCGCCGAACAGGGCGATCGCGCCCAGGTCCTTCGCCTTCGCGATCGGCATCACGTTCGCCGTGACCAGCAGGTCGCTGCGGACCGCGAGGTTGGAGACCTCCTCGATCTCGCTGCGGGTCTCGGGCGACAGCGCGCCGCGCCAGGAGAAGTCCAGCCGCAGGTAGCCGGGGCGGTTGTACGAACCCGACTGCAGGGCCGCCGGGCCGAGCACCTGGCGCAGGGCCGCGTGCACCACGTGGGTGCCCGAGTGGGCCTGGCGCGCGCCGATCCGCCACTCCGCGTCCACCGCCGCGTGCACCTTCTGGCCCACGTGCAGCTCGCCGTGCAGGACCCGCACCTGGTGCGAGACCAGCTTCTTCACCGGCCGCTGCACGTCGAGCACCTCGGCCTCGACGTCCGCGCCGACCAGCCGGCCCGCGTCGGAGTCCTGGCCGCCGGACTCGGCGTAGAACGGGGTCCGGTCCAGGATCACCGTGACGACCTCGCCGGGGGCCGCGTGCCGGGTCGGCAGGCCCTCCTTGAGCATCGCCAGGATCGTCGCGTCGGACTCCAGCGTCGAGTACGCCACCCAGTCGGTCGGGCCGTGCTCGTCGAGCACCGACCGGAACGCCGACAGGTCCGCGTGCCCGCTCTTGCGCGCCGCCGCGTCGGCCTTCGCCCGGGTCCGCTGCTCCAGCATCAGGGCCTTGAAGCCCTCCACGTCCACCGACAGGCCCTGCTCGGACGCGATCTCCAGGGTCAGGTCGATCGGGAAGCCGAACGTGTCGTGCAGCTGGAACGCCTTGGAACCCGCGAGCTTCTCGCCGCCCGCGGACTTGGTCTCCGTCAGGGCCAGGTCCAGGATCGTCGTGCCCTGCCGCAGGGTGGACAGGAAGGCGTCCTCCTCCGCGTAGGCGTACCGCGCGATCCGGTCGTAGTCGCTGGCCACCTCGGGGTAGCTCGGGGCCATGCAGTCCCGGGCCACCGGCAGCAGGTGCGGCATGGCCTGGCCCTCGAAGCCGAGGAGGCGGATCGAGCGGATCGCCCGGCGGAGGATGCGGCGGAGCACGTAGCCCCGGCCCTCGTTGCCCGGGGTCACCCCGTCGCCGATCAGCATCAGGCCGGTGCGCACGTGGTCGGCGATGACCCGCAGCCGCACGTCGTCGGGGTGCGACTCGGAGGCCACCGAGCTCTTCGACACGCCGTAGCGCTTGCCGGTGAGCTCCTCGGCCTTCTCGATCAGCGGCCGGACCTCGTCGATCTCGTAGAGGTTGTCGACGCCCTGCAGGACGGAGGCGATCCGCTCCAGGCCCATGCCGGTGTCGATGTTGCGCGCCGGCAGCTCCCCCAGGATCGGGAAGTTCTCCTTGTCGGTGCCCGGGCCGCGCTCGTACTGCATGAAGACGTTGTTCCAGATCTCCATGTAGCGGTCCTCGTCGACCTCCGGACCGCCCTCGCGGCCGTAGGACGGGCCGCGGTCGACGAAGATCTCCGAACACGGGCCGCACGGGCCCGGGATGCCCATCGACCAGTAGTTGTCCTTCTTGCCCCGGCGCACGATCCGGTCCATCGGCAGGCCGACCGTGCGGTGCCAGATGTCGATGGCCTCGTCGTCGTCCAGGTAGACCGTCGCCCAGAGGGTCTCCGGGTCCAGCCCGTAGCCGCCGTCGGTGAGGGACTTCGTCAGCAGGTCCCAGGCCATCGGGATGGCCTCGGCCTTGAAGTAGTCGCCGAAGGAGAAGTTGCCGTTCATTTGGAAGAACGTGCCGTGCCGGCTGGTCTTGCCGACCTCGTCGATGTCGGGGGTCCGGATGCACTTCTGCACCGAGACCGCGCGCTTCCACGGAGCTGCCTGCTGGCCCAGGAAGTAGGGGACGAACTGCACCATGCCGGCATTGATGAACAGCAGGTTCGGGTCATCAATCGCTGGCAGCGGCGCGCTGGGCACGACCGTGTGCCCGTTCGCCTCGAAGTGGGCCAGGAACCGGCGCTTAATCTCCGCGGTCCGCATCAGTATTCTTCGCTTTCCTCAGTGTCGTTGGTGATCAGTAGGCCGTGCGCGATCGCGTCGGCGATCTCCGCCTCGCGCTCGGCCGCGCCCTCGCGGACGTCGTCGAAGAAGCCGCGGACCGAGTCCAGGACCCCGCCGGCGGACTGTCCGAGGTTACCCGCGATGCCGGCCGGCGTGAACGCGTGCGCGGTCCGGGTCAGCTTGCGCACGACCACCACCCCGACGGCCACCCCGACGCCCAGCCACAGCAGTCGCTTGAACATCTCAGCCCTTCCTGGTGGCCTTGCGGCGCGACTTCAGCTCGTCGCGCACCTCGCGGTCCTCGTCGGCGGCGCGGCGCTTGGCGGCGGCCTTGCGGAAGCCGTAGCCGAGGGCGGCGACCTTGACCAGCGGGTTCGCGACGGCCGCCGACACCAGGGTGCTCACGTTCGCCACGTTGGCCGTGAGCTGCGAGGCGTGGCTGGTGATCGTGTCCACCCGGGCGAGCTGCTCGTTCACCCCGTCGAGGGTGACCTGCACCTGGCCGAGGGCCACGTTGACGTTGTCGACCGTCGTGTTGACGTTGCCGAGCAGCGGGCCGGTCCGGTCGGTGAGGTCCGTGAGCGCCCGGGTCGCCGCGTCCACGGTGTGCCGGAGCCTCAGGATCGGCACCGCGAGGGCCGCCACCAGACCTACGAATGCGACGGCCGCGATCAGGGCCGCGACCTCTCCGAACGACACTGGGGTCCCCCTTCGTGACAAACCTCTCGGGCTGACCCTATCGCCTACCCCGGAAGGGCCTGCGTCAGGCCTTGGCGGACACGCGCGGGTGGGCCGGGGGTGCGGGGGTGCGCGGGTCGGGGCTTCGCGGGGCCGGGCCGGACGGGCGCTAGCCCTTCGCCGACACCACGACGGTCAGCGTGGTCGCCGGGGTCGCGTCCGGGGTCGCGCTGTCGTTGCCGCTGCCCGACACGGTGATCAGCAGGTCGTCGGCCGTCCAGCAGCCGTCCTTCGTCGGGTTCTTCCCGCAGGACGGGCCGCCCTCGTGGAACCGCCAGCCGGCGCGGTCCAGCGCCTGCGAGTACGCCGACTCGACCTCCGCCGCCCGCCGGGGCACCCCCACGTACGTCCGGACGAGGTTGTCGCCCTTCGTGGTGTCGGCGGGCTTGCCCAGCCACTCGGGGGCCTCGACCTTGGCCAGCGCGTCGGCCGCGCCGCTCGGGCCGCCACCGCAACCGGTCAGGGCCAGGGCCACCACGGACAGGGCGACCAGGAACTTCGTGCGCACTAGGAGTCTCCCCGGGAGCGGATGATGGTCCGCAGCTTGTCGATGCGTTCGGACACCGCGCGCTCGGCGCCGTGCGTGGTGGGCCGGTAGTAGTCGCGGCCGACGGTCTCGTCCGGCGCGTACTGCTGGGCGACGACGCCGCGCGGGTCGTCGTGCGGGTAGCGGTAGCCGGCGCCGTGGCCGAGGCCCTTGGCGCCCGCGTAGTGCGCGTCGCGCAGGGCCGGCGGCACATTGCCGGTCCGGCCGGCCTTGACGTCGGCGATGGCCTCGAAGATCCCGGTGGTGACCGTGTTGGACTTCGGGGCCGTGGCCAGGTGCACGACGGCCTGGGCGAGGTTGAGCTGCCCCTCGGGCAGGCCGATCAGCGCGACGGCCTGGGCGGCGGCCGTGGCGACCAGCAGGGCGGTGGGGTCGGCCATCCCGACGTCCTCGCTGGCGAAGATCACCAGGCGGCGGGCGATGAACCGGGGGTCCTCGCCCGCGACGAGCATCCGGGCGAGCCAGTGCAGGGCGGCGTCGACGTCGGAGCCGCGCATGCTCTTGATGAACGCGCTGGTCACGTCGTAGTGGCCGTCGCCGTCGCGGTCGTAGCGGACGGCGGCGACGTCGATGGCGGCCTCGATGGTGGCGAGATCGATCATCGGGGTACCGGCCGGGGCGGTTGCCGCCGGGTTCTCGGCCGGGGCATTGTCGGCCGGGACCGGGGTGGGGCCGCCGTCGGCCGAGGTCCCGTCGTCCGGGGCCAGGTCCGAAGCGGAGTCCGGGGCCAGGGTCGAGCCCGGAGCGGGGGCCGGGGTCGAGTCCGGAGCAGGGGCTGAGGTCGAGTCCGGAGCGGGGGCCGGGGCCGGGCCCTGGTTCGAAGGGGCCGGGCCCCGGTTCGGGCCCGGAGCGCGCACGCCCAGCGCCGAGCCCGGCGCGAGCGCCGCCGAGGCCGCCGCCTCCAGGGCCGTCAGCGCCTTGCGCACGTCTCCCCCTGCGAGCCGCACCAGGTGGTCGCGCGCCTCCGGCGTCAGGGTCACCGCCCCCGCCAGCCCGCGTTCGTCCGTCAGCGCCCGGTCCACCAGGGCCCCCACCGCGACCTCGTCCAGCGGCCTCAGGGTCAGCAGCACGCACCGGGACAGCAGCGGGGAGACCACCGAGAAGTACGGGTTCTCCGTGGTCGCGGCCAGCAGCGTCACCGTGCGGTCCTCGACGGCGGCCAGCAGCGAGTCCTGCTGGGTCTTGGTGAACCGGTGCACCTCGTCGATGAACAGCACCGTGGCGCGCCCGGTGCGCCGCCGGTCGGCCTTGGCGGCCGCGATCACCTCGCGGACGTCCTTGACCCCGGCCGACAGCGCGGACAGGGCGACGAACCGGCGCTGGGAGGACCGGGCGACCAGGTGCGCGACGGTGGTCTTGCCGGAGCCGGGCGGCCCCCAGAGGATCACCGACATCGGCGAGTCGCCGCTGACCAGCTGGTGCAGGGGCGCGCCGGCGGCCAGCAGGTGCTCCTGCCCGATCAGTTCGTCGATGGCGCGGGGCCGCATCCGGACGGCCAGCGGGGCCCCCGGCGGCACGTCCGCGAAGTCGTTCGAGGACGCCGAGGCGGAACCTCCGGGCTCCGACAACTCGAACAGCGCGTCCACGCCGCAGACCTTACCGTCGGGGTCCGACGGAACCCGGCGAATGTCCGGTTCGCGGTGACGCCGCTCACGGGTACGGTCGGGGCGTGGAACCACGCACCCTGACCGCCGGTGCCGCCGAGCGCGCCGCCGCCGACATCCCCTACCTGCGGGCCGTCATCCTCCGCGACGGCATCGTCACCGGTTGGTCGCTCGAGGGCTCCCTGCTCGTCGTCGCCCACCCGCCCGGTTCCGCCCCCCGGGGCCAGGCCATCGGCGACCCGGGCGCGTGCGCCGCGCTGATCGCCCACGCCCGCGACACCGGGGTGCTGTCCGCCGGGCACTGGGTCAACGGGCCGCGCGGGGTGGACCCCGGCTTCGAGGGCCGGGTGCACGAGTGGGACTTCCGCTGGACGGTGTCCGCGCCCCCGGCCCTGCCGGGCACGCCCGCGGCCCGGCCGGACGCCCCCGGCGCGGTCCGGGCCGACCCCGGGGACGCGGTCCGGCTCGACCCGGGGGACTCGGCGGAGATCGACGCCGTCCTGGATCTTTCGTTGCCGGAGAGTTCGGTCCGGCCGGGCGACGCGGACGCGGTGGCGTGGTACGGGATCCGGGTCGCCGGCCGGCTCGCCGCGGTCGCCGCCGACGTGTCCCCGCCCGGGTTCGGGGTGGTCTCCGGGATCGCCGTGCACCCCGCCCACCAGGGCCTGGGGCTCGGCGGGGCGTTGACGGCGGCCGTGACCCGGGTGCTGCTCACCGAGCACGGGATCGCCAGCCTCGGGGTGTACTCGGACAACTCCCGGGCCTCCGCGCTGTACGAGCGGCTGGGCTACCGCGCGGTGTGCCCGCGGACCGCCGGCATGTTGGCATCGTCCGATTCGCGTGTTCGGGGGCCGATACCGGGCTAGGCTGGAGGGCAAGTCACGCGGTAGCAACAGAAAGGCCGGGTCAATGGCCGAAGGTACAGTGAAGTGGTTCAACGCCGAAAAGGGTTTCGGCTTCATCACTCCGGACGACGGCGGGCAGGATCTCTTCGTGCACTTCTCCGCTATCGCGAGCCAGGGCTATCGCAGCCTGGATGAGAACCAGCGGGTCGAGTTCGATGTGGGCCAGGGTCAGAAGGGCCCGCAGGCGGAAAACGTACGCGCGATCTGACGGCAGTCAGCTCCTCCCCGCCGTGAGACCGCGCCCTATGGGTTGCGGGAGGCAGTGATGGTTGAGCGACGCACGTTGAGCATTGTGGACTGGCACGCTGACGGTAGCGCGTCATCCGCTTTCTGGGCGATCACGGTCGAACAGCGCGCCCAGGTGGAGGCCATCCTCGGACGGTCCTCCGACGTGAACGGACTGGTGACGGCGGCGCAGGCCGAGCAGGCCCGCGAGGCGACGAGCGGGTGGCTCTCCTGCGCCAACGACACGCGGCTCTGATCTCTCAGGCCGCCAGTTCCCGGACACCCCGGAGCCTGGTACGCAACAGGTCCTGAGCAAGACTGATGTCGAGGCGGATCTCCCCCGGGCACGCGAACGGGGCGGGTCCGCCTCGCAGTCTGTCCGCCGGGATGCCGAGGCGCGCGGCCAGCAGGTGGCCGAGTTCGTAGCGGCTGACCGCGTCGGGGCCGGCGACGTTGAGCACGCCCGCGTGGTCGTTGACGGCCAGTTCCAGCACGGCCGAGGCCAGGTCGGACACGTGTACCGGGCAGCGCAGTTCCTCCGTGAACAGGATGCCGTCGCGGCGGCCCTCGGCCAGTTCCCGGATCAGCTGCTCGTGGGCGCTGTCGCCGTCGCCGAGGATCAGGGAGTTGCGGACGACCACGGCGTCGGCGTGCACGGCGTGCACCGCGGTCTCGGCCGCCGCCTTCGCCGCCCCGTAGGCGTTGACCGGCTCGGGGACGGCCTGCTCGGTGTAGGGCTCGGTGCGGCCCGCGAACACGGCGTCGCTGGACACGTGCACCAGGCGGGCGCCGACGGCCGCGAGGGCCACGTTCGCCGCGCCGTCGGCGTTGACCGCCCACGAGTTCCGGGAGAAGGCGGTGTGCACGACCGCCGTGGGGGCGGCCTCCTCGACGAGGGCCGCGACGGCGACCCGGTCGGTGACGTCGAGCCGGTGCCAGGTGACGCCGGAGATCTCGGGGACCTGGGACTGGTAGGTGCCGACGACCAGCCACCCCGCGGTGACGGCCCGACGGGCCACCTCCCGGCCGAGGAAACCGGACGCGCCCGTGATCAGAAGAGTGTCCACGGACTCAGACCCTAAACCCTCCAGAGGGGTACGAGACGGCAGCCGCCCGCCGGAACCGGTCGCCGAGGTGCCGGCGGGGCCCCGGGGGCGGCTGGCCGCGTACCCGGAAAGTGGGGTTTTCTATGCCTTCTTCGGGGGGCCGTCCACGCCGGCCTCCAGGCGCTGCACGGCCGTGATCGGGGTCGGCGCGCCGGTCAGCGGGTCGTAGCCGCCGCCCGACTTCGGGAACGCGATCACGTCGCGGATCGTGTCGGAGCCGGCGAGCAGCATGCAGACCCGGTCCCAGCCGAACGCGATGCCGGCGTGCGGCGGCGGGCCGTAGTTGAACGCCTCCAGCAGGAAGCCGAACTTGTCGGCGGCCTCCTCCTCGGTGATGCCCAGCAGGTCGAACACCCAGCGCTGCACGGAGCCCTTGTGGATACGGACCGAGCCGCCGCCGATCTCGTTGCCGTTGCAGACGATGTCGTAGGCGTAGGCCAGGGCGCCGTCCGGGGACTCCTCGAACTTCGGCTCCCACTCCTCGTTCGGCGAGGTGAAGGGGTGGTGCACGGCCGTCCAGCCGCCGCCGTCGATCTGCTCGAACATCGGCGCGTCGACCACCCAGCAGAACGCCCACGCGGACTCGTCGATCAGGTTCGACCGCTTGGCGATCTCGATCCGGGCCGCGCCCAGCAGCTCCTGGGACGCCCGGCGCTCGCCGGCCGCGAAGAACACCGCGTCGCCGGGCTTGGCGCCCGCCGCGTCGGCCAGGCCCGCGAGGTGCGCCTCGGACAGGTTCTTGGCGACCGGGCCCCGGGCCTCGCCGGTCTCGGCGTCGAACAGCACGTACGCCAGGCCGCGCGCGCCCCGGGACTTCGCCCAGTCCTGCCAGCCGTCGAGCTCCTTGCGGGTCTGGGCCGCACCGCCGGGCATGACGACCGCGCCGGTGTACGGGGCCTGGAACACCCGGAACTCGGTGCCCTGGAAGTAGGTGGTCAGCTCGACCAGCTCCACGCCGTAGCGCAGGTCGGGCTTGTCGGAGCCGTACCGGTCCATCGCGTCGTGCCAGGTGATCTGCGGCAGCGGCCGGGGCATCTCGTAGCCGACCAGCTCGCGCCACAGGGCGGCGGCGATCGACTCGCCGAGCTCGATGATGTCCTCCTGGGTCACGAAGGACATCTCGATGTCGAGCTGGGTGAACTCCGGCTGGCGGTCCGCGCGGGAGTCCTCGTCGCGGTAGCAGCGGGCGATCTGGTAATACCGCTCCATGCCGGCGACCATCAGGAGCTGCTTGAACAGCTGCGGGGACTGCGGCAGCGCGTACCAGGAACCGGGCTTGACCCGGACCGGCACCAGGAAGTCGCGGGCGCCCTCGGGGGTCGACCGGGTCAGGGTCGGGGTCTCGATCTCCACGAACTTGCGCTCGTTGAGCAGGTCGCGGGCGATCCGGTTGGCGTCCGAGCGCATCCGCAGGGCCTTCGCGGGGCCGGAGCGGCGCAGGTCCAGGTACCGGTAACGCAGCCGGGCCTCGTCGCCGACCTCGACGTGGTCGTCGATCGGCAGCGGCAGCGGGGCGGCCTCCGACAGGATGACCAGCTCGGTGACGTTCAGCTCGATCTCGCCGGTGGGCAGCTCGGGGTTCTCGTTGCCGGCGGGGCGCAGCTCGACGGTGCCGGTGACCTTGACGCAGTACTCGTTGCGCAGGCCGTGGGCGGCCGTGGCCTCGGACTCCGCCGGGGCGCCGTCGGCCGCCGCGTCGCGGAACACCGCCTGGACGAACCCGGAGGCGTCCCGGAGATCGATGAAGATGACACCGCCGTGGTCACGGCGCCGGGCGACCCAGCCCGCCAGGGTCACGCGCTCGCCGACGTGCGTGGAACGCAGCGCCCCGGCCTCGTGGGTGCGGATCACAGAGCTTCTCCTTCGTCCGTTTTCGTCGCGCAACATTCTCGCAGAGCGCCGGGGCGGGCCGGCGGGGCGCCCCCGGCGGCGGCGCGGGGACCGGCCGGGCCGACGGGAGGAACACCGGCGGTGCGGCCGGCCGGCGTTCCCCGGGGTCACCGGCCCGCGTCCCGGGGCCGCCAACTCGGCCGTTGTCCGGCGGCAGTATGGGGCGAAATCCTACAATCAGCCCAGAACCACGCGGCCCGAGGGAGCCCAGATGGATCTCAGCGCGTTCTACGGCGTCGTCGCGGGCATCAACTTCACCCTGCTCGGGCTGTGGTGGGTGGCCGCCAAGGACCGGCCGGACATGTCGGTACGGGACTCGGCGGGGCGGCGGATGGCGTACCTCGTCTCGCTGCAGTTCGTCGTCCCCGGCACCGTGTCGCTGCTGTCCCAGGTCGCCCCGGACGTGCCGACCCTGTGGCGGGTCTCGTTCACCTTCGCGGGGCTGGCGGGCGCGCTCGGCATCGCGCTGCTGGTCCCGGCGCTGCGGAAGTCGACCGGGCAGCCCCGGACGGCCCGCGCGCTGCTGTGGGGGGCCGTGCCGGTGTACCTGGTGGTCGCCGCCGTGGCCGCGATCCCGCCGCTGGGGGACGCGGTCCGGGGGAACCTGACGAGCCTGCAGGTCGAGGCGATCCTGCTATGCCTGCTGGTGTTCCTGGGGGTGCAGTCGGCGTGGGTGGTGGCGATGGCCCCGAGGGAGCCGCCGCCCACCTCGGCGGGTCCCGGCAAGGTCGGTCCGGGGCCGGATCCCCGGCACGGCTGATCCGGGCAGCCCACCGTCGGCGGCCGCCCCGCGGGACGGCCGCCTCCAGCGCTACGCCACCGTGGGCCGCAGATCCCCCACCGGCGGCGCCCACGTCGCCGGATCCGCCACCGCCTGCTCCCCGCTGCGGATGTCCTTCACCGTCTGCTCGTCCCCGGGGAACCACACGAACGGGATACCCCGCTTCTCGGCGAACTTGATCTGCTTGCCGAACTTCGCCGCCGCCGGGGCGACCTCCACCGGGATCCCCCGCCCGCGCAGCGCCGCCGCGATCCGGTTGCACGCCGGCCGGTCCTCCTCCGCCGGCAGCGCGACCAGCACGCACGTCGGGGTCGGCCGGCTCACGGTCAGCGCGCCGGAGCCGAACAGCACCCCGAGGATCCGGCTCACCCCGATCGACAGGCCGACGCCCGGGAAGGTGTCGTTGCCGGACTGGGCGAGGGTGTCGTACCGGCCGCCGGAGCACACCGAGCCGTACTTCTCCCGGCCCTCGATGAACGTCTCATACACGGTGCCGGTGTAGTAGTCCAGGCCCCGCGCGATCCGCATGTCCGCGACGAGCAGGCCCGGCGCGTGCTCGGCGGCGGCGTCGAGCACGGCGGCCAGCTCCTCCAGGCCCTCGTCGAGCAGTGGGTCGCTGACGCCGAGCGCGCGGACGGCGTCCACGAAGGAGCTGTCGGCGGTGGAGATGTCGGCGAGCCTCAGACACGCGGCGGCCTGCGCTTCCGTGGCCCCGGCCTGCTCGGCGAGCATCACGGCCACCTTGTCCGGGCCGATCTTGTCCAGCTTGTCGATCACCCGGATCGCGGCCATCGGGTCGGTCAGGCCCAGGCCCCGGTAGAAGCCCTCGGACAGCTTGCGGTTGTTGACGTGCATCGTGAACCGCAGCGGCAGGCCGGCGAGCGCGTCGGCCACCACGACGGGCAGCTCGGCCTCGTAGTGGTTCGGCAGGGTCTCGCGGTCGATGATGTCGATGTCGGCCTGGTAGAACTCGCGGTAGCGGCCCTCCTGCGGCCGCTCGCCCCGCCAGCACTTCTGGATCTGGTACCGGCGGAACGGGAACGTCAGCTTGCCCGAGTTCTCCAGCACGTACCGGGCGAACGGGACCGTCAGGTCGAAGTGCAGGCCCAGGCCGGAGTCGGAGGAGTCGGCGCCCTCGGCCTGGAGGCGGCGCAGGACGTACACCTCCTTGGAGGTCTCGCCCTTGCGGAGCAGCTGGTCCATCGGCTCGACGGCGCGGGTCTCGATCGGCGCGAAGCCGTGCAGCTCGAAGGTGCCCCGGATCCGGTCGAGGACGGTCTGCTCGATGATGCGCTGGCCGGGCAGCCACTCGGGGAAGCCGCTGAGCGGAGTCGGACGGGTCATGTCGGGTGCTCTCTCTCGTTTCAAGTCTTCGCCGTGCCGGGTCGCGGCCCGCACGGAAGGGTCGCCGTCCCCGTGGAGGGACCAACGACGCTGGCGGGTACTAGAAGCCGGTCCGCCGGGTGTCCGGCGCGGCCAGGCCGGTCAGGTAGGGGTTCGACACGCGCTCGCGGCCGATCGTGGTGCGCGCGCCGTGGCCGGGCAGGCAGACCGTCGCGTCGTCGAGGGTGAGCAGCCGGTCGCGCAGGCTGGCCATCATCGTCGCGGAGTCACCACCCGGCAGGTCGGTGCGTCCGATGGTGCCCTCGAACAGGACGTCGCCGGTGAAGCAGACGGGTTCGGCGCCGAGGGTCCGGTACAGCACCGACCCGCCGGTATGGCCGGGCACGTGGTCGACGGTGAACGCCGTACCCGCGAGTTCCAGCACGTCGCCGTCGGCGACCAGGCGCGGGTCCTCCAGGCCGGTGTAGGACCGCCCGGGGCCCACGAGCTGCGCGAGGCTGATCGGCAGGCCCATGGTCGGGTCGTCGAGCAGCCCCACGTCGGCCGCGTGCACGTACGCCGGCAGGTCGCGGGCGGCGCACAGTTCCGCCGCCGACCAGACGTGGTCGAAGTGCCCGTGGGTCAGCAGGACGGCCACGGGGGTGAGCCGGTGTTCGGCGAGGAGCGCGTCGAGGTCGGCCAGGACACCGAGGCCGGGATCGACCACCACGCACGTTCCGCCGGGTCCGTCACCGGCGGCAACGTAACAATTCGTGCCGAGGGCGGCGGCTGGAAACCCGGCAATAAACACGTAAAGGGTCCTTCTGGGCGAGGTGACGGCTCCGCCGTAGAGCCTACCGAGCCTGTCCGGACGGTCGCACGGAGATACAGGTTGACCCGGTACCCTATCGAACCGACCCGACCGTACACTCGGGCGGATGTGACCTACGGCACGGATCGACCGTGCCCACCTTGGGGAGGGAGCACACGTGGCTTCCAGCAGAGACCGGCAGCGCCAGCTGGCCCGGGCGAAGCTCGACCGACAGACCGCTCGGCGGACTGCGCACGCCCGTCGACGGCGGCAGATCCGTGCCGGCGTCGCCGGCGGGATCGCGCTGCTCGTCATCATCGTCGGCGCGTTGTGGATGGGCGGGGTCTTCGACAAGAAGCCCACGCCGCCCGCCGCGATCGGCGACTGCACCTGGCAGCCCAACACGGCTCCCACCGTGAAGGACGTCGGCACGCCGCCGACGACCGGGATGGCGAAGGCCGGCGTCGCGCCGACGGTGATCACCACGAACCTCGGCGCGATCTCGGCCGAGCTGGACGTGGCGAAGGCCCCGTGCGCGGCGGAGAGCTTCCGGTACCTGGCGAGCAAGAAGTACTTCGACAACACGGCCTGCCACCGGTTGTCCCAGGAACAGATGTTCGTCCTGCAGTGCGGCAGCCACAACGCGGAGGGCACCGGTGAGCCCGGTTACACCTACGCCACCGAGAACCTGCCCCAGGCGCCGGTGCCGGACCCGGCCGCGAGCGCTTCGCCGTCCCCGGCGGTGACCTATCCGGCGGGTACGATCGCCCTGGTCAACAAGGGTGCGAACACCAACGGCGGCCAGTTCATGATCTTCTACAAGGACACGCCGGCCAGCCCCGCGTACGCCATCGTCGGCAAGGTCACCAAGGGTCTCGAGCTGATCACAAAGGCCGCCGAGGCGGGTGCCGTGAACGCCAGCGGTGCCAAGGTGAATGACGGCAAGCCGAAGAACGACATCATCATCCAGACCCTGACCGTCGCGAAGCCGACCGAATCGGCCACCTGAGCGACAGAGGAGCAGTTCACGTGAGTTCTCAGCGGGAGCGCGTGCAGCGGGACGCCGCGCGCGCCAAACTCCAGCAGGGCATGACCGTCAAGGCCGAAGCCGCAGCGAAGCGTCGCAAGCTGCAGGCCGCGATCGGTTCCGCGATCGCCCTCGTCCTGGTGATCGGCATCGGCATCTGGGTGGGTATCGCCGTGTTCGGCGGCGAGAAGAAGAAGGACGACACGGCCAGCCCGGGGGCGACCCCGTCGGCCGGGGCGAACGCCTGCACCTGGCTGCCGGAGGACAAGAACGGCAACCCGAGCCTGCGGGACGTCGGCACCCCGGCGAAGGGCGAGCCCCGCACCGGTACCCGGACGATGGACATCACGTCCGGCGCCGGTGAGGTGTCCTTCGAGCTCGACGTGGCGAACGCGCCGTGCGCGGCGGCCAGCTTCGCGTTCCTGGCGGAGAAGAAGTTCTTCGACAACACGAAGTGCCACCGCCTGACCACCGAGGGCATCTTCGTGCTCCAGTGCGGCGACCCGTCGGCGACCGGCATGGGCGGCCCGATGTACAAGTTCGCCGAGGAGAACCTGCCGAAGGGCAAGAAGCCGACCTACCCGGCCGGCACCCTGGCGATGGCGAAGACCAACGCGCCCAACTCCACGGGCAGCCAGTTCTTCATCGTGTACGCCGACACCGACCTCGGTGCCGACTACACCGTCGTCGGCCGCGTCACCAAGGGCCTCGACCTCGTGAAGGCCGTGGCCGCCAAGGGCGCGACGAAGGACGGCAAGGACGCGACGGACGGCGCTCCCAAGGAGCCGTTCGAGATCAAGTCCCTGAAGGTCGGCCCCGTGTCGGCCGCGGCGTCCCCGTCGCCGGGCGCCAGCGTCAGCCCGACCTCGGCGCCGTAACACCAGGTCACACCGCACGAGAAAGGGGGCGCTCCGGGATTTCCCGGGGCGCCCCCTTTCGCAACCCTTCGACGGGTACCCGTGCTCGGCGGGCGGGCACCGGCTATTCCGTCGCGCTCCCCCGCCCGGGCGGGCGAGGATGGTCCCGCGTAGTCCAGCCCGGGAGGCCCGCCGTGAGTTTCAACAGTTCGGCCGCGAAGGTCCGCGATCGGGACCTGCCGTTCCGCCGCCGGGTGGGCGCCCTGCACGCGTGCGTGCGGTTCTACGCGCCGCTCGGCCACGTGGTCACCCTGAGCCTGCTGACCCGCCTGGCCGGCCCGTACCAGAAGGACGAGGCCGCCCTGATGCGCGCCCTGGACCTGCTGGTCGACGGCCGGGCGGCCCGGCTCCGCGACCAGGCGGCGTACGCGGAGCGCCGGACGGCCGCCAAGCTCGCCGGCCGACGGGTCCCCACCGTCGGGGACCGCGACCCCGTCCAGGACCTGTGGTGGCACGCCGACCCGCGGGGGGGCGCCCTGCACGCGCTCTGGTACTGGCGGACCAAACGGTTCGCCCACCTGACCGCCACCGGGCACCCGGTGGTACTGGACCTGCGCCGCCTGATGGACGAGTGCCTGGCCACGGGCCGGCTCGACCCCGCCGGGCGCCGGCTCCTCGACGGTCACGTCGCGGCCCTGCGCCGGGCGGAGTCCTTCGACCTCGGCTTCGGGCCGCTCCGGGACCTGCTGACGGTCGCCCGGCACCTGGCCACGGCCGACGACTCCGCACCGGCCTGAGTCAGGCCCCGGACGTCACCCGGTAGGCGTCGTAGACCCCGTCAACGCCACGCACAGCCCTCAACAGGTGCCCGAGGTGCTTCGGGTCGGCCATCTCGAACGTGAACCGGCTGACGGCCACCCGGTCCCGGGTCGTGGTCACGGTCGCCGACAGGATGTTGACCTTCTCCTCGGACAGCACCCGGGTCACGTCCGCGAGCAGCTTGTGCCGGTCGAGCGCCTCCACCTGGATCGCGACCAGGAACGTCGACCCGGCGCTGGGCTTCCACGTCACCTCGACGAGCCGCTCGGGCTGGCTGCGCAGGTCGTCGGAGTTCACGCAGTCCTGGCGGTGCACGCTCACCCCGCCGGACCGGGTCACGAAGCCCATGATCTGGTCGCCGGGCACCGGGGTGCAGCACCGGGCGAGCTTGATCCAGACATCGGAGACCCCGTGCACGACGACGCCCGGGTCGTACTGGCCGCGCGAACGCGACACCCGGGTGGGCAGCGCGGTCTCGGCGACATCCTCGACCAGGCCCTCCTCGCCCCCGTAGCCGGCGACGAGCTTCTGCACCACGGACTGCGCGGACACCTGGTGCTCGCCCACCGCCGCGTACAGCGAGGAGACGTCCTGCAGGTGCAGGTCGCGGGCGATCGTGGTCAGCGAGTCGAGGGTCAGCATCCGCTGGAGCGGCAGGCCCTGCTTGCGCATGGCCTTGGTGATCTGCTCCTTGCCGTCCTCGATCGCCTCCTCGCGGCGCTCCTTGTTGAAGTACTGCCGGATCTTGGTACGGGCCCGGGGGCTCTTGACGAAGCCCAGCCAGTCCTGCGTCGGGCCGGCCGTCTCCGACTTCGACGTGAAGATCTCGATCACGTCGCCGTTGTTCAACGACGATTCGAGGGGTACGAGCTTGCCGTTGACCCGCGCGCCGATGCACTTGTGCCCGACCTGGGTGTGCACCGCGTACGCGAAGTCGACCGGGGTGGACCCCTTCGGCAGGGCGATGACGTCGCCCTTGGGGGTGAAGACGTACACCTCCTGGCTGGAGAGGTCGTAGCGCAGCGCGTCGAGGAACTCGCTCGGGTCGGCGGCCTCGCGCTGCCAGTCCAGGAGCTGGCGCAGCCACGCCATCTCGTCGATGTGCGCGGGCGGCCCGACGATCGTGGCGCCCTTGGTCTCCTTGTACTTCCAGTGCGCCGCGATGCCGTACTCCGCCGTGCGGTGCATCGCGTACGTGCGGATCTGCATCTCGACCGGCTTGCCGTTCGGGCCGATCACGGTGGTGTGCAGCGACTGGTACATGTTGAACTTGGGCATCGCGATGTAGTCCTTGAACCGGCCCGGGACGGGCTGCCAGTTCGCGTGGACCACGCCGAGCGCGGCGTAGCAGTCGCGCACGGTGTCCACCAGGATCCGCACGCCGACCAGGTCGTAGATGTCGTTGAAGTCGCGGCCCCGGACGATCATCTTCTGGTAGATCGAGTACAGGTGCTTCGGGCGGCCGGTGACGCTCGCCTTGATCTTCGAGGTGCGCAGGTCCGTGTTGACCCGGTCGGTGACCTGGACCAGCAGGGCGTCGCGCTGGCCGGAGTGGTCCTGCACGAGCCGGCGGATCTCGTCGAACCGCTTCGGGTACAGCGTGCCGAAGGACAGGTCCTCCAGCTCCCACTTGATCGTGTTCATGCCCAGCCGGTGGGCCAGGGGCGCCAGGATCTCCAGGGTCTCCCGGGCCTTCTGCTCCTGCTTCGCCTGCGGCAGGAACGTCAGGGTGCGCATGTTGTGCAGCCGGTCGGCCAGCTTGATGACGAGAACGCGCGGGTCCTTGGCCATGGCGACGACCATCTTGCGGATCGTCTCCGCCTTGGCCGCGTCGCCCAGCTTGACCTTGTCCAGCTTCGTCACGCCGTCGACGAGCAGCGCCACCTCGCCGCCGAAGTCGCGCCGCATCTCCTCCAGGGAGTAAGGCGTGTCCTCGATCGTGTCGTGCAGCAGCGCGGCCACCAGGGTGGTGGTGTCCATCCCGAGGTCGGCGAGGATCGTCGCCACCGCCAGCGGGTGCGTGATGTACGGGTCACCGGACTTGCGGTACTGCCCCGTGTGGTAGCTCGCCGCCACGTCGTAGGCCTGCTGGAGGAGGCGGACGTCGGCCTTGGCGTGACTGGCGCGGTGCGTGGCGACCAGCGGTTCGAGGACCTCGCGGACCTGGGTGCTCTGCCACGGCGCGTTGAACCGGGCGAGCCGGGCCCGGACCCGCCGGCCGGTGGGCACGTTGCCGAGGCCGGGGCGGACGCCGCTGGCCTCCTCGCCGGGCACCACGGGTTCCTCGGTGGCCACGACGTTCAGCACGGACTTTTGTCCGTTGACTGCGGAGGTGTCCGTGGGACCTGGCGGGACCGGCGCGCCGGGACCCGCCACTGAACCCTCCGCTGGGGATGTGACGTCGCTCGACAACCGCCTGCTCCTCGCCATGAGATCTCTCAGGACGTCTCATCGTAGCCCTTGAGCGTCCCTCACTCCCCCGCGTCGTACCCCAAGCTACGTCAAACCGTCAGGAGGGCATGCACCGGGCGTGGGGCCAGGCGCTCGCGGCCGGGCAGGAAGCCGAGTTCCAGCACGACGCTGAACCCGCTCACCACGCCGCCGGCCCGCTCCACCAGGCCCAGGGTGGCCTCCGCCGTACCGCCCGTGGCCAGCACGTCGTCCACGACCAGCACCCGGGCACCCGGGGCGAACGCGTCGGCGTGCACCTCCAGGGTCGCCTGGCCGTACTCCAGGTCGTAGGAGGCCGACAGCACCTCGCGGGGCAGTTTGCCCGCCTTACGGACCGGTACGACGCCCTTGGTGGTCGCGTACCCGATCGCGGCGGCGAGCAGGAAGCCCCTGGCCTCCATGCCCGCGACCACGTCGAAGCTGTCCGCGCCGTGGAACGCGACGATCTCGTCCACGACGGCACGGAACACCGCGCCGTCCCCGAACAGCGGGCTCAGGTCCTTGAACAGGATGCCCGGTTTCGGGAAGTCCGGAACGTCGGCCACCCGGCTGGAGACCAGCCGGGCGGCCTCGGGACCGCTGTCCCCCGCGAAATCCACCAACTACCGCTTCCGGGGCCGGCTGACCGGGCGCTGGCCCGGCTTCGGGGCCAGGGTGCCGCCGTCCGCCGCGAACACCGGGGTGCGCGGGCTCGGCACGCCGTCCTCGCCCTTCTCGGCGACGCTGGCCCGGCGGGCGAGCACCCGCTGGGTGTGCGCCACGACCCGGGGCTCCTTCTCCTTCAGCCAGCACAGGACCGGCGTGGCGAAGAAGATCGAGGAGTAGACCGCCGCGCCCATACCGATGAACAGCACGAGGCCGAGGTCCTTCAGGGTGCCCGCGCCGAGCAGGCCGGCGCCGATGAACAGCAGACCGCCGACCGGGAGCAGCGCGACCAGACCGGTGTTGATGGAGCGCATCAGGGTCTGGTTGACGGCCAGGTTGGCCGCCTCCGAGTACGTCATCGTGTTGCGGGCCAGGATCCCGGCGGTGTTCTCCTGGACCTTGTCGAACACGACGACCACGTCGTACAGCGCGAAGCCGAGGATCGTCAGGAAGCCGATCACCGTGGACGGCGTGATCTCGAAGCCGACCAGCAGGTACACGCCGGCGGTCAGGGTCAGGTCCAGCAGCAGGGAGGCCACCGCGCCGATCGCCATCCGCCACTCGAACCGGATGATCAGGTACCCGATCACGATCGCGAGGAAGACCGCCAGACCCGTCAGGGCCTTCGAGGTGACCTGGCTGCCCCACGCGCCGCTGACCTGCGTGTCGCTGATCTTGGTCACGTCGATGCCGAACTTCTTCGACAGCGCCGTCTTGACCTTGAACGCCTGGTCCGGGTTCAGCGACGTCGTCTTGACCTCGTAGCTGGTCTCGCCGCCGCCGATCTTCACCGCCGCCAGGGTCTTGCCCTTGGGGTCGACGTCCGTCACGGCCTTCTCGATGGCCGACTCGACCTCGTGCGCCGTGCCGACGCTGGCCGGCACCTGGAACTTGTTGCCACCGGTGAAGTCGATGCCCAGATGCGGGCCCTGGAACACGAAGCTCAACGCGGCGATCAGGAGGACGACACCGGCGACGGTGAACCAGACCTTCTTCTTGCCGATGATGTCGAGGCCGGCGTCACCGCGGTAGAGCCGGTTAGCGAGACCGGAACCAGCCATGTCACGCCTCCTTCGGGTTGGTGCTGACGGGGAGGTCGCCCTGCTCGGTGGGCTTCTGCAGCACCCGGCCGAGACCACTCACCCGGGGGGAGAGGAACGCCTTGGTACTGGCGAAGGCCGCCATGATCGGGTGTCGGAAGAGGAACACCACCATGAGGTCGAGCACCGTGGCCAGACCCAGCGCGAACGCGAAGCCCTGCACCGTGCCGATCGCGAAGATGTAGAGCACCACCGCCGCGAGGATCGAGATCGCGTTCGCCGAGATGATCGTCCGCCGGGCCCGGGCCCAGGCGCGCGGCACTGCGCTCCGGGGACTGCGGCCCTCGCGGATCTCGTCCTTCAGTCGTTCGAAGTAGATGACGAACGAGTCGGCGGCGACGCCCAGCGAGACGATGAATCCGGCGATGCCGGCCAGCGTCAGGGTGAAGCCGATCTGGCGGCCGAGGAGCACCAGGGCGCCGAAGACCAGGATCGCCGACATGATCAGGCTCAGGAAGATGACCGAGCCGAGCAGCCGGTAGTAGAAGAACGAGTACAGGATGACCAGCAGCATGCCGATACCGGCCGCGAGCAGACCCGCCTTGAGCTGGGCTGTACCCAGGGTCGGCGAGATCGTCTGCGCCTGGCTCTGCTCGAAGGTCAGCGGCAGCGAGCCGAACCGGAGCTGGGCGGCCAGGTTGGTGACGTCCTCCCGGCTGAACGTGCCCGTGATCTGCGCGTCGCCGTTGATGACGCCCTGGATCGCCGGGGCCGACACGACGGTGTTGTCCAGGACGATCGCGACCCGGTCGGTGCCGTTCTGCGCGGCGGCGTTCTGGCCGTTGTTGTAGGCGAGCTTGGTCAGCTCGGTCCACTTGTCCTGGCCGGCGCCCTTGAACTTCATGTTGACCTTCCACCCGGTGTCGTAGGACCCGGTGGCGTCGGCCACGTCGGTGCCGAGCACCTTGGCGACGTCCAGGACGTACTTCGTCCAGGTGGTGGTCTTCTTCTTGGTCTTCGGGTCGGTGCTGGTGTCCTTGCCACAGGCGACGACCTGCTGGTCGATGGCCTGCACCGCACCGGGCGCGCGCTCACCGAGCTGCTTGCACGAGACGTTGTAGATGCCGAACTGCATCTTCAGCGGCAGCGCGTCGACCTGGGCCCCGGTCAGCTTGCCGAACGGCTTGAGCTGGTTGTAGACCTCTTTTTCCTTGCCCTGGAACTGGGTGGCGTCGGCGATGAGGGCCTCCGCGAGCGCCCAGTTGCTCTCGCCCACGGCGGCCTTGGCGGCCGCGAGGTCGGTGGCCCGGCGCGAGGCCAGGTCCGGGTCGACCTTGGCGCTGGGGCTGGGGGCCGGGGTGCCCGACGGGGCGGCGCTGGCGGACGGGGCCGCGCTGGGCGACGCGCTCGCCGACGGGGTGGCGCTCGGGGCCGCGCTCGCCGACGGGGTCGGGGAGACCGCCGCGTTGGGGCTGGCGGAGGCCGACGGGCTCGCGCTCGGCGCCGGGGAACCGGACGCGCTCGGCGACGGCGACGGGGTGGCGTTGACCGCGGCCTCGTCGATGTCCGGCGTCGAGGTCACGACCTGGCGGAACCGGAGCTCCGCCGGGGCGACCAGCGCGCGGAAGCCGTCACCGGTCTGCGCGCCGGCGATGTTGACGACGATGTTGCGGTCACCCTCGACGACGACCTCGGGCTCGGCGACACCGGTCGCGTTGACCCGCTGCTCGATGATGTTGCGGGCCTCGTCGAGCTTGTCCTTGGCCGGGGGCTTGCCGTTTTCCGTCTTCGTCTGCAGCGTGATGCTCGTGCCACCCTGCAGGTCGAGGCCGAGCCGGGGCTTGAGCCGGTCGGTGATCGAACCGGAGCCGGTTCCGAATACCAACGCGAAGAGCACCGCTGTGATGCTCAAGAGCGAGATGAAGTACCACTTCACCCGCAGCTGTCCTTGTGGTGCTGCCACGGCTGTCCCGTCTCCCTGCAATGTCGTCGCCGGCGCAGGCCGGCCCAGGCCGCATGTCCGGCCAATACTGGCCGGACATGACTATTCAGTATCCGCGTCCGCTCGGGAAGAGTCACTCCCGGAATCCACGGGAAAACGTTACTTAGCGGAGTCGCCGTCGCCGGTTTCGTCAGCGATCGACTCGTTGGAACCGTCCTGCTGGGTGACGACGCGACCGAAGGCCTGCCGTGCGTACTTCGCGTCGACGCCCTCGGCGATACGCAGAGTCATCGTGTCGTCATCGAGGGCGACCACGGTGCCGTACAGGCCGCCGATGGTGACGATCTCGTCGCCGATCCCGATGCTGCGCTGCTGCTCCGCCATCTCGCGGCGACGCTTCTGCTGCGGGCGGATCAGCAGGAAATACATCCCGACGATCAGGGCTCCGAACATGATCAGCGGGAAGAGGCTGCTGCCGCCAGAGCCTTCTGCTGCGAGAAGCACTTGTAAAGCCTTCCGGTCACGCGCGATGAGTTGGATCGCGGGGGAGTCTAGTCGGCGCCGTGGAGCACACCCGTAGTGGCGTGGGTCACGGTCCGATCACGGATCAGAACCAAAGATATCCGGAACGTCGATCCGGGTCTGCGCCGCCCCGAACGCGCTGTCCGGCGGCTGGAGCCCCAGATGCCGCCAGGCGGCCGGCGTGGCCATCCGGCCCCGGGGCGTCCGGGCGAGCAGACCGGCCCTGACCAGGAACGGTTCGCACACCTCCTCGACCGTGTCCGGCTGCTCCCCCACGGCCACGGCCAGGGTCGACAACCCCACCGGCCCGCCGCCGAACGAGGTGACCAGGGCGCGGAGCACCGCGCGGTCGAGCCGGTCGAGCCCCAGCTCGTCGACGTCGTAGACCTTCAGGGCGGCCTGGGCCGCGTCCAACGTCACCCGACCGTCGCCCCGCACCTCCGCGTAGTCGCGGACCCGGCGCAGCAGCCGGTTGGCGATCCGGGGTGTGCCCCGCGACCGGCCGGCGATCTCCACGGCCCCGTCGTCGGAGACGTCGACGCCGAGGATCCGGGCCGAGCGGTGCAGGATGTGCCGCAGCGCGTCGGGCTCGTAGAAGTCCAGGTGCGCGACGAAGCCGAACCGGTCGCGCATCGGGCCGGTCAGCAGGCCGGCGCGGGTGGTGGCCCCGACCAGGGTGAACGGCTCCACGTCCAGCGGGATCGCGGTCGCCCCGGGGCCCTTGCCCACGATCACGTCGACCCGGAAGTCCTCCATCGCCGAGTACAGCAGTTCCTCGGCGGGCTTGGCGATCCGGTGGATCTCGTCGATGAACAGCACGTCGCCCGGCCCGAGCCCGGTCAGGATCGCGGCCAGGTCGCCCGACCGCTCGATCGCCGGACCCGAGGTCATCCGCAGCCCGGTGCCCAGCTCGGCGGCCACGATCATGGCCAGCGTCGTCTTGCCGAGACCCGGCGGGCCGGACAGCAGGATGTGGTCCGGCGGCGAACCCCGGCGGACCGCGCCCTGCAGCAGCACCTGGAGCTGCTCGCGCACCCGGTGCTGGGCGATGAACTCCTCCAGCCGCTTCGGCCGGACGCTGGTCTCGGCGGCGAGGTCGGCGTCCGTGGCGTCGGGCGACACGAGCATCGAGCCGTCGTCGAAGTACTCGTCGGTCACCGCGACCACCACAAGGGCAAGGACCATGCGACGGGTACCCCGCCGGGAGCGGTCGGGCCGGTGGCCGGACGGCCGGTGGGGGCACCGTGGCCGACGGCCCGACAGTCGGCGCGGGCATGACGGTCGGCCGTGGTCGGGCGGCCGGAGGCGGCACGACGGCGCGCGGCGGCTCCCCGGTCGGCACCCGTCGCCCGCGCCAGGGTGGAGGTCCCCGCCCCGGCGGCCGGTTCCCGGGTCACCGGGTCCGCCCGAGCATCCGGATCGCCTGCTTGAGCAGCACCGGGACCGGCGGCGGGTCGGCGCTCTTGTCGAGCGAGTCGTGCACGGCGGACACGGCCGACTCGGCGTCCCGGGCGATCCAGCCCAGGCCGATCAGGGCCTGGCGGACCTGCTCCTGCCACACGTGCGCCCCGCCGACCGTGGTCACTCCCCCGTCGCCGAGGACCGCGACCGCGCCGATCTTGTCCCGCAGTTCCAGGACGAGGCGCTCGGCGCCCTTCTTGCCGATCCCGGGCACCCGGGTCAGCGCGGCGGTGTCGGCGGTGGCGATCGCGACCCGCACCGCGTCGGGGCTGTGCACCGCGAGGATGGACTGCGCGACCCGCGGCCCGACCCCGCTCGCGGTCTGGAGCAGCTCGAACAGGGACTTGGCGTCGTCGTCGGCGAACCCGTACAACGTGAGGGAGTCCTCGCGGACCACCAGGCTCGCCGCCAGCCGGGTCTGGGCGCCCACCCGCAGGTCGGCGAGGGTGCCCGGCGAACAGTGCAGCGCGAGGCCCACCCCGCCGACCTCGACCACGACCGTGTCCGACCCGATGGCCGTCACCTGGCCCCGCACGCTCGCTATCACCGTCGGACTCCCGTCTGTGTCTGTGCACCGGCCGGCCGCGCCCTCGGGGCCGACTGCGCGGTCTTCGCGGCGCGGATCGCGGCGGCGATCCGGGCCTGGGTGCCACCCTTCCAGACGTGGCAGATGGCCAGCGCGAGGGCGTCGGCCGCGTCCGCCGGCCGGGGGGCGACCTTCAGCTGGAGGAGCTTGGTGACCATGGCCGTGACCTGGGCCTTGTCGGCGGTGCCGGAGCCGGTGACGGCGGCCTTGACCTCACTCGGCGTGTACGTCACGACGGGCAGGCCGGCCCGGGCGGCGGTCACCAGCGCCACCCCCGAGGCCTGGGCCGTGCCGATGACGGTGCCGACGTTGTTCTGGCTGAAGACCCGCTCGACGGCGACCTGCTCGGGCTGCCAGGCGGCCACGGCGGCGGCGATCCCGTCGGACACGGCGAGCAGCCGCAGGGCCAGATCCAGGTCGGGGTCGGTGCGGATGACCTCGACGTGCACGAGTCGGCAGGGCCGGCCCGGCAGGCCCTCGACGACGCCCACGCCGCACCGGGTCAGCCCGGGGTCGACTCCTAGAACCCGCACGCCTCAGCCCTCTCCCGACGAACACCTGTTCGGCAAAACCTACCGTAGGGTACTGACATGCGCCTCATCGAACACGCCTTCAGCATCCCGGGCGACGCGCCGAACCACTATGTGGAGACACTGCGCACGCCCGACATGTCCCTCGGGACGTACTCGATCCGGGCCGGCGGCGAGGACGACCAGTCGCCGCACCGCGAGGACGAGATCTACGTGGTGACGGCCGGCCGGGCGCGGATCGTGACGTCGGACGGCGAGGCGGACCTCGGCCCCGGCTCGGTGGTGTTCGTGCCCGCGCACGAGGAGCACAGGTTCACCGACGTGTCCGAGGATCTGACGCTGCTGGTGGTGTTCGCCCCGCCCTACAGTGGAGCCAGCTGACGAGGGAGGACGCGTGGAGACACTGCTCATCACGGGTGCGGCCGGCAACATCGGCGCACTGCTGCGGCCCCTGCTGGCCCGGCCCGGCCGGGTGCTGAGACTGTTCGACATCGCCCCGGTGCCCGACCCCGGGCCCGGCGAGGAGGTCGTCGCCGGTTCGGTGACCGACCCGGCCGCGCTGGCCGCCGCGACCGCCGGCGTCGACGCGGTGCTGCACCTGGGCGGCCTCAGCCAGGAGGCCCCGTGGGCGGACCTCCTGGCCGTCAACGTCGAGGGCAGCCGCAACGTACTGCAGGCCGCCGCCGACGCGGGCGTGCCCCGGGTGCTGCTGGCCTCCTCCGGGCACGCGGTGGGCTACCGGACCCGTGCCGAGGCCCCGCTGCCGGCCGACGCCCCGCCGCTGCCGGACGGGTTCTACGGCTGGAGCAAGGCGGCGTTGGAGTCGCTGGGCGCGCTCTACCAGCGGCGGTACCCGGAGATGACGGTCTTCTGTCTGCGGATCGGCGCGTGCTTCCCGCAACCCGACGCCCCCCGCGCACTCACGATGTGGCTGTCCCCCGCCGACGCGGCCCGGCTCGTCGAGGCGTGCCTGAGCACCCCGGAGCGGGGCCTGCACCACGTGTGGGGGGTCTCCGCCAACACCCAGGGCTGGCTGAGCCACGCGGGCGGCGAGGCGATCGGCTACTTCGCGCGCGACGACTCCGAGGCCTGGGCCGACCGGCTGGGCAGCCTGACGCCCGACGACCCCGACTACCACGTGCTGGGCGGCCCGTACGGCCGGCTGCCGCTGGGGGTGCGGCCGTGACCCGGGTGGACGTGATGATGTGGCCCACCGCGCCCTGGGCCGAGGCGCGGGCCGACTGGCTGTTGGCCGAGGAGCTGGGCTTCGGCCGGGCGTGGCTGTTCGACCACGTGGCCTGGCGGGACCTGCGGCCGTGGTTCGACGCGTACCCGACGCTGGCCGCTGCCGCCGCCGTGACCTCGCGGATCGGGCTCGGCACGATGGTCACCGCGCCCGGGTTCCGCCATCCGGTGACCACCGCCAAGGCCGCGCTGGCCATCGACGACATCTCCGGCGGCCGGTTCACGCTCGGGGTCGGGGCGGGCGGCAACTCCAGCGACGTCCGGGTCACCGGGGAGGGGCCGTGGCCGCCCCGGGAGAAGGCCGACCGGTTCGCCGAGTGGGTCGGTCTCGTGGACACCCTGCTCAGCACGTCGGAGACGACGTTCCACGGGAAGCACTGGTCGGCGGAGAACGCCTGGACCGGCGGGCGGCTGCCCCGGATCCCGCTCGCGGTCGCCGGCACCGGGCCGCGCGGGCTCCGGCTCGCCGCGACCCATGCCCAGACGTGGATCACCCAGGACGTCGGGGAGGTTCCGGCGCAGGTGGAGCGCCTCGACGCGGCGTGCGCGGAGACCGGGCGCACCGTCGAACGGCTGATCCTGCTCGGGACCGGGGACAGCCGGCCGCTCGACTCGGTGGAGGCGTTCCGGGACTGCGTCGGCCGGTACACCCGGATGGGGTTCTCCGCTGTCGTCGTGCACTGGCCACGGGCGGAAGGACACTTCAAGGCCGATTTCCGGGTACTGGAGGCGGTGGCGGCCGCGTTCAACCCGGTCGGGTGACGGGGTTCCGCCCGGGGCGAAGACGGTGAGCGGCGCGGGGCCAGCGGCCGGGGCGTTCTTCCGGTGACGGCGGCCGTTCGCTACGGCCCCGGTCCGATGCGGCCCAGCCCGGAGACCGCCCGGTTCGCCCCAGCCCGGGGACCGGTTCGTCCCTGCGCCGTGACCGTTCGGTTCGTCCCAGCCCAGGGGCAGCCAGGTTCGTCCTTGCGCCGTGACGGATCGGTTCATCCCTACCCCGGGACAATTCGGCTCGTCCCAGCCCGGGGACGGTTCGGCTCGTCCCAGCCCGGGGACGGATCGGTTCATCCCAGCCCGGGGACGGATCGGTTCATCCCAGCCCGGGGACGGATCGGTTCATCCCAGCCCGGGGACGGATCGGCGCGCCCCGGGTGACCCGGGGCGCGCCGATGGAACCGTTCCGCCGGCCCGGGTGATCCCACCGGCCGGGTGCGTGCTCAGGCGTCCAGCTTCTCCATGACCTCGTCGGACACGTCGAAGTTGGCGTAGACGTTCTGCACGTCGTCGCTGTCCTCCAGGGCGTCGATCAGCCGGAAGATCTTGCGCGCGCCCTCCTCCTCGAGGGGGACGTTCATGGTCGGCACGAAGCTCGACTCGGCCGACTCGTAGTCCACGCCGGCGCCCTGGAGCGCGGTGCGCACGGCGACCAGGTCGGTCGGCTCGGAGACGACCTCGAACTCGTCGCCGAGGTCGTTGACCTCCTCGGCACCGGCGTCGAGCACGATCTCCAGGATGTCGTCCTCGGAGCGGCCCTGCTTGCCGATGATCACGATGCCCTTGCGGTTGAACATGTACGCGACGCTGCCCGGGTCGGCGAGGCTGCCGCCGTTGCGGGACAGCGCGGTGCGCACCTCGGCGGCCGCGCGGTTGCGGTTGTCGGTGAGGCACTCGATCAGGACCGCGACGCCGTTGGGGCCGTAGCCCTCGTACATGATCGTCTGCCAGTCGGCCCCGCCGACCTCGGCGCCCGAGCCGCGCTTGACCGCGCTGTCGATGTTGTTGTTGGGGACCGAGCTCTTCTTCGCCTTCTGGATGGCGTCGAACAGGGTCGGGTTGCCCGTGGGGTCACCGCCGCCAGTGCGGGCGGCGACCTCGATGTTCTTGATGAGCTTGGCGAACATCTTTCCGCGCTTGGCATCGACGACGGCCTTCTTGTGCTTCGTCGTCGCCCATTTTGAGTGGCCGCTCATCTGTCGCTTTCCTCCGTCGTCTCGACTAACGCGCGGCGGCGCGCACCATCTCGACGAAGAGAGCGTGTACGCGCAGGTCCCCCGTCAACTCCGGGTGGAACGCCGTCGCCAGCAGGGGGCCCTGCCGCACCGCCACGATCGTACCGTCAGCGTCCCCGCCCGTGATCCGCGAGAGCACCTCGACGCCCTCGCCGACCGATTCGACCCTCGGCGCGCGGATGAACACGGCATGGAACGGGTCACCCTCGACGCCCGCCAACTCCACGTCCGCCTCGAACGAGTCCACCTGCCGCCCGAACGCGTTGCGCCGCACGACCATGTCGATCCCGCCGAAGGTCTGCTGGTCGGGGCGGCCGTCGAGCACCCGGTCCGCCAACATGATCATGCCGGCGCAGGAGCCGTACACGGGCATGCCGGCCTTGATCCGGTCCCGGATCGGCTCCAGCATCCCGAAGATCTCGACCAGCTTGCTCATGGTCGTGGACTCGCCGCCGGGGATCACGAGGGCGTGCACGGACGCCAGCTCCTCGGGACGGCGGACGGGCCGGGCCAGCACGTCGCACTCGGCCAGCGCGGCCAGGTGCTCGCGGACGTCCCCCTGGAGGGCGAACACACCAATGATCAAGTCTTCACTCACGGTGCGAGCTTAGTGGCCGCGCCGACGGGGGCCGGAGTGGGCCGGCCCGCCGGACGGCCTGGCCGGCCCGGGGACGCCGTGGACCACGCGGCCCGCGGCGCCGGCCGGGGCCGGAGAGATGCTCGGGTGCGGGGCGCCAGGCCGCCGCAGGCCGGGCGAGGGGCGGCGCTGATCGGGGGCCGCGCCGGGCGGTGCCGGCCAGGTCCACGCTGGCCCGGGCGGCGGTGGCACTGGCCAGCGCGTGCACGGCGATGGCTCCGCGAGGACCAGATGACGGTCACGCTCAATTCAGTTGGCCAGCGCGCGCGGCTGTGGCCCGTGGGGCGCGCCGGGCGGTGCCGGCGAGACGAGTGCGCGAGGCAGCGCCGCACGGGGCGCGAGGGGCGGTGCCGGTCCGCTCCACGCCGGCCCGGCGGCGGTGCCGCTGGCCAGCGCGCGCACGGCGGTAGCTCCGCAGGGAGCAAATCACGGTCACACCCGATTCCGCTGGCCCGCGCGCACGGCAGTGGTGTCGTGGCCGACGAGCGAGGCGGGGCCTCGGCGGCGAGTGGGCGGGCGCCGGGCGGGCGGGCGTCGGGCGGGCGGGCGCCGGGCGGGCGGGCGCCGGGGGATGGGCTGCGCTGGGCCGGACGGCGTCGGTTCACGTCGGGCGGACAGCTCGTGCGGGTTCCGGGGCGGCTTGCGGACGACCTACCTAACATGCTTAGCTATAGTCCTTAGCTAAGCATGTTAGCGAGAGAGGCGAGACATGAGCTTCATAGTTTTCACCCTGCTGTTCGTCCTGCTCGGCGGCTGGCTCGACCGCTGGGCCACGCGTACCCCGAAAGGTGCCCTCTGATGTTCGCCGGACACTTCGCCCTCGCCGCCGCCGCGACTCGGACCACCGACCGCACCGCGCCGCTGTGGGCGCTCATGCTCGCCACCCAACTGCTCGACGTGTTCTTCGTGATCCTGTTCCTGGCGGGCAGGGTCGAGTACGCCGACGAGGTGCACCCCGGCTACGGCGGCCTGTTCATCCACGCCGACTACACCCACTCCCTGGTCGGGGCGCTGGCCATCGCGGCGGTCGGCGGCGGGCTGGCCGCCTGGCGGTGGGGGCGGCGCGGCGGGCTGCTGTTCGGTGGGCTCGTGTTCAGCCACTGGATCCTCGACCTGCTCGTGCACCGCGCCGACCTGCCGGTTCTGCCCGGCGACCTCGGTGGGCTGCCGAGGTTCGGGTTCGGGCTGTGGCGGATCGGCTGGCTCAGCGCCGTCGTGGAGGGTGCGCTGATCGTGGCCGGCACCGTGGCGTACTACCGGTCCGTGCGCAAGCGGGGCGGAGCCCGGCGGCGGGCGCTGGTCGCGGCGGCCTCGATGGCGGGGCTGCTCGCCCTGGCCCTCGCCTCGGACCTGCTCGCCCTGGAGTAGACCACCGGGACCGCGTCCGCTGTCGTCGGCGGAGCCCCCGGCGGTCCTCGCAGCTCACCGCCGGAACGCGCCACCCGTCACCCGCAAGGCGCCCGGTTCCCAGCGTCACGCGTCCACTCCCCCGCCCGTCGAGCCCGCGGCTGCGGCGTCCCGGGTGCGAGGACATGATGAAGTGGGCACATGAGCCTCTGCGTTCACGTGTTCGCCCTGCTCCCCGACGGCGGTTCGGCCGTCCTCGACGAGGGTCCGGACGTGCCCGACGCCGCCGGGGCCGAGCGCACCAGACATACGCTCTGGGGATCGTCGGCGGTCGCCGACCTCGGGCTCGGCCTGCGCTTCCTGCCCACCCTCGCCTGGGGCGACCTGTGGGTCGGGCCGGACGGGCTCGACGGGTTGGCGGCGGACTGCGCGGCGATCCGGGACCGCCTCGCGGCGGTCGCCGCGGCGACCGGCTACACCGAGGAGTTCGTCGCCGACCGGGTCGGCAACATCGCCGCCGCCGTCGACCGGGCCCGGGGCGTCGAAGGCGGTGGCGTCGTCATCTGGTGACGCGGATCGCCGGGGATCGCCGGAAGCGGCTCGCCGGGGATCCCGGGACGAGCGCCGGGAAGGTCGCGCCACCCGGAGCGGACACGGGGACAGCGCGGAACCGGGGCGGGGGCGCGCGGGCGCCGCGTACCCGTCGGATGTGTTCTGGAACGGAAACAGCCCTCCCGAGGAGATCGGGAGGGCTGCTTCGCGGAGGTGACTACCAGCCGCGCTCGGCGAGCCGGTGGGGCTGCGGGATCTCCTCGACGTTGATGCCGACCATGGCCTCGCCGAGGCCGCGGGACACCTTCGCGAGGACGTCCGGGTCGTCGAAGAACGTGGTGGCCTTGACGATCGCGGCGGCGCGCTCGGCCGGGTTGCCGGCCTTGAAGATGCCGGAGCCGACGAAGACGCCCTCGGCGCCGAGCTGCATCATCATCGCGGCGTCGGCCGGGGTGGCGATGCCGCCCGCGGTGAACAGGACCACGGGGAGCTTGCCGGACTCGGCGACCTCCTTGACCAGCTCGTACGGGGCCTGGAGCTCCTTGGCGGCGACGTAGAGCTCGTCCTCGGCCAGGGTGCTCAGGCGGCGGAGCTCGCCACGGATCTTGCGCATGTGGGTGGTGGCGTTGGAGACGTCACCGGTGCCGGCCTCACCCTTGGAGCGGATCATGGCCGCGCCCTCGGTGATCCGGCGGAGCGCCTCGCCGAGGTTCGTCGCGCCGCAGACGAAGGGGACCGTGTAGGCCCACTTGTCGATGTGGTTGGCGTAGTCGGCGGGGGTCAGCACTTCGGACTCGTCGATGTAGTCGACACCGAGGGACTGCAGGATCTGGGCCTCGACGAAGTGTCCGATGCGGGCCTTGGCCATCACCGGGATCGAGACGGCGTTGATGATGCCGTCGATCATGTCGGGGTCGCTCATCCGGGACACGCCGCCCTGGGCGCGGATGTCGGCGGGGACGCGCTCGAGGGCCATGACGGCCACGGCGCCGGCGTCCTCGGCGATCTTGGCCTGCTCAGCGTTGACCACATCCATGATCACGCCGCCCTTGAGCATCTCGGCCATGCCGCGCTTGACGCGGGCGGTACCGGTGACGGCGGTCTCAGTCACGTTCGTGCTCCTTGCTGAGGGGAATAGGGATCGTCAACCTCATGGTACGTCCCAGCCCCCGGGAACCCGCCCGGCGGTGTGAGAGGCCTCACGTGCCCAGGGTGGGTTCCTCGATGTCGAAATACGTGGGTTTGGGGTACTTACGAGCCAGGCGGAGCATCCGGACCATGTTCCGACGGCGCGCGGCCAGGGCGTCGCGGACCAGATCGTCGTGCACCTGGCGGGCCAGGGCCACCCGACGGCTGGTGGTGACGACGTCAGCCATGGTGTCGGGGTCCCAGTCCAGCGCGCGCAACTGGCGGGTCAGGTCGTTCTCCGCGCCGGAGCGGTCGTCGGGGCCGGCCGCCAGCGCCGTGCGGGCCGCGTCGCGGAGCTCCGGGAGGCCGCCGTTGGCCAGGCCGGTGGCGGCGACGGCGCGGCGGACCAGCTGCGCGTCCAGGGCGGCGGCGGCCGCCGCGGCCCGGTCGTGCAGGCGTTCGACCCGCGCGGCGAGCCAGGTCACGTAGGACGCCACCAGCACCACGGCGAGGACTACGACGACGACCCACCACATGAGGCCGGATCCTATCCCCCGGGCGCAAGGGGGCGGGGGGACGGCTCTCGGTGCGGCGGCTCCGGGCGTGAGCCGACCGGTCCGGCGAGCACCATGGCGGGCCCGGCGACCCGGCGCGGGCATCGCGGCAGGCCAGTGGGTCGCGCGGGCTACGGCGGCCCGGCCCGGGCGGCACAGGGGCCCCACACGGCCCCGGGGGCTACGGCAGCCCGGCGAGCCGCGCGTCCAGCTCCGGATCGTCCCCGGTCACGACCCCGGTCGTCGCCGCGATGGCCGTGGCGTACACCTCCAGGATCCGGCGGGCCACCACCGGCCAGTCGTAGTGCGCGACCGCCCGGGTCGCCGCCGCCGACAGGCCCGCGCGCTTCCCGGGGTCGTCGAGCAGGTCGCCCAGTTCGGCGGCGAGGGACTTGGGGTCGCCCACGGTGAACAGGGCGCCGGCCCGGCCGTCGTCGAGGACCCGGCGGAACGCGTCGATGTCGCTGGCGAGCACGGGGGCCCCGGCCGCCATGGCCTCGGTCAGGATCATGCCGAAGGACTCGCCGCCGGTGTTGGGGGCGACGTACACGTCGACGCTTCTCAGCATGCGGGGTTTGTCCGCCTCGGACACCTTGCCGAGGAACGTGATCCGCTCGCGGACCAGGTCGGGCAGGTCCATCTCGGACAGGTCGCCGGGCCCGGCGAGCAGGAGCCGCAGGCCGGGGCGGTCGGCGGCGAGCCGGGCGAACGCCTCCACCAGCACGTCGAAGCCCTTGCGGGGTTCGGTGAACCGGCCGAGGAAGCCGACCGCGCCGCCGGTGCCGGGCCAGCCGGGCAGCGGTTCCGCGCCGGTGAACGCGGCGACGGCCACCCCGTTGGGGATCTCCACCGCTCCCCCGCCGAGGTGTTCGACCTGCACCTTGCGGGCCAGGGCGCTCACGGCGATCCGGGCGGTGATCTTCTCCAGGACCAGTTGCAGGACGGGCGCGCTGGCGGCCATGGTCCGCGACCGGGTCATGGCCGTGTGGAAGGTGGCGACGACCGGTCCGCGCGCGGCGAGGGTGGCGAGCATGGACAGGCTCGGGGTGACCGGTTCGTGCACGTGCAGGACGTCGAAGGAGCCCCGGGCCAGCCAGCGCCGGACCCGGGCGGCGGAGATGGGGCCGAAGGTCAACCGCGCGACGGATCCGTTGTACTTGACGGCCACCGCCCGCCCGGCCGACACCGCGTACGCCGGCAGCCCGTCCTCGTCCTCGGCGGGGGCCAGCACGCTGACCTCGTGCCCGAGCGCCATCAGCGCCTCGGCGAGGTCGCGGATGTGGAACTGGACGCCACCGGGCACGTCGAAGGAGTACGGGCAGACGATGCCGATCCTCACGACGGGTCCAGCCACAGTTTCTGGAGCATGTGCCAGTCCTCGGGGTGCTCGACGATGCCCACGGCGAGGGAGTCGGCGACCGACTGGGTGAGCACCTTGACCCGCTCGGCGAGGGTGCCGTCGGCGGGTACGGGCAGGGGTCCGACGAGCTTGCCGCAGGCGGCGTCCGGCTCGTACCACATGGACACGGTGTAGAGGGGTGCCCCGGTGCGCAGCGCCAGCAGGGCCGGGCCGGCGGGCATCCGGGTCCGGCCGCCGAAAAAGGTGACCTCGACGCCCCGGCGGGACAGGTCCCGGTCGGCGAGCAGCGGCACGAGGTGCCCGGCCTGGACCCGTTCGACGAGGACCTCCACGGGCGGTCGGTCGCCGCCGCGTTCGGGGATGATGCTCATGCCCAGACTCTCGCGGAACTCCAGGAACTTCCGGTAGAGCCCTTCCGGCTTGAGTCGTTCGGCGACGGTGGTCAGCGGGATCCCGCTCGCGGCGGCCCAGGCCCCGGCGGCGTCCCAGTTGCCGCCGTGCGGCAGGGCCACGACCGCGCCCTCGCCGGCCTTGCCGTGCTGGATCAGCGTCTCGCCGCCCTCCAGGCGGAACCCGTCGAGGATCTGGGCCCGGCTGCGCGACGGCAGGCGGAAGGCCTCCATCCAGTACCGGGCGTAGGAGCGCATGCCGGCGCGGACCAGCGCGTCGATGTCGGTACCGGGGGCGGCGACCCGGCGGAGGTTGGCCTCCAGGCGCTGCACCCCGGGGCCCCGGCGGCGCGCGGCCCGGTCGGCCCCGGCCCGGAACAGCCCCGAGGCGACGGGTCCCGGCAGCGCGCGGACGATCCGCCAGCCGGCCGTGTAGCCCCACTCCTGCGGGGTCACGACGCCTGCCTGTACACGTGGGCGATCCGCTGCCACACCGTGATGCCGGACA
Organism: Longispora sp. NPDC051575; assembly: GCF_040681875.1. NCBI lineage: Bacteria > Bacillati > Actinomycetota > Actinomycetes > Micromonosporales > Micromonosporaceae > Longispora > Longispora sp. NPDC051575. Next base: position 430,483 of record NZ_JBFAZP010000007.1, on the reverse strand, counting down.
GCGCCACGAGGAGCCAGAGGACGACGTCGAGGCCGTAGGGCACGCCCAGGCCGGCGAGGAGTCCGCCGATCCCGATCAGGATGAGGCGCTCGGGCCGTTCGGCGATGCCCACGTTGCAGGTCATGCCGAGGCCCTCGGCGCGCGCCTTGGCGTAGGAGACGACCTGGCCGAGGACGAGCGCGAGCAGGGCCGCCGCCGCCGGCCACGGGTGCCCGGTGGTGCCGAACCAGTAGGCGAGCGCGCCGAAGATCGCGCCGTCGGCGACCCGGTCCATGGTCGAGTCGAGGAACGCGCCGAACCGGCTGGCGGTGCCCTTCGCCCGGGCCATGGCCCCGTCGATGAGGTCGGTGAGACAACTGAGGGTCACGATGACCAGCCCGACGAGGAAGTGGCCCCGGGCGACGAAACCGACGCATCCGAGGACCACGCCGAGGGTGCCGGCGACGGTGACCGTGTTCGGGGAGATGCCGGCGCGCACGAGGGCGGAACCCACCGGGTCGAGGACGCGCGCGAGCCGGGCTCGGCCGAACACACTGAGAAGCTTTGCCATGTCGGGTGACACGATACGGGCCGGGTAGCGTCAAGGGTTGCGCTACCCGGCACTTCGGGTATGGAATCGGACACAGAGTAGTGGCAACGGTCACACTCCGTGGATCTAGGGCGTGAAGAGCAAGGCCCCGGCCCGGGCCGGCAACGGCGGCGGCCGAGCGCCCATGAAGCAGGGAGAATTCGCATGGCCCAGAAGAGCCAGGAACGTGGGGTGACCGGCGCCGCGCCGGTGGCGGAGCGGCCTGACGTCGTCCGCAGTGTCGTGCTCGTCGGCCACTCCGGCGCGGGGAAGACCACGCTCGTCGAGGCGCTGCTCGCCGCGACCGGCACCGTCGCCCGCGCCGGTTCCGTGACCGAGGGCACCACGGTCACCGACAACGACCCGTCCGCCGTCCGCCAGCAGAGGTCCGTCAGCCTGTCGTGCGCGCCGCTGACCTACCAGGGCATCAAGATCAACCTCCTGGACACCCCGGGGTACGCCGATTTCGTCGGTGAGCTGCGCGCCGGTCTGCGCGCCGCCGACGCCGCCCTCTTCGTCGTGTCCGCCGTCGACGGCATGGACGCGGCGACCGTGGCCCTGTGGGAGGAGTGCGCCGCCGTCGGGATGCCGCGCGCCGTGGCCGTGGCCCGGATGGACCACCACCGCGCCGACTTCGACGAGATGGTCGCCCTGTGCCAGCGGGTGTTCGGCGACGGCCTGCTGCCGCTGTACCTGCCGATGCACGGCGACGACGACAGCGTGGTCGGCCTGCTGAGCCTGATCACCCAGCGGGTCTTCGACTACTCCGCCGGGCACCCCGCGGTCATCAAGGAGCCGGACCCGCAGCACGTCTCCGCGATCGAGGAGGCCCGCGCCGAGCTCATCGAGGGCATCATCGCCGAGAGCGAGGACGAGACCCTGATGGATCGGTACCTCGCGGGCGAGGAGATCCCCGTCGAGACCCTGGTCGAGGACCTGGAGACCGCCGTCGCCCGGGGCACCTTCTATCCGGTGATCCCGGTCTGCGCGCCCACCGGCCTGGGCCTCGACGTGCTGCTGGAGGTGCTGACCAGCGCGTTCCCGTCGCCGCTGGAGCACGACCTGCCGCCGGTGACGACGCTGGACGGCAACCCGGTCGAGCACCTGACCTGCGACCCGGACGGCCCGCTCGTCGCGGAGGTGGTCAAGACGACCATCGACCCGTACGTGGGCCGGGTGTCGCTGGTCCGGGTGTTCTCGGGCACCCTGCGCCCCGACACCGCGCTGCACATCTCCGGCCACGGGCTCGCCGAGCGCGGCCACCCCGACCACGACGCGGACGAGCGGGTGGCGCACCTGTTCAGTCCGCTGGGCGCGCAGCTGCGCGAGGTGGCGTACTGCGTGGCCGGCGACCTGTGCGCCATCACCAAGTCCACGACGGCCGAGACCGGGGACACGATCTCGGCGAAGGACCGGCCGCTGCTCGTCGCGCCGTGGGAGATGCCCGAGCCGCTGCTGCCGATCGCGATCGTGGCCCGCAGCCGCGCCGACGAGGACAACCTGGCGAAGAACCTGGCCCGCCTCGTCGCGGGCGACCCGACCCTGCGGCTGGAGCGCAGCGCGGAGACCCACCAGCTGGTGCTGTGGTGCATGGGCGAGGCGCACGCCGACGTGGTGCTCGACCGACTGCGCACGGGCGGGGTGGAGCTGGAGACGGAGCCGGTCCGGGTCGCGTTCCGGGAGACGTTCGCCGCCGCCGCCAAGGGGCACGGGCGGCACGTGAAGCAGTCCGGCGGGCACGGGCAGTACGCGGTGTGCGACATCGAGGTGGAGCCGCTGCCCCAGGGCTCGGGCTTCGAGTTCGTGGACCGGGTGGTCGGCGGGGCGGTGCCGAAGGCGTACATCCCGAGTGTGGAGAAGGGCGTCCGGCACCAGCTGACCCGGGGCCTGGTCACCGGCAACGAGGTCGTGGACCTGCGGGTCACCCTGGTCGACGGCAAGGCGCACAGCGTGGACTCCTCCGACGCGGCGTTCCAGACCGCCGGCGCGCTCGCCCTGAAGGACGCCGCCGAGAAGTCCCAGATCTCGCTGCTGGAGCCGGTGGACGAGGTCCGGATCGTGGTGCCCGACGCGTTCGTGGGCGCGGTGCTCAGCGACCTGTCCCCCCGGCGGGCCCGGGTGCTGGGCAGCGAGCCGGAGCTGACCGGCGCGCCGGAGCGGACCGTGGTGCGCGCGGAGGTGCCGGCGACGGAACTGCTGCGCTACGCGGTCGAGCTGCGCGCCATGACCTCGGGCACGGGCACGTTCCAGCGCACCTTCGCCCGCTACGACCCGATGCCGGCGAACGTGGCCGACCAGGTCCGCAAGGCACACTCCACCCACTGAGACAACCCTCAGAGGGGTACGGCCGGGGCCGGCCCGGTGCGCTCGCCGGGTCGGTTCAGCGCTGCCGGGCCTCCTGGACCGCGTCCGGCAGCCCGGGCTTCGGCGACGGCCCGACCTGCTGGTACTGGTCGAACCCGAGCTCCCAGTCCGTCCACCCGTCGCCGGCGCCGACCTTCACCTCGGTGCCCGCGACGGTCACCATGTCGCCCCGGTGCGCGAGCCGGAACAGCCAGGTCGCGTTCTCGGTGGACATGTTCACGCAGCCGTGCGACACGTTGCGTTCGCCCTGGTCGCCGACGGACCACGGGGCGGCGTGCACGAACTCGCCGCCCCAGGTGAGGCGCAGGTCCCAGTACACCGTGGTGCGGTAGCCGTCGGCGGAGTTGACCGGTACCCCGAAGGTGCTGGAGTCGAACACCATCGACTCGGCCTTCTCCATCACGACCAGGTTGCCGCTGGACGACGGGGTGCTCGGCTTGCCCAGGCTGACCGGGATGGTCCGCAGCACCTCCCCGTCGCGGCTGACCGTCATCTGCTTGGTGCCGTTGTCGACGACGAACCGCTGGTCGGGGCCCACGGTCACGGACGCGGACCGGTCGGCCTCGCCGTACCAGCCGCCCATGTCCAGCCCGCCGATCCCGGCCCGGACGTCGATCCGGGTGCCCGCCCGCCACGGCACCTGGGGCCGGTAGTGCAGTTCGTGCGCGCTGAACCAGTGCCAGCCGCCGACCTGGGGCGGGTCGGAACGCACCGACACCCGGCGCTGGACGGCCTCCCGGTTGCCGTCGGCGACGTCGCGGGCCAGTTCGACGACCACGGGCATGCCGACGCCGACCGTCTCGCCGTCGGCCAGGTAGAGCCCCGAGCCGGCCGTGTTGCCGGACCGGCCCATGGTGCGGAACGAACTGGTCGCCGTCGTCTTCTGTCCGTCGGACCGGGTGGCGGTGACCGTGGCCGTGTAGGTGGCGCCGAAGTCCAACTGGGCCGCCGGGACCCAGCTCGCGCCGTCCGGGTAGGGCGCGCCCTCGACCGGGCCGCCGGGACCGGTCAGGGTCACCGTGCCGGTGGCCGCCCCGGTGACGGCGGTGCGGATCTCAGGGGCCGTGGACACCCCGGTCGCGCCCGGCGCGGGGCTGGTGACGGCGGCGGTGACCGGGCCGGCCGGCGGGGCCACGCTGGGCGCGGCGACGTAGCGGGCCTCCTGCGCCGTGCAGCCGCCCAGGACGAGCACCAGACCGAGAACCATGCCTTTGGCCATAAAACGCACGGTACAACTAAACGGGTCTTTCTCAGTGCTGAACGGGCTGTTGCCGGGCCGCGAGGAGCTCGGAGAGGGTGACCAGTTTCAGGCCCCGGGCCCGGATGCCGTCGATGATCGGCCCCAGGTGGTCGATGGACACCAGCCGCAGCGGGTCGCCGACGTCGTGGGCCAGGATCACCGCGCCCGGGCGCACGCCCTCGACGATGTAGCGGACGTTGCCGGCCGGGTCGTTCTTGTAGAACTTCTCGCGCATCTGGTGCGACCACAGGGCCACGTTGTAGCCCAGCGCGTTGGCCGCCAGCAGGGTACTGCCGCCCAGGTGCCCCCACGGCGGGCGCATCAGCCGGGGCGTCTTCCCGGTGTACTTCACGATCGCGGCGTGCGTGCGGCGCAGCTGCGAGGTGACCCCGTCGAAGTCCTGCTCGGCGAGGTCCGCGTGGCTCCAGGTGTGGTTGCCGACCTCGTGCCGGTCCAGCCGCCCCTCCACCAGCGCGTGGTGCTTCTTCACCCGCTCGCCGACCATGAAGAACGTCGCCGGGCACTCCGCCCTGTCCAGCGCGTCGAGCACCTTCGGCGTGTACTGCGGCCCGGGCCCGTCGTCGAACGTCAACGCGACCAGCGGCTGCTCGGTGTTCACGTGCCACGTGACGCTCTGCTGGCCGTCGTCGGCCCAGATGTTGCGGTCGCTGCCCGGCGCGTAGCCCCCGCCGATCGGCTGGCGGTCCGGCCCGAACCAGCGGGGCAGTTTCTCCGCGCCCACCACCGCCGCGGCACCCGCCACCGCCCCGCCCGCCGCGAGCAGCGTGCCCCGCAACAGCCCCCGTCGTGTGATCCCCACCCGTGCCCCCGTCGTCCGTTCGTACCCCGAGAATGGTTTCACGGGTGAACACGGGTTGACATCCGGGATTTACCCCAGGGAATTCCATGCCTCTACGAGAAGTTTGCGCGTTTCGGGCAGAAGCTGGGGGATGACCTTCGTCTGTCCCACGATCGGCATGAAGTTCGCGTCGCCGCTCCACCGGGGCACCACGTGCTGGTGCAGGTGGGCCGCGATCCCGGCCCCGGCCGCCGAGCCCTGGTTCATGCCGATGTTGAAACCGTGCGGGCTCTGCGCCAGCCGGAGGGCCCGCATCGACTTCTGGGTGAACTCCGCCAGCTCCACGGCCTCGGCGGGCGTCAGGTCCGTGTAGTCGGCCACGTGCCGCTGCGGACAGACCATCAGGTGCCCCGAGTTGTACGGGTACAGGTTGAGCAGCGCGAACACGTGCTCACCCCGGACGATGATGTTGACCTCCTCGTCCAGCCGGGCCTGGGACAGGCAGAACGGGCAGCCCTCGGGCCCGTCCCCGACGGGTTTGTTCTCCCCACCGGCCACGTAGGCCAGCCGGTGGGGAGTCCAGAGTCGCTGCAGCCCATCGTCCGTCATGCGCCCGATCCTATGGCCTGCGCCGCCGAACCGCCCGGGGCGAGGGTGCTTCGCGCACGACCGGAGAAACGACGGTGCCCGGCCCACGCGCGACGGTGCCCGGGTCCCCGCGCGGGGACCCGGGCACCGTTCGGGACAGCTACGCCTCGACCTCGGCCGGGGCCGACGGGCCGACGTTCGTCCGCGACCGGACCACCTCGGCGACATGCGCCACGGCCTCGGCGAGCGGAACGGCGTTGCGCTGCGACCCGTCCCGGTACCGGAAGGACACCGTGCCGCCGTTCGCGTCGTCGTCGCCCACGATCGCCATGAACGGGATCTTCTGCTGCTGGGCGGTGCGGATCTTCTTCTGCATCCGGTCGTCGGACGCGTCCACCTCGGCCCGGATGCCCTCCTTGCGCAGGAGCGCCACGAACTCCTCCAGGTACGCCACGTTCTCGTCGCGGACCGGGATGCCGACCACCTGCACGGGCGCCAGCCAGGCCGGGAACGCGCCCGCGTAGTGCTCGGTGAGCACGCCGAAGAACCGCTCGATCGAACCGAACAGCGCCCGGTGGATCATGACGGGGCGCGGCCGGGTGCCGTCGGGGCCGTTGAACTCCAGCTCGAAGCGCTGCGGGAGCTGGAAGTCGACCTGGATCGTGGACATCTGCCAGGTCCGGCCGATCGCGTCGCGGCACTGCACGGAGATCTTCGGGCCGTAGAACGCGGCACCGCCCGGGTCGGGCACGAGCTCCAGGCCGGAGGCGTCGGCCGCCTCCTGGAGGGCCGCCGTCGCCTCGTCCCAGTCGGACTGCTCGCCCACGAACTTCGGCGAGTCGTCCCGGGTCGACAGCTCCAGGTAGAAGTCGTCGAGGCCGTAGTCGCGGAGCAGGTTCAGCACGAAGTCCAGCAGGCTCTTGAGCTCGCCGGCCATCTGCTCCTTGGTGCAGTAGATGTGCGCGTCGTCCTGCGTCATGCCGCGCACCCGGGTCAGGCCGTGCACGACGCCGGACTTCTCGAACCGGTACACGGTGCCGAACTCGAACATCCGCAGCGGCAGCTCGCGGTACGACCGGCCGCGCGACCGGAAGATCAGGTTGTGGAACGGGCAGTTCATCGGCTTGGCGTAGTAGTCGGCGCCGTCGAGGTGCATCGCCGGGTACATGCCGTCCTTGTACCACTGCAGGTGCCCGGAGATCTCGAACAGCGAACCCTTCGCGATGTGCGGGGTGTTCACGAACTCGTAGCCGGCCTGCTCGTGCCGCAGCCGCGAGTAGTTCTCCATCTCGCGGCGGATGATGCCGCCCTTCGGGTGGAACACGGCCAGCCCGGAGCCGATCTCCTCGGGGAAGCTGAACAGGTCCAGCTCCGCGCCGAGCTTGCGGTGGTCGCGCTTGGCGGCCTCCTCCAGCAGGCGCAGGTGCTCCTTGAGGGCGTCGCGGGTCGGCCACGCGGTGCCGTAGATGCGCTGGAGCTGCGGGTTCTTCTCCGAACCGCGCCAGTAGGCGGCGGCGGTGCGCATCAGCTTGAACGCCGGGATGTGCCGGGTGGTCGGCAGGTGCGGGCCGCGGCACAGGTCGCCCCAGCAGCGCTCGCCGGTCTTGGCGTCGAGGTTGTCGTAGATGGTCAGCTCGCCGCCGCCCACCTCCATGACGTCCTCGTCCACGTCGCCCTTGATGTCGACGAGCTCCAGCTTGAACGGCTCGTCCTTGAGCTCGGCCTTCGCCTCGTCGAGGGTGCCGAAGACCCGGCGGGAGAACTTCTGCCCCGACTTGATGATCTCCTGCATGCGCTTGTCGAGCTTGCTGAGGTCCTCGGGGGTGAACGGGGTGGTCACCGAGAAGTCGTAGTAGAAGCCGTTGAGGACCGGCGGGCCGATGCCGAGCTTGGCGTCGGGGAACACGTCCTGGACGGCCTGGGCGAGCACGTGCGCGGTCGAGTGCCGCAGGACGTTGAGCCCGTCCTTGCTGTCCAGCGAGACGGCCTCGGCCCCGGTGTCGGTGTCGGGGACCCAGGACAGATCCTTCAGGACCCCTTCGTCGGTACGCAGCACGACGATCGCCTTCGGGCCCGTCATCGGCAGCCCCGCGACCTCGACAGCCTCCGCCGCCGTCGTCCCGGCCGGGACCAGAACGCGTGGAGGTGCGTCGGCCTTGACGGCTGGGTTCGGTGCGGACACTGTGAGCTCCTTCGGACGGGTGCCCCAACCGGGTGCCGGGACCTGCCCGAAATGCTATCTGCCGCGCTCCGGGGGCCGCTCGCCCGCCCTCGGAGGCCCCGGGACGGCCGCCGGAAGGCCGGCTCCCCGCGCCCCGCACGGCACGGGACGCCGCCGGCGCGGGCCAGCGGCGTCCCGGGTCACGCGGGGCGGGCTACTCCGGCACGGAGGCGTGCCGTTCGGCGTCCAACTGCTCCTGGCGGGCCACGGCGGCGGCGCGCCGGTAGTCCGCGCCGAGCACGGCGGCGACCTCGGCCGGGTCGGTCAGGGACGGCACCGGGTCGCGGAACAGCGGGGCGACCGAGCCGCGCAGGGCCGGCTCGACGATGTTGGCGTACCCGACGTGTCCGTTGCGGTTGGGGTGGTAGGACTCGCTGATCGGGTTCGACAGCCCGTTGAGCCACTCGCTGTTCGAGCACACCGCGTGCCCGGTGAACGCCGACCGGGAGTCGACGAACGCGAACCCGTGGGCCGACGCCCGGCCCGCGGTCGTGGTGGCCAGCAGGTCGGCGGTGCCGTTGAGCGCGGACGCCTCGGCGGCGGAGATCCGGGCGAGCGTGTTGCAGGACTCGCCCTGGAACAGCCGCGGGTAGCCGACGACCACGACCCGGGCGCCCGGGGCCCGCGACCTGATCTGGGAGTACAGCCCGTCGAGGCGGCCCGGCAGCGTGTTGCGGATGAACGCGTTCGCGGTGTTGATCTCGCTGGTGCACGTCCACGGCCACGGCTTGGCGCACTGGGTGATCACGTCGGCGAACCCGGCGTCGTTGCCGCCGACGGAGACGGTCACGTAGGCGGTGGTGGAGTTCAGCGCGCCCAGCTGGTTGTTCTGCACGTCGGCGACCCGCGCGCCGCTGCACGCGACGAAGGTGAGGGTCGCGCCGAGCCGCCCGGAGTCCAGGGTCGGGTAGGCGTGCTTCGAGCGTTGGCAGCTGCCGGAGTCCGCGTAGTACTCGCGGGTGCCGACGCCGGAGGAGTAGGAGTCCCCCAGCGCCGTGTACCCGGGGCCGGCGGCCTGGGCGGGCAGGGCCGTGGCCAGCAGGGTGCCGGCCGCGAGGAGGAGGGTGACGAGGGGTCGACGGAGGCGCATGTGATCTCCTTGGGCATTGAAGATGCCCAATATGCTCCCAGCCCGCCGGCACCCCGGTGGTATGGAAAGGGTTAAACGTTGCCGTACGGGTTCACAACGTTAATCAGCGACACGGCCTTGACCAGCTCCGCCACGCCGGCGTCCATGTCGATCTCGGTCTCGAAGCCGCGCGAGCGGATCTTGGCGTAGGACACCTCGTAGTCGCGTTTGTCCTCGTCGGACCCCGTCTCCGCGAAGTACAGGTAGTAGTCCACGTGCTCCAGGATCTTGCGAGCCACCTCGGCCTTCGTGAAGTTCATCCGCTCGTGGCCCACGTTGTACACGTCGTCGCGCATCGTCGACCAGTTGTCCAGGGCGAACAGGATCGCGCGGGCCATGTCGTACACGTGGACGAAGGTGCGCTTGAAGCCGCCCTCGTAGACGATCAGACTGCGGTCGTGCACGGCCTGGTAGGCGAACGTGTTGGGCATCAGGTCCAGGCGCATCCGGGGGCTCGCGCCGAACGCCGTCGCGTACCGCAGCGCCACCGCGTCGCCCGCCGCGAGCACCAGCTTCTCCCCCTCGGCCTTCGTCTCCCCGTACAGGGTGATCGGGGCCCGGGGGGTGTCCTCGTGGCACAGGTAGTCGGGCACCGCGCCGTAGACGCTGCCCGTGGACGCGAACACGAGGCGCTGGCCGGGGCGGCGGGCGGCCACCACGTTGCGGGTGCCCTCGACGTTGGTGCCGACGGCGACGTCCGGTTCCTTCTTGCACGCCGGGTAGCCGACGATCGCCGCCAGGTGCACGATCACGTCCATGCCCTCGACGGCCGCCTCGACCATGGCCGCGTCGCGCACGTCCCCCCGGACCAGCTCGAATCCGGGGTACCGGGCGCAGCCGAGCAGCCCCTGCCCCCCGAACCGCAGGGTGTCGAGCACCCGGACGGCGTGCCCGTCGGCGAGCAGCAGGGGAACCAGGGTGGAGCCGACGTATCCGGCCCCTCCGGTGACGAGGATGCGCATCCGGCAGACATTACCGCCCGGGCCGCGCGGCCCCCACGGACCGCGCGGGCGTCACGGACCGCGCGGGCGTCACGGCCGGGGCGGCCTCGGCGCCGGTCGGACGGCCAGCACCTGCAACCACCCGCGCCCGTCCCCGTGCCGGATCGCCCGGGAGTCCCCCACCGCGAGCCCGGCCCCGGACACCAGCTTCCGCACCCCCGCCAGGCTGTACCGGGCGAAGAACCGCTCCCCCGCCTCCGGGTACGGCCCCGCCTCCCACGCCTCGCCGTCGCCGGCCTGCACGCTCAGCGCCAGCACCCCGCCCGGCCTCAGCACCCGGCCGATCTCGGCCACGGCCCGGGGCGCGACCGCGTACGGCAGGTGCAGGAGCGACGCGATCGACCAGACCCCGGTGAAGGACGCGTCGGCGAACGGCAGCCGGAGCATGTCGCCCCGCACGAGCGGCCCGGCGACGAGCCCGGCCGCGTGGGCGAGCATCCCGGCGGACAGGTCCAGGCCGACGACCCGGGCGCCGCGCGCCTCCCAGAAGACCATGTCCCGGCCGGCGCCGGAGCCGAGGTCGAGGACGGGCCCGGCCGCGCCGCCGACCCGGGCGAAGTCGTCGGCGAGCGTGACGATCGCGGGGGGCATGTGGCTGTGCAGGCGGGCGAACTGGTCGGCGACCTTGTCGTACACGGCGCGGGTGCGGTTGCTGGCGTCTTCCATGCCCGCCATTAAACAACGGATGACCGGGAAATGGCGTACGGATCATTACCGTCCAGAATGGAATGCGTATCCGGTGAGCCCGATCACAGCGTCGGCTTTACGCTTCCCACATTAACTGCGAGGCGTGTTTACTAAAAGCTGTCGACCGGCCGGCAGTGTGGCAGCCCGGTCGGCCTCGCGTCGATTCCCACGTATTCAGACCCATGTCCAGGGGGTCTTCCTTCAGCATGTCCGCGACGACGCTCCTCCCCGCTCCACCCGACGATGACGAGCTCTACTCGTATTTCGGTCCGCAGCGCCGCTGGGTGCTCCTGTCCGTACTCTTCTCCTACATATTCACTGCCGTCACGCTATTCCTGTTCGCGCTGCGGCATCCCGCGCTGTGGGTCTTTCTCGCGGTGCTGGCGGTCAATGTCGCGGGCTGGGGCCTGTCCCTCGTGGACGGTCAACGCCAGCGCCGCCTGACCCGCGCCTCGCACGAACTGCTGGTCCGGTCGTGGACCCCCGCGACCGTCCCGGGCGTGGACGTCTTCCTGCCCACCTGCGGCGAACCGCTCGACGTGCTCGGCAACGCCTACCGCGCGGTGTCCGCGCTCGACTGGGACGGCCCGCTCACGGTGTGGGTGCTCGACGACGGCGACCGCCCCGAGGTGCGCGAACTGGCCCTGGGGCACGGTTTCCGGTACGTGGTGCGGCCCGACCGGGGCTTCCTGAAGAAGGCCGGCAACCTCAACCACGCGCTGACCGTGAGCGGCGCCGAGCTGATCGCGATCCTGGACGCGGACTTCTGTCCCCGGCCGGACTTCCTCCGGCACCTCGCGCCGTACCTGGCCGATCCGGCGGTCGGGATCGTGCAGAGTCCGCAGTTCTTCGACACCGATCCGGAGATGAACTGGATCCAGCGTTCGGCGGGCTCGGCGCAGGAATGGTTCTTCCGCTGGCTGCAACCGTCCCGCGACGCCGACAATGCGGCGATCTGCTGCGGGAGCAACGCGCTCTATCGGCGTTCGGCTATCGAGGAGATCGACGGATTCGCGAAACTCGAACACAGCGAGGACATGTACACCGGTCTGGAACTGCTGAAACACGGATACCGGACTCAGTATGTCCCGATCGTGCTCGCGAAGGGTTTGTCGCCGGACGCATTGCCCGCGTACATCAACCAGCAGTACCGGTGGGCGATGGGCAATCTGCACCTGCTGCACGACCGGGATTTCCACCGGATGTCCGCCCCGTGGCGCTTCAAGGTGTCCTACTGGAACGGCATTCTCAGTTATGTCCTGACAGCGGTGAACGCGTTCGCCGCCCCGCTGCCGCCGATCATCATGATGCTGCTGTATCCGGAGGACATCCGGCCCTGGCACGTGCTGCCGATCATCCTGCCGGTGTGGATGTGGTTCGTGCTGCTGCCGATGGTGTCCACCACGCACTGGCGGGTCGAGGTGATCCGGTCGCACCTGCTGGTCAGCTTCGCCGCCGGGGCCGCCCTGGTGCACACGCTGCGCCGGCGCAGCGTCACCTGGGTGCCCACCGGCACCGGGACCGGGAAGTCGAGGCTGGCCGACACCGTGGCCCGGGTCGCGATCGGCTGGCTGTCGGCCACGACGCTGCTGTCCTGGGTGGGGCTCGGCTACGACCTCGTCCGGTTCGGCGGGCGCGACCACTGGGCGATGGCCGGTTACGTCGCGCTCACCTCGTACCTCACAGTGCCTCTGATCTTCGCTCTGCTCCGACCGATGCTCACCCGTAGGGAGTCGTCATGACCACTGTTTCCGCAGGCCGCCGCAGGACCACCGGCTACGGCTGGCCCGAGGGCCTGGCCGCCACCCTGGTGCTGGCCACCCTCGCCCTGATCGCCTCCGGGCTCGTCGACCCGATGCTGCCGTGGACACGGTAGGGTCCGCCAGGCCCGGCTTCCGGGCCGACATCGAGGGGCTGCGCGCCGTCGCCGTCCTCACCGTGCTGGGCTTCCACGCCGCCGTGCCGCACCTCGGCGGCGGCTACGTCGGGGTGGACGTCTTCTTCGCCATCTCCGGCTTCCTGATCACCGGTCTGCTCGTCGCGGAGCTGTCCCGCACCGGCCGGGTGTCCCTCGCCGAGTTCTACGCCCGCCGGGCCCGGCGGATCCTGCCCGCCGCCGGGCTCGTGCTGGTCGCGACGGCCCTGGCCGGCTGGGTGCTGCTGCCGCCGCTCCGGCAGCGCGACGTGGCCGCCGATGTGCTCGCCGCCGCCCTGCACGTCGGCAACTGGCGGTTCGTCGCCACCGAGACCGACTACCTGCACGCCGGGGACCCGAGCCCGCTGCTGCACTACTGGTCGCTCGGTGTCGAGGAGCAGTTCTACCTGCTCTGGGCCCCGGTGCTGGCCCTCGTGGCGTACCTGGCCCGGCGCCGGCCGCTCCTGGTCGTGGCCGGGGTGCTGGTGGCGGGCACGGCGGCGTCGTTCGCGCTGTCGCTGCACTGGACGGAGACGTCCGGGCCGCTGGCGTACCTGTCCTCGCCGTCGCGGGCCTGGCAGTTCGGGGTGGGCGGGCTCGCCGCCCTGGCCGCGCCGTGGGCCGCCCGGGTGCCGGTGTGGGCGCGCGGGGTCCTCGGGGCGGCCGGGCTGGCCGCCATCGGGGCCTCGACCGCGCTGTTCACGAGCCAGACCCCTTTTCCGGGTACCGCCGCCCTCGCGCCCACCCTGGGCGCCGTCGCGGTGCTGCTGTCCAACGCGGGGCCGGCCCGGTCCCTGCTCACCCTCGCCCCGGTCCGGCTGGTCGGCCGGCTGTCCTTCGCCTGGTACCTGTGGCACTGGCCCGTCCTGGTCCTCGCGGAGGCCGCCCAGGGCCCGCTGGACTGGCCGGTGAAGCTCGCCCTGGTCCTGGGCGCCGGCCTGCCCGCCGCGGCCACCCTGTGGCTCGTGGAGCGCCCCGTGCGGTTCTCCGTGAGCATCTCGGCGTTCCCGCGCCGGGGGCTGGCGATCGGGGCGGCGGCCGTCGTGCTGCCGCTGATCGCCGGGCTGCTGCTCGGCACCGACGCGGCGCGCGGGCTCGGGACCGGGGGCGGCCGGGTGCCGTCGCTGGCGGAGTTCACGGCCGCCGCGACGTCGGGGGTGCCCGGGGTGCGCGGGCCGGTGGTGCCGCCGCCGGCCGCCGCGCGGGTGGACTACGGGCCGCTGCCCGGGGAGTGCCTGGTCGCGCCGGCGGCGGTGGAGAGTCCGCCGTGCCGGTTCGGGGCCGGTTCGGCGGGGGCCGTCTCCGCCGACCGGATCGTGCTGCTCGGGGACTCGCAGGCCGCGCAGTGGTTCCCCGCCGTGCTCCAGCTCGCCGGGCGGCGCGGCCTGGGTGTCGAGGTCCTCACCAAACAGGGCTGCCCCCTGGCCACCCTGAGCGTGGTCAACCCGCAGCTCGGCCGCGAGTACCGCGAGTGCGCCGAGTGGCGCCGGCACGCCCTCGGGCGGGTCAACGCCTGGCCGAAACCCAAGCTCGTCCTGGTGGCCTCCCTCAACGCGTACGTGCCCGACCCGAGGGCCGGCTGGGACGCCACCCTCGCCGGGCTCGGGGACCTCAACGTGGGGTACCTGCGGGCCACCCCGCTGCCCGGGCGCGACATCCCGACCTGCGTGTCCGGGGCGCTGGACGACTGGCGGGCCTGCCAGTTCCCGCGCGCCGCCGCGCTGCGCCCCGACCCGCTGGCCGAGCGGCCCCCGGCCGGGGTGCGGGTCGTCGACGTGAACGACCTGCTCTGCCCGGCCGAGCAGTGCCCGGCCGTCATCGGCGGCGTGCTGCTCTACCGCGACGACAGCCACCTGACCGCCACCCTGACCACGCTGCTCGCGCCCCGGATCGACCAGCTGCTCGAACAGCGCGGCCTGCTCGGCGGCACCGGCTGGCAGCAGGTCTGGCGGGACGACTTCGACGGCACGGCACTGTCCACCCGCGACTGGCTGTACGACCTCGGCACCTGCTATCCCGGCTGCCCCGCGCAGAACTGGGGCACCGGCGAGGTCGAGACCATGACCGCCGAGGCGGTGACCGTCGCCGGCGGCCGGCTCGCGATCACCCCGACCCTCAAGGACGGGAGGTGGACGTCGGGGCGGATCGAGACCCGGCGCGCCGACTTCGCCACCCCGAGGTCGGGCACGCTGCGGGTCGAGGCGTCGATCCAGCTCCCCCAGGTCGACCCCGGCAACGGCGCCGGGTACTGGCCCGCGTTCTGGATGCTCGGCGACCGGCTCCGCGACGGGTACACCGGCTGGCCGGGCGTCGGCGAGCTGGACATCGTCGAACAGCTCAACGGCCGGCCGGGCGTCCTGGCCACCATGCACTGCGGGGTCTACCAGGGCGGGCCGTGCGCCGAGCCGAAGGGGCTGGGCGGGGGCGAGCGGCCGTGCGCGGCGTGCGTCACCGGGTTCCACAGCTACGCGGTGGAGCTGGAGGCCGCCGAGGTCCGCTGGTACGTCGACGGGGTCCTCACCCAGACGGTGCGGGCGGACAGTGTGGACGCGGCGACCTGGCGGCAGGCCACCGACCACGGGTTCTTCCTGATCCTGAACGTGGCGGTCGGCGGCACGATGCCGGGCGGCCCGAACGCGGCGACCGTGTCCGGGAAGCCGATGCTGGTGGACTGGGTGTCGGTGACGAGCCGGGCGGGCGGCGGCTGATGTCGGAGGGCGCGGACCGGGCGGCCGGTCCGCGCCTCAGGCCGTCGGCGCCCGGCTGATCAGTTCGGCCCGGTTGCGGACGCCCAGGCGGCGGAACAGCCGGGTCAGGTTCGCCTCGACGGCCTTCACCGACAGGTGCAGCACCCCGGCGATCTCCCGGTTCGTGGCCCCGGCCCGGACCAGCTCCGCGATCCGCAGTTCCAGGTCGGTCAGCGGGCCCTCGGGCGCGTCCAGGCGGGCGAGTTCCGCCTCGGCGTAGCGCAGGTAGGGCACGCACCCGGCGAGGGTGTAGCGCTCCACGGCGTCCTGCAACGCCGCCCGGGCCGCCGCGCGCCGCCGGGCCCGGCGTTCCAGGGCGGCGAGGGTGAGCAGCGCGCGGGCCACCTCCAGCGGGTACGGGTGCTCGGCCGGCAGCTGGGCGCGCAACGCGTCGGCCGCCGCCCGGGGGTCGCCGGTCACGCCGTCGAGCAGGATCCGGGACCGGGTCAGGCCCAGGGTGACGACGTCGCGGCCCAGCCGGTTCGCCTCGGCCCGCGCCTCGCCCAGCAGGCCGGCGGCCTCGGCGGTCGCGCCGGTCAGGATCAGGCACTCGGCGAGGTCGGCGTCGACGAGGAACATCGCCGGGTCGGTGTACCCCTGGCGGTGCAGGAGGGACCGGCTGCGGCGCTGGCTGCGCGCGGACGCCTCGTACCGGCCGAGGAGCCATTCGGCCCGGCCGCGCAGACCGAGCGCGTAGGCCAGCCACTCGACGGCGTCGGTGCGCGCCCAGGCGGAGGCGGCGGCGTCGAGGAGTTCGAAGGCGCGCTCGGCGGTGCCGCCGTTGAGTTCGGCCGCGCCGCGTTGCAGCAGCTCGCCGAGCCGGTCGGACTCCAGTTCCGCCCGGAGCCGCCCGCCGTACTGGCCCGTGGCGTGGGCCTCGGCGCACCGGCCGGCCCGCTCGTACAGGCCGGTGGCGGTGAACAGCAGGTCGCACAGGTCCAGGGTCCGGCCGGCGCGTTCGGTGTCGGCCCTCAGCCGTTCGTGGGTGCCGAGCGCCCCGGTCACGTCCCCGGAGCGGACCAGCGCCACGGCCTGGATCTGCCGCATGAAGATGGTGGCCTCGGTGAGCGGCTGGCCGTGGGCGAGCGCACAGCCCCGGTCGAGGATCTCCAGGGAGCCCTTCGGGTCGCGGTGCAGCTGGTGGGCGAGGCGGGTCGCGATCGCCTCGACCTCCAGTTCCTCGTCGGCGGCGTCGCGGGCGAGTTGCTCGATCCGGTCCAGTCCGGACGGTCCGACCCGGACCCCCGTCTCACGGAACGTCTGGTAGGCGCGGGCCAGCAGCACCCAGCCGGTGAGCCGGGGGTCGCCGGTGGCGTCGATCTCGGCCGCGTCGAGCAGGGTCTTGACCTCGGCCGGGTCCTGGCCGGGGAGGCGGGCGAGCAGGAGCCGCGCGCCGACCCGGTCGGTGTGGTCGGGGCCCCGGGTGACGGCCAGGCACGCCGAGCGGACCTGCTCGGGCAGGCCGGCGGCGTGCGCGTGCCGGGCGGCGGCGAGCAGGCGGTGCGAGACGAGGAAGGGGCCGTCGACCTGGTCCGGGCCGCCGGAAGCGTCACCGGCCGCGTCGCCGAAGTACCCGAATGATCCGTTGATCTCCCCCGACATCTCCGGGGTGTGCTCGGCGGCCAGGCGGCACAGCTCGGCGGCGGTGCCCGGCGCGCCCCGGGCGAGGGCCACCTCTGCCGCCGCCTCCAGCGCCCGGGCGAGCGCCGGATCGGGTCCCGGGGTGGCCAGGGCCCGGTGCCGGACCCGTTCGACGGGGTCGGGGACGAGGTCGGCGAGCCGGGTGTGCGCGGCCTGGCGCTGGGCCGGGGTGGCGTCGGCGTAGACGAGCTCGCCGAGCAGCGGGTGGCTGAACCGCAGTTCGCCGCCCGGGGACAGGCCGAGCACGCCGGTGGCCAGGCCGACGGCCAGCCCCGGGTCGTCGGTGGGCAGCAGTTCGCGGCCGGGGCGGGCGGCGGCGGCGACCAGGAGCAGCGCGGGCATGGCCTGGACGGGCAGTTCGGCCAGCCGGGCGGACAGCAGGGGGCGGAGCCGGTCGGGGACGGGCAGCGGCTCGTCGGGGCGCACCGGTTCGCCCCGGCGGCGCAGGGCCCGGCCGAGTTCCAGCGCGTACAGCGGGTTGCCGCCGCTGGACGCCCGTACCCGGCCGAGGGTGTCGCCCGTCAACGGCATGTCGAGCCGGTTGCGCAACAGTTCACCCAGGACGGTCTCCGGCAGCCCGTCCAGCGGGATCTCCGTCATCTGCGGCGGGAGCAGCTCGATGGCGAGGGGTTCGGAGCCGGGTTCGACGCGTTCGGTGACGAGCATCCGGACGGGCAGCGTGCCGAGCCGGCGGGCGGCGAACGCGAGCACCTCGGCGCTGGCGGGGTCGATCCAGTGCGCGTCGTCGAGGACGAGCAGGACGGTGCCGCGCAGGGCGAGCCCGCGCAGCAGTTCGAGGACGCCGAGCCGGATGGCGAGCTGGTCGGTGGCCGCGCCGGCGAGGGGCGCGCCGCGCAGCAGGGCGGTCTCCAGGGCGGCCCGCAGGTGGCCGGGCAGCGTGGGCGGGTCCACGTCCAGCACGCCGCAGAACAGGTCGCACAGCGTCAGGTGCGGCAGTCCGGCCTCGACGGCCGAGGGCGTGCTGCGCAGGACGAGCTGCCCCTGGGCGGCCGCCTCGGCGCCCAGTGCCTCCACGACCGCGGACTTGCCGATGCCGGCCGGCCCGTACAGCAGCACGCCGGCACCCGTGTCCAGCTGGGCCCGGCACCGTTCGAGAACGTCCTCGCGCCCCAACAGGGTCGGTTGATCGCTCATGCGGGACAGTGTGCGCTTCCTCCCGGGGTACGCGAAAGACCGGCAGGTCCGGACGGCGCCCACCGTCCGGACCCGCCGGTTCATCCGGCGGCCTCTCCTACGTCAGCGACACGTCGTCGACGAGGAAGGTCGTCTGCAGGTACTGGTCCTCGGTGCCCAGGAACTTCAGCGTGACCGTCTGGCCCCGGTACGCGCTGAGGTTCACGGTCTTCTGGACATATCCGGCACTGGCGTTGGCGTTCGAGTACGTCGCCAGTGTCGTGTTCCCCACCTGCACCTTGAGGGTGTCGTACGCGGTGGAGCCGGACTCGGCCGTGGAGATCTTCACCCAGAAGGTGAGGGTCCCGGCGGCGTTGGAGGGGATGGTGACGCTCTGGGACAGGGTCTCGGTGTTCGCCGAGCCCACGCCGTTCATCCAGGCGTACCACGTGCCGCCGTGCGGTACCTGCTGCGTGCTGTTCGTGATGTCCTGCGCGGACTGGGTCCAGCCGGTGACGCCCGACTCGAAGCCCGGGTTCGCGATCAGGTTGCCGCCGGGGCCCGTGGTGGGGCCGACGGTCGGCGAGGTGGTCGGCGACGCCGTCGGGGACGAGGTCGGACCGCCGGTCGGGGTGCTCGTCGGCTGCGGCACGGCGGTGCCGACGCTGACGGCCGCCCAGGCCACGGACGTCTGCCAGTACTCGACGGACGAGGCGCCGTAGAGGTCCTTGGCCGCGTTGAGGGACGCGGTGCGGGCCTGCGAGTAGTTCGTGGTCGAGCCCATGTAGGTGGTCAGCGCGCGGTAGAAGATCTTCGCGGCCTTGTCCCGGCCGACCCCGGCCACGGTGGAGCTGTTGCACGTGGTGCCGTTGTGCGCCCGGCCACCGATCGTCTTCGTGCCGCTGCCCTCGGCGAGCAGGTAGAACGCGTGGTTGCCGATGCCCGAGGAGTAGTGCACGTCGAGGCTGCCGACGCCGGAGTACCAGCAGCCCTTGCTGACGCCGTCCGCGGTCGGGTTGTCCATCCGCCGCATCGCGCCGGAACCGCCGACGTTGAAGCCGATCTTCTCGCCGATGTAGTAGTCGCCCGCGTCGTTGGCGTTGCCCGCGTTGAACTCCACCATCGTGCCGAACACGTCGCTCATCGACTCGTTGAGCCCGCCGGACTCGCCCTGGTACTGCAGGCCGGCCGTGTTGCTCGTGACCCCGTGGGTCAGCTCGTGCCCGGCCACGTCCAGCGAGGTCAGCGGCAGGTTGCCGTTCTGGGAGCCGCCGTCGCCGAAGGACATGCAGAAGCAGTCGTCGTTCCAGTACGCGTTGACCAGGCTGTTGCCCACGTGCGCGTACGCGGTCGCGCCGACCCCGTCGCCCCGGATGCCCGAGCGGCCGTGCACGTTCTTGTAGTAGTCCCAGGTGCGGGCCAGGCCGTAGTTGACGTCCACGCCGGCCGTCGCCCGGTCGGAGTTGGCGCCGCTGCCCCACGCGTTGTCCGCGTCGGTGTAGGCGACCGCGTTCTGGCCCGGGTTGGTATCCGGGCTGTTGCGCGAGTCCATCACCTTGGTGTTGCCCCGGACCGGGTCCGTCATCGTGTACTGCGAGCCCGACTGGGTGGTGTCGAGGCTGACCGTGCCGTTGTGCTGGCCCTTGCCCGAGCCGACGGCCGAGTGGATCAGCTCGTAGGTCGTGATCAGGGCGCCGGTCTGCGCGTCGGTGACGACGGCGGACTTGGCGTAGTGGCCCTCGGCGTCAGTACCCTCCACAGTGCTGCGGTAGGCCAGGGTGGGGGTGCCGTCGACGGCGTAGACGACCAGCTCGGGGCTGGCCTTGCCCGCCGTGATCCCGGCGACCGCGCCGGTGGCCCGCGAGGCTGCCGCGGGGCCGCTGACCTTCGGCGTGGTGCTCGGCACGGTCACCGTGGCGTTGACGGCCTTCTGGGTGCTCCGGACGGCCCCGCCGGGGGCGCGGTGCACGATCAGGTCGCCGCCGACGACGGGCAGGCCCGCGTAGGTGCGGTCGTACCGGACGTGCCGGGAGCCGTCGGAGTCCACCACGACGTCCTTGACGACGAGCTTCTCGCTCGCGCCGAGGCCGAGGGCCTTGGCGGCGGCGACGGCCTCGTCCTGGCCGACCCGCAGCGCGGCGGCCCGCGCCTCGGGGGTGAGCGCCCTAGCGGTCACCAGGGTCTCGCCGCTGGCCCCGGTGCCGGCCTGCGCGAGGCCGACCCCCGTCACCGCGACGGCGACCACGGCCACCCCGATGGCGACCGTCATCTTCCTGCTGGACATCTTGTTCCCTTCACCGGGCCGTGTGAGGGGATTCGATCTAGGTCCGACCCGGTGAACGGACGTTAAGGGGACTTTCCCGTTCGGAACAACGGCACAAGGGAGTAGGCAAGGGACCGGCAAGGGCCGGCCGTTTACACGGGGTCGGCGACCCTGGCGGGAACCCGCGCCGACCACCAGGTGAGGACGGCGGCCCCGGCGGCGAGCGCGGCGCACCCTCCCCACAGGACGCCGGGCGCGCGGGCGTAGACGGCGGCGCCGAGCGGGGCGGACAGCAGGGTGCCGCTGGTGGCGAGGCCGACGTAGAGGCCCTGGTAGCGGCCGACGAGCTCGGGGGCGGCGGCGTCGACCACGTGCGCGTTCGCGGTGGTCTTGTAGAGGATCTCCCCGGCGGTCAGCACCATCATGCCGACCACGATGGTCCAGGCCGCCGGGCCGAGGCCGAAGAACGCGAAACCCACCCCCACCAGCAGGTACCCGGTGCCGATGATCCCCAGGGGCGGCCGATCGCGCAGCGCCAGGGTCACCGGGATCTCGCACACCAGGATCAGGCCGGAGCCCAGCGCGATCAGGGCCGCGTACAGGCCGACGGGATGGCCGTGGTCGCGCAGGTACACGGGCAGGGTCGAGTAGAGCTGGCGGTAGACGAGGTCGACGGCGACGATCGCGGGCAGCAGGGCGAGCAGCCGGCGGTCGGCGAGCAGGGTGCGCCAGAACGGCGGGCCGCCGGCCGGGGACCGTCGTCCGGGGTCCCCCGCACCCCGGACGACGGAACCGGACTCCCCCGCGTGCCGGACCACGGCCGGCTCCCGGGGCAGCATCCGCACCGTCACGGACCGCACCGCCAGGGTCACCAGCCCGTCGACCACGAACATCCACGTGTAGGAGTGGCTCGCGAGCACCGCGCCCAGCGGCGGCCCGAGCACGCACCCGGCGTTGAACGCGGCCCGGCTGACGGCCACCGACCGGCGGCGGTCCCCCTCGGGCACGGCGAGGGCCACCAGCGCGCCCTGGGACACGATGAGGGTGGCGTTGGCGTACCCGACGAGGGCCAGGTGGACGGCGAGCGCCCCCGAGGGCAGCCAGGGCACGGCGATCATGCCGAGGCCGACGACCGCCGAGGTGACCACGAGGGTGCGCCGGTGCCCGAACCGGTCGCCGAACCAGCCGCCGGTGAAGTTGCCGGCGAGCACGCCCAGGCCGCTGGCCGCCGTGACCACCGCGGCCTGGCCGAGGGTGAGGTGCCGGGGGCCGGTCAGGTACAGGAACAGGTAGACGAAGACGAACGAGCCGATCGCGTTGACGAACCGGCCGCCGGCCAGGACCCAGACGAGGCGGGGGATGTCGCGCACCGGGGTACTTCGAATTAGTCTCTTTTCGGAACTGACCCTAGACTGGTCGGCATGGACCGCACAACCCGGCTGCGGGACCCCGCCTGCGCCATCGCCCAGTCCCTCGACGTGGTCGGCGACTGGTGGAGCCTGCTGGTGCTGCGCGACGTGGCCCGGGGGCTGCACCGGTTCGAGGAGCTGCGGTCCTCGCTCGGCGTCTCGCGCAAGGTGCTCACCGAGCGGCTGGTCGGGCTGGTCGGGCACGGGGTGCTGGAGCGGCGGCCGTACACGGACCGGCCGCCGAGGTCGGAGTACGTGCTGACGGAGCTCGGCCGGGGGCTGCTGCCCGTGCTGGTCGCGCTCCAGGACTGGGGGGACCGGTGGCTGATGGGTGACGGGAGCACGACGGCCACGGCCGCGCCGGACTCGGCGGAGGCGCGCCGGGTGCACTCCCTCGTCGGTACCCGGATCCCGGTTCTGGAGGGTTTCGACCCGGTCTCGGCCACCCCCTGGACGGTGCTGTACTGCTACCCCGGCACCGGCCTGGGCGCCGCGGGCGTCCCCGGCGCGGCCGGCTGCACCCTGGAGTCCTGCACGTACCGCGACCGGCTGGCCGAGTTCGCCGCCCTCGGCGCGACCGTGCACGGGGTGAGCACCCAGACCCCGGCCGAGCAGGCCGCGTTCGCCGCCGCCGAGCGGATCCGGTTCCCGCTGCTGTCGGACTCCGACCTCGAACTCGCCACGGCGCTGCGGCTGCCGACGTTCCGGGCCGCCGGCACCGCCCGGCTCAAGCGCCTGACGCTGGTGGTGGACGCCGCCCGGACCGTACGCGGTGTGCTCTACCCCATCCCCGACGTCACCGGGAGCGTGGAGGACGCGCTCGGCCTGGTGCGCCGGTTGACACTTCCGCACGACCGTGCGCAGAATGGGCCCCATGAGCAAGGGTGAGCTGACCAAGCAGGCCGTGCTGGAGGAGGCGACCACCATCGCCGCCCGGCTCGGCCTGGAGGGGCTGACCATCGGCTCGCTGGCCACCAGCATGAACATGTCCAAGAGCGGGCTGTTCGGCCACTTCCGGTCGAAGGAGGCCCTGCAACTGCAGGTCCTGGCGCACGCCCGGGAGAACTTCACCCACCTCGTCCTGCGCCCGGCCCTCGCGGCCCCGCGCGGCGAGCCCCGGCTGCAGGTCATGCTCGACCGCTGGCTGGACCTGGGGCTCACCTTCGCCGCCGGCTGCCTGTTCGTGTCGGCGGCGACCGAGTTCGACGACCGGGAGGGCCCGGTCCGCGAGCAGCTCGTGCACGACCACCAGGACATGCTGGACTCCGTCGCGCAGATGTTCCGCGCCGGGGTCTCCGAGGGCACCTTCCGCGCGGACGCCGACGCCGAGCAGTTCGCGCACGACGTCAACGGCGTGATGCTGGGCTTCTACCACGCGTTCCGGCTGCTACGCGATCCGTTGGCCGAGACCCGGGCCCGGCGCGCGTTCGACACCCTCCTGAACAACGCCCGACCCTAAAACCCTTTTTTGGAGTACGCCATGGCTGAGGTCTCGCTCGTAAAAAGCACGATCGTTCGTTCTCTTCGGGTGACGTTCCGCACCCTGGAGAAGGTCGCCCCGCCCGCCGCCGTCCGGCTCGCCGAACGCCTGTGGTGCACCGTCCCGCGCGGCCCGGTCCGCCCCTTCGACGTCCCCGGCGAACGGTTCGTGGTGCCCGTGGACGGCCGGTCGGTGGTCGTCGAGTCCTGGGGCGAGGGCCCGATCGTGTACCTGCTGCACGGCTGGGGCGGCTGGCGCGGCCAGTTCGCGGCGTTCCGCCAGCCGCTGCTCGACGCCGGGTTCCGGGTGGTGGCCCTCGACGCGCCCAGCCACGGGGACTCCGACGCCGGGTCCTTCGGCAGGGGGCGCGGGCTGCTGCCCGAGTTCACGGTGGCCCTGACCCGGGTCGTCGAGGCGGTCGGGCCGGCGCACGCCGTCGTCGGGCACTCCCTGGGCGGGGCCGCCGCCGCCATCGCCGTCCTCGACGGCCTGCGCACCCGGCACCTGGTCCTCGTCGCCGCGATGGCCGACGCGATCCCCTACACCCGGGACTACGCGGCGACCTTCGGGTTCTCCGAGCGGACCCGGGTGGCCTTCCTGTCGCGGCTCGAACTGCGGGTCAAGCGGCGGATGACCGACTTCGACGTCCCGGTCCGGGCCCGGGCGGCCGTGTCGCCGCTGCCGCCGGCGCTGCTGGTGCACGACCTGCGGGACAAGGAGGTCCGGCACTCCGACGCGGAGACGCTGGTGGCGGCGTGGCCCGGGGCGGAGCTGCGGTCGACCGAAGGTCTGGGGCACCGGCGGATCCTGCGGGACCCCGGGGTGGTGGCCGAGGTGGTGGCGCACCTGGTGGGGACGCCCGCCGCCCGGCCGGAGCAGGCCCTGGAGGACGTCAACGCCTGAGGCACGCCCCCCGGCGGGTAGGCCCATGGCCGGGGCGGGGCCGGGCCGTGGCGAACTTGCAATATGTGACAACGATGGCCGCGATCCTGCACGGAATCTGCGTGAATACGCAGGGCTCACGCGCATTGGTGCACGCAGTTGCTCGTTTCCAGTCAAGTATTGACATGAATGCTCAAGCGTTCGTCCAATGACGCCATGACTTCCCCTCGAAGACTCCGCCTATTCATCGGAGCGCTGCTCGTCGGCGGCGCGCTGAGCGTGGTTCCCCTCTCCCCGGCGGCCGCCGCCACCGCCGGGGACGTGACCGGGTTCAGCAAGTCCGGCAACACGTACAACATCACGACGTCGGGTACCGCGAAGGCCAGAGTGGTCTTCGCGCGGGCCGACATCTTCCGGGTGCAGGTCGCGCCGAACGGGACGTACGACGACCCGGCCGGCACGGACATCACCATCAAGACCGACTTCGGGTACACCGCGCCGGCGTTCACCGACGAGGGCACGTACTACAAGGTCGCCACCAGCTCCGTCTCGCTGCGGGTGAACAAGACCCCGCTGCGGTTCTCGGCGTACAAGGCCGACAACACGACGCTGCTGTGGTCGGAGAGCGCCGCGCTGAGCTGGACGGGGAGCGCGACGACCCAGTCGCTGACCCGGGGCGCCGACGAGCAGTTCTACGGCACCGGGCTGCGGCTCGGCGAGTGGGCACTGCGCGACAAGACCGTACCCGTCAAGATCGACAACCACTGGAACGAGAACGACAACGCCTCCCCGGCGCCGTTCTACATGTCGACCAACGGGTACGGCGTCCTGCGCAACACCTGGTCCACCGGCTCCTACGCGTTCACCGGCCCGTCGGCCCTGACGCACAACGAGAACCGGTTCGACGCGTACTACTTCGCCGGCAACGGCCCCGGTGACCTCAAGGGCGTCCTGAACGCCTACACCGACGTCACCGGCAAGCCGTTCCTCGCGCCGATGTGGGGCTTCGAGCTCGGCAACGCCGACTGTTGGAGCACCTGGAACACGGACCCGGCGCGCGGCCCCGTGAACCGGGCCGGGCACGGGCACACCCCCGACGTGGTCGCCTACGCCACCGACGCGCGCGCCAAGGACATGCCCTCGGGCTGGTTCCTGCCGAACGACGGCTACGGCTGCGAGTACGAGGACCTGACCCAGACCGTGGCCGACCTCAACGCCAAGGGCTTCAAGACGGGCCTGTGGACGGAGCGGACCCTGGGCAACATCGGCACCGAGGTGGGCGTGTCCGGCACCCGCGCGGTGAAGACGGACGTCGCCTGGGTCGGCGGCGGCTACAAGAACGCGTTCACCGGCGTCAACCAGGCCGTCGCGGGGATCGAGGACAACTCCGACGCCCGCCGGTTCGTCTGGACCGTGGACGGCTGGGCCGGCACCCAGCGCAACGCCGTGGTGTGGACCGGTGACACCGAGGGCGACTGGGACAACATGCGCTGGCACGTGCCGGCCATCGCGGGGGCCGGCCTGTCCGGGCTCAACTACGCCTCCGGCGACGTTGACGGCATCTACGGCGGCTCGCCGGACACCTACGCCCGCGACCTGCAGTGGAAGGCGTTCACCCCGGCGTTCATGACCATGTCCGGCTGGGGCGCGACGAACCCGGCCGCCGGGTACAGCGACAAGCAGCCGTGGCGCTTCGACACCGCGCACAACGACATCAACCGCAAGTACCTGCAGCTCAAGATGCGTCTGATGCCGTACATGTACACGATGAGCCAGAACGCCAGCGTCACCGGCACCCCGGCCGTGCGCGCCATGGTCCTGGACTACCCGAACGACCCGGTCGCCCGGGGCAACCAGACGTCGGGGCAGTTCCTGTCCGGCGACTCGTTCCTCGTCGCCCCCGTCGTCACCAACACCAGCACCCGCGACGGCATCTACCTGCCGGCCGGCACCTGGACCGACTACTGGACCGGGACCGTCTACCAGGGACCGACCACCATCAACAACTACAGCGCGCCCCTGAACACCCTCCCGCTGTTCGTCAAGGGCGGTGCCATCGTCCCGATGTGGCCGCAGATGAACTACACCGGCGAGAAGGCCGTCTCCACGCTGACGTACGACCTGTACCCGCGCGGCAACTCCTCCTTCACCCTGTACGAGGACGACGGGATCACCCGGGCGTACCGGACCGGCTCCTCGGCCACCCAGGCCGTCACGATGACCGCGCCCACGACGGGCACCGGCGACATCACGGTCAACGTGGGCGCCTCCACCGGCTCCTACACCGGCAAGCCCTCCTCGCGGGGCTACGAGTTCACCACCCACCTGGCCGGCGCGCCGAGCACGGTGAAGCTGGGCTCGACCACGCTGACGCAGCAGTCCTCCAAGGCCGGCTACGACAGCGCCGCCACCGGCTGGTACTTCGACGGCAAGGTGCTCTGGACCAAGGTCGGCTCCCAGTCGGGCGCGTTCGCGGTGACCCTGACCGGGGCGACCCTGCCCACGGCGACCACCCCGCCGACCGGCTCGCAGCCCATCCCGAAGTCGGGCTGGTCCCTGCAGTACGTCGACAGCCAGCAGAACACCACCGGCGGCGACGCGGCGACCAACGCGTTCGACGGCAACACGTCCACCATGTGGCACTCCGTCTGGAACGGCGGCACCCTGCCGCACGAGATCCAGGTGAACCTGGGGGCGTCGTACAAGGTGGACTCGCTCAAGGTCCTGCCCCGCCAGGACGGCGGCGTCAACGGCCGGATCGGCTCCTACGAGGTCTACGTGTCGGACTCCACCAGCAACTGGGGCACGGCCGTGGCCACCGGCACCTTCGCCGACGACGCGACCGAGAAGACGGTGACGTTCGCCCCGAAGATCGGCCGCTACCTCCGGCTCAAGGCGACCACCGAGGCCGGCAACCGCGGGCCGTGGACGTCCGTGGCGGAGCTGTCCGCCACCGGCACGGTGCCGCCGGCCCTGCCGACCGCCGGTGCCCTCGTGCACCAGACGTCGTCGAAGTGCGCGGACCTGCCCGCCGGGGTGACCACCCCGGGGACGCAGCCGACGCTCTACTCCTGCAACAGTGCCCCGCACCAGCAGTGGGCCTTCAACGGCAACGGCACGCTGACCGGCAAGAACGGCGTCTGCCTGGACGGGACGGCGGCGGTCGTGGCGGTCCAGAACTGCTCCGGCGCGGCCGGGCAGCAGTGGGTGCAGGCGTCCGACGGGACCGTGACCGGGCTGGGCGGCAAGTGCCTGGCGCCGGTGGGCAACGGCACCGCGAACAGCACGAAACTGGAGCTGGCGACATGCTCCGGGGCCGCCAACCAGAAGTGGACCGTGCAGCCGTAGGACACGGGGTGCCGGGTCCCTCCTCCCCGGCACCCCCACCCGCCGCGCCGCCGGCCCCTCGGTGACGCGGACCCCTCGGGGAAGTCGTCGGTCCGCCGCCCCCGGCGACCGACGGCTTCCCCGAAACGCATGGAGCAGTTTTTCCTGGTACGGCGCGGGGTAGCGCCCGGCAGCGCCTGGCGGCGCGGATGGCGCGGATAGCGCGGGCGGCGCGGGCGGCGCGGTCCGTTGGTGGAGCGCGGCGCGCGGTCGTCGCCGCGGCGAGAGTTGGGGCGGCCGGGCCAGGCGAGGGGCCCAGCCCGGCCGCCCCGCACCGATGGTGGCCCTCGGCCGCACCGGTGGACGGCACCCGAGCCGGACGGGCCGACCCGCCGATCGATCTGGACGCCGTGGCCGGGAGCGACGGGTCCCCGCAGGCCCCCTTCACCTGCCGGCTTGACGGGTGCGCAGGACGACCGCACGCTGTTGGCAGGGCCGACTTCGCCAAGGGTGCCGGTGGAGGTCCGTACCTATCCATGATCGTGGCCGGCTGGCAGCCGCCCGAAGAGTGACCTAGCATATGACGTACTACATAGAATCGGGCCTTCGCGACACCGGGTTCCCGACTCTCAGGTGGTAACGTCTGGTCACCTTGGCGAACGGAGAACCCTGTGGTGAGCGAGCACGACCTCCCCACGCTCCGGCTGCCGTCCGCAGCCCGGCGCACCCTCCGTGAGGAAGTCACCGCCGCGTTGCGCGCCGCCCTGATCTCCGGTGAGCTCCGCCCGGCCGTGGTCTACTCGGCCGCCACCCTCGCCAGCACGTTCGGCGTCTCGGTCACGCCCGTCCGCGAGGCCCTCCTCGACCTGGTCAAGGAGGGCATGTTCGAGGTCGTCCGCAACCGGGGCTTCCGGGTCACCGCGCTGTCGGACCGCGACCTCGACGAGTTCCTCGAAATCCGCGCCCTTATCGAGGTCCCGATGATGCGCCGGGTGATCGAGCAGGCCAGCCAGCCCGCGCTCACCGCGCTGCGCCCCATCGCCGACGAGATCGTCGCGGCCGCCGAACGCGGCGACCTGATCGCCTACATCGACGCGGACCTGCGCTTCCACCTCGGCCTCCTCGCGCTCGCCGGCAACCAGCACCTGGTCAGCGTCGTCAACGACCTGCGCACCCGCTCCCGGCTCTACGGCCTCACCGAGCTGCACGAGCGCGGCGGCCTGGTCGACTCGGCCCGCGAGCACCACACCCTCCTCGACGCCATCGCCAAGGGCGACACCGAGGAGTCCGAGAAGATCATGACGTTGCACATCAACCACGTCCGCACGATCTGGGCCTCCTGAACCCCTTTTCCGGGTACGCGCGTGGCGGGTTCGGCCCGCCCCAGGTCGCCCCTGCGGCAGACAGCTGCCGGTCCGGTAGCCGCCGGCTGCCCGCCAGGCCGGCCGCCGAGAGGTGTCCTCCCGCCCGGCGGCCGATGGACGCCCACTGTGTTCGTCAACGGACGAACGTTCGCCGCGATGCGCGACGCGTCCACCCAGCGTCCCTGGCCCGGCGGAAGTCTGGCCGGTCGTCGGACGGTCGGGCGCGGAACGGGTCTGCGACGATGGCGGCGTGCATCCTGACGACCAGATCGACGAGTCCGTACCCGCGCAGCTCGTGGAGCTGTTCGCCGACGGGGGCGACGGGCGTCCACTGAGGGTCGTCGCGTGCGTGTGCGCCGGGTGCGGCGGGCGCGCGTTCGTGGTGCGCCTGGACGACACCGAGGGCGCGGCGGAACGCGAGTGCGCGGCGTGCGGGGCCCGGGCGTTCCTCGCGGACAGCGGCGAGTACTGGGACGAGGCCGAACCCGACGAGGCCGAGTGCCCGTGCGGCGGCGGCGAGTTCGAGGCGGCGGTCGCGTTCACCCTGGGCGACGACGGGACGGTCCGCTGGGTGACGGTGGGGCTGCTGTGCCGGCGGGACGCGTTCGCGGGCGTCTACACCGACTGGAAGATCGACTACACCCCCACCGACCACCTGCTGACCCTGGTCTGACCCCGACCCCGGGTGGCTGACGCCGCGTCCGGTCCATCGGGCGGTCACCGGATGCCGGCCGACCATCATCGCGGGCCGCGCGCGGTCACGCCCGCCAAGCCCTCGCACGCTGGTGTGGCCCCTGCGCCACGGATCCGCCGTCCACCGACAGGCCCGCCCGGGCCGCCACGTAGAACCGGTCCCGGGCCGTGTCGACCCCCTCGATCGCCAGGTCCCAGTCCTCGTTGTCGAACGCCGGGAGCCCGCGGGCGATCCGCTCCACCCTGACGATCGCCGTCCACCAGTCCCGGGCCGCGCCGACGGTGGCCTCGTCGCCGAGCAGGAGCATGGACTCCCATTCCCGGGTCCGCCGCAGGTCGGCCTGCGCGATCGCCTCCAGCCCGAGGTCGTAGTCCATGGCCTGCGACCACGTGACCCGCCGATGGTTCGCGGTCATCCGGAGCGCCACGGCGTGGATCTCCTTCACCACCGCCGCGTAGGTGACGTACGTGTCCAGGCGCCGCGCGTCCCACCGGACCCGCTGCTCCCGACGCCACCTGGCCCGCTCGTTGAACCGGGTGGTCAGCAGCGTCCCCAGCCCGCCGACGACGACGCCCATCAGGCCGATCAACGCCGGAAGCTGGTCCAGAACCTTCGCCATGATCCCAATCTATCGACCACCGGCAACAGGACGTGCGGGCGACCAGGTCTGCGAAGTCCGCCGGAGGCGCCGTGCCGGCCAACGCTTCCCCGGTGTGCGGACGGTAGGTCCGGCCGCGCTCACCCGCGACGCCCACGCCGTTCCTCGCGGGCGGCCACGTCAGTCCTCAGGTGACGGTTCCGCGACGACCCCCACGGTGAGGTGGGGCTGGGCGGCGCCGGCGAGCCCGGTCAGTTCGGACAGCCGGGGAGTGCGGGGGATGCCGCTCGGGCACCGGCCCCGCCGCCCACCGGCTCAGGCGGCCTCGGCCTCGAAGAACCGCAGCAGCGCGCCGCGGAGCACCTTCGCCCGGGCGTTGGTCTCCGGGGAGTAGCCCACCAGGTCGTCCTCCAGCAGCCCCAGACCGGCGAGCAGCAGGTTCATGTCGTCCTCGTCGGCGGCGAACACGTACCCGCCGTCAGGGGTGTATTCGATCGGCTTCATCGTCAGCCTCGCGGGTCAGAGGGCCAGGGCGAACAGCGACCAGTCGTTGAGGACGTGCGCGCCGGTCGACACCCACAGGTTCTTGGTCTTGATGTACGCGGCCGTCAGCACCACCCGGGCCGCCCCGATCCCGATCAGCGCCTGGGCGACCTGCCAGTCGTACGTCGGCAGGTGCAGCGCGCCGAACATGAGCGCGGTGAGCAGCCAGGACAGGAGTACCGCCCGCTTGCGGCTCAGGTTCTTCCGGGTGTGCAGCCAGGTGAGCAGGGCGAGGAACGGCAGGACGGTGAGGAGTTCCTCGCCGAGGAGCTGCGGCAGGGTCTTGAGGAAGAACATCACCCTCCCCGCCGTGTCGAGGTCGCCGACGCCCTCGACGGCGGGGTTGGCCTTCGTGCCGAACACGACGGAGACGAGGCCGCCGACCACGAACGTCACCACCAGGTTCAGCAGCCAGAACCCGACCATCCAGCCGACGTCGCGCGCCCGGACCCGGCGGAACAGGGCGGTCCAGTGCCCCGGCGCGGCCCACGCGAGCACGGCCAGCGGGAGGGCGGCGAAGACCAGGGCCGGGATCAGCTGGGTGTACGTGCCGTTGAGGCCCCGGATCGGCGCGATCAGCACCGCGAACGCCACGGCCACGGCGGCGACGACCAGCCACCACTGGCGGGTGGTGAGCGCGACGGGGCGGCCGTCGTAGTAGGGGAAGTCGGTGCCCGGGTCCTCGAACCGCCACCGGTCGCCCCCGGACGTGCCGTCAGCCGTCACGCGTTCCTCCCCCGGTCCGGTCACCAGGATCATGCTTCCACGCGCCCGGCCCGCCGGTGTCCGTTTCCACCCACCTGGGAAAGATCCGATCCGACGGGTACCGGGGCGCGCCTCACCCGGTGACGCGGAGGAGCGTGTTCCGCGCGGCGTCGAGGACCGCCGGCCGCAGCTTGTCGTTCGGCGGCAACGGGGAGGCGCTCTCGACGATGAAGAAGAAGTCGACGGTGAGGCTGTCCGCCTGCGCGTACAGGTTGTAGCTCACGCTGTGGTAGTTCGCGTCGGGCTTACTGCGCCTCGCGACGACGAAGGCGGGCTGCGCGAAGTCGGCGAGCACCTCCGGATTCCTGTCCTCCTCGCCCTCCCCGACGAACAGTCCCCGCACGGTGAACCTGGCCAGCCGGGCGGACTTCCGGTCGGAGATGTTCATCCATCCTGACAGCCGCTCGGGTGCGTCCTTGGCGTAGCTGAACGAACAGCTGACCAGTTCCTCCTCGGCGGTGGCGGACCCCGCCTTGATGGCCGGGTAGACCGCGAGCAACGGCCGCAGGTCGAACCTGCCACACAGGCTCTTGTCCAACTTCAGGACCGCCGCCGTCGCGTCCCCGCTGTCGTCCAGGGCGAAGTCCGCCGACGCGGCCGGACCGGCCCCGCTCTTTTCCACGGCCTTTCCCGGTGAGCCGTCCGAACATCCGGCGAGCGCGAGCACAGTGACCAGTACCGATACACCCAAACGACGCATGTCGACATTCCCCGTGGTAGACCCGAACGCGAGCCCTCTTTCTAGGTGGTGCGCGCGGGACCGTCAAGCTCACCCGATCCGACCGCCACGATGGACCTCCCAGCTGTCGGCCCTCGTCCCCGCCAGGCCGACACCGAGGCGGCGGCGCGCCACGGGAACGACGCCGCCGCATGACGCGGACGACGCGGCCCCGGTCGGGCTCCCCGGGGTCGGGAGGGTCACAATTCGGCGGCCACGGGCCCTCAACCGGCCCTGAGCAGGGGTATCGTCCCTGAGCCCCGCCCCAGGACCCGAAGGACCGTCATGTCAGCGCCCAGTGAGCCCGGTCCCGAGCCGACCCCGTCGGAGGGCCACCAGCCCACTTCCCCGGATCCGTGGTCGGCCCCGAGCGGGTCCCCGGCCTCGGACAGCCCCTCGGACGCGTCCCCGGCGGTCAGCGCTCCCCCGGCGACCGGCGGGCTGCCGGCGACCGACCCCGTCGCTCCGCACACCGGACCCCAGCCGACCAGCGGTTTCCACCTGCCGGGCGGCCCGCAGCCGACCGACGGCTTCCAGACCCCCGGCGACCCGCCGACCGGCGGCTTCCAGATCCCGGGCGGCGCCCACCCGACCGGCCCGCAGCCGACCGGCCCGCACCCGGTGCCCGCCGGCCCGGTCCCGGGCTACCCGCAGCCCCCGGCGGGGAAGAGCAACCGCACCCTGTTCATCGTCCTCGGCGCGACCTTCGGCGCGCTCCTGCTGATCGGCGCATGCTGCGTCGCCGGTTTCCTGGTACTCCGGTCCCGCGACGACGCCTCCGACCGGCGTCCGGCCCGGCCCGGCGCGGCCGACACCCGCACACCGTTCTCGTGGCCGACCCCGTCGGCCAGTCCGTCGCCGGTCACGGTCGGGCTGAACACGCCGGTCCGGGACGGGGTCTTCGAGTTCACGGTGACGAAGGTGCAGTGCGGGGTGCCGGAGGTCCGCTCCGGGGTGCTCGACCAGCAGGCCAAGGGGCAGTTCTGCCTGGTCGACATGAGTGTGAAGAACATCGGCCAGCGGCAGACGTGGTACATGTCGTCCAGCCAGCGCGCCTTCGGCCCGGACGGGACCATGTACGGCCTGGACTACGGCGCGGCCCTGCTCGTCAACTTCGAGCACGACAACTTCGGGATCACGGAGTACAACCCGGGCGTCGGGTCGAGCGGCGTGCTGGTGTTCGACATCCCGAAGACGGCCAGCCTCACGCACCTGGAGCTGCACGCCTCCCCGGGGACCGTCGGCGCCAAGGTCACGATCAACTGACCTTTCCCGGGTACCGGGCGGATCGGCTCCACCGGCTGCGACCCGCCACCGGCGGCACGCACGTGGCCGCCGGTGACGGCAGCGGTTCCACGCGCGCGACTTCCGGTAGCTGAGGCGGTCGCACGCACATGACCACCCGTGACCGAAGCGGTTCCACACACGTGGCCGCCGGTGGCTGAGGCGGTCGCACGCAGGTGTCCGCCGTGCCGGAGACGGTCGCCCGCACGGGGCCGCCCTGCGGCGGACTCGGCTCGGGGTCGCGCGCGGTAAAACCCGGCGACGTCGGTGGCCGTCCCCGCGATAATGGCCGACGTGGATCAGGTCGAGGTCGTCGTAGCCCACAAGGAGCGCACGACCCTGCGCGTCGGTGACGTGTTCCTGAAGGTCGACGCCGACCGGACGCGTACCGCCGTCGAGGTCGAGGCCATGGCCCTCGTGCCGATCCCGACCCCCCGGGTCCTGTGGCACGAGCCGCCCGTACTCGCGCTCGCCGCCGTCCCCGGCGCGGCACTCGGCCGCCTCGGCGTGCCGTCGACCGCGTCACCGGCGGCGTGGGCGGCGGCCGGTGCCGCCATCCGGCGGCTGCACGACGCGCCCCTGCCACCGTGGACCGACCAGAGCCCCGGGGACATCGCCGCGCACCTCGACGGCGAATGCGAGTGGCTGATCGCGAACGGCGTCCTCCCGGCGGACCTGGTCACCCGCAACCGCGAGGTCGCCCAGGCGGCGCTGCGCCCGTGGACGCCGGTGTTCATCCACGGCGACCTGCAGATCGCCCACGTCTTCGTGGCCGGCGCCGAGGTCACCGGCGTGATCGACTGGTCGGAGGCGAGACAGGGCGACGCCCTCTACGACCTCGCCACGTTGACGCTCGGCCACGAGGAGCACCTGGGCGACCTCCTCGCCGGCTACGGCTCCGACGTGGACCTCGACGTGATCCGCGGCTGGTGGTCGCTACGGAGCCTGCGGGCGGCCCGCTGGCTGATCGAGCACGGCTTCGACCCGGACTCCCCGGGCTGCGAGTTCGACGTCCTCAGAGCCCGGATGTAACCGCGCGGAATCCCGACCGGCATGAGCGCGTCGGGGCTCCGGGTCGGACCGTCCCGCCCGGCTCGGGACCGTCGGGCTCCCCCGGGTCCTGGACACCTCTGTTTCGCGGCCCACCTGTGGGGCCGGTCCTTGCGAGTTCCCCCGGGTCTTGGGCACCTCGCATGTCCACGCGTCCGGCCCCAGCCCGTGTCGTACCAGCGACTATGGCCCGGACGAGCGGTGGGCGGTGCTAGGGCCGGGCCTCGCGGCGGCATCCGGCGAGGAGGACGGCGACCATGCGCCTGGCGTCGGCCTGGTCGTAGTCGGGGCCGGTGATGCTGAGGTTCCCGATGGCGCGCAGCAGGGTGTAGGCGGTGATGCCGGGGCCGAGTTCGTCGGCGGCGGCGCAGGCGTCGAGCAGCGTCGCGCAGGCGGGGACCAGGGTGTCGAGCATGAGGGCGTGGAGATTCTCCAGCCCCGGATCGCCGGACCCCAGGGCGGCGCCGAGGCCGTGCTTGGTCACCAGGAACTCCACGAACGCGTCCGCCCAGCGGGTCAGGGCGGTGAACGGCGAGGCCGACTCCGCCAGGAGCCGGGGCGCGAGCGCGGTGCAGGTGTCGATCTGGTGCCGGTAGACGGCGGTGACGAGGTCCGCCCGGGTCGGGAAGTTCCGGTAGATGGTGCCGACGCCGACTCCGGCGCGTTCGGCGATGTCGCGGATGGGGGCCCCGACGCCCTGGTCCACGAAGACCGCGGCGGCGGCGGCCAGTACCCCGCTCCGGGTGCGTTGCGCCTGGGCCTGGCGTACTCCGGCGGGTTCCGGCACGACTCCTCCATTTGCTCGCGGAACAATGTTCCGCTAAATTGGCGGAACGACGTTCCGTCAAAGTATGGCAGAGCGCTCCCTCGGAGAAAGAGCAGGTCCCCCATGTCTTCCAGCACCCTCGACCAGCGGATCTTCGCGGTCAAGCCCATCACGGTCGCCGCGCCCGGCCGGGGCCTCGACCTGCGGGTGAAGGTCACCGCCCCGCTCTCGGGCCGCCACCTGCCCGTCATCGTGTTCTCGCACGGCAACGCCTGGTCCCTGGACGGATACGGGCCGCTCGTCGACCGGTGGGCCGCCGCCGGATTCGTCGTGGTGCAGCCCACCCACCTGGACTCCCGCCGCAACGGCATCGGCTGGGACGACCCGCGCTTCGCCACCATCTGGCGGGTCCGGATCGCCGACGTCCACGCGGTGCTCGACGGCCTCGGCGACATCCTCCTCCAGGCCGGCGACCTGGGGACCCGCGTCGACCGCGAGCGCGTCGCGGTCGTCGGCCACTCCTGGGGCGCCCAGACCGCCGGCGCGGTCCTCGGCGCGCGCGTGCTCGACGCCGACGGCGTTCCCGGCGAGGACTACTCCCACCCCGCGGTCTCGGCCGGCGCGCTGATCGCCGCGACCGGCACCGGCGACACCCTCACCCCGTTCGCCACCGAGCACCTCGCGTTCATGAGGCCGGACTACTCGACCATGACCACCCCGACCCTGGTCATCGCGGGCGGCAGGGACCAGTCGCAGCTCTCCACCCGGGGGCCGGACTGGTTCACCGACGCCTACCACCTCAGCCCGGCCCCGAAGAGCCTGCTCACCATCGCCGACGGCGAGCACACCATGGGCGGCGTCGCCGGCGAGAAGGTCGCCGAGACCACCGACGAGGCCCCGGCCCGCGTCGCCCTCGTCGCCGACGCGATCTCCGCCTACCTCCTCGGCGCCCTCACCGTCGACGACACCGCGTGGACCGCCCTCGGCAAAGCCGCCACGGACGACGGCGCGTGGAGCATCACCAGCAAGTGACCCCAGCCAGACCGCCCCACCGAGGCTGGCGTCGAGCCAGCTGGCCCGGGTACACAGCGCGTGGTTTAGATCGAGTTTTCGCAGTTCAGCGACTTGTCAGGACGCTTCCCAACGCAGACAGACGGGCTTGTCCCCAGTGGTCACGTACTCGATGATTGCCTCACGCGCTTTCTCGACTGAAACGCGCGCGCGTTCGGCGGGAATCTCTTCAGGCTCGCCGAAGCCTGCGGTGATCGGCCCATCGGTCGGTCCAAGTTCGACGCCGTAGGAGCCGTCAGGAAGCCAGGTGACGGCTGCGCGTCCGACTTCGAAGTCGGCGTCCACCCGCAGCACTTTGCTGTCCCATTCATCGGCGCCGTCCAGCCCCGGCACCAGGGGCCCGAAGTACATGGACACCTGGGATTTACCCCATGGCTGCCACAGGACGGACCAGCGGTCGAACGCCTTGGCCGCGTCTTCGGGGCCGGCCAGAGGAGTGTCATGGCTCGGGCACCAGCTCATGTACCCCACTACGTTCGGGCTCCTTCGTATGTCCTACTGATCCGCTGGCCGTACTCGTCGACGCCTTCCACGGTCATCCGCTGACCGGGGTACAGCACCCTGGGTATCAGGTTGTCACACGCGTACAGCCAATCGGGGTTGTCCCAGCCACACGGCCGGTTGTTGATCACAAGAGTGGCGTCGGAGGTACGCAGTCGACGCATGAGGGCGATGAGCTTGATCTCCACGTGTTCAGCCATGGCAGCGGCCTGCCGAGGAAAGCCGAGTGCATCGAGCATGCCCAGCGCCTCCTCGTGCAGGCCGTCGCCCCTTCCTGACGTAATCGCTTCACGCAGCTTGCCGTCGGCTTCGTCGCGCCACCGACCATGGGTCTTGCGGCCTTTCTCCTTGCCGACCGGCCGAGGCAGCATTGTCCTGACAACCCTGGCGAAGTTCTCCGCCGACGTTGGGTTAGGTGAATCCGAGACCAGAGGTGGCCGCCCTTTGAGAGGTTCCTTGCGAGTGTCGTCGAAATTCGGCCCCGCTGGCGGTGGAAAACCGCCGGCGGCCGACACCGTCCCTCAACCGGTGATGGCTCCGATGTAGCTGACGATGTCGTCACGCGCGCCAGCCATGGCCGCCTTGCATTCGTCGATGTGCCCGATCGCAACCTTCAGCTTCGCCGACGCGTCGTTGACCCGATGGTGGGAGACGTTCGAACCTACGATGCTCCACATGCTGTTGCCGATGTGTTCGATGGCGATGATCAGCTCGTCCGCCTGAGCGAACGGCAGCTCCCCGGTGAGTGTCCCCAACCGGGCGGCGTCCTCTTCGATACTCACCGGGCTTCCCTCCATGAGGATTCAGATCTGGTCTGGTGGTAGAGGCCGACATAGGCGGTGCAGCGGGTGACAGCGCACCGCAGACGCAGTTCTGAGACCTGACCGGGTGTCAGGGTCAGTCTTGCCACCCGGTCACCGCTGGCATCCCAGCACCCGTTGG
The DNA here is from genome assembly GCF_040681875.1 of Longispora sp. NPDC051575. NCBI lineage: Bacteria > Bacillati > Actinomycetota > Actinomycetes > Micromonosporales > Micromonosporaceae > Longispora > Longispora sp. NPDC051575. Next base: position 392,792 of record NZ_JBFAZP010000007.1, on the reverse strand, counting down.
TCGTGGTGCAGCAGACACCGACATCCGGTTGATCGGTCAGGTCGTCCACGACGCCTCCGCTGACAAGCTGCGCGAACGCTTCGCGCCCTAGGGTCTCCCCTAGATCCAGGGTCGTATAGGTGTGCAAGACCATCAGGCAGTCGACACCGGCCCTGTTGATGACGATCCGGCACTCGGAGGGAGCATCCGGACCCGCCGAAGACCCGAACACGCCGTGGTGGTCGAGAAACAGCACCGCATCGATCTCATTGGGCGGATAGGCATGGATGAAGTTGGCAAGTTCCCTGCCCAGGTCGACGATCTGGACGGGCGTAAGACGAAGCATTGACATGGCCCTCTCGGCAGAAATGATGGGCCGGGCAGCGGGAAGACTGCCCGGTCCACACGGCCTACGGCTGGTGGTCTACCTCCTCGTGCTCGCCTTCCCTGGGCTTGCCATTCACCTGGGATCTGCCGAATTCCCGCATGAGTTCACCCCCTTCCACACTTTGCCGATCGGGCCCAGGGTGGGCGGCGCACTGTGCAGAGGTCCACATCGGTTCGATGCACCCGACGACTCGGAGGTCGGTACTCATGAACCGTCGGGGTTGTGGGATGTGGCATCAGCTGTCCGGTGACCTTGCTCCTGGTTCTGAACCAGAGCCTGCTCACGATTCCCGGAAGATGCGTGGGCAGAAAGCCGGAAATTAGGCGGAGGCTGGACGATTGATCGACACTCGCCGCTAGCGTGGGGATGCACACCGGGTTCCCGGATCTCAAGGGGTGACCGTGGCAAGTCGCATCACCGCGGCGGCATTGACCGTCGAGTTACGACGTCTCCGCCGTGCCGGTCTGGCTGACCTGACGATGCGGGACCGTCGCTATCCCGAACTGACCCGCCTGCTCGAACAATGGGCTGGCCCGCCGCCCCGGGAGCTGCTGGGCAGGCTGGCGTATCACAGCGCTGCGTTCGCCGTCGTGCTGGCCGAGTTGCCCGACCCTCGCCTGCGGCACGTCGCCGAGATCCTGTTCCATTCGCTACGCGGCTCCACGCCACCGAGGCTGGACGATCGCCGACGAGCCGCCGACCAGGTGTTCCATCCGCGCGACTACGGCCGTGAGCCCGACACCATCCAGCGCACCCTGGAACGACAGGTTCTGGATCCGCTGCTGATCGAGGTGCTACTGCGAGGACCTACTGTTCCGCCAGATCCTGCCGCAACAACCGGCGGGCCAGATCTGGACGACTGGTCCGACGATCTCGACCGCGCGCACGTCACGGTCGGCCGCCAGGACTTTCCGGCAGCCGGGGTACTTCTCGATCGCTGGCTCGGCCGTCCTGACCTCGACAGCATGGGCGACGCTGGGCAGCAGCTTCGAGCACGGTCCCTGCTGCTGGCCGGCCACATGCGTCGCGACCAGGGCAGAATCGCCGGCCCGCTGTCCGCCGAACATGCCTACCGTGCGGCCAAGGACCTGTTCACGCTCCTCGGACAGCCCCGACGGATCGCACAGACTGAACTTCTGATCACCGTGACCGAGGAGATGTCCGGTCATCTCGAACGCGCCGCCCACAAGTACGCCGCGTTGGCCGACGACAGCCGGCTCGGGGCTTTGGACCGCACCCACGCCCGGTTGTGGGTCGGCACCGCACTGTCAAAACGGCCTTTACCCGACCGGCTGTCCGTGGCGGTGGCCGCAATCGAGCATGCCGCCCGCACCCTGGAGGAACTCAATGAGCCCGACGAGTGGTCCATCGCGATTCAGAAGCTGGCACTCGCGCACCGAGCTGCTGGCGACACCGCAAGTGCCGTCCGAAATATCGAACTCGCGCTGGCACACCGACGAACCGACTCACCGCTGCAACAGGTCAGGCTGGACACGGCGCACGGACACATTCTGCTCGCGGATCCCGCGACTCGCGACTACGGAGAACGGGTGCTCGACGGGGCTGAGGTCATCGCAGGCCGATACGGTCTTAGTCACCAGGTCCGAGCGATCCAGACGATCCGCCGGACGACATGACCAGACAAAAGGATCCGGCTCCGTGATCAGCGACCAGGACTACAAGGACGGCCAGACCCTGTACGACTACCACCAGCTCGGTCATGACCTTCGACCCTGCTCGGTCGGGATCGTTCTGGGCGGTCACGACCTTGGCGTCCCGCATCACGCTGCCGACCTTTTCCACCAGGGCTACTTCCCCCAAATGGTGATCACGGGTGGCTCCAACCCGACCAGGCCGGAAGAGTTTCCCGAGGGCGAGGCCTCGCGGTTCCGTGATATCGCAGTGGTCCTGGGCGTGCCCGAGCAGGTGATCCTGCTGGAGCCCCGGGCTACGAACACCGGACAGAACGTAAGCCTTTCGCGTCAGGTACTCGAAGACGCCTCCGTCCCCGTGAGTTCAGTGCTGATCGTGTCCATGCCGTCCATGCAGCGCCGTGCATTCGCAACCTGCCGCAAGGTCTGGCCGGAGGTCAAGACAGTGCTCTGCTCGTCGGCAGCGCTGGCCTGGCCGGACTACATCGACAGCATTGGCGACGAGAGTCTGGTGCTGGCCAATCTGGTCGGGGACACCCAGCGGGTCATTGACTACCCCGACCTCGGCTACGCGATCGTCCAGGACATCTCGGACGACGTCCTGGACGCCTACCGACGGCTGATCGATGTCGGCTACACCTCGCGGCTGATATGACCACGTGGCCGGAGGCGACGTGCGCCATCCACCAGCCGAACTTCTTCCCCCGGCTGTCCACGCTCGCCAAGCTGTACACCGCCGACCACTGGATCGTCCTGGACGACGTTCAAGCCAACGCGCGCGACTACCAGCACCGTGCCCGGTTGGCCGACCTGAACCCCACAAGCACTCAGTGGCTGAGTCTCCCTGTCCACCGCCCTCACGGCCAGGCAAGCAGGATTACCGATATCGAGGTGGTGGACCGGCACCTGTGCCGACGTCGGACCATCGGCATGGTCACTCAGTTCTACGCACGGTCACGGCACTGGTCGGCATTGCGTCACGCTGTCGAGCAGGTCGCCGATGCCATCGACGCGACCCGGAGCATGGCCGTGATCGCCACCGTGTCCACTCTCGCGCTCCTGCGGTTGGTGGGCTGGTCTGGAGCTGTCCACCACAGCAGCGACCTAGCGAGTCGATCCCACCGCTCGGCCCGGCTCGCCGATCTCACGCGGTCGGTCGGAGCCACCCGGTACCTGTGTGGTCCGGGGGGCGGCCGCTATCTGGACACTGCGCCGTTCCACCAGCTCGGAATTGGCGTGGACCACTTCGACAGTCCGAGTGCTCCGGCGGCCTGGACACAGGCGCGCTCCCTGAGCGCACTCTGGGCTCTTGCCACGGTCGGCCCCCGTCAGCTCCGTGAAGACCTGGAGGCGATGCGTACCAAAGTTCCCGGATCCGGTAGGCACCTTGTGGGATCAGCCGAGAACACACGCCAGTGATCGAGTGCCGTTCCGTCGTGGCGCGGTCTGACGGGTGCCTGGCTTCGATCGGCTAGAAGAAGGAACCGCCAGAGCCGCCGGAATCCCCGCCGTGCGACACGATGATGTCGGTTTCGCCGCTCGAATAGCTCACGCCACCCGTCTGTGTCTCCCGACGGGGCCGGTCGGGCAGCAGAGGGCGGCTGGGGTCGATCAGCGGGGGCATGCTGGCGATCTGGTCGGCCTGCCACTGTGCGGCGATCCGGTCGGCGCGGGCCTGGCGCCGCGCGACGGTCCGGACGGCGACAACGGCGGCCGCGATCACGGACACCACAGCCACCGCGACACCCACGATCAACCACATATTCCCACTGTACAAACCCCGTGCCCGCGCCGGCCCGCACGAGACGCGCCGTGCCTGGCCACGGCGGCGTGAGGGTGCGCCCGGCCGGCTACAGGTCCACCGCGAGGGTCGTCTCCAGCGGGGTGAAGCCGTGGCGTTGGTAGAAGCGGATCGCGGCGGTGTTCGCGGCGTAGGCCGATACCCGGAGCTGGACGGCTCCCTTCTCGGCGGCCCAGGAGCGGAACTCGGCCACGAGCCGGGTGCCGATGTCATGGCCGCGCCAGGGTGCCGCGACGTGCAGGCTGACCAGGTGCGCCTTGGGGGCGGTCCACATCGGCGAGGCCGCGTGGAAGGTACCCGTCAGATGTCCCACGATGGTGCCTTCGTGGTCCGCCACCAGGACGAGGACGTCCGGGTCGGCGAGGTTCCCCTCCTCGTAGGCCCTGGCGTGGGCCTGTGGCCAGTCGGCGTTGCGCAGACCGTCCCGGGTGGCCGCGTCCTCGGCGAACAGCCCGGCGGTGGAGGCGACCAGGCCGTCGAGGTCGGCCTCGGTGGCCGCGCGCACCACCACCCCGGCCGCCGCGCCAACGAACATGCTCGCCGCTCCGTTGTCCATGGGCCCGAGCCTATCCGGAAGCTCGCCGGGTGATCGTCTACACCAGGGGTGGACGAACCGGACGGGCGGCGGGTCCTGTGACCACATCGTGCGGGGGCCTAGGATCGGGCGATGGCTCAGTGGACCTTGGAAGAAGCCGTCGCGCTCCAGAAGGAGCTGCGGCACCGCGTCGAGGTCCGCCCCGGCCCGACCAGCCCGCGGACGGTCGCCGGCCTCGATGTCGCCTACGCGGAGGGGTCCGACCGGGTGGCCGCCGCCGTGGTCGTGCTCGACAGCACGTCGCTGCTCCCGGTGCGGCAGGCGACGGCGGCCGGCCTCGCCACGTTCCCGTACGTGCCGGGGTTGTTCGCCTTCCGGGAGCTGCCGACGCTGCTCGAAGCGCTCGGGAAGCTCACCGTCACGCCGGACGTGCTGGTCTGCGACGGGCAGGGGTTGGCGCATCCGGAGCGGTTCGGGCTCGCGTGCCATGTCGGGCTGGAGACCGGGCTGCCGACGATCGGGGTCGCGAAAACCCTTTTCGTGGGTACCTATGACGAGCCCGGCGACCACCGGGGCGACTGGTCGCCGCTCGTGGACGACGGCGAGGTGATCGGCCGGGTGCTGCGGACCCGCGCGGGGGTCAAGCCGGTGTTCGTGTCCGTGGGGCATTTGTACGACCTGGATACCGCGACGGAGCTGACCCTGGCGCTGACGCCGAAGTACCGGCTGCCGGAGACGACCCGGGCCGCCGACCAGCTGTCGCGGCTGGCGCTGCGCGCGAGCTAGGCGTCACCCGGCTCCCAGCGCCAGCGCCCGGCTCCCGGCTCCCGGCTCCCGGCTCCCGGCTCCCGGCTCCCGGCTCCCGGCTCCCGGTAGTCTCCCGCGGAGATGAGACGACGGGGAGGAGTAGCCGTGACCGAGGAAGTCCCGCCCGAGGAACGGGTCCGTGCGCTGGTGGCGATGCTCGCCGATGGCACCACGGCGACCGTGGAGCAGTTCCGGGGGCTGTCCGCCGAGGAGATCCGCGCCGTCGGGGCCGACCAGCCGGCACCCCTCGCGGCGGCCTACCGCTGCTTCCTGTCGCTGATCGGCGGGGGCGCCGGGCGCTTCCTGCGGGGCAGCGACGTGTTCCACCCGGACGTGCTGGGACTGGGCGAGGCCGCGCGGGAACTGCTGGCGGAGAACGAGGTCGCGTTCACCCTGACGGACGCCGACCGGGTCATCCTCATGCACCAGGGGTACCAGTTCGACTTCCTGCGCGGGGACGGCGACGACCCGCAGGTCTGGTCGTACAGCGAAGGCGGGGAACCCGAGGACGGGCCGAGCCTGCGGCACGCCCGGTTCACCGACTGGCTGGACGGTCAGGTCCGCGAACAGACGGAGGCGTGGGCGACGCTGGTGCCGAAGCACGAGGCGGAGCAGCGCCAGGATCCCGCGCGCGTGACGTACCACCGGCACCATCCCGACGGGAGTGTCAGCGAGGGCATCTGAGGGGACGCGGTCAGCGGTGTTCGACGCCGGCCGGGTGCCCGCGCGCCGCCTCGGCCGCCTCCCGGGCACCCGGCCGCAGCACCGGCAGGCCGGCCCGCAGGCGGTTCAGGAACTCGTCGATCCGCAGTTCGACGTGCTCGTCGACGACCTCGGACACGAACGCGGCGGCGACCCCGACCCCGGCGAAGTCGGCGCGCGCGGCGTCGCCGAACTCGTCCACCCGGAGGGCGCCGGGGGCGTGCACCGCCATCACGTGCTCGTGCTCGATCACCCAGGGCGTGACCACGGTCCCGGTACGCAGGGTGCCGTCGTTGTGGTAGCCGTGCACCAGGTAGGTGAACGTGCCGTCGTGGATGTGCACCTCCGCGTCGCCGGCCTCCAGGGTCTCGGCCTCGGTGCGACCGCCGACGTAGAGGCCGGGCAGGCTGTCGTGGAACCCGACCCGACCCGTGACCGTCAGGTTCCCGGTGACCACGACCACCTCGACGGCGCGCGTCACGAGGAGGTCGTGGAAGGCGTCCGGGAAGTCGCCGGCCACGGTGAGGTCGCCGTCGAAGAGCAGCGCGGTGGCGTACCCGCCGTCGAACGCGCTGGTCAGCGCGCCGCCGAGGCGGGCGTCGGCTTCGGCGTAGGGCACGAGTTCAGGGGTGGCGGACTGCGGCATGCCGAAGATCATAGGCACGCTCCGCCGTGGCGGCGGTCCAGAGTGGAGTGTCCGCCGCCGGTTCGTCGCGCCTGGAGGCGAAGGGCTTCGACGGGTACGGACCCGCGCGCCCCGATCGTCAGGTCAGGAAGTCGACGCGGTCGATCAGGCCGTCGCGGACCCGGTAGGCGACCAGTACCCGCAGAGGTTGGTCCCCGATGCCGTGCGCCAGCTCGTGGTCGACCACCCAGTCGCCCTCGGTGAGGCGTCCGAGGATCTCGGCCCGGCACCGGCCCAGCGCGAACTGGTCGGCGTAGCGGTCCCGCAGGGCGTCGCGCCCGACGAAGTGGCTGCCGTCGCGGCGGTTCACCCGGACGTCGGGGGCGTACGTCGCGGCGAAGGCTTCGAGGTCGTGGCTGTTGTAGGCGGCGAGTTGGCGTTCGACGACGGTCTGCGGGTCGGTCATCGTCCGATCATGCAGCGCGGCTTCCCCCATCGTCCAGCGCGGGCTCACCCGGCACACGGTGGCGGGGTGTCAGGCCCACAGCGCGGGCAGGTTCGCGCAGGACGCGGTCGCGGCGCGCTGGACCCCCAGCTCGGGCAGGCCCACCCGGCACATGGATGCGGGGTCCACACAGCGGGCACACTCGCGCAGCACACGGTCCCAGGGGCCGGCGGGCCCACGGGGCACATGGAGGCGGGGTCTTCACAGCGGGCATGCTCGCGCAGTACACGGTCCCGGGGCCGGCAGGCCCACGGGGCACATGGAGGCCGGGCTTGACCCGAAGCGGAGGCTGCCCGCCAGGGGCGCGCAGCACGCGGCCCCGGACGTCCGGGGGCGGGGCGGTCGCGGGGGCTCAGGGGCGGAGTTTGTGGCCCGTGGTGCCGTCGATGTTCTCGCGGAGGATGTCCGCGTGGCCGGCGTGCCGGGCCGTCTCCTGGATCATGTGCGCGACGATCCACTGGAGGGTCCTCGGCGGCTGCTTCGTGCCGGTGCTCAGGGCGAGCGGGTCGCCCGCCGCGGCGATGTTCGCGTCGCTGCGGGCCGCCGCCGTCTGGTAGTCGGCGATCAGGTCGGGGCCGGTGGCGGTGGCGGGGACGTCCATGCCGAGGTCGACCGGGCGGTCCGTGCCGAGGAGGACGACCTCGAACCAGTAGGTCTCCGCCGCCGCGAGGTGCTGGATCAGGCCGTAGAGGCTGGTGCCCGAGTCGACGCCCGGGGTGCGGCCCTGGTCCTCGGTGACGCCGGTGGCCTTGGCGATCACGGCCTCGCGGGCGGCGGTCAGGAACGCGGCCAGGACCCCGAGCGCGTCGGGCTCGCGGTGGGTGTCGGCCGGCCGGCGAGGCTCGTTGATCATGGCCGGATGGTAGCAGCGCGGCGTACCCAATCATGAGCTTGATTTGGATTTGACGCTTGTCACAGGCTATTGCGCACGGCCCGTGCGCACGGCAGGGTGAAGCCCACCACAGCGACGCCAACGCAGCCGCCGCTTCTTCTGAGTCCCGCGAAGGAGCCGTCATGACGTTGTCCGTTGTATCCGGCACGGCCTGGGCAGAGGTGCACGCGCGCGCACTCGCCGCGACCCCCGAGGCGTTCGCCGACGACCGGCTGCTGAACCTGGTCGAGGGCCGCTGGTCCGACGTCGGCCGGCCCGCCGCCCTGCACACTCCTGTGGACGGCACGCTGATCGGCTGGCTGCCCCGGCTCGACGGCGACGCGGCCGGGCGGGCGGTCGCGTTCTCCGCCGCCGAGCACCGCGACTGGGCCGCCACACCCCTCGCCGAGCGGCACGCGCGGGTCACGGCCGCCGTCGAGGCGTTGCAGGGCGAGCGGGACCTGCTCGCGCTGCTGTTGTGCTGGGAGATCGGCAAGCCGTGGCGGCTGGCCTGCGCGGACGTGGACCGGGCCCTCGACGGCGTCCGGTGGTACCTGGACGAGATCGGGCCCATGGTGCAGGGCCGTGAGCCGCTGCCGGGCCCCGTTTCGAACATCGCGAGCTGGAACTACCCGATGAGCGTGCTCGTGCACGCCGAACTCGTGCAACTGCTCGCCGGCAACGCCGTGATCGCCAAGACCCCCACCCAGGGCGGGGCCGTCTGCCTGACGGTCGCGCACGCGTTGATGCGCCGCGCCGGGCTGCCCGTCACGCTGCTGTCGGGCGGGGGCGAGGAGCTTTCGGAGGTACTGGTCCGCGCGCCCGAGATCGGCGCCGTCGCCTTCGTGGGCGGCCGGTCCAACGGTGGCAAGGTGGCCGCCGCGCTCCTCGACTCCGACAAGCCGCACTTCATCGAGCAGGAGGGCCTCAACGCGTGGGGCATCTGGGACTTCTCCCAGTGGGACCTGCTCGCCGGGCACCTGAAGAAGGGTTTCGAGTACGGCAAACAGCGGTGCACGGCGTACCCGCGCTATGTGGTCCAGCGCGACCTGGTCGACGAGTTCCTCGCCATGTACCTGCCGGTGGTGTCCTCGATCAGGCTCGGCCACCCGCTGGCGAGCGCCGACGGGGTGCTTCCGGAGCTGGACTTCGGGCCGCTGATCAGCGCGGCGAAGGCCGAGGAGCTGCGCCGCAAGGTCGACGAGGCCCTCAAGGGCGGGGCCGTTCCGCTGTACCGGGGCGCGCTCGGCGACCACTTCCTCCCCGGCCAGGACACCTCCGCCTACGTGGCCCCCGTGGCCCTGCTCGCCCCGCCCGGCCGGTCCCGGCTGGCGCACGCCGAACCGTTCGGGCCGGTGGACACGATCATCGTGGTGGACACGAAGGACGAGCTGCTCGCGGCCATGAACGCGTCCAACGGCTCGCTCGTCGCCAGCCTCGCGTGTGACGACCTGGAGCTGGCCGAGAAGCTGGCCGTGGACGTGCAGGCGTTCAAGGTGGGCATCAACAAGCCCCGGTCGCGCGGGGACCGGGCCGAGCCGTTCGGCGGGCGCGGGGCGTCCTGGAAGGGGGCGTTCGTCGGCGGGGAGCTGCTGGTGCACGCGGTGACCGTCGGCGCGCCCACCGAGCGCCTGTACGGCAACTTCGCCGACTACTCGCGGTACCCGGCGACCTGATCCCGTCGGCTCCGGGGCCACCGCCCCGGAGCCGCACGCCTAGTGCTGGGCCCCGCGCTCCCCGGCCGACGGGTCTGATGGCTCCTCCACGAGCACCAGGTCCGCCGGGGCGAGGTCCACCGCGAGCAGCAGCGCCTCGTGGTTCGTGGTGAGGAAGTCCGTCAGCCCTTCGGGGCGCAGCCGCAGCCCGGTGAGCCCGGCCGGCGGCAGCACCCGGGCCAGGTCGTACCGGCCCCGGGACGGGTCGTCGAACTCCGGGCCGTGCCGCGCGGACATGTCCAGGGCGACGAGCCGGCAGACGAAGAAGTACTGCACGACCACGCCCTCGCCGTACGGGAACGTGTTGACCAGCACCTGCTGGTACCGGTCGGCGGTGGCCCCGAGCTCCTCCCGCAGTTCCCGGCGCAGCGCGTCGACCGGCGAGGAGTCCCCCGGCTCGATCCCGCCGCCCGGCGTTGTGAAATATACCGGCCTGTTGGACTTTGTCCGTCGAATGAGCAGCAACTTCCCCTCATCGTCGTACAGGACAGCCCTGGCCGCCCTTCGCACGATCTGCCGCACATCGACCTCCCGACGCCTGCTCGTACCCCTATGAACGGTACGACGTCGAACCCTATGCGTGTGAAGCAAATCCATGACGTCGATAACGTTGCGTCGCGAGCGGTTCCGATATATCGTTTCACTATCGCGATAGCCACCAGGGCTGTCGCGGACGAACGAAGAGGTAACACCATGCGACGACACTTCGAGCGGGCCGGCCGAGAGCACGGCCCCGAACACCACCACGGCCGCGGCGAGGGCCGGGGCCACGACCACGGCCGGCGCGGCGAGCACCCCGGCACCGACCGGCTCTACGCCTTCGGCCCGTTCGGCGGGCGCGGCGGTCTGGGCGGCGGGCGCGGCGGCGGCATGCGCGGACCGCACGGCCGGGGGCGCGGCGCGCGGCGCGGCGACGTCCGGGCCGCCATCATCGGGCTGCTCACCGAGCGCCCGATGCACGGCTACGAGATGATCTCCGAGCTCGACCAGCGCACCGGCGGCGTCTGGCGGCCCAGCCCCGGTTCGGTCTACCCGACCCTCCAGCTCCTGGAGGACGAGGGCCTGATCGCGGGCGAGGAGTCCGAGGGCCGCAAGCGGTTCACCCTCACCGACGCGGGTCGCGAGGCGGCGGGCAAGCTCGACGCCACGCCGTGGACGCAGTACACCGAGGAGGCCGGCAGCACCGCGCACGAGGGGCGGGCCGCCACGATGGCCATCATGCAGGCCCTCGGCCAGATCGGGCAGGTCGGCACCGAGGAGCAGAAGCAGCGGGCCCTGGAGATCCTCCACGAGACCCGCCGCAAGCTCTACGGCATCCTGTCGGAGTAGCGGGGTGTCCCCCGCCAGCCGTCCGGTGGCCCCACGGGGCTCCGGGCGGGAACCAGCGCCGAAGCCGACCCCGCCGCCCGCCGCCGTTCCCGGCGACCGGCGGCGGGGTCCCGGCTAGTAGCGGTGCCGCGCCCCGTTGCGGGTCCGGGTCCGGGTGTAGCGCGCCGGCTGGTCGTTGCGCCGTCCCGCCGGGAGTTTCCGCGAGATGACGGCCCACAGTTCCACCGCGCGCCGGGGCTTCGGAATGTCCTCCGGGGCCACCGCCCACCGCATCGACGTCATGGTCATCCTCCGATCACACCGAGCACTGGGACGTCCGCGCCGGCCGCGTCGCGCGCCTTCACGGTCATGGTCGGGGTCTGGTTCGGCACGGGGCCGAGGGTCAGGTAGGTCTTCGACGAGCCCTTGAGGACTCCGGCCGCCGCCTCGATCCGGTCGACGCCGGGCGAACCGGCCGCCAGCAGGTACCACGAGCCGGACGGGGCCTTCCACCACGCGGTCGCGGCGACCGGTCCGCCGCGCGCGCTGCACAGCCGGGTGCCCTGGGCCACGGTCGTGGCGGTGCCGCCCGGGCCGAGCAGGACCGCGCGGACCATGTTGGCGCCGCCGACCAGGTCGGCGCGCAGGCACACCCAGCTGCCGGTACCGGCCTTGGCGGGCAGCGGGCCCGTCGCGAACTCCCAGGCGTGCACGGCCACCACGGCCGAGCCCTGCCACTCGGTGACCTGGCAGCCGAGCCGTTCCCACGAGCCCTGGGTGTCCAGGTAGCGCGCGGCCTTCGGGTCCCCGACGGTGATGTGCGCGAGGCTGATCTGACCGAGGTCGGCCAGCGTCAACGGGCCGGGGGCGGCGACGTCCTGGGTCGTCAGCCGCAGCAGCGGCCCCGTGTAGCAGGACCCGGGCACCGGGCGGACCGGATCGGTGATCCCGTCGGCGGCCGCCAGGTCCTGCCACCCGCCGCCGAGCGTCGCCACCTGGGCCTTCTGGATCCACGGCGCGAGCAGGTAGCGGGTGCCGACCAGGTGCAGCGCGCTCGCCCCGGCGGTGCCGAGGACGGGCATGGGCGACAGTTCCAGACCCTTGTCCGAGTACCGGGCGATCCGCGACTTGTCCGCCAGCAGCACGACGTCCTTGCCGTCCACCTTGCCGGCGAACAGCAGCTGCGGCACCCCGGCGGGCGGGCTGCCGTCGGCGCCCCGGCCGACGACGAGCTTCTTCCCGGTGCGCCACGCGCTCACGGCCCTGCTGGTCAGGGCCGTGTTCGCGCGTTCGGAGCCGCGGGAGGGCCAGGCGGCCAGCACCGGGTTGGGGTTGTTGCGCCATTCGGTGTCGGTGACCGGGCGGACCGGCTCGACCTTCTGCGGTTCCGGGCCGCTCCACGCGCCGGTGGCCAGGGTCGCGACCCCGACGAGGGCGACGATCCCGGCCGCCCCGCCGAGCGCGCCCCGGCCGACCCGGGCGGTGCGCAGCATCGCGGGCGCGGGGGCCCGGACCTCGGTGGCCGCCGGGTTCATCGCCGGCTCGTCGAGGAGTTCGGACTGCCGTTCCGCGTCGATCCCGTAGTCGGCGTCCAGCGCGTCGCGGACCTTCAGCGCCTTGTTGACCGCCGCGTACGAGTCGGGCACGCCGACCGCCTGGAGTACCCCCGTGGCGCTCTTGCGGTCCATGCCCTCGGCGAGCAGCAGCAGGTACGCCACCCGGGCCTGGGGCTCCACGGCCGCGAGGGCCTGGTCGACCGCCGCGTGCTCGGGCCCGCCGGCCGGAGCGACCCCTGCGCCGCGCCCGAACGGGCCGGGCCACGGGAACCGCCGGCCCAGCGACCGGGTCAGCACCCGGGTGAGCAGCGTCCGGTACCCGGCGTCGGGGTCCGCGGCGACCTGCCGGCCGGACCGCAGCGGCAGCGCCCGCCGGACGAGCCGGTGGGCCCGCGCCCAGCGGCGCTGCCGGCTGTCCTGCCCGGCATCGACCACATAGGCGGCCCGCACCAACCGACCGTAGTTCTCGACGAACACGGTCTCCCACCGCACGGCCATTTTGTCCTCCTCGCGTCACGCACCCGGGACAACGGGGTGTGACACACCGAGGTGACGGCCTTTGCGCCATTTGCCAATCCCGGCTATTCGCCTCGCATCAGCCCTGGTGGATCGGCAGGTCGTAGCGACGGCGGACGCTGCTGCCGAGCACGCCGATGTCCGCGCCGTACACGTGGAGTGAGATCGCGAGGGCGTCGGAGTTGTTGCGCACGGAGTGGATGTCCCCGGGCGGGACGAGGAACGACGCGACGCCCTGCGGGGTACGGGTCGTGCGCACCGGGACGAGGTGGTCGCCCGCGAGCCGGTACGCGGTCTCCTCCTCCTCGCCGACGTACGTGCCGACGACGCACCAGGACACGTGGTCGTGCACGCAGGTGGCCTGGCCGGGCAGCCAGACGAGCGCGACGAGGGAGAAGCTGCCGTCGTCCTCGACGTGCAGGACGTGCTGGCGGTAGGCGGTCGGGTCGGGGATCCGCTGGTCCGCGCCGAGCAGGTCGTCGGCGCCCAGGTAGCGGGCGAGGGTCCGGGTGACGCGGGCGGGTCCGGCGGCGACGGCGGCGCGCAGGTCCCCGACGAGGCGGGCCGCGACCGGGGAGAGCAGTCGGGTCGACATGGCAGGACTCCTTCGGGGGTCGGAAACGGTGGCCCGGTCGACGAACGACCGTGCCCTGGGAGGTGCGGCTCAGGTGAGCAGGAGCGCCCCGACCAGCACGAGGGCGGCGATCAGGGCTGAGGACAACAGGCCGAGCACCAGCACCGGCAGCCCGGACCGGAACAGCGACCGCAGCCGGACGGCCGTGCCCAGCGCGAACATCCCGGCGGCCAGCAGCAGCCCGTCGACGAACGTGGCCACCTCCAGCACGGCGGCGGGCAGCACGTTCGTACTGCGCAGGGCGGCCATCAGCAGGAAGCCGACGACGAACAGCGGCACGAGCGGCGGCCGTTCCCCGACCGGGGCGGCGGCGTGCCGGCGGCGTTCGGCGACGCTGACCACGGCGAGCATCGGGGCGAGCAGCACGACCCGGGTGAGTTTCACGGCGACCGCCACGGCGAGCGCGCCGCTCACCGGTGCGGCCGCCGCGACGACCTGTGCGACCTCGTGCACGCTGCCGCCGGCCCAGATGCCGTACCCGGCCGGCGACAGTCCGGTCGGGGGGTACAGGGCCGGCAGCGCGAACATCGCGACACTGCCGCACAGCGTGACGAGGCCGAGCGCCTTGGCGACGTCCTCCTCGTCCTGTTCGCGGACGCCGTTCATGGCGACCACCGCCGACGCCCCGCAGATGGAGAACCCGGTCGCGACCAGCAACGACAGCCCCTCGCCGACGCCGAGCACCCGGCCCAGCCAGCGGGTGGCGACGAACGTGACGCCGACCGCCACGGCGACGAGGGCCAGCACGCCGGGCCCGAGGGCGAGCACCTCGCCGAACACGAGCTTGAGCCCGAGGAGCGCGACCCCGATCCGCAGCAGCCGCCGGCTGGCGAGCCTGATCCCGGGCGTGAACGACGGCCGCAGCAGCCCGGCGTTGGCCGCGACCGCGCCGAGCAGCACCGCGACGGTGAGCGCGCTGACGGCGGGCAGCAGCCGGTTGGCGAGCACCGCCAGGGCGACCCCGGCCCCGACGACGGCGAGGCCGGGCCACACGGACACGGAAGTCCGGACGGGGGTCTCGATGCTGTCGGTGGCCATGTCGTCACGATGGCAGCGAGCGCCTGTCGTGAGTAGACGGTGCTTTCCTGGGGGCCGATAAGCGGCGGTTATGGAACTCCGGGCGGCGCCTGCCCCGCGCCGGTATCCTGGGCGCGCCCGAATGCCCCCGTACCCAGGAATTCCGCCGTTGAGTATCGACCATGATGTGATGTTCGGCCCGTTGACCCGGGTCCCGGACACGGGCGCGGCGTTCCTCGCGACCGTGGCGGCGGACCTGGCGGACGCGCTGGGAGTGCCCTTCCCGCCGTACCCCGGCAATCCGCTGTTCTACTCCGCCCGCTGGGAGGAGGGCTACTGGCTCAGCCTCTCGGCGGGGGTGGACGGCTGCCAGGACGACGACGAGCCGTTCGGCTCCCACTTCTGCACCGTCAACATCGAGCAGGTGTACGAGGACATCCCCGACCTGCTCGACAAGCTCTACGAGCGCATCGTGGCCACCGGCAAGTACCAGGCCATCTCCCTGGAGAACGGCAGCCTGGTCCGGTCGTCGCACTACCGATCCGCCGAGGACTGGTGACCGGCTAGGCGGCTGTCCGGCGGGCCACCGTGACCAGGGCGTCGATCGTGGCCCGGACCACCGGCACCCGGATCAGGTCCGGCCAGGTGTAGACGGCCGTGCGCCGCCGGATCGTCGACTCCACCGGCACGGCCACGACGCTCGGGTGCCGCAGGAACGACAGCACCAGCATCGGGACCAGCGCCACGCCCAGCCCCGCCGACACCAGGCTCTGGATCGCCAGGTTGTCGTCCGTGGCGCACACGACGTCGGGGGTGAACCCGGCCCGCTCGCACGCCCGGACGAACGCCCCCGAGCAGCGCGGACAGCCGCCGATCCACCGCTCCCCCGCCATCTCGGCCAGGTCCACCCGGTCCCGGTCGGCGAACGGGTGCCCGACCGGCAGCAGCAGGGCCAACCGGTCCTCCAGCAGCGGCACCCGGAGCATGCCGGCGGTGGCCTCCTCCTCGTCCTCGTCGCCGTAGGAGAACCCGATCACCAGCTCGCACTCGGCGTGCCGGAGCAGCGCGAACGAGTCGGGGGGCTCGCGTTCGATCAGTTCGAGGCGGAGCCGGGGGCGTTCCGTGGACAGCGCGGCGGCGGCCCCCGGCACGATCGACGTGTTGGCGCTCGGGAAGGCGCAGATCCGCACCGTGCCGAAGTCCAGCGCCGCCACCGCCCGGACCTGCTGGTGGGTGACCGCCAGCTCGTCGAGGACCGCCGCGCCGCGCTCCGCGAGGATCCGGCCCGCCTCGGTGAGCCGCAGGCCCCGGCCGACCCGGAGGAACAGCGGGCCGCCGACGTGGCGTTCCAGGGCGCGCATCTGCTGGCTGATCGCCGGCTGGCTGCAGTTCAGCTCGCGGGCGGCGGCCGAGAACGAACCGGCCCGCACGACGGCGGCGAACATCTCGAGTTGACGGGTGTCTATCACCGCACCACCATAACCACAGCTTTGGGGTACACAAAGGAGCCTCAGTCTTGCCGATGGGTTCGCCGGCCCGGGACGATGGTCGGGTGCCCCACTACCTGCGCGACGTCCCGCCCGCCGGCGTCCTGTACGTCGTCCACGAGGCGCTCCGGCGCGGCTTCACCCCGGGCGACCCCGAGTGGGTCAACCTGGGCCAGGGCCAGCCCGAGACGGGCCCGCTGCCCGGCGCGCCGAACCGGATCACCGGCGTGGACCTGGCGCCGGAGGACCACGGCTACGGGCCGGTGAACGGCACCCCCGAGCTGCGCACCGCCATCGCGGAGCACTACAACCGGCTCTACCGGCGGGGCCTCGCGAGTCAATACACCGCCGCGAACGTCTCGGTCACCCCCGGCGGTCGGCTCGCCCTGAACCGGATCTTCACCGCGCTCGGCGACCTGGCCATCGGCTACCGCGACCTCGACTACTCGTTCTACGAGGACCTGATCGGCGCGCACCTGACCCGGCTGAGCCCCGTGCCGGCCGCCGTCCCGTTCGCCCCCGCCGCGCTCACCGCCTTGGTCGAGCGGGCCGGGATCGGGGCGTTCCTGCTGTCCAACCCGTGCAATCCGACGGGTACGGTCCTGGCCGGCCCCGACCTCGCCGACCTGGTCGACCGGGCCCGCCGGGGCGGCTGCGCGCTGGTGGTGGACGAGTTCTACAGCCAGTTCGTCTACGACGGCGGGCCGGTCAGCGCCGCCGCGCACGTGGCCGACGTGGACGCCGACGACGTGCTGATCGTGGACGGGCTGACGAAGGGCTTCCGGTACCCGGGGTGGCGGCTCGGCTGGGTGCTCGGGCCGCGCGCCGCGATCGAGGTGCTCGACCGGTCCGGGGGCGGCCTCGACGGCGGGCCGTCCCGGGTCACCCAGCGGGCGGCGCTCGCGGCCCTCGACCCCGGGTACGCCGACCGGGAGACGGCCGCGACCCGGGCCGCGTTCCGGGTCAAGCGCGACCTGATGGTCGACGGGCTGCGCGCGCTCGGGGTCCGGGTCGACACCCCGCCGGCCGGGGCGTTCTACGTGTGGGGCGACGTGGCGGGGCTGCCGGCCGGGCTCGACCACGCCGACGGGTTCTTCGACGCCGCCCTGGAACAGCGGGTGATCACCGTGCCGGGACACCTGTTCGACGTGGACCCGGGGCGGCGCCGGCGGGGCGGGCGGCGGCACGGGGAGTACGTGCGGTTCTCCTACGGGCCGCCGGCCGGGGTGCTCACCGAGGGCCTGGCCCGGCTCGGCAAGCTCATCGGCTGAGCACCGGCCCCGTCAGGTCACCCGGCCGGTCGCGGCTCCTGGGCCGAGTTCTCGGCCGGTTCCAGGATCCGGGTCTCCGGGGCGCCCGCCAGGGCCGGGGCGTTCTCCGGCACCGCCCACACCCGGGTCCGCAGGAAGCCGAGGAAGCCCTCCGCCGCCGCCCGGGTCGCGAAGTCCAGGTCGACCAGGACGTACCGGGGGTCGTCGGCCGGGCGGTGGATCCGGTGCCGGAGCACCCCGGCCTGCCGGCGCGCGTCGGCGAACCGGTCGAACGCGGCCTTCCAGGTGCCGTAGTCGGTGACGGCGTGCTCGATCCGCAGTGTGGTCATGGCTACCTCCTCGGGTTCTGCCTCCAGCGTCGACCGCGCGGGCGCGTACCCCCATCCCAGGTTTCTGGGGTTTCCGCCCGCCGCCGGGTCGGCGCGCACCGGAGGCGGCCTAGGCTCGGGGGATGGCGGGATCGGCGGAGACGGCGGCGCGGATCGTCCGGGCGTGCGGGACGGCCGGGGACGCGCGGGAGCTGCGCGAACGGCTGCTCGACGAGCTGCGCCGGGCCGTCGGCTTCGACTTCCACGCGTTCGTGCTCACCGACCCGGAGACCTCCGTCGGCGTCGCGCCGCTGGCCGCCGTGCCGACCGTGCGGGACCTGCCCCGGCTGATCCGGCTCAAGTACCTGACGGACACCAACCGGTGGACCGGGCTCACCGAACCCCCGGTCGCGCTGCTCAGTACGGGGGATCCGGCGCGCAGCCAGCTGTGGCGGGAACTTCTCGACGGGTACGGGGTCCGCGACGTCGCCTCCGTCGTGTTCCGCGACCGGCACGGCTGCTGGGCGTTCCTCGACCTGTGGCGGACGTCCGGCGTGTTCCACCCCGGCGAGGCGGCGCTGCTCGCGGACCTCGCCGGGCCGGTCGCGGCGGCGCTGCGCCGGAGCCTGGCGGACACGTTCGTCGCCCGGCCGGCGGGGGCCCGGCGGCTCGGCCCGCTCGTCCTGCTGCTGTCCCCCGAGCTGACGGTGCTCGGCCAGACCCCGGAAACCCACGACTATCTGCGGGTACTCGTCCCGCCCGCCCCGGACCGGCCCCCGATCCCGGCGAGCGCCTACAACGTGGCGGCCCAACTGCTCGCCGTCGAGGCCGGGGTGGACGGCAACCCGGCGTCGGCCCGGGTGCACCTCGCCGACGGGCTGTGGCTGACCCTGCGCGCGGCCCGGATCGGCGGCCGGGACATCGCCGTCACCATCGAGGAGACCTCCCCGGCGGACCGGGTGCCCCTGTACTGCCGGGTGCACGGGCTCAGCGCCCGGGAGGCGGAGCTGGTCGGGCACCTGGTGGGCGGGGCGGACACCCGGGAGGTCGCGCGGCGGATGTTCCTGTCCGAGCACACGGTGCAGGACCACCTGAAGTCGGTGTTCGCGCGGACGGGGGCGCGCAACCGGCGGGAACTGCTGGCCCGGGCACTCGGGTAGGGCGGCTCCGGTCCCGGCCGGGAGGCGGGGGTCACCGTGCGATCCCGGCTGGGAGGTGGGTCGGCCGTGCGGGTCCCGGCTGGGAGGCACCGGCCGTGCGATCCCGGCTGGGAGGTGGGCAGACCCCGTTGTCCGGGGCGTGCGCGCTGTCCGGGGCGGACAGAACTCCGGTGCCGGTCGTAGGCTCGGCGGATGACCGAAACCGTCGCGGAGCGCTATGTCCGGCTGGGGCTGCGGCTCGACCGGCTCGTCGAGGGAACCGTCGACTCCTACGTGGGGCCGCCGGAACTCGCGGCCGAGGTCGCCGCCGAGAAGCTGCCCGAGGCCCACGAGCTGGTCGACCAGGCGGACGCGTTGCTCGCCGAGCTGCCGGAGAGCTGGCTGCGCGACCAGGTCACCGGCCTGCGGACCAGCGCCGGGATGCTGGCCGGCGAGTCCCGCTCCTACACCGACGAGGTGCACGGCTACTACGGGGTGCGCCCGACCATGACCGACGAGGCCGTGTTCGCCGAGGCGCACGAGAACCTCGACGCGCTGCTGCCCGGCACCGGATCGCTGGCCGAGCGCCAGGAACAGTGGCACAGGTCGATGTGGGTGCCGGCGGACCGGGTCGAGGGCGCGGTGGTCGCGATCCTCGCGGAGGCCCGCGCGCGGACCGGCCAGCTCGTCGACCTGCCGCCCGGGGAGGGCGTCGACCTGGAGTTCGTGCGCGACGTGCCCTGGAACGGGTACAACTCCTACCTCGGCGGCCTGCGCGGCAAGGTCGAGATCAACGTCAGCCGGCCGATGACGGCCTACCACCTGCTGCATCTCGTGCTGCACGAGACGTACCCCGGCCACCAGGCCGAACGGGTGTGCAAGGAGGTCGCGCTCGTCCGGGGCCAGGGGCGGCTGGAGGAGACGATCGTGCTGGAGCCGACCCCGCAGTCGCTGATCGCCGAGGGGATCGGGGAGATCGCCCCCGAGACGCTGCTCCGGGGTGCGGCCGGGGACGCGTTCGCCCGCATCATGCGCGACACCGGCGTCGACTTCGACCTCGACCGGTCGGCCACCCTGGCCCGGGCCGCCGAGGCGTGCGGATGGTCCAGCGTCAACGCGTCGCTGATGCTGCACGAACAGGGGGCCGGCGAGGCGGAGGTGACGGAGTACCTGCGGCGCTGGTGGCTGGTGACCGCCGAGGAGGCCGGGCGGGCGATCCGGTTCATGACCGCCCCGGAGACGCGGACCTACGGCTTCAACTACCCCGCCGGCAAACGGCTCTGCCGCGCCTACGCCGCCACGGTGCCGGACGGCTTCCGGCGGCTGCTCACCGAGCAGGTCCGGGTCGGCGACCTGCTCGGCGCCAGCGTCTGACCGCGCGGCGGCGTACCCGGATGGTGGGGTTGACCCGCGGTTCTACGCCGTGACCGCGTCGACCGGCTGGCGCGGGGCGTCGGGGAAGTTCTCCTCGTCGAAGAAGACCCAACCGTCCACGTCGATCCGGTAGATCCGGTGGTGGTTCTCGCCGTCCGCCATCCGCTGGGCGTCGATCGCGCGGGCCGCCCGGGGCCAGCGGCCGGCGAACACGGCGATCGCGTCGTCCACCCCGGTGGTGGGCAGCTCCACGGCCGTGCCGGTGAACGTCGCGCCCCGGACGTCCTGACCCAGCTCGGTCAGGTCGATGGCCAGCACGCTGCCGGCGACCCGGGCGTCCCGGCGGATGTTGACGCTGTGGAACCGGGTCGGGCGGGAGATGAAGTACAGCCGGTCCGGGGCCAGGGTGCTCGCGAACCACACGTTGCACACCACCGGCGCGCCCTCGTCGTTCAGGGTCGCGACCTGCATGACCTTCCCGGTCGAAACGTAGTCCTCGAGGAGCTGCCGGGCGTCGGCCATATCGCGGGTACCTCCGTGTCGGGTGGCTTTCTCGACACAGTAGACGGTTCGACCCCGCCCTCGACACCCCACGAAGTGCCCTAGTTACCCGACGTGATGTCGGATACCGCCGGTCCCCGGCCGCCGCCCCCTACGCGCGGGGGCGGCGGTCGCGGGTCAGCGCTCCAGGATGGCCGTGACGCCCTGGCCGCCGGCCGCGCAGATCGAGATCAGGCCCCGGCCCGAGCCCTTCTGTTCGAGCAGCTTGGCCAGGGTGGCCACGATCCGGCCGCCGGTCGCCGCGAACGGGTGCCCGGCGGCGAGCGAGGAGCCGTTCACGTTCAGCCGGGAACGGTCGATCGCGCCGAGCGGGGCGTCCAGGCCCAGCTTCTCCTTGCAGAACTCGGGGCTCTCCCAGGCCTTCAGGGTCGCGAGCACCTGGGACGCGAACGCCTCGTGGATCTCGTAGAAGTCGAAGTCCTGCAGGGTCAGCCCGGCGCGCTGGAGCATCTTCGGCACCGCGTAGGCGGGGGCCATCAGCAGGCCCTCCCCGCCGTGCACGTAGTCGACGGCGGCGGTCTCGCTGAACGTCAGGTACGCCCGGACCGGCAGCCGGTGCGCCTTCGCCCACTCCTCGCTGGCCAGCAGTACCACGGCCGCGCCGTCGGACAGCGGGGTGGAGTTGCCGGCGGTCATCGTCGCGCCCTCGCCCCGGCCGAACACCGGCTTGAGCTTCGCGAGCTTCTCCACGCTGGAATCGGGGCGCAGGTTCTGGTCCCGGTTCAGCCCCAGGTACGGGGTGACCAGGTCGTCGAAGAACCCGGCCTCGTACGCGGCGGCCAGGTGGTGGTGGCTCGCGGCGGTCAGCTCGTCCTGGTCCTCGCGGGTGACTCCCCACTCGGCGGCCGTGACCGCGGCGTGCTCCCCCATGGACTTCCCGGTCCGGGGCTCGGCGTTGCGCGGCATGTCCGGCACGAGCTGGCCGGGCCGCAGACGGGTGATCAGCTTGAGCTTGCCGCCCAGGGACCTCGCCCGGTTGGCGTCCAACATGATCTGCCGCAGGTCCTCGTTGACGCCGAGCGGCGCGTCGGAGGTGGTGTCCACGCCCCCGGCGATCCCGACCTCGATCTGGCCGAGCGCGATCTTGTTCGCGACCAGGATCGCCGCTTCGAGACCGGTGCCGCACGCCTGCTGCACGTCGTAGGCCGGCGTCCTCGGGTCCAGTCGGCTGCCCAGCACCGCCTCGCGGGTCAGGTTGAAGTCGCGGCTGTGCTTGAGCACCGCGCCCGCGGCGACCTCGCCGAGCAGCTCGCCGGCCAGCCCGTACCGGCTGGTCAGCCCGTCGAGCGCGGCGGTCAGCATGTCCTGGTTCGCGGCGTGCGAGTACGGCCCGTTGGACCGGGCGAACGGGATCCGGTTGCCGCCGATCACGGCGACCCGGCGAATTTTCTGGGTCATGCTTCCACTCTAACCTACTGGCGAGTAAGATTACGCCGGAGTAGGGAGGCATTTTTCCATGACCGATCGGTACCAGAAGTTCGCCGCGTCCGGCGCAGGGCGCTTTCTCGTCCCCAAGCTGGGGCTGCCCGACCCCGCGAAACTCCGCCGGTACCGGCCGGGCCAGCCCGTCGTGGCCGGCCCCGTCCTGCTGGGCGCCGCCCCCGGTGGCAGGCTCGACGCCGCCCTGACCAAGACGCTGTCCGCCGTCGACGCCACCGTACACACGGAGCCGAGCGAGGCCCCCGAGGCGCGGTACCACGCACTGGTCTTCGACGCCACCGGCATCACCTCCAGCGCCGAACTGCGCCAGCTCTTCGACTTCTTCCACCCCACGATCCGCCGGGTCGCCGCCTCCGGCCGGGTCATCGTGCTCGGCACCCCGCCCGAGGACACCTCCGGCCGGGGCACCCGGACCGCGCAGCGCGCCCTGGAGGGCTTCGTCCGCTCCGTGGGCAAGGAACTCAAACGCGGCGCGACCGCCCACCTGGTGTACGTGGCCCCCGGCGCCGAGGAGGCCGCCGACTCGACCCTGCGGTTCCTGCTGTCGGCGAAGTCGGCCTACGTGGACGCCCAGGTGATCCGGATCGGCCCCGGCACCGTCGGAACCGCGTTCGACGACAAGCCGCTCGACGGCAAGGTCGCCCTGGTCACCGGCGCGTCCCGGGGCATCGGCGAGGCCATCGCCCAGGTGCTGGCCCGCGACGGCGCGCACGTCGTCTGCCTCGACGTCCCCGCGATGGGCGAGGCCCTGTCCAAGGTCGCCAACTCCGTCGGCGGCACCGCCCTGCAACTCGACATCACCCGCGACGACGCGGCCGCCACCCTCGCCGAGCACCTCCGCGAACGGCACGGCGGCGTCGACATCGTCGTGCACAACGCCGGCATCATCCGCGACAAGACCCTCGGCCGGATGAAGCCCGAACTGTGGGACGCCGTCCTCGCCGTCAACCTCACGGCCCAGGAACGCATCACCGAAGGCCTCCTCGGGGTACTGCGCCCCGGCGGCCGGATCATCTCGCTGTCCTCCATCGCGGGCATCGCCGGCAACGTCGGCCAGACCAACTACGCCACCTCCAAGGCCGGCGTGATCGGCTTCGTCCAGTCCTGGGCCCCGGAACTGGCCCAGCGCGACGTCACCATCAACGCCATCGCGCCCGGGTTCATCGAGACCCAGATGACCGCGTCCGTGCCGCTGTTCATCCGCGAGGCCGGCCGGCGGATGAACTCGCTGTCCCAGGGCGGCCTGCCCGTCGACATCGCCGAGACCGTCGCCTGGTTCGCCCACCCGGGCTCCGGCGGGGTCACCGGCAACGTCGTGCGGGTCTGCGGTCAGAGCCTGCTGGGGGCCTGACGTGGTCAGCGTGCTGCGCGCGTTGGCCACGGTCACCCACCGGGGCGACAGCCTGCCGGCGGCCGAGGGACACCGGGAGGTGACCGTCGACCGGGGCGCGCTCGCGGCGTACGCCAGGGTGTGCGGGTTCCGGGTGTCCGACGCGCTGCCGGCCACCTATCCGCACGTGCTGTCCTTCCCGCTCCAGATGGACCTGCTCACCCGGTCGGACTTCCCCTTCCCGGTACTGGGGCTGGTGCACATCGCCAACCGGATCACGGTGCACCGGCCGGTGCTCGCCTCGGAGGCGTTGAGCCTGACCGTGCGGGCGGTGGACCTGCGGCCGCACGACAAGGGGCGGCAGTTCGACGTGGTGAGCGAGGCGCGGGTCGACGGGGAGCTCGTGTGGCAGGACTGGTCGACGTATCTGCGCAAGGGGGGCTCGGACTCCGGCTCGGGTGACGGGGCCGGAGCCGGTGACAGGGCCGGCGGGGTGGACCGGCCCGAGGCGCCGAGGCCCGGCGCCGTCTGGCAGGTGCCCGGCGACATCGGGCGCCGGTACGCGGCGGTCTCCGGGGACGCCAACCCCATCCACCTCTACGCGCTGACCGCGCGCGTCTTCGGTTTCCGCAAGGCCATCGCGCACGGGATGTGGACGAAGGCCCGGTGCCTGGCGGCGCTGGAGGGTCGGCTGCCGGAGGCGTACACGGTGGACGTCCGCTTCAAGCTGCCCGTACTCCTGCCGGCGAAGGTCGGGTTCTCCGCCGAGGGCGGGGAGTTCGCGGTGCACGACGTGCGGACCGGCAGGCCGCACCTGAGCGGGACGGTGTCGTAGGGGGGCTCGACACCCGGCGGCGGCGTTGTTGGGCGCCGCCGCTCCCCCGGGTCCGGTGACGGCGGTCGTCGTCACCGGACCCGCCCCTGTCCGCCCGTGCCCGCCGACCCGGGCCGAGGGGCTCAGGCCGTGGGCGGGGTCCAGCGCGCGCCGGTGAGCAGGGTGCCGAAGCCGAGCCAGACCAGGTTCATCAGGCGGGCCGCCGCCACCTCCGGGTCGGCGTCCGGGTGGTCGGCGATCCAGTCCGCGAGGGCCTCGCCCGCGCCGACGAGCGCCGTGGCCATCGCGGCCAGGTCGCCCTTGACCGGGCCGGGTTCCATCCGCTCGGCCGCGCCGCCCAGCAGGGCGCTCACGGCGTCGACGACCCGGGACCGGCTCTGCTCGACCTCGCCGGCGAAGGGGACGCCCTGGGCGCGGGCCTGGCGGTACAGCACGATCCAGGCGTCGCGGTGCGCGGCCACGAAGCCCAGGAAGGCCCGCAGGCCCTGCCACAGGCGCTCGTCGGGGGCCATGTCGCCCACGATCCGCTCGGCCACGGCCGTCATGAGCGCCTCGGACTCGCGGTGGATGCACGCGACGAAGAGCTCCTCCTTGGTGCCGAGGTAGGCGTACACCATCGGCTTGGAGATGCCGGCGCGCTCGGCGATCTCGTCCATGGAGGCGGCGTGGTACCCGTGCTCGGCGAACACGGCCACAGCGGCGTCGAGCATCTGCCGCTCCCGGACCGCCCGGGGAAGTCGCCGCGATTTAGTCGTCGTCATACTTGCCAGTCTACCTACCGCGACGTAACCTTACTCGCAAGTAGGTTAGAGCAAACGGAGGAAACACCATGGCCGAGATCGACGGCTTCGGGAACCTGAGCGAGATCAGCCCGAGCGACTTCGCGAAGCTCGTGAAGACCGCGCCCAAGGAGGTGTTCGCCCAGATCCTGGAGGACCCCGACGCGCGGACCACGGTCCTCGACGAGGTGTTCAACCGGATGCAGCAGGTGTACAAGGGCGGCAAGTCCACCAACGCCATCCTGCACTGGAAGATCCTGGACAAGCCGGGTGGCGGCTACGACCTGTACGAGACGGTGCTCAACGGCACCGAGTGCACGGTCAACAAGGACGGCGAGGGCGAGCCCCGCGCGACCATCAGCCTGAACGGCACCGAGTTCCTCAAGCTCGCCTCGGGCAACGCCTCCCCGCCGGTGCAGTTCATGACCGGCAAGATCAAGATCAAGGGCGACCTCGGGTTCGCGGCCGGTCTCGCCAGCCTGTTCAACATCCCCAAGGCGTAACGACGTGGTCGACTTCGAGCTCACGGAAGAACACGAGGAGCTGCGGACCTGGATCCACGGCTTCGCCGAGTCCGTCATCCGCCCCGCCGCCCACGAGTGGGACGAGCGGGAGGAGACCCCCTGGCCGATCATCCAGGAGGCCGCGAAGATCGGGCTCTACGGCTTCGAGACGGTCGCCGAGTTCTGGGCCGACGGCACGGGCCTGTCCCTGCCGATCGCCCTGGAGGAGCTGTTCTGGGGCGACGCCGGGATCGGGCTGGCCATCTACGGCACGAACCTCGCCGTGGCCTCGATCTACTCCGCCGGTGAGCCCGAGCAGCTGGTCGAGTGGATCCCGCAGTGCTACGGCGACGAGGCCAACCCCGCCGTCGCCGCGTTCTGTTCCACCGAGCCCGAGGCCGGCTCCGACGTGGGCGCCATGCGCACCCGCGCGGTGTACGACGAGGCCAAGGACGAGTGGGTCCTCAACGGCAACAAGTGCTTCGCGACCAACGGCGGCATCGCCGGCGTGCACGTCGTGATGGCCTCGGTCGACCCGGCGCTCGGTTCGCGCGGCCAGGCCGGGTTCGTGGTGCCGCCCGGCACCCCGGGGCTGACCAGCCCGACGAAGATGAAGAAGCTGGGCCTGCGCGCCTCGCACACCGCCGACGTGTACCTCGACGACGTCCGGGTGCCCGGTTCCTGCCTGCTCGGCGGCAAGGAGGCGCTCGACGAGCGGCTGGCGAAGGCCCGCGAGGGCAGGAAGGCCAGCAACAAGTCGATGGCGACCTTCGAGCTGACCCGGCCGTCGGTCGGCGCGATGGCGATCGGCATCGCCCGCGCGGCGTACGAGTACTCGTTGGAGTACGCGAAGACGCGGGTGCAGTTCGGCAAGCCGATCGTGGAGAACCAGGCCATCGCGTTCATGCTCGCCGACATGGCCATGGACATCGAGGCCGCCCGGCTGCTGGTGTGGCGGGCCGCGTGGATGGGCCGCAACGGCAAGAAGTTCACGATGGGCGAGGGCTCGATGTCCAAGCTCAAGGCCGGCGAGGTCGCGGTGCGCACCACCGAGCAGGCGGTGCAGATCCTCGGCGGGTACGGCTACAGCCGGGAACACCCGGTCGAGCGGTGGTACCGCGATTCGAAGATCTTCACTATCTTCGAGGGTACGTCCGAGATCCAGCGCCTGGTCATCGCGCGCCAGATCTCCGGCGCGTCACTGCGTTAGTTCCACGCAGTCGTCGGTCTCCCCCTGGCTCCCCCAGGGGGAGGCCGGCCCACGCCCCGCCCGCCCCCGCCCTCGTCCCCCGGGAGACCGCAGGTGTACTCGATCGGCGCACTCACCCGCCTGGCCACCACCTTCGTCCGCAGCGGGCTGCTGAACCCCGGGCGACCCGACCGGATCGTCCGCCAGGTGGGCGCGCTCGCCCGGTGGGGGCTGAGCCTGGCCGGGGAGTACACGTCGGCGGCCCGGCGGGACCCGCACCGCACGGCCATCATCGACGACGCGGGCAGCCTGACGTTCGCGGAGGTGGACCTGCGGACCAATCGACTGGCGCGGGACCTCGCGCGGTTCGGTACCCCCCGGATCGGCCTGTTGTGCCGCAACCACCGCGGCGCGATCGAGACCATGATCGCGGCGAGCAAGGTCGGCGCGGACGTCGTGCTGTTGAACACCGGGCTGTCGGCCGGCCAGCTGCGCACCGTGCTGGAGCAGCAGCGGGTCGAGGTCCTGGTCGCCGACGAGGAGTTCGCGCTCGACGGGGTGGACCTGCCCCGCTACACCGCCTGGTCCGACAGCGGCGCCAGCGACCTGGAACGGATCTGCGCCGACGGGGCGGCCGAACCGCTGTCCCCGCCCGACCGGGCCGGACGGACCATCATCCTGACCTCCGGCACCACCGGCGCGCCCAAGGGTGCCCGCCGGCCCGCCGCGCACAGCCTCGCCCCCGTCGCCGCGATGCTGTCGAAGATCCCGCTCCGGGTCGGCGACAAGGTGCTGATCGCCGCGCCCGTGTTCCACACCTGGGGCTTCGGCGGGCTCCAGTTCTCCACCGCGCTGCGGGCCACCCTCGTGCTGCGGCGCAAGTTCGAGCCGGCGGCCGTGAACCGGCTGCTCGCCGAGCAGGCCTGCACCGCGCTGTGGGTGGTACCCGTCATGCTGCAACGCCTCCTCGACCACGGCGACGTGCCCCGGCTGCCCGCCCTGCGCGTCGTGGCCGCCAGCGGCTCGGCGCTGCCCGGGGACCTGGCGACGGAGTTCATGGACTCCTACGGCGACGTGCTCTACAACCTGTACGGCTCCACCGAGGCGTCCTGGGTGGCCGTCGCCCAGCCCGCCGACCTGCGCGCCGCCCCCGGCACGGCCGGCCGCCCGCCGCTCGGCACCCGGCTGGCGATCCTCGACGGGGACGGCACCGAGACCGCCGCCGGGGCGACCGGGCACATCTTCGTGGCCAACGAGATGCTGTTCGACGGGTACACCCACGGGGACGGCAAGGAGATCCGCGACGGCATGCTCCGGACCGGCGACGTCGGGCACCTCGACGCCGAGGGCCGGCTGTTCGTCGACGGCCGCGAGGACGACATGATCATCTCGGGTGGGGAGAACGTGTACCCGCGCGAGGTCGAGGACCTGCTCAGCCGGATGGACGCCGTCCTCGAATGCTGCGTGGCCGGGGTGGACGATCCCGAGTGGGGGCAGCGGCTGGCCGCCTGGGTGGTGCTGCATCCCGGGGCCTCGCTGGACGCGGACGCGGTGCGGGCGCACGTGCGGGAGCACCTGGCGCGGTTCTCCGTACCCAGGGATGTGGTGTTTCTCGAGGTTCTGCCGCGCAACGCGACCGGGAAGGTGCTGGTCCGGGAGCTGCCCCGTTAGCCGCCGGTCATGACGGGCACCCGGGCCGGCGCGCTGCCGCCCGCGGTCCCGACAGCCCTCTGAGGACCCTCGAATCCGGTGGCCCGCGCGCCCTGCGCAGATTACCCTACGATCGGTTGAAACTACTGTCGGATACCGGGCTCTATCGACATACACGATCTTATGCGTGGGATTCTGCCCTGACCTGCTGTAACTCCACGGGAGGGCATGTGTCCACACTCGCACAGCGCAGCCCGTTCAGAACCGTCCACACCTCACGGATCGAGATCCGGTGCTTCGGCGGATTCCGGCTCCGGGTGCACGGGCGTCCCATCGACTACTCGACGATCAAACCCCGGACCCGTACGGCGCTGCGCCTGCTCGCCATGCGCGCCGGGCACTCCGTGCACCGCGAGACCCTGATCGACGCGCTGTGGCCCGGCACCGACGCCGTCCCCGCGACGCACAACCTGCACGTCACGCTCTCCAGCCTGCGGAAGTTCCTCGACACCGAGGCCGGCGGGTCCTGCCAGCTGGCGCGGTCCGGGGACGCCTACCAGCTCGTGCTCCCCACCGGGGGGTACTCCGACGTGGCCACCTTCGGGGCCGCCATCGACACCGCGCACGACGCCCGGCTCGCCGGCGACTTCGACACCCTGGCCGTCGCCCTGCGCACCGCGCTCGACGTCTACCACGGCGAACTGCTCCCCGAGGACGGCCCCGAGGAGTGGGTCGTCGGCACCCGCGAGGCGCTCCGCCGCCGGGCCGCCACCGCCGCCGTGGACCTGGCCCGCTCGGCCATGCTCCGCGACGACCACGACGAGGCCGTGTCCGCGGCCGAACAGTGCACAGAAATCGACCGGTACTGCGACGCCGGCTGGCGGCTGCTCATCGACGCCTGCACGCGGCTCGGTGATCGGGCGGCGGCGGGGCGGGCCCGGCAGCGGTACGCCGAGGTCGTGGCGACGCTCGACTGACCCGGGGCGGGCCCGGCGGGCCGGGGCACGGTCGCGGCGGGCCGGGGCACGGTCGCGGCGGGCCGGGGCACGGTCGCGGCCCGGGTCGGGGCGGGCCGCGCGGTCGCCGGGCGGGCCGGGTCGGGGCGCGGTCGCCGGCCGGGTCGGTGTCGGGGCCGACGGTGCGGTCGGCGTCGGCCGGCGGTGTGCCCGGTCATCGGCCGAAGAACTCGAGTTCGGCGACGGCCGCCGGGCGGTCGGGGGGTCCGTAGGCCGACCCGACGGTGAACCGCACCCGGCGCGCGTCACTGACGCGCGCCGGGAACGTCTGCGCCCCCGGCGCGTCCCGGACCTGCCACGTCAGCCGGGTCACCCGGCCGGCCCCGTCGGTGACCTCCACGGTGAGCACCGCCGGCCGGCCCCCGGCCACG
The DNA here is from genome assembly GCF_040681875.1 of Longispora sp. NPDC051575. NCBI lineage: Bacteria > Bacillati > Actinomycetota > Actinomycetes > Micromonosporales > Micromonosporaceae > Longispora > Longispora sp. NPDC051575. The sequence goes on along the minus strand of NZ_JBFAZP010000007.1, from coordinate 362,928 downwards.
AACGCCTTCTGGTCGGCCGACACCCCGGGCGTGACGATCACGTCGATGAGCCGGAACGCCTTCGCGAAGTCCACCTCCACCCAGCCGCCCGGGCCGGTGGGGGCCCAGTAGGTGTCGTTCTTGCCGTCGTACACGCGGTCCGGGGACGTGCCGGCCGCCGAACCGGACGCGCGGGCGGCGCTCGGGACCCGGGCCGCCGGCTTGGAGGTGCGGTCCAGGACGGCCGCCAGGCCCTTGCCGGGGAGCGCGCGCAGGCCCGGGGTCGCCGCGATCGTCACCAGCGCGAGGACGCCGGCCAGCAGCAGCACCGGGCGGCGCCAGCTGATGGTGCGGCGGGCGGTGCGGCGGGTGCCGGCGTCGTACACCCGGCGGGGGAAGACCCAGCCGACCAGCCGCTGCCACCGGGTGGGCGGGACCACGACGGCGGCGGGGGTGAGCGGTCCGCCGCAGCGGCGGCAGAACCGGCGGGCCGGGTCGTTGCCGGTGCCGCAGGCGGGGCAGACGGTCTCGCCGGGGAGCGGGGCGCGGTCTTCGGCATGGTGGCGGGTGGGGCGGCGGACGGTGGTCTCGTCGGTGGGCTGGCGTTCGGTGGGGCGGACCGGGGCGGGGGTCCACTGGTCAGGGGGCGGGGGGATCTCGCGGGGCGGCGGGGATACGGCGGGAGTCGGGGACGGCTGAGAAGACCCGTGCGGCGGCAGGGGCGCGGCCGGGGCCGGGGATTGCGGGCGCACTTCGCGCACCGGCGGAGGCGCGTCGGGAGCCGGCGGCGGCGTGGGGGCCTGGCGGGGCGCCGGATGAGGCTCCGGCCGGGTGAAGTTCCAGGTAGGACGGTTCGCCTCCGGGCCAGTGGGCTGGGCATGCGCGGCGGGGGCTTCCGGCCGGGCGTGCGGCGCGGGCGCTGCGGGCCGGGGCTCCGTGGGCGGGACAGCGGGTCTGGCCTCGGCGGTGGATGTCCCCTCCCATTCCAGGAACGCCCCGCACGCCCCGCAGAACTGCGCCCCCGCCTCGTCGCGCTCCCCGCACTGCCGACACACGATCACGACGCCACCACCTCCACCGTCACGAACACGTGCGCCGGTACCGCCTCCACGATCGCCGCCCGCAACCGGCGCTGGTTGACCGACCCGGGATCCGGCACCGCCACCCGCACCACCACCTGCGCGGGCCCGCTCCCGGGCACCTCCCCGCCGGCGACGTCCGACCAGCCGCACACCCCGCTGTCGACGACCTCCACGGCCCCGCCGGTGAGCAGCCGGGCGTGCGCGGCCAGGCCCCGTTTCGTGCCCCGCCAGCGGTGCAGTTCCACGGCGTGCGCGACGAGGTCGCGGCGTTGGGCGACCGGCCAGCTCTCGTCGAGGGACAGCGCGACCCAGCCGGCGAGCCAGTCGAGGAAGTCCTCGGGGACCAGGGCGGGGTCGAGGTACGCGGGGAAGCAGTCCAGGGCCAGGAACACCGGGGCGAGCACCTGGTCGAGGGCCTCGGTGAAGCGCTGGGTGAAGGCGTTCTCCAGGTACACGCCGGGGAGGCGCTCCCCGATCGGGTGCGCCGTCGTCAGGTCCGGTGCGCCGAGTCTCATGCCCGGCCGACCCGGACCTGGTGGCCGTAGGAGAAGACCAGGCCGTTCGGGGACAGGGTCAGGCGCGGTACGGCGCCGCCCCGGTTGCCGGAGACCGGGTCCGCGCCGAACAGCCGGACCTCCTCGACGAGTTCGACGCCGGGGATCCGTTGCAGGACGGCGAAGATCTCCCCGGAGTGCACGGGGCGGCCGAAGGGCCAGCCGGTGCGGTCGGGGCCGCCGGTGATGGGGTGCAGGTAGGCGTACAGCTCCTGGAGGGCGCGGGACCGGAGCACCTCGGGTTCGGTGCGCGGCCGGGCCTGGAGTTCGGCGACGACGGTGACGCCCTGGTAGAACGGGGGCTCCACCGAGATCCGGGCCCCGATGCACCGGCGTTCCTCCAGGTGCCGGGACACCTTGGACAGCAGGGCGGCGCTGGGCTTGAGGTCGGCGAACCGCAGGTCGTCGGTGGCGGTCACGGCGGGGACGACGAGGACCCGTACGGCGCCGGACTCCTCGCCGACGGGGACGCACCGGACCCGGGCCGCGTCGGGGGCGGCCTCGCGGGCGAGCTGTTCGTAGTCCTCGGCGGTGACGGCGCGGTCCCGGGTGCGCAGGGTCAGCGGGCCCCGGGTGGCGGCGTCCTCGACGGACTCGCCGTCCACGCCGCCGGTCGCGGGGGCCCGGTTGGCGACCGTGGACACGAACGGGACGGGGTCGCGCTGGATCTGGAGCATGCCGCGGGCGACGTTGCCGCGCCGGCCGCCGCCCGTGCGGTACACCGGAATCCTGATCGTCGTGCCCTTGGCCGGCACGGCCCCGTAGTGCCGCAGCCCGCCGTCGGGTTCGCGGACCGCCGGCCCGAACAGGAGTTCCCCGGCGCCCCGGTCGACCATGAAGTGCCGGTCGGTGGCCCCGGAACCGGCGAACGACGTCACCTCCCGCCACTCGTCGGCGTCGACGAGCACGGCCAGCGGTTCGGCGTCGGCGACGACCGGCCGGTGTTCGAGGGGGAAGCGCTGGCCGGGGACGCCGGTGGACATGCCCACGACCTCGTCGCGGACCACGTCGGCGTGCACGACCCCGACGGTGCCGCCCATCGTGGACGCGGCGACGGACAGCAGCCGGGGCGAGGCGCGGTAGAACGGCTGGCCCTGGGCGGGTTCCACGACCCGGCAGCGCAGCCAGGCGGCCCGGTGCCGGCCCAGGACGGACGGGGTGTGGTTCGCGGGCACGTGCAGCAGGACGTCGCCGGGCCGGTTGAAGCCGCCGGTGGAGTCGGCGTCGACCTCGCACCGTTCCCAGCCGGCCCCGGTCCACGCCTCCCACACCAGCGGCGGGTCGCGCGGGTCCACGCCGACGCCGGCCACGTCGCAGTCGACCCGCAGCAGCACCAGACAGTGCGGCACGGCCACGTCGAGACCGAAGAGCACGACATCGCCGGGTACGGGCTGGGCCGCGAAGCACGCCAGCCCCGCCCCGGCGGCCAGCTCCTCGGACCGGTCGGCGGGCACGTCGCTCCCGGTGGCCGTGAGCACCCGGTCCAGGGCGCACGGCACGATCCGCAGGTCCCGGTCGACAGTGAACAGCAGTGGGTCCTCGGTGTCGAGGCGCTGGCTGGCGACCTGCGCCCCGGCCGGCACCACGACGGTCTCCGGCTGGGCGGCGGCGAGCCGGTAGGTGACCTCGCCGGTCGCGGCGGTCGGCGGGAACAGGCGTACCCCGATCAGGTCGAGGAACTTGACGTAGTGCAGGTCGGGGACGCGGTTCATCCGGTACAGCACCGTGTCGACCATGAACGCGAACGTCTCGATCAGCGTCACGCCCGGGTCGGACACGTTGTGGTCCGTCCACTCCGGACAGCGCTGCTGCACCATGCGCTTCGCCTCGTCGACGAGCTCCTGGAACCGCCGGTCGTCGAGGTTCGGGCTGGGCAGGGACATCAGTCCGCCTCCTCGTGGGTGGGGATCACATAGAACGGGAACACCAGATTGCGCGGGTCGTTGTCGCCCCGGATCTCGTACCGGATGTCGATCATGAGGATGCCCTCCTCGACCGAGGCGAACCCGACCCGCACGTCGTGCAGGGTGATCCGGGGCTCCCAGCGCTCCAGGGACAGCCGCACCTCGTACGCGATCCGGCCGGCCGTGGCGACATCCGCCGGGGCGAACACCAGGTCGTGCACCGCGCAGCCGAACTCGGGGCGCATGGGGCGCTCGCCGGGCGCGGTGGCGAGGATGAGGCGGATGCTCTCGGCGATCTCGCGGTCGCCGCCGACGAGGGCGATGGAGCCGGTGGCGTCGGTCCGCACGGGGAACGCCCAGCCCTTCCCGACGAACTCACTCACCGTGGCCTCCCTGGGATGCGCGCCGGGTTCCCGTGTGGATCGACGACACGGTCAGCCTCCGATCAGGACGGTCGGGCAGCCCATCAGGATCGGCGCGCCGCAGCCCGCCATGTCCCCCATCCGGGCCGCCGGCATCCCGCCGATCAGCACCGTCGGGCAGCCGGGCGGGACCAGCGGGGTCGGCGGGTGCACGGCGGGCGGCGGGAAGGAACAGGTGTGCAGGTCCCCCACCCGGGCCGCGGGCACCCCGCCGATCAGGACGGTCGGGCACCCCGGTCCGGTCACCACCCCCGGGTGGCCGGTCGGATCGCCGACCCGCGCCGCTGCTGGCATGACTCCCCCTAGTTGATCTTGACGATGCCGCCGCTGACGGTCACCTGGCCGGTGGCCTTCAGCTCCGCCTCGGCCGTACCCTGCGCCGAGACCTTCTGGCCCTTGATCTCGACCGGACCGCTGCCGCCGTCGACGCTGACGCCCGTGCCCTTGATCTCGACCTTGCCGGTGCCGGCGTCGAGCACCAGCCCCCGCGCGCCCGTGACGGTCACCCTCCCCGACTTCTTGTCCAGCTTCACCGAGAGCTTCCCGTCCCCGGTGGCGAGCAGGACGCCGTCGTTCTCGACCAGTTCGAGCCGGTGCCCGGTGCGCGAGACCAGGGCGCGGGCCGCGATCTCGCCGCTGCCGCCGTCGACGGGCGCCGCCGACAGCTTCGGCAGGGTGTCCTTGCCGTTGTAGAGCCCGCCGAGGACGTACGGCGAGTCCATGTCGCCGCCCGTGAACCCGACCAGCACCTCGTCGCCGACCTCCGGCAGGAACAGCGCCCCGCGCCCCTTCCCCGCCCCGGGCGCCACGAGCCGGGCCCAGCCGCTGGTGAAGTCCTTGGCCAGCCACGGGTACGTCAGCCGCACCCGGCCCAGCTCCAACGGGTCGCGCACGTCGCTGACGATCCCCGGCACCAGTCCCCGGTCGCCCCGGGTGTCCGCGCCGCCCGCCTGGACCAGCCCGAACAGCGAACGCTCCTGCCGGCCGGAGACGATGAAGGCCGTCTCGTACCCGTGGTCGCTGAACAGGTGCCGGGTACTCGTCAGCACGTACTTGCCCGCGAACTGCTCGCCCACCCCGCCCAGGGCCACCGACGCACCGGCCCGCAGCTTCGGGTTCCCCTTGGCCACGCCGTCGAGTTCCACGCACGCGCCGCCGAGCTGGGCGGCCAACGCGGCGGCCGTGGCCCGGACCGAGCCGGGCGTGCGCCACGACGCGTCGGCGGCCACGTACGGCGGACTCTTGAATTTCCGCCCCAGCTCCACCGGGTCCAGCCCCGCCACCTCCGCGCCGGCCGTCGTCGGGACGGCGGTGGCCGACACCTCCTGCTTGCGTTCGAAGTCCCAGCCGCGCGCCTCGACACTGGGCACCTGCTCGGCGGCCGACACGCACGCGCGCAGCGAGACCAGGTTGCGGCCGGCCTCCAGGACCAGCGGGTCGGTGTGCGCCTTCGCCCGCGGGTCCGGGGCGCCCTTCGGGGCCGCCGGCAGCCGGAAGTCCAGCTTCCCGTCGGCCACGGCCAGCTGCGCGCCCACGAGGTCCGCGAGCCGGGACAGGAACTCCCAGTCGCTCACGTTGTCCTGGCTGAGCTGGGTGTGGGCGGTGCCGCTGACCCCCGGTACCGGATCGAGGGTCCCGGTCTTCACCCCCGCCCGCTGGGCGACCTTGCGCACGATGTCGGGCACGGTCATGTTGGGGTAGGCGGCGACCCGGCGGCCCCGGAACAGCCGGTGCGCGACATCCAGGCCCCGGACCTCCGTCACCGAACCCGACGGGTCCAGCTCGACCTCCAGGGCCGTGACCTCCCCGGCGAGCAGCAGCTGCGGGCCGGTCGGCTCGGCGGTCTGCACTTTGAGCGCCACTTTCGCGCCGATCACGAACTTGGCCTTGTCGAGCACCACGTGCTGCGGGTCGCGGAACCGGAGCACGAACAGGTCCGGCAGGTTGCGGCTGTCGTCCACATAGGCGTACGTGAGCATCGTGGCCACGTCGGCGGCCAGCGGCACGTCCTCGACCTCCACGACGAGGGTGTTGGCGAAGCTCTCATTGGCCACGGGTGATCTCCTCCAGCCCGGGGACCAGCAGCCGGCGGCCCGGGGCCAGGCGCAGCGGATCGTCCACCCCGTTGGCCTCGGCGACGGCCCGCCACAGCGCCGGGTTCCCGTAGGCGCGGTGCGCGACCGACTGCAGGGTGTCCCCCGCGACGATCACGTGCACGTCCCGGGCCGCGAGCGCGCCGGACGTCGGGTTCTGGCCGCCCTGCTCCCCGGAGATCTCCTCCAGGCTCACCGTGCACACCGCCCGTACCGGGATGCCGCCCGGCGTGAACAGGGTGTACTTCGCCGACACCGACTTCAGGAACCCGGGGAAGCTGGTCAGCCCGCCCCAGTGGAAGATCACCCACGGCGGGGTCTTCATCTTCTTGTACCGCACCGTGCACGTGAACAGCTTCTCCACCGCGTTGACCACGTCGTCGTTCATCTTCTCGGTGGCGTCGAAGAACAGCTCCAACGACAACTTCGCCGGCTCCGAACCGAGGAACTCCGGCGGCCCGGCCTTCTTCGCCTTCGCCTGCGGGTTGCGCCCCCACTTCGCCGCCTTCGTGAGGGTCAGCTCCTTCGGGTTGAACTGGAAGTCGATGTTGTCGATCACCGTCGCGCCCGGGGCGGCCGTGCCCCCGTCCGCCGGGGGTTCGCGCATCTCCAGGAACGCCCGTTGCAGGCTCGCCGGCGCCCCGTCCCGCCCGCCGCCCGGATTGCGGTGCGTCGACGTGCCCGCCGCCGTGAACGTGACCGGCCCGGTCATGACGCCACGAACCCGTGGTGTGCCAGCTCCAGGGTCTCCGTCGCCACCTTCGGGCTGTCCAGGGTGAGCTGCGGCCCCGTCCAGCGCACCGGCACGACCCCGTGCAGGTTCCACGCCACGATCTTCAGCCCGACGGCGTTGCGGGCCTCGATCATGGCCGTCATCCGCTTCACCCCGTTGGACAGGTCCGCGAACCAGGCGGCGATCTTCCTGCTGTCGGCGGTGACCGGCCGGGTGAGCTTGATGTTCGGGTACTTGATCCGGGTCGGCAACTGCCACACCCACCCGTTCTGGCCGCCCTCCTCCCGCTGCTCCATCACGACCTCCACGCCCAGGCCCTCGCAGCTCTGGAACGCGCCGAGGCTGTTGCCGTCCACGGTCACCACGAAGGAGATCGCGACCGCCTCGACGTCGGGCCTTCCCGCCATGGGTTCCTCCTGGTGGATCGGGTGTTGTGGGCTGGGGTGCCGGGCGCTGTGTCGGGGTGGTGCCGGGCTTCGGGTCGGGGTCCGTGGTCGGTGGGCCGGTGGTGGGGTGGCCTGCGGTCGGTGGCCTGCGGTGGGTGGCCGGTGGTCGGGTGGTTTGGTGGTCGGTGGCTGGTGGTCGGGGGTCAGTGGCGGAGGTCTGTGAGGGCGCCCCGGCGGTCCCTGTCCAGTCGGAGTTCGGCCTTCAGGCGGCGGAGCAGGGGGTCGAACAGCTTCTTCAGGAGTTCCTCCTGCGGGGCGCCGTCGCCGGTCGCGGGGGCCGGGGCCGGTGCGGCCTCTGCCCGCTGCACGAACGCTTCCTCGGTACGGACCAGGGACGGTGTCATCGACGGCGCGTCCGGTTCCGGGAGGCGTTGCACGTGGGTCGGCGGGTCGGGGTCGGGCGGGTCGGGCTGGGTGGTGGCCACGGGGAACGGCTGGGCGGAGGGCCACGGAGCGGACGGGGCTGCGGTCGTCCATGGCGCGGGGTGGGCTCCGGTCGGCCATGGTGCCGCTGGCGCCCGGGTGCCGGGGAGTGCCGCCGTCGACGGGTAGGTCTGGACGGTCACCTCGGACCGGGCCGGGCTCCGCGTCCCGCCGTAGGGCGGGGAGGTCGTTCCGGCGTGGAACGGGGAGTCCATGCCCGCATGGAACGGGGAGGACATGCCGGCGTGGGACGCGGAGGCCGTGCCGGGGTTCGACGCGGTGACTGTCCCCGCGAGGGATGGCTGGCTGGCGTGACTTGGATAGGACGTCCCGGCGTGGGGCGACGATGCTCCGGGGTGGAACGGGGCGGTCGTCCCCGGGTGGGACGGATCCTGGGCTCGTTGCAGGGCCAGGGGTAGGGGCTGGTGACCGAGGAGACCGGTACTCGGCCCGGGGGTCGGAGTGGGTGCGGCGAGGACCCGGACCGTCCCCGGCGGGCCGTCCCCCGTGGATGTCGACTCTGGGCCCAAGGGAAGGGCACCGGCGGTATCGGACCAGGTCGGACCGGTGGCCGGCGCGCTCTGGGCTGACAGGTCACCCGGGCCGCTCCACGACGGGGAGCCATCGGCGCCATCTCGGCCACTGTCACCTGCGAGGCGCTGCACGACTCCGCCGACCGTCGGGGCGCTCGCCGGGCCGCCCCCTGGCGCGGATCCGCCGGGTCGGGAGCCTTGGATGCCGCCCGCCAGGTCGGCTGTCCCGGTGCCGCCGAGCGCGTTCGCGGAGCCCGGAAGTTCGCCGGCGGAGTTCCCGCTGTCACCCAGGCGACGGGTACCGAGCAGGCCGGCGTCACCGCTGTCGCCCAGGCCATGTGCGCCGAGCAGGCCCGTGGAGTCTCCGGTGCCGGCGGACAGAACCGAAGTGGCCCCGGCATCCGATAGGTCATCGAAGCCAGTGGTGGCCGACAGGTCGGCGGGGCCTTCCGCTCCGCCCGACCGCGCGGGCTCCCAGGGGCTGTCCGCCTGTGCGGAGTCCCAGGGGCCGCCCAGGAGGCCGGAGGGGCCCTGTGTGGGGCTGGAGGATGGGAAGGAGTCTGAGGTGAAGGCGGAGTCGACGGTGGTGCCCGGGGGGCCGGTGGGGCCATCGGTGGGGTCACCCAGCAGGCCGGTGGTGCGCTGGGCGGAACGGTCGTGGTGGCCGGTACCCCCCTGATCCGGGTTTGCCTCGCGCTGGAGGGCCGTGGGCAGCTCACCCGGGGCCAGGGGCGCGCCGAGGCCGAGCCGGCGGCGTCGCGGACCGTCGCCCACGGACCGTTGCGCGGTCGCGCCGGCACTCCCGGTCGCGCCGGTCGGGCCGCCGATCGCCCCTGAGGCTCCCGAGACCCCCGTAGGTCCTGTAGGGCCCGAGCCGAACGCCGTGCCCTGACCAGGCGCCGTGCCCTGACCAAGCGCCGTTCCCCGACCAGGCGCCGTGCCCCGACCAGGTCCCGCCTGGCCGGGTGCGGAGCTCCGGCCGGATGACGTCTGGCCGTCCGACGACGGGTCAGCGCTGGTCGAACGCTGGAGAGAGGAGCCTGCCGAGCTGTGCCCGCCCGTGCCCGACGCCGATCCTGTCGTGAACGTGCCGGAGCTGAGACCACCGGAGATCAGGCCGGTACTGTCGCTGGCCATCTCGCCGGAGGTGGCGGTGGATCCCGGGTACAGGCCGAACGGCGTGCCCACGGACCCGTCCCCCACACCGGGGATCGCCTCGTCCGCCGAGCCGTCGGTCGGGCCGCCGCCCGGTCCCATGGCCGGCCCGTCGCCCGGGGCCATGGAGAGTTCGCGCTGGACGGCCGGCCCGCCGTGGGAGGACGTGGGGTCCGGGGGGACGGTCCCGGTGCGACCTGGGCCGAGGTCGCCGGCCCCGATGCCCCGGTCTCCGGCTCCGGCGGGCCCGCCAGGATCGACTGCCGGGTCGGCACCGTCGCGGGCGGAGGCCAGAGACGCGGTCACACCGAGCAGCGGCGCGTCCGCGAGGTCGCGCTGCACCGACGAGGCGGCACCGGCCGTGGCCGTGTCTTGGCTCGACTCGTCATGCGGATGGCCAAGGTGCCCAGTGTCGTCCCAGCCAAGGTGCCCGGCGTCGCCTCGGCCCAGGTGGGCGGCGTCGTCCCAGCCCAGGTGCCCGGTGTCGTCATGGCCCGGGTGAGCGTGCGGGGCGACACTCTGACCGGCCGCGAGCTCTCCGTCCGAGGGCCCCGCCAGGGAGGTGCCGCCTGCGGGTGACCCGTCGTGGGACCCGCCGACCGAGCGCTGGACCGCGGCTTCGCCCACGCCGGTGCCCGGCCACCGGCCGCTGTCCGCTGTGGGCCGGGTTCCGGAGGTCGGGGGCTCGGTCATCGGGGCCAGCGGCAGACCCGTGTCCGCCTGGCCACCGGTCATGGGCACGGCACCGAACTCCGGATTCCGTGCCGCACGGGGCCGTCCGCCGTCACCGGTTCCGCCGCCGAACCGCTGCACCACCCGGTCCACCAGCCGGGACACCGTCCCCTGCTCCACGGCGGGCAGCCCTTCGTCCGCCCGCTCGGAAGCAGCCGGCGGCACCGGTGCGACCTCGACCGTCCCGGACGGCTCCCCCGGTCCCACCGCGTGCCGCAACGGGGCCAGGAACGTCGGGTCCTGCCAGGCGGCGAGTCCGGCGCTGAACCGCGCGGTCGGGTTCGTCACCGGATGCTCGGCGACGACCCGCTGCAACGGCGGCAGGTGCCGCCAGTCCCCGACGGGCGCCCGCGCGACCTCCGGCAACGACGAGCCCCGCCCGGCCTGCGGCGAGGTCCCGCCCGTGGCCGAAGGCCCAGACGCGTCGGCCGGGGCGGCACGCTTCCACGGCCACATCGCCTTCACCGCCCCCGCGCCACGAGCGGGCAGGTTCCCGCGCGCCCAGCCAGGACCGACGATCGCATCCGGGCCTCGCCGCCGCCGTACGCCACGAAACGCCCTCCGACCACCAGCGGACACAACCCGACGCACCGGCCCCTGATCCACGACTTCCGGGCTTCGACGCAACCGTGGGCAGCGGACCGGCCGCCGCCCACGAATCCGCCCCGGACCGCTGTCAACGCCGTGACCCGGTCGCTGCGACCCCCTACGACGGGCCAGCCCTGGGCCACTTTCTGCTCCATGCCGACGACGTCACACGTCCCGCGTCCGCCGCCCACGGCCAGGCCACCGCCCACGGCCCAGCCGCCAGCCGCGCCCCGACCCCCGGCAGCGCCCAGCTCCCCGACCACGAGCCGGCCGCCTCCCCCGAGCCGGTCCGGCGCGGGCCCCGTGTCGTACCCCATCAGCCCGGCCCTCTCATCCGTGTGTTGATCTTCGCGATCTCGTTCGTGTACCGGAGCCGGTCGGCGTGCTCCAGGTCGAGGATGTCGTCGAGCGCCCAGTGGAAGTGGTAGGCCACGTACGCGATCTCCTCGTGCAGCCGGTCGGTCGCGTACGTCACGATTCCCCCGGGCGGCCACCGCCCGCCATGTCCACGGTGAACGCGTGTCCGCAGGAGGGGCAGGCCACCCCGGCGCGGGTGTGGCCCTCGCTGTTGATCCGGCGGTACAGGTCCTGGAGGAACGCGAGGTCCGCCGCGAACAGGTCCTCCACGACGCCGGCGTGCACGTCGGTCACGTCGCCGAGTTCGGTGATGACCCGGGCGAGGAGGACGACGGTGAGGTACGCCGGGTTCTCGCGGACCCGGTCGTCGCGCAGCGGGACCAGCTCGTCGCGGGCCGTGGCCAGCCGCATGACGCCGGAGCGGTGCAGGGTGCCGGCGGGGTCGACGTACCCCCGGGGGAGCTCGAACGCGAACTCGGTCCGCAGCCGCTCCGGGGTCTCGGCCGGCGCCGGGGCGGTGCGCCTCATTCGACGATCAGCTCCTCGTAGGTGACGACGGCCTTCTCGGTGAGGATGCTGGTGTCGCCGGCCTTCAGGGAGCCGATCTCCAGGCTCTTGAGCCAGGCCCCGTGCAGGATGTAGCGCTTGATGGCCTTCTGCTCGTAGTCGAAGATGATCACGGCGGCGGTCTTGCGGGCGTCGGCCATCTTGCCGAGCCGCGAGTCCTTCATCCACTTCTCGAAGCTGTTGCTGCCGGTCAGGCCGCGGGTGAAGGTGACCTCGCCGGCCTTGGCGCGGCCGGGCAACTTCTTGATCATGTACTTGCCGTCGGGGGTGTTCGTCTTGAGTTCGATCACGTCCTGCTCGAACTTCAGGCCGCTGACCTCGTTGATCTGCGTGATCATCACGCCGTCGACCTCCAGCCCGAACGAGTGGCCGACCGAGCTGTCCAAATCGGGGAGCGCCATCCGCTTCTACCTCTCCGCTACTCGTTGACCAGGCTGGTGCCGCCGGAGAACTGCGACAGCCGGAAGATGACGAACTCGGCGGGTTTGACGGGCGCCACCCCGATCTCGCAGACCACCTGGCCGAGATCGATGCCCTCGGCCGGGTTGGTCTCCCGGTCGCAGCGCACGAAGTAGGCCTCGTCGGGGGTGAGCCCGAACAGCGCGCCCTTGCGCCACTCCATGACCAGGAAGGACGCGACCGTGCGCCGGATCCGGGCCCAGAGGGCGTCGTCGTTGGGTTCGAAAACCACCCATTGGGTACTGTTCATGATGGACTCTTCCAGGTAGTTGAAGAGCCTCCGCACGTTGAGGTACTTCCACGCCGGGTCACTCGACAGCGTGCGCGCGCCCCACACCCGGATCCCGCGCCCGGGGAACGCCCGGATGCAGTTCACCCCGATCGGGTTGAGCAGTTCCTGCTCGGTCTTCGTCATCTGGGTCTGCAGGGCCACCGCGCCCCGGATGATCTCGTTGGCGGGAGCCTTGTGCACGCCCCGGGAGGCGTCGTTGCGCGCCCACACCCCGGCCATGTGCCCGCTGGGCGGGATGAAGTTGTTGGCGCCCGTCGCCGGGTCGAAGACCTTGATCCAGGGGTAGTACAGGGCGGCGTACTTGGAGTCGTAGCCGGCGTCGTTCATCCGCCAGTCGCGGACCTGCTGCGGGTTGAGCCCGGGCGGCGCGTCGAGGATGGCCATCCGGTCGCCCATCAGTTCGCAGTGCGCGATCATCGCCAGCTGCACGGCCTTGACGGTCTCGCCGTCGACGGCCCCGGCCTGGTACGCGCTCATCAGGTCGGGCACCGCGACCATGGTCACCTCGTCCACGGCCTCCAGCCCGCCGAAGCCGGTGCGGTCGGAGACGTCGCCCACGTACACGTCGGCGACGACCCGGGCGGGGACGGCCGGCGGGGCGGGCGGGGCGCTCAGTGCCACCGAGCCGAGGTCGGGCCGGGTGGCCGCGCCGGCGGTCTGCTGCTCGGTCAGGGTGATCAGCTTCGAGCCGTCCTTCACCCGGGTCACCACGTTGTCGCGGCCCTTGCGGGCGGTCACGTTCTCGAACGTCTCGGCGGCCTTGCCGTCCCGCTTCACGACCAGGGTGAACCGGTCGTCGGGCGGGTTCTCCCCCGTCGGGCCGGTGACCTCCACGACCAGGTCGCGGGCACCGGGGTCGCGGGCGGCGACCCGGTACGGGCCCAGCACGGCCTGCGGGCCGGCCGGCAGCTCGGCGGTCTCCCCGTCGGCGCGCTCGCCGCCCACCCGGACGATGTAACAGTTGCCGCCGCCGTTGAGGAAGTAGCCGTACACGGCCTGGGGCAGGTAGCAGCCCTCGGCGAACTCGCCGAACGCCTTCGTGTACTGGCTCCAGTTCGACACCAGGGTCGGCGTGTTGTACGGGCCGGCCGCCGCGAAGCCGACGAAGGCCGCGATGGCGGTGCCCACGCCCTCAATGGGCCGCGAACCGGCTTCGACCTCCTCGACGTACACGCCGGGGGATTGGTAGGTGGGCATCCGGTCCTCCTTGTCGAGACGTAACTAGATCTTGTGCCGGGCCTCCGTCGCCCGAAACGGGCAGCTGGTCCCGTCGTGGGGGTAGTGGTCCGTGCCCCATCGGGCACCCCGGGCCCGGGGACGGGCTCCGGGGCCGACTGGGTCTGCGGGCCGGTGCCCGAGCCGGCAGCGCCTGTTGGCCTGGTGCCCCGAGCCGGCGGAGTTCTTGGGACACCGGCGCTGGCCTGAGCCCGCGCGCGCCGTCAGGGCACCGTCCGCGACGCACCCGCCGCGTTGTCCGCCGCCGTCTGGCTCCGGACCGCCGGCAGCACGCACACGTGGTCGGCGTCCCGCGCGCCCCGCCAGACGTAGCCCGCCTTGCAGGTGTCCGCCCCCGACGGGCCCCCGTTGGGTTCGCGGCGCGCGCCGGCCTGGGCGTTGTCCTGGCCGGCCTGGGTGCGCACCGCCGACGTCACGCACACGTAGTCGGTGGAGAACGCCTCGCGCCACACGTACCCGGAGCGGCAGTTCTTCGGCGGGGTCTGCGACCGGGCCGTGGCCTGCGCGTTGTCCTGCCCCGTCAGGGTGCGCGTCGCCGGGGTCACGCACACCGTGTCGGTGGGGGTCGCCTCGCGCCAGACGTAGCCGGCGACGCAGGTCCGGGAGCCGTAGGCGCCGTTGGTCCACCGCGAGGACGCCGCCCCGTTGTCGGCGAGCGCCTGGCTGTGCGTGGCCGGCAGGACGCACACGTGGTCGGACGGGAACGCCTCCCGCCACACGTAGGCCGGCTTGCACGCGTCGGCGGGCCCGGCCGTGGCGCTCGGGCTGGGCGAGGGCGACGGTGACCGCGAGGCGGACGGGGACGGGGTGGAGGAGGGCGACGGCGGCGACACACTCGGCACGGGGCTCGCCGCCGTCGCGACTGGGGTCGGGGTCGGGCCGGACGGCTGGCTGGTCAGCAGGGGCGCGACCTTGGCCGCGCCGAAGCCGATCCCGGCGAGCAGTACGAGGACCCCGACGAGGATCGGCACCGACCGGGTGAACAGGGCCACCGCCTCCCGGCCGCCGTCGAGCCGGACGGGCGGCGCGGGCGGGCGGGGCGTGATCTGCACGGTGAACCGGTGGGGCCGGGGCGCGCCCACGAACCGCCAGGGCGCGGTGACGGTGAGGGGGACGGCGGTGCCGCCGGGCGGGACGGCCACGTCGCCGGCCGGGACGCCGAACCGGAGCCGGCCGTCCGGGTCGCTGGCCGTGATCCGGACGGGTTCGACGACGTTGCCGGTGTTGGTCAGTTCGAGGCGGTGCCGGGTGCGGCCCCGGCCGGAGGTGTTCTGGGGGACGAGGACGGCGCCGAGTTCGCGGTAGACGCCCACGTCGAGGGTGCCGTCGGCCGTGGCGACCAGCCCGGGGTGCACGGTCGAGGCGGCCTGGACCCGGAACGACGCCCGGCCGGCGGGGCTGGCGGAGCCGCGCGGCGGGGCGAACCGGACGGTGGCCTCGGCCCGGTCGCCGGGGTACACGGACAGGGTCGGCGGTTCGACGGTGGCCCACGCGGCGGCGGGGCCGAGGACGGCGAGGGTGAACTGTTCGACCCGGGTCCCTCCGTTGTGGACACTGAGGGTGACCGCCGTCGTCTCCCCCGGCTCGACGGCCGCGTGCCGGTCGGCGAGGACGAGGGACGCGCCGGCCCGGTCGCCGGGGGACACGACGGGTACGGCCGTGGTCGGCTGCCGCACGGGCTGGCCGGCGGGGCCGTCCCAGCGGAGGTAGGCCCCGCACGAGGGGGCCGAACAGAACTCCGCGCCGTCAGGGTTCGCCTGACCGCACTGTCGACACTCGAGGGCCACAGTTCACGATCCCGCCGGGGGTGGGGTCCGCCACAGGGCGCGCGGGGCAGGACCGGTGGCACTTTGGGGCAGGTCGGGGTTTGGAACCGGGCGGGACGGGGCAATAGGAAGTACTCATCGACAGGAGGCACTATGTTCGCCATCATCGCAGCCGTGCTGTTCGGCTTGGCGTTGCTCTTCCAGCTCGCGGGCATCGACCCGGGTCTGATCGACGCGACGACCCTCACCACGGCGGGCCTGCTCTTCCTCGCACTGAACTTCGCGGTCGGCACGGCGACCGGCGGGTGGTCGCGCCGCTTCTCCCGCAGGCGCTGACCTCGGCCCCTCGTGGGCCGCGCCCCTGACCGGGGGGCGGGGAGGGTCCGGATCAGCGGCCGACCGGCAACGGGACGACCGGGACCCCGGACCTTCAAGGTGTCGTCATCCGCACGTGGGGATGGCGACACCTTTCTGCGACTTCTTTCGAACACCTGGTCGGTTACAGTTGCCGATCATGCCGGAGAGCTGCCCCTGATTGTCGACATTCAGTCACCTGATCCTGGTCTTGGGGACGTGTGGTGGGCAAGAATGGGGGTGCGAGGAGGAAATGTGGCCGACCCCGATGATCTTCGGGCCCGGGTCGCTGGCGAGTTGCAGCGGGCCCGGTCGCGGAGCCTGTTACTGACCGACGCCGTGGACGACGCCGATCTGGTGCGGCAACACTCCCCCCTGATGTCCCCGCTCGTGTGGGACCTGGCGCACATCGGCAACCAGGAGGAACTCTGGTTGGTGCGCGACGTCGGCGGCCGCGAGCCGGTCCGGTCCGACATCGACGCGTTGTACGACGCCTTCCAGCACTCCCGCGCCGCCCGTCCCTCGCTCCCCCTGCTCGGCCCCGCCGAGGCCCGGGGCTATGTCCGGGAAGTCCGGCACAAGGTCGAGGACGTGCTGGAGACCGCCCCGCTGGACGGCCGGCCCCTGCTGACCGACGCGTTCGCGTTCGGCATGATCGTGCAGCACGAGCAGCAGCACGACGAGACGATGCTCGCCACCCACCAGCTCCGGGTCGGCGACCCCGTGCTGCCGGCCGTCCCGCCGCCGCCCGGGAGTCCGGTGTCCGGCGAGGTGCTGGTGCCGGCGGGACCCTTCACGATGGGTACGGACTTCGAGCCGTGGGCCCTGGACAACGAGCGCCCCGCGCACCGGGTCGACGTGCCGGCCTTCCTGATCGACGCGGCCCCGGTCACCAACGCCGGGTTCGAGGCGTTCGTCCGGGACGGCGGCTACTCCGACGAGCGCTGGTGGACGCCCGACGGCTGGGCGCACGCGCGCGCGGCGGGGCTGACCGGGCCGGCGCACTGGGGCCCCGACGGGACGTACACCCGGTTCGGCCGCACGGAGCCCCGGATCGCCGACGAGCCCGTGGTGCACGTGTGCTGGTACGAGGCCGACGCCTACGCCCGCTGGGCCGGCAAGCGGCTGCCGAGCGAGGCCGAGTGGGAGAAGGCGGCCCGCTGGGACCCGGCGACCGACCGGTCCCGGCGCTACCCGTGGGGCGACGACGACCCCACCGAGGAGCACGCGAACCTGGGCCAGCGGCACCTGTCCCCCGCCCCGGTGGGCGCGTACCCGGCCGGGGCCTCCCCGCTGGGCGTGCACCAGCTGGTCGGCGACGTGTGGGAGTGGACGTCCTCGGTGTTCACGGGCTACCCGGGCTTCCGGGCGTTCCCGTACCGGGAGTACTCGGAAGCGTTCTTCGGGCCGGAGTACCGGGTGCTGCGCGGCGGCTCCTTCGGCACCGACGCGGCGGCGTGCCGGGGCACGTTCCGCAACTGGGACTACCCGATCCGGCGGCAGATCTTCGCCGGGTTCCGCTGCGCTCGGGATGTTGACGACGACGAACGGAGCTAACACATGTGCCGTCACCTGGCGTACGTCGGAGAACCGGTCACCCTGGCCGAGCTGTTGTTGGACCCGGAGCACTCGCTCCGGCACCAGGCGTGGGCCCCACGGGACATGCGCGGCGGCGGCACGATCAACGTGGACGGCTTCGGCGTCGGGTGGTACCCGGGCGACGGCGCTCCCCCGGTGCGGTACCGGCGCGCGGTCCCGATCTGGGGCGACACCAACTTCACCTCCCTCGCGCGGTCGGTGCGCTCGGGCGCGATCGTCGGCGCGGTGCGCGCGGCCACGCCCCGGATGCCGGTGGTGGAGACGGCGTGCGCGCCGTTCACCGAGGACCAGTGGCTGTTCAGCCACAACGGCGTGGTCCGGGGCTGGCCGGAGATCATCACCGGCGTGGCCGCGAAGCTGCCCGTGCTCGACCTGATCACCCTGGACGCGCCGACGGACTCCGCCCTGGTGTGGGCGCTGGTCCGCGACCGGCTGCGGTCCGGGATGGACCCGGTGAAGGCCGTGGCCGCCACCGTGACCGAGGTGTACGAGGCGGCCCCGACCGCCAGGCTCAACCTACTGCTGACCGATGGGGAGACGATCGTGGCCAGTACCTGCGGACACTCGCTGTGGACCCGCCCCGGGACCGTGGCATCGGAACCGTTCGACACCGCCGGCGACTGGGTGGCGGTGGACGATCACCGGATCGTGACCGTGACCCGGACCGGTACGACCACGGAGGCCATCTGATGGAACTCGACATCTACCTCGACCACACCGACCTGGCCAAACAGCTGCGCGCCGACGCCACGGCCGGACTGACGGCCACCCCGAAGTGGCTGTCGCCCCGCTGGTTCTACGACGCCCGGGGCAGCGAGCTGTTCGAGGAGATCACCCAGCTCGACGAGTACTACCCGACCCGCACCGAGCGGGCCATCCTCACCGCCCGGGCGCCCGAGATCGCCGAGCTGACCGGCGCGCGGACCCTGGTGGAGCTGGGCTCGGGGTCCTCGGACAAGACCCGCCTCCTGCTCGACGCGCTGGCGCCGGAGCTGTTCATGCCGCTGGACGTGTCGGTGAGCGCGTTGAAGGCGGCGGCGGTGGCCGTGCACGCGGAGTACCCGAACATGCGGGTCCATGCCCTGGTGGCCGACTTCAACCGGCACCTGGAGCTGATCCCCAGGGCCGAGTCCCGCCTCGTCGCGTTCCTGGGCGGCACGATCGGCAACCTGATCCCCGACGAGCGGGCCCGGTTCTACGCGGACCTGCGCGGCGCCCTGGAGCCCGGCGAGTGGCTGCTGCTCGGCACGGACCTGGTCAAGGACCCGGGCACCCTGGTCCGGGCCTACGACGACGCGGCCGGGGTGACGGCCGAGTTCAACAGGAACGTGCTGCGGGTGCTCAACCGCGAGCTGGGCGCGGACTTCGACGTGGACGCGTTCGAGCACGTCGCGCACTGGGACGCCGAGCGCGAGTGGATCGAGATGCGGCTGCGGGCCGAGCGGGACATGCGGGTGCACCTCGCGCGGCTGGACCTGACCGTGGAGTTCGCGGCCAAGGAGGAGCTGCACACCGAGGTGTCGGCGAAGTTCCGGGAGGCGGGGGTGGCGGCGGAGCTGCGCGCGGCCGGGTTCGAGCCGACCCGCTGGTGGACCGACCCGGACCGCCTGTTCGGCCTCACCCTGGCGGTCGCGGCCTAGAATCAAGATCATGAACATCGGGGTACTGGGTACCGGCACCGTGGGCCGGACCATCGCCAGCCGGCTCGTCGAACTGGGGCACGCCGTCACCATGGGCGCGCGCCAGGCCGGCAACGACAACGCCACCGCCTGGGCGTCGGCGCACCACGGCCGGGCCGGGACGTTCGCCGAGGCGGCGGAGTTCGGCGCGATCGTCGTCAACTGCACGGCCGGCACCGGCTCCCTGGAGGCCCTCGCGGCCGCCGGGGACCGCCACCTGGCCGGCAAGGTGCTGATCGACGTGTCCAATCCGCTGGACTTCTCGGCCGGGCTCCCGCCGACCCTGGCGGTGGCCAACACCGACAGCCTGGCGGAGCGGATCCAGGCGGCGTACCCGGCGACCCGGGTCGTCAAGGCGCTCAACACGGTGACGGCCTCCGTGATGGTCCGCCCGGACACGGTGCCCGGGGACCATCTCGTGTTCGTCGCGGGCGAGGACGCCGACGCGAAGGAGCTGGTCCGGGGGCTGCTCGGCGAGTTCGGCTGGCCGGCGGCCCGGGTGCTGGACGTGGGCGGGGTCCGGGCGGCGCGCGGTCTGGAGATGTACCTGCCCCTGTGGCTGTCGCTGTACGGGGCGCTGGGCACCGGGGAGTTCAACATCGCGGTGCACGCCGCGCAGTGACCCGCGGGGAGGGGGCGCCGCCGGCCCGCGGCGCCCCCTCCCCGTGTCTCTACAGGTGGCAGGGCCCGTCCTCGACGTTGGCCCGGGCCTCACCGATCACCACGTCGGTGAGCAGGGTGTCCAGGGCCACGGCCTGCTGGACCACCACGCCGCCGGAGATCGTCGTGCTGTTCAGCCGCAGCTCACCCACGACCAGCGCGATGGTCAGCGGGGCGCTGCCCACGGTGACCGCCACCCCGTTGATCCTCAGGCTGGCGATGTGCGAGGCGCCGGACAGTTCGGGGATCAGCCCGCTCGGCCCGGCCACGCAGGTCACCGACGCCTTCGACCGCACCACCCCCAGTTCGATGGTGACCAGCGGGATGACGGCACCCGCCGTGATCCGGCTCTGGTCGATCTGTGTCGTGGACGTCGCGTTGTCCCCGGCCGCCGGCGGCAGGTTCTGGTTGTCCGGCGTCAGGCTCGTGACCGCGTCGAGCGCCGTGAGCTTCACGGTCACGATGCCCGCCGACAGGTTCGCGTTCGCCAGCACCTCGTGGTCGTCGACACAGGGCACGTCCGGCGGGTTCGCCCGGGTCACGATGATGCCGGCCAGGTTGAGCGCCGTCGCCTGACAGGAGAAGGTGCCCGCCCGCTTCGACGTCTGGATCCGCAGGTCCGACAGGATCGGACTGGCCCCGTTGGGGCTGGCCCTCAGCGTCGTGCGGACCTCGATGTACCGGCCGACGAGTCCGAACTGGACCCCGTTGCCCACCGGCAGGTACGGACTCGCGGCGAGTCCGGCCTCCGTGTCGGCGGTGCGCGCCTCCACGGTGATCGACGTACCCGGCGGCACGCTGCCCTGCGGTTCGGTGTTCCAGGTGACCTTCCCCCACGGCGCGCCCGCGAACCCGGCGTCCTGCACGACGTTCCAGGTGCCCTGCGGGGCGGTGATCTCGCCGAGCACGGACCCGGTCATGTCGCTGTAGTTGTACGGGTTGGCGCCCGCGCCCAGGTCCACGGTGAGGTCCACCGCGCCGATCCGGTGCCCGCCGCCGCCGACCGCCCCGGCGGCCGGGTCGATCCGCATCGCGTTGTTGGTGTTGAGGTTCGCGACCCAGACCTTGCCGTTGGTGTCGACGGACACCCCGGTGGGTCCGGAGCCGCCGGGCAGGGTCACGTTGCCGACGTACGTGCCGTCGGTGCGCAGGTGCCCGACCGTGGTCTGCGCGCCCAGGATGGAGTGCGCGACCCACACGTTGCCGCTCCGGTCGACCGCCACGCCCTGCGCGTACTGGTTGCCGTGCTGGTACGTGCCGAGCACCGTGCCGTTCGGGGCGAGCTTGACGACCGCGTTGGACTGCACCGTCGTGTGCCAGATCTCGCCGGTCACCGGGTCCATGCCCAGGCCGTAGTCGCCGTGCGTCGTGTCCAGGCACGCTCCACCGGTGCCGGGGACGTAGCGCAGCAGGTTGGCGCCGTACCGGGCCGACCACAGGGTGCCGGCCTTGTCGATCAGGCCGCCGTAGCCCCCGCAGCCCAGGTTGAAGGAGCTGCCGGGAACGGTCTGGCCGGTGACCCCGTCGACCTTCTGGTGCGCGGTGTTGGAGCCGCCGGTCCACACGTCGTTGTTGCCGTCCACGGCCACGGTGCGGGTGTTGGTGCCGGCGACCCGGGTGTAGTTGATCAGGCATTCGTCGGCGGCGGTGGTGACCCCGCCGTTGCTGTCCGCGCCGCCCGCGTTGGTCCACGGCCGGATGTCGCCGAGTCCCCGGGACGTGGCGAACAGCCCGTCGGAGTTCCGGTCGACGCAGGTGTTGTAGCCGAACGGGCCGGCGAGGTAGTCGCCGACCGGGTTCGGGGTGCCGTCGGAGTTGACCCGGGTGCCGCCGACGATCACGCCGACCCGGGTGATGGAGCCCTTGCCGCCGCCGGCCTCGGCCCGGTTGGACAGCCAAGTGTTGCCGAACCGGTCGACCGTGGTGCGGGACGGGTCCCTGCCCTGGCCGGCGGGCGCCGAGTTCCACTCGCCGACGATCGCGCCGGTGTCGACGTCGGCGCGCACCATCGTGCCGCGCGCCGAGGCGGCGATGTTCACGAACGGGAAGAACGCCTGGGCCTTGTCCAGTTGCAGCTGGTTGCCGTTGGGCGCGTCGTGGTTCACGTCGTTCGGCACGCCCTGGTCGAACTGGGCGTCGGTGGTGTAGAGCACGTTCGATCCCGGTACGGGTGCGGCCTGCGCCACCGACGGGACCACGAGGAGGGACAGGGGCAGGGCGAGCGCGAGGAGCGCTCCGGGGGTTCTTCGCATGGCGGTTCCCCTTCACGACGTGATCACCGAGAGTAGTGAGCACGGTGCGAGGAGCCTAGATTGACCACAGTGGACGCATTGTCCTCGATCAGACGCATAACTCCGGGCTCAGGGGGAAGTGCCCCAGCACCGACCGGTGCCGGACACCCATCCCGACCAGCTCGATCATGCCCATACGCTCGTAGAACGGCTTCACGTCGGGATCGCAGACGAGGTCCACGGAATAGAGATGTGCGGCTTCGGTAAGAATCCTGTGTACCAGCTGTGCGCCGATCCCCCGGCCCTGGTATTCCGGGAGCACCTCCAGCCACGGCACGAAGCCGGTGAGCACGCCGTCACTGATCAGGTTGACGAACCCGACGATCCGGTCGCCGTCGAGGGCGAGGACCACCCGGTGGCTGCCCCGGAGGGCGGCGGCGTGCGCCTCGGGGGTGGGCGCGGCGGGCCAGCCCACGAAGAAGCCCGCAAACCGGTCGGCGCGCAGGTCGGAGGTGTCGGTCGAGTACCGGATCATGGGGTTGATTGTCGCGGACCGCGCCAGCCGTTTTCCCCCGTGGCAAGATCGACGGATGACGGAGACAGCGGTGGAACAGCGGCGCCGGATCATGCGCGGGTGCCGCAGATGGCTCGGCGGCGCGCCCGCGCCCACCCCCGGGCAGCGGCTCGCCCAGCTCACCGAATACGTGGGCGCCTTCGAACGCGGGGACATGTACGGCGACGGCGGGCCGGTCACCGCCCTGGAGACCCGGGTCGCGGAGCTGCTCGGCACCGAGGGGGCCCTGTTCTTCCCGACCGGGACGATGGCCCAGCAGGTGGCGCTGCGCGTCCACGGCGGCACGGTGGCCATGCACCCGCTGTTCCACCCGGAGGTGCACGAGCGGCACGCGTACTCGACGCTGTCCGGGTTGCGGGCCGTGTGGCCGACCACCGCGCCCCGGCTGCCCACCCCGGACGAGGTCGCCGGCTGCGAGCCCTTCGACACCCTGATGCTGGAACTCCCGCTCCGCGAGGCCGGCTTCCTGCTGCCCACCTGGGACGAACTGACCGCCACGGTCGCCGCCGCCCGGGACCGGGGCGCGAAGGTGCACCTCGACGGGGCCCGGCTGTGGGAGTGCACGGAGCACCTCGGGCACGGCCTCGCGGAGATCGCCGCGCTCGCCGACTCGGTGTACGTGTCCTTCTACAAGACCCTCGGCGGCATCTCCGGCGCGGCCCTGGCCGGCCCGGCGGACTTCGTGGCGGAGGCCCGGGCGTGGCGGCACCGGTACGGGGGCAACCTGTTCCAGCAGTGGCCGGCGGCGCTGTCCGGGCTGATCGGGCTCGACACGGAACTGCCCCGGCTGCCGGAGTACCTCGCGCACGCCAAGGTGGTCGCACGGGCGCTGGCCGGACACGTGACGGTGCACCCGGAGGTGCCGCACACCCACGAGTTCCAGGTCTGGCTGCCGTACCCGGCGGAGCGGGTCAACGAGGCCGGGCTGGCCCTGGCGGAACGCACCGGGGAGTTGCTGTTCGGCGGCTTCTGGGACGCGGGCACGCCGGGCTGGTCGAAGACCGAGGTCACGGTGGCGTCGTGGAGCCTGGAGTGGTCGGCCGAGGACGTCTCGGCGGCGGTGCGGGGGCTCCTGGCCGAGCTGGCCTGAGGCGGGGCGCGCCGACCTGACCCAGCCGCGCCGGGCCCGGGTCGCGACGACGCGGCCGACCCGGCGCGGCCCCGGCGGACAGCGGCTACCCGTCGGTGCCGGCCCCCGCCGCCAGCCCCGCCAGAAACTCGTCCAGCAGGCTCACCTGCCGCTCCGCCGGGAACGCCGCAGGATCCAGCAGCGCCTGCACCACCACCCCCAGCGCGAACGACTGCGCCGTGGCCGCCACATCGGACGGATCGGCCCCGGCCGGCAGTTCCCCGCGCCGCTGGGCCGCCTCGACGTGCACCTGGAGCTTGTCCCGCGACCGGGCGTAGCGGCGGGCCTGCTCGGCGCCCAGCTCCGGGTCGGACAGCGCGACGTCCCAGGAGCCGACCCAGATCCTGCTCATGGCCGGCTCGTCCCCGGTCAGGGGCAGGATGTCGCACAGGCCGGACCGCAGCGACGCCAGGCCCTCGGCGGGCGGCTCGAACCGGTCCCGGGCCTCGGTGCGTTCGAAGAGCACGTCGAGCGCGTGGCCGACGAGGGCGCGCTTGTTGGGGAAGTAGTGCACGAGCAGGCCGGTCGAGGCGTCCATCTCGGCGGCGACGGCGCGCAGGGTCAGGCCGCCGAAGCCGCGCTGGGCGAGCACCCGCCAGACGGCCTCGGAGACGTCGCGGCGGCGGGCTTCGTGATCTCCTCGGGCGGGGGGCATGCGTGTTAGCGTACCTACCGAACGTTCGTTATGTATAAGGAGGCTGCCATGTTCGCCCTGCCCCTCGGTGACCGCGCCGAACTCCGACCGCTGGAGCCCTGGCGGGCGGAGGAGTTCCTGGCGAACCTCGACCGGTGCCGCGCGCACATCGCGCCCTGGGTCGGCGCGTCCTTCGTGGCCGCCGACCTGGACGGCGCCCGGCACGTGCTGCGCCGCTACGCCGAGCGGGTCGCCACCGACTCCGGCGGGATCTGGGGCATCTGGCTGGACGGCACCCTGGTCGGCGGCGTGCTGTTCGTGTCGTTCGACGCCGCCTCGGGGGTGGCCGAGGCCGGCTGCTGGCTGGAGGAGTCCGCGCAGGGCAACGGCCTGGTGACCCGGGCTGTGGGGTACCTGCTGGACTGGGCGTTCGGGGTGCGCGGCCTCAGCCGGGTCGAGTGGCGCACCATCGCCGGCAACGAGCGCAGCATCGCGGTGGCCCGCCGGCTGGGGATGAGCCGGGACGGGGTGCTGCGCGAGGTGAACCCGGGGCCCGACGGCCGGCTGGACGACGAGATCTGGTCGCTGCTGGCGCGGGAGTGGCGGGCCGGCGACCCGGCGGGCCGGTAGACCAAAAGAACACCGCCTCGACCGGTACCCGGAAAAGGATCTTCCCGGGTTTCGGCGGAAGCGGTGGGACCAGGGCTTTCAGAGGAGGAGTGTCCAGAGCCTCCCAGCAGGGCCACTCCTCCCCTGAAAGCGCGAGCGGTGCCCCGGACCTCCTGAGGGGAGAAGGTCCGGGGCACAGGCCTCTAGAAGGTCAGGTTCCAGGCGTCGATCTTGCCCACGTCCTGACTCGCGATGTCCTGGACCTTGAGCTTCCACACCCCGTTGGCGACCTCGGAACTGGCGTTGACCGTGTACGTCTTGATCACGTTGGCCACGCTGTCGTTGTTCGCGAAGTCCTCCAGCAGGTACACCGTGCCGTCCGGGGCCACCAGCGAGATGACCAGGTCACCACGGTAGGTGTGCTTGACGTCCACGCCGACCTTCAGCGTGGCCGGGGCGTTGCCCGTGACGCCGCTGACCGTGATCGAGGACGTCACCGTGGCGTTGTCCGCGACGGCCACGTCGGCGAGGTTCTCGAAGTACGCGCCCGGCGGGACCGTGGAGCCCACGGCCTTGAGCGCGTCGACCTGACCCTCGCCGAAGAACGCGTTGTTCGCCGTCGTGCCGGTGCACCGGTTGTCCGACGGGCACGCCACGTCCTTGGCCTGGCTGGTCAGCTTCGTCCGCAGCTGGGCCGGGGTGTCGGTCGGGTTGGTGCTGGCGAGCAGCGCCGCGACGCCGGCCACGTGCGGGCTGGCCATCGAGGTGCCGTTCATGTTGCCGTACTTGCCACCCGGCAGGGTCGAGTAGACCCCGCTGGAGCCGTCGCCGCCCGGGGCCGCGACATCGATGATGCCGTTGCCGAAGTTGGAGTACGACGCCTTCACGTTGCCGTTGCCCATCGCCGCCACGGTCACGACGCCCGGCAGCTCGGTCGGGATGTCGATGCACGCGTTGGTGATGGTGCGGGTGACCGGCGTCGAGTCGTTCGGGCTCTCGGAGTCCGTCGTCTTGTTCGCCAGGTTGTAGTTGGAGTTGCCGGCGGCGGCCACGTTCAGCACGCCCTTGCCCTCCGCGTACGCCGTGGCCCGCTTGACGCCCTCGATGATGGCGGCCTGGTCCACGTTGTCCGGGCAGTTGAACTGCCACGGGTCGGTGAAGTAGCTGTTGTTGGTGACCTTGAAGCCGTGGTCCCCGGCCCAGATGAAGCCGCAGATCGTGTTCTCCGCGAAGAACAGGCTGGTCGAGGGCTCGGCGATCCGGACCGAGGAGATCTTCACCCCGGGGGCGACGCCGATGACGCCCTTGCTGTTCTTGGCCGCCGCGACGGTGCCGGCGACGTGCGTGCCGTGCTGGCCGACGTCGCGCCACGCGCCGGTGCGGGTGTCGGCCTTGCCGTACGCGCAGGACGCGGAGTCAGCCGCGTTGAAGTTCGGCGACAGGTCCTGGTGCTGGTCGTCCACCCCGGTGTCGAGGATGCCGACCTTGACCGAGGACGAGCCCGTGGTGACCGCCCACGCCTGGTCCGCCTTGATCTGGGTCATGTCCCAGCGGTTGGACTCGGCGAGGGTGGTGGTGCTCTGGGTCGGGTTCGGCGGGAGCGCCGGGTTGTACGCGTCGGCCGGCACGTCCGAGGTCCGGGTCGCCCCGACCTGCTGGACGCCGGAGACGCCGCGCATCGTCGCCGCGAACGACGCCGAGGAGGAGTGCGCGACGACGACGCCGATCGCGTCGTACGAGGCGAAGACCGTGCCCGAGTTGTTCGCCACGGCCGTCTTGGCACCGGTCGTGTCGTTGGGGGCGGTGATCACCAGGTACGCCCGGGTGCCCGCGGCCCACACGGCGGCCGGTGCGCTCGGGGCCGCGGCCGTGACCGTGGCCGGGGCCACGAACGCGACGGTGGCACCGAGTGCGACGGCGGCGAGGGCGGATCGCCGCAGTCGACTGGCAGTGAGGGGGTTCAATGCGTCCTCCGCTTGCTAGGGGGTGACGCAACTTAGCCAAACTCTGACTTAAGAAGAAAAGGCATTGTGCTTAAGAGTCACTTAAGAGCCCCGCGACCGTGATCAGATGGCTACTTGTGCCCAGCATGGCCGGTTCCTCCTCGATGCCCCGGAGCAGCTCCAGCATCAGCGCGCGCTGATCGGGGGACGCGAGCACCTCCGGCAGCCGACCGGCCATCCACAGTGCACTCTCCACACACACCACCCGGCGCACGGCCAGCCCGGCGTCGCGCGCCTCGGCCGCCGGCTCGTCGGGGTGGTGGAAGTAGGCGGTGGTGAAGTACGGGCCGCCGCCGTGCACGCCGGTCGCCAGGACGTCGCGGACCAGGCCGACGAAGAGCGGGTCGGCGGCGTACCCCTTGACGAAGCCGTCGAACAGGGACGCGAACCGGCCGATCGTCGCGCCGAGCACCACCCCGCCCGGCCGGAGCACCCGGCGGGCCTCGGCCCAGGCCAGCACCCGGTCGGCCCGGTCGGTCAGGTGGTAGAGCGGGCCGAACAGCAGCACCGCGTCCACGCTCGCGTCGGCGACGTCGAGGGCCCGGGCGTCGCCCACGGCGGCGGTGACCCCGGGCAGGGCCCCGGCGGCGGCCACGTGGTCGGGGACCGGGTCGACGACGTGCACCCGGTGGCCGGCGGCGGCGAGCGGGGCCGCGTAGACGCCGGTCGCGCCGCCGACGTCGAGGATGTCGGCCGGGGCGGCCGGGAGGGCGCGTTCGAGGATGTCCCAGGTGCGGAGGTACTCCAGCAGGCCGGTGCCGGCGGCGAGGCGGGTGCGCTCGCCGCCGCGGTTGTAGTAGTCGAGGACGTCGGGTCTCAGCATCGCCCCATCCTGGCCCGCGCGCCCGCCACCGGTCGATCGAAATACACCACGATCAGGGGGTTACGGCGACACCTCCCCCGGCGCGCGGCGGCCGTCCGGGGCACCCGGCACGGGATCCGCCGGCTCCGCCGCCGGAGGGCGCTCCGGTGCGTGGCCCGGGCGGGGCCGCCGGGTCGAGGGGGCGGATCGGCCGGGCGGGTCAGCCCAGCCGCGCCAGGATGCCCGTCAGGTCCGCGCCCGCCGGCAGGGTGCCGAACGCGATCCCCCAGTCCCCGCCGAGCCGCGAGGCGCAGAACGCGTCGGCGACGGCCGGCGGCGCGTACCGGATCAGCAGGGAGGCCTGGAGCAGCAGCGCGAGCCGTTCCACCAGCCGGCGCGCCCCCGCCTCGGTCGCGTCGGCCAGCGCGAGGGCCCGCAGCGCGGCGTCGTAGCGCGGGTCGACGCCGACGGCCAGGGCCAGTTCCGCCTGGAACGCCTCGACCGTCTCCGGTCGGCGCATGGCGCGCAGCGCGTCGAGGGCGGCCACGTTGCCGGAGCCCTCCCAGATCGAGACGAGCGGGGCCTCCCGGTAGAGCCGGGGCATGCCGGACTCCTCGACGTAGCCGTTGCCGCCCAGGCACTCCAGGGCCTCGGCGGCGTGCGCGGGGCCGCGCTTGCAGACCCAGTACTTGGTGACGGCCAGGGCCAGGCGGCGGAAGTCGTCCTCGCCCCGGTCCTTGGCCCCGGCCAGGCGCAGGGCGACCGTGGTGGCGGCCTCGGATTCCAGCGCCAGGTCGGCGAGCACGTTGCGCATCAGGGGCTGGTCGCGCAGGGCCTTGCCGAACGCCGTGCGGTACGTCGTGTGGTGGGCCGCCTCGCGCACCCCGGTCCGCATCCCGCTGGCCGCGCCGAGCACGCAGTCCAGCCGGGTCATGTTGACCATCTCCAGGATGGTGCGCACCCCGTCGCCCTCGTCGCCGACCAGCCAGCCGGTCGCGTCCTCGTACTCCACCTCGGCGGAGGCGTTGGACCGGTTGCCGAGCTTGTCCTTGAGCCGGACCAGGCGCATCGGGTTGCGGGTGCCGTCGGGCAGCACCCGGGGCAGCAGGAGGCAGGACAGCCCGGCCGGGGCCTGGGCGAGCACCAGGAACAGGTCGGACATCGGGGCGGAGGTGAACCACTTGTGCCCGGTCAGCCGGTAGGTCCCGTCCGGTCGCGGGACCGCCGTCGTCGTGTTGGCCCGCACGTCCGAGCCGCCCTGCTTCTCGGTCATCGACATGCCGGCGACCAGCCCGCGCTTGGTCGACGGTTCGCGCAGGCCGAAGTCGTAGACGGTGGAGGTCAGCAGCGGCTCGAACCGGGCGGCCAGCTCCGGGTTGCGGCGCAGGGCCGGCACCACGGCGTAGGTCATGGAGACCGGGCAGCTGTGCCCGGCCTCGACCTGGCCCCAGACGTAGAACTGGGCGGCGCGGGCCACGTGCGCGCCCTTGCGGTCGTCGGCCCAGGGCGCGGCGTGCAGCCCGTACCCGACGGCGGTGGTCATCAGCTCGTGCCACGCCGGGTGGAACTCGACCTCGTCGATCCGGTGCCCGTACCGGTCGTGGGTGCGCAGCACCGGTTCGTTCTCGTTGGCCAGCCGGCCCAGGTCCCGGGAGTGTTCCGTGCCCGCCAGGGTGCCCAGCTCGCGCAGGGTCGGGACCGACCAGTCCGCGCCCTCCCGCCCGACGCCCTCCAGGAGCGCGGGGTCCTCGGCGAGATCGCGCCCGACCAGCGGCGGCACCTGGTTGGTCACCTCGTGGGTGGCGGACATGGGGTTCCTCCTCGCACCGGGAACCCCATGTTACCGCCAGGTAGCCCTACTCAGCAGGCCGGCGGAGCCGGTTGGCCCGCGGTCAGCTTCACGAACGCGGCCGAGATGTACCCGCCGTCGGGCTTGCGGTCCCAGACCGAGGTGGTGCCGTACGGGCCGGTGACCGAGCCGCCGGTGGCCACGCACGCGACCTGGATGACGTCGTTGTGCGCCTGCGAGCCGACCACCGAGTACGTCGTGCCGGGTCCACTGCGCACGTTCACGGTGGTGAAGGTGCCCGAGTTGACCGTGCCGGTCGTACCGGTCGGGGTGGGGCCGCCGCCGCCGTAGTTGACCAGGTTGCAGCAGGTGTTGCCGTAGATCTTGGTGCCGTTGCGCTCCGCGTAGCCCTGGTAGGCGCTGGTGCCCTCGTACCAGGTCCAGCCGCCGATGTCCTTGCCCTGGACCGCGATGGCGGTACTGCCCTGCCACAGCGTCCAGTGGGTGTGGTCGCCGTTGGCCGAGCCGCCGCACGGCAGCTCCTCGGCGATGTTGCCGAGCTGCTCGCCGAGGGTGACGTCGGAGCCGTCGGCCTTGGTGGTGGTGTTGCGCAGGTGGTAGTAGCCGGTGGTGTAGCCGTTGTCGTGCACCACCTTCAGGAAGGGCCAGGTGCCGCCGGTGGTGCAGAACCGGTAGAGCTTGCCGGCCCGGGAGGTGCGGACCTTGCCGTCGCCCCCGTAGAAGTCGATCGAGTTGTACGGCCGGGAGGTCCCCGAGTTGCCGTGCACGCCCCAGTGCGCCCAGCCCTTGTTCTGCTCCCACGGCAGGGCCAGCCCGGTGGGCGTGCCGGCGAGGGGGGCCGGCTGGTTGAAGAGCGCCTTCTCCTCGGCGTCCACGACGGCGAGCGGAGCCTGCCGGGCCGCCGCGCCGAACTCGGGGGTGCCCTCCAGCGTGACCCGCCACGCGCCGCGCACCCGCTGGGCGAGGAACAGGGCGGTGACCGGGGAGGCCTCGACCCCGCCGGGGACCCGGATGATCGCGCCGCCGAAGACCCAGGCACCGGACCGGCGCTTGGGCTCGACCATCGTCTCGAGGGTTGGGGCCGCGAGGGCCGGGCTCGCGTACGCCGCCCGGGCCTGGGCGCCGTGCTGGGCGACGAGGGTGGTCGCCACGGTCTGCCGGAGGGTGGTGTCGTCGGTGGGGGCGGCCTGGGCGGGGACGGAGCCGACGGCGATCGCGCCGAGCAGAGTGCCGAGGGCAACTCCGGAGCGTAACCAGAGTGGAGACATTGGGTACTCCTTGAGAGGGGTGGTACAGCAGGTTTGATATTCATCGCCTTCAGTACCACCGGTCAAAGGATGTCCACTGTGTGAACGTTCCACCGAAATAACAGCCGTGACCTGCGGGGACGCGCCCCGCCGGTTGGCAATCAGTGAATCATGAGAAACTCGGCAAACGGGTAGATTCCCGAATTAGCCGCAGTCGTCACCCGGGACACCCGGGGTCCGGAGTCGCCCCGCCGCACGGAGCGCGGACCGGGGCCGGAGCCTGGTATTACAACGCTCAGTTGCGGTTTTGTCAGTCGTGAACCCGACCCGGAGGGACGCCCTCTATTGCAAATGGCGCACCAATTCGGGACCCGGCGAAAATGATCAGAAGTCAATAGCTGGAGAAAATTTGTTTTCCCGAGATCGTGACACCGGTTTGCTTGATTGGGCCAAATCTTTGCCATAGCCTGGCCGAGTTATCGATTGACACCCCCCGTTGACGATAAGGAACCCGGCAATGAGTGAAGCACTCACGTCGTCGGAGTACATGGCCGCCACCTACCGCATCGCGCTCGCCGAGACGACCCGCGCCGTACTGAGCATCGGACGATGCTCCGACGGCGACCGGGTCATCAACTACTGCGCCGGCACCGGCGAGGACAACCTCGCCATCGCGGCGGCCGTGGCCCCGACGGGGGTCGTCTACGCGGTCGACGTCGATCCCGCCAAGCTGTCGCGACTCGATGCGCTGGCCACGGCCCGCGGCCAGGCTGACCTGGTCAGGGCCTGGCCGAAGGACGCCATGTTCGCCGCCGACACACCCCATGTCCCGACCCACATCGCCTGCCTGTTCGGCCTGCACCGGCTGCCCGACCCCGCGTTGGCCACCCGGCGCTGGGCGGAGGGCGGCAGCCCCGCCACGAAGCTGCTGACGGCCGACTGGGCCACCCAGGGCGAGTCCACGCTGCCGGCGGTCTCGACCGCGTGGACCCTGGTCACCTCGGTCACACTGGAATTCCCGGTGCCCGCCATGGTGCCTACCGCCCGCCGTTCCGGGGACGCCGCGCCGGCCCCGCGACTGATGGCGAGTGTGGTGGTGCGGGAATGGACGGGAGCGACGCGTTGACCGTCGATTCTCCGACCGTATTAGCGACGAGAACCGGACTGACTTAATCCATCATGTACAGTCGCGCGACCGCTCATTCGACCACTGAGGACGACTAGTCGACTTTGCAGACAATTGAAGCCGAAAGGGGTGGCTCGGGCTCTCGCCCGGGCCACCCCTCCTCAGTTCCCGCCGATTAGCAGACCACGGTCTTCTCGACGGTGACCGTCGGACCGAACGGGCCGTAGTTCGCGCTCGCGTTGAACTCCGCCTTCACGGTCGCGCCGCAGCCGACCGCGTCGCCGCCGAGGAAGTACTGCGCGTTGCCGTAGACCCGGGACGGGCCCGAGTTCTGGCCGAGCTGCGCGCCGCCGACGACGTAGCTGCGGCCGCCGGTGAACACGTTCACCGGGCTGAAGGGGCTGCCCCCGGTCACCTGCGCGTAGGAGTGCGCCGAGGCGCCGTCCGTGTAGACGCAGACCCGGTACGTGATGCCGCCGCCCGAGAACGTCGAGCTGCACGACTCGCTGCTGCTGGCCGAGGCCGGACCCGCCGCGACCATCAGCCCCGCGGTGGCCAGACCGGCGAGAACCGCCGCCGCCGCGCCCCGCTGTGCGTACTTGCGCATGCCTACTCCTTGAGTTGGTGTATCCCACGCCGGCTCCCCCGGCGACATCCACTGTGGATCGGATGTAATACATTATGTATCACCCGTCCGGACGGATGATCAACTTTGACCGGAGGGGTGAGGCGCAGATCACAATGGAGTGTGCGCAGGCCAGGGGTGCCGGCAGGCTGATAACCCACTGTGGCTGGTTGCCCACGGGGAGACGCACACCTATTCTGTAGCCGCATCGACCCTGCTTGGCACGGCACGCCCGACACATCAATACATCCAGTGATGTTTACGAGGTCCCGCCCACGCCTCGCGACCATGGCCCGTTTCTAGGAGACAACCCCGGTGCTACTCGCCGACGAGTTCTTCCTGATCGCCCACGACGACACCGACGGGCGTCGCCGGTTGCACGGCAGGGCCACCGACCTCGGGCTCGCCGGAGCGCTCCTCGGCGAACTGGTCCTGTTCCAGTGCCTGGCCATCGAGAACGGCATCGTCACCGTCATCGACCGCCAGCCCCCCGCCGACCCGCTCGCCGCCGTCGTCCTCGGCGACATGCTCGGCTCCCCGCAGCACCGCGACATCCGGACCTGGCTGGCCTACCTCAGCCAGAACGCCTCCGAGAACGTCGCCCACCGGCTCGTCGAACTCGGCTTCCTGCACCGCGAGGAGTCGCGGATCCTGTGGCGCACCACCGTGAAGTACGTGCCCGTGGACTTCGCCCAGACCGGCTGGCCCGCGCCCCGGCTCCGGATGTCGCTCACCGAGGGCCGGCCCATGGACCTGCACGAGATGGCCCTCGCGTCGCTCATCGAGGCCGCCGGGCTGTTCGAGACCGTGGTGTGGGACGGCAACCAGGCGGCCGCCCGGCGGTACCTGCGGCGGATCGTGTCGACCCTGCCGGCCTCCCTGCGCGAACTCGCCGGGCACGTCGAAGCGGCCGTCGGGGACGCCGTCCTGACCCACAGGGGTTGACGCCCCCACGTCTCCCCCCGTGCACCTCCCCATCCCCCATCCGAAGGAAGACACCCCCCATGTCCAAGACCGGACGCAACCGCCCGGACCGCGTGTCCCAGGCGTTGGCGAGCAGCAGACTAGGCGTGCCCGCCGTCGTCTTCTTCGTCATGTCGGCCGCCGCCCCCCTGACCGTCGTCGGCGGCGTCATCACGACCGGGTACGCGGTCACCGGCATCACGGGCCTCCCCCTGGCCTTCCTCGCCGTCGCCGCCGTCCTCATCCTGTTCTCCGTCGGGTACGTCGCGATGGCCCGGCACGTGTCCAACGCGGGCGCCTTCTACACGTACGTCACCCGGGGACTCGGCCGGCCGGCCGGGATCGGGGCCGCGTGGGTCGCGCTGCTCGCGTACAACATGATGCAGGTCGGCCTGTACGGCGGCTTCGGCTTCATCGCCAAGCCGCTGCTCGACGAGTGGTTCGGCCTCGACCTGGCGTGGTGGGCCATCGCCCTGGTCTCGTGGGCGCTCGTCGCGATCCTCGGCGTCATGCGGGTCGACATCAACGGCAAGATCCTGGCGGTCCTGCTCGTGGCCGAGATCGCCGTGATCGTGGTCTACGACGCGTCCAGCCTGCTCAACCCGTCCGGCGGCACGGTCAGCTACGAGACCCTCAAGCCCGGCAACCTGTTCGTGTCCGGCCTGGGCGCGCTGCTCGTCATCGCGGTCACCGGCTTCGTCGGCTTCGAGGGCGCGGCCGTGTTCGCCGAGGAGACCAAGAACCCGCGCCGCACCGTGCCGATCGCCACCTACGTCTCCGTCGGCATCATCGCCGGCCTCTACGCCCTGTCCGCCTGGGCGATGACGGTGGCCACCGGCCCGCAGAACATCGTCGACACCGCCCGCAAGGACGGCCCGGAGACCATCTTCGTGCTGGCCGGCGCGCACCTGGGCACCACGGCCGTCCACATCGGCCACGCGCTCCTGCTGACCAGCCTCGTCGCGGCCATGATCAGCTTCCACAACACCATCGCCCGGTACGCGTTCGCCCTCGGCCGCGAGCGGGTGCTGCCCGCCGCGTTCGGCCGGACCAGCCGCCGGTCCGGCGCGCCCAAGGTCGGCTCCCTGGCCCAGAGCGCGCTCGGCCTCCTCGTGATCGTCGTGTACGCCGCCGCCGGCCTCGACCCGCTCACCCAGCTGTTCTTCTGGGCCGGCACCAGCGGCGCGTTCGGCGTACTCCTCCTGATCACCGCCACCTCCGTGGCCGTCATCGGCTTCTTCAACCGCGAGCCCAACGGCGAGTCCGCCTGGCGGCGGCAGATCGCCCCGGGCCTTGCGGTCCTGGCCCTCACCGCGATGGTCGTCATCTCCGTGAGCAACTTCTCCGGCCTGCTCGGCGTCGAGCCCACCTCGTCGCTGCGCTGGATCATCCCGGCCCTGTTCCCGCTGGCCGCCGCCATCGGCATCGGCTGGGCCCTGGTCCTCAAGGCCACCCGCCCCGACGTGTACCGGTCCATCGGCCTCGGCGCGAACAGCTCCATCGGCCGCACCGGCCCGAGCGTGCTCGCCCCCGAGGCCCCGGTCCAGCCCCGGGTCGGCGCCGAGGGCGTCCGATGAGCACCGTGGGCATCACCCGGGCCGGCGACACCGACGCGCACCTCGTTGCCGGCCTGATCGCCCAGGCGTTCAACGAACTCGACGTGGCGCGGTGGCTCGTCCCCGACCCGGTCGACCGGGCCAGGATCCTGCCGCCCCAGTTCCTGATCCTCGTCGAACACGCCCTGAAGTTCGGCGAGGTGCACCTGACCGTCGCCCGGGACGCCGCCGCCGTGTGGTTCCCCCGCGACGGCTCCCCGCTGCCCGCGCCGAACGACTACGACCGCCGGCTCGCCGAGATCTGCGGCCCCTGGACGGACCGGTTCCACACCCTCGACGAGATCTTCGACGCGAACCACCCGCACGAGCCGCACGACCACCTGGCGCTGCTGGCCGTCCTCCCCGGCCGGCAGGGCAAGGGGATCGGCAGCGCGCTGCTCCGGCACCGGCACGAGGGGCTGGACGCGGCGGGCCGCCCCGCGTACCTGGAGGCGAGCAGCCCCGACAGCCGGGACCTGTACCTCCGGCACGGCTACGAACTCCGTGGCGAGCCGTTCACGGTGCCGGACGGCACTCCCCTGTGGCCCATGTGGCGTCGCCCGCAGTGATGTTCCGCCCGACCCCGGTCCCCGGGAGTCCGGTGCCCCTCCGTGGGCGCCGGACTCCCCCGGGCCGGGGCCGACCGGATCGGGGTCGCCAGACTGGGGCCGCCGGCCCGGGGCCCGGGGCCGCGCCAGGACCCGGTGACTCCGCCCTCGACCGCCAGCGGGCCCGCCCCTGCGTGCCCGGTGACAGGCCGACGCCGGGCTCCCGCCCCGGCCGCACCATGGGCCCGGGTTCCCCTTCTCCGGAGGCCGACCCCGCTCCGGATCGGCCCGGGACGAGATCGCGACCGGGCCCGCTCCGGATCGGCCCCGCGACGAGGCCGTGACCGGGCCCGCTACAGCAGGGGCTTC
Source organism: Longispora sp. NPDC051575 (assembly GCF_040681875.1). Taxonomy (NCBI): domain Bacteria; kingdom Bacillati; phylum Actinomycetota; class Actinomycetes; order Micromonosporales; family Micromonosporaceae; genus Longispora; species Longispora sp. NPDC051575. The sequence goes on along the minus strand of NZ_JBFAZP010000007.1, from coordinate 327,050 downwards.
AGCACCGCCACGGCCGTGTCGATGTCCGCGTCGTCCACGTCCTGGTGCGTGACCAGCCGGACGATCGTCGGACTCATCGCCCCGACCAGCACCCCACCCGCCCGGGCGCCCGCGATCACCGCCGCCGCGTCCGGCACGTTCAACAGGACGATGTTCGTCTCGGCCGCCACCCCGAGCGCCCCCGCAAGCCGGGCCGCCCGGGCGTGGTCCTGGTCGAGCCGGGCGATGTTGTCCAGCGCGTAGTCGCCGGCCGCCGCGTAGATGCCGACCTGGCGCAGCCCGCCGCCCATCCGCTTCCGGATCGGCCGGGCCCGCGCGATCCGCTCCGCGCTGCCGAGGACCAGCGAACCGGCCGGCGCGCCCAGCCCCTTCGACAGGCAGACGGCCATCGTGTCGAACAGCCGGCCGTACTCGGCCAGCGGCACGCCCGTCGCCACGTGCGCGTGCCAGATCCGGGCACCGTCGCAGTGCACGGCCAGCCCGCGCTCGTCCGCGGTCGCGCGCAGGGCCCGGAGGTCGGCGAGCGGGACGACCGTACCCCCGCGGAGGTTGTGGGTGTTCTCCACGACCACGGCGGCCGTCGGGACGGCGTGGTAGCCCTCGGAACGCACCATCGCGGGCACCTCCGACAGCTCGCGGTAGGTGCGGCTGCCGATCCCGCCGTAGGCCGCCGCCGCACCCAGCTCGTAGGCCAGGACGTGCGCGTCGGTGTCGGCGAGGATCTCCTGCCCCGGGCTCGCGACCAGCTGCACGGCGATCTGGTTGGCCATCGAACCCGTCGGCGTCCACAGCGCCGCCTCGTGGCCGAACATCGCGGCGACCCGGTCCTGGAGGGCGTTGACGGTGGGGTCCTCGCCGTACACGTCGTCGCCGACCTCGGCACGGGCCATCGCGGCGCGCATCTCCTGGCCGGGCCTGGTCACCGTGTCGCTGCGAAGATCAATCATGCTGACACCCTACGTCCCGCGCGGGACGGCCGCCGGGCTCTCCGCCGTGAACCGGCACTCTGGTCCGAGACGTGGGACACGCGCCCGTCGCGCCGGACCTGGTCGCCGATCCGTGCCCGTGGTGCACGATTCTTGTTCGCTGTTCGGGATGCGGCAGCGCACGGGCCGTGTGGCCTTGCACTTCACGAGACCCATTCGACGGGTACGAGGCCTCAGAGCCGGCCCGCCACCGACAGCGCGAGCGCCGCGACGACGACACCGACGGTCAGCAGCAACGTGGCACGCAGGACCAGCGTTCCCCGTGACGCGCGCGGTCGGGTGGCGTGCCCGGTTCGCCGGGCGACGTGGCAGCCCCCGCAGCGCCGGCAGAACTCGGCGCGCCAGCTCCCCTGCCCGAGGGCGACCGTCTCGACCGCCTCGTCCACGCTGACCGTCGGAAACCCGGCCGCCCGATACGGACACGGCCGCTCCACCACCCTTGCCCGACCGGTTGCGGTCACCGGGTCCGCCTTTCGGGGCGGGTGGCCTCGATGGCTTGCAGGGCTGTGGTCGCCGCGTCGCACGGATAGCGTTCCCGGCGGAGCCACAGCACGCGGCAGCACAGGCACAGGCCGCCCTCGCTGAGACTGTGCGCGGCCAGGATGTGATCGGCGAGGAGCTTGACCAGGGCTGCGAAGGGGGACGGCTCCCCTGCCGGCCGATCCCAGAACTGACCACGTGACCTGTGGTGCTCGCCCATCGCGCTGACCCTCCTCCGTCTAGGAGGGGCGGCAGGAGTCCGAGACCGGGGAAGTTCGATCGGACTCCCGCCGCACCCACACGGCCTGGGAATCAGCCCGTGACGGAGAAACTACGAGAAGTCGGGCGAAGGATTATTCCGCCAGGTCATAGACACCCAACCGGGAGGCGACCCTGCGCAGATCGGAGTCGACGGTCCTGCGGCGCGCCCGGTGAACCATCGCGGACACCTCGTCGCGGGCGACCGTCGACAGCCGGAAGAACTGCGGGGCCGCCCGCTCGGCGTCCAGGAACGCGGCGAGCGCCTGCCGATCCCGTCGACCTGTCGCGGCCAGCGCGCGTCCGCGGTCCAGGTGGTAGGTGCAGGCCCGGTCCTTGTGCGGTAGTGCCCCGGGGTGGACCTGGTCCGCGAGTTCCAGCGCCCGGTCGGGTTCGCCCGACTCCAGGGCGACCGCCATCCGCCACAGGACGATGTTGGTCGGCCCGAAGGAGAAGTGCGTGCCGGGGCCGGTCGGTTCGCCCAGGGTCCGGGCCTCGCGTTCGGCCTCGGCGAGGTGTGCGGCCGTGTCCGTGGGGCGGTGCGTGACGGTCGACAGGAACGCGGCGGACAGGTGCAGCATGCCGTAGGCCCGACGGGCCATCGGGTCGGCGGTGTGGGCCTGGAGGGCGTTGGCGGCGTTCTCGGCGAGGGTGGCGGAGGCGCGGGCCTCGATCGGCATGGCGTGCGCCAGGGTGTGCCGGGCGACCCCGACCCATGCGGGGTCGCCCGAGTTCTCGGCGGCCCGGACGCACAGCTCGGCGGCGTGCCAGGCGAGGTCCCGGTAGCCGATCGCGCGCAGCAGCGACGAGGTCAGGTAGGCGCCCTCGGCGAGGTCCGCCGGTCCTGCCCAGGCGAGATCATGCAAGAGGTCTGGGAGCAATGGCGCGAAGCCCCCGAAGTCGCAGGCCTGCCGCAGCGCCATCACGTGACTGGCCGCCGCGCGGGTCTCCTCGGCGGTGCGCCTGGCTGGGCGGCGTTCACCGTGCAGGAGTTCGGCGACCGCGACCCGGATGGCAGGCACCGCCGCGACGGCCTGGGACCTGCGCGGATCGGCGGGGTCGCCGGGTTGGTCGAGGAGCTGGGCAACCGTGATGTCCAGCGCGTTGGCGATCGCGACCAGGGTCGCCCGCCGGTCGACCGTCTTGACGCCCTGTTCGACCTTCGAGATGTAGGACTGCGAACAGCCCGTCAGGCCCGCCAGGACCTCCTGGGTCATCCCGCCGCGAACGCGACGCCAGTACCGGATGCGCTGCCCGAGGTACGCCATCCACCGAGCCTACGTCCGCCCCTCCCTTGTCGACAGCCCACGAGGCCGGCGACGTCGGTCGGGCCAGCTGGGACCACCGCCGCCCCGGCTACTTCGAGGGGCGGCGGGGCGGCGGTGGGGCGGGCAACGTCAGATGGGGTGGCCGTGCCTCGTAATTGAAAAAGGGGTTAGAGGGTTTCGATTTTCAGGTCGCCGGAGGCGTGGCGGGCGCGGATCTGCTTCTTGTCGAACTTGCCGACCGAGGTCTTGGGGACCTCCTCGAGGAGGGTCCAGCGCTCCGGGAGCTGCCAGCGCGGCAGGCGCTCGGCGAGGAAGGCGTGCAGCTGGGTGAAGGACACGGCCGCGTCGTCGCGGAACACGACCGTCGCCAGCGGGCGCTCGCCCCACTTGTCGTCGGGGACGCCGACCACGGCCGCTTCGAGGACGGCCGGGTGGGCCATGATGTGGTTCTCCAGTTCCACGGAGGAGATCCACTCGCCGCCGGACTTGATGACGTCCTTGGAGCGGTCGGTCAGGGTGAGGAAGCCGTCGGGGCTGATCCGGCCGACGTCGCCGGTGCGGAGCCAGCCGTCGGGGAACACCTCGCCCTTGTAGTAGCCGGCGGTGATCCAGGGGCCGCGGACGAGGAGTTCGCCGACGCTGGCGCCGTCGTGCGGCAGGATCTCGCCGTTCGGGCCGAGGAGGCGGGCCTCGACGCCGGCGTGGAACCGGCCCTGGGTGAGGCGGTACGCCATCACCTGGTCGTCGGGGGTGCCCAGCGGCGCGCGGGCCAGGGAGCCCAGCGGGGACATCTCCGTCATGCCCCAGGCGTGCAGCAGGGTGACGCCGTGCCGGTCGTAGGCTTCCATCAGGCTGGGCGGGCAGGCCGAGCCGCCGATGATCGCCTCGGTGATGCAGGACAGGTCGCCGTCGGTGGCCTCCACGTGCTGGAGCAGGCCCTGCCAGATGGTGGGCACGCCGCCGGCCTTGTTCGGGCGGGTGGCGGCGATGAACGCGGCCAGCGGTTCGGGGGTGAGGAACCTGTCCGGCATGGCGAGGCTCGCGCCGGCCAGGAACGCCGAGTACGGCAGGCCCCAGGCCAGCACGTGGAACTGGGGCACGATGCCCAGGATCAGGTCGCGGGAGGAGATGGCGAAGACGTCCGGCATGACGCTGGCCATCGAGTGCAGGTAGATGGAGCGGTGGCTGTAGACCACGCCCTTGGGTTCGCCGGTGGTGCCGGAGGTGTAGCACATCGCGGCGGCGGTGTTCTCGTCCAGCACCGGCCACGGGTACGTGTCGGGGCGGTCGGCGATCAGCTCCGAGTACAGGTGGAAGTTCTGGCCCTCGGGCTGCTCGAACGCGCCGTTGACGATGACGTGTTCGATGCCGGGCAGGTGCGGGAGGAGCTTGACGAAGCCGGGCAGCAGGGAGTTGTCGACGATGACGACCCGGTCCTCGGCGTGCCGGGCGGTGTAGAGGATCTGGTCGGCGGGCAGCCGGATGTTCAGCGGGTGCAGGACCGCGCCCATGCAGGGCACCGCGTAGTACGCCTCGACGTGTTCCTGGTTGTTCCACATGAACGTGGCGACCCGGTCGCCCTCGCCGATCCCGAGCTCCGCCAGGGCGTGCGCGAGGCGGGCGGCGTTCGCGGCGACGTGCGCGTAGCTGGACTCCCGGTAGCCGCCCGGCTCGGCGGTGAGGAGGCGGGCGGTGCCGTGCACGGTGCCGCCGTATTCCAGGAGCCGGGAGAGGTTGAGCGGGACATCCTGCATCGTACTGCGCATAACGGAACCCCCAGGGTCGACGATTACTCATCAGTATGGTGTCTCAGGTCACATCGGGGGAAGGTGTAACCCGCCGGGACGCGGCCCCGGATCGCACCTCCGGGGCCGCGTCGGACTCGGGTCGGGGCGCGGTGGTCGAGGACCGCGCCCCGGGTTCCGGCCGGGAGCCGGGCCCTGCCGTGGCCGGGCCCCGCCGTGGCCGGGCCCCGCCGTGGCCGGGCCCCGCCGTGGCCGGGCCCCGCCGTGGCCGGGCCCCGCCGTGGCCGGGCCCCGCCGTGGCCGGCCCGGGTCAGATCCGGGACGTGAACGTGGACAGGAACACCTCCGCCTTGGGGTTGCCGGCGTTGTCGAAACAGATCACGTCCACGACCGCGTCCACGCCCGCGTAGCTCCACGCCGACGTCAGGTTGCAGTAGTTGGACGTCGGGCTGTTGGCCGTGAGCTGGGCGGTGGTCTCCTTCACGCCCAGGTTCGGGTACTTCACGATGTACCGGCCGACCGGGATCGTCGCGCCGATCGTGTTGGCGTTCAGCGCGGTCGGGTAGTTGAAGTTCGTCTGCCCGACGTTGCCGGCGCTCCACACGTACCCGAAGTACTTCGGCGGGGCGAAGGAGCCCAGCACCGTGCGTTCCCGGTGGTAGGACAGGGTGAACTCGGAGTTCGTCAGGGCGCCGGCCTGGTTGTAGCAGTACACCGTGGCCAGGATGTCGGTGCCCGAGAAGCTCCACTTGTAGATGTTGCACCGGCGGGGGGCCGCGTTCGGCTGGATGGCCGTGGCCTGGAGGTTGCCGGAGAGCATCGTGGCGAGGCCGACCCCGTAGAGCTTGAACGTGTACTGGCCGACCCCGGTCGGGCCGCCCGCCGCGCCGAGCCCGGTGGAGTTGTAGGAGTCGGTGATGCCGGCGGTGCCGTAGCGCAGGTACGCGTGGCTGCCCGGCTGGCTGCTCGGCAGCACCCCGGAACTGACGCTCCACAGCACGGTGAACGGGGTGTCGTCGGCCGCGCCGCCCGGCTTGTGGCACTGCACGTCCACGATCTCGTCGGCGCCCGAGGGCGTCCAGAACACGATCTCGCAGTAGTTGCCGGTCCGGTTCACGGGCGTGACGTGCACAAAGCCCTTGGGGGTACCGATGTTCGGGAACTTCACCCGGAACCGGCCCGTCGCGAGCTTGCCGCCGGACGCCCAGCTGGCCGGGAACGCGGTCTTCCACGTACCCCACTGGCGGCTGGTGTTGAGGGTGGTGAAGAGGGGGACGGTGGGGTTGTCGACGAGGGCGAAGCCCCACTGGTCGGCGGTGGCGGCCTGGGCCGGGGCGACCGGCCCGAGCACCGCGCCGCACACCGCGACCAGCAGGGCGACTATCAAGGATCTAGCGCGCATGGAGTTCATCCAATCGACATCTGACGATGGTTGACTGGAGGGTCCCACTGTCACGCCAAGGTCACAACGCGCTGTCGGCTTTGCTACACGGGGGCCGCCCCGGAAGATCCGGAACGGCCCCTTTTCGGGTACTGACCTGGGCAGTCCACACAGGATCGACGTGGACCGTCCGCGTGGCCGGGTGGCGCGCGGCGCGGGTCGCGGCGCGGACCGCCCGTGGACTAGAAGGCGCGGGTGACCGTGATCGTGACGTTCGAACAGCCGTTGGCCAGGGTGGTCAGGGCCGACTTCTCGGCGGAGTCCACGGTCAGCCGCCAGCGCAGCTTGACCGCGACCCACTCGCCGACGTAGCGGCACTTCTCCAGCTGCGGCATCCAGGTCGCCGGGTCCTGGTCGCCCTTCGCCTGGTTGACGTTGTCGGTCACCGCGACCAGCGAGCGCACGTCGCCCAGGTCGTTGGCGAACAGCTGGCGGCGCGCCGTGGTCCAGCTCCGTGCGCCGGAGTCCCAGGCCTCCGCGAGCGGCACGAAGTGGTCGATGTCCAGGTCGGCGGGGTTGGTCCAGGAGGCGCCGTCGTAGTAGGAGTACCAGCGGCCGCCGGACAGGGCGCAGCCCGAGCCGACCGAGGGGGTCGTGGTGGCCTCGGCGATGAGTACCTCGTAACGGGTGTTGCAGCCGTCGCTGTCGGCGTCCACCCAGTGCGGGAACAGGTCCCGGTTGTAGCCGGTGCGGACCTCGGCGGCGACCGGCAGGCCGGCGACGGCGGTGCGCAGCGGCTGGGAGACGGTGTCGGCCCAGGCGGGGGTGGCGAGCAGGGTGCCGGCGAGGGCGGCGGTGAGCAGGGTGGCGAGGCGGGCGAGGGTTCGCGTCATGCACGCATCGTGTTATTTGTCCACTATAGACAACAACGTACGGGATCCGAACGGCGGCGGAACGGTGGGCGACCGGCGGCGGACGGGCGGGCCGCGGGTCAGGCGACGCGGGGCCACCACGGTTCCGCCGGGAGCAGCGGGGATGCGGACCGGACCACGCCGTCGGCTGTCGGGCGGCGCGGGACGGTGCGCGGGAGGGCCGCTCCCGGGTCAGGCGACGCGGGTGATCAGGGACGGGCCGTTGTTGCGGACGTTGTTCACCTCGCGCGACACCTCGTCCGCGACCACCAGGCTCGTCGCCGGTACCAGCAGGGCGCGCAGCGCGTCGGAGTCGTGGCCGGCCGGGGACAGCCAGGCGTCGTACGCGGCGGCGGGGACGACGAGCGGCGCGCGGTCGTGCACCTTGCCCGCCTCGTCGGTGGCGACCGTGGTCAGCACGACGGCCGACCACAGCCACGCGTCGGGGTCGTCCTTCGGCAGCGCCGGGTCGCGCCACAGCTCGTAGAGGGCGGCCAGCGCGAGGACGCCGTCGTCGGGGCGGTGCAGGTAGAACGGGGTCTTCTCCGGGGTCCACTCGTAGAAGCCGTCCGCCGGGAGGATCGCGCGGCGCTTCTCCCAGGCCTTGCGGTACGCCGGCTTCTCATCCGCCGACTCCAGCCGCGCGTTGATCAGCTTGCGGCCGATGTTGACGTCCTTCGCCCAGGACGGGACGAGGCCCCAGCGGACCGAACGCAGCTGGCGCTCCGGGTGGTCCTCGTGGATCCGGTCGAGGACCGCGTACACCTGCTTGGTGGGGGCCACGTTGAAGTCGGGCTCCAGCACCTCGGACACGGCGACCCGGTCGACGCCGAACTCCTCGACGATCGCCTCGGGGGCGAGCCGGGACACGTACCTGCCGCACATGACCCCATCCTGCCCGAAGAGCGGGCCGTCGGGAGGTCAGACCGACCGGTACACCTGGCCGTGGGGTTCCAGGCAGTGGCCCTCGGCCGCCGCGTGGTCCACCTGGAGCGTGGTGTGGTCCAGGTGGTGGCCCTCGCGGAGCAGCACCTCGATCTCGGCCTGCACGGCGTGGCAGTCGCCGCCCCGGTCGACCAGGATGTGCGCCGACAGCGCCGGCTGCCCCGAGGTGATCTGCCAGACGTGCAGGTCGTGCACCTCGGCGACCCCCTTGACGGCGGCGAGTTCCGCGCCCAGCGCCTCCGGGTCCAACCCGGCGGGGGCGGCCTCCAGCAGGATCCGGCCGGACTCGCGGAGCAGGCCCACACCGGCCTTCACCATCAGGGCCACCACGATCAGGGTGGCGATCCCGTCGGCCCGGGTGAAGCCGGTGAGCAGCACGACCAGGCCCGCGACGGCGGTGGCGATGAACGCGAACAGGTCGTTGAGGACGTGCTGGAACGCGCCCTCGACGTTGAGGCTCGACCGGTTCGCCTTGCTCAGGCACCACGCCGCCGCGACGTTGACCACGATGCCGGCCAGCGCGGTGACCAGCATCAGACCACCCTTGACCTCGGGCGGGTCGATCAGGCGCTCGATGGACTCGTACGCCAGCCAGGCGCCGAGCAGGAGCAGGCTCAGGCCGTTCGCCTGCGCCGAGAGGATCTCCGCCCGCTTCAGCCCGAAGGTGTACCCGCCGCGCGGCGGCCGGGCCGCGAGCCGCATCGCGATCAGCGCCAGGACGATCGCGGCCGCGTCGGTGAGCATGTGCGCGGCGTCGGAGATCAGGGCGAGGGACTGGGCCACGAGACCGACGACGACCTCGACGGCCATGAAGCCGGTGATCAGGACGAGGGCGATGGTGAGCCAGCGGCGGTCGGCGTCGGCGGAGACGCCGTGCGAGTGGGAATGGCCGTGGCCGTGGGAGTGGTCGTGGCTCATCGGGCGTCCTGGTCTGCGGGGTGGAGCCCGGCGGGCTCGGCGGCTACGGGAAGGGGCGCGCCCGGGAGCGAGCGGGGCAGGCGGTGCGGCGTGACGTGTCCGGGGCGGTGGGCGTCGACGGCGGCCGGGTGCCGGAGATCGGCCGTCGGGTGCGGGTGGTCCACCACGGGGCCCGGTCCGTCGGCGGTCGGGTGCGGCCCGTCTGGCGTCGGGTGCGGCCCGTCTGGCGTCGGGTGCGGGCCGTCGGCCTCGGGGTGGGGTTCCACGGCGAGGACGACGCCGAGCAGGTCGCCGAGGGCGTGGGTGAGCCGGGGGTCGGCGATCTCGTAGCGGACCTTGCGGCCCTCCCACGAGGCGACGACGAGGCCACAGCCCCGCAGACAGGACAGGTGGTTACTGATCTTCGACCGGGACTCCCCGAGCCGGTCGGCCAGCTCGCTCGGGTAGGCCGGGGCGGCGGCCAGCTCCACGAGGATGCGGCACCGGGTCTCGTCCGCGAGGGCCCGGCCGATCCGGGTCATGGCGTCGAGATGGGTCTCAGCGGTCAGCACGCCTGAACCATACAGGAAGCGCTGAACCATTACCAGACCCTAACCTGCGCGGAGTACCTCCAGCACGACCGGGTCGATCCTGCCCTCCACCAGGCGCTCCTCCATGTTCGCCGAGCCCGCCCAGGCCGCGAGCCCGGCGTCCAGGCCCCGGTCCACGGCGTACCCGAGGGCGGTCAGGCGGGTCGCGACCTCCTCGGCCACCGCGCCCTCCAGGGGCAGCAGCGACTCCGGGTCGGCGTGCCCGAACAGCTGGTCGTGCAGCACGTACAGCCGGGCCAGCTCGGCCACCGGGTCCTGGTGGTCGTCCACCCGCAGATCCACGGCCACGTCGCTCAGGCCGCCGTAGCCGCCGCCCGGGGAGACGACGTACAGCGCCGCGCTCTGCCGGCCCCGGCTGTCCCCGCCGGCCGCCTCGCCCGCCGCCAGGGCGCGCAGCAGCCGCTCCGGGAACGGCAGGTCCGCGCTGCCCAGCCAGGACCGTTCCATCTCGGCGACCACCTCCGGGCCGGTGAGGATGTTGCCCTGGACGGCGTAACCGTCTCCGGCCAGGCCGCCGGCCCAGTCGAAACACCCCGCACCGGTGTACGTGGCCCCGTCGCCCGTCGGCGTCACCACCCCGAGCTGGCGGTCCGCGCGGCCCTGGTCGGCGGCGGTCAGGCCCGCGACGACGTCGGCGGCGGCCAGCCCGGTGCGGAGCAGCGCGAGGCCCTGGGGGCGGTACGCCAGGTTCGCGTACGCCTGGGTGGCCAGGGCGCCGACTCCGGCCTCGGCGGCGGGGACGGCCATGCCGACGGCGAGGAACTTGCTGGCCACGGCCACGCCGAGCGCGGAGCCGTCGGCCGAGCGGGCGACGATGGAGTAGGTCATGGGGCGGAGCCTACCGATCGTTCAGGGGGCTGCCCACCCCCCGAGCGGCGCTTCGAGGGGGCTCAAGGGGTGGCGCCGAGACGCCCCGTTGGGTGGGGGCTGGGCTCGCCGTTCGGCACCGGGGCATCCTGCCGGGAGGGCTTGGAGGGTGCGGCCCCGGACTGGCTCGCTGGGTGGGGGCCGGCTGGGTGTTCGGCGCCGGACGCCCCGCTGGGTGGGGCTCGGCTAGGTGTTCAGCGCCGGGCGCCCCGTTGGGTGGGGCTTCGGAGGTCGGCCAGCCACGGACCGCCCCGCCGGGCTGGGCCTTTCGCGGCCGTTCAGCTCGGGACATCTGGCCGGGCGGGGCCTCGCGGCAGGTGTTCGGCCGGGCCGCACCGGTTGGCGGGGCCTTTGCGGGCCGGTGGCGCGGGCGCCCGGTCGGGTTGGTGCTGGGCAGTGCCTTCAGGTGTCGGGGACCGCTCACCGTAATCAGATGGAAGGGGTTGATCTGGGGGTCAGAGCCAGCCGCGTTCCTCGGCGATCCGGGCCGCCTCCGGGGAGGTGCGCGCGCCCGTCTTGCCGATCGCCGAGGACAGGTGGTTGCGGACCGTGCCCTCCGAGAGGCGCAGGGTGCGGGCCAGGTCGGAGACCGTGCCGCCGGCCACCGCGGCGAGGAGGACCTCGTGTTCGCGCGGGGTGAGCGGGCTCGCGCCCGTGGCCAGGGACTCGGCGGCGAGGGCGGGGTCGACGACCCGGAGGCCGGCGTGCACCCGGCGGACCGCGTCGACCAGCTGCTCCGGGGGCGCGTCCTTGACCACGAAGCCGACGGCCCCGGCGGCCATGGCCCGGGCGAGGTACCCGGGGCGGCCGAACGTCGTGCAGATGACGATCCGGACCGCCGGCAGGGCGCGGTGCAGTTCGGCGGCGGCGGTCAGGCCGTCCTTGCCGGGCATCTGGACGTCGAGGAGCGCCACGTCGGGCAGGGTCTCCCGGGCGGCGGGCAGCACCTCGTCGCCCGAGGCCACCTGGGCGACGATCTCGATGTCCGCCTCCAGGCTGAGCATCGCGGCCAGGGCGCCCCGGACGAGCGCCTGGTCGTCGGCGAGCAGTACCCGGATCATGCCTTCTCCTCCACGGACGCCCTGATCATGAAACCGCCGCCGGCGAGCGGGCCGGCGTCGAGGGTGCCGCCGACGGCCGCGAGGCGTTCGCGCAGGCCGGTGAGGCCGTTGCCGGGGAGGGCGGTCGGACGCGCGGTCCCGTCGGTGGCCGCCTCGGCCGGGCCGTCGTCGCGGACCTCCACCCAGCTCGCCCCCAGCCGGATCCCACACCGGGTCGCCCCCGAGTGCCGCAGCACGTTGGTGACCCCCTCGCGCACCACGTACGCGAAGGACTCCTGGAGCTCCGGCGGCACGTCGTCCACGGCCTGCGGCAGGTCCGCCACGATGTCGGCGGCGGCCAGGGCCACGTTCGCGCCGGCGAGCTCGGCGGCCAGGGAGGCCTTCCGATACCCGGAGACCGTCGCCCGGACCTCCGTCAGCGCCTGCCGGGACAGCCGTTCCAGGTCGGCGATCTCGGCGACGGCCCGGTCCACGCCGGTCGGGTCGGACTCCAGGATCCGCCGGGCCAGGCCCGCCTTCACCGTGATCGTGGTCAGGCTGTGGCCGAGGACGTCGTGCAGGTCCCGGGCGACCCGGGCCCGTTCCTCGCTCACGGCCATCGCGGCCAGCTCGTGCCGGGCGGTGTGCAGCTCCCGGTTGACGGTCATCAGCCGGCCCATCAGCGCGACCGAGGCCGCGACGGCCAGCAGGCCCAGCCACGCGCCCATCACCTCCTGGCCGGTGACCACCATCGCCACCAGCAGGCCCGCGAGCAGGCCCCCCGCCAGGCCGACCGTCCAGCGGAACGGGAACATCACGGACAACGGGCCGATGATGTACGTCGCGAGCATCATCGTGCCCAGCCCGCCGATGACCAGCAGCGCGACGAGCAGCACGGTCAGCCAGGCGACGAGGGCCAGCTTGCGGCGCAGGTCCGCGTTCCACAGCAGGACCGCACCGAAGCCGTAGCTCAGGCCGTACACGGCGAGGACCGCCAGGTGCGCGGTCTTCGCGGCCGTGGAGCCGTCGGCGCGCAGGACGTCGACCGCGAACGAGACCAGGAACAGCGAGAAGAACACCGTGATCACGACGCCGGCCCGCCGACCGAGGGGGCCGCGCACGGCGCCCGGCGCCGGGGGTACCGGCGCCGGGCGGGTGGAAGTCGTCATAGCGGGAGACTAGACGCGGGCCGTGTCGGTCACGTACCGGCGGGCGGCCAGCAGACCGGCCAGCACGGCGTACCCGCCCAGGACCGCCGCCGCCGTGCCGAGCACAGGGTGCGGGGCGAAGGCGGCCTGGCCGACCTCGCGGAGCCAGTACGTCGGCGTGATCTTCATGATGTTCTGCATCCAGTCCGGCACGATCTGCGCCGGGATCCACATGCCGCCGAGCAGGCCGAGCACCATCATCAGGCCGCTGACGATCGGCTGGAGGCTGTCGACGGTGGCGTACTGGCCGATCATGATGCCGAGCACCGCGAACGGGGCGGCGGCGAGCCACAGCCCGAAGATCAGCCGGAACCACTGGCCGCCGCCGAGCTCCACGCCCTGGATGACGCCGAGCAGCGAGACCAGGGCGATGGTCGGGAACGCCATCAGCATGGCGAGCAGCCCCTTGGTCAGCATGTACGTCACGCCCGACATCGGGGTGAGCCGCAGTTGGCGCTGCCAGCCGATCCCGCGCTCCATGGCGATCTGCGCGCCGGTAGACAGGGCCGCGCCCATCGAACCGTAGCCGGCCATGGCGACCATCAGGGACGCGGCGACCGGGGAGCCGTCGGGGTAGGTGGCCCCGTTCTTGGCCCACAGGCCGCAGTAGATGAGGAACAGCACCGAGGGCATCACGACCGTGAAGACCGTGAAACGGCTGTTGCGGAGTACGAGGCGGGCCTCGATGGCCAGGTAGCGGAAGTTCATCGGGCGTCCTCTCCGGTGAGCGCGAGGAACGCGTCCTCGAGGTTGACAGCGGCGATCTCGATGTCGTGGGCTTCGGGGTGGCGGTGCAGCAGGGCACGGACGGTCGCGTCGGAGTCCGCGCAGCTCAGGACGGCGCGGCCGTCGCGCAGTTCCAGCGAGGTGACCCCGGGCAGGGCCGCGAGCTGGGCCTCGGTGGCGTCGGGAACGACCGCTCGGAGGGTACGACCGGACGCGGCGGACCGGACCTGCGCCACGGTGCCGTCGGCGATCACCCGGCCGGCGCGGAGCAGGACGACCCGGTCGGCGTACTCCTCCGCCTCCTCCAGGTAGTGGGTGGCGAACAGCACCGTGCGACCCGCGTCGGTGTACTCCCGCATCGACCGCCAGAACTGCCGGCGGATCTCGACGTCCATGGCGACCGTCGGCTCGTCCAGTACCAGCAGATCGGGGTCGCTGACCATGGCCAGGGCGAACCGGACCCGCTGCTTCTGCCCGCCGGACAGCTTGCCACACTTCTGCTTCGCGATGTCGGTGATGCCGACCGTCGCCATCGTCGGGGCGACCCGGCCGGGCTTGCCGTGCAGGGTGGCGACGATCTCGATCGTCTCGCGGACCGTGGCGTTCGCCCGCAGGTTGTCCTTCTGGAGCATCGCGCCGATCACGCCGGCCCGGACCGCCTCGCGCGGCGTCTTCCCGAAGATCCGGACATCGCCCGCGTCGGGCCGGCTCAGGCCGAGGAGCATGTCGACGGTGGTGGACTTGCCGGCCCCGTTCGGGCCGAGGAGGGCAACGACCTCGCCGGGGGCGATGGTGAGGTCGATGCCGTCGACGGCGCGGAGGTCGCCGTAGCGCTTGTGCAGTCCGGTCAGACTGACGGCCGTTCCGGCCTGGACAGTCGCTGTCGTTGTCATGCCCTCGACTCTGCCGGGAGGGGGCGGGGTGGGCCTCGGCCGCGAGTCATGATCTTGGCATGACAGTTGTCATGGGCGGGGACGGGGCAGGGCCCGGGGCCGGCACTGCTCGGTGCGGGCGGCGGCTCGGGCTCGGGGCGCGGGTCGGCTCAGGCTCGGGGCACGGCACGGCACGGCACGGCTCAGGCTCGGAGCACGGGTCGGGCGGCTGCTCGGCTCCGGGGCGGCGGTCAGGACCCGTCAAGGACCATCGTGCCGCCGGACCGCGCCTGCTTCCGCGCCTCCGGGTGCAGTCCCCGGACCTCCAGGAGCTTCGGCAGCAGGTCGCGGTCGGTGGTCATGGCCCGGAACGCCGTCCCCACGGTCACGTCGTGCTCCGGCCGGTGGACCACCTCGACCGGGTCGCCGGCCCGGATCTCCCCGGGCACGACCACCCGCAGGTACGCCCCCGGGACGCCGCGTTCCGTGAACCGCTTCACCCAGCCGCGCTCCCCCAGCCAGCCGGCGAACGTCCGGCACGGGATCCGGGCGGACGTCACCTCCAGCACGACCTCCGCGCCGATCCGCCAGCGCTCGCCGACCAGCGCGCCGGTCACGTCGAGGCCGGTCGTGGTCAGGTTCTCGCCGAACACGCCGTCGCGCAGTTCCCGGCCCAGTTCGGCGGCCCAGACGTCGAGGTCCTCGCGGGCGTACGCGTAGACCGCCTGGTCGTCGCCGCCGTGGTGGCGCAGGTCGCGGATCCGGTCGCCGGCCAGGCCGCTGCCGCCGACGCCCTTGGGGCCGGGGGCGGCCACGGCCACCGGGCCGGGCACGGGGCGCTTGTCGATGCCGGTCTCGCCGACGCCGGCGTGTTCGGTCGGGATGATCCTGCCGATGTTCAGGGAGAGCACGGAAGCCATGATCACCAGCCTAGTCGGGGGGTCGGGGCTGGTCGCGGGGATATCCCCGGTCGGCGGGGCGCGCGGGACGGGCGCGGGCGGCGCGTCCTGGGGCGGGCCGGGTCGCGGTCCCGTGGCCGGTCGCGCAGCCAGGGGCAAGCCATGTGTCCACGGAGCGGGCCGGGCCGCGCTCTCAGGGCCGGCCCGCGCGGCCGGGAGGCGGCTCTGGTCCGGGGGCGGTCAGGGGCGGACCCAGCCCCGGCGGACCGCGAACACCCCCGCCTGGAACCGGCTCTCCGCCCCCAGCCGCTCGACCGCGAGGGAGATCAGCCTCCGGACGGTACGCACCGACACGCCGAGCCGGCGCGCGATCGCCTCGTCCTTCTGCCCGGCGGCGAGCGCGTCGACGACCTGGCGCAGCCGGGCCTCGTCCGCCTCGTCCAGCGGCTCGGCGACCGGTCCGAACAGCTCCGACTCGCGCCACAGCACCTCGAAGACCGTCGTGAGCGGGTGCACCAGGGCGGGGCCGTGCAGGACGTACGCGCCGTGGCCGTGCCACGCCGGGTCGTACGGCACCAGGGCCACGTCCTCGTCGACCAGCAGCAGGCGCAGCGGCGGGTCGGGGTGCAGCCGCACCTCGTCGCCCTCGGCCACGCACTCGCGCAGGAAGTCCGCCATGTCCGGATCCGCCGCCGCCGCGACCGATACGATCGTCCGGCTGTGCACGCCGCGCGCCCGGCTCTGCTGCGACATCGCCCGGCCGGCGTCCAGCGCGATCGGCGGCAGCGCGGGCCCCGGGTTGACGCTCCACACCCGGCGCCGGGCGCTCCGGGAGAACTGGTGCATCCGGGACCGCACGGCGTCCGGGCCGCGCAGTTCCTCGATCAACCCTTCGACGGTACGGCTGCGGCCGCCGATGAACTCCGACACCAGCCCCTCGGCGGAGTCCCGCAGCCCGGACAGCGCCTGGCGACGGGCCTCCAGGGCCTCCTCCTCGCGGGCGATCAGCAGGTCGACGGCGCGCTCGGGGCCGAGGATCGTCACCGGGCCCTCGGGGCCGGGGACCTGTTTGAGCAGTCCGTGCTCGGCCAGTTCGGCGAGCGCGCGGGCCGCGACGTCGGGGCCGAGCATCGCCTCGAGTTCGGGGACGGTGGTGGGGTGGGCCAGGAGGATCCGGTAGGCGGACACGGCCACACTGGACACTCCGAACTGCTCGAACACCGGTTCCCTCCCCCACCGCGGGGCCCACCGACGGCCCGGCGGCTGACCGGGCGCGTCGGGTGTCCACTTGTGGACACGCCCTTCTTTGCCAGAGGGAAGCCTTACATTCGCCCGGCCGGGCGCGCAATGATCCCCTCCGGCATACCTGGCCGACGAGGGGGGATGTAATGCGACGTTTGGTTGCCATTGTAGGCGGGGGGCTGCTGATCGCGGCGCTGCTGGCCGCCGGGGCCGCCGGTGGGCCGGCCGGGGCGGTGCCGCCGTCGGTCTGGCCGCAGCCGTCGCCGTCGGGCACCACGGTGATCAACCCGGAACCGGACGACCCGGCCGAGTCGCCCAAGCCGTCGCCCTCGGACTCGGTGTGGACCCAGCCACCGTCCCCGGCGGGTACCCCGCCGCCCGGGACGTACCCGTGCGTGCGTCCTCCGGTGTACCCGCAGCAGCCCAGGGAGTGCCTGAACAACTGGCTGTGGCCGGAGAAGAAGGCCTGACCGGCCCCTCGTCGCGGGCCGGGCGCGCGTCGTCGCGGGCCGGGCGCCGGTCGTGGCCGGCCGGGGGGCGTGTCGTCGTTGGCCAGGCGCGTGTCGGGTCCGGCGGGAGCGTGTCGGTTCCGGGCTGAGGGCGCGGAGGAGCCGCCGGTCGTGGTGGGACCGGCGGCTCCGGACTTACCGTTCCTAGTAGATGCGGGTCACCGGGGCGACGAAGGTGTCATCCCGACCGGCGAGGGCCGGCGCGAAGGCGAAGAGCGAGTTCACGCGGGACGCCTCGGAGGTGCTCGGGTTCGGGTTGGTGCAGGACGTGCCGGCGCTGCCGCCGGACATCAGGATCGCGCAGTTGCCGTTGTAGTTGTCCGGCAGGCCGAGGATGTGGCCCAGCTCGTGCGCGAGGATGCGCAGCGGGCTGTGACCCTGGTTGACCTGGGTGGTGTCGATGTAGACGGTGCCCCGGCCCAGACCCTGGACGTAGGCGCGGGAGCCGCCGCTGTTGGTCACGTAGACGCGGATCGTGGGGGTGCCGGTCTTGACGAGCCGCAGGTTGGGGACCCGCTGGTTCCAGATGGCGGCGGCCTGGTCGGTGGTGCCCGAGTACTGGCCGGCGCCGCTGGCGTTGTAGACCACGGTCCGGACGGCGAGGGGCGCCGGGGCGGCCGCGGGCGCGGCCTGGGCGGCGCCGCCACCGAAGAGCAGTGCGCTGCTCGCGACCGCGACAGCGATGGTCACGTTCCGCACACCGCGCAGGAAGCTCTTGGGAGTCATGTTCACGCTCCATGATGAGGGGTTCATGTAACAGGGCCTGTTAGGCCTTACACAGATTTAGATTTATGAATAATGCACTGTCAAGGGGCAGACGCGAAGTTGTCCTCCGATGACGCGCATCTGCGCAGGATGCCGCGCAAATCAAGGGTTTTCCCTATGTGACAGCCGGGGCCCGCAAGGGTCCGCGCTGTGCCACATTCAGCATGCATCGAAGTTCATCACTAGCAAAACATGAGAAGTTTCCACTATCTTCGGCGGAACCCGGTACCACCTCTCGACCGTTGGAGTGTGAGACCACATGAACCGCACCCTGTGGCGTTCCGCCGCCGCCCTCCTCACCACCGGACTCAGCGTCGTGGCGTTCTCCGGCACCGCCGTGGCCCGCCCCGCCGACACCCTCGTCACCGACCGGTCCCAGCAGGCCGCGCGGACCTTCTGGACCCCCGACCGGATGCGCGCCGCCGCCCCGATGGACGCGCCCCGGGTGGCCGTCCCGCCGACCCACCAGGTCGCCGCCGGCGCCCCGTCCGCCGTCGCCCCGACCGTGATCCCGCAGTCCGGCGGCCCCTGGACCGGGGCCGGGAACATCGTCAAGACCGCCGGCCGGGTGTTCTTCACCTACCAGGGCCGGACCGCCTCCTGCTCCGGCAACGCCGTGACCAGCGCCAACAAGAGCACCGTCATCACCGCCGGGCACTGCGTGAAACTCGACGGCGCGTTCCACACCAACTGGGTGTTCGCGCCGGCCTACAACAACGGCACCACCCCCTACGGCACGTGGAGCGCCCGCGCCCTGCAGGCCACCCCGCAGTGGGTCGCCAGCGAGAACATCAGCTACGACATCGGCGCGGCCGTCGTCAGCACCCTGAACGGGGCGTACCTGACCGACGTCGTCGGAGCCCAGGGCATCGCATTCAACCAGGCGAAACAACAGAACATGTACGCGTTCGGGTACCCGGCCGCCGCCCCCTACGACGGCACCAGGCTCATCTACTGCAGCGGCAAGGCGTTCAACGAGTTCCTCGGGACCGGGGACCTCGGGCTGACCTGCAACATGACGGGCGGGGCCAGCGGGGGGCCGTGGTTCCTGCAGTTCAACGAGAGCGCGGGCACGGGGCTGCTGAACTCGGTGAACAGCTTCAAGTACAGCTTCTCGAACACGTGGATGTTCGGCCCGTACTTCGGCGCGGACGCCGCGAACCTGTACAACGCCGCGCAGAACGCGTAGCCGGCGACCGGGCCGGCCTCCGTCGCGGGGCCGGCCCGGGCCGGGCTCCGTCTCGGGGGCCGCCCCGGATTGTCGCCGGGCCGGGCCGGGACGCGGGGGCCGGCGCGGCGCGTTCTGCCCCGCGCCGCGCCGGACCGTCCGCGCCGGGAGTGCCGGAGGCGTCGAGGGCGTCGAAGGTCCGTCCATGCGGGCTCGGCCGAGACGGTTCGACCGTGGCGAACAGTGCGTGACGGCTGCGCCGAGCGGTTGATGCCTGCCGAACAGGCCACGACGAACGGCGCGTGCCGAACGAGCAATGGCGAACGGTGCGTGGCTGTCGGGCCGTGGTCGGTGGATAGTCGCTGGCACGGGGGCAGTTCGGTGCCCGGAGAGGGTTTTGTCGGGGGTGGCGACTAAGGTTTCGTGGCGTGGCAACATTGACCGAACTCGTCGATCCGGGCTGGGCTACCGCGCTGGAGCCCGTGCAGCCGAACATCACCGCGATGGGTGAATTCCTCCGCGAGGAGATCGCCGCCGGGCGCAGTTACCTGCCCGCCGGGGAGAACATCCTCCGCGCCTTCACCCAGCCGCTGGACAACGTCCGGCTCCTCCTCGTCGGCCAGGACCCCTATCCGACCCCCGGCAACGCCGTCGGGCTGAGCTTCTCGGTGTCGCCCGAGACGCGCAGGATCCCGCCGAGCCTGATCAACATCTTCAAGGAGTACATGACGGACCTGGGCCTGCCCAAGCCCGCCACCGGTGACCTGACGCCGTGGGCCGAGCAGGGTGTGCTGCTGCTCAACCGGTCCCTGACCACCGCGCCGCGCAACCCGGGCGCGCACAAGAACAAGGGCTGGGAGAAGGTCACCGACCAGGCGATCCGCGCCCTCGTCGCCCGGGACAAGCCGCTGGTGGCGATCCTGTGGGGCCGCGACGCCCAGGGGCTCAAGCCGCTGCTGGGCTCGACGCCCTGTGTGGAGTCGGTGCACCCGAGCCCGATGTCGGCCGACCGGGGCTTCTTCGGTTCGCGGCCGTTCAGCCGGGCCAACGAGCTGCTGGCCGCCCAGGGCGCCGAGCCGATCGACTGGACCCTGCCCTCCTGATCCACCGGCGCCGGGTCGGCGGTCCGACCACCGGCCCCTGACCCCCAGATCTACCCCCGGTCCGGGGCGGGAGACGTGCTCCCGCCCCGGACCGGACACGTTCTACGTGCCCGGGTCCGCGACCACGGCGCGGACGAGCGGCACTCCGACACCCGGGAGCGCGTAACTAGTGGTCATGTCCACTTCGTGAACCCGGTTCGGCGTGCCGATCGGCGGGCCGGCGGGGTCTGCTGGAGGGGCGCGGGAGGTTCCGCGTTCCCAACCCAGGAGGCAATGATGACTTCTGTCCTTACCCGTTCCCGGTTCGCGGCGCTCGCCCTCGCCGGCGCGGCCACGCTGGCGGCCGTCGCCGTGCCCACGGCGGCCTCGGCGGCGGTCCCCAACCACTGCTTCTACAACGTGACGGCCGCCGGTGTGGGACAGCCCGTCCGGTCCGCCCCGTCGTTGAGCGCGTCGGTCGTGGGCAGCCTGGGCGGCTCGCCGGTCATCACGCACAACTACACCTGGACCAGGGACAACATCGTCTGGTCGGCGGACTTCTACGTCTCCAACCGGGTGTACCCGCTGCGCAACCTCGCCACCGGCGTCGTCTACGCGGCCAAGGACCACTGCGAGAACTCGAACTCCTGACCCGCTGACCGCCCGGCCCGGATCACCACGCGCCCCCGGGGCACACGACTCCGGGCCGGCACCGCGGCTTCACTCCGCCCACGGCCCGGAACGCCCTGCCCGCCGCACGAGGACCAGGGCGGCACCCCAGTTTCACGCCGCACGCGGACCGGGGCGGCACCCCAGCTTCGCGCCACCCACGGCCCGGATCACCAGCACGCCGCACACGACGCGAGCCGGCACCCCGGCTTCGCCGCCCACGGCCCGGACTACCCGCCCGCCGAACACGGCGCGAGCCGGCACGGCAGCTTCACCGCCCACGGCCCGGATCACCCGCCCGCCGCACGAAGCTGAGCGGCACCCGGTCGCCCGGGGCGGCGGCGCGGACCCGACACCGCGCCGCCGCCCCGGGGCACACGCGGGGCTCTAACTCTGTGGGGCGTACGTCACCGTGACCGGGGTGTGGTCCGACCAGCGGTCCTCGTAGCTCTCCGCGCGTTCCACCCGGGCGGCGGTCGCGCGGGCGGCCAGGCCGGGCGTGCTCACGTGCAGGTCGATCCGCCAGCCGGCGTCGTTGTCGAAGGCCTTCCCCCGGTACGACCACCAGGTGTACGGGCCCGGGCCCTCCGGGTGCACGTTGCGGACGACGTCGACGTAGCCCACCTCGTCGTACAGCCGGGTGAGCCAGGCGCGCTCCTCCGGGAGGAAGCCGGCCGTCTTCTTGTTCGTCTTCCAGTTCTTCAGGTCCTCCTCGCGGTGCGCGATGTTCCAGTCGCCGCAGACCAGCACCTCGCGGCCCTCGGACTCGGCACGTTTGCGCAGGCCGGCGAGGTAGTCGATGAACTCCGCCATGAAGCGTTCCTTCTCCGACTGGCGCTCGGTGCCGGTCTCGCCGGAGGGCAGGTAGAGGCTGGCGATGGTGACGCCGGGGAGGTCGACCTCCAGGTAGCGGCCGGAGCCGTCGAACTCGGTGGAGCCGAAGCCGACCCGGTGTTCGAAGGGCTCGCGGCGGGTGAGCACGGCCACACCGGCCCTGCCCTTGGCGGCGGCGGGCGCGTAGAACGTGTGCCAGCCCTCGGGTTCGCGGACCTCGTCGGCGAGCTGGTGCGCCTCGGCGCGCACCTCCTGCAGGCAGACGACGTCGGCGCCCGTGGTGGCGAGCCACTCGAGGTAGCCCTTGCCGGAGGCGGCGCGCAGGCCGTTGACATTCACGGTGGAGACAGTCAGCACGCAGAGCAGGCTACCCGGTGCCACCGACATTCCCGGGTACCGAGGAACCGCCGCCCAGCTTGTGGCACGTTTTCGGCACCCCGCCCGCCCGGAGCCGCCGACTTCGCCGGAGCCGGATACCGAGTAACGGATACCGGATCCGGGATCGGGCCCCGGGCGTGACGGGCGCACGGCACACCCCAACAACACGGCACACCCCCAACGACCAGGCGCACAAACCGCGCCACCAAACTTCGGGCGGAATACTCGGTCAAGGCGCACGGCCTACCCCGCGACAGCGCGCACGGGCCGTCTCACCAGGCTTCGGCGGAACGCCCGGTCAAGGCGACCGGTATACCCCGCGACGGCACGCACGGGCCACGTCACCAGGCTCCGGGCGGCGTCGCACGGCAGAGAACTCGGAGGCTTACGGCCGCGTGCCGGACGCGGCGATCGGCACGGTCAAGCCGCGCGGAGCGTGGCGAGATGATCGCGGAGGGTGGCGACGGCCGGGTCGGTGGGCCAGCGGTCCAGGTCGCGGACGGCGCCCAGCACCGCCTGGAGCCCGGCCGCGCCCCGGTGCCCGTCGAGCTGGCTCAGCGCCCGGTGCAGGGTGGCCACCGCCGCGTCGAGGTGGCCCTCGCGGGCGTGGGCGCGCGCCAGCGTACCCAACAGGAGGGTTGTGGTCTTGGTCGTCGGCAGGTCTGCCGCGCCCTCCAGGAGCGCGCGGGCGCGGGCGGGGTGGCCGAGCCGCAGGTGGCAGACCGCCGCGAGCCTGGGCCCCGGCACCGGGCCGAGCAGGAACCGGCCCACGTCGTCCACGTCGAAGTCGGCGAGCAGCCCGTGCGCCGCGTCGAGGGTCGCCTCGCAGTCGCGGGCCGCGCCGAGCGTGGCGTGCGCCTCCGCGACGTGCAGCAGGCCGAGGGCGCGCAGGGACGGGCTGTGCCGGGCGCTGGCCACGGCGCGGCGGGCGAGGACGGCCCCGGCGGCGGGGTCGTGCCGGCCGTAGAGGGCGACGTAGCTGGTGCGGAGCAGCGCGTGGGTCTCCGCGACCGGGTCGCCGGCCGCCCGGGCGATCGCCGCCGCCCGGTCGAAGTGGGCGAGGGCGGTGGTGTGCTCCGTGCGGGCGGAGGCGTCCCAGACGACCCGGCCGAGGAGGATGGCGGCCTCCGCGAGGGCCGTGCGCGCCCGGGGCAGGAGGGCCGGGTCGCGGAGGGTGCGGGCCAGGGCGGAGGCCTCGCGGTGGCAGGCGGCGACCGGGGCGAGCAGGCGGGCCGAGGGGACGGTGTCGTAGCGGCGGGCCAGGGCGTAGAGCCGGTCGTGCAGGTCGAGGAGGCCCGCCTCCCCCTCCGGCGGGACCGGATCCTCCGTTCCCGAGGCGGTCGGGACAGCGGGGCCGGGCTCCGTCAGGGCCGCGTGCAGCTCGTCGGCGGACCAGCCCAGCGCCGCCGCCAACCCGGGCCGGAACCCCGGCTGCGGCACGGTCCGCGCATCCTCCCACCGCGCCACTGTGGACCGGTCGACCCCGAGCCGCTCGGCGAGGGTCTCCTGGCTGAGGCCCCGGGCCCGGCGGCGCGCGGCGAGAGGGGTGCGGGGACGGCGCATGCCACAAAACTGCCACTAGCGTCTGACAGTATTGCCGTGGCCCTGGTCAGCGTGTTGACCATGCTTCTGAGCTGGCCAGATAGACGGCAACCTTGGTCCACACTGGGCAACATTGGGCGGCGCTTGACGGCCTACTCGCGGCCTATGACGGCCTGGGGACGGCCTGGCGGGTGTGGTTGGCGATCTTCGTTTCGGCACCCTCGACCACAACGGTTGACCACGCACGGCCCGGCAGCTCGGGCACGGCCTGGACCACCCACCGAGAGCGGGCACGGTCCGGACCACCCCGGACGGTTTGGAAGTTGGGGGTGCGGGGGCCCGTCCCCCGCGAGCTAGACCACCGAACAACCGGAAGCCCCGGCACCTCCTGTAGTCCAGGCGGCCCGGGGCTCCTTCGCGTCTGCGTGCGGACGGGCTGCCGGCCGCGTCCGCCGGGGCCACCCGGCAGCGGCCGGATCGCACGCGCGGCCCGCGTTTTGCGGGCCGCCTTGAAGACGTACAGAAAGTTCTCACACGTATCGAGACAAAAAGCGGGTCCGCCCCCACGGAGAGCGGACCAATTCGCTGCGGTGCGGCTCTGCCTATGGCTCAATGTGGCGCTGGCTGTACATCCCGGCAAGGGAGGGCTGAAGGTCTTCAAGGTGTCGAGGCCAATGCCCATCCAGAGCTGCCGCGCTTGTCGCATCCGTGTCGAGTAGAAATCGCAGGTGTCGAACTCCGTGCAAGAGCACGTCGATGTACCTGGGGGCAGGAGCTTCGACGGGAGCATGGGTCGGAGGTGCTCCGACAGCATTGGTCAGGGGCACGCTGATCGGCCTGG
This sequence comes from Longispora sp. NPDC051575, assembly GCF_040681875.1. Classification (NCBI taxonomy): domain Bacteria; kingdom Bacillati; phylum Actinomycetota; class Actinomycetes; order Micromonosporales; family Micromonosporaceae; genus Longispora; species Longispora sp. NPDC051575. Next base: position 302,926 of record NZ_JBFAZP010000007.1, on the reverse strand, counting down.
CGCTTTTCCAAGTCGCTCGCACCGCCTCGACACATCGCAGAACTGCAACGTAGGTCAGCACGACGGATGTCCCGTCAGTCCTCCACGAGGTCGAGTGAGTGAGGGCAGTGCTCTCAAGGGCCTCGTTGTTCGCTAGCAATAACTCGACCTCGCCATGCGGTTCAGAGTCGGCCATCACCGGCGTCTTCCAGCGCCACGCGTCGTCACCGCTGAGAAGCCAAATCCCGGCCTCATCGGCTGCGACCGGCCATACCTCGACAAAGACAGTCATCGGTTCACTCACTGCTGTCCTCCTGTTCTGCTTCTGCGGTCTTTAGTAGCTGGTCAACGCGTTGCTTTGAAACGCCGATCCGCTTCGCGAGACCGGACAGGGAAAGTTGCTCTGCATCCCAGATTTGCTTGACGGCTTGGGCTCGAAGGCCCGCTCCGGATGTCGCAAGATCACGCAGCGTGTTCGCTAGCTCGGTGGCGTACTCGAACGCCACTTGAGGTTCAGGGATCGCCCGAAATGCCTTCGCCGCGTTCTCGTATGCGCTGATCAATGCAGCCAGAGCGGCAGCCGGGTCCTGTCCCCCGCCGTCGTGTCGTTGGGCCATACCTCCAGCATAGAGGGGGTGTAAACCCCTCCCTTTACGCCGTCCAAGATCTGGCACCAAGAAAAGTCAAGAGCACCCTTGACGATCGTCAAGCCCGCCCTGTACGGTTGCCGTAGTCAAGCCCCCTCTTGACGGGGGAGGCTCAGAGGCTCGAAGGGAGTCAACGTCATGAAGCACTTCTTGGACACGACCAACATGGTCTTCACGGTGTCGAAGGACGTCGAGGAGAAGGTCGACCAGAACAAGGTTCAGCGGCGGGACCGCGACGGGCGGCCCATGTGGAGCGTGCAGGTCGTGGCCATGCAGGCCGGTGAGGGTGCGTCCGTGATCAGCGTGACCGTGGCTGGAGAGATGCCGAAGGTCAACCTGGGGCAGACGGTGACCCTGGCGTCGTTCGAGGCGATGCCGTGGAACCAGAACGGCAAGCACGGTGTCGCCTACCGGGCGACGGAGATCAAGCCGCTGGCGGGACCGTCCGGTAAGGCCGGGTCCTAGTCAAGCAAGTAGGAAGTGTCCGCTTCGCTCGGGTTCGTTACCGACTCGCATGAACCTGATCGCAGCATGAGAGGTCACCTGGTGACCTGAGCAAGAAATACGAGGGCAAGGCCGGCACCGACTCGCAATCCATACCGGCCTTGCACCTCTTCCAACTCGTCAACACCCGTGAGGGAGGACGTGTCATGTCCAAGTCTAATGGACGCAGTCTCTTCGGACGTCGTTCCGGGACTGTCACCGTGATCGAGGACCGGGTTCACCGGTCGTCTGCCCGTAGGGCCAAGTTGGCCTTCTACCTCACCCTTTTGTCGGTGGGGCTGCTGTCGGCTGTCGTGTTGGCCGACAGGATGCACCCGGTCCTGGCCGCGTTCGTGGGCGGTCTGCTGGGTGCTGGGTGTGCCGCTGTGGCGTGGACCCTGGTCCGCACGTGGGCGGTCATCCGGGTCATCTGGTGGTGGCTTCCGGAACTCGTTGTCGGCCTGGTCCTGCTCGTCGGCTGGGTCCAACTTGCCAAGCACACCAACATGGTGGTGCGGCTCCTGGTCGTCGCCCTGGTGGTGGGCGTTCCCGCTGCTGTCCCGGTCGTTCGCCGCTGGATCATCGCTGTTGCGATGTGCCTGGTGGTGCGGCACCGGTTGCGGGTCTGCTTCAACTCGTTCATCACTGCCAACCGCACGGGCAGTCTACCGCTGATCCTGTTCGCCTGGCCGACGCCTGTCGGTGAGCGGACGTGGATCTGGCTGCGTCCGGGTCTGTCGATCAGCGATCTGGAGTCCCGCACGGACAAGCTGGCTACGGCCTGCTGGTGCTCGGAGGTGTCCATCTCGAAGGGCTCATCCTCCTACGCGGCTCTGGTGCGTGTCGACCTGAAGCGTCGTCACGTGCTCACTGGTCAGGTCGTCTCGCCGCTGGTCGACATGGTCGACCCGAACACCCCGGCGACCGTCAAGCCCCTGGTCCTGGTCCCCGAGGCCCTGGACCTCACCGACGTGCCGGAAGCCCCGGCCGTCAACGGCACGCCTCAGCAACGCAAGCGTGCCAACGACACCAACAACCAGCGTCGTCCCGAGCCCGATGCCGGGGACGACATGGCCGACTGGATCTAGCCGGCCGAACCACCCACCCATTCGCACGACGGGCGCAGGGGCCTCCTGCGGGGATCTCTGCGCCCATTTTCGGCCACCTGAAGGAGTGATTCTCATGGCTACCGTGCTCACCTCGGTCACCCTGCCGAAGCCCAATCTGACCAACCCGGCCGCCGTGGCTCGCCCGGACTCGGTTCCGGTCGCCTCGGCCTTGAGCATGTACGACCCGGTGTTCATCGGCATCGATGAGAACCGCCAGCCGGTCTACACCACCTTCGTCTACCGCAACCTCCTCGCCGGTGGCGAGCCCGGTGGCGGCAAGTCCGGCCTCCTCAACACCGTCTGCGCCCACGCGGCTATGGCGCACGACAGCCGCCTGGTCCTCTTCGACGCCAAGCAGGTCGAGCTGGGCCTGTGGCGGGACTGCGCCGACAAGTTCGTCGGCCCCGACATCACCGACGCCATCGCCACCCTGCGCCGCCTCCAGGTCGTCATGGACAACCGCTACGCCTGGCTGATGGCCCGTGGCCGGCGCAAGATCACACCGGCTGACGGAATGCGCATCCTCGTCGCGATCTTCGATGAGATCGCCTACTACTCCACCGTCGCCGGCACCAAGCAGGAACAAGAGGAGTTCGCGACGCTCCTGCGGGACCTGGTGGCCCGTGGCCGTGCCTGCGGCATTCCCGTCGTCGCCGCGACCCAGCGTCCGTCCTGGGACATCATCCCCGCGTCGCTGCGGGACCTGTTCAGCTACCGGGCCGCTTTCCGGTGCACCACCCCGAACAGCTCGAACATCGTGCTGGGCAACGGCTGGGCCGAACTCGGCCACTCCGCCCACACCATCGCCCCCGAGAACCAGGGCGAGGCCCTTCTCCTCGCAGAAGGCGGTTTCCCCCGCCGGATCAAGGCCGCGTACCTCACCGACTCCGACATCCACGCGATCGCCGACTACGCCGCCTGGACGCGACGCACGTCCGGCCTCCTCGTCCAGGACTAGGCCGAGACCCCGTTGGGCCGGTCGCAGTCACCACGGATCGGCCCAACACCACCAACCAGGAGGTTCCCATGCACGCCATCCGCCGCCGATTGTCCAGCCGTACAGGGCCGAGTGGCCCGTCGTGAGCCCCAGTCGGCTACCCCGTGACGTCGACCTATGTCACACCACGTCACCGGGCCGCCGAGGAGGGCAGCCGAAAGGCGCACTTCTCTTGCCTGCCAACACATCCGAGCCGTTGAACGGCATCTGGACGGCAGACCCATCCACCAACAGCGGCTTTCAGGGCCGCCCGTCTCAAAGGAGACACCACATGTCCAAGCACTTCTACTACATCGCCTACAACTTCTCCAACCACGTGGGATCCGGCTTCGGTTCCGCTGAGGTGTGTCTCCCCGAGGAGATCACTTCCACCAAGCAGGTGCTGGCGCTTGCCAACAACCTCAAGAAGTCCGACCACACCATGCAGCTGGTCGTCCTGAGCTGGCAGCTCCTGCGCGTCGAGAGCTGACCAACAACGTCTCCGGGGCCACATCCACTTGGGTGCGGCCCCGGAAACCTTCCGGGCTGGTCCTTCCGCCAAGACCGACCAGCCCCGCAACCGCAACCCATCAAGGAAGAGGTTTGTCATGAAGCCTAACTTGCTGACCCCGGCTGACGTCCTGGACGCTGCCGCCGACTACATCACCGCCTACGGCTGGTGCCAGGACCAGTACTTCGACGTCGACACGCTCAGCTTCGGCATGGTTTACCCGCCAGCCTGCGCCCTGGGGGCGATCTTCCAGGTCACCGGAGAGCGCGACGCCGTCCGCGTCCTGGGCGAATACATCAACAGCATCAGGCAGTGCACCTGCCCGATCGACATCAACCCCGACGACTGCGCGTGCGACGACATCGAGTCCGTCGACGTCTGGAACGACACCCACGGTCGCACGGCCGATGAGGTCTCAGCGACGATGCACAACGCCGCCGAGGCGTGGCGTGCCGCTCAGTCCGGTGGTGCGGCATGAGCAAGAACACCGTCAAGCGCAACTTGACGCCCGACCAGGCGCAGCGCGTTGTCGAGAACGACGCGTTCGCCAAGTTCGCTCGCCGGATCGTGCGCGCTCACGGTCGCCGGGTCGCCTCCGGGGATGTCGAGGGCCTGACCGACCTGGTGAACCTGTCCGCCGAGCTGGACGCCGCCCTCCTCAACGCCGTCGAGGGCCTGCGGGACTTCGGCTACTCCTGGGCCGAGATCGGCGCCCGGCTCGGCATCTCCCGCCAGGCCGCCCAGCAGCGCTGGGGCGGTGAGAAGTGATGGGCATCCCCGTCTACCGCTTCAACCTGGCCCCCTCCGGGCTGGCAACCGTTCGACAGCTCCGCTCACTGGGCCTGCGTCCGGGTGGTCAGGACGTGGTGGGTGAGATCTCCTGGCGCAAGGGCCGCCGGGTCGCCTACCTCTACGACATCACCAAGGCTCTGCCCAAGAGGCAGGCCACCCCCGCCCAACTCGCCGCGATCGGTCGGGCGTTGCTGGCCCGGCGCACCTGCTCTACCTGCGGTGAGGTCAAGGAGTACTACATCCCTCGCCGCTACGGCGAGTGCCTCGGCTGCTCGGGGGTGTCGGCATGACCCACACCCTGGTCGACCGGATCGACTACACCCACACCTGCCCCGGGGACGCCGCCCCGCACGTCGTGCGGTCCGAACAGCACATCGTCGCCGTCGTGCCCGGCGGTGAGTGCGAGTCCCCGGTCACCATCCAGGTCGGCACCGTCATGGCCACCGTGCCCTGCACCGCGAAAGCACCGCATCGCCGTTGCCGGCACTGCACCAACACCACCACCATCCGGTCGGTCACCACGACCCACCTCGGCTATCAGGGGCCGTGGTACCTCAACCCCTACTACATGATCACCCGCGAGGATGGTCACCGCTGGGTAATCCTCGCCGTCGAGCGTGACACCACCGCTGACATGCCGGTGGCTGCCTGATGGTTGCTCCGCTGCTCACCGCCGTACCCGGGACCCCCATCGCGGTTCCGGGTACGGCCGTGTCCACCGGATCGCCGCTGTACACCCGTGAACACGTCATGGCCCGAGCCGGTCAGGGCGACTACTTCGAGTGGCTGGATCACGTGTGGCCGGCTGCTGGTTGCGCGCACCCGATCCGGCTTCACGGCCAGGTCCTCACGCTCGACGCCCGCACCGGAGCCCAGCTATCCGCCCTGCACACCGAAGCCCTCCCCGACGGCGTCATCTACAAGGCCTGTGGGAACCGACGTGCCGCCGTGTGCCCAGCCTGCTCCGTCGTCTACCGCCGCGACGCCTTCCAACTCCTCCGGGCCGGCCTCGTCGGAGGCAAGTCCGTGCCCGACACCGTCTCGCAGCATCCGGCCGTGTTCGCCACCTTCACCGCCCCCAGCTTCGGGCCCGTGCACACCCGCCACGTCCGCAAGCACAGCTGCGCGGACAAGAACCGCTGCGGCTGCCGACCCGAACCCTGCCACGCCCGCCGCGACACCCCCGACTGCGAACACGGCCAAGCCGCGGCTTGCTTCGCCCGCCACGAACACGACGACGGTGCCCTCGGGCATCCACTGTGCCTGGACTGCTACGACCACGACCACCAAGTCGTCTGGAACCACGGCGCCGGCGAACTGTGGCGACGCACCAAGCAGCACATCGAGCGCTACCTCAACCGGCTACGCCGCCGCCGTGGCATCCCCGGCAAGCTCGCCGTCTCCCACGGCAAAGCCGCTGAGTTCCAGATCCGGGGAGCCGTCCACTTCCACGTACTCCTGCGCCTGGACGCCGTCGACCCAGACGACAAAACCCTCGTGCTGCCACCCCCGCCCGGGATGACGGTCTCCGACATCGACGACGCCGTCAAGCACGCCGCCGCCGCGATCTCCTACACCACCGACACCCATCCCGACCGGTCGTCCGGGTGGCTGATCGGCTGGGGCCGCCAGGTCGACGTGCGGGTCATTACCCTGTCCGGGGACAACACGGTCACAGACTCCATGGTCGCCGGCTATCTGGCCAAGTACTCGACCAAAGGCACCGAGTCGACCGGTCACAGCTCCCGACGCCTCGACGGCGACACCATCGGCGTCTACGCGGATCCTGCCGGCTCACACCCCGCCCGGCTCATCGCCGCCTGTTGGCGACTCGGACGCGTCAACGCCTGGACCGGGCTACGCCGCTGGGCTCACATGCTCGGCTTCGGCGGACACTTCCTCACCAAAGCCCGCCGCTACTCCGTCACCTTCGCCGCCCTCCGCCACGCCCGCGTCACCTACCGACGCTCAGAAGGCAACGGCCCGGAGTACAACCCGATCGCCGCCGTCGAGCACGTCGAGGAAGAAACGACGCTCATCGTCGGACGGCTCACCTACGCCGGGTCCGGATGGCGCAACACCGGTGACGCCATGCTCGCCAACACCGCCGCCGCCCTCGCCCGCGAACACCAGAAAGCAGGCCGAGAAGACCTGGCCCACGAGGAAGGAACGCACGCCTGAACAGACCAGCACACCGGGGAGGAACACACGCCATGACCAGCAAACCCACACCACCGGCCAACCTCTGGAACATCGAAGACGTGTCCGCGTTCCTGCGCGTACCCGTCGCCACCCTCTACCGCTGGCGCAAGGTCTCCTACGGCCCGCTGGCGGCAAAAGTAGGCCGGGAGCTGCGCTATGACCCCGCCGACGTCCACGCCTGGTTCGCGTCAAGGAAGAGTTGACATGGGACACGTAGAAGACCGCTGGCACAGGGTCGTCAAGGATGAGGAGGGAAAGCCCGTCCTGGGGCCTTCTGGCAAGCCCGTGCTGGAACGGAGCGACCTCTACGGGAAGGGGATGCGCTACCGGGTCCGCTACATCGGGCCGAACGGCAGGGAGAAGTCGGAGTCGTTCCCGGACAGGAAGAAACGGGAGGCTGACGCGTTCCTGATCGAGGTCGAGTCGAAGAAGTTGAGCGGTACCTACATCGATCCGGACGCCGGTCGGATCACGTTTGCCGCGTACGCGGATCGGTGGTTTGATCTGCGGCCTGTCGACGTCTCCACGAGGGTGCAGACGCGCGACAACCTGCGACTTCATGTCCTGCCGTTCTTCGGCTCGCGTCCGTTGGCGTCGATCGGCCCTTCACAGATCCGGGAGTGGGACGCCGAGCTTGCGACCAAGCTCGCCAGCTCCTACCGTTCGTCGCTGTTCTCCCACGTGAACATGATCCTGGAAGCCGCTGTTGATGACGGTCTGATCGGCAAGAACCCCTGTTCGGCCAAGTCGGTGATTCGGCCGAAGGCGGAACAGCGCAAGGTGGTGCCGTGGACCCTTGATCGGGTGCTGGCGATGCGTGCGGGTCTCATGCCGCGTTACCGGGCCATGGTCGACGTCGCCGCGTCGTGTGGCCTGCGTCAGGGTGAGGTCTTCGGGCTGGGAACCCACGACATCGACACGGAGACCGGCTGGCTGCATGTCCGACGCCAGATCAAGTGGATCCGGGGCCGCCTCGTCTTCGGTCTGCCGAAGAGCGACAAGGAGCGGCGGGCACCGTTGCCGGTCAGTGTGGGACAGACCCTGGGGAAGCATCTGGCCAACCATCCGGCCGTCCTGATCACCCTGCCGTGGGAGGACCCGGACTCCGCCGAGCTGGTGACCGTGCCGCTGGTGTTCACCAGTCAAAGACACACCGCGATCAGCCGGCCCACCTTCGACGTGCACTGGCGGCGGATCTGCGCCCGGGTCGGGATCCCCAAGGATCCCCGCAACGGCATGCACGCACTGCGTCACTTCTACGCCTCGGCGCTGCTGGACGCCGGCCGCAGCATCAGGGCCGTGTCGGAGTACCTCGGGCACTCCAACCCCGCGTTCACGCTGCGGGTCTACATGCACCTGATGCCCGGCGACGACGAGATCACCCGAGACGCCCTCCACGGCCTCCTGGACGAAGCCAAGCCCGATGACGGCCTGGGGACGGCCTAGATGCCCTACTGGAGCGTGTTCCGCCTGGTCAGCGGCGCAGATGCCACACAACTGCCACACGGATGCGACATGGATGCCATGGTCCGGGCGGGGCCGGTTCGCGAAGCTGGGGGCATGATTCCGCGCACCGCGACGGCGCTGGGCCTCCTCGACACCCGGGAAACCGCAGGACTCTTCCGGGTACGCGGGCTGGTCCTCCACGCCGACACCGACTATCCGTACTGGCTCGCCCCCGGCCCGACCTACGGCCTCGTGCACGACGGGCGGTCCTGGACCGTGTCGGGCGGGCCGTGGGTGACCCCGGGGCGGGCGTACCGGCTGTGGCGCTCCGGGGTGCCCGCCGCCGCGGTGCCGACGTCGCACGGGGAGGCGTGGCTGGCCCGGGGGCACGGCTATCTGGCCCGGTGGGGGCCCGGGGGCGGGTGGCGGCTGTGGCGGTTGGCGGGGGTTCGGCGCACGGAGTGGTCGGGCGACCCGTGAGCGTCGCGCGGCCGGGCGACCCGCGAGCCGCGTGGGCCGGGCGACCCGTGAACCGCGGGCGGCGGTGCGGCCGGGCGGCGGTGGCCCGCGCGGGTCCCCTCGGCGCGGGTGCGACCCTGCGGCCGGCTCCTCCCCTGCCGGCCGGTGGGGTCAGCCCGTCGCCAGGGCCGTGCGCTTGGACCGGACCCGTTCGTCGTGCAGCCGGATCCGCCGGTCGCGGTACTTGAGGTCGACCGTGATCGGGGTCGCCAGCAGGATCGAGGAGAACACGGCCGTGGCCATGCCGACGAACAGGACGAGGGCCAGGTCCTTCAGGGTGCCGGCCCCGAGGAAGCCGACCCCGATGAACAGCATCCCGGCGACGGGCAGTAGCGCGATGACGGAGGTGTTGATGGAGCGCATCAGGGTCTGGTTGACGGCGAGGTTGGCCGCCTCGGCGTACGTCTGCCGGGTGCCCGCCGTGACCCGTTCGGTGTTCTCCTGCACCTTGTCGAACACGACGACGACGTCGTACAGGGCGAAGCCGAGGATGGTCAGCATGCCGATCACGGTGGAGGGCGACACCTCGAAGCCGATCAGGGAGTACACGGCGGCGGCCACGATCAGGTCGAAGATCAGGGCGACGATCGCGGCGACGGCCATCCGCCACTCGAACCGCACGACGAGGTAGGCGATGACGAGCGCGAGGAAGATGAGCAGCCCCCACAGGGCGGCCTGGGTGATCTGCGAACCCCACGCGGCGCTGACCCGGTTGTCGGACACCTGGTCGGGGCTCACCTTCAGGGTGGTGGCCACCGCGTTCTTCACGGCGAGGGTCTTCTCGGCGGTCAGCGGGGCCGTGCGGACCAGGTACGTGGGGGTGGTGCCGCCGACCCGCTGGGCGGAGACCACGACCGCGCCCGCGGCGGTGACCGCGTCCCGGGCGACGTCCACGCTGGCGGCCGACGACGCCGGTACCTGGAAGGAGTTTCCGCCCTTGAACTCGATGCCCAGGTGGAAGCCACGGAACACGAAACTCACGACCGCGACCACCACGATGACCAACGAGACGGTGTACCAGATCCGCCGCTTCCCCACGATGTCGAGTTTCGCCTCGCCCCGGTACAGCCGGGCCAGGAAGCCGCGCCCCGGGGCCGCTGTCTTCAGCACCCGGCCCAGCCCCGACACCCGGGGCGACAGGAACGCCCGCATCCCGGCGAGCATCGTCATCATCGGGTGCCGGAACAGGAACACGACCAGCAGGTCGAGGATCGTGGCCAGGCCGAGCGCGAACGCGAACCCCTTCACCGCGCCGACGGAGACCACGTAGAGCACGACGGCCGCGCCGATGGTCACCACGTTCGCGGAGATGATCGTGCGCCGGGCCCGGATCCAGGCCCGGTCCACGGCGCTGCGCGGCGAGCGGCCCTCGTGGATCTCGTCCTTGAGGCGTTCGAAGTAGATGACGAACGAGTCGGCGGCCACGCCCAGGGACACGATGAAACCGGCGATCCCGGCCAGGGTCAGGGTGAAGCCGATCTGCCGGCCCAGCAGCACCAGCGCGGCATAGGTGAGCAGGGCCGAGATCACCAGGCTGCCGAGGATGACGGTGCCGAGGAGACGGTAGTAGAACAGGGCGTACACGATGACGAGGAGCATGCCGATCCCGGCCGCGAGCAGGCCCGCCCGGAGCTGCTCGGTGCCCAGGGTCGCCGAGATCGAGTTCGCCTCGCCCTGCTCGAAGGACAACGGCAGCGCGCCGTACTTCAACTGGTTCGCCAGCTCCTCCGCCTGCTGCCGGCTGAACGAGCCCGTGATCTGCGCGTCGGAGTTGATCACGCCCTGGATCCTCGGCGCCGACACCACCTTGTTGTCCAGCACGATGGCGACCTGGTTCATGGCCCCGTTGTCGTACGCCTCCCGGGTCAGGTCCGTCCACCGCTTCTGGCCGTCCCCGGTGAACGTCAGGGTCACCTGCCAGCCCTGCTGGAACCCGAAGCTGGCCCCCGACACGTCCGTGCCGACCACCTTGGCCACGTCCAGCAGGTACTTGAACCCCTCGTCGCACGCCACCACCTGCACGTCGGCCTGGTCGATGCTGCCCGGCGGGCGTTCGTTGAGCTGCCGGCAGGTCACGGCGGGTACCCGGAGCTGGAGCGCCGCCGGCAGCACCGCGACCTCCTTCGGCGTCAGCGTGCCGAACGGGGCCAGCTCGGCGGCCTTCGCGACCGCCTCCTCCGGCGTGGCCATCGCCTCGGCGACCGCGTACGCCGGGCCGAGCTTCGCCTTGACCTGGTCCAGGGTGGGCGTGCCGGGGCCGTCGGCGGGCGGGGCGGGCTCGGCGGCCGTGACCGGCGCGCCGCCCACCACCTTGCGGAACTTCAGCTGCGCGGGCTGGCCGACCTGCTTGATCGCGTCGCCGCCGGAACCCGCGACGGACACCTTGATGTTCGAGTCGCCCTCGGTGACCACCTCGGGTTCGGCCACGCCGAGGCCGTTGACCCGGTTCTCGATGATCCGCCGGGCCTGTTCGAGGCTGCTCGGCGAGGGCGGCTTGCCGTCGGGGGTGCGGGCGATCAGGGTGAGGGTGGTGCCGCCGACCAGGTCGAGGCCGAGGCGGGGCTTGAGGCGTTCGGTACTGAACAGCTTCCCGGGGCCGGTGAACAGGACCAGGGACCAGAGTCCGACCAGGATGACGCCGAGTACGGCGACCTGCCGCCACGGCCGCGTCCGCTCCCCCGCCATCGCCGCCCCATTTCTCGACAATTACCCCTCATTGAACCACTGGGGAGGCGGTGAGTCCGGGGATCCGCCGGACCGGGGCCGGGTCGCGGAGCGGGCCGGTCCCGGTCGCCACCGGGGCGGGGGCTCCGCGGGGCCGGTCCGACCGGGCGGGGACCGGCGCGGTCCGGATCAGCGCGGCGGGCTCCGCCGGGGCAGGACCGGCGCGGTCGGGCTCAGCGGGGTCTGACCAGCGGGAACGGCAGCGTCTCCCGGATGGTCCCCCCGGTCAGGAGCATCACCACCCGGTCCACCCCGATCCCCAGCCCCCCGGTCGGCGGCATCGCGTACTCCAGCGCGGTCAGGAAGTCCTCGTCGAGTTCCATTGCCTCCGGGTCGCCCCCGGCCGCCAGCAGCGACTGTTCGGTCAGCCGTCGGCGCTGCTCCACGGGGTCGATCAGCTCGGAGTACGCGGTGCCCAACTCGGTGCCGAAGGCGACGAGGTCCCAGCGCTCGGCCAGGCGCGGGTCGTCGCGGTGCTGGCGGGTCAGCGGGGACACGTCGGTCGGGAAGTCCTTGTAGAAGGTGGGCGCGAGGGTGTGGTGCTCGACGAGCCGCTCGTACAGCTCCAGGATCAGCTGGCCGTGGCCCCACTTGGGGTCGTACGGGATCTCCCGGGACTCGCACAGCTCGCGGAGCCGGTCGACCGACGTGTCCGGGCCGACCTCCTCCCCCAGGGCCGCCGAGATGGCGTCGTTGATGGCGATCACGGGCCAGTCGCCGGCCAGGTCGTAGGCGGTGCCCTCGTGGGTGATCACGGTAGTGCCGAGCGCCGCGCGGGCCGCCGACTGGATCAGGGTGCGGGTCAGGTCGAGCATGACCATGTAGTCGGCGTACGCCTGGTAGGCCTCCAGCATCGTGAACTCGGGGTTGTGCTTGAAGGACACGCCCTCGTTGCGGAACGTCCGGCCCAGTTCGAAGACGCGCTCCACCCCGCCGACCGCGAGCCGCTTGAGGTACAGCTCGGGGGCGATCCGCAGGTACAGCCGCATGTCGTAGGCGTTGATGTGCGTGACGAACGGGCGCGCGTTGGCCCCGCCGTGGATGGCCTGGAGCATGGGCGTCTCGACCTCGATGAAGCCGTGGTCGTCGAGGGTGTTGCGCAGGGAACGGACCACGGCGCTGCGGGCCTTCAGGGTCGCCCGCGCCTCCGGGTTGACGATCAGGTCGACGTAGCGCTGCCGGACCTTGGCCTCGTTGTCGGCGAGCCCGAGGTGCTTGTCGGGCAGCGGGCGCAGGCACTTGGCGGTCAGGGTCCACTCGTCGACGAACACGGACAGTTCGCCGCGCTTGGACATGCCGACCTCGCCGGTGACGCCGACGTGGTCGCCGAAGTCCACATCGGACTTCCAGCCGACCAGGGGTTCGCCGCGCAGGAACAGTTGCAGGTCCCCGGTCCAGTCCCGGATCGTGGCGAACCCGATCTTCCCGTGGTCGCGGGCCAGGACGACCCGTCCGGCGAGGGACACCCGCTGGCCGGTCATGGTGCCGGGTTCGAGGTGGCCGTGCTCGGCGGCCACGGCGGCGCAGGAGGTGGTGACGGGGAAACCGATCGGGTACGGGTCCCGGCCGGCCGCCCGGATCGCGTCGAGCTTGGCCAGCCGGACCCGCGTCTGCTCCGACCCGACCCGGGCCCCGGGTTCGGCGCGGCTGATCAGGGGCGCGAACCGGGCGACCTCGGCGGTCAGGCCCTCGGGGCTGGTGGTGTGCAGGGTCGAGGAGTGCGCGCCGGCCACGGGCAGGAAGCCCTCGGCGATGGCGGCGGCGATCCCGATCTTCGCGAGTTCGCGGCGCTCGCCGTAGCACAGGAACCTCGGTACCCATTCGGGATGGTATTTCGCGTTGGACCGGTAGAGGGTCTCCAGCTGCCACCAGCGGGAGAAGAAGACCAGGATCCGCCGCCACAGCCGCAGGATCGGGCCGGCGCCGATCCGGGCGCCCTCCTCGAACACGGCGCGGAACACGGCGAAGTTCAGCGACACCCGGTCCACGCCGAGCCGGCCGCACTCGCGCATCAGGGTCGCGACCATGAACTCCATCAGCCCGTTGTCGGCCGTGCGGTCCCGGCGCATCAGGTCCAGGGAGATGCCGTGCGAACCCCAGGGCGAAAAGGACAGCAGCGACACGGTACGACCGTCCGCGTCCACCGCCTCGACCAGCACGCAGTCCCCGTCGGCGTCGTCGCCGAGCCGGCCGAGGGCCATGGAGAAGCCCCGCTCGGCGTCGGTGTCCCGCCAGGCGACCGCGAGCTCGGCGGCCCGGGTCAGCTCGTCGGCGGGGATGTCGCGGTGCCGGCGGACCCGGCAGGTGTACCCGGCGCGCTCGATCCGGTTCACGGCCTGCCGGACGGGGCGCATGTCCCGGCCCTCCAGGGCGAACTCGCGCGGCCTCAGGATCGCCTCGTCGCCGAGCTGCATGACTTTGAGCCCGCACCGGTCGTACGCGGTGGCGCCCTCCTCCGAGGCGCCCATCACGGCCGGCACCCAGCCGAAGGACCGCGACCGGTCCAGCCACGCCTGGATGGCCGCGTCGTGCGCCGCCGGGTCCCCGACCGGGTCGGCGCTGGCCAGCGACACCCCGAACTCGACCCGGTAGGTGACGGCGGCCCGGCCGTTGGGCGCGAACACGGCGGCCTTGTCGCGCCGGGTGGCGAAGTAGCCGAGCGAGTCGGCGTCCCCGTACTCGGCGAGCAGGCCCCGGATCCGCGCCTCGTCCTCCACGGGCAGCGCCGACCGGGCCCGCTGCGAACGGAACAGCAGCACGACGGCCACGACGAGGGAGATGGCGCCCATCAGGCCGAGGACCAGGTTGACCCAGCCGGGGGCCCGGCCCGCGCGGCGCAGGTCGAACACGCCACCGAGGAGTACCCGGCCGACGGTGTAGCCGAGTTTGGGCACCGTGCCGACCAGGTCGCCGGGGAACGCCGAGACCAGGGAGAACCCGATCCCGATGAAGACGGCCTGGAGGGCGAGGAACGCGCCGACCGCCCGGGCCAGGCTCGCGGGCCGGGCGCGGGCGTAGAACTCGCGGCGGGCCAGCAGCAGCGCGACGATCATGATCAGGGTGAGGACGGAGCTGATGCCCAGCGTCCAGACCTCCCAGGTCCGGATCGGCGCGTCGGCCTCGATCTCGGCCCGGATGCCGGTGTCGGTGAAGTACAGGAGGACGAGCAGCCCGACCAGCAGCAGGGCGAGGAGCTGCACCACGAGCAGGATCAGCAGCCCCCACCACGCGACCCGTTTCCGGCGGGCGATCGCGGCGGCGAGGATCGCGACCAGGACCGCGTAGCCGAGGTTGGCCGGGGCCGGCAGCAGCAGGTTGTCCACGAACCAGCGGACCGGGTGCACGCCCCGGCCGAGCCCCGAGCTGATCGCGGACAGCGCGGAGAGCACCGCGACCAGGGTGAGCAGGGCGGCGAACACCTTCGGCACGTACCGCCGCCAGCTCCGGGGCGGGGCGGTCCAGTGCGGGACCGGTTCCGGCGGGGCGGGCGCGGTGGCTGTGACCACGGGCTGATCGAGATCATTCGCCATAGCGAATGATGCTAGACCGGACAAAGCCCGCCGCGCAGGTCGTTAGCGGGTGCGGGCCGTCACAGCGCCGGATCTATTGCACAAAAGGCGCATAGGGCGTAATTAACTACTTAGGCCACGAGAGCCCACTCCCCGCCCAAGGAGCCGCGACCATGAAACGCACCGGACAGCCCGCCGCCGGCACCCTGGTCGCCACCACCCGGCCCACTCCCCGCTCCACCCGGTCCACTCCGGTCGCCGCCGACTCAGCCCCGGCCACCGCCCGGATCACCGCCGCTCAGGTCACCGACGGGCGGCCCGACCGAGCCACCACCCGACCCACCGCAGCCGCCGCCCGGATCGCCTCGACCCTCGGCCTCGGCACCGCCGCCCTGCTCCTCGCCACCCCCGGCACCGCCCTGGCCACCACGGTGACCGTCTCCCCCGCGACGGTCCCGCCCGGCGGCACCGTCACCGTGACCGTCACCGGCGGCTGCCGGGAGGGCAGCGACATCAACATCGCCGGCCCCGGCTCCACCACCCGCCCCGAGGTGGTCAGCAAGCTCGGGCCGGGCGGCCGGGGCGCGGTCACCGTGCCGCGCAACGGCCGGTCGGGCACCTGGTCGGTGTGGGTGTTCTGCGAGGACGACCTGACGCCGAGGACCGCGTTCGTGGTCAGCCCGGCGGGGCGGCCGGCCACCGGGGACGGCGCGACGGCCGGCGGACCCGACCCGGGGCTGGTCGCGGCCGGGGGCGGCGCGCTGGCCCTCGCGGCGGCCGGCGGCCTCCTCCTGCTCCGCCGCCGCCCGATCTCCTGACTGGTGCCCGCGTGAACACAGCTCCCGGCGCCGGTGGGCCGACCGCGTCAGCGAGCGGCCGGCACAGGCGTGCCCCTGTGGGCGGGCTTCGCCGAGCACGTGGCCCCCGGTATCCGGCTCACCGGAGCCCGGGGTGAGCGCGCGGAGCCTGGGGCTGTGGCTGGTGGTCGCCGCGCTCGCGGTCGCGGGCGGCGGCCTGGTCGGTGCCGGCTTCGCCGCCGCACCGGAGCAACCCCCGCAACCCTCCGACGGGTACGTGCCGGAGCCGCGCCCCTTCGACCCGACCGCGCCCCGGATGACCCCGTCCGAGCCGGTCCGGGTGGACGCCGCGCCGATCGACCTGCGCGCCCCGGTGCGCCCGGTGGGACTCCGCCCGGACGGCGAGGTGGAGACCCCGGCGCTGGACCAGGCGCACCTGGCCGGCTGGTACCGCGAGGGCGTCACCCCGGGCGAACGCGGCAGCGCCGTGCTCCTCGGCCACGTGGACAGCCGGCGGACCGGCCCGGCCGTGTTCTACCGGCTCGGCGCGCTCCGCCCCGGCCAGCGGGTCGAGGTGACCCGCCTCGACGGGACGGTGGCGGTGTTCGAGGTCGACGGGGTGGCCTCGTACCCGGGCGACCGGTTCCCCGCGGCGGAGGTGTACGGCCGCGACGACGGGGCGTACCTGCGCCTGGTCACGTGCGGGGGCGCGTTCGACGCGGGGCGGGGGCACTACACGGGCAACGTGGTGGTGTTCGCGAGCCTGCGCGGGTTCCGTGAGGTCTCGGACGCCGACCGGGTCCGTCCACTGCGGACCTGGATCCCGGACCGGGCTGATCCGAACGCCCCGACCGGACCACCCGGGCAGCACCTTCAGTCACCGGGGCGGGCGCCCCCGTAACCCTCTGATGCCCTTGATCCGGGTTTTCGCGCCGTGCGGGTCAGGAGAGCTGGTCGTAGCCCAGTTTGAGGACGAGCGCGACCACGACGACCAGCAGCACGATCCGGACGAACCCCGCGCCCCGCTTCAGGGCCGTGCGCGCGCCGAGCCGGGCGCCGACGATGTTGCACGCGGCCATGCCCAGCCCGAGCCCCCACATCACGTGGCCCCGGGGCACGAACACCGCGAGCGCCCCGAGGTTGGTGCCCACGTTCACGATCTTCGCCATCGCCGAGGCGTGCACGAAGTCGGCGCCGAGCACCGTGGCGAACGAGATGATCAGGAACGTGCCGGTGCCGGGGCCGATCAGGCCGTCGTAGGTGGCGATGCCGACGCCCGCGAGCGCGACGGCGGTCAGGCGGCGCGGCCGGGTGTCGCGTTCGGCGACGACGACCAGGCCGACGCTGGGCCGGAACGTGATGAACAGTGCCACGCCGACCAGGATCGCGAGGATCACCGGCTTGAGCACGTCCGAGGACAGCGAGCCGGCCAGCAGCGCCCCGCAGGCCGAGCCGAGGACGGCCAGGCCGGCGGCGGGCCAGATCACCCGCCGGTCGAGCTTGGTGCGCCGGGCGTAGGTGATCGCGGCCGTGGTGGTGCCGAAGACCGAGGACAGTTTGTTGGTACCGAGCAGGGTGGCCACCGGCGTGCCCGGGGCGGCGAGCAGCAGGGCCGGGAGCTGGAGGAGTCCGCCGCCGCCGACCACCGCGTCGACCCAGCCGGCGGCCAGCGCGGCGGCGAGCAGCAGGAGGATCGCGGCGGTGTCCATATGGCCGCGATCCTTCCGGCCCCGGGTCCCCGACACCACCCTCTGTCGGGGACATCACTACCCGGGCACTCCGGGCGGACCCGAACATCCGGACGGGCGAGCGGATCCGCCTCGGTCGTCCCGCGTCGCCCGGACCGGGCCTCGACAGCCGGGGCAACTGGTCCCGGGCGGGGCGGACCGCCGTCAGTAGGCGGCGGAGAACCGCTGCTGGCGGAAGGTGCCCTGCTCCACCGCGTCCACGATCGCCGAGGCCAGGTCCCCGGTGGTGATCCGGCTGTCCCCGTCCGCGCCGACGAGCGGGGTGTCGGTGGCCTCGGCCCGGTACCCGCCGGTCTTGTCGCCGGGGACCAGGTGCGCGGGCGGCGGGCTGACGAACGACCAGTGCACGTCGGTGTCGGCGGCCCGGAACACGTCGAGCGCCCCGGCGGCGTCCAGCGCCTCCTTGCGGTACTGCTCGGGGAAGCCCGGCAGGTCCACCAGCCGGGTGCCGTCCGGGGTCGTCAGGCTGCCGCCGCCCCCGACGAACACGAGCCGGGCGGGCGCGGCGGCGAGCAGAGCGCGGGCGGCGGCGGTCGCGTCGCCCTTGACGGCCGCGATCACGGCGTCGTGGCCGTCGAGCCGGTCGCCCGGGTCCGTGGCGTCGAACCCGCCGGACCGGGTGAGCGCGGTCAGCTGGTGGCCGCGCGCGGCGACCTCGTGGGCGATGGCCTGGCCGATGAAACCGGTGGCTCCGATGACGGCGATCCTCATGACGTGGTCCTCTCGATGAAGCGGGTGATCAGGGCGGAGATCTCGGACAGGCACTCTTCGAGGGCGAAGTGTCCGGTGGGCAGCAGGTGCAGTTCGGCGTCGGGGAGGTCGCGGAGGTAGGCCCGCGCGCCCGGTACCAGGAAGAAGGGGTCCTCCGTGCCCCACACGACGAGCGTGGGCGGCTGGTGGGCGCGGAGCCAGGCCTGCCAGGTGGGGTACAGCGCGACGTTGCTCGGGTAGTCCAGGGCCAGTTCGACCTGGATGTCCTTGCGGCCGGGCAGGTCGAGGTAGTGCTGGTCGAGCAGCCAGCTGTCCGGGTCGATCCGGTCGGGGTCGGCGGCACCGGTGAGGTACTGCCGCCGGGTGCCTTCGGGTTCCAGTACCGGACGGATCTGGTCGGGGGTGGCCGTGAGCAGGCCGTGCGCCATCTCGCTGAGGCCCTCGGCGTAGGCGTTGCCGTTCTGCGCGATCAGGCCGGCGATCCGCTCGGGCAGCCGGCCGGCGAGCCGGAGCGCGGTGGGCAGGCCGTAGTCGAAGCCGTAGACGAAGAACCGTTCCAGGCCGAGCTCCTTGACGAAGCCCTCGGTGATGTCGGCGAGCCGCTCGAAGGTGAACGCGAAGCCCTCGGGGGTCTCGGTGCGCCCGAAACCCGGCAGATCAGGGGCGATCATCCGGTACCGGTCGCCCAGCGCGCCGAGCAGCCCCCGGAACTGGTGGGACGCGGACGGGAACCCGTGCAGGAGCAGGAGCACCGGGGCGTCGGCGGAGCCGGTCTCCCGGTAGAACACGCGGACCCCGTCGACCTCGACGAAGCGGTGAGCGATCATCACATGCCTCCAGAACTTGTTGACCCATTAGTTTCTAGTCGATCATGACTAACGTGTCAACCCCGTGCTGTAGCATTAGTGAGATGGATCGCCCCACGCCGTTGACCGGCGAGCACCTCGCCCTCGACCTGGTGAACACCCGGCCCGCCGGGCACGACGTCCTGCTCGACCCCGTCGGCGCGCACGCCTGGCTGGTCACGCAGGCCGACCGGCTCCCCCATCCGGCCGGCCCGCTGTCGGACTCCGACGCCGCCGGCCTGCGCGCGGTCCGGGCGTACGTGGAGGCGGCGCTGCTGCCCGCCGTCCGGGGCGACCGGCCCCCGAAGGCCACCCTCGTGGCGCTCACCCTGGCCCAGCGGGACGCCCCCGGCCACGACGAGCTCGGCTGGGACGGCACCCGGGTCACGGTCACCCCGCGCCGCGAGGGCCCCTACCTCGCCCAGCTGCTCGCGACCCTCGCGGCGGCGGCCGGCGACCTGCTGTCCGGCCCGGAGCTGGGTCGGATCCGGCAGTGCCAGGGGCCCGACTGCACCCTGTTGTTCATCCCCGCGAACCCCCGGCGGCGGTGGTGCTCCCCGGCCGTCTGCGGCAACCGGGTGCGGGTCGCGCGGTACTACCAGCGCCACAAGCTGCCCTCCTGACCCCGGATGATCGACCGTCCACCATGTCCCGTTCCGGTTCCCGATCGTCCACATAAGATTCTTCACAGCTAGCGAGCTAGGACTGCGCGTTCACACCAGCTGATACTAAGTGCGTCACCGACCACCTACTGGGGGTACGCACAAACATGCGCAAGCTCATCACCGGGTTCGCCGCGGCACTGACCGTGACCGCGGCCGCCCTGGCCCAGTCCTCCGTGGCCACCGCCGCGCCCGCCTGGACCAACCCGACCTGCGCCACGGTCACCGGCGCGTCCGGCGTCACCTACACCAAGAACGCCGGCGCGACCCTGACGCCCACCGCCGCCACCTCGATCCCGATCACCTACACGTTCGGGCTCGCCGCCCTGGACACGGCGAACACGCTGATCGCCACCCGGGAGTACACCGACCCGGCCACGCTGGCGCAGACCAACACCGTGCTGCGGTCCACCAACGCCGGCTGCTCGTGGTCCACGATCGCCACCCTGCCGACCGGCTGGTTCCTCCGGGCCACCGCCGCGAAGGGCGGCCGGGCCTACCTGTGGTCGGACTCCGGCACCCACGGCATCTACCGCGTCACCGGCACCACGGTCACCACGATCACCGACCCGACCACCGACGGCATCACCGGCCTCAACGTCGACCCGCTCAACGGGCTGCACGTCGAGCTCGCCGACAACGCCGGCCAGCTGTTCGAGTCGTACAACGGCGGCGCGACCTGGACCACCACGGGCAGCACCCCGCCCGGCGTGAACCCCTACGACGTGTACGACACCGCGATCGACCCGAAGAACCCCACCCACGCCGTCGTCGGCACCTCGGGCAAGGGCAGCTTCGTCACCTTCGACGGCGGCGGCAGCTGGACCGCGTCCACCGGCCTCGACCTCACCCCCGGCGGCCTCGGCGTCAACGCGTTCACCCTCGCGGTGTCCCCGGCCAACAGCTCCGTCGTGTACGCCATGGGACTCGACATCGACGAGGCCGACGCGCACGTCCCCGGCAACGGCCGGCACCTCTACCGGTCCACCGACGGCGGCCTGACCTTCGCCCCCATCGTGACCGGCAGCTCCGCCATCATCCTGACCAACGGCGTGTCCCTGTGGCCGAGCCCGGTCAACGCCAACGAGCTGTGGTTCGAGTACGGCTCGAACTTCCAGGCCTACGGGACCGACCTGTTCAAGTACTCGGCCACCACCGGCCTGGTGACCAAGACGCACAACGCCGAGCACGGGATCACCTCGCTGGCGTTCAACCCGACCTACCCGGGCACGATGTACCTGGGCCTGGCGAAGGAGCCCTCGGGCAGCTAGTTCGCGGCACACGCGGCCCCGTCCCCCACCAGGGGCGGGGCCGTCGCGGTCTCAGCCCAGGTCCGACGTCCCCGTCCCGATCTCGGTCCACACCGCGCGCCACCCGTCGAGCAGCGCGCCCGGGACGCCCGCGTGCACCGCCCACACCACGAGCGCCGCGCACGCCCCCAGCAGGACGGCCAGGAGCAGCCACCGGCTGCGGACGTGTCCGGGCGGCAGGGCGGTCACGGGGCGGCTCCGGTGGGGACCGGCTCGGCGGACAGCAGCCAGTCGAGCGGGGCGGTGGCGGCCACGTCCCCGTTCGGGTCGGCGGTCATCGAGGAGACGAGGAAGTACCGGACCTCGGCGAAGTCGCGGCCGGCGGCGAGGAGGAGGTTGTCGAGGCCCGCGTCGTCCAGCCAGGACCGGATGGCGGCGGAGACCGGGTCCCCGGCGCGGGACCGGCCCGCACCCCCGCCGGGCGAACGGCCCGGGGGCGGCGGACCGGGCAGCGCCAGGTCCGCGCCCGCCGGCCCCGCCAGCAGCAGATCCGCCTTGGACACCACGAACGCGAGCCGCTGCCGCCGCAGGTCGACCCCGTAGTCCCGCAGCCGGCGCACCGTGACCTGGTAGGACTCGTCGGGGTCGTACAGGGCCGCGCCGACGGGGACCCCGCCCGGGCCGGCCAGTCCGCGCAGCCGGGCCCGGACCTCCGGGATCGAGAACGGGTCGAGGACGAACACCAGCCCCCGGGCGTGGTCGAGATACGCGAGCTCCTCGTTCTGGGACCGTTCGGTGAACCGCTCCCCCGCCGCGTCGAACACGTGCAGCAGCGCGGTCCGCCGGCCGCCCGCGACCCGGAGCGTGACGGCCGAGGGCAGCGCCTTGCCCGTCTGGGCCGTCGAGTCGCCGCCGCCGATCGTGGCCTCGTACTCCGCGAACGCCCTGCCGCTCTCCGGGTCGGCCGGGGCGATCCGGATCCCGGGCCGCGCGCTGAGTCCGACGAGGCCGGCCATGATGAACCGGGTCTTGCCGGCCATCGGCGCGCCGAACACGGGGATCCGCACGTCGGTGGCCAGGGCAGCGTCGGAGTGCAGGGCCGACTCGCACTTCTGGCAGACCGTCTCCAGCGCGCGGCCCGCCCGCAGCACCGTGGTCGGCAGGGTGGCCCCGCAGCCGCAGTGCCGCCACAGCACGCCGAGCCGGCCGGGGCGCAGGTCGCGGTGCAGCCGGTCGCAGCCGGGGCAGCGGTACGCGGGCAGCCGGGTCACGTGGTAGCAGCCGGGGCGCGGGCAGCTGGCCGCCGCGTGGAACACCCGCTGCCAGAGCCGGTCGGCGGCGCGCAGGACGAGGGCCGTGGCCAGCCCGCCGCCGACCGCGAGCACGGTGACCAGGGCGGTGAGGGCCGTGGCGAACAGGGCACCGGCGGTCGCGCCGGCCGTGACCGCGAACAGGAGGACGAGCAGCGGCAGGAGCAGCGGCCAGGCCCACAGGGTGTGCGCGCCGAACCGGCCGAAGCTCTGGTCGATGGCGACGGCCCAGGCCCGGTACACGAGGCGGGCGGTCCAGGCGGCGGAGGCCCGCAGGTCGCGGTACACCTGGGCGGTGAAGTAGCCGGGCCAGCCCGGGTCGCCGGTGGACGCCGGGGCGACGACGACCGGGGAGCCGGGGCGCGGCCCGTGGCCGAGGAACACCCGGCCGGCGAGGACGACGGCGAGCCCGGCCCCGAGGAGCAGCCCGGCGACCCCCAGCAGGTACGACCCGGGGAACGCGACCCAGACCAGCGCCAGGAGGCAGGCCCAGGCGTAGACCACGAGGGCGAGGCCCCCGACGACGATCACGACGATGGCGGGCACGCGTCACCTCCTCCGGGGCAGGAACCGCCGGATGCCGCGGCTCCGTCGGGTCTCGGCCGCCCAGGTCGCCCAGTCGGCCGCGCGGTGCTGGTCGCCGAGGTCGGCGAGTTCCCCGGCGACGGCGGACACGGCGGGCTCGTCGGCGCGGGTCAGCCAGTGCGCCAGCGCCTGGTCGAGGACGGTGGGCCGGCCGCCGCGCAGCAGGGCCGCCATCAGCACGTCCGGGGGCGCGCCGTCGGCGGTGACCCGGGCGGCGAGTTCCTGGTAGTAGTGCGCGCGGACGCCGGTCGGCACGTCGAGCAGCAGGTGGGTGACCAGCGCCGGCCGGCCACAGTCGAGCATCGCCGCGACCAGTTCGGGCTCGTGCGCGGCGACGACGTCGACGGCCACGGACCGCAGCCGGCCGAGGATGTCGTCGGTGCGCAGTTCCGGGGCGGCCATCCCGTCGGTGACGCCGCGCAGGGTGGCCTCGTCGGCGAGGAGTCCGTCGAGGTCCGGGCCCGGTTCGGGGACCAGGGACCGGTCGACGAGCGCGTGGCCGAGGACGATGGCGGCCCGCAGCCCGGCGGGGGTGGCCCGGGCCGCGCGGACGTGCCGGTCGACGGCGGACGGGCCGATCCGGGTACCGACGGGGGCCCGGTCGCGGACCAGTTCCAGTTCGGCGGCGGTGGGCGTGACCCGCCGCCACAGGGCCGCGCACGCCGCCCCCGCCGCGTCCCGGTCACCGCGGGCCTTGTCCAGGTCGAAACCGAGCAGTTCCAGCCGGTACCGCTCGGAGCCGCCCGCCATCGCCGCGCCCATCACGGCCCGGTCCAGCGGGCTCGCGGGGTCCACCACCCGGCCGATCAGCCGGCGCCACCACCGGTCGCCCAGGGCGTCGGCGCGGTCCGGCGCGCGGTCGAGGACGGCGAGCAGCCGGTCGCACAGCAGATCGGTGAGGTGCGCGCCGTCGGGCCACAGCGCCGGGTCGTAGACGTCGCCGGCCTGGTCCCAGTGGGTGACGAACCGGGCCACGTCGGCGGGCACGCGGTCGACCGGCGCGGGGAGGCCGAACCGGGTCGCGGTCCGCAGCACGGCGTCGAACGCGGGGCCGTGGGCGCCGGCGAGGGCCCGGGCGAGGACGTCGGCGGCGCGGCCGTCGTCCCTCGGTGTCCACTCGTGGCGGGTGAGAGGGTCCAGGGGCTCGGGAGTGGCGGCACCGGACTCCGGGTCGGGCCCCGGTCCCCGGTCGGACCCGGTGGCCGCCGCCTCCCGCGCCTCGGCGTCCAGCAGCGCGAGCCGCACGTCCGCCGCCCGCCCCGGGAACCGCCCGTCCCGGGTGACCCGGTCCAGATCCCGGAGCACGGCGGCGGCCCACCCGGTCACGTCGGCGGCGACGGTGTCCACGACGGCCGCGCCGTACGCCTCGACGAGTTCCGGGGCGCCGTCGGTCAGCCAGCGCACCACGGCCGGCAGGTGCTCCCCGGCGGGGCGCACCCCGAGCACCGCCGCCGCCCCGAGCGCGAGCGCCGCCCCGGCCGCGAGCCCCGACCCGGCGGCGATCTCCACCGCGTCGGTCACGTCGTACGGGTCCCCGGCCGCGAACAGCCCCGCCCAGTCCCGGGCGACCGGGTCGACCGGCCCGTCGGCCCACACGTCGCGGACCAGGTCGAACACGAGGTAGTCGTCGGCGGGCACCGGGCCGGCGTCGGGGTGCACGGCGAGCACGGGCTGCTCGGCGTACGCCGGGTTGGTGGTGAACACCTTGAACCCGATCCCGAGGGCGACCCGTTGGGGCAGCAGCAGGGTGCCGGCGGCCAGCCAGGTGAGCACCGGGCCGGGCCGGTCGGCGACGAACAGCACCCGGCGCGCGCCCGGGGTGCCGAGCGCGCGGAGGGCCGCGAGCAGGGTGCCGAGCCGGCGTACCCCCTCAGATTGGTTCCGGACGAAGTCCCGCACGGTCTCGGCGTCCAGCGGCCCGGGCGCGGCCTCGACGACGGGGCTGGCGGTGCCGTCCACGGGGGCGGTGCGCCAGAACGGGGCGCCGAACAGCTGCGCGGGGCGGACCGGCCCGTAGTCGGCGGGGTCGCGGGTGACGACCGCGTGGGTGAGCTGGTTGCCCTCGCGGGTGCCGTTGGCCTCCCGGCCCAGGTAGACGCCGCTGGCGGTGGCCAGGATCCCGTCGGAGACGTGCGCGAGGGAGGTCGGGTAGTCGGCGACGGGGCGGCGTTCGCGCATCCAGGCGGGCGGCGGTTCGTACAGCAGGGCGCGTTGGACGAGGGCCATCGCCTCGGTGTCCGCGCCGGGCGACCTCGCCTGGAACTGGAGCCCGGCGGTGCCGCGCAGCCCCTGGCCGGGCCGGCAGTCGGTGTAGACGAGGGTGTCCATCACTTCCTCCCGACCGGCACGACCCCGAACCCGCCGAGCAGCCAGACCAGCGGTTCGTCGACCCGGTGCGGCCGGACCCCGCCCGGGTCGACGACGCCGGCCTCGTAGTCGGGGGGCGCGCCGAGGGCCGAGACGCCGAAGTACCGGAAGGTCTCGTAGTTGAGGCGCAGGTGCGCGTCGAGGTTGTCCGCGCCGAGTTCGTCGAGCAGGGCGCGGATCCGTTCGTGGGTGTCCTGGCCTGCGGTCTCGTCGTAGTGGGGCACGGGCGGCGGGGTGGCCAGCAGCGGGTGGTCGGGGCCGAGCAGGTCGAACAGGCCGTCGATCTTCGCGAACGCGACCGACACCGGGATCGGGATCCGTTTGCGGGGCTTGACGCCGTGGCTGACCCGCAGTGCGTCGGTGACCCGGCCGACGACGTCGAGGGTGGCCTCCTCCGAGGTCATCGCGGCCCGGGGCAGGCCGAGGCGTTGCCGGGCCTGGGGCAGCATGAACGGGTCGAGCAGCAGGATCAGCGCGTCGGCGGCCCCGAGGTAGGCCAGCTCCACGGCGTTGCTCTGGGTGGTCAGGTCCTCGCCGGCCGTGTCGTAGAAGGACAGATAGGACGTGCGCAGACTGGTACGGCCGAGCCGGCGGTGTTCCTGCCGCCACTCGAACACGAGGGGCTCGCGCCGTCCCGCCTGGGCCTGGGCGGTCTGGGCGAACAGCCGGCGGTCGTCGTACACGGCGTCGACGTTCTGTTGCAGCCACGCCAGCGGGGAGGCCGCGTCGCCCTGCCGGTCGCCGGAGAGCCGCACGTCGGCCCCGAACCGGCGGCGCAGGCCGGCCCGCAGCTCGTGGGCGAGCACGGTCAGGTACACGGTCTTGCCGGTGCCCTTCGCGCCCACCATGGCGATCAGCGGACTGCGCGAGCCTGCGAAGTTGGGCGACAGCGGGGTGTGGCAGCACGGGCAGACCCGGATCCCCGACTCTCCCCCGCACGCCGGGCACGGGGCCTTCGCGGGGGCCGGCCCGACGGGCAGCGACGGCCCGTACGCCGGCCGGCTGCGGCCCTGGAACCCGGTCTCGGCCTGGCGCGCGGTGTCCACATCGGAGGCACAGCCCTGCCGGCCGGGGACCCCGCGCCCCGTGCACTGGTACCAGAGGCGGTGCGAGGCGATCCGGTGGTAGCAGTACGGGCAGGCGGTGCGGCTCATCGGGCGACCTTCAGTTGGGCGAGCGGCGGGTCGACGGCCACGACGTCGGCGGGCCGGGTGACGAAGCACCGCAGCCAGTACGGGGCCCGGGCCGACGCCGGGAGCTCGAAGGCGAACTCCGCCGTCCCGCCCGGGGCCAGCTCCCCGGTCCAGTGCGCCAGCGGCGTGCCCTGCTCCGGGGTCGACGGCAGCACGATGCCCGGGGCGAGTACGACGACGAGTTCCAGTCCGGCGCAGGCCCGGTCCGCGCGGACGGTGACGATCCGCTCCCGGGACAGCCGGTGCCGCAGGCCGGGCCGGCGGGTGATCGCGTACGACAGCCGGGCCGGCAGTCCGGAGACCGCCACCGCGACCGGCAGGGACACCGCCCGGCCGTGCGGCCCGACCGCGATGCCCCGCACCTCGGCGGTGCCGCCCCCGGCCCCGACGGGCAGCACGCACCCGTCCGCGTACTGCGCCCGGCTCAGCTGCCGGGTCGTCGTACCCTCCGGGGTGGTCCAGGTGACCTCGGCGAGCCCGACGTCCTCCGGCCACTCCCAGGACACCACCACCCGGTCCCCCGACCGCCGGGCGCGCAGGCCCCGGACCGGGGTGCTCAGGCCCACGGCCACCGGCCGGCCGACGACCGCGCCCGTGCCGCCGACCGCGAACGGCACGTAGAAGTGGTGGCCGTTGGGCGCCTCGGTGTCCAGGACCGACCGGCCGCCGTCGTGCCGGCGGTGGCCGGTGACCGGCTGCCCGTACCCCCGCATGGTGGTGAGTTCGACGGTCTCGCCGACCGGCCAGCCGGGGGCGGCCCCGGACCGCCGGAGCACCACCTCCCCGTCGCCGGACCACGACAACCGGAGCAGGGCCCGGCCGGCGACCGTCACGGGCACGGCGTCCAGGTCGGCCACGGCGGTCGCCGCGCCCCGGGGCACCACGGACTCGACCACGGTCGGGGCGGGGCGTTCGGTGCCGTCGGCGGCCCGGTACACGGCGGTGAGGCCGTAGAAGTGCTCCACGCCCTCCGTGACATCGGAGTCCATGAAGGACGAACCGGTGACCGGGACGGGCGTGCCGTCCGCGGGCCCGGCGGGCGGGCGGCCGACGGTGCGGGTGAGCGCGATCCGGACCGCGCCGGGATGCGCCTGCCAGGAGCCGGCCACGTGGTCGGCGTGCGCGAGGAGCCGCACGTCCACGACCGGGGGCAGCAGCTCCACCTCCCCGGAACCGGCCGGCCGGGACCAGGCGCGGTCGGGGGCGGCGACGAACACCGCGTACCGGAACCTGCGGGCCACCGGCGGCGCGTCCTCGGCCCGGGCGGCGGCCGTGTCCGCGACCACCACGCCGTCGCGCTCGTGCGCGGGCGGCCGGTCCTCGGCGCGCAGCACCCGGTACCGCAGGTCCGTGGACCCCGACAGCGGCGCGCGCCAGGCGAGCCGGACGACACCCCCGGCCGGGATCGCGGTGACGTCGAGCGCGGCGGCCACCGGCAGCCGGCGGAGCTGGAGCGCGAGCGCGCTGTCGGCCGCGTCGATGGCCGCCGCCTCGCGGAGCAGCCGTTCGGCCTCGGTCTCCCGGCCGGCGGTCGCCGCCGCCGAAGCCTCGTGCAGCAGGGCGACCAGCCGGTCGGTGGCCGCCCGGACCTGGGCGGTGACCGCCCCGTGCTCCGGGTCGGTGGTCGCCAGCGCGGCGAGCTCGGACCGGGCGGCGGCCAGCTCCCCGGCGGCCAGGAGTTCGCGGACCCGGTCTGCGGGCCGGGCCGGGGCGGCCCTGCCCGGGGGCAGGCTGGCCACGAGCAGGCCGGCGTCGTCCTTGGTCAGGCCCAGGCCGGCGGCCTCGGTGACCAGCAGCGCCTCCGGCATGCCCTCGTCGCGCATCGACCGGACGACC
Organism: Longispora sp. NPDC051575; assembly: GCF_040681875.1. NCBI lineage: Bacteria > Bacillati > Actinomycetota > Actinomycetes > Micromonosporales > Micromonosporaceae > Longispora > Longispora sp. NPDC051575. The sequence continues at coordinate 274,725 of NZ_JBFAZP010000007.1, read as the reverse complement.
TCGACCACGTGGTACAGCGCGAGGGTCCGCAGGTCCAGGCCCCGGTCCGCGGCGGTGCGCAGGATCGCCAGCGCAGCCTTCGTCGCCCGGACCGCCGGGGAGTCGGCGGTGCGCTCGGCGTCCTGGGCCCGCCGCCGCAGGGTCGCCCCGTCCAGCCGCAGGGTCGGCGCGCCGGGCACCTCGAACAGGCGGACCAGCGCGAACGGCCGGGTCAGCTCCGGGTGCAGCAGGTGCACCACGGTCCGGGCGTGCGCGGTGCGCAGCTGTTCGCGCAGGTCGGCCCATGCCGTGCGGTCCAGGCCCGGCTCGGCCGGCAGGTCCACCCCGTCGACCACGGTCAGGCCCGCGTCGACGGCGGCCCGGCGCACCCGGTCGGCGCCCAGCTCGGCCCGGGTGCCGGCGATCATCTCGAGCTGGGTGCGGGTGATCCGGCCGGAGCCGCCGTACGAGGCGCGCATGTCGGTCACCAGCTGGTCGTGCTGCGGCTTGAGCCGGCCCTCGTAGTCGCGGGCCTGCTCGCGCCACCACGCCGGGTCGGTCATCCGCGCGCCGGCCGTCCGCTTCAGCTCCTCGTCGGCGCTGATCATCCGCTGGCAGACCCGGCCCAGGCTGGTCTGCCCGTTGGCCTGCTTGCGGTTCCACAGGGCCCGCACGGCGCGCAGGTGCTTCTCCAGCTGCGCGGAGTCCATGCCGGGCTCCACCGCGTACCGGGTGACCAGGTCGCCGGGGAGCGCCCCGAGCAGCTTGCGCAGCGGCCGGAGCACCTCCCTCTCGTAGCCGACCGGATCGAACGGCACGGGTCAGCCCCGGACCGAGATCGCCGCGACCGTCCGCTTGGCCTGGTCGACCTCCGCCTGGCTGAGCACGCTGACCCGGACCTCGATGGTCAGGTCCTTGCCGGTGCTCGGCTCGACGGCGGTGACCGTGAGCAGGCCCTCGTCGTCCACGGTCATCGCGATGTCCAGCGGCGAGCCGACGGGCATCGGCGGCAGGCCCGAGATCAGGCCGGAGCCGTGGTCGACGGCCTTGTTGGCGGCCAGGTCGCGGCTCTCCTCGGAGCCGGCCTGCTCGTACAGCTCGATCAGGACCTCGGTCTGGTTCGGCACGATGGTCGAGGAGTCCAGCCGGGCGGTGCGGGGCAGCGCCTCGTCGGCGTGCACCATGTGGTTGATGTAGGAGGCGGCCTCGACGTCGTCCGCCCAGCGCGGCACGGCCGTGTCCACGAGCTTCACGCCGAACGCCTTGGGCAGCACGTTCGTGATTCGCTTCCCGGCGACGGAGGCGATGGTCTCCGCCGACAGGCCGGTGCGCCGGGCCAGGTCCGCGATCCGCTCCTCGCGCTGGGCGGGGGTCTGGGCGGGCGCGCCCTTCGTGGTGTCCCACTCCCACACGGAGCGGTTCAGCGCGAACCGGGCCGCGCCCTTGGCCACCGCGAGGTCCGGGTCGTGCAGCCGGGGCTCCCAGCCGAACTCGGCGCGCAGCCGCTCGGCGACGGCCGGCATCTTCGTCGAGCCGCCGACCAGCAGCACCTCGTCCACGGTGACGCCGGGGGCCTTCTCCGCGAGCTTCACGAGCGTCCGCTTCGTGTACTCGATGGTGCGGTCCAGCAGGTCCCGGGTCTGCTCCTCGAAGATCTCCCGGGTCAGCTCGACGGTCACCGGCACCCCGCCGGCCCGCAGCGGGATCGGCGCGGACCTCGACTGCGACAGCCGCTTCTTCGCGTTCTCGGCGGTGTTGACCAGCTCCTGCATGAACTGGTCGTCCTCCGCCAGGTCCTCGTCCACCCCGGCCCGGGCGGTGAACTCGCCCAGCAGGTACCGGACCAGGCGCGCGTCCCAGTCCGCGCCGCCGAGCTGCTGGTCGCCGTCCGTGCAGAGCACCTCGATCGCGTCGGAGGTGATCCGGATGACCGTGGTGTCGAACGTGCCGCCGCCCAGGTCGTAGACGAGCACGGTGCGCTCGGCACCCGTCGCCACCTCGTACTGGAGCGCGGCGGCCACCGGCTCGGGGACGATGCCGATCACGTCCAGCCCCGCGATCTCGCCGGCCTTGCGGGTCGCGTCGCGCTCCAGCATCCCGAAGTACGCCGGGACGGTGATGACGACCTTGCGGACCTCGCGGCCGGTGTGCGCGCGGGCGTCCTGGACCAGCTGCTTGAGGATCAGCGCGGAGATCGACTCCGGGGTGTGCTCGACGTCGTCGACGATCCAGTGCCGCTCCTGGCCCATCGAGCGCTTGACCAGGGAGACCACCCGGTCCGGGTAGACCCGGGCGTACTCCTTCGCGGTGCGGCCGACCACGACGTCGCTACCGCTCTCGAAGTACACGACGGAGGGGGTGGTCTCCTCGCTCTCCATCAGGCTGCGCACCATGGTCGGGCGCGCCGTCTCGTCGACGTAGGCGATGGCGGAGTACGTGGTGCCGAGGTCGATGCCGCAGTACACGTCGGTCTCGTCGGTCATGGTCCTTCTCCTTGCCGGTCAGGGGCTCGTCTGGGCCGGTCGGCGGCTGTCGGGGGTGGTCGGGCTCCGCCGTCGGAATCGGGCCGGGCCCGCGGGATCGGGTCGGGCTAGGCCGGCGGGGTCGCTCCGGGCCCGGCCGGCGGGGTCCAGCGGGCGACCCGCACGGCGGCCGGCGCGACGACCCGGTCGGCCACCGCGTCGTGGTACCCGTCGCCGAGCACCTCCGCGACCAGCCCGTCCCCCTCGGGCCCGGCGGCGGGCACGGTCCCCACGGCCCGGTGCCGGTACGGGTCGTACGGGTCCCCCGGCGCGGCCGTCAGCACCCGCACCCCGCACCGCTCCAGGGTCTGCTCGACGCTCACCACATAGGAGGCCAGCAGCGCGGCGGCCTGCTCCCGGGTGATCTCCCCGGGCAGGGCGCCGGCCTGGCGGAGCAGGTCGTCGCGGAGCCGGTGCAGGTCGGTGACCAGGGGCCGGAGCAGCAGTTGGCGCTCGCCGACCCGGAGCCGCTGGTTCTCCTCGTGCAGCCGGTCGATGGTGCGCTCCCGGGCGGCGGCGACGTCACCGAGGGCGGCCTCGATCCGGCCGAGGCGGAGGTCGAGCGGGTCCGGGGCGCCGGGTTCGGCGACCTCCTCCTCGAAGGCCGCCGGCTCCACTGCGGACTCGTTCAGCTCAGGCACGCTCTCTCCAGGGGTCGTGGTCCGGGCGATCACGGAAAGCGGTCGGAGACAGCTAACTTACCCAAGGATCGCCCCGTTCGGCACGCCCGGGAGGAATCCCCCGGAAAGCCGGCCGGCGTCCGTCCACGGCGGACCGGAAACGACCACTGTGGCCTGCGGAAAGGCGCCGGAGCCGGCCCTGTTCACTCACGGGGACCGGGTGGCCGGGGTTGTCCCCGGGCGCGCCGCTTCGGCATGCTCGGTGGATGCACCGGTCCGCCGCGAACCCCGCCCTCGACCGGCTCGACGCCGCGATCGGCCGCGCGCTGGCCGACCTGTCCGGCCCCGACCGCACCGGCGCGGAGAACAGACTCGCGGAGCTGTACTGGCGGCGGTACCGGCTGCTGGCCGGCACGCCCGGGGTCCGCCCCGACATGCCGGAGCTGGCCCTGGGCCGGGCCCTCGGCTGGCTGCGGGGCATGGCCGCCCGGCAGGGCACGCCCACGCCCCGGGTGCACCGGCTGCTCGGGATGGCCCTGTACACCCGGTACCAGCGGAAGGAGGACCCCGAGGACCTGGAGGCGGCGGCGCGGCACCTCGCGGCGGCCGACCAGGACGTCGCGGAGGTCCTGGTCGTGCGGGCCGCCGCGCTCGGCGACCGGGCGTGGGTGCACCAGCGGGTCGACGACGCCCGCGCGGCGGTGGCGCTGCTCGAACGGGCCTGCGCCGGCCCGGCCGCCCCGCTGCACGTCCGGGTGCAGCTCGCCCTCGCCCGGCTCGCCGCGCACCGGGGCTTCGCGGCCGACGAGCAGGTCCCGCCCCTGCTCGCCGAGATCGAGGCCCTGCTCGGCGACGTGCCGGCGGACTCACCGGTCCGGCCGGTGTTCCTGATCCTGCGCGGCATGGTGCTGGTCAGCGGCGGAGTGCCGGAACGGAACGAGGAGAACAGCCGGGTACTGGCCGAGGCCCTCGCCGCCTGGCGGGACTGGAACGTGGACGCCCGCACCGACCCCGAGGTCACCGGGTTCCCCGCCGGGGAGGTCACCGACGTGCCGCCCCGGCTGCGGGCCCTGTTCCGGGTGGACGACGGCGTGGACCAGCTGGCCCGGCTCACGGCCGCGTACGAGGCGCTGCCCGACGGCGACGAGCGGCGGACCGCCGGGTACCACCTGGCGGCGCTGCACCTGCAGTTCGCGTTGCGCGGCGAACCGGTCGACGACCACGAGTACGTGATCGGGCTGCTCCGCGACGCGCTGCCGGTCCGCCCCGACGACGCGAACTGGCAGATCGGGGTCCGCGCCGCGCTGGCCAGCGTGCTCGGCACCCACGCGGCGCACGGCGACCCCGAGCGGACGGCCGAGGCGGTGCGGCTCGTCCAGGAGGCGCTGGCGCTGTGCCCGCCGGGGCACCCGAGCCGCACGTCGCTGGAGGAGCTGCTGGGCTCGATGATGAGCGTGCGGCACCAGTACCTGCGGTCGGGGGCGGACATCGACGCGGCCATCGAGCTGCTCCGCACCCGCAAGGACAATCCTGCGCTGACCGACTACACCCGCCTCCAGTTGCGCGGACACTACGCGACGATGCTGTCGGTGCGCGGCCAGCACCGGGGCGACCCGGTCGAGCTGGGCGAGGCGGTCGACCTGCTCCGCGAGTGCGTGGCCGCGCTGCCCCGCAACGACGTCACGTACCCGGTGCTGTCCAACTGCCTGGGCGTCGCCGAGATCGAACGGGCCGTGATCGAGTTCCGCGCCGACCGGCCGGTGGACCGCGACGCGTGCCTGCGGGCCGCCGAGCGGGTCGTCGGATCCGCCCGGGCCGGCAAGCTCACCGACCGGGAGCGGGCCGCGATGCTCACCAACGGCGGCGGCGCGCTGGCCGTGGCGTCGGCGGTGCTCCAGGACCCGGGGTCTCTCGACCAGGCCGTCACGATGCTGGAGGAGGCCCTGGCGCTGTCCCCGCCCGGCGACGAGGACCGGATCCGGACCGCCGCCGGGCTGGGCAGCTGCCACGCCATGCGGTACGAGGCGCGCCGGGACCCCGCCGACATCGCCCTCGCCGTGCGCTGGCTCACCGAGGCCACCGACCAGCTCTCCGACCCCGGGCACCACCTGTGGTTCGGCACCCAGCTCAACCTGGCCCGCGCGCACCGGCTCCGGGCCGGCCGGGGCGACGCGGAACGCGGCCGGACCATCGGGCTGCGGGCGCTGCGGGGCCACGCCTGGCGGGTGCTGTTGCAGACGGGTACGGCCGACGCCGCGCTCGCCGCCCGGTCCGTGGTCGACAACGCGCTGGAGGTGGCCGCGTGGTGCCTGGCCGACCGCGCGTACGCCGAGGCCGTGACCGCGCTGGACGCGTGCCGGGGGCTGGTGCTGCACTCGGCGACCGTGACCGGCGACATCCCGGCCCAGCTGCTCGGGGCCGGTGAGGCGGACCTGGCCGAGGAGTGGCGGCGGACCGCGCCGGAGCCGGGCGACGTGCCGACCGACCTGCGGTACCGGGTGCTGCGGGCCCTCACCGGCGGTTCCGGGGCCGGCCGGCTGCTGGACCCGCCCGATCCGGCCGACATCGGGGCGGCGCTGCGGTCGGGGGGCGTCGACGCGCTCGTCTACCTCGTGCCCCGGACCAGCTACTGGGGCGGGACGGCGCTCGTCGTGCCCGCGCGGGGGCGGCCGAGCCTGGTGGCGCTGCCCGGGCTGTACACGGGGGCGCCGCAGGTCGCGGGCTACCTGGCGGCGCGGCTCGCGGAGGCCGGCTACCACGTCGAGTACACCCGGCCGGAGGCCTACCCGCCCGACCCGGACCTCCCGCCGGCGGCCCACCCATCCGATGGCGGATTCGACCCTTCCGGCGGCGGACACCGGCCCTGGCCGTCACCGTCCGGAAATCCCGAAGACCGCGACCCCCGCACCGACCGGGACGCCGGCCCCGCCCGTCCGCACCGCCCCGCCACGGTCGAGGGCGCCCTGGAACCCCTCTGCGACTGGGCCTGGCAGGCGGCGATGGGTCCGCTCCTCGCGCACTGCCGCGGCCTCGACCTCCCGCGCGTCCCCCGCCTGGCCCTGGTCCCGATGGGCGAACTCGGCCTCGTCCCCTGGCACGCGGCCCGCACCCGGCACGCCACCGGCCCCACCGGCCACCGCTACGCCCTGCACGACGCCGTGATCTCCTACGCCGCCTCGGCCCGCCTCCTCGTCGACGTCCTCGGCAGACCCCCGGGCCGCCCCGGCGCGCCGGCCCTGATCGTCGGCGACCCGGGCGGCGACCTGCCCGGCGCGGGCCTGGAGGCGGCGGCCGTGCACGCCGCGTTCCACCCGGGTGCGACGTTCCTCGGCCGGCACCCGGACGGCCGGGCGGGTGGCGCCGGCACCCCCCGCGAGGTCCTCGACTGGCTGCGCGCCCATCCCGACGCCGGCCTGCTGCACCTGGCCTGCCACGCCACCGCGAGTCCCCGGGCCGAGCTGACCCTGGCCGGCGGCGCCCTGGCGGCCGACCGGCTGGCCGCGCTGGCCGGGGCGGGCGGGGCCCTGGACCTGGTCGCGCTGGCCGGGTGCGCCACGCACGTGTCCGGCCACGGTCACGACGACGCGTACTCCCTGGCCACGGCGTTCCTGGTCGCCGGAGCGCGCACGGCGGTGGGCTCGCTGTGGCGGGTACCCGACGATGTGACCTCGCTGTTGATGTTCGTGTTCCACCACTACCTGAGCGCGGGCGTCGGGCCGGCCGAGGCGCTGCGGCGGGCACAGATCTGGATGACGGACCCGGCCGTGGACCGGGGGGTGGCGGTGCCGCCGGCGCTCGCGGTCGGGCGCACGGACCGGCTGATCGGCTGGGCCGGGTTCACCCACCTGGGCCGGTGAGCCCGGTTCCACCGTGGTCGGGCGCCGCCGCCACGCGTGGCCCCTCGGTCGGGAGCGTGGCCACCACGTGCCCTCACGGCCTCACGGACTCACGGACTCACGGACTCACGGACTCACGGACTCACGGGACGATCGTGCGCACCTCCACCGTCACCGTGCCCCAGTCGCCGACCCGCCCGCCGGCCGGCCCCGCGTCCCGGGTGCCGCCGAGCGCCCCCAGGTCCAGGTACCCCCCGATGGTGTTTCCTGGGTGTCTGCCCGCCTCCGCGAGTGCCGGCAGCTCGAACGGCCCCGGGTTGAGCGGCGTCTCCGAGACGATCAGCTTGAGCCAGTCGGTGGCGCGCGCCCCCGGCCGGAGCGCGCGCCCCGGGGGCAGGCTGAACGCGACCGCTTCGCCGTCGAGCACGGCGGCCCGGTGCGGGGCGGGCCCGACCCAGGCGCCGGGGAAGAGGCCGGCGTGGCTGCGGTACCGGTCGGTCAGGTCCAGCAGCACGCACCACAGTGGAGTGTCCGACCGGTTGACCAGGGACAGGTGGACCTGCGGGGGCCCGGCTCCCCGGTAGGCGAGGTGGACCGGCCGGTCCGGGGTCCAGGGCCGGGCGGGCGCGCCGGGGGCCGGGGCGGCGCACAGGTCGACGAGGCCGGCGAGCCGGGACCCGAGCGGGTTCTTCAGCGCGCGCAACTGCCGCCACCAGGCATAGTGTTCGAGCTGCCGGGCGACGTGCGCGGCGGGCCCGGGCGCGGCCAGAGCCCAACCCCGAAGATCCGTCAGCTGGTACGCGTGGGCGGTCCCCGTGATCCTCAGCTCGGCCTCGGATCTCCCCACGGGGCGTACGGACGGCGCCCAGCGGCCGATGGCGTCCACGAGCTCGGGGCTCTCGCCCACGTCGACGCGCAGCAGCGCGAGCGGCAGCCCCCGGAGGGTCACCGGATACGGCGTCCCTGTCTCCGGTTCCCAGCCCAGGGGTCGCACGAGCGACCGGTCGGGCTCCACGAGGTGGGCGCGCACCCGTCGTTGCGTGCTGTCCGTGCCGGGGATCGTCGGCGGCGGGTGGGGCGCGGAACCGGCGGGAGCCTGGTGGGGGCCGGCGGGATGGGCCGTGGGCGGGGTGCCCGGGGGGACGTGGACGGTGAACTCCGCGCCCCGGCCGTCGCGCGCCGGCTCCAGCCCGTGGCACAGTCCCCGGTCGACCTGCCAGCCGTCGGCCGAGTAGCGGAGGGTCGCCGGGGTCGGGGCGGTCGCGAGTACCCCGCCGAGGAAGGGCTGGTCGACGAGGGGGCTCAGCGGCGGGTACACGACGGGGGTCTGGCCGCTCCGGGGCCGGCCGGGCGCGGGGCGCCGCTCGATCCGGGCGGCCACGGCGGCGGTCAGGTCCCGGTACGACGCCCCGCCGAGCGTCCCGAGACTCGCCAGCAGCGCGTGGCTGAACCGCCCCCGGTACCCGCCGCCGTCGACCTCGTCCTCGAAGGCCAGTTGCAACTCCCCGCACGCCGCGAGCCGGACGTGCGAGTCGGGCGCGGGCGGGCGCGCCAGTACCCCCGGAAGAAGGTCCTCGGGCGACGCCGGGCCCGCTAGCCGGGGCAGCCCGCGCACCCGCTCCGTGACCTCCCGGGTCGCCCCGCCGGAGTGGCAGCAGTCGAGCACCGCGACGACGTGCGCGCCCCGCGCCGCGACCTCCCCGATCAGCAGGCCGAGCTCCTGGTCGAGCAGGTCCGGCACCGTACCGTCCGCGCTGTCCACCGTGACCAGACTCTGCGACTCCCCCGACGGTTCGAGGTGCTCGTACGCCCGGCGCACCGGCCGGGTCCGGCCGTGCCCGCTGAACCAGAACACGGCGCTGTCACCGGGGCCGGCCTGAGCGAGATGGCCGCGCCAGCCGTCGACCAGTGCCGCCCGGGTGGCGGCGGCGTCGAGCAGGATCCGCGGGTCGGCGGCCGGGGCGAGGAAGGCGGCGGCGGCACGGACGTCGGCGACGCAGCCCCGCAGCGGCGCCGCCGGGTAGGCGTCGATCCCGACGAGGAGCGCGTAGACGGCCACCAGCGGACGATACACACCCGCGCGACCCGGCTGCGGGCGCCAAACAGCGGCAAACCCGGACACCGCACGCGCATACCTGATCTACATACGGAACCTGCTTGGTCTTGTCACACCCTCCGAATACGATGAATCGTCTTGTTCACGGTCCCGGGGGGCGGGTCTTGATCCGATTCGAGCAGGTCACGAAGCGTTTCCCCGACGGTACGGTCGCCGTGTCCAACCTCGACCTCGATATCGACACCGGCAGGATCACCGTGCTGGTGGGTGCGTCCGGCTGCGGCAAGACCACCACCCTGCGCATGATCAACCGGATGATCGAGCCGACCGGCGGCCGGATCCTGATCGACGGCAAGGACGTGCAGGACTCCGACCCGCCGACCCTGCGCCGCCAGATCGGGTACGTGATCCAGCAGGCCGGCCTGTTCCCGCACCGCACCGTCGCCCGCAACATCGCGACCGTCCCGCTGCTGCTGGGCTGGTCGCGGAAGAAGGCGAAGGCCCGGGCCCTGGAGCTGTTGGAGCTGGTCGGGCTGCCGGCCGAGCACGCCAACCGGTATCCGCACCAGCTCTCCGGCGGGCAGCAGCAGCGGGTCGGGGTGGCCCGGGCGCTGGCCGCCGACCCGCCGGTGCTGCTGATGGACGAGCCGTTCAGCGCCGTCGACCCGGTGGTCCGCGCGGCCCTGCAGGACGAGTTGCTGGCCCTCCAGACCCACCTGCGCAAGACGATCGTGTTCGTCACGCACGACATCGACGAGGCGATCCGGCTGGGCGACAAGGTGGGGGTGTTCCGCCCGGGCGGCGGCCTCGTGCAGTACGACACGCCGGAGCGCCTGCTCGCCGCCCCGAAGGACGCGTACGTGGACGACTTCCTCGGCACCGACCGGGGCCTGCGCCGGCTGTCCACGGTGTCCGCGGCCGCGTTGACCCCCTCCGACGGCCCCGCTGTGACGGAACACACCCCCGTGGACCGGGCCCGGCAGCTCGCCACCCAGCACGACTCGGAGTGGCTGCTCGTCTGCGACCCGCACACCCACCCGCTGGGCTGGGCGAAGGCGGCGGACCTGCCGGGGACCGGTGACGTGTCCGGGGCGGCGGTGACGCCGGTCGGTCGGGTGTTCCGGCTGGACGCGGACTCGATGCGCGGCGCCCTGGACAGCGCCATCATGTCCCCGGCGGGCCTCGCGGTCGCCGTGGACGCCGACGGCCGGCTGGTGGGGACGGTCCCGCTGGCCACCATCCACGCGAGCACCCCGTGAACTGGCCCTGGGTCCTCGACCACCTCGGCTACTTCGGCGACCTGCTCCTCGAACACCTGTCGATGGCCGTCCCGCCCGTGCTCTACGGCCTGCTGATCGCGCTGCCCCTGGGCGTGGCGTGTGCCCGCTGGCCCCGGCTGTACGGGGTGGTCCTCGCCGCCACCAGCGCGCTGTACGCGCTGCCGTCCCTGGCCCTGTTCATCTTCATGCTCGACTTCACGGGCCTCACGATCACCACCGTGATCGCCCCCCTCACCGTGTACACGCTGTCGGTGCTGGTCCGCAACGTGGTCGACGGGCTGCGCGGCGTGCCCGAGTCGGTGCGCCAGTCGGCGGTGGCGATGGGCTTCGGCGCGGTGCGCCGGCTGCTCCAGATCGAGCTGCCGATCGCCCTGCCGGTGGTGATCGCGGGCCTGCGGGTCGCGACGGTGTCCAACATCAGCCTGGTGTCGGTGGGCGCGCTGATCGGGTTCGGCGGGCTGGGCAAGCTGTTCACCGACGGTCTGCAGCGCGCGTTCCTGACCCCGATCCTCGTCGGCATCGTGCTGACCGTCGTGCTGGCGCTGGTCGCCGACACCCTGCTGGTCCTGACCCAGCGGTTGCTGACCCCGTGGAGCCGTCGATGAGGATCTTCAGCGTCGCCTGGCACTGGTTCGGGCAGCCGGAACAGTGGACGGGGTCCGACGGCATCCCCAACCGGCTCCTCGAACACCTCTACTACACCTCGCTGTCCCTGCTGATCGCCGCCGCCGTGGCCATCCCGCTGGGCCTGCTGATCGGGCACACCAACCGGGGCGGCTTCCTCGTGGTGAACCTGTCGAACGCGGCCCGCGCGCTGCCCACGGCCGGCGTGCTGGTGCTCGTCGTGACCCTGAGCGGGATCGGCCTGCTGCCGGTGATCGTGGCCCTGGTGGTGCTGGCGATCCCGTCGATCCTGGTGAACACCTACGCCGGGGTGCGCCAGGTGCCCAGGGAGACGGTCGACGCGGCCCGGGGCATGGGCATGCGCGGCGGCCAGGTGCTGTGGCAGGTGGAGACGCCGCTGGCCATGCCCCTGATCATGACCGGGCTGCGCACCGCCGCCATCCAGATCGTGTCCACGGCCACCGTCGCCGCCTACGTGGGGCTCGGCGGGCTCGGCCGCTACATCTTCGACGGTCTCGCGCGCCGCGACTACCCCGCCCTTGTCGGCGGCGCCGTGATCGTCGTGGGGCTGGCCCTCGGTACCGAGGGCGCCTTCGTCGCGGTGAGAAGCCTCATCGCGAAAAGAACACAAGGAGAGTAATGGTCCGCAACATGCGCGGCGCCGTCCTGACGCTGCTCGCACTCTTCGCGCTCGCCGCCTGCGGCGGGAACACCGACAACCCGGTCGACAACAGCGGCAAGCCGGCTGACAACGGCACCGTCATCGTCGGCTCGGCGAACTTCACGGAGAACGTCCTGCTCGCCGAGATCTACGCGGCGGCGCTGGAGGCCAAGGGCGTCAAGGTCGAGCGCAAGCTCAACATCGGCAGCCGCGAGGTCATCTACAAGCAGCTGGAGTCCGGTGGGCTGTCGGTGCTGCCGGAGTACAACGGGGCGCTGCTGTCCTACCTCGACAAGACCAACGCGGCGGCCACCACCGCCGAGGTGAACACGGCGCTGAAGGGCAAGCTCCCGGCGGCCGTCGAGCTCCTCGACTCGGCCAAGGCCGAGGACAAGGACTCGGTGACGGTCACGAAGGAGACGGCCACCAAGTACAACCTGAAGTCGATCGCGGATCTGGGCCCCGTCGCCAAGGACCTCGTGATCGGCGGCCCGCCGGAGTTCAAGACCCGCCGGCAGGGCATCGTCGGCCTCAAGGAGGTCTACGGCCTGGAGTTCAAGGACTTCCGGTCGCTCGACGTCGCCGGCCCGGTCACCGTCTCGGCCCTGAAGAAGGGCGACATCCAGGCGGCGAACCTGTTCAGCACCGACCCGGCGCTCGAGGTCAACGACTTCGTCGCGCTGGACGACCCGAAGGCGCTGTTCGGCGCCCAGAACGTGACGCCGATCGTGAACAAGGCGGTGGGCGAGAAGGCCCGCACCGTCCTGAACTCGATCGCGCCGAAGCTCGACACCGCGACCCTCACCCAGCTGATGCGCAAGGTGTCGGTCGACAAGCAGGACCCGGACAAGGTCGCCAAGGAGTGGCTGAAGTCCGTCGGCCTGGCGTAGGTCCGACGCGGAGGGCCCTTCTCCGGAGGGGCCCTCCGCCATGTCCGGCCGCGCGGATCGAACCCCTCAGGACTCGTCGGGTACCGCGTACTCGAAGCACTCCGCGAACGGGTCCACGAGTACCCGCCAGCCGTCCTCCCCCTCGGAGAGTTCCGCGTCGGTGAGCAGGCACGACGCGAGCGTGCGGTGCAGGGCGGCGACGTCGAGCCCGAGGCCGACGAAGGCGAGTTCGGTCCGCCGGTCGCCGTAGTACGGGTTCCAGTCGGCGGCGGCGAGCGCCCGGCGCTGCGGGCTGACCCGGGCCCACCGGTCTTCGGGCAGCGCGTCGAGCCACGGCCCGTGCGCGCCGATCGACAGCCCGCCGCCCGCCGACTCCCAGACCAGGGCCAGGTCGGGCCGGGTGGCGATCCAGCAGTGCCCCCGGGTCCGCAGCGCCTGGTCGGTCACCGGCCCGAGCGCGTCGTTGAGCCGGTCGGGATGGAACGGCCGCCGGCTCCGGAACACGGTGCCCGTCACCCCGTGCTCGGTGTAGTCGGCCCCGACCGGCAGCCCCTCCAGCCCCCGCGCGACCGTGCCCGGGGCGGTGAGGTCGTGCCGGCCGGTCCGGAGCAGGCCCGCTCCCCCGGGTTCCTGGAGGAGGCGGGCCCACGGGGCCAGCCCGCGCAGGACTGCGGCGGCGGTGAGGACCAGGTCGTCGGGGGCGTCCGGGGCGGCGCAGAGGACGACGGTGTCCGCGTACTCGACCTGGCGGGCGATCACCTCCGCGAGGGTGCGGTGGTCGCCGGGGCCGGCGGCGAGGCCGTGGTCGGCGAGGTCGTCGGTGGTGCCGAGGTCGGCGAGCAGGAGCTCGGGGTCCACGGCGGTGATGACGGAGCGGACGGTGACGGTGGGGGCGTCGGGCGCGCCCGGGGCGGAGCCGGCCGGCGGATCGGCCGGCCCGGCGCCGGGGCGCGGCACGACGGTGACGGAGGGCGGCTCGGACACGATCGAATGGAGCACCGGCTGATCGGGCGGCGTGGGCGGGTCCGCAGGCAGGGGCTCGGGTGCGTCCGGTGCCCCCGCCGAGGGCGGTATCGCCGGCGAAGGCGGCGTCCCGGGCATGAACGGCGCGGGGTGCCAGCGGGCGATGGCCTCGGCGACCGGTTCGGGTTCGACGGCCTCCGGGAGGGCCAGGAGCAGCGGCCGGCCCGGGTACGCGCCCGCGAGCCGGACCAGCGCGGCCGGCGTGGCGTCCCGCACGGTGCAGGCGGAGCACCCGTACCGCAGCGGCACGGCCTCGACCTCCACGATCCCGGCGGCGTCGTACACGATCCGGCGCACGACGCCCGCCCCGACGTCCGTCAGGTCGTGGGCGACGACGAGCAGCGTCGGGTCCGCGTCGGTGAGCAGCGCGGACACGGCGACGGTGGCACGGGAGCGCAGGCCGGCCAGCAGCGTGACCGGGGCGCGATGGCTGTCGGTTTCAGGCGTCACCCCGCCCACGCTATATGGAAACGATTTTCATTTCAACTAGTACGCCGAACCCGACGGCCGGGCGCCTCACATCGGCCGGTGCGGGAACAGCGTCGCCGCCCTGGTCTCCGCGTCCACCCGGACGTCCTCGGCGCTGACCTCGGCCCCGTACCCGTCGTCCATCCCGTCGATCGCGTCGTCGCCGGGATGGCGCAGGCGCGCGTCGTCCTCGGCGGGTACCGAACCGTCGGCCAGCGGCTCGTTCTTGTCACCCTGCTGACGGTGTGACATGACCTGCCCCTCTCCTGGAACCGGCCGGATGACCGGCTCCCCGCCGCCTACCCGGAAGGCCCGATCCCGAACCACCCGCGCCGGCACCCGGGCGCCGGCGCGGGCCGGGGAGGTCGCGGTCGCGGCGGGGGCGCCTCGGCCCCGCCCGGAAACTCCCCCGCCGAGCCGTGTCGCCCTGTCTAGGCTGGGACGCATGCCCGCCGCCCTCCTGTACCGCGCCGCCCCGGACCGGGCGGTCAACCCCGACCTGGATCCGGCCCGGCTGGTGGCGCCGTTGCTCGGGGTGGCGGCGTGACCGGTTGGGAGGCGTGGCGGCAGGACGACAACGGGAACCGGTACCGGATCGGGGTGTTCGACGACCGGGTCGCCGCGCTCGCCCGGACCCTGGAGCTGGAGTCCGGCACGCCGCACAAGCAGCTCTACTGGGTGTCCGGCCCGCCCGGGCCCACCGTCCCCGACCGGGCGGCCGCGCGGGACCGGGGCGTGGCGGCGGCGCGGGAGGCGGGGTGCGCGGCGGCGCGGTACCGGTCAGCGTTGGTTCTGGTCGGGAAGACCGTGGCCGGGCCGCCCGAGCTCGACCTGGACACGGTGGCGGCGGTGTTCGTCGCGGCAGCCCGGGTCGCCACCCCCACGGGAGAGGTCAGCGCGGGAAAGGCCAGCGCGGGAGAGGGCTGCGCGGGAGAGGGCTGCGCGGCGGAGTGGCTGGCCCGCGCCACCGCCGCCTGGTCGGGGGCCGCGCCGGTGAGCCGGGGCGAGTTCGCCCAGCTCACCGGCCCGGATCAGAGCGGGCTCGCAGACTAGAGGACGTACGCCGTCGTCCAGTGCTCCGCGACGACGTACTGGTTCTGCTGCGGCGACCAGTAGTGGATCTTCCCCCAGGTGAACCGGTTGGACGGCACGGTCGGGTACGCCGCGAAGGCCGTGCAGAACCTCGACGCGCCCGCCGGGACCCACGCGTTGATGAAGCAGGAGTTGAACGCGCCCAGGTCACTGGACACCTCCAGCCGCTGGACGAACTGGCTCGTGGTCGCGGACTTGTTCGTGACCCACACCGTGCTGTCCAGGGTGTCCTGGCCACCCGTGGCGCAGACCTTCAGGCTCAGGTTCGTGTTGGCGGGCAGGACCCAGTAGGTGCAGTTGTTCAGGGAGGTGGCCTGGGCGGGGGCGGCGGGCAGGACGGTCGCGGTGAGGCCTGCGGCGGTGAGGGCGAGGCCGGCGAAGAGCTGGGAGATTCTCATGGGTACGAGCCTCCTCGGCGACCTCACAGTGGACTCTCGGTCCGGTCACAGTGGGCTGTCGGGCCCCGGACATGGTGCAATGCGGGCATGAACGCATTCGGGACCACGCCCACCGCGCCGGTGACAGTGCTCGTGGCCGCCGCCGGATACGGGAAGTCGACCCTGGTCGCCCGTTGGGGTCGCACCCTGCCCGTCCGGCCGGTGGCGGTCGGGGACCTGGCGGACCTGGCGGACGACCGGGTGCTGTACGTGCTGGAGGACGTGCCGGCCGGGTTCCGGCTGCCCGAACCGGTGCTCGCCCGGGCGGAGCTGTGGACGGCCGCGCGCCTGGTCCTGACCGGCCGGCACCGGATCGCCGTGCCGGCCCGGTGGCGCGGGCGGGGCGTCGTCGGCGAGATCGGCCCCGCGCACCTCGCCCTGAACGGCGCCCGGGCCGAGCGGCTGCTCCGCGAACGGCACCGGGTCGCCCCCGACGGCCTGGTCGGGTACACCGGGGGCTGGCCGGCGCTGCTGCACCTGGCGGGGGCGGCGCGCGCCACCGGGGACGACCCGCAGCCGGCGGTGACCGAGTATCTCGTGGCGGAGGTGCTGGCGGCGTTGCCCGGTGCGGTGCGACGGCTGTTGCGGACCGCCGCGTACCTGCCGACCCTCGACGGGCTGCCCGCCGGTCTCGTGGAGCAGCTCGGTGCGCTGGGCCTGGTCCGGGGCGAGGAGCTCGTGCCCGCCGTCGGCGCGGCCGTGCGCGCGTGGCGGCCCCTGGCCGGGCCGGTGCTGCGGGAGACCCTGGTGGGCGCCGCGACCGGCTACCAGGCCACCGGGGACCACCGAGCGGCCGTGCGCTGCCTGCTCGACGCGGGTGCGGCCGCCGACGCGGCCCGGCTGCTCGCGGTCCATGGCGAAGGGCTGATCGCCGGCGGGTACGCGGACCTGGTCGTCGAGGGGCTCCGCGCGCTGCCCATGACCGGGAACGGGCCGGACGACGCGTTCTCCGCCGCCGGGGACGGGTTCGCGGCGCCCGGAGGCGGGCCGGCGTCCTCCGCCCCGGAAGGCGGTCCGGTCGCCCCAGGAGGCGACCCCGACGACGCGCGGACCCCCTCGGGCGGCACGCCGCCCGCCCCGGACGGCACGCCTTCCGACGCGGGCGCCGGGTCCGTCGTACCCGACGGCGGGTTGTGGCTCCTGCTCGGGGAGGCGCTGCAGGTCACCGGGGACAGCGACGCCGCGTCGGCCGTCTACCGGACGCTCGCCGGTTCCGCGGCGACGCTGCCGGCCCGGCTGGCCTGGCGGGCCGGGGTCGTCGAGTACCTGCGGGGCAAGCCGCGCGCGGCCCTCGACTACTTCGAACGCGGCACCCCGGGACCCGACTCCGACGGGGCCGTCCTGCTGGGCTGGACCGCCGCGGCCCGTTGGATGCTCGGCGACCCGGACGGCTGCGGGCGGCTCGCCGAGGAGGCCATGGCCACCGCGACGGCCCTCGGCGACGACGCCGCGCTGGCCGCCGCGCACATCGCCCAGGCCCTGCACCGCACGCTGACCGGGGACCGGACCGCGCGGCAACGGCACTACGACCGGGCGCTGCGGCACGCCGAGGCGGCCGGCGACGTCGTGCAGGTGACCCGGGTCCGGGCGAACATCGCGGGCTCGCTGCACCAGGAGGGCCGGTACGCCGACGCGCTGGCCGAGGTGCGCCCGGCGGTCCGGCTCGCCGAGCGGACCGGGTACGCGGCGATGCTGGCCCTGGCGCTGTGCAACCGGGGCGAGATCCTGGTGCGCCTCGGCTACCTGGACGAGGCGGACGGCGACTACACCCGCGCGGCGGCCCTGTACCAGCGGATGGGTTCCCGCAAGGTCGCCTACGCGCTGACCGGCACCGCGAACCTGCACCGGCTGCGGGGCCGCACGGCGGTGGCCCGCGCCGCGTACGAGGAGGCCGCCCGGATCGCCGGCGCCGACGCGGACCTCCAGGGCCTGCTCCCGGCCCTGGTGGGGCTGGCCCGCACGGCGGCGGCGGACGACCCGGCGGGGGCCTCGGCGGCGGCCCGGCGGGCGCTGGAGGAGGCGGGCGCGGGGCCCGGGGCGGCGATGGCGTACCTGGCGGTCGGCGAGGTGGCCCTGGCCGCCGGGGACCGGACGGCGGCGGCCGAGGCGGCCCGGACCGCCGCCGAGCACGCCCGCCGGCACAGCGACATCGCCGCGCTGGCCGAGGCGCTCGAACTGGCCGGCGACGCGGGCGCCACCCCGGCCGCCGCGCGCCGGTCCTACGGCGAGGCGCAGCGCACCTGGCGCGACGCCGGGGCCAGCATGGACACCGACCGGGTCACCGCCGTCCTGGGCCAGCTCCCCGGCGTGGACGCCACGGCCCGCACCGAGGGCCGGGTCGCCGCGGGCCGGCTGGCCGCCCTCGGGGTGTCGGCGGCCCGCTGGTCGGGCGGGCGCGGCGACGACCCGGTGGCGGTGCGGACCCTCGGCTACTTCGAGGTACTGGTCGACGGCGAGCCCGTACCCGTCTCCGGTTGGCAGTCCCGCAAGGCCCGGGACCTGCTCCGGCTGCTCGTGGCCCGCCGGGGCCGCGCGGTCCCCCGCGACGAGCTCGCCGAACTCCTCTGGCCCGGCGGGGACGACGGGGACAGGCGGGCCCACCGGCTCACCGTGGCCCTGTCCATCCTGCGCACCGTCCTGGACCCGCGCAGACGGGTCGGCCCCGACTGGTACGTGCGGGGCGACTCCGGCGGCGTCGCGCTCGACCTGTCGCACCTCGACATCGACGTGGAGGGCTTCGTGGACACCGCCGAGCACGGCCTGCGGCTGACCACCCGGGACCCGGCGGACCCGGCCGGCCTGGAGCTGCTGGCCAACGCCGAGCGGTCCTACCCCGGGGACTTCCTCGCCGACGAGCCCTACGACGACTGGTCGGCCCCGCTGCGCGACTACGCCCGCTCCCTGTTCATCCAGGTCGAACGGGCGCTGGCCGGGGCGGCGCGGACCAGCGGGGACACCGACGGCGCGGTCCGGGCCCTGCTGCGCCTCCTGGAGGCCGACCCGTACGACTCCGCCGCCCACGAGCTGCACATCGGCCTGCTGACCGGCGTGGGCCGCTACGGCGAGGCGGGCCGGGCGTTCAGCCGGTACGCGACGGCGATGACGGCGCTCGGCCTGCCCGCCGACGGGGTACTGGCCCCGCCGGTGGCGCGCTGACGGCGGGGCCAGTACCCCTCTGATGGTTCTCGGGGGTCAGGCCCGGTCGGCGGTCACCGGCCGGCCGGTGGGCTCCGTCGCCGCCCGCACCCGGCGGGAGACGAGGAGGCCGAAGATCGCGGCGGTGAAGAACATGACGAAGCCGTAGGTCACCGACGGGATCGCCATCTTCGGGTTGTCCAGCAGCGCCGGGCTCATCGCGATGGCGATGGTCAGCGAGGCGTTGTGCAGCCCGATCTCGAACGCCGACGCGATCGACTCCCGCTCGCCGACCCGCAGCAGGCGCGGGCCGAAGTACCCGATCAGCATGCTGAACAGGTTGAACGCCACCACCACGACGATGATCTGCGGCAGCGTGTCGATGATCTCCTTGCCGAGGCCGCTGATCACGCTGCCGATCAGCAGGAGCAGCACCACCACCGACAGGATCTTGACCGGCCGCTCCATCCGGGTGGCGAACCCGGTGAACCGCGCACGGATCGCCATCCCGATCGCGATCGGGATCAGCACCACGGCGAACACCTGGATCACCTTGTCGAACTGGAGCCCGAGCGAACTGTCCGAGCCCAGGAACCCCGCCACCGACAGGTTCACGATCACCGGCAGCGTGAACAGCGCCAGCACCGAGTTCACCGCGGTCAACGAGATGTTGAGCGCCAGGTCGCCCTTGAACAGGTGGCTGTACAGACTGGCCGTGCTGCCGCCCGGCGAGGCCGCGAGCAGCATCATGCCGATCGCCAACTCGGGGCGCAGGTCGAAGAGGACCACCAGGCCCAGGCAGATCGCGGGCAGGATCAGCATCTGGGACACGAGGCAGACGACCATCGCCTTGGGGTACCGCACGACGCGGCGGAAGTCCTCGAGGGTCAGGGTCAGGCCCAGTCCGAGCATGATGATGGCGACGGCTATCGGGAAAAGTACAACTAATGCACCGTTACTCATGGCCACTCGTTCCGTCGAGTCGATAGAAGTTCATGGATTGTCACACCGCTGAACTCCGAGGTCTTCTCGGGAATTGCGCAGTCACCGGGGCGGCCGGTGGCGGGAGGACGGACACCTGTCGGCTGTGCCTGAAGGCGTTTTGAAGGCGCGGCTGCCTACCGTCGCGTCATGAGAAGAATTCTGACGCTCGGCGCCACGATCGCCCTGGGACTCTCGACGATGTTCGCGGCGACGCCCGCGCAGGCGGCGGCCACGGGCTACGACCGCTGCCCTCAGGGCTACCTGTGCCTGTTCTCCGACAACGACGGGAACGGCACCATGGCGTACTTCAAGTTCGGCTCCCCCGACCTGCGCGGACAGAGCATGGACAACCGTGCGAGTTCGTTCGCGAACCGGTCCGGCCAGGGGTTCTCCGCCTACCTGGACTACAACTACCAGAACTGCGTGCTCGGCCTCAACGCCTACTACACGGCGGGCGAGAACCTGTACCACTGGTGGAACGCCGACAACACCTTCAGCTCCGTCAAGGCCGGGAGCTGCTGACCTCCGGGTCCGGGTGAGAACCGATTTCCGGGTACCGGGGGGGGAAGGCGTCAAGGCCGCGTCAAGAATCGGGGGCCGGCCGTAGGGATCGCGTATCGGCCCCTCCCGGGACGGGGCGCGGCGGGTTGACGATCGGTCCGTGACCCTCACCGACATCCTCCCGTCCCTGCGTTCCTCGCTCCCGTCCCACCCGCACCCGGAGATCTGGCCGGTCAGCACCACGGCCGGCGTGCGCGGCGAGGTCGCCGTCGGCGGGGTCTCCCTGACCGACCTGGCCGACCGGTACGGCACGCCGGCCTACGTGCTCGACGAGACCGACGTCCGGCACCGGTGCGCCGCCTACGACCGGGCGTTCGGGGCCGGCAACGTCGTCTACGCGGCCAAGGCCCTCACCTGCCGGGCACTGCTGCGCTGGATCGCGTCGGAAGGGCTGGGGCTCGCCGTGTACTCCGCCGGCCAGCTCGCCGCCGCCCGCTCCGTGGACTTCCCCGCCGAACGGGTCGTGCTGCACGGCGACGCCAAGACCACCGCCGACCTCGACGCCGCCCTCGACTACGGGGTCGGCAGGATCGTCATCGAGTCCCCGTCCGAGATCGCCCGGATCGCCGCCGCCGCCCGCCCCGACGGCCAACGGGTCCTCGTCCGGGTCCTGCCCGAGGAGCTCGGCTACCCGGAGTGTGCCGCCCTGCCGGCTCCGTCCGACCGGGACAGGTTCGGGCTGCCCGCCGCCGAGCTCGACGACCTCGTCGGCCGGATCGTCGCCCAGCAACGGCTCCGGCTCGTCGGCCTCGACATCTACCTCGGTTCCCAACTCAGCCGGTTCGGACCGGCGGAGCGGGCGATCCGCCACCTCGTCGTACTCCTCGACGAACTCCGCCGCCGGCACGGCGTGACCCTCACCGAACTCAACATCGGCGGCGGACACGCCGTCGCCCACGTGCACGGCGAGGCGGAACTGGCCCTCGACGCGTTCGCCGTCCGGGTCCGCACCGTCCTGCACGCCGCGTGCCTGCGCCTCGACGTCCCCGAGCCCCGGCTCATGGTCACCCCCGGCCGGGCGGTCGTCGCCCGCGCCGGGGTCGCCGTGTACCGGGTGCTCGCCGTGCGCCGCACCGCCGACGGGCACCAGCTCGCCGCCGTCGACGGTGGACTCAGCGACAACCCCCGCCCCGCCCTGTACGGCGCCCGCTACACCGCCACGCTCCTCGGACGCGCCGGGACGGCGACCCGCCCCACGACCGTCGTCGGCCGGCACGACGAGGTCGGCGACGTGCTCGTGCGCGACACCCCGCTCAGCTCCGACCTGCGCCCCGGGGACCTGATCGCCGTGCCCGCCTCCGGCGCCTACCAGTACGCGATGGCGTCGAACTACAACCTGGTCACCCGGCCACCGCTGATCGGCGTGCGCGACGGCGAAGCCCGGGTCCTGGTCCGCGCCGAGACCCTCGCCGACCTGCTGGGACGTGACGTGGATGCGTGAACTCCTCCTCGCGCTCGCCCTCGCGGCGACGCTCCTCGGCCTCGCGGTGTGGCGCGGGCACCGCTCCCGCACCCCGCCCGCCGCCCGCGCGGTGCTCGACCCCGCCGTGCGCCGGCTCGTCACCCGCGCGGCCACCGGCGGCACGGTCCGGATCGTGGTCGGCGCCCCGGCACCCGACGGGCTGTCGCTCACGTTCAGCCCGGTCGCCGCCGACGAGCCCCGGGTGTACGCCGGGAACGGCGCCCTGCGCGTCTACGGACCGCCGGACGCGGCTACCGTCGCCGCCGTGCTCCTGGCGATCCGCGACGAGACCGGCATCCTCCCGCACGCCCACTTCCCGGGTACCGGACACGGCCTGGTCCGGCGGCTGGTCACCGGTGGCGGGACCGCGCCGGTCACGCGGGTGGTGCTCCGCCGCGCAGAACCCGATCCGCGCCGTCGTCCGGTGGTGCACGTCGGCTGACACCGTCGGCGCCCAGCGGTGCGGCCGTTGTCCGGCGTGCATCGGGGGTTTCAGAGACCGACGACGACCGCGAGGGCGCCCAGGACGGCGGCGGAGACCAGGGCGGTGACGACGCCGCGTCGGAACACCAGCAGCCACACCGCCGCCGCCACGGTGACGGCGAACTGCCACCACTCGGTGAGGGTCCAGGCGAGGGGGATGGCGGAGCCGGCGATCGCGCCGATGGTGGCGGCGCCCGCGCCGGTGAGGAACGTCCGGATCCTCGGGTTCGCGCGCAGCCGGTCGAAGTGGCGGGCCCCGGCGAGCACGAACACGAACGACGGCGCGAACGCGACCAGCGCGGCCAGCAGTCCGCCGCCGACGCCGGCCGCCGCGTAGCCGACGACGGCCACGGTCTGCACGACCGGACCGGGGGTGATCTGGCCGAGGGCGACGGCGTAGAGGAACTCCTGACCGGTCATCCAGTGGTGGGTGTCCACGGCGTCGGCGCGCATCAGGGGGATGATCACGAACCCGCCGCCGTAGGACAGCGCCCCGACCTTCAACGCCGTCCAGCACAACGCCACCAACCCGGACCCCGCCCCCAGCCCGACCGCGAGCGGCAGGGCGGCCGGGCGGTGCCGGGGCGGGCCGAGGCGGGTGACGGTCTCGATCGCGCCGCAGGCGAGGAGGACCAGGACGAGCCACGGTCCGGTGATCGCGGCGGCGGTCCCGCCCGCCAGGACGTAGGCCGCCCAGCGGGCCAGCGCCGGGCGGTGAGGGCCGGCGCGTTTCCAGCTCGCGGGCACCAGGCCGGCCGCGGCGTGCACGGCCACCGCCGGGACAGCGGCTCCGGCGCCCGCCGCCGCGCCGAGGACCGGGGCGGCGGGGTGCCCGGACAGCAGGAACGCCGCCAGGCCGAGGATGACCACCAGGCCCGGGGCGATGAAACACACGCCGGCCAGCAGCCCGCCGGCCACGCCGCGCAGGCGCCAGCCGCAGTAGATGGCCAGCTGGGTCGACGCGGGCCCGGGAAGGAGGTTCGTGGCGGCGATGCCGTCCTCGAACTCCCGGTCGGAGATCCAGCCCCGGCGCCGCACGCACAACTGCCGCAGGAGGGCGATGTGCGCGGGCGGTCCGCCGAACCCGAGACACCCCAGGCGCAGCCACTGCCCGGCGATCACCCGCAACGGCACCGCCCCGACCTCGGTCACCACGCACCCGCCGGGCGACCTGCGAGCGGGGTACCGACGGGCGAGGAGCGCATCCGGTGATCCAACGCGGGCGGCCGCCGCGTCGTCAACCCACCGGGCATGAACAGTGGGAACTCGGCGGCCGATCGCGCGTCCGGGGGCGGCCCACACGCTGTCGGGCTGTGGGTGGCGCCGGCAGGGATCGGCACCGCCGTCGGTGACACCGTCGTGTCGACCGTCCCGTCCCTGTCCGCGCGGGCCGTCGGCGTGCCGAAGGTGTGGCCGATCAGGAGGCGGGGTCCGCTGTTCAGAGTGCGCCTGCCAGCGTGATCAGCCCGTCGGCGATGCCGCCCCGCCAGCAGGCCATGTCGTGCCCGCCCTCGTACTCGCGGTACCGGACGGCCCCACCGGCGCCGGCGACGATGCCGTGGAACTCCCGTGCGGCGGCGAGCAGTTCGCCCTCCCGGGTGCCGACCTCGACGAAGAACGGGACGGTCGGCGGGGACTTCCGGTACCGGTCGAGGATGTCCGCCCCGCTCAACCCGCCGTCGGAGCCCGGCCACCACAGCGCCGGGGACTGGGCGATCGCCCCGGCGAACCGGCCCGGATACCGGTCGGCCAGGTGGGTGACCGCGATCGCGCCGAGGCTCTGGCCGGCGAGGAGGACCGGCCCCGACGGCGCCGCCCACGGCAGCAGCCCGTCGAGGACGAACGGGTCGAGGACCTCGGGCCGGGTCAGACGCGCCCAGCGTGCCGGGCCGCGACCGCACTCCACCAGGAACAACGCCAGCGGGGGTACCCGGCCCTCGAAGATCAGGTTGTCCACTGTCGCCGCGAGGTCGACGCCGAGCCAGCTCGCGCCGTCGAAGACCACCATCGCGGGGAGTACCCGTCCGGGACGGTGGCCGGGCGGGAGGTAGCGGTGCACGACCTCGCCCGCCACCTCGTGCCGGGTGAGCGCGCCGGCCGGCACCCCCGGTCGCCGGTCCCGCCAGGGCTGGGGCGGGGCGGCCGGCAGTTCGAGGACCGAGGCGGGGCCGGGGTTGCCGAAGATGTTGCCGGCGGCCAGGACCAGGGGAGCCGCCGGGTCGGGCACGCCGGCCGCGCGGATCCGGGCCCACCGTTCCTCGTCCGGGGCCGGATCGGGGCCGCCGTCGGGGAGCGGACAGATCTGGTACGACGTCCGCAGGTCCGCCGGCAGGCCCAGCCGCAGCGTCCAGCCGTCCGGGGCGCGGCGCATCCAGTACGGGCCGAGGTCGCCGGCCTCGTAGGCGTCGTCCGTCAGGGCGGTCAGGCGCACCAGCACCGCGCTGGCGCTCCCCGCCCACGCGACATCGACATCCACCGACATGGGTACCTCCTTGTTGAGCCGGCTATGTTCGTAACATGAAACAACCGGTCTCATCCAGGAGTACCCTCCTCGACACCGCCACAGCTCTCCTGCGCGAGCGGGGCTGGTCCGCGCTCAGTCTCGACACGATCGCCGAGCGGGCCGGCGTCTCCCGAGCCACGGTCTGGCGCGCCGGCCTGACCCGCACCGCCGTCGAACGCGTCCTCCGCCAGCGCCTCGCCGACGACTACCGCGAGCTGATGTGGGCCCCGCTCACCGGCCCCGGCCCCGGCGACCAGCGGCTCGCCGCCGCGCTGATGGCCCTGTGCGCGGTCGCCGAACGCAACCTGCCGCTGCTCGCCCACACCGATACGGCCTTCCACGGGCCGGACCTCGACGCCGCCGGGATCGAACTCGACTTCTTCGGGCCCTGGATGCGGATCCTCGAACTCGCCGCCGCCGACGGCAGCCTGCCGGCACCCGCGGACCCGTACACCTTCGTCGGGATCCTCAGCAACGCCGTGCTGCTGACCTACGTCCACCTGCGCGCCCACCACGCCGAGCCCGGCGACACCGCCGAGGACACCGCCCGCCAGGTCGTCGCCCTGCTCGCGCAGGGGTACCTACCCCGCTGACCGACCGGGACCGGGCGGACCCCCGGACGGGGCGGTCCCCCGAGCCGGGCGGATCCCGGGGCCGGGCGGGTAGCCCGGGGCCGAGCGGGTAGCCCGGGGCCGAGCGGGTAGCCCGGGGCCGAGCGGGTAGCCCGGGGCCGAGCGGGTAGCCCGACCACTCGGGTCCCCGGACCGCACGGACCCCGGACGCTCCGACAGCTCCGGGCGGCTCACCGTGACCAGCACGCACACGGCGCCCCGCCGGTGGGCTGCCGCCCGACGTCCGGTGCGGGACGCACGGAAGCGGGTGGCCAGGAAGGGAGTACTACCCTGGCCACCCGCGGTACTCGTGACAGCGACTACGCCGGCATCAGGACCGTGTCGATGATGTAGACGGTGGCGTTGGCGGTCTGCACGTTGCCGCAGACGACCTTGGCGCCGGTGCCGACCGTGAAGTCGGTGCCGCTGCCGGCGACCTTCAGGTCACCGCCCTGCAGGGTCTTGTACGGGCCGGCGGTGCCGAGCTTGTCCGGGGTGATCTTCTGGCCGACGACGTGGTAGGTCAGGATCTTGGTGAGCAGTTCCTTGTTCGCGAGCACCGCGTCGAGGTCCGCCTTGGGGAGCTTGGCGAACGCGTCGTTGGTCGGCGCGAACACGGTCACGTCCTTGGCGCCGTTGAGGGTGTCGACGAGCCCGGCGGCCTTGACCGCCGCGACCAGGGTGGACAGGGCCGGGTTGTTGCTGGCCGCCGTGGCGACCGGGTCCTTGGCCATGCCCGCGAAGCTGCCCGCGCCGTCCTTCGGCACCGCGCTACAACCCGCGCCGAACTGGGCGGCCGTCTTGGTGGCGGCCGGCGGCATCAGGACGGTGTCGACGATGTAGACGGTGGCGTTGGCGGTCTGCACGTTGCCGCACACGACCTTCGAGCCGGCGCCGATCGTGAAGTCGCTGCCGCTGCCCGAGGCCTTGAGGTCGTCACCCTCGAGCGTCTTGTACGGGCCGGCGGTGCCGAGCTTGTCCGGGCCGATCTTCTGTCCGACGACGTGGTAGGTCAGGATCTTCGACAGCTGCTCCTTGTCGGCGAGCACCGCGTCGAGGTCCGCCTTCGGGATCTTGGCGAACGCGTCGTTGGTCGGCGCGAACACCGTGATGTCCTTCGCCGCGTTCAGCGTGTCGACCAGGCCGGCCGCCTTGACCGCCGCGACGAGCGTGGACAGCACCGGGTTGTTGCTGGCCGCCGTGGCGACCGGGTCCTTGGCCATGCCGTCGAAGCTGCCGGCGCCGTCCTTGGGCACGGCACCGCAGGCGGCGCCGAACGTACCCATCGAGTTGCCGTCCTTCGTGTCGTCACCCCCACACGCGGCCAGAGAGAACATGAGCGGCATGGCCACCGCGACCGCCGCGAGGCGGACAGCACGACTGCGGAACATGATGGAACTCCTTCACCAGGTGGAAACACTCAGACGGTCAGGGCCTCAGCGCTGTCGCCGGCCCAGCAAGACCG
The DNA here is from genome assembly GCF_040681875.1 of Longispora sp. NPDC051575. Classification (NCBI taxonomy): domain Bacteria; kingdom Bacillati; phylum Actinomycetota; class Actinomycetes; order Micromonosporales; family Micromonosporaceae; genus Longispora; species Longispora sp. NPDC051575. The sequence continues at coordinate 248,033 of NZ_JBFAZP010000007.1, read as the reverse complement.
CGGAAAGGGTTCGATGTCGGGATGAAAGAGTTCAACCTGACGAACAACCCTTCATGCGGCATTCGGTACCAGTGGGAAGCCGGATGGGTCAGTTCTCAGAAAATCCGCGCGGGCTTCCGCCGACAGCCGTGAGCGCCTCGGGCGGCACGCGTCGGAGCCGGATAGTGTGCGGCGGTGGATGACGAGACGCGGCGCGTTGCCCGACTGCTGGATGCGCAGGTCAGGGCGGCGGAGTTGTTCGACGAGGTCGGTCGGCGCGGCCTGATCGCGGCGGGGCGCGGCGAGCGGGAGGTCAGCGACCGGATCCGGGATCTGGCGCACGAACTGTTCGGGGTCGACCGGTACTGGCACAAGCGGATCGTGCGCGCGGGGCCGAACACGTTGCAGCCGTACCGGGAGAACCCGCCGGACCGGCTGATCACGGCCGACGACATCGTGTTCTGCGACTTCGGGCCGGTGTTCCAGGAGTGGGAGGCCGACTTCGCCCGGACGTACGTGCTCGGCGACGACCCGGTGAAACACCGCCTGCTCGGGGACCTGCCCGTGGTCTTCGACGCCGGTCGCCGCTACTTCGACGCCCACCCGGACATCACCGGCGCGCAACTGTTCACCGAGATCCTCCGGCTGACCGCCGAGGCCGGGTGGGAGTTCGGCGGGCCGCACGCGGGGCACCTGGTCGGCGAGTTCCCGCACGAACGGATCAACGGCGACGAGGTCACGTACTACATCACGCCCGGTAGCGACCAGCCGATGCGGCGGCGGGACCGGTCCGGGCGGCCGTGCCACTGGATCCTCGAGATCCACCTCGTGGACCCGGTGCGCGGGTTCGGCGGCTTCCACGAGGAACTCCTCGACCTCGGCCAGCCGCCGACGGCACCCGCGTGAGGTGATCCCGGGATCCGGCCCGCGGCGCGGAGCCGGACCCCGGGATCGGTCAGCCCGTGGTGCGGTGCCGGTCCCAGAGCGGGGTGCCGTCGGCGGCGTAGACCACCACGTTGCCGTCGTTCTGCACGGCCACGAGATGGGCGGCCTGGGGGTGACCGCCCGTGGCGGTGTCCCAGACCGGGTCGCCGTACGGGCCGTACATCACCAGGTTGCCGTCGTACTGCATCACCAACCGGGAACCGGGGTGGTTGGTCGTCTGACTGCTCCACACGGGCTGGTCGTCCGGGCCGTACTCGACCAGGTTCCCGTCGGACCGCATCGCCAGCCGGTACCGGCCGTCGGGGGACCGCATGGTCCAGTTCGGCCTGAGCACCTGACCGGCGAACAGCTCCGCGCCGAGCCGGTCGCTCGCCCACCGCACCGTGTTCGACGGGTCCGTCAGCACCAGCTCGCCCCGGTCCCGCACCGTCAGCGCGTGCCCGCCGGTCGGTTGGCCGCCCGTGCCCGAGTTCCACAGCACGGCGCCCGTGGCCGAGTACAGCACCAGGTTGCCGTCGTACTGCACGACCAGTTTCGCGCCCGGGTTGCCCGGGGTCCGGGAGTCCCACTGGGCGGTGCCGTCCGGGCCGAACCGGACCAGGTTGCCGTCCCCGAGCAGGTACAGGCAGCCCCGGTTGTGGGCCGCGCACAGCGACCAGCCCGACTCCAGGACGGAACCCGCCGGGAGCGTGTCGTTGCGGGTGCCGTTGGCCCAGAGCGCCGAGCCGCCGCCGGGCGCGTACACCACCAGGTTCGCGTCGCCCTGGAGCGCCAGCACGTACTCCCCGTCGGCGTGGCCGCCGGTGCCGGAGTGCCAGAGCACGGCGCCCGCAGCGGAGTAGACCACCAGGTTGCCGTCGCGTTGCAGCACGGCCTTGGCCCCGGGGTTGCCGGCCGTGCCCGTCGACCACAGCTCCCGGCCACCGGCGGCGTACTCCACCAGGTTGCCGTCGGCCCGCATCAGCAGCTGGTACTGACGGTTCGGGGTCCGGACCTCCATGCCCGCGGTGAGCACCTGCCCCGCCGGGAGGGTGCCGCCGGCCGCCCAGCCGAAGCCCTCCGTGCCCCGGCTCGCCGGCAGGGCGTCGAACACCCGGGTCGGTACGCGGGTGACCAGCGCCGACCAGTTGTCGCCGTACCCGGAGGAGACGACCTCGTCGGCGCCGCCGAACACGAACCGTTTCCCGCCGGACATCTCCGCGACCCCGGTCGTGGCCGCCCCGTTCGACCAGCCCTGGATGAGCACCCGGTCCCGCAGCGTCGCCGACAGGCCCCTGACCACCCGGACCGGCAGGCTCACCACATCCGTCCACGCGTAGCCCAGCGAGAGGAACTCCTGCTCGCTGGCGATCGGTATCCGCGAACCGCCCGCGACCAGGAACACCGAGTTCGGGTTCACGCCGTCCTCGGCCCTCGCGTTCGGCGCCCGGACCACGGTGCCGTTCGCCGGCAACGTCGACAGGCCCCCGACCACCCGTGGTGGCACCCGCACCACGTCCGGCCAGGTGTGACCGAGGCCGAGGAACTCCGCCTCCGTGTCCATCGGCACCCGGGCCCCGCCCGCCACCACGAACACCGAACGCGGATCGATCCCCGGGGCGGCCTCCGAGGCCTGTACCGGGGTGCCGGACCTGATCCGGGTCGGCACCGTCAGCGCCACCCGGACCGGGATCCGCACCACCTGTCCCCAGGTGTAGCCCAGCGCGAGGAACTCCCGCTCGCTCGCGATCGGCACCCGCGCCCCGCCGACGACGAGGAACACCGACGCCGGATCGATGCCGTCGGCGGGCCTGGCGTCCGGGGCGCGGAACACCGTCCGGTCGCCGATCCGCGCCGGGAGCTGCTCGTACGCCCGCGACGGGATCACCCGCACCCGGGCGGCCCAGTCCGTGCCGTGCCCGGTGTCGACCACCTCCTGCGGGCTGTCGAACCTCACCCGCGCGCCGCCGGCCATCACCGCCACCGAGGAGCCACCGGCGCCCCGCAGCAGGGTGCCGTCCCCCGGCACGTCGGGGATCATGGTGAAGGCACGGGACGGGATGGGATGGATCTTCGACGACCAGTCCGCGCCGAAGCCGGAGTCGATCACCTCCTGCGGGTTCGCGAAGTTCACCCGCGCCCCGCCGACCATCATCGCCACCGGGGTCGGACCGCCCGCGCCGAGTCCCTGGACCAGGGTGCCGTCCGGCGGGATGTTCGCCCGCAACGCGTTGAACGCCCTAGTCGGAATGGGGCGGATCTTCGACGACCAGTCGGCGCCGTACCCGGCGTCGATCACCTCCTGCGGGTTCGCGAAGTTGATCCGCGCCCCCGCCGCGAACATCGCCACCGGCGTCGGCCCGTCACCGCCCAGTCCCTGGACCAGGGTGCCGTCGGCCGGCAATTCCCCCAGCCCGTTGAACGACCACGTCGACACCTTCGTCACCGTCGCGGCCCAGTCCGTGCCGTGGCCAGTGTCGATCACCTCTTGGGGGGTGGCGAAGTGGATCCGCGCGCCACCGACCGTCATCGCGACCTGGGTTCCCACGCCGCCGTCGAAACCCTGGATCAGATGACCATCGACGGGTACGGCGTTCATGTGGTCCCGGCCGTCGATCGACCAGTCGGAGACCTTCGGCGGGGTACCGCAGTTGATCGGCGCCGCGCAGCTCGACTGCCACAGCGGGGCGCCGCCCACGAACAGGTACACCCTGCCCCGCTGGTCCACGGCCGAGGAGCCGTCGCGGGGTACCGCCGGACCCGCGTCCACCACCGCCTGCTTCGTCGGGCGCGACTCGGGTAGACAGATCCCGCCGTCGCACGTCGCCTGCCAGACCGGCGCGCCGCCGACCATCTTGTAGATCCGCCTGGTGTCGGTGGTGTGCAGCACCGTGCCGTCCGCCAACCCGTACACGGAGGTCACCGGTTGTGGGGTCGGCGGCTTCGGCGGGGTCACCGATCCACCACCGGGCGGCCCGGGGCGCCACTGGGGGCCCGAGCCGTGGTACCGGGCGTTGTAGCCGTGCGACTTGGGCGCCTCGATCCAGTACGTCAACGCGTTGAGCGCCCCGAGCACGGTGCCGTTCGCGCACCCGGCGGGCTGCCACTGCCGGGTGTAGGTCGCGTGGTAGTTGAAGAACCCGTAGGCCACGTCGAGGGTCTTGCCGGCCGGCACCATGTACTGCCGGGACATCTGACCGCTGAACGTCATCTTCTGGGTGAACTTGTTGCCGTAGTCGCCCTTCAGCTTGAGGATCGCGAACTCCAGTCCGACGCCCCCGGAGTACGTGACCTCCTCGGACACCTCCTCCGTGAACGAGTCCTGCTGCGTGTAGGTCACCGGGGTGTCCAGCGCCACCGTCGTCTGCGTGTTGCCCTTGGCGCGGAAGACCTCGAAGCTGAGCTGGGGAACGAGGGTCCAGTCGGTCAGCCGGCAGTTGTCGATCGGCGGCAGGCCCCAGCCCGGATCCGCGCTCGCGGCACCCGGAGCCCCGGCCACGGCGCCGGACAGGGCCCCGGCCGCCAGCACCGCGCCGAGCACGGCTCTCAACAGGGCGCGCATCAGTCGATCCATATTTTTGTCGGCTTCGCACGAGCTTGGTACGACATTGAAACTCCAGTGCACTAGATTCGGTGAGTCGCGTCGATGCTCACGCAGGGCACCTTCATCTCGCCTTCATCCAGTTCTTTCGCACCACGGCCACGAGCCGGGCGGCGAACCCGCAGGGTGCCAGCCGCGCTCGTGGGCGGCTCGGGACCGACCGGCCCGGATGGCGGTACCCGTCAGCTCGCCGGGTCGGGTCGTCGTTCGGCCCCGCGCGCCCGGATCGGCAGCGCCGCCAGCACCACGGTGCCCACCGCCAACATGCCGAGCACGATCACCACGGCCCCGACCACGGGAAACACCTGGGCCATCGACAGGACCATGGCCGGCACCACGGCGAAGTACTCGAAGGACGACCATGTCAGGTCGGCGAGCAGGGCATTGACCATGAACCTGACCTGCAACAGGTCGGCGAGGGCCATCAGGATCAGCACGGGCGTGGCGCACAGGACCGTGGCCACCCGCACCCTCCTGACCTGCCGGCGATGGCGCTGCATGACCCACATCGTCAGCGCCCAGCCGCCCAGCGCGCCCGCGAACAGTCCGCCGACGGTGACCGCGGTGAGCGCGGGCAGGTCCCGTTCGAGGCGCAGCCGCACCGCCGGCGAGCCGGAGTCGCTCCGGAACCGGACGAGCGACAGCGACAGGCCGTCCTTGCGGGCGTCGAGGCGCAGGGTGCCGTCGTCCTGGACGGTGAGGTCGCCGACCTGCCAGCCGTCAGCGCGCAGCCGGGTCCGGGCGTCCTCGGCCACCGAGGGGAGCAGGCCGTCGGGCGGCCAGTAGGACACCGTCACGTGGTCGACGCCCCGGTTCTCCTCGAACGGGTCGTCGAAGGTGACGACCGGGTCCCCGCCGGACGTCCAGGGCTCGGGGCAGTAGTAGGTGCACGCGACGACGGGGCTGTTCTCGTTGACCGGCGCCCGCCCCGTCGCGAGCAGGGCCACGGCGACGGCCTCCTCCTCGCTGGGGGTCGCCGCCGGGGCCGTGTACGCGACCGCCGCGACCGCCGAGCCGGCGAAGGCGAGGAACACCACGGCGATCGCGGCGAGGTACACGTGGTGCGGGCCGGCCGGCGGCAGGAACCGGCAGCGCAGCCCCCGGCCGAGGACGCCGAGCGCGTCGCCCCAGGACGGGCGGCGGCCGGAACCGTCGAGCAGGGTGCTGAGCATCTCGGGGCCGTGTTCCTGGCGGTACCAGTTCGGATAGGCCCACAGGAGGCGCCGGTACCGGCCGCGCGGCACGTCCACGGCTCAGACCGCCGGGGACGGGGTGGGGCCTTCGGGCGACGCGGCCCACGCCACGGCGTACCCGTGAAAGTGTTGTCCTGTCAGGATGGCGGAGGTGGGCTCCCGGGTGCTCATGCCGCCGAAGCTACTGACCGACAGTATATGAAGTCAAGAAGACTATCGATGTACCGAAAACCCGGCAGCTCGCCCCTGCCGCCGCGTGGGGGGGCCGGCTATGCGGCGCGGCGCGGCCAGGTCCAGGCGGAACGCAGGACGAAGGCCAGGAGCAGCACCTCGAGTCCGATGGAGAGGGCGTAGAAGTAGGCGTAGGTCGACGTCTCCCCCGTCGCGTTGAACAACGAGACGGGGATGTAGAGCGTCGCCACGACGAGGTTGACGACGCGGTTGACCCGGGCGGGCAGTGTCGCGGAGAGCATCACCATGAGGCTCGGGACGGCGATCAGGGTGAGCCCGATGGCGATGAACGTGGGTCCGGTGTCGAACTCGTGGACGACGCCGGACCGGATCTCGTCGATGGCACCGGGCTTGTAGAGGTGCAGGTAGTCGACGTAGATGTAGAGGAACATGAAGCTGGTCCACGCCGCCGCGAGTCTGGCCCTCACGGACATGCGCGAATCTTCCAGCGTGCTCAGGGACGGTGCGGTGTGGGACTGGGACGTACTCATCACGATGCTCCTTGGCTGGATCAGGCGAGTGGTTCCACCCTCCCGGACGCCGGCGGCGGGCACATCAGCCCCGGAACCGGGTCCGACCTGGTCATTGGCACAACCGCCGTCTTGTACTTTGGTCGGATACGCCGGGCACGCGAGCTGCCTAAGCTGACCTGATGGCCACCAACGCACTCCGCTCGCTGTGGGCCGAACCCCGCCCCGCGAACGCCCCGGACCGGACACCGCGGGACTGGGCCCTGGTCGCGGTACTGATCGGCTGGTCGGTCCTGGAACTGGTCTTTCGCCGGGACCTGGCTCCGCTCCCGCTGCTGCTCGTCGCCGCGCTCGCCGTCCTCGGCCCCCTGCTGTGGCGGCGCACGCACCCGCTCGCGGCGGTCGCGGTCTCCGTCGGCACGTTGGCGGTCGTCGACCTCGTCAGAGTCCTCACCGGGTCGCGGGGCGCCATGCTGAACAGCGGCATCGCGGTACTGATCCTGGCCTACGCCCTGTTCCGGTGGGGCTCCGGCCGGGAGGCCTCGACCGGACTCGGCGTCATCCTGCTCTGGCTGGCCGTCGTCACCACCCACGGCGCCGACCCCACCAGCTCTGCAGAGCGGGTCGCCGGATACGCGTTCTTCCTGTTCGCCGCCGCGCTCGGCGCCGCGATCCGCTACCGCGCGAAGATCCGGGTCCGCGACATCGACCAGGCCAAGGCCCGCGAACGCGAACAGCTCGCCCGCGAACTCCACGACACCGTCGCCCACCACGTCTCCGGCATCGCCATCCAGGCCCAGGCCGGACGCGCCGTCGCGGCCTCCCACCCCGAACGCGCCATCGAGGCCCTGACCGTCATCGAGGACGCGGCGACCCGCACCCTCACCGAGCTGCGCGCCATCGTCGGCGTGCTCCGCGCCCCACAGGACACCGCATTCGCGCCGCAGCCCGGCGTGGCCGAGGTCGGGCAGCTCGCCACCGACGGCCGGACGCGTCCCCGCGTCGAGGTGACGCTGCTCGGCGAGTTCGACGACCTCAGCCCGGCGGTCGGGGCCGCGATCTACCGCCTGGCCCAGGAGTCCGTCACCAACGCCCGACGGCACGCCCGCCACGCCACCCGGGTCACCGTCGCCGTCACGGGCGACGCCGACCGGGTACGGCTGACCGTCGACGACGACGGCTCCGCCACCGGCGGCCGCGCCCCGGAGGGCTACGGCCTGGTGGGCATGCGGGAACGCGCCGCGCTGCTCGGCGGCACCTTCCACGCCGGCCCCGCCGCCGAGCGGGGCTGGCGGGTGGAGGCGGTCCTGCCCTGGACCGGGACGCCACGATGAACATCAGGGTCCTCATCGCCGACGACCAGCCCATCGTGCGCACCGGCCTGACGATGCTGCTCGACGCCCAGCCCGGCATCGAGGTGGTCGGCGCGGCCGCCGACGGGCGCGAGGCGGTCCGGATGGCGCTCCAGCTGCGCCCCGACGTCGGCCTGTTCGACATCCGCATGCCGCTGATGGACGGCATCGAGGCCACCCGACGCCTGGCCGGCCCCGACGTCGCCGACCCCCTGCCGATCGTGGTCATCACGACCTTCGACCTCGACGAGTACGTCCACGGCGCGCTCAAGGCCGGCGCCCGCGGCTTCCTACTCAAGGACGCCGGACCCGCCCTGCTGACCCAGGCCATCCACGCCGCCGCCGACGGAAACGCCCTGATCGCGCCCAGCGTGACCGTCCGCCTGCTCGCGGCCTTCGCCCACACGCGGACCTCAGCACCGAGGCCGCCGATCGAGCCGCTCACCGCCCGCGAGGAGGAGGTCCTCGTGCCGGTGGCCCTGGGGCGGACCAACAACGAGATCGCGAGCGAGCTCTACATCACGACAAGCACCGTCAAGGCACACCTCGCCAGCCTCATGCGAAAGCTCGGGGCCCGGAACCGGGTCGAGGTCGCGATGTGGGCCCACGAGACCGGCCGCGTCTGACACGGCGCGGGCTCGCCAGACAACACTCAGGCTCAACTGGTCGATCATGAAAAATGGCAGCCCAGAGCTCATTTCGCCCGTAGAGGCACCCTGGCCGCCCGCGACGCCCGACTTCCGGGCTACCGCGCCGGACGGTACGGCCGCCAGGTAGCCGCATTCGCGGAGATTCCGCCAACCCGGCTCGGCGCCACACTCACCGTCCACCGCAGCGGCCGGCGTTCCCCCAGGGGTCAGATCGGTAGGTCTTCGATCGCGAACACCCGGCGTTCGACGTCCTGGAGGGCGAGGCGGAGGGCCCCGAGGACGACGGCTTCGTCGCCGAGTTCCGACATCCGGATGGGTGGGGTGGTCAGGCACAGTCGGTGCAGGTGTTCGGTGAGGGGCTCCAGGAGCGACTTGCCGGCCAGGGACACGCCGCCGCCGACGACCACGACGTCGGGGTCGACGGTGAGGACCATGGCCGCGATGCCCTGGGCGAGCTGCTGGGCGAAGCGCTCGACGGCGCGCATGGCGTGGGGTTGCAGGTCCTTGGCCGCGGCGAACAACTGTTGGGCGGCCGCTTCCGGGCCGGTGCCGGGTTCGGCGGCCTTGATCAGGTCGCGGGGGGCCTCGTCCCAGCCGAGGATGTCGAGGGCCCCGATCTCGCCGGCGGCACCGGAGCGTCCGCGGTGCAGTTTGCCGTCGATGATGAGTCCGGCGCCGAAGCGCAGGCCCGCCAGGACGTGCACGACGGTGTCGGCCTCGCGGGCGGTGCCGCGCCAGTGTTCGGCGAGGGTGGCCAGGTTGGCGTCGTTCTCGACGAGTACCGGGCAGGTGAAGGAGCGGCCCATCCGGCCGCCGAGGTCGAAGCCCGACCACTCCGGCAGCACCGACAGCGTGACCCGGCCGGCGGGGTCGACGATGCCGGGGGTACCGACGGCGGCGCCCAGCACGTCGCCGCGCCCGCATTTCGCCTCGTCCATGGTCGCCTCGACGAGCCGGCGGGCCAGCGCGAGCCGGTCCGGGGCGCTGGCGTGTTCGGCGATCGCCTCCCGTCGGGTGGCGACGGTCTCCCCGGACAGGTCGGCGATCGCGGCCCGGATGGTGTGCGCGCCGATGTCGACGCCGACGACGTAGCCGGCCTTGACCCGGAAGCGGAAGCGTTTGGCGGGCCGGCCCATGCCGCCGGAGGTGTCCGGGGGTTGTTCCTCGACCCAGCCCTGCTCGACGAGCTCGTCGAGCAGGGACATGACCGTGGGCCGCGACAGCCCCGCCTTGCGGGCCAGGTGGGCCACGGTCATCGCGCCGCCGGAGCGCAGCGCCCGCAACGTGGTCACGTGCGTCATCCGGCGCAGAAGGGACGTCATACGGCCAGATCCTAGCACTTTAGGAAGGTGTTTCCATATCTCAGCCTAGATCTAGAAACACCTTTCATAAACCGAGCATTGGACGCTTGACCCGTCCAGGGTGTGGGCCTACTCTCAGGATCGACAGTTATGAAGACAGCTTACATATGTTGGAGCTCCCATGAAACCCAGTAGATGGCTCTCAGGCGCGGGCGTGCTGTCCGTGGGACTGCTGGCCGCCGCCTGTTCCCCCGGCGGGTCGGCGGGGACCGAGTCGCCGTCGGCGCAGTGCACGGCCACCGTCCCGGCCGGCAAGGTGACCCTGAAGATGGTGTCGACACCGGAGTCCGGAGCCGCCGTCAAGGCCATCATCGCAGCGTTTCAGGTCAAGTACCCCAATATCACCATCAACTACCAGGACACCAACTACGACGACTACAACAAGAGCCTGAACCTGTCCCTGGCGTCCGACCAGGCGCCCGACATCGCGCTCCTGAACTCGGTGGGCACCACGGTCAAGGACAAGTTGGTGGCCAGCCTGGCGGGGTGTGAGAAGGCGTACTCGTGGGACAAGGTGTATCCGAGCACGCAGCTGGCGCAGTGGCGGCTCGGGGCCAACGGGTCCACACTCGGCTCCGGTGACCTCTACGCGGCGCCGGCCGGGTTCTCGATCGTCGGGGTGTACTACAACAAGGACAAGGCCGCCAAGCTCGGCGTCACCCCGCCGAAGACCCTCGACGAGTTCGAGGCCGCGATGGACAAGGCCAAGACCGCCGGGGAACTGCCGCTGCAGCTGGGCAACTCCGAGGGCCATGCGTCCTTCGCCGTGCAACTGCTCGGCCAGTCCGCCGACGGAGCGGACAAGGCGGCCAACTGGACGTTCGGGCAGCCGGGCGCGACGTTCGACACGGCCGGCAACCGGTCGGCGGCCGGGCAGGTGGCGGACTGGGCGAAGAAGGGCTACCTGCCCGCCGGCGCCAACGGTGTCGACCTGCAGGGCGCGGTGGACAAGTTCACCAAGGGCGAGGGCCTGTTCTTCATCGACGGCAACTGGGACGCGGCCAAGATCGGTGACCGGTTGGGCGCGAACGCGGGCTTCTTCGCCTTCCCCGGCGCCAAGGCCACCGCGATCGGCACGTCCGTGGCGTACGCGATCTCGGCGAAGTCGCCCAACCAGTCCGCGGCGGCGGCGTTCCTGGACTTCCTGCACTCCCCGCAGGCCTCGGCCGAGGAGTTCAAGGCCGGGTTCATGCCGGCCGACCCGTCGGCGGCCACGCCGGCCCCGGGCACGGTGATGGCCGACATCGTCGCGGCCTGGAGCAGGGTCAACGCGGACAACGGGCTCGTGGGCTTCAACAACAACGCCACGGCCACGATGAACGACACCCTCACGGCCGGCACCCAGGAACTCGTCGGGGGCAGGACCGACGCGGCCGGGTTCGTCGCGGCCGTCCAGAAGGACTGGTCCAAGACACATGGCTCATGACGCCACGCGGCCGGTGCGGTTCACCGCACCGGCCGCGGTCCGCCGCCGCAGACGCCGCCGCAGGATGGTGCCGCTGCTGTACGTCGCGCCCGCGTTCCTGTTCTACGCGACCTTCATCATCGTCCCGTGGCTGCACAGCGTGTGGATCTCGCTGTGGGACTGGAACGGCGTCGGCGTCGCCGAGTGGGCCGGGCTCGACAACTACGCCGAGGTGTTCACCGAACCGGCGCTCAGAGAGGCCCTGCTGCACGCGTTCCTGTTCATCCTCTTCTACACGGTGATCCCGATCAGCCTCGGACTGGTCCTGGCGGCACTGGTGGCGGCGACACCCTGGCGGGCCATGCCCCTGATCCGCGCGACGCTGTTCCTCCCGCAGATCCTGCCGCTGGTGGCCGTCGGCGTGATCTGGAAATGGATCTACAGCGACGGCGGGCCCCTCAACGACACCCTCTCACTCATCGGCCTGGGCGGCATCACCCGCCCGTGGCTGGGGGACTTCGACTGGGCACTGCCCGCCGTCGGCCTGATCGGAACCTGGGTCAGCACCGGCCTGTGTTTCCTGCTCCTGCTGTCGGGCATCCAGAAGATCGACCTGCACCTCTACGAGGCGGCACGGGTGGAGGGCGCCGGCCCGTTGCGGGAGTTCTGGCACGTCACCGTGCCGGGCCTGCGCAAGGAGATGGCCGTCGCCGCCACCGTCACCGTGATCGCCGCGCTGGCCAGCTTCGACGTCGTCTACATCATGACCGGCGGCGGCCCGGGCTATGCCACGACGGTGCCGGGCGTACAGGTCTACCAGCTGGTGTTCACCGCCGGCCGGGTCGGCACCGCCTGCGCCCTGGCCACCGTGTTGTCCCTGTTGACCTGCGCCGTCATGTACGGCCTCAACCGGCTCGCCCGGGAGCGGTGATGACCAGATACCTGACCAGGCTGTCCCTGCTGGTGGCGGCGGCCTCGGTGCTGATCCCCTTCCTGGCGATCTTCAGCGCCGCCCTGCAACCGGAGTCCAACCTGTCCCCCGGCCTGGAGTGGCCCTCGGATCCGCACTGGGAGAACTTCGCCACCGCCTGGACCAGCGCCGGCTTCGCCTCACTGCTCAAGTCCAGCGCCATCATCGCCATCGGCGTGGTGCCGATCTCCCTGGTCCTGGCGACGCTCGCCGGGTACGGCATGTCGACCATGGGCTCGCGGGTGCGCGGCCCGCTGTTCGCGCTGCTCATGCTCGGCCTCGCGCTGCCGTACGAGGCGATCGTGATCCCGCTGTACTACGACCTGCGCTCCGTGGGCCTGCTCAACACGTACTGGGCCGTGATCCTGCCCCTGGTCGGCGCGTTCATGCCCTTCGGCGTGTTCTGGATGCGCAGCCACTTCGAGGCCATGCCCAAGGAACTCACCGAGGCCGCGGTCATGGACGGCGCGTCGAGCTGGCGCACCCTCACCACGATCCTGCTGCCCACCGCCAGGCCAGCGCTGACCACCCTGGGACTCCTGTACTTCATGTGGTCCTGGAACCAGTTCCTCCTGGCCCTCATCCTCATCCAGGACCCGGCGATGCGCACCGCGCCGGCGGGGCTGGGCAAGTTCGTGCAGCAGTTCGGCCAAAACATCCCCCTGCTGTCCGCCGGCACCATCATCGTCATCACCCCGGTCGTCCTGCTCTACCTGTTCTTCCAGCGCCACTTCGTCAAGGGCATCCTGCAGGGCGCCGTGAAATAGGAGCATCACCATGACAGTCTCTCTAGCGATCGTGGGCGCTGGAGCCCGAGGCGCCGCCTACGCGCGCATCGCCACCGCCCAGAACACCGCGACGGTCGTGGCCGTGGCCGAACCCGACCCGGTACGCCGGGCCACCATGGCGGCCCGCTACGGGCTGGCCGACGACCAGGTCTTCGCCGACTGGCGCGAGCTGACCGCCCGACCACGGCTGGCCGACGCCGCGATCGTGGCCACCCCCGACCGTATGCACGCCGACCCGGCCTGCGCGCTGGCCGACCTGGGCTACGACCTGCTGCTGGAAAAGCCCCTCGCGCCCACCGAACACGAGGCCCGGCGCATCATCGACGCCGCCGCCCGCAACCGCGTCCTGCTGTCCGTCTGCCACGTGATGCGCTACAGCGCCTACACCCGCAGCCTCAAACGGCTCGTCGACTCCGGCCGGATCGGCGACATCGTCAGCGTCGAGCACCTCGAACCGGTCGGCTGGTGGCACCACGCGCACTCCTACGTGCGCGGCCAGTGGGCCCGGGAGGCCGAGTCCTCCTCGATGCTGCTGGCCAAGTCCTCCCACGACCTCGACTGGCTCGACCACATCATCGGCCGCCCCCTGCGGCGGGTGTCCTCCTTCGGCGGCCTCTACCACTTCCGCCCGGAGAACAAGCCCGAAGGCGCCGGGCAGCGCTGCGTCGACTGCCCCGTCGAACGCTCGTGCGCCTACTCCGCCGTGCGCATCTACCAACGGTTCCTGGGCGACCCGGTCTACGAACGCTGGCCCCTGGGCGTCCTCACCGACGACATCACGGCACACGGCATCGACCAGGCGCTGCGCGAAGGACCGTACGGCACCTGCGTGTACTCCGGCGGCAACGACGCCCTCGACCACCAGGTCGTCATCCTCGAGTACGAGGGAGGCGTCACGGCGTCGTTCACCGTCACCGCGTTCAACGCCCTGGACTTCCGCAAGACCCGGCTCTTCGGCACCCGGGGCAGCATCGAGGGCGACGGCCGCCGGCTCCTCGTGCACGACTTCCTCACCGACACGAGCGAAACCATCGACACCACCACCACGGGCAACGCCTCCGCAGCCGACGGGCACGGCGGCGCCGACGACGACATGCTGCGGGAGTTCCTGCGGGCCGTGGCCACCGGCGACCGGTCCCGCCTCACCTCCGGCCCCCAGGAGAGCCTGCGGTCGCACCTGGCCGTCTGGGCCGCCGAAGAGTCCCGCCACACCGGCACCGTGGTGACCCTCCGGACCCCCTCAAATATATGTAGCTAGATTCTGTAAATAGTCGGTATGGGCGCCAGTCGATGTCGCATACACCTCCAGGCCGCCTCCGCTCCGGAGGCGGCCTGAGCCTATTCACCAGGTGTTTGTGCCATCCTGGCGCCGAGTCGATGCAAGGGTTGACCCCACGTTCGGGCCGTGCCTACTATCGACCTACATAAGTAAACAGGTTTCAAAAGTGAAACCTTTCCCTCAAGAGGTGACCTTGTGACACGCACCCGAAGAGCAGCGGGGGTCCTGCTGCTGGCGACCGCGCTGACGGTCGGCATGGGCGGCTACCCCGGCTACGCCGCCGACTTCCCGGCCAACCCCACCACCAAGTCCGGCTACACCCTCGACTTCCAGGAGGAGTTCGACGGCACCTCCCTGAACACGACCAAGTTCCTGCCCTCCTACCTGCCGCACTGGACCAGCACCCCGCAGAACGCGGCGGCCCGCTACACCGTCGGCAACGGCGTTCTCACCGAACGCCTCGACGCCGACACCCCGGCCTGGAACGCCCAGTACGACGGGACGGTGAAGATCTCCAGCATCCAGACCTACAACAAGGACTGGTGGCACAAGTTCAACGGCAACATGCCCAACGACCACCACGAACCCGACTTCAACGGGTACTCGACGAAGTACGGCTACTTCGAGACCCGCGCGAAGCTGTCCAACGTCGGCGGCGGCGGACACCAGGCGCTATGGCTCGTCGGCACCGAGGACACCTCCAGCGCCTCGGCGAACTCCGAGATCGACTTCATCGAGACGTTCTTCAGCAAGCCCGCGAACTGGCGGATCGCCGCATACGGGTGGGGCGACCCGAACTTCCTGGGCTCGTGGTACCTGGACGACAACCCGGTGCCCAGCGGCAGCCCGACCAGCGAGTTCCACGTCTACGGCATGGAGTGGACCCCGTCCGAGCTGAAGTTCTACTACGACAACCAGCTGTACAAGACCATCGCCGACGCCCCCAACATGGCGATGGGCATGATCCTGGGCATCTACACCGACGCCGGATCCGGCCAACACAACAACGTCTGGCCCAAGTCCTGGCAGGTCGACTACCTGCGGGTGTTCAAGAAGAACGGCGGCTACCCCGAGACCTACCAGCGGATCAAGAACCGTGTGAACGGCCAGTACATGTACGTCTCCGGCACCAACGGCAACGTCAGGTACGGGGCGGTTTCAGCCACCGACACCAGCTCCCATTGGGAGAAGGAGACAGTCAGCGGCTACACCCGGTACAAGAACCGGCTGACCGGCGAGTACATGCACGTCGAGAACCAGAACGGCAACGTCCAGGCCGGCGTCGTCCCCGCCGGCTACTGGAGCGGCCAGTGGACCGAGGAGACCGTCGACGGGTACAAGCGCCTGAAGAACCGGTGGAAGTCCACCTACGCGCACATCGAGGGCCTCACCGGCACCGTGCAGTACGGAACTCCACCGAGCACCTACTGGAGCAGCCAGTGGGTTTTTGACCCCGCCCCCTAGCCCTGACTGATGCCGGCCGGCCCACCGGCCGGCATCCCTACTGGAGATCCCCATGAACAAGCTCACCGCGACAGCCGCGCTGGCACTACTGATCCTGGCAGGATGCGACTCCGCACCCCGCACCACGACCGGGCCGGACCTGACGCAGGAACAACGCAACCAGGCCGCACGCGAACGCCAGACCATCTGGTGGGTCATCGACAAGGACGGCAACAAGACCACCAACCTCGCCGACGACCAACCCGACGTCACGGCCGTGCGCAAGGTGGTGGCCCTGCACTCCAACACCGTGGACAACCGCGACCACCGCACGATCACCGAACACGCCGACGACGAGTACGGCTACTACCACCCCGTGTTCGCCGAGGAGCTACGGGCGAAGAACTACACCGGCCAGCTCGTCAGCCTCTACACCGCCCACCAACTGCGCACCCACCAGACGAACCTCGCCTGGTACACCTCCACCTTCCCCCAGGACCTCACCACGGCGAAGGTCGACATCGACGTCGAGTTCCAGTTCGACGAGGCGACAGCCGCCTACCTGGCCGCCAACCAACTCGCCCTCGCCACCCCCTACGTCCAACACCGCACCATCAGCCTCGCCAAGACCGGAAACCGGTGGACCATCACGAAGATCGACAAGTCGCCGCTCACCCGCCGCCCCACCACGCCCGGCTAGGACACACGATGCCGCCCGACACCGGTCGTATCATCCTGGGCACATCACCCGCAGCGATCATGGCCGAAGCCCCCCGGGGCACACGGGCACCGCTGGCCGCCACCGGCCCACACGTACTCCGCCAGATCAACAACACCGCCGTGTTCACCGCCCTCCGCCAGGCCGTCTCCGCCATCGCGCGCGTCTCCGAACTGATGACCAGCACCGGCCTGTCCCGTCCCGCCGTGACCCGCGCGCTGGCCGACCTCCGCGACGCCGACCTGGTCGAACTCGTCACCGACGACACCGCCCGGATAGGCCGCCCCGCCCAACGCGCCCGGCTCCGGGCCGCGTTCGGCCACGTGGCCGGAGTGGACGTCGACAGACACAAGATCCTCGTCAAGATCGCCAACGTCGCTGGCGGCGTGCTCGTCACCCACCGGGTCAACACCCCTCCCCGCACGACCGGTCCCGACCTGCCCGCCCTGATCAGCACGGCCCTCGAGCAGGCTGTCGCCGCCGCCGGGCTGACGCACGCGGACCTGTGGGCGGTGTGCGTCGGCACCCCCGGCATCGTCGACCGCGACCACGGCGAAGTCGTCCTCGCCCCCAGCATCCCCGGCTGGGCCGGCCTACCGGTCGTGCCGCAGCTCCGCGACCAACTGCACTGCCCGGTACTGATCGACAACGACGTGAACCTGGCCGTCCTCGCCGAACGCTGGCGCGGCACCGCCATCGGCGTCGAATCCCTGGTCTTCGTCCAATGGGGCGAACGGATCGGCACCGGCCTGATCATCGACGGCGCGCCCTACCGGGGCGCGCACGCCGCGGCCGGCGAACTGGGCTTCCTCGACCTCGGGCTGCCCCCCAATGACCCGACCGGCAGGCCCGCCGCCAACGAGGGCACCGGCCCGTTCGAGCGCCTCGTCGGGGCGGCCGCGATCCACGAACTCGCCGTCGCCATGACCGCCGGCGGCCGCGACCGGGACCTGCACGCCCAACTCACCGCGCCCGGGGAACGCGACATCGCGCCGCTGTTCGCAGCCGCCGCCGCCGGCAGCCCGGTGGCCGTGGCCGTGGTCGACCGGGTCGCCGCCCGGTTCGCCCAGGGCCTCGGCGCGCTCATCCTGTTGATGGACCCCGAACAGGTCGTCATCGGCGGGGGGCTCTCCCGGGCCGGGGACACCCTCCTCGACCCCGTCCGCCGGCACCTGGTCGGCCGGACACTGTCCTCCCCCACCGAAGTACGGGCGTCGACGCTCGGGGAGGACGCCGTCGCCCTGGGCGCGATCCGGCACGCGCTCGACGCCACTGCGGTGAGACGGGTCGCCAGCATCGGATGACCGGAGGTTGTGACGCGTCCGGTTGACTCCGGAGCGCACAGTTCGACGCACACCGCCGACCCATAGAGCGCACACAAGGCACAACCACATCAGCACAGGCAGACGCGATGAAGCACCCGGCCGGGCCCTAGCCAACAGCCTGAAAGCCGAACGGGAACGTGCACTGCGCGGTCGCGACGGCCTGCGTAGTTAGCAGCGTCGCCGCCAACCTGCCGTCCGCGGTCCGGACGCGCTCCACGCCCAGCACCAGTACCTGCATGAGTCGTCGTAGTTGATGATCGCGTCGGAGTGCGTTGTCGGCCAGCGTCGGGTGAGCAGGACCTGGACTATGTCCCAACGCTCGGCATGACCACCGACCTGCCCGCAGCCGCCTCGATGATCGGCATCGGCAGCGCCATGGCCTACGAACTCGCCAGAAGCGATGAGTTCCCCGTCCGGCTACGCCGGCTTCCGCGTCGTCGTCTCGGTCACCGAGCTACTCCAGGGCCGGGGCGCAACCGCGACCCCGCCACCAGGCCCCGCCGAACGAGTAGCCACACCTGTGGAAGACACCGGCATTCCACGGCAGCGGTGACTCTTCGACCCGGATGCCTAGGGCCCGCCCACCGCCAGATCGGCGACGCGGGCTCGGGGCGAGGAACACTTCGGTCCGCCAAGGTACGCCCGGAACGGCCGTTTCCTGCGGACGGATGAAGTTGAGGCCAGTTCCCGGTTTCCGGAAACTGGCCTCTGACGTGCGTCGTGCTGGTGGGCGTAACAGGGATTGAACCTGTGACCTCTTCCGTGTCAGGGAAGCGCTCTCCCGCTGAGCTATACGCCCTTGCTTGTTACAGAGGTGGAGACGGGATTTGAACCCGTGTACACGGCTTTGCAGGCCGTTGCCTCGCCTCTCGGCCACTCCACCGAGTGATACCTCTGTCGAGCGGATGACGAGATTCGAACTCGCGACCCTCACCTTGGCAAGGTGATGCGCTACCAGCTGCGCTACATCCGCACTTTGTTGCTTTTGTTGTTTCTGTCCGCTTGTCCGCCTTGCGGCGTTCCTCGCTGACTGGAGAAACTTTAGCCGAGGGACCCCGGACCCGCAAACCGGGGGTACCCACCGGCCCGGCGACCCCACCCGACCACCCGGCCACAACCGCCCCACCGTCCGGCCACCACCACCCACCGGATCGACCGGTATCCCCTCGGTGGACGGGCTCACCCACGCCCGCGCCGCCAACCCGCGCGGCCAGCCTCACACCCCGAGCGGGGCCCGGCGAGCCCACCCCACCGTGTCGCATCCCGAAGTACACCGTTAAGCCCATCATGGAACTTTTCAGCCCCGAGCTCGAACGGTTGGCCGCGGCCCGCTCCGCGATCATGATGGAGCAGTTGGAGACCCTGAACGCGTACCTGCCCGGGGGCGACTGGACCGTCGACCTGGAGACGTGCACGTTCACGATGGGAGCCGCCGAGCTGCGGTGCAGCCTCCTGGCCAGCTACGCGACCCACAACGGCACCTTCCTGTGGTCCTGGGGCAACCCGGGCTACGGCCTGGACCACGTCGCCACCCAGGCGGTACTGCGGCTCACCGACATCGGTCGGATCTGGGAGATCCCGGAGATCACGCAGAACACCCTCGACCTCAGCCGGCGCAAGGACCCGGTGATGTCCGCCGAACGCCTGGTGATGGCGGCCACGGCCCTGCTGGAGTGCCGGGGCTACCTGGGGCTGCCGTACGAGGGCGGCAAGTTCTTCGTGGTGTTCGACGACGCCCGGATCCCGATGGGCCGGTTCGACCCGATCAGCGCCGCGCGCCGCCTGGTGTCCGCCGTGGGGGTGTTCCCGGGCGACCACCGGCTGACCGTGACCCGGTACCTGGAGCACCACGGGATCCCGTACACCGACACGTACAACGGGTTGCGGGTGGATCTGGGTGACGGGAGCAGCGCGAAGGTGGACTTCAGCCCCGAGGGCAAGTTCCTGATGTGGCAGTCGAGCGTCACGGCGTCCTAGAGAGCACAACACCAGGCGACGGGTACCCGCAAGCGTCCGGTGCCCGGCGCGCCGTCGAGCCGGACGCGTGCCCCGGCATTGTGCCGTCGAGCGGCGTGAGTCCCCACTCCCCGGCGTCCTGTCCAAAGCGCGCGAAAAGGGGCCCCTCCAGACTCGGAGGGGCCCCTTTTCGACTGTTACTCAGCGTGCCGACAGCAACCGGACGACGGCGGCGTCCACATCCAGATGGTCGCTCTCCTTACCCCTCGGCACCACCACGTACGTCCGGCGCAGGAACCGGACGAGCACGCTGCGCGGTACCTCGAAAAGGGCGTTTCCATCCGGGGACGACAACGCCAGGGCGACGAACTCGCCCCTCGGTGTCGACCACGGCCAGACGCGCACATCTCCGATGCCCGCCGGCTCGTCCAACCCCTTGACCAACAGGTCGCGGGCGAAGGACCAGCTCACAGGCTCACCGCCCACCGTCTCCGCGTGGAACAGAACGTGGACCGCGTACGGATCGAGCGGGTCGTAGCGCAAACTCGCGCGGACCGGCAGCGCGGTCGCGTCAGGCGCGACCAGCCGCAGAGACGTCTCGACCTCCACGGTCGCGGGACGTAGTACCCCCATCGACCTCACCCCCAGGCAACGGCGACGAGACGCCCCGCGCGTCCCGCATTCTCACACTCGGGTGATACCCCCGGTCACGCCCCGTCATACGCTGATCTCGACCCGTAGTGGAGTCCGGTTCTGAAAGTAGCGCCTCCGGAGCCCCAGCGGGGCCTCAAAGACCAAAACTTATGAGGTACGTTCCGGGGTGTGACAGGCGTGAAAGATCAGACAAGCGAACGACACTGGCTCGACCGGATCCGGGAGAAGCCGGGGGGCAGGTTGGCCGTCAAGATCACGGTCACGGTCCTCGGCGTCGCCGTGATCGTCGTGGGCGCCTTCCTCATCCCGCTCCCCGGCCCCGGCTGGCTCATCGTGCTCGCGGGCCTGGCGATCCTGGCGCTGGAATTCCACTGGGCCCGCCGCCTCCTGGCCTTCGCCCGGCACCAGCTCGACCGGTGGACAGGCTGGATCAAACGCCAGAGTCTGCTGGTACGCGCCGTGATCGGCGTCCTCGGCCTCGTCTTCGTGGCGGCGGTGGTCTGGGCGTCGGTGAAGTACAGCCTCGGGGTGGATCTGTGGCGGGAGGCGCGGGATCTGACGGGGTGGTGACCCCGGACCGCGGGGGTGGTGACCTCGGGGCACCGGCGTGGTGACCCCGGATTCGCGGGGTGGGGTGGGCGTCGGGTAATGTAACCACTCGTTGCGGGCGTATAGCTCAGTGGGAGAGCACTTCGTTCACACCGAAGGGGTCGCAGGTTCAAACCCTGCTACGCCCACCGCACATCGGAGGCCGTTTCCGCCAGTCGGAGACGGCCTTTCCGCTGTCCACGCCTCGTCTCTTCGAGCCGTCCTGGCCGTCCGGGTCCGGCGCCACGTGCGTGTCGGGCGACGCCACCGGACTCGGGCCTGTCGGGCGGAGCGCGAGGCCGGTCGACGGGGCTCGGGCGCTGGGTTGCCGGTCGGCCCTTGTGTCCGAGTTGGCGGGTCCGCCTCGATCGGCGGGGCTGTTCGGGTCTGGCTCCGGGGCAAGATCGTTGGCGGCTAGGCTCGGGGGCCATGCGACCTGCGAATCGTTGGGTGATGCTGGCCGGCTCGGTGGGTGGGCTCGTGCTGGGCGCCGTGGACTTCCTGTGGATCCGGTTCGTACCCTTCCCGCTGGCCGAGTTGGGGAACTCGACGGCGACCTGGGCGGCGGCGGCGTTCCTGTTCGGCTGGTGGGTGCGGTCCGGCTGGGTGCGTGCCGCGATCGGGGCCAGTGTCGGGCTGGTACTCGCGGTGCCCGCCTACTACGTGACGGCGACGCTGGTCAACGGGGACGACGTGGCGGTGTTGTGGGCGCCGACGTCGCTGGTCTGGATGCTGATGGGTGTGCTGGCCGGTGTCGTGTTCGGCGGGGCCGGGGTGTGGGCGCGCGGCGCGGGGTGGTTGGCGGCGGTGGGGCTGGCGCTGCCGGCCGCGGCGTTCCTGGAGGAGGCCGCCCGGTTCGCCCTGCGGCTCGGGGACCCGGACTACTCCGGTTCGGTGGCGTGGAACGTCGCCATCGACGTGGCCCTGGCGGTACTGATCGTCTGGCTCGCCGGCCGTACCGCCCGGGGACGGGTGCTCGCGCTGGCCTGCGCGCTGCCCCTGGCGGCCCTGGGGTTCGGCGCGTTCCTCCTCGTCGGCGCGGCCACGTAGCAGCGAAGCACGCCGGAGACCCGACAGGACTCGACGGCGCAGGAGCGGCGCCCCGGACAGCCCGGCGCCTATCCACGTGCCCGTCATACCCGTGCGGCAGGGCCCGGCCGTACCCCTCTGAGGTTGGGGTTGGTTGGGTTGCGTTAACAGGGGGCGTTATTTAAGGAGGGCTTATTGTCCCCTTGAGTTCCCCCTCATCCATTGATGTCCATACTCCGGCATACCGCTACAGCGGTACTCAACCATCCGGAGAAGCTCATGACACCCCTCGTTCCACAACGTGTCACCCACAGGACCCGCGCCGCGATCGCCGTCGGCGTCGGTGCCGCGGTGGCCGTCGCCGTGTTCGCCTCGGCGCAACCCACGATGGCGACCCCCACGCTGACGATGGCCACCGCCGCCGCGGCGCCGGACATCAGCGTCGCCAACATCAAGACCCACCTGCAGAAACTGTCCGACGTGGCGGCCGCGAACGGTGGTAACCGCGCGCACGGCACCACCGGGTACCAGGCGTCCATCGACTACGTGAAGGGCAAACTGGACGCTGCCGGGTTCACCACGAGCACGCAGAGTTTCACGCACAACGGCAAGACCGGGTACAACCTGATCGCGAACCTTCCGGGTCGCGGGGACGCCAACCAGGTCGTCATGCTCGGCGCGCACCTCGACTCGGTCGCCGCCGGCGCGGGCGTCAACGACAACGGGTCCGGGTCGGCGACGATCCTGGAGATCGCGTTGCGGTACGCCGCCAGTGGTGAAGCCGGCACCAAATCGGTGCGGTTCGGCTGGTGGGGCGCGGAGGAGCTGGGGCTGATCGGTTCCAAGTACTACGTGGCCAATCTGCCGACCGCCGAGCGTACGAAGATCAAGTCGTATCTGAACTTCGACATGGTCGGCTCGCCCAACGGCGGGTACTTCGTGTACAGCGAGGACCCGACCCGGGGCGCGACGATCAAGTCCACGATCGAGTCGGGCTTCACGGCGAAGAACATCGACCCCGACGACGCGAACCTGAACAGCCGGTCGGACCACGCCGCGTTCATCAGCGCGTCGATCCCGAGCGGGGGCATCGCGTCGCTGAGCCTCGACCCGAGCAAGAGCTCCGCGCAGGCCGCGAAGTGGGGCGGGACGGCGGGCGCCGCCTACGACCCGTGCTACCACCAGTCGTGCGACACGCTGTCGAACCTCAACGACTCGGTGCTCGACAACATCGCCGACGTCGCCGCGTACGCCGCGTGGCAGCTGGCGGGCATCGGCGGCGGCGGCACGCCCACCCCGACCCCGACCGCGTCGCCGACCGGCTCCCCGAGCGGGAACGTGTACACCAACGCCAACGACGTCGCGATCAAGGACCTCCAGACGTCGGACTCGCCGATCGCGGTGAACCGGGCGGGCAACGCGCCGTCGACCCTGAAGGTGGCCGTGGACATCGTGCACAGCTACCGGGGTGACCTGGTGGTGTCGCTGGTGGCGCCGGACGGCACCGTCTACCTGTTGGAGGACTTCGCCAACAACGACAGTGTGGCCAACGTGAAGAAGACGTACACGGTGAACGCGTCGTCCGAGGTTGCCAGTGGAACCTGGAAGTTGCGGGTCAAGGATGTCGCTAACGCCGACACCGGGTACATCAACTCCTGGTCGTTGACCTTCTAGATTCCCCTCAGTGGTGGCCCGTCCCGGTGTTTCGGGGCGGGCCACCTTGCGTTGGGGGCGGCGGGAGGTCGTCCCGGATCGCGGTCACCGTCCAGCGCGGGCCGCGTCCGCGAGCGCCCCGGCGCGCAGCCGGGCCTCCCCCAGCAGCGGCAGCACCGCCGTCACGTGCTCCGCGCCGAGCCCCGCCAGCAGCGCGTGCGCCGCGTACTCCGGATCCGCGGCCGACCCGGTCAGCAGCAGCGCGACGTGCCGGTGCCAGAACCGGTACGCCCCGATCCGGTACCGGGCCCCGGGCGCGGCCGTCTCCGACATCCGGACCAGGTCGAGGTGCCCGAGCAGGTAGTCGAGGTAGGCGGCCACGAACGCCACGAGCCGCTCGCCGGGCGCGCCGTCCGGCCCGAGTGGCGCCGGTCCGCTGAGGATCCGCTCCTGGAGTTCGCGTTCGCGCGCGTCGAGGAGGGCGGCGGCGAGGCCGGCCCGGTCGCCGAACCGGCGGAACAGGGTGCCCTTGCCGACCCCGGCGGCCGCCGCGACGGCGTCCATCGAGACGTTTTCGGCCCCGTGTTCGGCGAACAGGCGGGCGGCCGCGTCGAGGACGGTGGCGCGGTTGCGGGCGGCGTCGGCGCGTTCGGTCGGGGGTGACGTGCGCAACTGGAGCAGCTCTTGATAACCGGACTGCGGTCCGTTAACGTCGGAGGCCATAACCGGACTGTAGTCCATATCTATCGGAGGTTCACCATGACCGCCCTGATCACCCGCGAGGACCTCGCCGCCGCCATCGAGGCCCGCGCGGTCACGGTGCTCGACGCGCTCGGCGCCGCGTACCACGCGCAGCGCCACCTGCCCGGCGCGCTGCCGCTCGCCCCCGGCGACGTGGCGACCCACGCCGCCGACCTGCTCCCCGACCGCGACGCCGCGATCGTCACCTACTGCTCCAACCCGTCCTGCCCGAACAGCGGCCAGGTCGCCGACCGGCTGACGGCGCTCGGCTACACCAACGTCCGCAAGTACCGGGAGGGCATCGAGGACTGGGCGGAGGCGGGCCTGCCCCTCGAATAGCGGCCGTCACTCCCCGCGAGGACAGTTGACCGCCCCGGCGCGCGGCGTCCAGGACGTCGTGCGCCGGGGCGGGTAGGTCCCGGGCGCTCCGGCGGTGCGGGTCGGGGGCGGTGGAAAAATTCTTTGGCGGCTTGTCGATTCTCGGGGCGGCCGTTCGACCTAGGTTCAAAGGAACCGGGCCGCAGGGGCCCACCAGACCTGGGAGACGACCATGGGATCGATCAAGTCCGGACTCTTCATCTCGCTCGACGGCGTCATCGAGGCCCCGGAGACCTGGCACTTCGACTACTTCGACGACGAGATGGGCGCGGCGGTCGGCGCGCTGATGGGCGGGAACGACGCGACGCTCCTCGGCCGGCAGACCTACGACGAGTTCGCCGCGTTCTGGCCGAACGCCGACCCGGCCGACCCGTTCACGGCCCAGATGAACGGCGGCCGCAAGTACGTCGTGTCGGACACGCTCACCGAGGCGAACTGGGAGAACTCGACCGTCGTCAGCGGGGACGTCGAGGCGGAGCTGACAGAGCTCAAGAAGGACACCCATCTGGGTACGACCGGGAGCGCCACCCTCGTCCGCTGGCTGTTGGAGAAGGGGCTGGTCGACGAGCTGCACCTGCTCGTACACCCCGTGGTGGTCGGGGGTGGGAAGAAGTTGTTCGCCGACGGGGCGAAGGTGCCGCTGAGCCTCGTGCGGTCCACCGCGTTCAAGTCGGGCGTCCTGCACCTGGTCTACGCCCCGGCCGCCCGCTGACCGCGCCAGCGCGTACCCGTCGAGAGGTTGATCTCCGGGGGTTGTGGGCTGGGCACATCCCGCGCACAACCGTGGCACAACATGGGGTGCCGAGAGTTGTCGGCAGCGGCGGGGACGTCGCCGACAACGACAAGTGGAGGTTCGACATGACTACTCCGATGCGGCGGATGGCCCGGCTCCTCGTCGCGGCCGCCGCCGGTGTGGCGCTGATGATGGGGATGGCGGGGACGGCCCACGCGTACCCGGGTTCGGCCGACGACCGGATGACGTCCACGCCGACCGGGTGGTGGACCTATCAGAACGTGGACGCCACGCAGGTGGGCAATCTGGCCAACGCCAACGGGGCGCGGATCACGGACCTGCGGGTGGTCGACGCGTCGCCGCTGCGGTTCTCGGTGACGATGGTCAAGAACACGGGCAGCTACGCCAGCGGCTGGTGGTGGTACTACGGCGTGACGATGGCGCAGGTCAACACCTATCTGGGTACGAACAACGCGCGGCTGATCAGCGCCGTGCGGTACGGCAACTCCTACGCCGTCGTCATGGTGCCCAACACCGGGGCGAACGCCAAGGCCTGGGGCTGGTGCGACACGACCTACGCGGGGATCAGCTCGTGCCTGGGGACCACCAGCCGGCTGACGAACATCGAGACGTACGGGGCGAACAAGTTCGTCGTGATCTTCGTGAACAACAGCGAGGGCCTGGGCTGGTGCTGGTACGCGGGGATCAGCCGGGCGGCGCTCAACAACGTGTGCGGCGGGCAGTCCGTGCTCGACGTGAGCCAGAACGCGGACGGCACCTTCAACGTGGCGTCGGTGGCGCAGAGCACGCCCGACGGCCGGGTGAAGGACTTCGCGACGCCGACCGACCTGGTGAACTACGCGCAGCTGTCGCCGCCGGACCGCGCGCTGTTCGTGACGCCGTACGTCACCGGGGGCACCACGCGCTGGCTGACCTCCTTCCGGCACAACTCGTAGCCGACCACGACCGGCGGGTCACGGCCTGTGGTCACGGCTCCCCGGGGCATCCCGCCCCGGGGAGCTCCGGCATGTCGGCTTCCCACCCGCCGCCCGGACGTCCCGGAACTGTCGGCTATCCGCATCGCGGAGTCGGATCCCCGCGCCACAACGCCGCCACAACATCCACCGCCCATCCTGGACCCCGGGCGGCACCCGCATCGCCGCCCACCGTCCGGCAGTTTGGGGGAAGACAGTGATCAAGAAGCTCGTGCGGCGGCTCGTCCTGGTGGGCGTCGTCTGCCTGGGGGTGGCGGCGACGCTGGTGGCCACGCCGGCCGTCGCGACCGCGCAGTGCACGTTCGTGACGAACTCGATGGGGGCCGGCTGTTGGCCGGGCGGCTCGCTGCCGACGGCGAACCTGGTCAACGACCGGGAGATCTCGAACCCGACCGGCTGGTGGACCTACCTGAACGTGGACGCCGCGCAGGTGTCGAGCCTGCTGGACGCGAACGACGCCCGGCCGACCGACCTGCGGGTGCTCAGCACGTCGCCGCTGCGGTTCTCGGTCACGATGGTGCGCAACAGCGGGGCGGCGTACTCCAGCGCCTGGTGGTGGTACTACGGCGTGTCCAAGGCCCAGGTGAACACGTTCGCGGCGCAGAACAACGCGCGGCTGACCAGCGCGGTGCGGTACGGCAACGTGTACGCGGTCGTCATGGTGCCCAACTACGGGGCCAACTACAAGGCCTGGGACTGGTGCGACACCGACTTCGCCGGGGTGGGCACGTGCCTGGGGAGCACGTACCGGCTGACGAACATCGAGGCGTACGGCGCGAACAAGTTCGTGGTGATCGTCGTGAAGAACGTCGAGGGGTACGGCTGGTGCTGGTACTCCGGGGTGACCCGGGCCGCGCTGGCCAACGTGTGCTCGGGGCAGTCCGTGCTCGACGTGAGCCAGAACCCCGACGGCACGTTCAACGTGGCCTCCGTGGCGCAGGGCACGCCCGACGGCCGGGTGCGGGACTTCGCGACACCGACCGACCTGGTCAACTACGCCGTCAACGCGCCGGCGGACCGGCCGCTGTTCGTGACGCCGTACGTCACCGGGGGGACGACGCGCTGGTTGACCTCGTTCCGCTACAACTGACGGTTCGACGTGCCGGATCCGGGGTGGTGCGGCCTGACCCGCGCCGCCCCGGCCGGCCCCGGGAGCGCCAACGCCCTGGGAGCCCGGCCGCCCTGGTAGCCCGGCCGTCCAGGGAGCCCGGTCGTCCCGAAAGCGGCCCGCCTACCCCTCGGCCGCCAACACCGCCCCCAGCGCGTCCGCCTCGGCCGTCGCGTTCGCCTTCTCGTACAGCCGCACCGCCGTCTCCCGGTGCGTCCGGGCCGCGACCGGATCCCCCCGGAACCGCGCCAGGTCCCCGAGATGCCGGTGCAGTTCGGCCTCCTCGAACACGGCCGGCACCCGCCCGCGCACGGCCAGCGCCCGCAGGTACCAGCCCTCGGCGGCCTCCACGGCCCCGGCCCGGAACTCCGCCAGCCCGAGCCCGGTCATCGCCACGGCCTCCAGGTGCGGATCGGCCAACGCGCGGCTCAGCCGGCGGGCCTGGTCGAACAGCTCCGAGGCCACCTCCGGCTCGCCGAGGCCCAGCCGGGCGAGACCGGTGTCGTGCAGGGTGTCCACCTCGGCGCGGCGGTCCCCGATCCGGTCCTGGATCGCCCGGGCCCGGTCGAACAGGTCCATGGCCTGCCGGTACCGGCCCTCGCCCAGGTGCGCGGCGCCCGTGCCGTGCAGGACCACGGCTTCGAGGCGTTCGTCGCCGAGCGTGCGGACCAGGGCGAGCGCCCGGTCGAGGTAGTCGAGGGCCACGTCCGGCTGGCCCATCCTGGTGTGCGCGTCGCCGAGGTTGTTCAGCGCGTAGGCGACGTCGCGGGACAGGCCGTTGGCGGTGTGCATGGCGAGGGCGGCCTCGTACTCCCCCACGGCCTCGTCGAACCGGCGGAGCGCGGCGAGCGCCACGGCCGTGTTGTTGCGGACGCTGCCCTCGCCCCAGGCGTCGCCGGCCGTGCGCATCAGCGGCAGGGCGTGCCGGAGCGCCTCGAGGGCCTCGTCGAACCGTTGCAGCTGGATGCAGGCGACCCCGACCTGGCCGCGCATCAGGCCCTCGGTGCCCCGGTCGGCCAGCCGGCGGGCCGCCGCGAGCCCGGTGCGGCAGATCTCCAGCATCGGGGCCCAGTGCCCGCGCGAGTAGTAGAAGCCCATCAGCAGGTACGCGAGCTGCCAGGCGGCCGTGTCCTCCCCGCGCTCGACGGCGTGCCGGGACACGGCGGACAGGTTGGCGCGTTCGCCGTCGAGGAAGGACAGCGTCTCGGCGTGCCGGGCCGGAAAGGGCGGCCCGGGCACCGGGTGCCGGGCCGTCACGTGGGCCCGGTCGCGGCCGGGGGTGAGGGTGCGGTTCGCGGCGTCGGCCACCGCCAGGTACCAGTCGAGCAGTCGTTCCTCGCTCTGTCCACGCACCGCGAGGGGCTCCTCGGCGAGGGCGCATTCGCGGGCGTACCACCGGATCAGGTCGTGGAACCGGAACCGGCCGCTGGCGATCTCCGTGACCAGGTGCGCCGCCGCGAGTTCCTCGGTGGCCCGGCGGGCGGCGGCGACCGGGGACCCGGTGACGGCCGCGACCAGCCCGACGGCGAAGTTCGGCCCGGGGTGCAGCCCGAGCAGCCGGAACGCGGCGGCGGCCCCCGGGGTCAGGGCGTGGTAGGCGCTGGCGAAGACGGTGCGGATGCTGCGGGAGTCGCCGGGCACGGACAGCGCGTCGAGCCGGTTCTCGGTGGCCAGCTCGGCGACCAGGTCCGCGACGGCGAGCCGGGGGCGGGCGTTGAGCTTGGCCGCCGCGATCCGCAGGGCCAGGGGCATCCGGTCGCAGGCCTCGACGAGCTGGCCGGCCGCCTCCGGTTCGGCGCCGACCCGGGTGGGCCCGAGGACCCGTTCGAGCAGGGTCAGGGACTCCCGGGTGCTGAGGGCGTCGAGCTCGACCCGGCGGACGGCGGCGTGCACGTCGAGGGTGGGCAGCTGGTGCCGGCTGGTGGCGACGAGCAGGCTGCCGGCGGTCGGCGGCACCAGCGGCAGGATCTGCTCGGCCGAGCCGACGTTGTCGCAGACCAGGAGGACGCGGCGGTCGTGCAGCAGGGACCGGTACAGGCCGAGCTGGTCGCCGTGGCCCGTGGGCACCCGGCCGGCGGGCACCCCGAGCCCGCGCAGGGCGTGGCCGAGCACCTCGTCGGGGGTGAGCGCCGTGGCCTCGTCGTGCCCGAGCAGGTCGCAGAAGATCTGGCCGTGCGCGAACCGGTCGGTGACCCGCTGGGTCCACTCGACGACGAGCGCCGTCTTGCCCATGCCCGCCGGCCCGGACACCAGCACGAGGGGCACGTCGCCGCCGGCCGCCAGGGCCTCGTCCAGGGTGGCGAGTTCGGCGGGCCGGCCGGTGAAGTGCCCGGGGCGCGACGGCAGCTGGGCCGGCACCTGGCCGGGGGCGTCGGGCGGCTCCAGGGCCGGGTCGCGGCGCAGGATCGCGGTGTGCAGCCGTTGCAGCTCGGGGCCCGGGTCCACGCCCAGCGTGTCGGACAGGTGCTCGCGGAACCGCTGGTAGCAGGTCAAGCCCTCGGACTGCCGCCCCGACCGGTACTGGGCCAGCATCAGCAGCCCGACCAGACGCTCCTCCCCCGGGTCGGCCACCAGCAGCCGCTCCAGCGCCGGCACCGCGTCGGCGTGCCCGCCCAGCTGGAGTTCGCCGTCCCACAGGTCGCCGAGCGCGGCGAGCCGGACGTTGTGCAGCCTGGCCACCTCGGCGGCGCCCCAGCCGTACAGCTCGGCGTCCGCGAGCGCCTCGCCCCGCCACAGGTCCAGGGCGGTGCGCAGGCCGGCCACGGACTCGGCGACCCGACCGGCGGCCGACCCGGCCCGGGCCTCGGCGACCAGGGACTCGAACCGGCAGGCGTCGACGGACTCCGGGCCGGCGGCCAGCGCGTAGCCGACCCGGCCGCTGGTCAGCAGGCCCGGGAGCCCGCAGGCGGCGAGGGCCTGGCGGGCCCGGGTGAGGTGGCTCTGCAGGGTCCGGACGGCGGTGCGCGGCGCGTCCTGCCCCCACAGCGCCTGGACGAGCCGGGGCGCGGGGACCGGGGTGCCGGGGCGCAGCGCCAGCAGGCCGACGAGGGCGCGTTGCCGGGCGCTGCTCAGGACGGCGGGGCCGGCCGGGCCGACGGCCTCGATCGGGCCGAGTAACCGCAGCTCCACGCCCATCGCACCACCCATCCGCCGGAATCGATCGACAGCGTAGCGGCGGGTACCGGCACCAACAAGCCGGAACTCGACAGCAGGTACCGACAAGTCGGCCGGCCGTTGCGCAGGGCCGCCCCAAGGCTTGGCCGTTCGTGCCTTATGGACGGCGGCGGTGAGCGGTCCCCTGGAAGGGGAGGTGCACATGTCCGTCACCCGAGCCGAGATCCTCAGCAGAGCCGCCCGCCTCTGGCCCACGGGCACCGTCCCCTACTCCCAGGACCGGATCCACCGCCCGACCGGCTACCGGCAGGACTGCTCCGGCTTCGTGTCGATGTGCTGGGCGATCCCGGTCGACTCCCCCGGCAGCTTCGGCGGCATGAACACGGTCAGCCTGGTCACGGCGGGCTGGATGCGCGAGATCCCCGCCGCCGACCTGCTGCCGGGCGACGCGGTCGGCGTCTGCGGGCCCGGCACCGGCGGGGACGACGGGCACATCGTCCTCTTCGAACGGTGGCTCAACGACATCGACACCGACGACCGCTATTTCGGGTACGAGCAGGCCGGCGGCTCCGACGGCCCCCTGCACCGCGTCATCCGCTGGCCGTACGACGGCTCGGACGGCCCCTGGAAGGCGTACCGCTTCCGCGACATCTCCGAAGGTTTCGGCCCCGCACCCAGCCCGGGAGGTACCACCATGTCCGACTACACGCCGTTGGGGCGGCCCGCCGCCGTGGGCGACCGGGGGGACTCCGTGCTGCTCGCGGACCTCTGGTTCCAGGAGCTGCGCGACGACAGCCCGTTCATCGCGGGCAACCCGAGCCCGCGGGTGCTCCGCGAACGCCGGATCGAGGCCAAGTGCGACCAGGCCCTCGCCGAGCTGAAGGCCGCCCGGGCCGAGATCGCGGCGCTGCGGACCGGGGGCGTCGACATCGCCGCCCTGGCCGCCGCGATCGCGCCCCGGTTGCCGGCCGTGCCGTCGCTGGCGGAGATCGCGAAGGCCGTCGCGGACGAACACGCCCGCCGCGCCCGCGAGTAGGGCACGGCGCCCCGGGGTGACCCGATCCGCGCCGGGGCGGGGTCGGCGCGCGCCGCCCGGGATAGCGTGGGGGCATGGTCGAGCCTGTCACGCGTCTCGCGCCCCGCCCCCTGCGCGGCACGATCCTCGCCCAGGGCTGGCGGGACCTGACCCTGCTGCACTGGCCGGTCGACCCCGCGCTCGTCGCGCCGCTGCTCCCCCGGGGCACCGTGCCCGACACCCTCGACGGGGTGACGTACGTCGGGCTGGTGCCGTTCCGGATGGTCGGGGTGAGCCTGGGCCCGTGGCCACCCCTGCCCTACCTGGGCACGTTCGCGGAGACCAACGTCCGGCTGTACTCCGTGGACACCGCCGGCCGGCGCGGGGTCGTCTTCCGTTCCCTGGAGGCGGCCCGGCTGGCCCCGGTGCTGGCGGCCCGCTGGCTGTTCCGGCTGCCGTACATGTGGGCGCGGATGCGGATCACGAAGGCCGGCGACACGGTGGCGTACGAGACCCGGCGGCGGTGGCCCGGGCCGGTGGGGGCGGGTGGTCGGGTCCGGGTGCGGATCGGGGCGCGGATCGCGGAGCCGAGCGCGGTGGAGGAGTTCCTGACGGCGCGCTGGGGGCTGCACGTGGACTGGCACGGCCGGACCCTGTACCTGCCGAACGCGCACGAGGAGTGGCCGCTGCACCGGGCGGAGCTGCTGGAACTCGACGACGGGCTGGTGGCGGCGGCCGGGTTGCCCGGGCCGGTGGGGCCGCCGGTGAGTGTGCTGTGGTCACCGGGCGTGCGGGCCAGGTTCGGCCGACCGCTGCGGGGCTGACGGGTCACCCGCCGCCTAGCCGGTGCGCAGTGCCTGGAGCAGTCGGCCCAGCGCGGCCCTGGTGTCCGCCAGGTCACCGGGTCCGGCGGAGGACGCCAGCCACAGCGCCGCCTCGTTCATCGCCCCCGACAGCAGGTGGACCAGCGGGGCGACCGGCTGCGGCGCGATGATCCCGGCGTCGACGAGGCCGGTCAGCGCGTCGGCGAGATGCCGGGCCGAGGCGGCCTCGTCCATGGCCCGCCACGCGGCCCAGCCGAGCACGGCGGGCCCGTCGACCAGCATCACCCGTTGGATGTCGGGGTCCGTGGTGGCGGTGAGGAACTCCTGGCAGCCGGCGGTCAGCTGGTCCCAGGGGTCGTCGTGCGCGTCGGCGGCCGCCGCGACCCGTCGGCCCACCTCCTGCTGCACCTCCTCCAGGACGGCGCGGAACAGCTCCGCCTTGCCGCTGAAGTGGTGGTAGAGCGCGCCCTTGGTCACCCCGGCCGCCCGGACGATCTCCGCCAGGGCCACGTCGCCGTAGCCGCTGCCGGAGAACAGCCGCCGGCCCTCCCGGAGCAGTGCCTGCCGGGTCTGGTCCCGCTGTTGCGCCCGCACGCCGTCCTGCCGCATCGCACTCCTCATTGACATACCGACGGTACGCGAATAACGTCGTTCGCATACTAATGGTATGCGAAAGGAGCGCCGACATGAAGCTGACCGGCTTCTATCCCGTGATCGGCACGGCGGCACTGCGGGAGTCCCGCGACTTCTACACCCGACTGCTGGGCTTCGAAACCACCTTCGAATCCGACTGGTACGTCAGCCTGCGCCGCCCCGGCGACCCGGGCTACGAGCTGGCCCTCCTCGACCACACCCACCCGACCGTCCCGGAGGGCTACCGGGTCCCCGCCCGGGGCCTGCTGCTCAACGTCGAGGTGGCAGACGTGGACGCGGAGTGGGACCGGCTGGTCACCGGCGAGGGGCTGCACCCCGTGCTCACCCTGCGCGACGAGGACTTCGGCCAGCGGCACTTCATCGTGGCCGACCCGAGCAGCGTCCTGATCGACGTGATCACGCCCATCGCCCCCACCGCGGAGTTCGCGGAGCAGTACGTCACCGGCTGAACCGGCCCGGATCGGAGAGCTCCACCCCGACGGCGCGCCTGTCGGGGACCGGCCTCGGGTCGAGCAGGGCCTGGGTCCACGGGGACCGGTAGCCAACCGCGCGGGTCCCGGTACACGCAGAAGCCCGGCTCTCAGATTTCGCAGAAATCGCGATCTCTCAAGGGTCGGGCTTCACCTATCAGAATAATCCGACTCGCGGCTTTCGTCAAGAGAGCGCTACCTCCGGCCGGGTGCCCGGAACCGGACACCCCACCCGGATCAGGCGTCGCGGCGCGAGAAGAACAGCCACGCCGCCGTCAGCACGGCCGCCGTGCCGACCGCGAACACCCCGTACCCCACCCACGGCGACAGGGAACCCTGCTGCGCGGAGACCTGCATGATGCTCTGGCCGGCCTGGCTCGGCCACCACTTGCGGAAGGTGACCCCGTTCTCGCCGAGCGCGTAGGTGGCGATCGGCAGGATCATGATCGCGCCGATCGCGGTCGTGATCGCGGCGGCGGAGTGCCGCACGATCATGCCGATCCCGAACACGAACAGGCCGAGCATGCCCAGGTAGAGGCCGCCGCCGAGGACCGCGCGCAGCACGCCCGGCTCGCCGAGCCCGGCCGGCGCCTGGCTGACGGCCTGGCCGGCGCCGTAGGACAGGAAGCTGATCACCATGCCGGCGACCAGGCCCACGGCCGTGACCACGATGGCCTTGGCGGCCATCATCCGGCCCCGGACCGGCAGCACCGACAGGGAAGTGCGGATCATGCCCGTGGCGTACTCCGACGTGGCGGCCAGCGCGCCGAACACGCAGATCGCGAGCTGCCCCAGGATGATGCCGGCCAGGTTGTCGGACACGACGACGTCGACCGGCGTCCCCGGCACGGTGCCGGAGGAGGCCAGCACGCCGACCCCGACGGTGAGCGCGGCGGCGGCCAGCAGCGCCCAGAGCGTCGAGCGGATGGTGCGGATCTTCAGCCATTCGCTGGCGATCGCGTTGGTCATGCCGTGCCTCCAACAGTCGCGCGGTACTCCACCGCGTCGTGGGTCAGTTCCATGAACGCCTGCTCCAGGGAGGCCGACCGGGGGGCCAGTTCGTGCAGGGTGACGCCGTGCCGGGCGGCCAGTTCGCCGATGATCTCGATGGGCAGCTGGGTGACGGCGAGCGCCTCCCCGTCGGACTCCACGGTCGCGCCGGTGTTCTGCAGCACCTGGGCGAACCGCACGTTCTCGGGGGTACGCACCCGGATGTGGTTGCGCGAGGAGCGCTCGATGAACTCGGCCATCGAACAGTCCGCGACGAGCTTGCCCCGGCCGATGACGATCAGGTGGTCGGCGGTGTCCTGCATCTCGCTCATCAGGTGGCTGGACACGAACACGGCGCGGCCCTCGGCGGCCCGGGCCCGCAGGAAGTCCCGGATCCACCGGATGCCCTCGGGGTCCAGGCCGTTGACCGGCTCGTCGAACATCAGGGTGCGCGGGTCGCCGAGCAGCGCCGCCGCGATCCCGAGCCGCTGGCCCATCCCGAGCGAGAAGCCCTTGACCCGCTTCTTCGCCGTGTCGGCCATGCCGACCATGTCGAGCACCTCCTCGACCCGGGACCGGGGGATGCCGTTGGCCCGGGCCAGGATCCGCAGGTGGTTGCGGGCGGTCCGCCCGCCGTGCACGGCCTTGGCGTCGAGCAGCGCGCCGACCGTGTTCAGCGGGACGGCGGCCTCCGCGAAGGGCCTGCCCTCGACGGTCACCCGCCCGCCGGTCGGCCGGTCGAGGCCGAGGACCATCCGCATGGTGGTGGACTTGCCCGCCCCGTTCGGGCCGAGGAAGCCGGTGACCCGGCCCGGCTCGACGGTGAACGACAGGTCGTCCACGACGACTTTCGGGCCGTACCGCTTGGTGAGGTGCTCTGCGACGATCATGCCTCCGACGCTACGGAGCATCCCCCGCCGTCGCGTCTGCCCACGGGCTGGTGAGGTCGTCATACCGTGGTCGCAGAGAGCCCCCGTTCCGTTCACCCTCAGGTCATCGCCACCGACGGTAATGACTCCAGCCGACCGACCCGGTCGGTGACCGCTGCTGTCCGCCGGCCGCCCGGCCCGCGTCAGCCCCGGTCGGTGACGAAGGAGGACCCCGATGGCCGGCACGCTCACGCTCTCCGCGGCGACCGTGGCCCAGGGCAGCCCGGTGACGTTCGGTTACTCGACGGACCGGCCCGCCGCGAAGAACTGGGTGGGGCTGTACGCCCAGCCCGGCAACGGCCCGGTGAACCAGAAGTACGTGGGCTCCTCGACCGCCTACCTGTACGTCCCGGCCGCGTCGGGCACGGGCGGCTTCGACACGGCGGCCCTCGGCGCGGGCACCTACGCGCTCTACTACCTGGCCGACGACGGCTACGCCTGGCTCGCGCCGCCCGTGACGTTCACCGTGACGGCCGCCGCGCCGGTGGGCACCCTGGCCCTGACCGGCCCGGATCCGGTGGCCGGGGACCCGGTGACGTTCCGGTACACGACGAACTCGCCGCACCCGAAGAACTGGGTCGGGCTGTACACGGACCCGGGGAACGCGCCCAGCGACGGGCGCTCCAACGGGCCGTCCACGACCTGGAGGTACGTGACCGAAAAGGAGGGCACCGTCACCTTCGACGGGTCGACCTTCTACCCGGGGCGGTTCGTGGCGCTGCTGCTGGCCAGGGACGGGTACGCCGCCCTCGCCGGACCCGTGCCGTTCGCGGTCGGCGAGCCCGGCCACCCGGTGCGGCCCGACTTCCTCACCGACGTGTTCACCAGCCGCAACGTCCGGGCGGGCGAGCGGTTCCGGCTCGCCGTGGGAGGCCTGTGGACCGGGCCGGCGACGGCGTTCACGAAGGCCGGCGGGGACTCCTGGCTGTCCGTCGGGGCCGACGGCGTGATCGAGGGCCGCGCGCCCCTGACCGCGCCGCTGCGGCCCGCGACCGTGGTGGTCGCCGCCGGGGACGCGCGGCTGACCGTGCGGGTGCCGGTGTGCGCCCTGGACACCAGGACCGTGGACAAGCTGCGGGTGATGAGCTGGGAGCTGTGGGACGGCGGCAGTCACGTCGCCGACGCGGTGCGCAAGCAGGCCCGGGTGCTGCTGACCAACAACGTCGACGTGGTCGGGGTGCAGGGCGCGCCCGGTACGGCGGTCGCGGACCTGGCCCGGGTGCTGGGCTGGGAGTACGCGGCGGCGGACGGGGTGGGCGTGCTCAGCCGGTACCCGCTGACTCCCCGGACGGGGCAGGGTGGCGGGTCCGCGACGGCCGTGACCCTCCGCCTCGACGACCGGCGGCCCTTCGAGGTGGAGGTCTGGTCGGCCAGGTCCGGGCCCGGGCTGCTGGAGAGCATGGCCCCCGACCTCGCGAACGCCGCCCGCAGGCCGGTGCTGCTGGCCTGCACCGGGGAGGTGGCGGGAGCGCCGGCGGGCCTGAGGGACTCCTACCGGCTCGGCCGCCCCGACCCCGGGTTCACCTGGTCCCCGGTGCGCCCGACCGAGACCCCGGCCCGGCGGGACTTCGTCCACTTCGCCGGCGACCTGCGGGTCGAGGAGACCCATGTGCTCGTCACCGGCTGGCCGAAGCCCGTACCCGACCAGGCCGGCAACCGCTGGCCCTCCGACCACGCCGCCGTCGTCACGACGTTCCGCCTCCCCTAAGGACACTGTCATGCAGCTCTCCCGACGCAAGCTCCTCGGCGCGGGCGCGGCCGGCGCCGCCCTGTCCACGCTGCCGCTCGGCATGGCCGAGGCCCTGGCCGCCCCGGCCCGGACCGGGAAGATCGGGGACGTGGGACACGTGGTGATCCTGATGCAGGAGAACCGGTCCTTCGACCACTACTACGGGGCTCTGCGCGGCGTGCGCGGCCTCGCCGACCCGGCGGCGCTGCGGCTGCCCGACGGGGGCACGGTGTTCGAGCAGCCCGC
This sequence comes from Longispora sp. NPDC051575, assembly GCF_040681875.1. Lineage (NCBI taxonomy): Bacteria > Bacillati > Actinomycetota > Actinomycetes > Micromonosporales > Micromonosporaceae > Longispora > Longispora sp. NPDC051575. Next base: position 210,538 of record NZ_JBFAZP010000007.1, on the reverse strand, counting down.
CTACGGCCGGGCGGACGGGCGGCACCTGCGGCCGTTCCGGATCGACACGGCGAAGGTCAACGGGCAGCAGCTCGGGGACCTGGACCACTCGTGGAGCGGGACGCACCAGGCGTGGAACAACGGGATGTACAACCGCTGGATCCCGGCGAAGAGCGAGATGACCATGGGGTACTTCGGCCGCCAGGACATCCCGTACCAGTACGCGCTGGCCGACGCGTTCACGATCTGCGACGCGTACTTCAGCTCCGTGCAGGGCCCGACGAACCCGAACCGGCTCTACCACTGGTCGGGCATGCTCGACACCCGTGCGACCGGCGGCGGCCCGATCATCGACAACAGCCCGGCGCGCAACAACCCGAACTGCCACTGGACCACCTACCCCGAGCGGCTCCAGGCGGCCGGCGTCTCGTGGAAGGTGTACAGCAACCCGACCGACGACGAGCGCACCGGCAACTACGACGACAACTCGCTGGCGTGGTTCCGGCAGTACGCCGACGCGAAGCCCGGGAACCCGCTGCACGACAACGCGATGGTCAAGCGCACCCTGGACGACTTCGCCGCCGACGTCCTCGCCGACCGGCTGCCCACGGTGTCCTGGCTGGTCGCCCCGTACCTGTACTGCGAGCACCCGGCCGCCACCCCCAACTACGGCGCGCACTACGTGGACACCGCGCTCCAGGCGCTGTTCGCGAACCCGGCCGTGTGGGAGAAGACGGCGTTCTTCCTCAACTACGACGAGAATGACGGGTACTTCGACCACGTGGTCCCGCCGACCCCGCCGCCCGGCACCCCGGACGAGTTCGTGGCCGGCCGGCCGATCGGGCTCGGCCCCCGGGTGCCGATGACGGTGATCTCGCCCTGGTCGCGGGGCGGCTGGGTCAACTCCCAGGTGTTCGACCACACGTCCACGCTGCGCTTCCTGGAGGTGCTGACCGGGGTCCGCGAACCGAACATCTCCGCGTGGCGGCGGCAGGTGTGCGGCGACCTGACGAGCTGCTTCGACTTCGCGGCCCCGAACACCGTGATCCCGCTGCTGCCGGACACGAGGAGACTGGTCGAGATCTCCGACGCGTCCGCGAAGCTGCCGCCGGCCGTCGTCCCGGCCGTGGGCGCGCAGGTGCCGCCGGAGGTCGAGCCGGGTACCCGGCCGGCGCGCCCGCTGCCCTACCAGGTGTCCGGGAACGTGGCCGTGGACCGGGCCACCGGGCGGGTCACCCTGAAGCTCGTCAACTCCGGTGCCCAGGCCGCGCACATCGGGGTGTACGCGGACTCGCTGCTGCCGTTCACGCCGGTCCAGTACACCGTGGCGACGGGGGCCGAGCACGTCTGGGACGCGGCGGCGACCGACGGCCGCTATGACTTCTCCGCCTACGGTCCGAACGGTTTCCTGCGCTCGTTCACCGGGACCGTGGTGCACCCCGAGCAGGGCGACATCGCGATCCCGGCCGTGGCGCTGCGCCTCGGGCCCGCCCCGGAGCCGAAGAGGCGCACGGTCGTCCTGGAACTGTCCAACGCCGGCCTGACCAACGCGGTGTTCACGATCACAAGCCCGGGCAGGAGCCGCGTGGTGTACGTGAGCACCTGGTCTCCCGCCGAGGTCGAATGGCCCTGTGACCAGGGCAGATATGACGTGACCGTCACGTCGGAGACCGGTGACGGGTTCCGCTACCGGTTCGCGGGCTTCGTGGAGGCCTGACGGCCAATGTTACCGAGTGGTAACTTGAAGGGCATGCGAGCCAACACCCTGCGCCGGGGCATGAACCTGTGGCCCCCGTTCCTCTTCGCCGGCATCCGGGTCCTGAAGCTGTCCGACGACTACCGGCACGTCGAGGTCCGGCTCCGCCAGCGGAGATGGAACAGCAACTACGTGGGTACGCACTTCGGCGGCAGCCTGTTCGCCATGACCGACCCGTTCTGGATGCTGCTCCTGCTCCGCCGGCTCGGCCCCGGCCACGTGGTGTGGGACCGGGCCGGGGAGATCGAGTTCGTGTCCCCCGGGCGGGGCGACGTGTTCGCCCGGTTCGAGCTGACCGACGAGCGGGTCGCGGAGATCCGGGCGGCGGCCGAGGACGGGTCGAAGGTGCTGCCGTGGTTCGACACCGAGGTGGTGGCGGCCGACGGGACCGTGGTGGCCCGGGTGCGCAAGCAGGTGTACGTGCGGCGGAAGCCGGCGAAGGTGCCGGCTTCCGCCTGAGCGGGTTCCCCCGGGGGACCCCGGTGCGCTACTTCTTCTTCGGCGCGGCCTTCGACGCGGGCCCGGAGCCGGCCTCCGGCTTCGACCCCGGCTTCGGCAGCGGCCCCCGGGGCGGCAGCGGCGGCCGGCCCAGCCTCGGCAGGTCCACCGGCTTCGGGCTGTGCGGCGGCTTCTTCTCCAGCTCGGCCAGGGCCACCTCGATCGCCGTGTCCAGCTGCGGGTCCAGGCCGCGCGCGTAGTCCTGCGGGGTGATGTCCACGTCGATGTCGGGGTCCGTGCCGTAGTTCTCCACCCGCCAGCCGACGTCGTCGAAGCCGAACGAGTACTCCGGCTGGGTGGTGACCGTGCCGTCGGCCAGTTCGTGGTTGAGGGTGATGCCGACGACCCCGCCCCAGGTGCGGCGGCCGACGAGCGGGCCCAGGCCGTACACCTTGAAGGCGTGGCTGAAGATGTCGCCGTCGGAGCCCGCGTGCTCGTTGGTGAGCGCCACCATCGGGCCGCGCGGGGACTGGATCGGGTACGGCTCCGGGGCCGCCCACCGCGGGAAGTCGTACGCGATCCGGCGGCGGACCAGGCGCCCGATCACGAGCGCCGACACGTGCCCGCCGCCGTTGAACCGGACGTCGACGATCAGCCCGTCGCGGTCGTACTCGGTCAGGTAGCCGCGCTGGAACTCCGCGTACCCGTCGGGGCCCATGTCGGGGATGTGCAGGTAACCGAGCCGGCCGTCCGAGCGCTCCCGGACCAGGGCCCGGTTGGCCTCCACCCAGTCCCGGTAGCGGCCCGGCCGCTCGTCGGCCACGGTGCGCACCGACACCGTGCGCGGCTCGCCGTTGGGCCGGCGCACCGTCAGCTCGACCTCGGTCTCGGCGAGGTTGACCAGCAGCTCCGCCGGGGTGGCGGTGCCGAACTTCCGCCCGTTGACCGCGACCAGCACGTCGCCGGGGGCCACGTTGACGCCGGGCCGGTTCAGCGGGGACGTCGCGTCGGGGTCCCACGGGTCGCCGGCCACGATCCGGTCGATCCGGTACCCGCCGTCGACGGCCGTGAAGTCCGCGCCCAGGTGGCCCTGCCGGTAGTAGGGCCGGGACCGGTACTCGCCGCCGAACTCGTACGCGTGCGACGTGCCCAGCTCGCCCTGCACCTCCTGGAGCAGGTCGGACAGCTCGGAACGGGTGGTGACCCGGTCGACCAGGGGCGCGTACCGGTCGTAGGTGGCCGGCCAGTCGATGCCGGCCATGTCCGCGATCCAGAAGTGCTCGCGCTGCAACCGCCACGCCTCGCGGAACATCTGCCGCCACTCGGCCTCCGGGCGCACCGACACCTTCACCCGGTCGAGGTCGACCCAGCCGCCCGCGCGGTCCTCGCCGTCCTCGTCGGGGGCCTTGTCGCCGGCCTTGATGACCCGGAGCCGGCTGGCGGACCGGTACAGCAGCGTCCTGCCGTCGGGGCCGACCTCGAACTCGGTGACCGCGTCGGCGATCCGCTCCGTCTTGGCGGTCTCGAACTCGTAGGACTCCAGGATCCCGGTCGCCTCGCCGTCCGCGTCGAACCAGCGGTGCTTGCGGCTGCCGTGCACCGGCTCGGACAGCATCAGGAGCTTGCCGGCCACGGCGGAGACGGACCGGTACCGGGCCTCGGGGACCGGGAACGCCAGTACCCGGCTCTCGATGCCCTCGAAGTCGATCACCTCGTCCTTCGGCTCGTCCCCGGCGGCGTCGTCCTTCTTGTCCTTGTCCCCCTCGACCAGCGGCTTCGGGGCGAGCACGAACGGCGACGGCAGGTCCGCGCGCAGGGCCACCGCGTACGGCCGGCTGCCGAACGGGAAGCCCAGGTCGAACTGGAGCTCGTCGTACACCGGGTTGAACTCGCGCTGGCCGAGGAAGTACAGGTACTCGCCCTTGGGGTCGAACACCGGGGACGAGTCGTGCAGCACCGGGCGGGTCACGGCCCGCGTCTCGCCGGTCTCGCGGCGGCAGACCCGGATCTCGCTCGACCCGGCGCTGACCGGCAGCGTGTACGCCAGCCAGCCGCCGCCCGCCGACCAGGCCAGGTCGGCGACCTTGCCGTGCCCGCTGCGGTCCACCTGCCGGGCCGAGCCGCTCTCGGTGTCGACGAGCCACAGCTCGCACCGGTGGTTGGCGACCGCGACCGTGGCGCCCTTCGGGGCCGGGGCCAGGGCCACGATCCGGCCCAGGTCCTCCGCGATCGTGGTGGTCGGACCGCCGTCGGCGGCGAGCACCACCAGGTCCTCCCGGTCGCCGTCCCCCGCCGCCGCGGCGACGAGCTTGTGCCCGTCGGCCAGCCAGGTCAGTTCCCGGTACCGGACGCCGTCGGCCTCGCCGTGCTGGCGGACCGGCCCCTCCCAGTGGCCCAGGGAGAACGCCTTGCCCCGGACCGTCACCGCCAGGCCCGAACCGTCCGGGTGCAGGGTGGCGCTGTGCAGGTGCCGGGTCGAACTGACGAACCGCCGGGACCGCTGGGTGCGCGAGCTGCCCAGCTCGACCTCGACCTTCCGGGTCTCCCCGCCCTCCTCGAGGACGTAGAGGTCCCCGCCGAGGTGGTAGGTCAGCCGGCGGTCGTCGCCCGTCAGGTTGCGGGCGTAGAAGTCCTCGTGGTCGGTGTGCCGGCGCAGGTCCTCGCCCGACGCGGCGCACGAGTAGACGTTGCCGACCCCCTCGTGGTCGGACAGGAAGTACACCCGGTCGCCGATCCAGCACGGGGCGGCCAGGTTGCCGTCCAGCGTGACCAGGCCGTGGAACTCGCCGCCGCCGTCCGGGTCGATCCACAGTGTGCCGGCCGTGCCGCCCCGGTACCGCTTCCAGATGGCCGGGTCGTGGGTGTTGCGGCCGAGGACGACCGCGCCGCCGGGCCCGTACGCGACGCTGCGGGCCAGGCCGCCGTACGGCACCACCTGGGACAGTCCGCCGGTCGCGGCCACGGTGCGCAACTGGCGGCGGTTGTGCGGCAGGTCGGCGTTGGAGGCGTAGACGATCCGGCCCTCCGGGTCCCAGCCGGCGATCCCGACCAGCAGGCCGTGGTGGGTCAGCCGGCGCAGCTCGCCGCCGGCCGCCGGCATCACGCACACCTCGCCGGGGCCCTCGTCGCTACCGGCGAAGGCGATCAGCGTGCCGTCCGGGGACAGCCGGGGCTGACTGGCCTCCGCCACGCCCGCCGTGAGCCGGGCGGCTCTGCCACCACCGGCGGGAACCGTCCACAGGTCGTCCTCGCAGACGAAGATGAGGGTGTCGTCGTGCAGCGTCGGAAATCTCAGGTAGCCAGCCATCCGGTCAATCTAGCCGGAGGGAGTCCTCCACCGCTGTCTCATGTTTGCCCAGGAAACGCGGATCGGGCCAGCCGACGATCTCCAGCACGGCCTTCACGCAGGCCACCTTGTCGCGGGCCGCGCCCGTGTACCAGGGCTTCGGCCACTTGCGCATCGAGTCGTCGCCGACCCCGACCGCGTCGATGCCCTGCTGGCGGCACAGCGCCACCGCGCGGGTGACGTGGAAGCCCTGCGTGACCACGGTCGCCGACGTCACCCCGAAGACCTTTCTGGCCCGGACACACGACTGGTACGTGTCGAAGCCGGCGTGGTCGCCGTTCACCTTGGCCTGCGGCACCCCGTGCTCGATGAGCCAGGCGCGCATCGGGTCGACCTCGTTGTACTCGGGCTGCCCGTCGTCGCCGGACACCAGGATCGCGCGCACCTTCCCGGCCTGGAACAGGTCCAGGGCCAGCTGGAGCCGGGCCCGGAGGAAGTCGGAGGGCTGGCCGTCCGGGTTCACCTGCGCGCCGAGCACGATCGCGACCGGCCGGTTCGGCACCGACGCCGCGTCGTAGACCTGGCCGCCGGCCGCCCACGACACCACGGCGACCGCGCCGCCGACCGTCGCACCGCCACCGACCAGCCCCGCGAGGGCCAGCACGAGCAGCCGCCTCGGGGTCACCACACGCCTCAGGTTCCGCCACATGTCCGCAACAATGCCGGAGCGGATCCCCGATCCGCCACCGGACTTTCCGGACGTCGCGGGTGTAACGGACGGACGGCGGATCGGGGGTAGGCTCCAGAACCATGGGCGCCCTCCAGGATGATCACGACATCACCCGACCGCCGAACGGCTGCCAGCCCGTGCGCTGCACCGCCGGCTGCGACGACGGCCTGGTCGACATCCCCCGGGCGATCGTCGGGCCCGTGCTGGGCACTCCACTGGCCCCCGGCGAGCTGACCACCGTCCTGCGGCCCGCACGGTGCCGGGCCTGCAACGGGCGCGGCTGGCTCTGGGGCGTGGAGTAACGCTCGGGGGTGCCGCCGCGCGCCGGGCCGGGCGCCCGGCGTACACAGAAAATGCGTCTGACCTTGAACTTCCAAGGTCAGACGCATCATCCGGGGGTACCTACAGCTCGATGCCCAGCAGCGCGTCGACCGCGTCCCTGACCAGCGCCGGGGCGGCCGGGTCGTTGCCCTCGCCCGCCAGGGTCGCCTCCGCCCACGCGTCCACCGCCGCCAGCGCGCCCGGGGTGTCCAGGTCGTCGGTCAGCCGGTCGCGGAGCGTCGCCACCAGGGCCTGGCCCGACAGCGCCACCGGGCGGGCCGCCGCCTCGCGCCACCGGTCGAGCCGGAGCTGGCCGGCCTTGCCCACCTCGTCGGTCCACTGCCGGTCCGTGCGGTAGTGCTCGGCGAGCAGCGCCAGGCGGATCGCCATCGGGTCGACGCCGGTGCCGCGCAGCTTCGACACGAACACCAGGTTGCCCTTGCTCTTGCTCATCTTCTCGCCGTCGAGGCCGATCATGCCCGCGTGCGTGTAGTGCCCGGCGAACGGGTGCGCGCCGGTCAGACACTCGGCGTGCGCGCTGGACATCTCGTGGTGCGGGAACAGCAGGTCGTTGCCGCCGCCCTGCACGTCGATCCGCTCGCCCAGCAGCCCGAGGGCGATCACGGCGCACTCGATGTGCCAGCCGGGGCGGCCCGCGCCGAGGGAGTGCCCGTCCCAGGACGGCTCGCCCTCGCGCGCGCCGCGCCACAGCAGCGCGTCCAGGGCGTCCCGCTTGCCGGCCCGGTCCGGGTCGCCGCCGCGCTCGGCGAAGAAGCCGAGCATGGCCTCGCGGTCCAGCCGGGACTCGTAGCCGAAGGCGGGGGCCCTGGTGATGTCGAAGTACACGTCGCCGGTGCCGTCGTCGAGCACGTAGCCGGCCCCCGAGGCGACGAGGCGCTCGATGTGGTTGACGATCTCCGGGATCGACTCGACCGCGCCGACGTAGTGGTCGGGCGGGAGGATCCGCAGCGCCTCCATGTCCTCGCGGAACAGGGCCGTCTCCAGCATGCCGAGGACGATCCAGTCCTGCTTGTCGCGGGTGGCCCGCTCCAGGAGGGGATCGTCGATGTCGGTCACGTTCGAGACGTACTCGACCACATGTCCGGCGTCGCGCCACAGCCGGTTGATCAGGTCGAAGCTGATCATGGTGGCGGCGTGGCCGAGGTGGGCCGCGTCGTACGGGGTGATGCCGCACACGTACATCTTCGCCGCCCCGGTCGGGGAGGTGGGACGTACGGCGCCCGTCGACGAGTCGTACAGCGCGACGGGGCGGCCCGAGCCGGGAAGCGTGGGCAGGGAGGGTGCCAACCAGGATTCCATCCCGCCAGCCTATCCAGCCGGGGTCGGGTCGCGGTGATCGACGGAGCGCACGGCGGGGTCGGGTGGATCACAGGTCAGGGGGCTGGTGCCGGGGCCCCGCGTCCGGCACGGCGGCCCCGCGTGGCGGGTGCGACCGCCCGGGGTCCACCGCCGCGTGGCACAGGGCGACGCCCCGAGCGGACCTACAGCGCCGGGAACGGCAGCGGCGGCCACCGGTCGCTCGGCTCCGGGAACGCCCCGGTCGCCAGCAGCCGGTCGATCCGGAACCCGACCGCGTCCACCTCGACCCGGGTCAGGTGCCCGGCGAGCGCCACCCCCAGCTCCCGTTCCAGGGCCACCCTCAGGTGCCCGAGCACCCCGGTCACCTCGCCCGGCAGCTCCTGGCCGGCCCAGCCCCACAGCACGGTGCGCAGCTTGTCCTCGGCGTGGAAGCACACCCCGTGGTCGATGCCGTACACGTGCTGGTCGGCGTCGCGGAGCAGGTGGCTGCCCTTGCGGTCGGCGTTGTTGACGATCCCGTCGTACGCGGCGATCCGGGCCAGCCCCGGCTCGTCGGCGTGCCCGAGGAGCCCGCCCTCGGCGGAGGCGATCGCGTGCCAGCCCTCGGGGAGCTCGCGGGCGAAGTCGACGAGGGGCGGCTCGACGGCGTCGATCCACAGCTGGCAGGAGCCGGCCCCGTACGGCCCGTCGCGCAGCACCGTGGGCGGCACGGAACCCCAGCCGGTGGCCTCGCTGACCAGGTACGCGGCGACCTCGCGCCCCGCCAGGGTGCCGTCCGGGAAGTCCCACAGCGGCCGCTCGCCCTTCACCGGCTTGTACACGCACCGCGCGGTCACCCCGGCGTGCGTGACGAACGCGCGCAGGGTGGCGTTGGAGGCGTCGACGAGGCGGCCCTCGAGTTCCAGTTCCCCGTGGGTGAGGAGCTCGAGGGCGGCGTCGGGGTCGAGGTTCAAGACGTGCGGTGGTAGCCGTTGTGCCGGGGGCACAGGTGGCCGGCGGGGTCGAGGGGCTGGCCGCACAGCGGGCACGGCGGGCGGCCGGCCGCGACGAGCCTGCGGGCCCGGTCGATGAACTGCCGGGTGGCGGCCGGGCTGATCCGGACCCGGAGCCGGTCGAGGGTCGCGTCGGGCTCGCCCTCCTCGGTCTCCTCCGTCTCCGCCTCGCTGGCCTCCACGGCCTCGATGACCACTGTGGTCGAGTCGGTGTCCCAGGCCAGGCCGAGGGTGCCGACCCGGAACTCCTCGTCCACGGGGGTGTCGAGGGGGCCGTTGTCGCTGGGCTGGCCGGCGGGGGCCTCCACGCCGAACCGGAGCCGGACCTCGTCGAGCAGTTCCTCGAGCTTGTCGGCGAGCAGGGAGACCTGCATCTTCTCCAGCGCTACGCTGACGAGTCGGCCGCCGCCGCGGGCCTGGAGGAAGAACGTCCGGTCGCCGGGGACCCCGACCGTGCCGGCGACGAACCGGTCCGGGGGTTCGAAGGCGTACACCTGGTGGGTCACGGCGCCACCTCACCGCGGTCGTTGCGCTCGCTCATGTAGTGACCCTACCCGCGCCGCCGCCCACGACGGCGTCTGAGGTTGTCGCCTCGGCCGGGTCGGTCGGCACCAATCCGGACAGGTCGCCCCCCACGTCGTTCACCCTCAGCAGAAAGGGCCGGGTCTCCGTGTACCGGATGACCGTCAGCGACGCCGGCTCGACCACGATCCGCTGGAACTGGTCGAGGTGCAGGCCCAGCGCGTCCGCCGTCACGGCCTTGATCACGTCGGCGTGGCTGCACGCGACCCACACGGCGTCGGGGCCGTGCTCCGCGCCGATCTTGGCGTCCCAGTCCCGGGTGGCGGCGACGCACCGGGCGGCCATGGCGGCCATGGACTCCCCGCCGGGGAACACCGCCGCGCTCGGGTGCCGCTGCACCACCCGCCACATCGGGTCCTCGGCGAGCTCGCTGATGGGCCGGCCGGTCCAGTCGCCGTAGCCGGCCTCGGCGAACCGGGCGTCGATCAGCGGTTTCTCGCCCTCGGCGTCGCGCGCGGCGAGCACCGCCTCGGCGGTCTGCCGGCAGCGCCGGACGGGACTGGTGACGACCGCGGCGAGGGGCACGGCGGCGAGCCGGGCGGCGACGGCCGCGACCTGCCGCTCGCCGAGCTCGTCGAGCGGCACCGGAAGGTCACCCGCGAGGATGCCAGCGGTGTTGGCGGTGCTCCGCCCGTGGCGGAGAAGCAGGACTGTGGGCACGAAACGGAATTCTAACGCGGGCGGGTGTGACGGCCGGACGAGCCGTCACACCCCCGCGGTCACCCGCCCGCGCCTGACAACGCAGCGGCCGGCGCACTTTGGGACCACGCCGGGCACACTGACCCCGGCCCAGTGTGGCTCGGGGCCCCGTGCCGGCGGGAGCGTTTTCCACCATCCCTCACAAACGACAAACCATCCGATGGGTACGCGAAGCGGACAGCTCCGCGCTGGCCGACGCGGGGCCCGAACCCGCCGGGCCGTCGGTGGCCGGCACGGCGGACCCGACCGGCGCGGCGGCCGAAACGGCGACGGCACGGACACCCGCCGGAGCGGAGGTCCGTGCCGTCGGGGGCGCGCCCGGTCAGGTCGCCGTGATCGTGCCCGCGACCAGGAGGCCGATGATGCCGAGGCCGAGCAGCACCCGGTACCCGACGAAGGTCGTGATCGAGTGTTTGGCCACGAACTTGAGCAGCCAGGCGATCGACGCGTACCCCACGACGAAGCTGACCACGGTGCCCACGATCAGCGGCCCGGCCCCGATGCTGCCGTCCAGGGCGTCCTTGAGTTCGTAGAGCCCGGCGGCGGTGAGGGCGGGGATGCCCAGGAAGAACGACAGCCGGGTGGCCGTGACCCGGTCGAGGTCGCGCAGCAGGCCGGCGGAGATCGTGGCCCCCGACCGCGACACCCCGGGCACCAGGGCGATGCACTGCATGAACCCGATCACCAGCACGTCCTTGAGGGTGACCTCCTTCTCGCCGCGCTGCTGCGGGCCGACCCGCTCGGCGAACCACATCACCGCGCTCCACACGATCAGCGCGCCGGCCACGAACCACAGGCTGCGCAGCGGGCCCTTGATCAGCGGCTTGCCGAGCAGCCCGACGACCGCGATCGGCAGCGAGCCGGCGATGACGTACCAGCCGAACCGGTAGTCGAAGCCGCGCTTGTCCTTGTTCGCGATCCCCTTGGCCAGCCCGACGACGATCCGCGCGATGTCCTTGCGGAAGTACAGGATCGCCGCCGCGATCGCGCCGATCTGGATGACCGCCGTGTACGCCGTGACCGCCGGGTCGTCCACCTTCATGCCCATCAGCTTCTCGGCGATGGTGAGGTGCCCCGTGGAGGACACCGGCAGGAACTCCGTGAACCCCTCGATGATCCCGAGGACAATGGCCTGCCAGATCTCCACTAACTACTCCCCAGTTCCCGAGCGCTCCAGAGCGTCGGCCAGCCCGCGCGGGATGGCCACGCCGTCCTCGATGTCCGAGTCGAACACGCTGACGGACAGCGTAGTCACCCCCGCTCCGGTACCTGCGTGACCCTGGCCGTGCGCTGTCGGCCGCGGTGCCGCTGACGCGCACCCCTGGTGGCTTCGTCACGCAGCCCACCGGCCCTGCTACCACGCCTGCCGCACGGGCATCCGTGCACCCGGTCTGGCCACCGCGTCGGCGTCCCGCCCGCGTCCGCGCGGCCACCGTCTGGGACATCGGTCGACACCTCCGACACGGCCGGCCGACGACACCGCCAACCCGAATCCGGAGCTTCTCACCGCCCGCCGTGATCCCGGACGGACGGGCATCACGGAGAACACGTCCACACCGGACCCCGACATCGTCCGGCCGCTCGTTCCCCGCCAGACGGGGTTGCGGATCGATCTGTCCGTCTGCTTGGATTGGGCAATGACGGGGGTCAAATCAATCTTCACTCTGATAACGCCACCGGGTCGCCTCGCGCGTTCACTCGCGCTCCAGTCGGCCCTGATGGCGATCGGAGTCGGCACGTTCCTCACTGGCAGCGTGGTGTTCTTCACCCATGTCGTGCACCTCAGCCCCATGCAGATCGGCCTCGGGTTCTCCCTGGTCGGCCTGGTGCGCCTACTGGGCTCCCTGCCGCTCGGGCACCTGGCCGACCGACTCGGTGGCAAGCGAGCCTGGGTGCTCGGCGCCGGAGTGGAAGCCATCTGTTTCGCCTGCTTCCCCCTGGCACGGGGCTTCTGGTCATTCCTCGCGATCATGGTCGGCTGCGCGATCGCCGACTGCCTGGCCAGCTCTGGCCGACTCGTGTACATCGCCGCCGCTCTGCCCACAGAGGACCGCGTGCGGTCGATGGCCTTCATGCGCGCGTTCTTCAACATCGGCTTCACGATCGGAACCGGATTCGGCGCCGTGGCCTTGGCATTCGACTCCAACGCCGCACTGATCGCGATGGTGATGGTCAACGTGGTGGGCCTCGCGAGCAACGCGTACTTCGTCTCCCGAATGGCCACGGTCATCGTCGCGCGCCCCGAGAAGCGGGAACGCACCAGCCCGTGGCGCGTCCTCACCGACCGGCCGTACCTAGGCCTCTCCGTCGTCTTCGCCGCCCTCGCGTGGCACGGGATGATCCTCAACGAGGTTCTTCCGCTGTGGGCGATCACCCATACCGATGTGCCCAAACCCGTTCTCGGCGGGCTGTTCGCACTCAACACCGTCATGGCCGTCCTACTACAGGTCCGGGCCACGCGGACCGCCGACACGGTCGCCGGCTCCACCCGCCTGTTGCGCCTGGCGGCGCTGTGCACTGCCGCGGCGTGTCCGATGCTCGCACTGAGCGGGCTTACCCGCGGCTGGGTCACGATCGCGGTTCTCGCAACGAGCGTCGCACTACTCACCGCGACCGAGTTGTGGTCTTCAGCCGCAGAATGGCTGTTCGCCACGGAGGTCCCGCCGCCTGACCAACGGGGTGCGTACGAAGGCGCCTTCAGCACCGTCGGCGGAATCGGCCAGATGATCGGACCGGTCGCTCTGACCTATCTGGGCATCTCCACGGGCGGCTGGGGCTGGTGGGTGATCGCCGGGCTGTTCCTCGTCTGCGCGGCGGTGACGAGACCTGTCACCGCCTGGGTCACCCGGACACCGCGCAACGGCCAGGTCGAGCCCGAGCGCACGGCAGCCACACTCTCCTGACCGCGCGCCAACCGGCGCTCGCACGGTGTGCCGCCGTGCGCCGCCTAGCGGGGCCGGAAGAGCGTTGCCAAGTGCCGCTAGGCGGGCCGCCACCCAGGACGACAAAACCATTCCCGGAATTCAATGTATCGGGGCAGCGCTCCACGCCACCACCGTGTACCTTTCGTTCGTAGCCGCTCTTCTCCAGCGAATGCCGGAGCACCGGCAAACAGTCCGGCGCTGAGCAGGTCGGCAGCGAAGGTCCATCATGTGCCCCGACGATGGCAATCCAGCCATCGTGGACGCCGTCCGCCCCACATCCCGCGATCTGTGCTCCGCGAGAACGAAACGTCGACAGGGTCCCACCTCGCACCTGACAGCGCACCTTCTCTCAGCAATCAGAAACGATATTCCAGCGCTGAACCGGCCGACCAAACTCCCGGCGACGGGAGGTCTGCCGCCTATGTCGTTGATCCACCGCGAACGAATTTGAAGCTTCTACCTAACGCGCATATCACCACTCCTCGAAAGTGAGGCAGTTGACGCCATGTCATTCAGCCGTTCCTCAACCCGGCCAGCAGTCGTCCGCCATTTCTCCCCCAGGTCCGGGACGCGGCCGGACCACCGCCTGTCACTCCACGCTCCGGGACCGCCCGCCACCATCGCGTACACCTGCTCGGCATCGAGCCGACCGTACGGGCACCACCTCGCCGCTGCGGCCGACGCGGGGGCGTGCCGCAGCCGTCCGCCGAAGGCCGCCTCTGGACGGAACCGGTTCGCCGACGGCGTGACGGCGGTATCCCGATGATCCTCACCGGCCCGAAGATCGCGGCCTCGGCGGCTACCGGCAGGATCGTGATCTCGCCGTTCGAGCCTGAACAGCTGAACCCGAACAGCTACAACATCCGACTCGGCACGACGCTCCTCACCTACGATCCGGGCACGATCGACGCCTACAAACCGAACCCGACCAGCGAGATCGTGATGGACGCCGGCGGCTTCGTGCTCCGTCCGGGTGAGCTCTACCTGGGCCACACCATGGAGGAGGTTGGCTCCGACTACTACGTCCCGCTGCTGTTCGGCCGCTCCTCCGTCGGGCGGCTCGGACTCTTCGTCGAGATCACCGCCCCCATCGGCGATATCGGGTTCCACGGTCAATGGACGCTGATGCTTTCGCCCGTGCGGCCTCTCCGCGTGTACCCCGGGATGAAGATCGGCCAGATCATGTTCTTCGAATCCTCGGGGGACATCGAGCTCTACAGTGGCAAGTACCAACGGTCGAGCGGACCCCAGGAGTCGCGGTACTGGCACGACCGGCTGGTGACAAAATGATTCTCACCGGTCCCCAGATCGAGCATGCGGTCACGGTCGGCGACATTGCCATCGAACCATTCGACCCCGCCAGGATCTCTCCCAACGCATATGACTGGAGTCTCGGCGAAAGCATTCGGATGTGCGACTCCGACCTCGACGCCGCGCGTCCGTCGAATTTCGTGGAGCACACCATTCCACCAGAGGGAATGGAGTTGATTCCCGGGAATCTCTATCTGGGCGTCACCCACGAGCGCACACATTCCGAGCGCTACGCGCAGTTCCTCAACGGGGACCGCACCGTCGGCGCCCTGGGGGTATGGGTGCACGTCTCTGCCCCGTTGGGACACATCGGCCACGCGATTCGGTGGACGCTTGAAATTTGCACGGTGCGCCGGGTACGCGTCTACCCTCGAATGACATTCGGGAAGATCGTCTTCCTGAAGACGTCGGGCGCATTCGCCAGCTATCAGGACATGGGCCTGAAATACACGTCGAGCACCGGGATCGACACCTCCCGGCTGTACGAGGAAATGCAATGAGAGTCATCACGGGGCTCGATCTTCCCCTCGGCGCTCCCGGCGGCAGCGTCGAACTACTCAAGGACCTCTATCTCGGGGCGTCACCACGCATCGCGTCGGACGTGTTCATGCTGGCGACGCCCGATCGCAACACGGTAGAGCCCCCAGGTGGCCCGGTCCTCCTGTCGGTGGACGGCAAGACGCTCGACGGCGCAGGCTTCCACACCTACACCGACCGACTGACGCTCGCGGTCAAGGCCCGGTTCGGCACCGAACACTACGACGTGGCACACCTGCAACACCTGACCTTCGGTGCCACCCCGGCGCTCCTGCGGGCGTTCCCGGACATCCCGCACGTGGCGATCGTCCACGGGACCGACCTCCTGTTCGCCGAGACTCACCCCACCCAAGCCGAGGTGCTCCGCTCCACCGTGGCGTCCGCACGCGTGGTCGTCGTTCCGACCACCGCGATGGCCGACCGGCTCGGACGACTGGCGGACGCGCCTCACGTCGTCCACATTCCATGGGGCATCGATGACGCCCTGCTAGCTTCCCCTCCCGAACCGGTGCCTGCGGCATCCGGCCAGCTGAGGATCCTGTACGCCGGACGACTCACCGGCGAGAAGACCACCTCCTCCGTACTGATCACGCTCGCGGCGCAGCCCGGTGTCGAGCTCTCCGTTGCGGCTCCGCTGCACGAGTACGCCGAACTCAGCACGAGATGCGATCTCACGGCGGCCCGGTATCTCGGCTGGTTTGCCCGACCGGCGTTGTGGCGGGAGTTCGCCCGGCAAGACCTGCTCATCGTCCCGTCGGTCACGCTCGAGGCATTCGGTCTGGTGGCGGTGGAGGCCCAGGCATGCGGACTTCCTGTCGCTTACCAAGCGGTGCCCGGACTTTCCGAGGTGCTGTCGGACAGCGCCCTAAGTGTCGACTTCCACTCGCCCGGAGCCCTCGCAGCACTAGTGGGCCGGCTGCGGGCCTCTCCGAACCTCCTCGACGAACTCCGTGAGGCCGGCAGGGCGAACAGCGCACGCTTCCCGCTGTCGGCCACCGCAAAGGCACTCAACGACCTGTCGGCGAACCTGGCGACGCGGCAGAACCGCCGCTTGGGCGGTTGACGCCATGCCACACAGCGCTCAGAACGAGCAGTGCGTCTTCTGTTCCATTGTGGCGGGAACGCTGCGCTCGGCGATCGTCTTCGAGGACGAGGCGACTCTCGCGTTCCTGGACATCACCGCGGTGGCCCCCGGACACACACTCGTGATTCCGAAGGCACACGCCAGAGACCTGTGGGAGATAGCGCCGGACGACTGGGCCGCTGTCGGACGAACCGTACATCGCATGGCCCAACGCATCGGGGACGTGTTGCAACCGGCGGGGATGACCCTCTTCCAGGCCAATCGCGACACGGGTTGGCAGGATGTCTTCCACCTGCACGTCCACCTGGTCCCCCGAACCGAGGCGGATCGTCTGCACCGGCCGTGGACCGCCTCTCCGGTCCCCCTGGACAGCCTGGAGGACATCCGGCTCCGGTTGTCCCTGCGTGAGGACGACTTCGCACGTTAGTCGCGTGGAGGAGCGAGCTCCGCGTACGTGGCCCCTTCCTGCCCATACCGACCGGGGCGCGCCCGGTTCCGGTCGCCTCACCGGGGAGCGGCCCACCAGTTCCGCCGCGTCCGTGCCGCGCCGAGGCCCAGCCCGGTGCGCCACATGTCCCGACTATGTCACCCGTACTTCGAACGGAGCTGGACCCGTGAACGAGGACGTCATCGCCACCGCGCCCATGACCAGGGCACAGAAGTTCCAATGGCACCTGGAGAAGGGGCTTGCCCAGGGACTGTGGCCGCTGCCGGCGTCGACCGAGGACGAGGCACGCTCACTGGTCAGCACGTTGCAGGCCCGCTTCGAGATCCTGCGCACGTCCATCGAGACGGTGGACGGGGAGTGGTGTCAGGCCGTACACGCGCTGGGCGCACCCCCTCGGGTGGTCCAGCTCGACGTTGACCGCGATGTCCTGCACCGCCTCTCGGAACTGGTCGAGGAGTTCAGGCTCAACCGGCACGGGCGGCTGGGTGAGCTCTTGGTGGAGTTCATCCTGTTGCGACGTTCGGACCGGCACTGGTTGGCCTTCGTCGCCGACAATGTCGCCATCGACGCGGGCTTCCACCGGGTGTTGGACGAGGAGGTTGCGCGGTCTCTGCGCCCACAGGGCGCATTGGAGGGGGTTCCGGAAGACGACGTCCTCCGAGGACATGCTGGGTGGCAGCCCCGGGAGGCGGCCGGCCTGGAGTCGAACCCCGCCGGTGACGCGGAACGTCAGGCCGCTGCCGCCTACCTACGACGACACTTCTCGGACGCGCCCGCGAGAGCCCACCCGCGTCGCGCATCCCCCGGCACCGGAAAAGGCCGCTACTTCCGCTGCACGCTGACCTTGCCCGGCGCTGACAGGCTTTTCTCCCGGGTCATCACCACCACCGGGCTTCTGCCGTCCGCGCTGATCCTCTCGGCGTTCGCACAGCTGACGTGCTGGCTCAGCGAGAGTGACTCCTGCTCGATCAATGTGTCGGTCGACAATCGCCACCACGTCGACCTCCGCCGTACGCTGTGCGCGACAGCGCAGCGGGTTCCGGTCGCATTCCGGCTCGAGGCCCAGACGGTACTGTCCGCCACCGCGGACGTCCAACGGACGCTGTCCGAGGGACACCCCGTGTACGGCAGGTACGACCCGTTCGACCTGCTCCGGGAACGGGTCCATGCCCAGCATCGCCGAGGCGTCTGTCTGACACCCGAACTGGCGTTCAACTTCGTTCCGCCACCGCAGGGCTGGACGGCGCTTCTGACCGGGGCGGACGAACCGGATGGTGACGTCCCGTCGGGGCTACCGGAGATCAGCACGGTCACGACGGCGGAAGATTTCTACGAGTACGGCGCCAGCCTGTCCGTCAGGTGGGTCGACGCGCACACGGCCCGACTCTCCGTACACGGCGACTCGGACGTGATCTCCCCGGATCAGTGCGCGGCGCTGCTCAGAGGGATCGAACGGACCGTGCAGCGGGTAGCAGCAGGCCAGGACTCCGTCGTAGACGACGTTGCCGCCGAAGTCGGGCTGCACCGGCCGGACGCGGGTACCAACCGTCAGTTCGATCGTCGATGGATCGACAACGTGGCCATCACACGCCGTCTCCTGGATATGCCCGGCGTGGTGGACGCGAAGATCGTGATCGAGCGGACCGAGGATTCGCCGATTCCCGGGCTCGTGGCGAAGGTGTCGCTCAACAACGAATCAACGCTCACCCATCTCGACCTTCGCGAGGAGATGCTCCTTGCTATCGACCTGGGTGAGCTGTTGATCGCCCCACAGTCGTACGAGATCCTCGGAGCGGATGGCGAGCTCCTGCGCGGAGACGGTCATACCCCCTCCTTCCGTCGACCTGCGGTGACAGTGGAAGAAGTCGCGGTCCGGCGTGTGCTGGAACGGGGCCCGATCATACGGAATCCGGACCTTGATCTCTGCTACGTGCGGTCCGGCGGCAACCTTGACCGTTATCCCGAGTTCGCGGACCACTTGCGGCATCTGGGCTTCGTCCCGCCGGAGTTCGCCGCCTTCGCCGGTATGAGCACACTCCGGAGCCTGGCGCGTCGACTTGTGCGGAGCTCGCCTCCCGGCGAGAGACAACGCCCCTGATGGACCGGCGGCCATCAGCGAAGCCCAGGGTGCCACTCGGCGCCACTCGACGATCCGACGGCCGGATCAGGCCGAGATCCGGACCCGTGACCGCGTATGCAGTAGGAAAGGCGAGACCACAGTGAGCACGCGAAACACAGACATGCTGGTGGACGACTTCGACCTGGATTATGTCGAAATCTACGTACAGGACCTCGCGGCACAGGTCGACGCCTGGTGCGGACAGTACGGCTTCGAGGCGATCGCGACCGGCGGCTCACAGGAGCAGGGATTCCATTCCCTAGTCCTGGGCCAGGGCCGGATGCGGGTGGTGCTGACCGAGGCGATCGCCGAGGATCATCCCGCGGCCCGCTACGTGCTGGCGCACGGCGACGGGGTCGCCAACATCGCCCTGCGCACCATGGACATCAAACGTGCCCTCACCCAGGTCCTCGCGGCGGGAGGTCAGCTGGTCTCGGAGCTCCGTGATCACCAGGACGACGACGTCGTTCTCAGCGCCGCGGTGTCGGGATTCGACAACGTCGTGCACACGCTGTTGCAACGACGGACCCCGGTCGCCGGCCTCCCTCCCGGTTTCCGCTGGCTCCCGAAGAACGAGAAGGCACCCGGACGAAACCCCGGTCCAGAACTCCTGGAGATTGATCATTTCGCCATCTGCCTGCGCGTCGGGCTGCTGAACCCGGCCGTGGACGCCTACAGGAAGGCGTTCGGATTCAGCGTGGTCTTCCAGGAGCGCGTCGTTGTCGGCGACCAGGCGATGCTGTCGAAGGTCATCCGAAGCCGCACCGGATCTGTGACCTTCACGCTGATCCAGCCGGATCCTAGCGCCGCACCCGGCCAGATCGACGAGTTCCTCCACAGCCACAGCGGGTCCGGAGTCCAGCACATCGCGTTCAGCGCCGCCGACATCGTCAGGGCCGTCACGGCTCTGTCGGCCGCCGGGGTGGAGTTCCAGTCGACTCCGCAGGAGTACTACGACAGCGTCACCGAGCGCGTGTCACTCCAGAGGCACCCGCTGTCCGACCTTCGCGCGCTGAGCATCCTTGCCGACCAAGACCACGGTGGCCAACTCTTTCAGATCTTCACGCGATCGAACCACGACCGCCGCACGATCTTCTTCGAGGTGATCGAGCGTCGCGGTGCTGAGACCTTTGGCAGCGCCAACATCAGGGCGCTGTACGAGGCCGTGGAGGCTGGGCGCGCCGAAAAGGTAGCAGGCCGGTGACGAACGGCGAACGCGGAGCCCCGAGGAGGCGGCTCGCCGCGGGGCTCCACGTTTCCGTTCTCCTTCACCGGCCTCAGCGTGTCCGCACGACCCCCGCCTCCGGCGGAGTCCTAGCCGACTGTGGACGGGTGCGCTTCCCCAACACCCTGGTCAGCCTCCCTCATGACCGCCGCCAGCGCGGCGAGCACGTCAGGGTGACCCGGCATGTCGAGGTGATCGACAGCGAATCGTCGACAGGTACCGACCCGCTCGCCTACGGCCGCCGGCCAGTAGGAGGCCGCGAGATCCCCTTCCTCGCCGTCCCCGAACAGCATCGCGATCGGAGGATCCGCCGGGAACTGCGACGGCACGTAGTTCGTCATCGCGTAGTAGTTCGAGACGAACAGCCGAGCCCGCGCGATGACGTCTTCGACGTACTGCCTGCTGATCGCCGCATCTCGCGCACGCAGCTCCGCGAACAGCGCCGCAGCGGTGAGCTCACCGCTGTAGTGCTCCAAGCCGGCCGACGCGGCGATACGTCGGAACCGGTCCTCGTAGAGCCATTCGAAGGAGGGTCGCCAGGTCTCGGCCGGCTGCGTGGTCGGGCTGAGCATCGTGACGCTCCGCACCGCCCAGCCTCGGCCGACCAATTCACGGGTCACCTCAAGCGCGTATACGGCCCCCGTGCAGTACCCGGCGAGGTGTACGGGCTCAGCCGGCCGCCACTTCACGATCTCGTCGGCATAGTCCCGGCTGACCTGCGCCACGTCACGCAACGGTTCACCGGAGCCAGCTCGCATCCCACGATGTTCGAGCCCGAAGACGCGGCGGCCAAAAATCGGGTCGGTGAATCCGTTCATCACCGCCGGGTTGCCGAAGGCCCCGGGGACGACCAGGAGCGGCGGACCGTCGCCCTCCAGTGTCAACGGCAGGATCCTTGGCCGAACTCCGGCTCCTCCCGACCTGATCGAGGCGCACAGCCCACGTACGGAGGGGTTGTCGTAGATGAGCTGGACGCTGACCTCACCGCCGAAGATTTCCGCGAGGCGAGAGGCGAACGCGGCGGCCGAGAGCAGGCTTCCGCCGGCGACGAAGAAGTCCTCGTCATGATCTCGCGGGGCGCATTGCAGGACGTTCGTCCACTGAGTGGAGACGAGCCCCTCGATGGTGTTGCGTGGATCCGCCTCGACGGCATCCAGCGATTGGAGAATTGCGGTCAATGTTCTTCCCTTCGATGCGGCACAGAGCACGCATTCATCGGCATGTCCAACGTCAGGGACACGCCTGGGTCACCATTCCCGGACGCACGGTCCGGCGGCATGTTCAAGGATAGACACGGTTCACGATTCTCGCTGACCCGAATTCACAGATCGGAAGGGACATGACTCAAGTGGAACGCATCGCCGCCGAGGTGACCGCGGAATGGAACACCATTCTCGGCCACGCACCTGATCACTCGAGTCAGGACTTCTTCCAGAGCCGAGGTTCGTCACTCAGCGCCGCGCTTCTCGCAGCGCGGCTTTCGAAGCTGCACGGCGTGACGGTTCCCCTTCGCGCGGTGTTCGAGGCTCCCACTGTCGCGGGTATGGTGGCGTGGTTGCGAAACAATCAGGTATCTCCGCAGGGTCGTATTGCACCACTCTCCGAAGGAGGTACCGGCTCACCACTCGTCGTGTTCCCCGACGCACAGGGCGACCCGGCCGAACTCCGGTCGTTCTCCAGCGGGTTCCGTCGCCCTGTCGTTGGAGTCCGCAGCAGAGGGCTCTCGGGCGTCAGCGAACCATGGGTGTCGATATCAGAACTGACGGCGGACTGGCTACGGGTCTTGGCAACCTGGTCGGACGCCAGAACCGTGCATGTCGCCGGAGTCCGGGTCGGCTGCGTGTTCGCGGCGCATGCGGCGGAGGTGCTGTCACGGCATGGATGGACGATCTCCTCCGTGGTGCTGGTGAATCCGGTGGCCGCCATGCCGACGCGCTTCGACACGGCACTCGCCGACAGGGTCATCGCGGCGGCGACGTCCCTGGGGCTCCCTGCCGATTCGCTACCGAGAACCGTCGAGTCTCTTCGCGATACCCTGATGGCTTTGGGGCACGGGATCTCCGACGAGGTGTGCGACGAGATAGTGGCGCGGCTGCGGGTCGCAGCCGCCAACATCGTGGCGGCAGGCTCCGCACCGGAGTCCGCTGCCTGGCCACAGAGACTTCTGATCTCGCAGAACGCCGACAACACTCTCACCACGGATAGCCCGGTGATCCAGCAGGCGCTCGGATCGGGCGCCACCCTGGCGGAATGCATCGAGGCGTACCTCACGGACATTGAGGCCGACGCCACAGGCACGCGGTTGCCGGAAGTCGTCCGGCAACCGTCCGTTCGATAGGGCACGAAGGGCGAGGACTGTGTACCGAAACGACATGCCTGGACGCGCGCTCCGGGCTGATCAACGCGCGCCACACACGGCCGGACAGTCGGCGGACCAGCGGCAGGATGGCGACGGTCCGGCACCGCCGGCGCTGGGTACGACGGGCAGGCTCCTTCAACGCGTGCGGCGCCTACGTCGTGCCCTGCGCGGAGCCTGGTTCGACCGACGGCTGGGCGTGGAGACACGGAACAGGGTCATCACGTCCAGCCGTTCCAGTGAACATTTTGGGTACGAAGCTGCCGATGTCTGGCAACTCGAGAAGGTACTGCCACGTCGCGAGGTCGGCCCCGATGACGTGTTGGTCGACGTCGGGGCCGGCAAGGGGCGGGTGTTGCTCTTCGCAGTCCGCCACTACGCGCTTCGGCGAGTGATCGGCGTGGAGCTGATGCCCCAGCTGGCCGCCGTGGCTCGGCGAAACGTGAGTGCCCGACCCGAGCCTGAGCGGTGCCGGATGACTATCGTCGAGGCCGATGCCGCAACGTGGCGCGTTCCAGAGGACGCAACCGTGTTTCACCTGTTCAATCCGTTCGGAGGCGCCACTTTCCGAAGCTTTCTGGCCTCCGTGGTGGAGTCGCAGCGCCGACGCCCACGTCTGGTACGCCTGGTCTACAGCCACGGGCGCCACCACAGGGATGTGCTCGACGCTGGTTTCGAGGTGGTTCGTGTCAGACCCAGATACGCGCTCTATCAGCGCCATCCGAACCAGGAAGACCCATTGGCGGAGCCCCTCCGAGCGGGTCAGGGTCCAGACGACCCGCAGTAGAACGAAGGGTAGTCCTGATCCAGGCACGGGACGGGGGAACCGATGCTCCTCACCTGCGTCCAGAGCAGCGCTGACCGTTCGGCCACGTCCTTCAGCCCTCGACCAAGCGGCCGTGGCCCGCCGGAACTCACCGCCCGGCGGGCCGGTTCACGTCACCAGTTCCCTACCTGTGACAACTCGTTGCTCCAAGCCACCGCAGTCGCCGGTCACGCCGAAAGAGAAGCGGAGCTGACCAGCGATCCTGTCCACAAGGCCGGTCATCTCTTCATGGTTTCCCGCCCGGCCGTACGACGCGTCGAGGAGAACCGTGCCCACACCCGTGCCGAGTAGAGTCCCCGTTCGCACCCGCTGCTGATAGCTGTCAACACCTGGCGTGCCCATCACCTCCCGCGCACCGTGGACCCCTTCCAGCACGCAGCGATACAGCGGTGCCGGGTTGTGGTACTGGAAGTACACCTGTTCCAGGCTGATGGGTCCGACGTCAGGCTCGACACCCAGTGCGAGCAGCGCGGCGCACCGAATCAGGTCCAGCCCCGCGGACCGATGCGCCATCTCGGCGATGTGGCCGCCGAGCCGGCCGTTGACCTCGATGATGCGCGGACCCGACTGGGTCAACTTGATCTCCGTGTGGCAGATGCCCCAGCGCACGCCAAGGCTCCGCAGGGCCGCAGACGTGAGTTCCTCGATCCGCCCGGCCTCGCCGGGCTCCAGGAGGGCCGGCCAGAACTGGCCCGTCTCACGGAAGGGTGTGACCAAAGGGAACTTTCCCGTGATCGGAAGGTGACGGGCAACGCCGTCGTACACGAGACTTTCCACGGATACGTAGTCGCCGATGCGATCGGAGACCCTACCTTGGAGCAGCTCTTCCACAATGAGGGATTCACCTGGTGACCACAGATCCTTCTCCGCCTCGACCTCATCGACCTGATCCGGCCGCTCGATCGCCACGGTGTTGCGACTTCCCTCTCCTCGGACCGGCTTCACGATCACGGGCAGGCCGACGTCGATGACGGCCGCGCCCAGCTCGGAGGGGTCCGCGATGACATGGAACCGGATGACGTCGACTCCGGCATCGCGAAGAAGGCGGCGCTGCTCCCGTTTGTCCGTCAGCGCCCTCCCGCATTCGGTCGAGTGGCCCGGCAGACCGAACGCGAAGCTCAGCCGCGCCGCGTGCGTCACCATCATCTCGCTGAAGGTCAACACAGCGTCCGGGTGCCGGTCTAGCGAGTCCACCGTCCATCGCAGCGCGTCGTCGAGCGCCGTCACGTCGCCCCACCGGCGCAGGAGAGGCATCATCTCGCGGACGTGCGGTGAATCGGGAGCGACAAACTGGAACGTGCCCAACCCGTCCAGGCCACGTGCGATCTCCAATGGCGATGCCGAGCCCTTGTCATAGACCACGACAAAATGAGGTTCCACCCCGGGTTGCAATCGCTTCCTCCTCCTGAATCGCACTGGCCGCATTCCGGATCACTGTGGTCCGAGGCCGCATGGGAACAGTCAACGGTCTCGTTCTGATTCACCGGAGAGGTTAGGGAACCGCACCGGCCGTGGCAGCGCGGTCACCATTTCGTGCTGTGGCACTCCGAGTCCGTCGAGACTTCTAGTCCATTAGAGACGGCTGGCCATACAGACCGCTTGCCCGACGTTTGAACGATACCGGCATCGTAGCGCGCCGGATTCGCTCGTGCGACCCCGTGCGGACGCACGTCCGAAACCAGCGCCCGACCCGGCGGAGGGACAGCGTGAACGGAGAAGCTTCGCTACTGTTGTCGTGGCCCGTAAGGGCAACACACGGCGGGAGACGCAAGACCATGGGGGTCCAATTGCGGAATGACGAGCCATGTCCGTACGATTCAATCCACAGCTGGTTCGGTGACACCGCCGCGCGCTACAGTTCGGCGCGGGCCGTGAGTGACGACTGCACAGTTCTCACCTACGGCGAACTCGATACCGCCAGTAACGCAGTCGCGACACTGCTCGCCGATTCCGGGGTGCGACCGGGATCCTTGGTCGCCCTGCGGGTCCCGAGAAGTGTTGTCGTGCCCGTGGCCATCCTCGGCATCCTCAAACACGGCTGCGCTTATGTGCCCATCGATCCCGCGTATCCGCAACAGCGGTCCGATCTCATTCTCGCCGACTCGGCCGCCGCCTTCACCCTGGCCTGCGACGCCGACGGGGAATTTCTCGTGACGTCACTCGGGCCCGCCGTTGACCTGGAGGCGGGCATGCCGCCCCGCCTCGCCTACGTCATTTACACCTCGGGTTCGACCGGCACACCCAAGGGCACTCTCGTAGGGCACGACCAGATCCTGGCGCTGATGCACGCGTCGTCCGGCTGCTACGACTTCGGCGCCGAGGACGTCTGGACGATGTTCAGCTCGTACAGCTTCGACTTCAGCGTCTGGGAGATGTGGGGCGCGCTGCTGTTCGGAGGCGAACTGGTCGTGGTGCCGACGGCCTGTGCGCAGGATCCGCGGCGGTTCGCCGAACTCCTCGAAACGGCGAATGTCACAGTCCTCAACCAGGTTCCAACAGCCTTCACCTACCTGGTGCGGTCTCTCGAGGCGACGCCCCGCAAGCTGGCCCAGCTGCGCTACGTCGTCTTCGGCGGCGAGGAGATCAACGCGAGCACGATCCGCCAGTGGTGGCAGCTGGGCATCGCCCCGCAGGCCCAACTGATCAACATGTACGGCATCACGGAGACGACCGTACACGTGACGCATGTGGAGCTGACGCCTTCGCTACTCGATGTGCCCGGGAACGGGACACCGATCGGCCATCCTCTCCCGCATCTCGCCGTGAGCCTCCTCGACGAGAGCGGACAGCACGTGCTGCCTGGCACTCCGGGCGAAATCGTGGTGACGGGCCAGGGGGTGTCCTTCGGGTACCTTCGCAGACCGGACATGACCAGTCAGCGGTTCCGCATCGTACCGGGAACGGCGGACCTGGCCTATCACAGTGGTGACTGGGGCATCCAGGATGACGCGGGACTCCTGCGATACCTCGGTCGCCGAGACGCCCAGGTGCAGATCCGTGGACACCGCATCGAGTTGGCGGAGGTTGAAGCCGCCGTTCTCAGCCATCCCCACGTGCGTGCTTGCGCGGTGACCGCGCCGAAGAACGCCGTGGGCGAACCTGTGCTCACGGCGCACGTCTCGACCGAGACGGATGCGTCGGTCAGCGTGGCGGACGTCCGCAGGCACCTCAGCCTGCTCCTACCGAACTACCTAGTCCCCGGCCGCATCGTGCGTCATGCCGAACTGCCACGTACGGCCTCCGGCAAAGTGGATCGCTCCAGCCTCGACGGCTAGACGAAAGTGAGAAGATCGTGAACACAACCACCCTTGAGTACACAGCGACCCTGGCGAGAAGGGCCTGGTCGGAGCACCTGGGCCAGCCCGTGCACGACGACGACGATCTTCTGTCGCTCGGTGCCCACTCACTCATGATGGCGCTCGTCGCGACGGCACTGCACGCCGACCTCGACATCTTCGTTCCGCTGGAGTTGGGCTTCGAGTCACCGCGGTTCGCGGACTACGCCGAGGCCGTACACCGCCTGCGGGGTGCCTGATGGAGCGCGTGGACGACACCGTCGGCGTCCTGAGCCTGGATTTCCGGCAACTCGGCGTCGGGCAGCGCCTCACCGCGTTGCGGCAGTTCGGTCCGGCGCTGGTGGAGCTCAGCCCACAGCGGGTGTCCGCCACCGACGTACCCGGGTACGTCGCCGCTCTCCTGGGAACGGTGTCCATTCCGACAAAGCGCGTCGTCGTGGTCACATACTGCGCGGCCTTCGGTCTGGTCGGCGAGATCGGCCGGGCTCTGGCGACCAAGGGGGTCGAGGTCGTCCACGTCGTCGCGGTGGACGCGGTCGTCCCCGACTTCGAAGACGTGTTGGAGGCCTTCAACGAGGTCTTCCGGCAGTTCGGCACAACCTATCCCGACGTGGAGCCGGTGACGGCTACGGACGTGGCCGGGGGCCTCGGCAGATTACTCTTCGCCGCCATGGCCCATCTCTCGCGGCGGGTCTCCGCGACCCTCGGCACACACAGCAACCGTGCCTCGGCGACTATCGCCGATGACCTACTGGCACGCTACGAGACCTGGTTGGCGTATGTGTTGGCGTGCTATGGCGCGAGCGCCACGCCGTGGCACACAGCCTCCACCCTGGTCTGCTCTCCTGACCGAGTCGGCGCTGCGGCGGATGCCCACTTCGACCGAACGATACGGTGTCAAGGGGAACCGGGCGACTGCGCGTGCGTCGTCTCCGTGGTCGAAGAGATCAGGGTTGACAGCGCAATCTCTTCTCTCACTCCCAGCACCGCGTAGCCGGGCGTGTCGGCCGGCCCGTTTCCGGGCCGCCGACACGCCCGGCTCAGTCGACCAGCGGCGCCTGGGCCACCACGTCGTGAAGCTGGCGAATCGTCGGGTTCCTGAGCACATCCCCCACCATGACCCGCCGTCCGGTCGCCCGCTCCGCCGTCGCCGCGAAGTGAATGGCCGAGATCGAGTCACCGCCCAGGTCGAAGAAGTTATCATCGACGCCCACCTCTGCCAGGCCGAACGTCGTCTGCCACAGCTTCGTCAGCATGTTCTCCAGATCGCCACCAGGACCCCCGTCCGCCGTGTCCCTTCGTCCGCTCGTCGGCGCGGGCAGCCGCGACTCGTCCACCTTCAGGTTGTCAGTGAGCGGGATGGCGGAGATGACGGTCAAGGTCGCCGGGTGCTGGTACCTGGGCAGCACCCCCAGGAGGTGCCTGCGCACGTCCGCCACCAGTTGCTCAGGGTCAATGTTCCCCTCCGCCTCCGACGAAACCAGGTAGGCATCGATCCGCTTGTCGCCGGTGCCGTCCTCTCGGACGAGGACCACCGCGTCCCGAACGGTGGGGTGCCTGGTGATCGCCTCCTCGATCTCGCTCAGTTCGATGCGGTAGCCCCGAACCTTGACCTGTCGGTCGAGCCGCCCGAGGAAGTGCATCGCACCGTCCTCACCGAGTTTGACCAGGTCGCCGGTGCGGTACATGCGCGCCTCGCCGCCCCTCGCCGGGTCCGACACAAAGCGCTCCGCTGTCAGATCTGGTCGATTCAGGTAGCCACGTGCCACACCGCGACCCCCGATGTACAGTTCGCCCGGGTGGCCCTCCTCGACTGCCTGTCCGTCCGGTCGCAGGATCCGCGCGTGGACGTGGCGAATCGGCCTCCCGATCGGCACCAGCGTGGCGTTCCGGGCCGTGGCCTCGACCTCCTGAAAAGTGGCGAATCCAGTGGTCTCGGTCGGCCCGTACAGGTGGATCAACCTGCCATGAAAGGAGTTCGCGGCCTGGGTGCCGACGTCGCCACGCACGGCATCGCCGCCGAACAGAATCGTGTGCACGCCGGACAACGCCCGAAAGTGGCGCGGCTCCAACAGCCGGAACACCGGACTGGTCAGATGCAGGACGGACACCGAATCCCGCCGCAACCGGTCGACGAGTACCGACAGCTCGTCCCCGGCAAACGCGTACACGACGCAGGTCGCGCCGTGCAGTAGCGGTGCCCACAGTTCGAAGGACGAGGCGTCGAACGCCAACGTCGCCAGCGCCGCGACGCGATCTTCGGGGCCGACAGAGACGTACGACTGTGCCGTGACCAGGTTCACCACCCCGGCATGGGTCACCATCACCCCCTTTGGCCTGCCCGTGGATCCAGAGGTGTAGATGACGTAGGCGAGGCCGTCGGCGGACGAGGTTTCTGGCAGGTTCTCTGTCGGATAGCGCTCGAAAGCACCCGGCTCATCGAGGAGAAGCAACGGGACCTCGAGCTGGCGCAGCCCGGCCGCCACTCTGTGCTCGGTAACGATAATCGGGGCACCGGTGTCCCTAACCATGATCGACAGGCGCTCCGCAGGAAGACCCGGATCGAGCGGCACGTACGCGCCCCCGGCTTTCAGGATCGCGAGCAGGCCGACGAGCATGTCGACCGAACGGTGGACACCAATTCCCACCAGGGTCTCAGGGCCGACGCCCTCTTCCCTCAGGTGCCTGGCGACCTGGTTCGCCTGCCGGTTGAGTTCGCCGTAGGTCAGAATCTCCGCACCCGCGACGACCGCGACCCGATCGGGAGCAGCCTGGGCGTGGCGCTCGAAGAGCCCGTGCAGGGTGTTCCGCACCGGGTCGTCGTCTGATCTCTGGAACACTGATTGCCTTCCCATTCCGTCTATGACGTCACACTGCCGGCAGTCCGCTGCCTGTTCTCCAGTGCTTCGAGGACTCGGCCAGCGACATGCCACCAGGACGATGTACTGGCTTTGTGCCGCGCCCGCTCCCCCATCGTTCTCGCGGTGGCCGGATCAGACAGCGTCAGCATCGCCTCGAACAGAGCGGCGCGATCGTGCGGGTCCACGGCGAGCGCGCCGTCCCCCAGCACTTCGGGTGCCCCGCCACGCGTTGTGGCCACCACCGGCAGGCCGGACGAGGCCGCCTCCAGGTAGGCGATGCCGGCCGCGTCGTACAAACTCGGCAGGACGAAGCAGGTGGCAGTCGCGTACAGGCGGTCCAGGAGGACCTGCGCGGCAGTGTCCTCGCGGGTCAGGAAGCCGTGCGTGGTGACTCCGGGCGTGTTCACAGGCGGGTGGTTGCCGACCAGGTCCAGAGACGCGGCAGGGACCCGCGCCCGTACTCTCTCGAATGCCCTCAGGACGGCGGCACCGTTCTTCCGCTCCCAATCGGCGCCCACAAACAGGTACCGGGGCGCCGACCAGTCACGGTCCTCGCCCGCGATCCGGGGCCGGTGACCCATTCCCACGACCACGACCTTCTCCGCAGGGACCCCGTAGTCCTCCACGACCGATCGGCCGGCCCACTGGGTGGTCACACAGCAGAGGGCTGCGGACCGGGCAGCCGCCCTCTCGTAGGAGGTCGATCTGGCGAGGATCCCAGCGGGGACTCTCGCCTGGCGGACGTCCGAACCAGGATCGCGGTTCTGCTGGACGACTGTCGCGTCGTCGAAGGTGACCCACGGGATCCGCTCCGGGATGACCCTGCCGACGTCATACAACTCGGTGCCCATGACGACGACGGCGTCCAGCGGCGACACCCGGGAGAGCTGCTCCGCAACGGCCCGCGTGGTGGCCCAACGACTGATCGCGGTGCGGGCTGCGACATCCGACCTCGCGCACCTGGCTCTCGACAGGACCGCGACGACCTCACGCACGCCGAGCGGCATGACAGCGCCGATGGGCACCACCTCCGCGCCGTGCGCTCCGAGGCCACTGGCGAGGCCGTGTGGAACCCCGGACCAGTTCGCTGGCGACACCGGATCGTGCGCGGGATAGATGATTCCGATTCTCATGCTGCTCCCCGTTCCCTCCCAGGTCGGATCATTCCCGCGCGTCGATCGCCGCGTGCGCCATTCGCATGGACTCCACCAACCAGTCGACATCGCCGTCGGTCATGGCGGCCCCGAGGTCGACGGTCACCGACCGCTCTGAGATCCGCTCGCTGTCCACGCACGGTGCCGGCTGGGACCACTCGATTCCCCACGGCGTGCGACCCGCCTGGACGCTGGGGTTCGTCTGGACACCGCGGCCGGAGTAGAGGGTGCGGGCGGTGACGCCCCGTGCGTTTAGGGCGGTGACGAACCTGCGCGCCCGCTCCGCGGTTTCGAGGAACGCGGTGACATCGCCGCCGCTACCTTCCTCGTCGGGCATCCGGCGCCAGTCGCCGATGACGTCGGACAGCTCCCCCCTGACGTGTCGGGAGACGTCCCTGAGCCGGGTCAACATCGGATCGAGTTTGCCGAGTTGCGCCCCCAGGATCGACGCGGCCAGCTCGGTCATCCGCAGGTTGGCACCAACGAACGGCTCTTCCACGACCGCGCCGCGCACATGCCCCCGGGACGTGGTGAACTGGCCACCCTGGTCCTGGTAGCGTTTCACCCGCTCATGAACCGTGGGGTCGGTAGTGCAGACCGCTCCGCCCTCCCCGGCGGTGATGTTCTTGTCCAACTGGAACGAAAAGGCCCCGGCGTCGCCCATCGAACCGACCCGCCTGCCGCGGTAACGCACGCCGACCGCCTGGGCCGAGTCCTCCAGCACCCGTAGTCCTCGACGGCGGGCCACCTCGAGAATCGGGTCCATGTCCGCGGCGACGTTGGCCAGATGCACCGGCATGACCGCGAAGGTGCGCTCGGAGACCCGCTCCTCGATCCGCCTCGGATCCAGAGTGAGCGTGTCGTCGATCTCAGCGAACACCGGAACCCCGCGAGCCATCACCACCGCGCTCACGCAGGCGACGAATGTCATGGACGGAATGATCACCTCGGCCCCGGCAGGGATGCCCATCCCGATGAGAGCGCAGGCCAGGGCGGCGGTCCCGGACGAGACAGCCGTCACGTGTGGCACGCCCAGTGAGGCCGCGAACGCCTCCTCGAAGGCCTCGGTCCGACGCTGGAGGTCGGGCCCGTAGTAGCGGAACAGGGACCTGGAGCGCAGGACCGCGAGGGCAGCCTCCTCCTCCTCCCGTCCCCACAGGGTCAATCCACGACCAGGTTCGTACCGGCTCGTCGACATCGCAGTACCCGTCATTGGTGACTCCTCACGATCTGGGGTGTGCAAGCTGGAGCAGCGCACCGGTGGGCTCACCGACCGCACGCCATGGGGTGTACCGGCCGCGCGGTGAGTCCGCCGGTGTCCGTCAGAGCTGGTAACCGTAGGCGGCGGCAACCATGCGAATGTCGTCGTCGTCCAGAAGCGCGCGCATCGACGGTGGCAGCGAATCCCAGTCAACAGAGGGCCGTTGGCTCTCGCCGTCCGCGCCAGTGATGTGAATCTTCCGAGCGAAGACGTTGGGGTCGAACTTCACGGGATCCAGTTCCGTGTGGACGCCGATCTGTTCACTCGCCCCTGCCGGATCGGCCACGACATCCTCGTAACGCAGGCGCAGCACCGGAGGCGACAG
Organism: Longispora sp. NPDC051575; assembly: GCF_040681875.1. Taxonomy (NCBI): domain Bacteria; kingdom Bacillati; phylum Actinomycetota; class Actinomycetes; order Micromonosporales; family Micromonosporaceae; genus Longispora; species Longispora sp. NPDC051575. The sequence continues at coordinate 178,708 of NZ_JBFAZP010000007.1, read as the reverse complement.
CTCCGCCGAACAGTGCTGAAAGCTCTCCGCGACCCGATGCCAGTCGCGTACCGCAAGCTCGGTCCTACGCCGGTCCCACCACGCGTACCGGTGTTCCCACAGGTACAGGCTTCGCAGCACGTCACGCGGGTCTCGTACCAGCTGGATGACGACGGCACCGGGGAACAGCCTGTGAAGCACGCGTGCCTCGGGCATGCCGTACCGAACCTCTTTGATCCCCCACACCCGCTTGCCCTGGGCCGCCGCCCGATCCTCGAACAGCACCCGCACGAACTGCCTCAGCGCCTCGTCGATCCACTCGCCCTCGGGCATGAGGTTCGCCATGAAGCTCTGGTACCCGCCACTGACGAAAGCGTCGCGCGCCTCGGCTCCGTCATAGTCGGACAGGTGGATCATGCGCTCGGCCGCGCCGAAGATCTGTCGCAACTGCCCTTCCTGCTCGCCCCAGATCATCACGTCCGGGTGCGAGGACAGCAATCGCTGCACGAGTGTGCTACCGCATCGTTGTCCTGCCGAGAAGAGCAACACCGGTACCTTGGCCACAGGCCTACCCCCGTCATTGTGAGCCGAAGAATGATCACCCGGATCCACCTGAACGTGCGAGGCTACCGGGGATGTCGGCGACTCTAACACCGGCTTCTCAGCTTTTCTGACCCGTTCCCTGGTCCTGCCCGGGAGATCCAGACTGGATCTCCGCTGCGGGACTGGTGGTGAATCCGGGCGCGCTCCGGACGGGACAGCGGCCGTCGACGATCTGTCGTAGAGTGTTGTCGTTCACGCGTCGCAGCATTCACGGGGAGCACAAATGAACACCAATGGTCCGCCTGTCTTGTTGTCGGAAGTAGTTCCTTCCGCCATCCCTCAGCAGTTCCACGTCGATCCGGGGCCCGAGCGCCGCAACAGTGAGGCGCCACCCGCCGGGAACCTGACGTCATAGCCAGCCACGACGCGCATCCCGCCAGGTAGAACGCGTTCTCGGACGGTCGCACCGCGGCATCAGCGCCGCTCCGGCCCTCTGATCCACATCACCGCGTCAACGGGTTTCGGCAATGTCAACGCCTCCGTTGACACGACTCACGTGTCGCACAGCCGGGCACCCCGACAGGGCGATTGGTGACCCAGCGAGTCTGCCGATCGAATCCGCGCTGGCCAGATTCGCAGTGCCGTTCACCACCACCCTCTCGTGTGCTGTTTGGAACGAGGAGAGCCATGCCCTTTGCCAGCACGTACCGCACGGCCATGTCCACGATAGAGCTGCTGGACTGTACGCTCCGCGACGGCGCGTATGCCGTGAACTTCCAATTCGACGAGGAGTTCGTGACGCAACTCCTCGCGCGACTCAACGACACCCCGGTGTCGAAGATCGAAATTGGGCACGGAATCGGGCTCGAGGCCGAACGGGCCGGAATCACGGCGTGCAACATCGATCCCTTCCGCTGGGGAGAGATCGCCAACGCGACGCTGACCACGAAGCCGTGGGGTATGTTCGCCCAACCCGGATTCACTCGGCTGGCCACCGTCGCCGCCCTGAGCGACCGGGGCATGTCCTTCGTCCGCATCGGAATGCAGCCGGAGCAGGTCGCGGAGAATCTCGACTACATCCGCGCCGCCAGCGAGGTGTGCGGCCAGGTGTACATCAATCTGATGAAGTCCAGCGCGACACCGGTCCACCAACTCCCGTCCATGCTCGAAGGAGTGGGATCCGAGGTCACCGGCGTCTACATCGTGGACTCGTACGGTTCGATGCTGCCCGCCGACGTCCACCGCTATGTGAGCACAGTGGCCGACTTCTTTCCCGTCGTGGGCTTCCATGGTCACGACAACCTCGGAATGGCGAACATCAACACGATCACCGCCCTGCAGGCGGGTGCCAGCGTCGCTGACGGAACCCTCAACGGCATCGGTCGAGGTTCTGGGAACGCGGCGATCGAGGCACTAGCCGGCATCATCAAGATTCTGGAGGCCGACCGTTTCGACTACCAGGAACTGGCGAGGTTGGCAGAGTACTGCCGGGTCAACATGGAGATCATCGCCGAGGACCGTGCCATGCACGTGCTGGGCGGAGTGATCGGCATCCACTCGGGCTACTTCCCTCTGGTGGAGCGGTTGTCAGCTCAGCACGGCACGGATTCGGCGCGCCTCATGGAGGTCGCGGTCCGGATGGCCGAGCACAGTCCGGGCGAGGCGGACTTCCACGCCGCCGCCGCCTGGATAGACGAGAATGCCGCCATCCGGCTGGAGGACGTCCAGTGAGGTTGACCAGAACCCGTACGACGGCCGGTCGCTCCGACATCGCGGCGTTCCACCATGGCTCCTGGGTGTCGTTGGCCGGCGTTCCGGGGTACGAGAAGGTCACCCGAATCGACGACCTGGTCGGGAAGCGCGAGTTGCGCCGGCTCACCGCGGCCGTCGTCCGGCACGCGAACGAGCTTTCCGTCGTCCGCGTCGACCTGGACCGCAGTGCCACGGTCGTCGATCATGACGCGACGATCTGGGGTGCGGGGCTCAACTACCGTGGTCACGCCGATGACCTGAGCACCGCGCAACCGACCTCGAACCCCGGCTCCTATCTGCGGCCGGCCAGCTGCCTGATCGACAACGGCCGTCACATCGAACTACCGGCACAGTCCCGACGGGTGACCGCGGAGGCCGAGCTGGGTCTGGTAATCGGCTCGGTGTGCAAGAACGTGTCGCGCGCCGATTGGCGGTCTGTCGTCGCGGGCGTCACCGTCGTGCTCGACATGACCGCCGAGGACGCCATTCGGGAGAACCCGCGCCACATACCGTGGGCTAAGGGGTTCGACACGTTCTGCAGCGTCGGACCGGTTCTGGTCACCCTGGACGAACTCGACGACGACACCCTCAGATCCGTCCGGATCAGCACGGTGCGAAACGGTGAGACGGCCGCTTCGGCGACGCCGGCGGACATGACCTACGACCTAGGTCAGCTCGTGGAGTACTTCACCGCCGGCAGGACGATCGCGGCGGGCACGGTCATCTGTACCGGAACGCCGGGAGCGGTGGCAATCCAGCCGGGCGACACGGTCCAGGCCATCGTGGAGCACGTCGGCACGCTGTCCCATCCAGTGCGCTGACCGCACACCGACGAACGGGGGTGATCATGTACGACCTGGAGGGAAAGCGCTCACTGGTGCTGTGCGGGACCAGGGGAATCGGCCTGGGCGTGGCACACTGCCTCGCACGTCAAGGCAGCTCGGTCACGGTTTCGGGCTCGGACCACGACCGGGCGCTCACCGCCGTCCAGCTCCTGCCCGGAACCGGGCACTCCGCATTCTCCTGCGATTTCGCCGACCCCACAAACGTCGGCGACCGGGTCGCCGAGACCGGACCCTACGACATCATTGTGCTCAATTCACCGGGTGCTCCTCCCGACACGGTGGAACAGGTGTCGATGGCGGGGCTCCGGCACGCAATGGACCTGATGCTGCTGTCTCTGCGGAATGCCGTCGACGCAGGGCTGCCCGCAATGCGGCGCAATCGTTGGGGCCGATTGATCGCGATCACCTCCAGCTCGCTGTCGATGCCCATCACCGACCTGGCCACCTCCTCCGTCGCGCGGGCCGCGGTGCGGCCGTACCTGAAGCTCCTGGCTGACAGCGTGGCTGGTTTCGGAATCACGGTCAACTATGTGATTCCCGGTAAAATCAATACTGATCGACTTCGTTCGGCAGACGCGGCCTCCGCCCGGCGACTCGGGACCGACGTCGGTTCCGTGGCGACCACGGCGATGGAAGCGATCCCCCTAGGCCGGTACGGCACGCCGGAGGACGTTGGTGAGTTGGTGGCCTTTCTCGCGAGCGACCGGGCCGCCTACATCACCGGAACGGGAATCCGCTGTGACGGTGGACTCGACCGATCGATCTGAGCACTCGCGAGTGATCCGTTGCACAGCCCACCTGCCCGTTTCGCACCAGGGAGTCGAGACTTTGGAACCGCGCCACATATCCGTCCTCGACGGAGTTCACCGGGCTATCCGCGAGTACCCGGAACGGATCGCGCTACGGACCGGGGACCAGACCGTCAGCTACCGGCGGTTCGGAGAACTCGTCCACGATCTCGCGACCCGGATCGCTGGCCGCACCGTGCCCGGCGAGTTCGTGGGTGTCGACGGGCGACGCGGCGCGGGTTCGATCATCGCCATCGTCGCGGCACTATCCGCCCGCCGCCCCTTCGTCGTCCTCGACAGCCGCGACAGCGACGTCTCGAACTCCGACAAGGTCCGCCTGCTCGGTGTCCGACTCGTGACCAGCGCGGGCTCAGGCGGCGTCACCGTCGACCTCACGGACGTACGGGCTCAATGGCGCCCACCGGCTCCGGACTCCTTACCCCCGGAGGTCCTCGCGTTCGCCGAAGGCGAGATCTGCTACGCGATCCAGACCTCCGGGTCCACAGGACGGCCCAAGTGCGTCCTGGTGCGCTCCGCTCCGCTCGCGGCGGTCGTCAACGACCACGTCCAACGGCTGGCGGTCGGCCCGGGCAGCACAACGCTCCAGTTCGCGCGGTTGACCTTCGATGGATGCATCACCGAGATCTTCTGGACGTTGACCGCCGGCGCGAGCCTCGTCGTCCTCGAAGAGACACACCTGGCACCCGGTGCGATTCTCGCGGCGACTCTGGAGTCGTTCCGGGTTACGCACCTCAAGACCACGCCGTTCGCACTGTCTGTCACCGATCCCACCAGCGGAATGCGCCTCGAACACGTCGTCAACGGGGGCGGAGCCTGCCGGCAGTCGGTAGTCCAGAAGTGGTCGGCGGTCGCGAGCTTTCACAACGCCTACGGACTCACCGAGACCACGGTCTGCAACCTACTCACGGGGACACTCGACCCTGCGGACTGCCAGGAGTCGGTACCCCTCGGTGAACCTGTGGGCGACTGCGGGTACTACCTCAGGAGCCTGGACGAGCATGGTGTCGCCTCCGGACAGGCTTCCGGACTCACCACCGTGAGCCGTGGTGAACTCGTCATCACCGGCGACAGCGTCGCGGCTGGATACCTCACCGAGCACGGGATGCGACCCTTCGGTTGGGAGGGCGAGACCGGCGTCTATCGAACCGGCGATCTCGTCGAGCTGCGCGACGGGCACCTCCATTTCGTGGAGCGGCTCGATCGGCAGCTGAAGGTTCGCGGCTACCGACTCGATCCCGGGGAGGTCGAGGCCGCCGTGTGTCGACTGCCCGCCGTCCGCGACGCGGTGGTCCTGGCCGAGTCGCTCGACAGCGCTAGGCCTACCGACCTCGACACGCTCGTTTGCTTCTACCAGGGCGAGGTCGAGCCGCGAGCCGTGCGCCGCCATCTCGAGAGCGTCCTGGACCCCTACAAGATCCCCTCCGTGTTCAGGAAGGTCGATGCTTTCCTCTACACCCCGAATGGCAAGGTCGACCGTCAAGCCCTCCAGGACACCGAGAGTGCGAGCCATCGGCCTGCCGAAGCCCGGCCCCGAACCGCCCGGACCGGCCCGCAACTGCTGCGTGTCGTGCGCACCCTCACCGAGGTCGACGACGTCGATCTCGACGACAACTTCTTCGACATCGGTGGCAATTCGGCGTCCGCCCTTCTGCTGGTGGAGCAGCTTCGCGAACTGGGCTGGATCGGGGTCGGGCTCCGAGACGTGCTCCGGGCGAAAACCCTGCGCGTCCTGGTCGGACAGTCTCCGGAAGGAAGAGGGTGACTCGTGTACGGCGCGCGCACCGTCACACGGAAGAGGAATTCTCACCGCACGAACCTCGCGAAGGAACGCGTCGTCCGCGCACCGGTTCCGACGTGTCCCGAGAGGAGTTGGAGACGTTGACCGAGACGATTTCCCCTGTCGAAGCGCCCATGACACGGGGGCAGAAGTTCCAGTGGCACGTGGAGAGGGGCGTCGCCGACCGGATGCGACGCCTGCCGGATTCCTGCGACACTCTCTCGGTACTGGTGTTGGTGGAGTCCCTCCAACAGAGGTACGAGATTCTTCGCACCTCGATCGAAATCGTCGACGGCGAGTTCCGTCAACGGGTACACGGCTCGGGCGCGCCGGTCGTGGTGGTCGACGTCGCGAGCGGGGTGGAGGTCGCCGAGGCTGCCTCGGCGCTGACTGCGGAGTTCACGGTCTCCGCGGTCCGCCGGGTGGGGCAGATCCTGGCCCGGTTCCACCTGCTGCGGAAGGACGGCGGCCTCTGGCTCCTCGTCCTGGCCGACAGCACCGCCATCGACCGTGTCTTCAACGACGTGCTTGACCGCGCTATCACGGCGATCCTCGGCGCACCGCTTGAGTCCGCACCACCCACGGGACTCCAGCCGACCCAGGTAGCGCTACAGGAGGATGCCCCTGCTGGCCGGGAGGAACGGCGACAGGCGCGCGCCCACCTGCGCCAGTACTTCTCGTCCGTAACTCCCGTACGCCGGCGCCACGGGAGCGTCACGGACGCGGGCGGTCGGTACTACCGTTGCACGTTGACGCTGACTCGGGCCGATGAGGTCTTCGCACACCTTGTCGAGGCCACCGGACGGCTTCCGGCGGCGGTCGTCCTCGGCGTCTTCGGTGCGCTGATGTGCTGGCGGGACTCGGTGCCGTCCTGCGCCGTGAATGTCTCCATGGAGAACCGCCACACCCGTGACCTCAGGGCGGCGCTCTGCGGCACCGCGCAACGGGCACCGGTCAGCCTCCCGATATCCGAAGGGTCGCTCGACGAGGCGGTCGCCGCCGCCCAGGCCGCCTATCTGGCCGGCTACCCGTTCGCCGGGCGCTACGACGCGCTGGACCTCATCGAGGAGCGCACGTCGGCGGAGGCCCGCCGAAATCTGAACCTGAGCCCGGAGCTGGCGTACAACTTCAATCCGCCACCGCAGGGGTGGACCGCGCTCCTGGACTCCACCGGCACCTCGAAGACCCTCAGCAGCGCCTCGGCGGCGACTGTCGAGTCCCGAGGCACCCACGAGGACTCGTACGAGTACACCGCGAGCCTCTCAGTGCGGTGGAGCGACGTGCACACCGCTCAGCTGTCGGTCCACGGGGACGCGTCTGCGGTGGATCCGGGTCAGTGCGCTGCTCTCCTTCGGGGAATCGAAGCTGGGCTGAGACATCTGGCTCGGGGCGACGGCGACATCGGAACTGCGGAGATCGCGGAGTCCGTGGGGCTGGACAGAGTCGTCGGGATGCCGGGGAGGACCGACACGAGGGTGCCGCGAACCACGGAGGGGTGATTCAGCGGCGCCCACGATCGGGCTCGCGGCCCGTCAGTCGCATGCGCACCATCGCGGGTCCCGCACCCGAGGGGCCGATCGACACCCTCACGAACGAGGGCCGACCGCCCGACACCCGAATCCCGCCTGCCGCGAGCGGACGGAGCCAACGACAAGGAACACCGGGAGTGGAGACATGACACGGACGAGGTCCGCGACACCTCTAGCGCAGGACGACATCGACTTCTTCTGGCAGCACGGCTACCTGCTGGTCCGGGGTGTGCTCTCCCCTGACGAGGCGGAGCACTACAGACGTGTGGTTCTGAACCTGCTACCGCGGGATTTGCACATCCCGGATCACTGGCAGGTCGTCGACGGCAGAATCAAGCCTTACCACACCCCGGGGAACGAGACATTCGACGGGCCAGAGTTCATCCCCTTGTGGCAGAACCCCACGCTCTATGCCGTCATGGCCCAGCTGATCGGGCATCCGAACCTCCACATGAACGATGGCTCCGTCGCCATCACCCTCAGGAACAACCGGGTCACGAAGAGCCCGTTGAGCCAGGGCCTCCATCTCGATCCAGCCGTACCTGAGAACGCGGAAAACTTCCTCTTGACCGATGAGGAACTCGAGATCGGCGGGTGCTACTACTTCACAGACGTGGAGCCGGGCGGGGGAGGTATTCACGTCGTCCCCGGTGGCCACCGGATCGTCGAGGAGGAGGCTAGATCCGTGCCGAACGGTCGCCAGTTGCACGACTGTTGGCGGAAGCTTCCCGCCATGGAGACCGTCGAGGTACCCGCGAAGGCGGGCGACTTCGTTCTGATGCACCATCTCATGCCTCATGCCGCGTCCCACAATCGCCACGCGAGGACCCGGGTGGCCCAGTTCTTCAGATACGGGCGCGACGATCACCCGTACCCGGGCGGGGACCGTCCCGGGGATCCGCCACCGGGTAAGTCATTCAATGATCTCCAGTTGCGGGCGATGACCCCACTGGGTCGCAGACTCCTGGGCGTGTCACCGTGGTGAGCGCGTGCGTGGATCCCCGCGTCCCGGCATTCGGGTCGGAGTCGGTATACGACGGATCGACCGGAAGCCGCCGAGGGCCATGTCACTGACGGTCGGGGTGGACATCGGCGGCACGAAGGTTCTCGGTGGCGTCGTAGACGGCAGCGGCACGGTGCTGGCGAGCTGCCGGAGAGACTCCCCCGCCGGCAACGCCGCAGCGCTTCTTGACACGATCATCGAGGTCGTGAGCGAACTGGCGGCTGCGTACGACGTCCAGGCCGTGGGCGTCGGTGCCGCCGGTCTGGTCGACGCGGCACGCTCGACCGTGTTGTTCGCGGCGAACGTGGCGTGGCGCGACGAGCCTCTGCGCCGAACACTCGAGGAGGCTTTGGCGCTCCCGGTCGTCATCGAGAATGACGCCAATGCCGCGGCCTGGGCGGAGTTTCGTCACGGCGCCGCGCGGGACGCCGAGGACTCGGCGGTCATGCTCACGGTCGGCACCGGGATCGGCGGCGGGATCATCCTTCGGGGGCAACTATTTCGAGGAGCCGGTGGACTGGCAGGCGAGCCGGGCCACATGGTCGCGGTTCGCGGCGGACTCCTCTGTGGATGTGGTCGGCGTGGTTGCCTGGACCGGTACGCGAGCGGCGGTGCTCTTGTCCGCTTTGCCAGGGAGGGCGCTGCCGTCCGTCAGAGCGCTTTGTCCGGTGCGCAGGTACTGAGCGGCCGGATAGTGGCAGAGGCCGCTCGTGCGGGTGACGCCGTCGCGGTCGCCGCGTTCGCCGACGTCGCCCACTGGCTCGCCCAGGGCGTGGCGGACATCGTCCAACTCCTCGATCCTCAGGTCGTGGTCATTGGCGGTGGTGTGGCCGAGAGTGGCGAACTGCTCATGGCACCCCTGCGCACCGCTTACGGCGAGGCACTCCGCAGTCGCGCCATGTTCGCTGCCACCGAACTCCGGCTGGCCGCACTGGGCTGCGAGGCGGGACTCGTCGGCGCGGCTGATCTCGCCCACCTTAATTGAGGGGAAGTCCGACAGTCATGGAACTCGTAGAAGGCGAACGGGAACGACGCCTGATGATCGCGCTCGACATCGACGGCACGATCGTTCAGAGCGACCTGGTGACGATCTCACCACGGATGCGGACCTCGATCCGACAGGTGAGTTCGGCCGGCCACCACGTGGTGTTGTCGACAGGAAGGTCACCTGCGGCGACCGTGCCCGTGGCCACGACACTGAGCCTGGCGAGTGGCTTCATCGTGTGCTCGAACGGGGCGGCCACGCTGCGAATGGCACCGGCCGGACCGGATGGGTACACCGTGTTGGCGGAGGAGACCTTCGACCCGGAACAACTGCTGAGCCTACTCGGGCGGGAGATTCCCGACTGTGCGCTGGCGGTCGAGATGCCCGGCGTTCAGGCCTTCCGGACCACTGCGGATTTCCCCAGCGGGGTACTGCCCGGTGAAGTTCATGTGGTTCCGAGGGAGCGGCTCAGGGCGCGCGGAGTCCGCCGACTGATCGTCCACTCCATGGAGAGTCCCGTACGGATCGCCGACGCCCTGGGCCTCGACTGCGTCAGCGAGTCGACCGGGGTCAGGGGCTCGTGGGAGATCGGCCCCCGCAGGGTCTCCAAGGCATCCGCACTTGAGGAACTGCGGATCAGGCTCGGTGTCGCCCTGACTGACACAGTGGCGATCGGTGACCAGATCAACGACATCGAGATGTTGCGCTGGGCAGCTCGCGGCGTCGCCATGGGGCACGCGCCGGAAAGCGTCAAGAAGGCCGCGGTCGAGGTGACCAGATCCTGTGCCGACGATGGTGCCGCCATTGTTCTGGAGTCGATGCTCGCGACCACGATGGCACCGGATCCTCAGGTCCGCTGACGTTCCGCGCACTGGATCCCCGATCAGGGTCGCAAGCCCGCCGATCGGACCCGACCAGCCGCTCGGACGCATGGAATCCGCGCTTGCGGAACGAACAACACGAGAAGTGAACGAGGGAGTGGAGCATGACACCGAAGTTCTCACCCGGACCGTTGACCCGGGAGGAGTTCGATCTGTTCTGGGAGCAGGGCTACGTCGTGGTACGTGGCGTCCTGACACGGGAGGAGGTTCAACACTATGGACGACTGATCCTGGACCTACTCCCACGCGACCTGCACATACCCGAGTACTGGAAGGTGTATTCCGGAAGGATCAAGCCGTTCTACACGCCGGGAAACCAGAGCTTCGACAGCCCGGAGTTCATCCCGCTGTGGCAGAACCCGATCCTGTACGCCGCGATGGCCCAGATCATTGGATACCCCAGACTGCTCATAAAGGATGGCTCGGTCGGGATCACGATGCGGAACGATTCCGCCCACGACGATCCGTTGAGCCACCCTCTCCACCTGGACGCCGCGGCTCCCGACGAGGCCGACAACTTTCTCTTCTCCGAGGAGGAGGTGGAGCTCGGCGGATGCTACTACCTCACCGACGTCGAACCGCGGGGCGGTGGAGTCCACGTCGTTCCCGGTGGCCACCGAATCGTCGAGGCCGAGGCGCGGGCCGTGGCTAACGGGAGACAGCTCCACGACCGGTGGTGCAACATCAAACACCTGAAGACGGTGGAGGTGACCGGCCAGGCTGGGGACTTCGTGGTGATGCACCATCTCATGCCGCACGCCGCGTCACACAACCACAACGCCACGACTCGGCTGGCTCACTTCTTCCGCTACTGGAGGGACGACCAGCCGTACCGGCTGGGCGATCGGCCGGGGGATCCTCATCCGGGCAAGACCTACAACGATCTCCAGCAGAAGGCGATGAGCCCACTCGGCCGGAAGCTGCTGCGGGTCGACCCCTGGTGAGGTGATGGCGAGAACCTCCCACCGTGCGTCAACCGCGCCGGTCGACGCGGCGGCACGGTGGGAGGTGCCACTCCCGCCGCGCCTGACGCACGATCGCGGCCCCGGAGCGGTGAGGGGCCTAGCTGGAGGCCCCGGAGAGCTCCAGCGCCCTCGCAGCGGCTCTGAGGGTAGCTACGCCGTCGGAGATGTCGGAGTCGAAGACGCTGAGCGAGAGGGTCGTGACCCCCGCGTCGGCGTACGCCTTCATCCGCTCGGCGACGCGCTCCACCGGGCCGAGGAGCGAGGTGCGGTCGACGAACTCGTACGGCACGGCCGCCATCGCCTCGCGGTAGCGCTTGTTCAGGAAGTGGTCCTGGATCGCGTCGGCCGCCTCGCCGTAGCCCATCCGGGTGGCGAGCCGGTTGTAGAAGTTCTGCTCCTTGCTGCCCATCCCTCCGATGTAGAGGGACGCGTAGCCGCGCACCAGCTCGGCGCACGTCTCCGGGTCCTCGCCGATCACCAGGGGCACGGACGGCGCGACGTCGAAGCCGTCGAGGGTCTTGCCCACCTTCGCCCGGCCCTTGGCGATCAGGTCGAGGTGCTCGCGGGCGCTCTCCGGCTCCAGGAAGATGGCCAGCCAGCCGTCGGCGAGCTCGCCGGTCAGCTCCAGGTTCTTCGGGCCGATCGAGGCGAGGTAGATCGGGATGTCGGTGCGGTACGGGTGCAGGGACAGCTTCAGCGCCTTGCCGGGGCCGCCGGGCAGCGGGAGCTGGTACGTGGGGCCGGAGTGCTCGACCGTCTTGCGGGACAGCACCTTGCGCACCACGTCGACGTACTCGCGGGTCCGGGCGAGGGGCTTGTCGAACGCGACCCCGTACCAGCCCTCGGAGACCTGGGGGCCCGAGACGCCCAGCCCGAGGCGGAACCGGCCCTCCGACAGGGTGTCCAGGGTGGCCGCCGTCATCGCGGTCATGGCCGGCTGGCGGGCCGGGATCTGCATGATGGCGCTGCCGAGCTCGATCGTGCTGGTCTGCGCGGCCAGCCACGCCAGGGTCGTCGGATTGTCCGACCCGTACGCCTCGGCGGCCCACGCGACGGAGAAGCCGAGCCGCTCGGCCTCCTGGACCAGCGCCAGGTTGCGCTTCGCCTGGTCGGCGTTCGCCCAGTAGCCGAGGTTGAGTCCGAGCCGCATCGAAGCCTCCGCATATTACTCATGAGTAGGTACGAATATCGTAGCGTGTGTTGGGTAGCCGACGGCGGATGGACCGGACTGGGATTCCACTCGGCGTGGCGAGCCGGTACCGTCGCGAGACATGCAGCAACGACCCCTCGGCCGAAGCGGGCTCCACGTGTCCCGCCTCGGTCTCGGCACCATGACCTGGGGCCGGGACACCGACGCCGACGAGGCCGCCGACCAGCTCCGCACGTACCTGGACGCCGGGGGCAACCTGCTCGACACCGCCGACGTGTTCGGCGACGGGGACAGCGAGGCCGTGATCGGGGCGCTGCTCGACGGGGTCGTCGAACGCGACGAGCTGATCATCTCCACCAAGGCCGGCCTGCGCCCCGGTACGCCGCGCCGGCACGACAACTCCCGGCTGCACCTGCTGCGCGCCCTGGACGCCTCCCTGCGCCGGCTCGGCACCGACTACGTGGACGTCTGGCACGTGCACGGCCACGACCACGCCACCCCCGTCGCGGAGACCCTCGCGGCCCTCGACACCGCCGTGTCCTCCGGCCGGGTCCGCTACGCCGGGGTGTCCAACTTCAACGGCTGGCAGACCGCCCAGGCCGCCGCGCTGAGCCCGACCCCGGTCATCTCCGCCCAGGTGGAGTACTCGCTGCTGGAGCGCGGGGTCGAACGCGAGGTGCTCGGCGCGTGCTCCGCCCTCGGGCTCGGCCTGCTCGCCTGGTCCCCGCTCGGCCGGGGCGTCCTGACCGGCAAGTACCGGCACGGGGTGCCCTCGGACTCGCGCGGCGCGTCGGAGCACCTGGAACGCTTCGTCGCCCCGTACCTGGACAAGCGGGGCGCCGGGATCGTCGAGGCCGTGGCCACCGCCGCCGACGGGCTGGGCTGCTCGCCGCTGGTCGTGGCGCTCGCCTGGATCCGGGACCGGCCCGGCGTGACCGCCCCGCTGATCGGGGCCCGGAGCACCGCCCAGCTGCTCGGCGCCCTCGCCGTGGAGAAGGTCACCCTGCCCGCGCAGATCCGCCGGGCGCTCGACGACGTGTCGGCCGTGCGGTTCGGGTACCCGGAAAGGCAGTCCTGACTACCCTGGAAATGTCACCGACCGTTAGGCAGAATGTAACGATGTCCGACTACGAATATGTGCCGCTCCGGATCCCGCCGGGCACGGACCGGAAGGCGGCACAGGCCCAGTTGACCATCCAGGCCGAGTACGGCGGCTGGGAACTCGCCCGGGTCCTGCTGTTCGGCGACGGTACCCGGCAGATCGTGCTGCGGCGCCGGATCACCGGCGCCGCGCTGCCCGCACTGTCCAGCTGATTCCTTCGGCGACTACGCGTCCTCAGCGTCGTCGTCCTCGAAGGGGTGCTCGTCGAACCGGCCGACGAGCTTCTCCCCCACGCCCACGGCGAACACGGCGTTCACGTCGTCCTCCGCCGCCGCGTCCGGGTCGAGGGAACTCTCCACCTCGCTGACCGTCACCACCCCGTCGAGCGGCTCCAGCTCCGGGATGTCCAGCGGCGCCAGCGAACCGTCACCGGCCTGCAGCAGCTCCAGCACCGCCTCGCCCACGTTCGCGACCTCGGTGTCGTCGTCGGCCTCCGCGCGCAGCCGCTGGGCCACCCGCAGCAGGGCCGCCGCGTTCGGCACCAGGTAGTCCCGGCGCTGGCGGACCGCGATCAGCAGCGGCTCCGCGTCGCGCTCCGTGGCCACCGACGCGAACTCCACGTCCGCGGCGTCCGGGTCGATCGGCTGCACGTCCCACGGCGTGACCTCGCCGAAGCTGGACAGCATCTCGTCGTCGTAGGCGACCGCGGCGTTGTTCAGCGCCACGTACGCCGCCCACACCGCGTCGTCGTCGGGCCGGCCGTCGGCGGCCTTGACCGCGTCCAGGTGCACGCGGGCCGCCGCGATCACGGACTCCAGGGCGGCTTCGAGCTCGGTGTGCCGGTCGTCGGTCATCGGAGTTCCTTCAGGTCAGCGGTTCGGATAGCCGGTCCCGGGCGGCAACCCCGAAGAAACGGGCTTCGACGGGTACCCGGAAAAGTGTGCTCTTAGATTGTGAGGCCCGCGCCCGGGGGGCTGTGTCCCGGGTGCGGGCCGACGGCGGGCGCGTCAGCTGGCGCGCAGGAACCTGTCCAGGACGTCCACGCCGAACTTCAGGCCGTCCACCGGGACCCGCTCGTCGATGCCGTGGAACAGCGCCGTGAAGTCCAGGTCCGGGGGCAGCCGCAGCGGCGCGAAGCCGAAGCACCGGATCCCCAGCCGCGCGAACGCCTTGGCGTCGGTGCCGCCCGACAGCATGTACGGCACCGGCCGGGCCCCCGGGTCCACCGCGCGCAGCGCCGCCCCCATGGCCTCCACCAGATCCCCGTCGAAGGAGGTCTCCAGCCCCGGCTGCCGGTGGATGTACTCGATCTCGATGTCCGGCCCCACGATCGTGCGCAGCTGGGCCTCCAGCTCCTCCGAGCGGCCCGGCAGGCTGCGGCAGTCGATCGTCGCGGTCGCCCGGCCCGGGATCACGTTGTCCTTGTAGCCGGCCTCCAGCCGGGTCGGGTTCGCCGTGTTGCGCAGCGTCGCGCCGATCAGCCGGGCGACGGGCCCGAGCTTGGCGACCGCGGCCTCCGGGTCCTTCGGGTCGAAGTCGAACCCGAGCACCTCGCTGGACCGCTCCAGGAAGTCCCGCACGGTCGGGGTCAGCGTGACCGGGAACTCGTGCCGCCCGATCCGCGACACGGCCTCCGTGAGGGCCGTCACGGCGTTGTCGTGGTGGATCATCGACCCGTGCCCGGGCCGCCCCGACGCGGTGATCCGCAGCCAGTCGAGCCCCTTCTCCGCCGTCTCGATCAGGTACAGCCTCAGGTCGTTGCCCGCGTCCACCGAGAACCCGCCGACCTCGCCGACCGCCTCCGTGCACCCCTCGAACAGGTCCGCGTGGTTGTCCACGAGGTACTGCGACCCGTACATCGAGCCGGCCTCCTCGTCGGCGAGGAACGCGAGCACCAGGTCCCGGGGCGGCACGACGCCCTCGCGCTTCCACTGCCGCACCACGGCCAGCAGCATCGCGTTGAAGTCCTTCATGTCCACGGCGCCGCGACCCCAGACGTACCCGTCCTTGATCTCGCCGCTGAACGGGTGCACCGACCACTCGCTGGCGTCGGCGGGCACCACGTCGAGGTGCGCGTGCACCAGCAGCGCCGGCCGCGTCCGGTCGGAGCCCTCGTAGCGGGCCACGACACTCGCCCGGCCCGGCGCGCTCTCGATGATCCGCGGTTCGAGGCCCACCTCGGAGAGCAGCCCGGCGACGTACTCCGCCGCCGCCCGCTCTCCCGCGCTCGTGTCGTTGTCACCCGTGTTGGTGGTGTCGATCCGGATCAGGTCACGGCAGATGTCGACGACCTCGTCGACCGCGAGGGGATGGGAGCTCATACCACTTTCTACCACCTGTACGCGGCCTCGTTGGTGACGCGTGCGAGCTCCGCCTGCCCCAGGGCGCTCGGGTGGAAGAAGTCGATCGAACTGACATGCTCGGCGCGGAACTGGAACCGGAACACCGCCCCGCCGTCCGTCTTACAGTTGGGCCCGTAGTCCGCGCACGCCCGGCTGATCACGTCGTTGTACGCGACCACCCGGTTGCGGACACTCTGCCGGCGCTGCTCGTCCACGGCCGCCGTCGACGCCGGGTTGGCCAGCATCGAGGGGCAGATCCCCAGGTCCCAGCGGCCGGTGGCCCTCGGGTCGGCGTGACCGATGTTCCACAGCTGGTAGAGGTCGGGGACGCTGGCGAGGAGGAGCTTGGCGTCCGGTACCCCCTGCTTGATGGTCTTCAGCGCCCTGGTCAGGTCGGCGCGGAAGGCGGAGACGGTGGTCATCCGGTCGACACTCTGCCGGCACGCGTCGTTGGCGCCTACCAGCACGGTGACGTAGGCGGGACGGGCGGCCACGGCGCTCTCGGCCTGGCCTGGGAGATCGCTCACTCTCGCGCCGGAGTTCGCTAGATTCGTCCCCGTCTGGCCAACTTTGTGCGCGTGGCTGTCGAGGGTGGTACCCGTGGACCAGGACGCCTCCGGGCAGTCGCCGAACTTATCGACGCACGCGTTGACGCCTCGGGTGATCGAGTCACCCAGGGCCACGACGGGGCCGGGGATCTTCGCCGCGACGGTGGGGAGGGTGGAGCTCGCGGGCGTGGCCTCGGCGGTGGGGTCGGAGGTGGCCGGTGAGGTGGTGCAGGAGGTGGTGAAACCGGCCAGGAGCAGGGGCAGGAGGGTTGCCAGTAGGGGGCGGCGCATGCAGCGACGGTAGCCGATTACGTGTGCGGGAAGGTTCCGTGTACAGTTACTGCCCGTACGGTGATCACGGCGGGGGGAACCTCCAGGGATCGCCGGATAACTACATGTGCAAGTCCGAGTGGCGGAATGGCAGACGCGCTAGCTTGAGGTGCTAGTGTCCTTTATCGGACGTGGGGGTTCAAGTCCCCCCTCGGACACGTTAACCCCCACGGGGGCTTTTCACGACTAGTGAGAGGCGCTCGGCGGGGGTTTCTGTTTGCCCTGACTGCGCGGGGATTGCCGCAGCTGGGTGTTGGGCGATCGGCTGGCAGGCTTCGTTGAGGGTGACCGTTCCTCCGGCCTCGCAGCTGATCAGGGCATCGTTTTCCAGGATGTAGTGGATCACCGCGTCGGGGTCGGCGTGGCCCATGCCGAGTTGTTCCGCGAGTTGTTCGATCGCCTTGCGTTCGTGGACGTAGACGTTGCGGGACCAGCCTGGCCTGGACGCCTCGGTGCTGCGTCGACCGTGGCGGCACCGGTAGCCGGCGTGGTTGTGGACCCAGTGCGAGTCCAGGACCCGGCCGCACTCCCGGCACCGGAGCAGCCCTGCCAGGAGGTACCGCCCCACGTTGCCTTCAACGACGACTGCGACCGTTCGGGTCCACTGGGCTGCGACGAAGTCCTCTTCACTGACCAGCGGCGGGTGCGCCACGCCATCGGAGATCACCCACTGCTGCATGCTGTTCCACCGCCGGGCATCGGACCGGCCCAGGAGATCATCGACGCCGTCAAGCGGGCCGTGGTCGGTGCGTTGCTTGTTCCACACCTGTCGGCCCGTGTAGCGCGGGTTGGCCAGGATCGCCGCCACGGTACGCAACGTCCACGCCTCGCCGCTGCGGTGCGGGTTACGGACCGGGTCGACGCGAGACGGGCACGGCACACCCTGGTCGTTGAGGTCGCGGGCGATACCCGCGGTGCTGCGCCCGGCCAGGCGCTCGGCGAACATCCATTGGACGTGCGGCGCGGTGTCCGGATCCGGTTCGAGGCGTTGTGCCCGCCGTCCCCAGCGGGCCTGCGCCCTGTTCGGGTGTGGGCCGGCGTCGACCAGGTGGTAGCCGTACGGAGGCCGGCCGCCGAGGTGGCGGCCCTCCTCGATCACTTGGGCGCGCATCGCCGCCTTCGCCCGCAGCCGGGCGCGTTGGATCTCCCGCTTCGAGTGCACCCCGAGGAGAGCGAGCAGGGACAGGTGCAGGTGGTTGGTGGTGTCGATCGGGCCGTTGAGTTCCGGCAGCCACACCTGCACGTCGTAGAGGGCGAACAGGGGCGCCAGTTGCAGGAACTGGTCGCCGTAGAACGCCCGCTCAAACTCCCCCACCACGATCGCGTCGAAACCACGATCCGGATCGGCCAGGGCCGCCAGGAGGCGCGCGGCCTCGGGGCGTCGGGGCCAGGGAAGCCGTCGGGAGCAACCGACGTCGAAGAACTCGGCAACGATGACACCCCGACCGTCAATCAGTTCCTCGGCGAAGTCACGTTGCCACCGAGCCGAGGACCGCAGGTCCTGCCAGTCCTTGGTAGAGATCCGGCCGTAGAACGCGAACCGGAACCCTTCGAGGTTGTCGACAGGCCTGCGTCGGGTCCGCAGGCGTCCCCGGCGGTTGGGTTGGCGGATCCACCAACCCAGCAGGTCAGGGCCATCGACCTCCGGGGTGTACCGCACCGGGCACCTCCGTGCGTCCGGAATGCAGAGACATGAGCAATTGTCTAACTGATGAGCTTTGATCCGCAATGCCCAGAAGGGCAGAGTCCACTTCCCCCAGGCCGGATCCCTAACCGCCGCAGCTAGCACCGCGACCAACCACCCCGCTGGCTGGGCATTGCGGGAGCTCGACTCCCGCGCGTTCATCAGGCCCGCGATCGCTTGTGGTGGCCCCGAGTACTCACCGATGACGGCGGACCCGAATCAACTGCATCTGCCCTGATATTCCAGGCCGATAGGTCCGTTTCCATGGAGCCCGCGCGCTTGTAGTATGAGCGCGATCACACACCTGGGAGTGGTCACGTCGGCGTCGAGGAGGGGTCACGCTCACTTCTCGACACCTCCGACCTGCACTTTCTCGGCTGCTGGTTTCCGGCTCAGCATTGGCGTTTGGCCTGCTGGGTTGGTTCGCCGCGCACCTGGCGACGTTCTGGTTGCTCGAGCATGACCACCCGGGCGTCGAGCGGCATGCGCACGGGTACCTGCCGTCGATGACTGTGCTCGCCGGGTGTCTTGCGGCCGGTTCGCTGCTGGCGGTGTTCCTGGTGTCGCTGTCGGCCCCGGCTGCGCGCCGTGGCGGGTTGCCGGGTACGGGTGCGTTGGCGTGGCTGTCGAGTGGGTTGTCGACGGGGGCGTTCGTCGCGGCGGAGTTCGCCGAGGGCTGGGTCAGCGGCGAGCACGCGGTGCCGCAGCCGGTGGTGTTGGCCGTCGGCGGTGTGGTGCATCTGTTGGTGGGTGCCGGAGCGTCGCTGGTGTGGCGGGTGTGCGCGGCGGGTGTGCTGCGCCTGGCCGCCCGGCTGCGGCGGGAGCCCGCCGCGGCCGTCGAGGACGGGCCCGCTGGTGTGTTCGGTGAGGCCGCCGTCGCGTGTCGGCGGCGTGGAGTTTCCCTTTTCGCTGGTCGTGCTCCTCCTGCCGTCTGGTTGTAGACGGTTCGTATCGAATTTCGCCACCCGGCCGCCTTCGCGTGGCCGGGATCGTCTGGCATGCCTCGATCAAGGAGCACGACTGTGAGCAACAAACGCAAACCCACCGGCGCGCCTCGCGCTGGTGCGAAGAACAGGAAGACCTCGGCGCCCACCCCGAAGGGCAACCGAACGTTGGTGCTGCGGGCGGTGGCGGTCGTCGTCGCCGTGGTGCTGGCCGCTGGTGTGGGCTGGTTGTTCTGGAGTGAGGGCGAGCAGCCCAAGCCGCCGACGAACCTGTCGGAGCTGGCCAGGGCCGACGGCACGCTCAACGTGGTGGAGGACGGCCGCCTGGTGATGACGCCGTTCGCGCCGGTGGACGGCAAGACTCAGGTGGAGTTCCGGATTCCGGAGAAGTACCGCAAGAACTTCGACATGGCGCACCTGCGCTCACACTCCGCGGTGGGTCTGCCGACCCGGGTGTACTACCTGCAGCAGGGCGGGGAGTACCTGGCGGTGTACAAGGCCGACGCGCCGGCCAACGGCACGCAGCAGAGCCCCGCCCCGTGAGCAGGCTTCCGACGGCCGCCCGGACCGGGACGGCCTTCCTCGGCATGGCCGCGTTCACAGTGTCGTGGCCGGGGGTGGCGTTCGCGCACGGGGTTCAGGGCCGGGCGGAGACGCCGGTACCCCTCGAAGTGTTCTTCTACACCGCCGCGATCGTGGTCGTCATCTCCTTCGCCGGCCTGGCACTGGGCTGGTCACGTCCCCGGTGGGACACGGTCGGCTGGCGGCCGGCCCCGGCCTGGCTCAGCGACGCCGTGCTCAACCGGTGGCTGATCGGCGCGGCCCGGGTGCTGGTGCTTTCGGCGGCGGTGTTCGTGACGGCGGCGGCGGGGTTCGGGTCGACGATCCTCAACCGCAACATCGCCCCCGTGGCGATCTTCGTGGTGTGGTGGATCGGCCTGGTGCCGCTCACGCTGCTGTTCGGCAACGTGTGGCGGGAGGTCAACCCGTGGGCCACCCTCGCCCGCTGGATACGTGCCCCGGCCGACCGGGGCACGTATCCGCCGAGGTGGGGGCTGTGGCCGGCGGCGGTGTTGATGACGGTGTGGGCGTGGATGGAACTGGTCTACCCCACCGCCGCCTCCCCGCGCCTGCTCGCCGGCCTGATCTGCGGGTACACGCTGCTGACGGTGGCGGGCATGGTCCGCTACGGGGTCGACGTGTGGCTCGACCACGGCGAGGTGTTCGCCGTGTTCACCCGCCTGCTGGCGTCCCTGTCGGCTGTGGAGGTCCGCACCGTGGACGGCACCCGGCGGTTGGGGTTCCGGCCGCCGGTGATCGGCTGCGCCCGCCTGCTGCCCCAGGCGGGGCAGGTGGCGTTCGTCATCGCCCTGATCGGCGCGGTCACCTTCGACGGCCTGTCGGGCACCAGCCTGTGGAAGGCGCGCGACGTGGCCGCCACCGAACGGGTCATCTCCCTGGGCGTGGACGACTTCGGCGCCGGGATCGTGGTGGCCTCGATCGGACTGCTCGTCATGATCGCGTTGGCGACGGTGGCGTTTGAGTCCGCGTCCTGGGCCGCCGACCGCGTCGGCGGGCTAGGCGGGCAGATGAGCGTCGGTCGGGTCGCGCAGACGTTCGTGCACTCCCTGATCCCGATCGCCGCCGGCTATCACATCGCGCACTACTTCACCCTGTTCGTGTTCCAGTCACAAGACCTGCTGCGGCTGGCCAGCGACCCGTTCGGGACCGGTGCGGACCTGTTCGGCACCACCGGGTCGAAGATCGACTTCAATCTGGTGTCGCCGAACGCGATCTGGGTGGTGCAGCTCGCCGCGATCGTCGGCGCCCACGTCCTCGGGCTCGCGCTCGCCCATGACCGGGCGCTGCAGCTGGCCCCGCACTCCCGCCGGGCCGTCGCTTCGCAGTACCCGATGCTCGCCCTGATGGTGCTTTTGACCGTCAGCGGGCTGTGGTTCCTGTCCGAAGGCATGACCCAAGCCGTCTAGCACCACACGTTTCAGGAGAATCCTCATGGCTTTTCGTCTTTCCCCCGTCCGCCGTGTCGCGGTCGCCGTGGCGACCGTCGCGGCCCTGGCTCTGACCGGGTGCGGCAGCTCCTCAGCGGACGAGGGACTGCCCGACGTCAACATCACCCCGCAGGCCTCGCCCGAGGCCGCCGGGCCGTACGCGCAACCACCGAGCGTCGTGGGACTGCTGGTGTCCGCGGACAACAAGCAGGTCGTGCTCGTCATGCCCGACAAGTCCAGGCGGGTGTTCCTCGTCCGCGAGAGCGACGCGCTGCGCATCGGCATCGAACACCTGGCCTCCCACGCCGGACTGACCGACATCGGCTTCCGGGTCACCTACGAGACCGTCGACGGCAAGGACTACATCCTCGGCGCGCGCGAGACCGCACCCCCCAGGTAGTCGCACTCGTGTCTCCCCGCCGGCCACAGCTGGCGGGGAGACAGAGCCTATGAGCCCGCACCGGCGGGATGGTGTCGTACGGAGTTTCGGGTCTTATCGGGAAAGGGGTCTGGTGTGGACGCGCGTAGTCACATGCTGGAGGTGGCCTATCAGATCCACAGCCGTGGCCAGGTGCTGCCCGCCGACGCGCGCGAGCTCCTCGAGCACGTCGCGGCGATGCTGCGTCAGGCCGCGCCCCTCTACGTCGCCCCTCACGCCTCCGCCGCCGCGCACACCAACCACCGTCTCGATGCTCTGACGGCGATGGCGCACCGGGCCTACCGGCTCGTCAACGCCACCGTCCGCGCTGACAACCACGGCGTCGACCGCCCGCCGGGTGGGCCCGAAGCACAGGCGTGGCGCGAGGCGGTGTGGATCGCCGCGCGGATGCGGCACAATCTCGACGCCGCCCGTCGCACCGCCCGCTACACACCCGGCATCCGCGCGACCGACGCCGAGGCCAGCCACCATCGGCTCCTCGCCGCCGCCGAGGCGATGCTCGCCTTGACCCGCCAGCTCGACACCGCCCTGCAGCCCGCCCTCACCGCCATCCAGCCCCACACCCGCGCGCAGGAACTTGCCGAACTCATCGACGAAGTTCGCGCCCAATGCCTCGCCCTCACCGACTCCGACGACACGGTCGGGTCAGGTGACGGGCAGCCCGGTCAGGCTGGCCGCGACGCCCAGGACCGCGCAGATGCCCAGGACCCGCAGCACCGGCCACTTCAAGCGGATCAGGAGCACGGCGGCGATCACGGTGACGGCCACGGCGACCGGCCTGATCGTGGTGACGTCGGGCAGGTCGAGATGTAGCAGTCCGGCGTTGAGGGGCCAGGTGGCGGAGAACAGGGTATGTACCGCGAAGTACAAGCCCAGGTTCGCAATGACACCGACCACCGCGGCGGTGATCGCGGTCAAGGCCGCCGACAAGGTGTGATTGCCGCGCAGCCGCTCGACGTAAGGGGCGCCGAGGAGGATGAACAAGAAGCACGGCACGAACGTCACCCACGTGGTCAGCAACGACCCGACGATGCCGGCCAGCCACGGATTCAGCGAGCCGGGATGGTGGTACGCGCCGAGGAACGCCACGAACTGCACCACCATGATCAACGGTCCCGGTGTCGACTCGGCCAGCGCCAGGCCGCGAACCATGTCCGGGGCGGTCAGCCAGCCATAGTCCTCCACCGCGCGCTGGGCGACGTAGGACAGCACCGCGTACGCGCCACCGAACGTGACGACGGCGGTGCCGGAGAAGAACAGGCCCTGCTGGGTGTAGACGCTACCCACCCCGGTCATCGCCGCGACCACGGCGACCGGCACGAACCACGCCACCAGGCCCACCGTGAGGATCGTGGCGGCCCGTCGACCCGAGGGCTGGTCGTGGTGCAGCACGTCATCGGCGACCAACGGCACCACCGCCTCGGGTGAGTCCTCGCCATGCCCGGCACCGGTGACCAGTGCCGGCCAGTGGCGGTGCACGGCCAAGCCGATGATCCCGGCCAGGGCGATGACCAGTGGGAACGGCACCCCGAACACGGCCAGGGCCACAAACGCCGCCACCGCCAAACCGACCAGCATCCGGTTGGTCAACGCGCGCGACGCGACCCGCCACACGGCCTGGGCGACGATCGCGACGACAGCGGGGGCCAGACCGGCGAACAGCGCCGTCACCGTGCGGGTCTGGCCGTAGCCCACGTACAGGGCCGACAGACCCAGCAGCGCGACCATCCCCGGTAGCACGAACAGCGTGCCGGCGATGAGACCGCCGCGTACCCCGTTGAGGAGCCAACCGACGTAGATGGCCAACTGCTGGGCCTCGGGACCGGGCAGGAGCATGCAGTAGTTGAGCGCGTGCAGGAACCGGCGCTGCCCGATCCAACGCCGCTCGTCGACAAGATGGCGCTGCATCACGGCGATCTGCCCGGCCGGCCCACCGAACGTCTGCAGCGAGATCTCAAACCAGACCCTGGTCGCCTCCCGCAACGGCACCACGTCACCGACCTGCGGCGGCGTGGCGGACTCACCCGACGGGAGATGGTGTGGGCTGTTCAACGGGTGTACTCCATCCACGGTGTCGCCCGGGCGGGGGCTGGCGCGCGGGCGGCACGCGAGGGGGGTGGGGCTGGCGCGCGGGCGGCACGCGAGGGGAGGTGGGGCTGGCAGTGCTGGACCCATTATGAGTGCGGTCGGTGGGGCCATCTCCTGGCGGTCGGGGCGAGGGCCGGAAACTGAAATGCCGAGCGGCCGAACCGGTCCCTGATCCAGGAACGGCTCAGGCTGAGCTACTCCACGGGCTTGGAGCGGGGGTCGGCGAACCAGGCCCGGCTGAACTCCTTCAGCGCGGGCAGGTCGTAGCTGGAGCAGGTGAGGGTGTTGTAGGCGTGCACCGCCTTGAGTGCCTCTTTCTGCTGGGGGGCGGGTCCGGCGACGATGCGGCCGGAGCCCGGGTCGGTGATGTGCCCGCGCAGGCTGTCGACGTCGCCTGCGGGCAGGTCGGGGCGGTACTGCACGATCACATACCCGTCGCCGATGACGTGGGCGAACCCCGCCTCGGGCGCGGGCTGGCCGGGTTCGGTGAACGCCCGGGCCGGATGCCCGCTGTCGCCTTCGAACGTTTCGGTGCGGTCGCGTACCTGGCAGGAGCCGATGGCGTAGGCGGCGTGCGGGTTGACGGGCGCGGGTGGGAAGAACGTCATCCACACCGCGAACCCGAGCCCGGCGGCGACCAGCGGTACCGAGCTGACCTTCAGACCGGGGCGCAACCGGGTGCGGTCGATGACCAGGTGCGCGGCCATCATCATGATCGTGATCGCCAGAAGCTGGCCAAGTTCGATCCCGACATTGAACGCGATCAGCTTCGCCAGCAGGCCCTTGTCGGGCAGGCGCAGGTCCTGGAAGCGGGTCGCCAGGCCCAGACCGTGCACGAGCCCGAAGGCAAACACCACGCCGGTGAACCAGGACCAGGTCTTCGGCCGCCCAAGGAAGGCGACCATGCCGACGAACACCACGCTCAACGCGATCACCACCTCGACCAGGTTCGCGTTGAGCTTCCAACCCGCCAGGGTCGCGGTGATCAGGGTGAGGGAGTGCCCGGCGGCGAACACCGAGATCAGCGTCGCCGCCCGTCGCAGTCCGCCGGCCAGAAGCAGGACTCCGGCGATGAACAGCAGGTGGTCGAACCCGAGGAGCATGTGCTCGGCGCCCAGGGGCAGGAACTCCCACACCGTTTTGCCTGCGGCCGGCCCTATGCCGTGCGCGGACGCCGACACCGGCAGGGTCAACACCAGCAGGCCGGCCAGCGCCGCGAGGGCGCGGCGGATCGAGACGGTCACGAGGGCTCCAGGGCATTCGAGGGGTACGAGATCAGTCGCTCACCGGGCCGCAAGAGTTCCCGGGCCGGGTGGCTCAGTCGTGGTCGGGTTCGCCGGTCATGTGGTGCTCGGCCGCGCCCAGGAGTTCGGCGACCAGCCTGCGCACGTGCCCGCCACGGGCGGTGTAGAGGATGTGGCGGCCGTCGCGGCGGGTGCTCACCAGACCAGCCAGGCGCAACTTCGCCAGGTGCTGCGACACCGCCGGGCGTGCGGCGTCGACCAGCCCGGTCAGGGCGGTGACGTCGAGCTCGTCCTCCGACAGGTGCCACAGGAGAAGCAGCCGGGTCGGGTCCGCCAAAAGGCGCAGGGCCCCGGTGGCGATGAGGACCTGGGCGTCGGTCGGCGGCTTACGCCCATCATCCGCCTTGTCATGTGCGTACACGAGCACATATTGTGCCAGGTAGGCCCCGCCCGCGCCAGCCACACCGACGCCGGGCCTTCCCCCACCCTGCCCGGAAGGACTTCCGCATGCTGTCCGTCCTGCGCCACCGGGTCTACCGGCGCCTGTTCACCGCCCAGGTCATCGCGCTGATCGGCACAGGTCTTGCCACCGTCGCGCTGGCCCTGCTGGCCTATGACATCGCCGGTCCCCGGGCCGCCAGCGTGCTGGGCACGGCCCTTGCGATCAAGATGATCGCCTACGTCACCCTCGGTCCCCTCGCCGGAGCCCTCGCCGGACGGGTACCCCGCCGCACCGTCATGGTCGGCTCCGACCTCCTCCGCGCAGCCGTAGCCCTCGCGTTGCCGTTCGTCGGAACGGTCTGGCAGATCTACGCACTCGTCTTCGTGCTCCAGGCCGCGTCCGCCCTGTTCACCCCGACCTTCCAGGCCGCGATCCCCGACGTCCTGCCCGATGAGCGCGACTACACCCAGGCCCTGTCCCTGTCGAAGATGGCGTACGACATCGAGAGCCTGCTGTCCCCGGCACTTGCCGCCGCCCTGCTCACCGTCATCAGCTACAGCGGCCTGTTCATCGGAACCACCCTGGGATTCCTCGCCTCAGCCGCCCTCGTCGTCTCCGCCGCCCTACCCCGGCCACCGGACACCGAACAAGCCGGAATGTACGCGGCGGCGACCTCCGGCATCCGCCTGTTCGCCACCACCGGCGCCCTGCGCGGCCTCCTCGCCCTCGACCTGGCCGTCGCCGCCGCCGGAGCCATGGTCTACGTCAACACCATCACCATCGTCCGCGACACCCTCCACAAACCCGCCTCCGCCGTCGGCATCGCCCTGGCCTGCTACGGAGCCGGGTCCATCACCACCGCGCTCCTCCTGCCCCGGCTCCTGCGGACCGCCACCGACCGCACGGTGATGACCACCGCCGCCCTCGCCCTCACCGCACCCCTGCTCGCACTGCCCGCCGTGCTGAACCTGCGTGCCGACCTGGCGTGGGTACCGGTGCTGGCGGTGTGGGCTGTCCTCGGCGCGCTCAGCGCGGCGGTGTCCACCCCCACCGGCCGGCTCCTCAACCAGCACGTCACCCCCACCGCTCGCCCGGCCGCGTTCGCCGCCCAGTTCTCCCTCTCCCACGCCTGCTGGCTGATCACCTACCCCCTCGCCGGGTGGCTGGCCACCCAGGCCGGGATCACCACCACCAGCCTCGCCCTCGCCACGCTCACCCTGCTCGGCGCCATCGCCGCACGGCTGCTGTGGCCGCCCCGCCCCACGGCGACGACGGCAGAAATCCTGAGCCCCTCGACCCCTGGTCGGCTGCCACGCTGAAACGCCCGGGCGCGCAGAAACAGCCCGCAGGCTGCCAGGCGCGGCACTTCGCTAGTTGTTCGACGGTGGCTCGACCCGGCGGGTGGGCTGGATCAGTCCGCCCTCGTAGGCGGCGATCACGAGCTGGGCTCGGTCGTGGACGCCCAGTTTGGTCATGGCCCGGTTGACGTGGGTCTTGACGGTGTGCGGGCTCACGACCAGCCGGGCGGCGATGTCGTCGTTGGACAGGCCTCGGGCCACGAGAACCAAGACCTCCCGTTCCCGGCCGGTGAGTGAGTCCATGACGGCTGGTGTGGGGGTGCCCGGTTCGGGTTGGCTGAGGAAGCGGGTGATCAGGCTCCGCGTCGCGGTCGGCGACAGTAGTTGTTCGCCGCGGTGCACGGTGCGGATCGCGTCGAGGAGTTCGGCGGGTTCGGCGCTCTTGCCGAGGAAGCCGCTGGCGCCGGCGCGCAGTGCGGCGAAGACGTACTCGTCGACTTCGAAGGTGGTCAGGATGAGCACCCGGACCCCGGCGAGGTCGGGGTCGGCGGTGATCAGCCGGGTCGCGGCCAGTCCGTCGAGGTCGGGCATCCGGATGTCCATCACCACCACGTCCGCGCGGGTGGTCCTGGCGAGTTCGACGGCCTCCCGGCCGGTGGCGGCCTCGCCGGCCAGGGACAGGTCGGCGGCGGTGTCGATGAAGAACGCGAATCCGCTGCGGATCAGCGGTTGGTCGTCGGCGAGCAGTACCCGAATGGTCATGTCGCAGCCGCCGAGGGCGCGGGAAGTTCCGCTGTGACGCGGTATCCACCGTCAGGGCGTGGCCCAGCGCGCAACGTGCCGCCGAGGGCGGTGACCCGTTCGCGCATCCCGATCAGCCCGAGTCCCGCGCCCCGGTCTGGGTCGGCGGGCCGGTCGGGTGGGGCGTTGTCGACGTCGATGCGCAGGGTGTCAGGCCGGTAGGTCAGCCGCACCGTGACGTCGGGGATCCCGGCGTGTTTGCGCACGTTGGTCAGCGCCTCCTGGATGATCCGGTAGCCGGTGAGGTCAGCGCCCCCGGGAACCGGACGGACGGTTCCCACGACCTGCTCGGTGACGACCAGGCCCGCGCGTCGAAACGACCCGAGAAGCTCGTCCAGTCCGGCCAGCCCCACAACGGGCTGTACCGGCGCGGCCGGATCGCCCGGTTGGCGCAGCAGCACGATCGTGTCGCCCAGTTCGCCCAGGGCGGCCTTGCTGGCGACCCGGATGTGCTCGAGGGCTTCACGCGCCGGGCGCGGCGGATCGTCGAGCACGTGCGCGACAACCCCGGCCTGGACGTGGATCAGGGCGAGGTGGTGACCGACGGCATCGTGCAGGTCGCGGGCGATACGCAGCCGGTCCTCGGTGACCCGCCGCTGCGCCTCCGCTTCGCGGTCAGCCTCGGCGTGGGCGGCGCGGGCCTGGGCCTCCGCCAGGTAGGCGCGCCGGTTGCGAGACGCGTCGCCGGCTGCGACCGCCAGGCCGCCGAGCGCGGCGAGGGCGATGTTGTCGGCCCCCAACCACACCGTCGGTCGGATGAGCGCGTGGAAGCCGACGAACGCCAGCACCGCCAGTACCCCGATGATCAGCGCCCGGCGCCGGGTGGTGGCCTCAGCCAGGGTGTACAGGGCGATCAGCGGGGCGGCAAGCACCACCGAGCCCTGATGAGCCGGGTAATGCACGAAATACGCCTCGGCCGCGACGGCGCTGACGACCAGCACCGCGAACGGGTACCGCTGCCGGCCCGCCAGCGGAGCGCACGCCAACGCGCCCAGCAGCACAGCGACCCCGTCGACCGGCTGACGGGCCGCGGTCGTCGCGACCACCACCGCCCACACCACCACCGCGATCACGATGTTGGCGTGCCGACGGCTCAGGACATGCATACCCACACCGTAGGCCGACGGCCCGCCAATCGGCGTCGGCTGGCTGGGGTAGATCGCATACCGCGCCCGTGGTAGCCGCAAGATGCCGCAGCAGGGCGACGCCCCAGCCGGGAGCTTGCGGGCACTGTGAAGCCGTCCCGGCCGGCGGTGCGCCGCTGGCCCATCGAGATCATGAACATTGGGGTACGCCATGGCTGACATCTCCGTCCGGGGGCTCAGCAAACGCTTCGGCCCGGTCACCGCAGTCCGCGAGTTGACCTTCGACGTCCCCGCCGGGCAGGTGACCGCGTTCCTCGGCCCCAACGGCGCGGGCAAGACCACCACCTTGCGGATGATGCTGGGCCTCATCGCACCGAGCGCCGGCGAGGCGCTGATCGGCGGTCTGCGCTACGACCGGCTCCCTCACCCCCGGCGAACCGTTGGCGCCGTGCTCGAAGCGGCCGGATTCCACTCCGGGCGCAGGGGCCGCGACCACCTGCGGATCGCCGCCCAGGTGGCGGAGCTGTCCGCCGCCCGCGTCGATGAGGTCCTCGACCAGGTCGGCCTCACAGACGCCGCCGACCGCCGCGTCGGCGGCTACTCCCTGGGAATGCGTCAACGCCTCGGCCTGGCCGTCGCACTGCTCGGCGACCCGGAGGTGGTGATCCTCGACGAACCCGGCAACGGCCTCGACCCCGCCGGCATGGCCTGGCTGCGCGAACTCCTGCGCGACCTCGCCCGACAGGGCCGGACCGTCATCGTCTCCAGCCACGTGCTGTCAGAAGTCGCCCAGACCGTCGACCGCGTCGTCATCGTTCACGAGGGCAGCCTGCGTTTCACCGGACCGCTGGCCGAGCTCGCCGACTCCGGGCCCGCCCTGGAAGCCGCGTTCCTGCGACTGACCGGCGCCCCGGTCGCCTCCGCGCTGAAGGAGTCCTGATGCCCACCCTGATCGGCAACGAGATCCTCAAACTCCGCACCGTCCGCAGCCCCTGGCTGCTGCTGGCCGCCGCGCAAGTCCTGATCATCGCCGGCGTCGCCGGCCGGCTCAGCACCGGCGACATCAACGACCAGTCCATCGCGGCCGGCGCCGTCGCGCACGTCGGCGTCGCGTCCCTGTTCCCACTCGTCCTGGGCATCATGGCCGTCGCCGGGGAGTACCGGCACAAGACCATCACCGACACCTACCTCGCCACACCCCGCCGCGGCAGAGTCATCGCCGCCAAACTGGCCGTCTACACCACGGCCGGCATCGGCTTCGGCCTCGTCGGCTCCGCCGTCTCCCTGACCGCCACCGCGCTGTGGATCACCGGCCGAGGCGGGACGATGGACTGGTCGGATCAGGAACTGTGGCGCACCCTCACCGGAGACCTCTTCTGGAACGCCGCCTTCGCAGCCATCGGCGTCGGAGTCGGCGCACTGCTACGCAACCTCACCACAGCCATCGCCGCAGCACTGGCATGGCTCGCCGTCGTGGAGGGCGTCGTAGGACAACTCCTCGGCACCGACCTCGCCCGATGGCTGCCCTTCAACGCCGGCTCGGCTCTCGGCCGCCTGCCCGCCGCCGTGGCCGACGGACTCTCGCAATGGGGCGCGGCCGCGCTCCTGGCCTGCTACGGGGCCGCCTTCGCCGCAGCCGCCATCACCACCACGGTGCGACGCGACGTCACATAGGGATGGTCTGAGGCTCTACGCGGCCAAGCTCATCAGCCCACCTATCGAGCTCCCACGTTTCGTAGGACGTCACCCCGACGGCCCACTGGCCCTCGGCACGGTGACGCCTCCCGGTCGGTTCCGGAACCACAGTTCGGCGCACGGAACCGGCCGGGAAAGTCAGTGTGAATCGCCTTTCGCACAGCCCCGCAGTGGGCCACTCGTCGTTGTCAGTGCCAAGGTACCCAGGAGTGCAGGATTTCGCCCATGTATTCGCTGGTGCCGTCCGGCATCGTCCTGTAACCCGGCCCGGTGTTGAATCTAACGACCGGGCGTCGTGCGCGCAGTTCGAGCAGGCGCAACTGGCGTTCCCGTTGAGGGTGACCCACCACGACCTGATAGCACGCCGACGCCAAGTCGGCGTTGCAAGCCCTCACGCGGTCCGGTTCGATCCGCGTCACCGGCTCCCGGACCTGGTGTGTGAGTAGAAGTTGCATTGCCGGGTTGATCGGAAATCGAACCTCTTCGGCGTTGTTCAGGCCCAGTCCCTCAAACTGGGCACGGGACGTCGGTGGACGCCACAAGACGAGCGGCGCGTCCGAGGTGACGAGCCGGGGCTTGCGTGCGACCTCCAAGCTCCAGTGCATCCCAAGAATGACCCGCTCCAGCGGCTCGACGGCACTAAACGCTAACCGAATCGCGTTGTCCTTCGTGAAGAACTCGCGTTCGCCGAGCATGTACTGCGTCAAGTCGAGTGCGCCGCGTACCTCGCTGTCCTGTGGTCGGAAGCCGAGATGCTCCCGCTCCAGGTACTCCGCCATCAGCGTTGCGTCGATCTCCCTGTCACCCGCGTATCGGGCCACCCGCACGGGAAACATGATGCGTTCCCGGTTGAGGGGCGTGCGGGTGAACTGCACGGCCAGGAACGTAGCCAACGCCTCCCGGTCGCTCGAACCAGGAGATGGCAACCGCTGGCTCTGCTCCACGCCGGTCAACGCGGTCAGGGCCTTGCTCTCCAATCCGGCGAGTGCTCGCTCGACGGAGTCGCTCGGCTGGCCGTCATCCCCCGTGATTTCATAGAAGCCGCCCTCGACAGCGACGTTCTTGACGTTGGTCGGGTACATCGTCGACTTGCCGCGGCGACGCACCAGGACCGAACCATTCTCGCCGAAACGGGCGAGGTAGGAGGCTGGCACGTAGTGATGTCGCTTGGCGCGCGTCATAGCAGCACACGGTACCTCCACTGTCGTCCGCCCGGGCGACATCGGCGGCAGCTCCGACGTACCGCCGAAGCGAAGCGCTGACTGGACGATGCAAATCATTCAGCTCCAATGCCCCGCAACGCCGAACAACCTGTTGAACAGTACAAACTACGACAGGGTAAGGCTCATTCTGCCTCGCCGGTGTTGTCCTGCCGGAGCAGTTGCACGCCAGCTGGGCCTGGATGTTCGATAGTACTTACAGTCGGCGACGTGTAATCGAAGTCGATCTCGTCGAACTCGCCTCTGTAGGTACTGGGCAACTCATTGTCGGCGATGATCATCTGCACTTTCCCTGGGTTGGCGTCCGCCTGCGTTACCAGGCGGCGATACAGGGCGGCGGCAGTCCGTTCCGCAGTGTTGAGTGCCAGGCGTGGGCTGTCGATAAGTAAGAAAGCTGGATACCGGGTGTCGCGTTGCCGAAGGGCAACCGCCAGCAGGGCGGACCAGTATGCGATCTGCGTCGCGGTTATAATGCCACCGCCACGACTGATTTTAGAGAACAGCTTGCCGTTGAGCATCGGCAAGTAGTTCCCGCGGTCAATTTTGGCTTCCTTGACTGACGGAATGGCTAGT
Source organism: Longispora sp. NPDC051575 (assembly GCF_040681875.1). NCBI lineage: Bacteria > Bacillati > Actinomycetota > Actinomycetes > Micromonosporales > Micromonosporaceae > Longispora > Longispora sp. NPDC051575. The sequence goes on along the minus strand of NZ_JBFAZP010000007.1, from coordinate 146,646 downwards.
TGAGCTACGGCATCTTGAAACTCCGCGTCCAATTCGTCGAGGATTTCATCGTGGCGTTCACTCATCGCGAGTTCGCCGCGCTCGATGGCCGCACTCACTGTTTCACGCTGTGCCCTAAGTTCATCCTCTGCGAGTTGCAGATCGCCGACTCGATCCCACTGGCGGAGTACGGTCTCGAAGTGTTGCTGAAGCGCGCGGGCGGTTGCAATCTTTGACGTGGCGTCGCTGAACGCCTGAAGACGGGGCGTGACGCGATCGCGCGTGCGCTCATCAATCTGCACGGTGAGGCGGTGGACCAGTTCAGCTCGGTCGTTGACGACAGAAGTCGTCGCGGTGATCTGCATTGCGATCGCTTCTCGCTGCTTATCGACCTCATCTAGCTGTTCCTGGAGCTGGCGTGTCTCATAGGAGTCAACTGGACTGGGCGCGAAATCCAGAGGGTCGTGTTGGGCACACAGCCGACAGCGATCGGCAGGTAGGTCGCGCTCAAGGGATTGCATGCAACGGGGGCAGACAACGAACTCGAAGTCTGCCAACCGTTCTCCGGCCGCTGCCATCCGCTGCAGTCGATCAACATCTGCCTGGAGCCTTTTGCGCTCCTTCGCGTACTCCGTCGCGCTGCGTTCCAGGACTCCCGCTCCTGCGTAGGCCTCGGCGAGCGTGCGCTCCGCGTCCACGAGAAGGTCACACAAAACTTGGGTATGGCGGTCAACCACGGGGTCGAGCTGTTCGCGCAACGCCAGGAGTTCGCCTGTGGCTTCGCGTTCGTCTGCGGCGGCGGCACTAGTGGCCTGCTCGGCGGCTTCGCGAGAAGTCGTGTTGCTGCCTTGCAAAAATGATCGCACAGCGGCGTTGTCACTTTTTGCTTTCTCGATCTGTGAATTTAGATCGTTCAGCTCTGTGGAGAGTTTGAGGAGGCCTTCGCTGGTGAGGCCGAAGAGCAGCTTGAATACGGCTTTCCGCTTGGGGGCGAGATAGGTGTCTCGCGACCCGGCGATTTCGCGGTTGATCTCGTCCTGCGGAATATACATGAAAGAAAGGATGTCGTTAAACGAAATGCGAGTGCCTTTTTTGGTGCTCCCCTTCGCCGCTGCCCGCATGTCGTCGGGAAGCCCGAGAGCAGACATAAGCAGGGTGTTCAGCCGTGGCTCATCCTCGCCGATATTGTGATCGGGAAGCCGTTCTCGGGTGAACAGGTCATACACGCGTACTACGTTTCTTTTTTTCGAATCTGTACTTCGGGACAGACGATAGCTTTCGCTACCGACGCGCATGTCCAGCACGACTTCACCGACAGACTCCTCGACTACGGTGGCGAGCATCCCGTTGCCGCCAAAGCCGAATTTAATCAGCTCCAGCAGTGTCGTCTTGCCAACCCCTGTAGGGCCGGCAAGCACCGTGAGATCCGACGGGAACTCGTAGCGGACTTCGCCCTCCGTGGTGCCGAGGGTTACGGCCATCAGTCGGAAGATCGTGGTCATCGGATTACCTGCCTGTGGGGGCGGTCGAGAAGCTCAGCCAGAGCACCGTAAATGAGGTCCTTCAACGCGTTTCCCGTCATACCGACCGTCGCTTCAGCGATAGCCTGGCAGCGTGTGCCGACGTCGGCCCATTGAGGAGAGGCCGCGAACTGAAGGGCAAGTTTACGGCCTGCAGGAGTGGTCTTGAGCGCGACGCTGCCCTTCCTCGCCGGCGCATACCGCAGGAGGCCGCGGGCGACGAGCGCGCCGATGACTGGGTAGTACCGGTCGTCCCATGGGCCGTATTTGTAGCGGATCATCGGTGCCTCCACTTCGGTGGGCTCGGCACGATCGTCCGACGAGAGCCGCAACCGGGGATCTTCTCCGTCCAGGTGTGGAAGGACGACGGACCCCAGCGCCGGGTACCGCAGAAGGAAGTCCAGCTTGGCCAGCTTCGTTAGCCCGTCGAGCTTGCCCAAGTGACCTTTGGTCGTGCAGACGCTATCGACCAGCAGGAGCACCCTGGCCTGGTGGTAGGCCAAGTCCTCGCGTAAAAGAGCCAGATGACGCGCGCGCTCCTCCGCGTTCATGTAGCCGAACCCTGCTTCATGCGACGCCGTTCAATCTCAGCCTTGACGTCGAAGCTGGGACTGAACCACACGTGGCAATGGTTGGCCTGCTCGCAGACTCCGCCCAAGCGCAAGTCGGCGTCGACGAGTTCAGACCATCGATCTGGAAGCGCGGAGTCAATCCGGCTCTGAAGCTCACGCCACAGGTCCACGCCCCACATGGCATCTGCTCGGGCCACAGCCTGGGTGGCCTCGTCCGCAATGCGTAAGAGCTTCCGCCGAATCTGATCTTGGTCGGCACGAGCGGCGGGGTCAACGGCGATCCGGATCCGCCACAGCTCCTCGTAGTCCCTGCGCAACACATCTGCACGCGCGATCGAGTTGTCCGCACAGCCACCCACGGCCATCTTGACGCCCAGCCGGTTGAGTAGTTCCCACCGAGGCAGTGGCCTGTAGCCGCCAGGCGCGGCCACTGCCGTTTCGATTGCGATCTTGATATCGGCGAGTGCGACGATCCGGCCGCGCAGCTTGCGTTCCATCTCTGCGGCCCCGGGAGTGGACGCGCCCAACGGGAAGGGAATGACCTCTGGAAGCCCGCCTTCAGGACGAGGGCCGGCCGCGCGCATCCGGGTCCGAAACAATGCCAGGACTAGCTCCCAAGCCGCTTCGGCGCACTGTGTATCCAGGCCCATGCTGACTAGCACAGGCCGGGCGTACCTCGTCGGCGCCGCGTCCGAAAGAACACTACGTGCTGGTCTGCCATGATCGAGCACAAGGACCGACAGAAACGTCGCCACTTGGGCATGAAGTTCAGCCGTAAGGACGCCCGTCGCAGCACACTCACGCCACTCAACCGGAAACTTCTCCGCGTGGCCTAGCAACTCCTTGGCGAAGTCCCCGGCGACCTTGTTGAACGGATGCTCTACGGTCAACACCTGCCCGGCCAGGCGCTGTTCGCGCAGCCTCTCAGCCAGGGCCTCCAGTGCCTGCGGAGGTTTCGAGGAATGCAGACCCGCTGTGGTTACCAGTCTGCAAGTCGCCTTCTGCTCCATCGCACACCAGCGGCCGAACAGGTGCGCCAGTCCTCCGTCGGTGAGAAGCGAGTTGAGCGTCGGGTACGCACCAAATGAAGGATCTTTATGCTTGCAAGAGATCAGCTCGGCTTGATCGTCACACACGACGACCCAGTCCTCGTGATATTCGCACACGATTCGGCGGGTATCGGCTTCGGCCGACAGGCTGCCACCGCTGAGCGAGGCGTGAAGAAGGCTCAATCCATCAGCGGCTGCCATCGCAGCTTGCCATTCGAAACGGTCTGCGGTCTGCGCCCCCGAGTCATCCGGCTGCTTGACCGTCATGATCAGTTGCGCCGCCGTCGCATCGCTTGGACGCAGGCTCGGCAGCATCCACGCAGAATAGCGGAAGACTCACGGTCCGTGGGGATCCCGACTGGGATCGATCAACTGCCTTACGTTCCCCTCACGTACATCTGCGCTCATCGACCCCGGTCGCGGCCGCCGTCCACAGAGTATCGAGGACGAGCGTGACGGTCCTGCGCCCCACGCAAACGATCTGCGTATCAGCGGACAACGGCCCTAGTGCAGCACCGCCCAACGCTGAATGAGCGATCTCAAACAACGGCGAGCCCACAATCGCGACCATCCTCCATGCCGGAATCCGCTTCACCGGCGCCTTCCTTGAACCGCATGGCGGGCCCAGAAGACACCCCCGCGCAGTGGTCCGTTTACGACATGCCCACCTGGAACGAGAGCTACTCACAATTGACTGCCGTACCTTATAGTAGGTATTCTAAGCCACATGAACACCCGCCACATGTGGCGGATCCCAGCCGTAGGGGTTAAATCCCCCCTCGGACACCAGATTTGGTGTAGTTCCACCACCTTTGACGCCCTATGCGCGTCGGGGTGGTTGACGCGGCGGGGCCTCGCCCAACGCACCCTTGAACGGCGCGAGCATCCCCTGTCGGACCTGGAGTCCGGCCGGCCCTCGGTGCGGTGGCGACGATGCGCCGTATGAATCCAGTTCCCCGGCGGCTCGACGAGCAGCTCATCGGCGCGCTCGTGCCCACCGCACCCCACAAAGCTTATCCGTGTCCGGCGACGCTTCCCGCGCTGGCGGTCCTGCGCCAGCCGACGTACCCCGGCTCGCAGTTCCTGCTCGGCATGGCACGGCCCGACCGCTCCGGACGTATCACCGAACGCACCCTGTTGGCGGCGCTGCGCTGGGGTCCGGGCCGTCCGGTCGACATGGACACCCGCGGTGGGGCACTGATCGTCAGCGGCAACCCCTCAGGACTCCACGTCGTCGGCGGACGGCGGGAACTGGCTCTGCCCAGCGCGTTGCGCGATATGTGCGGCATCGTGCCGGGGCAGTCAGTGCTGCTCGCCGCGATGGTCGAGCACGATCTGCTCGTGATCCATTCGGCCGGAACCGTGGCCAGCCTGCTCGCCGGCCTACACGCGCGGATCACCGGAGCAGGCGATGTCTGCTGACCCGGCGCGGATCACGACCGCGCGCCAGCTCCTCGCCCAGCTCGGCATTACGCTTGCCGATCTGGCCGCCGACATCGCAGAGCACCCCGGGCTGCCGACGATCGCCGAGTACCTACCTCAGGTTGCAGCCGCAGCCGGCCCCGGAGCCCAGCGTACCTGCGGCACCTACTGGGCCCGGATGGCCGCCGCCTGGGGCGAGCGGCCATTCAACGGTGTCTCTGCCAGTGACATCGAGGCCATGCAACACCAGATGGCCACCACCGCCCGCTCCCGGCGCAACAGCCGCAACGGCCGCCACGCCGGCGAGCACGTCATCGCCGCCGCCCGCGCGATCTACACCCGCGCCATCGCCGACGGACTGATCGACGCCGCCGACAGCCCCGCCCACCGGGTCGCCAAACCCCGCCGCCTGCCCAGCACCCGCCGCGCGCTCACGCCCCGAGAGTTGGAGGAGATCAACCTCGCCGCGCGCACCAGCGGCAACGACGTCATCCTCGACGCGCTCCTGCTGCGCCTGCATACCGAGACCGCGTGCCGACGCGGCGGCGCCCTCGCGTGCGGCTGATCGACCTCGACGTGCGCAACGGCCTCGTCCGGCTCCGCGAGAAGGGCGGCACCGAACGCTGGCAGCCCATCACCCTGCAACTCGCCGAACACCTCGACACCCACGCCCGGGCCCGGGGAGCGGTCCTGCCCACCGACAAGCTGCTGCGCTACCGCAACGGCCAGGCGATCACGAGCCGGCGTTACGACCACCTGTGGAAACGCATCGGTGAGCGCGTGCCCTGGGTCGCGGTCCAGGGCATCTCCACCCACTGGCTGCGCCACACGACACTCACCTGGGTCGAACGCCACTTCGGCTACGGGGTCGCCCGCGCCTACGCCGGACACACCGACTCCGTCGGACCTGCCACCACCACCTACATCAAAGCCGATCTGCAAGCCGTCGCAGCCGCGCTGGCCGGCATGACAGGCCAACCTCATCCCCTGGCCGCCTCTACCGAGCCTCCGTGGCATGAGTAGCCGTCAGGTCAGCGACGACGCGGCTGAGGCATAGACGCCGCGCCCGGCATGGGGAACCGATCCCGTTGCGGACTCGTCAGACTGACTACTACTGCGGGTAGGAGGAGATTTCATGCGATCGCTCGTCAGGATTGGCGTGGTGCTGCTGGTGGCTGCGGGGTTGTCCGCGTGTGCAGGTCAGGGGCCGGCTGGTGCCCCGAAGGGCGAGCCGTCTTCGACGTCTGTCGTCGTCAGCAGCGACGGGAAGGTGGTCGACCACGTGAGCCTGGTGAACAACCTTCGCGGCCGCGGGGTCACGGTGCAGATCGGGAACACGGTGCAGCAGCTGTTCCTGCGCGGGGCGGGAATCCAGCTTAAGGTCAGCGGCGGTGGGATAGGCGGGACGGCGGTAGTCGAGTCCTATGACTATGACGCGGCGGCGACGATCAGCGAAGACGCGTCCGGGCTCGACGCGGACGGCAACCCCAAGCTGACGAAGATTCTGTGGAACGAGCCGCCCCACTTCTACCGCGCGGAGCGGGTCCTGGTTCTCTACGTCGGCTCTGACTCCGGGGTCATGAAGCTGCTCACGGACATCTGCGGTCCGCAGTTCGCCGGGAGATGACCACCGACCCCGGCGCGGGCGCCGCAGCAAGTCTTCGGCTCTACCTGTGGGCGTCTACCGGCCCGATCCGTGCACGGGCCTTGCAGACGGCAACTTGATGGATCGGCGGTCGTCAGTTCGCGGCTTTGAATCTGCGCAGCCGCAGGCTGTTGGTGACGACGAAGACGGAACTGAACGCCATGGCCGCGCCGGCGATCATGGGGTTGAGGAGTCCGGTGGCGGCCAGCGGCAGGGCCGCGAGGTTGTAGGCGAAGGCCCAGAACAGGTTGCCCTTGATGGTGCGCAGGGTGGCCCGGGACAGCCGGATCGCATCGCCCGTGGCGCGCAGGTCACCGCGCACGAGGGTGAGGTCGGAGGCTTCGATCGCGACGTCAGCGCCGGTGCCCATCGCCAGCCCCAGGTCGGCTTGGGCGAGGGCTGCGGCGTCGTTGACGCCGTCGCCGACCATCGCGACCACCCGTCCCTCGGCCTGGAGCCGTTTGACGACGTCGACCTTGTCCGCCGGCAGCACCTCGGCGATGACGTCAGCCGTCTCGATGCCGACCTGGTGGGCGACGGCAGCTGCCACCGTGGCGTTGTCCCCGGTGAGCAGGACCGGCCGCAGGCCCAGCGCGCGCAGTTGACAGATGGCCTGCGCGGAGGTGGGTTTGACAGTGTCGGCGACGGCCAGCAGGCCACGGACTCGCCCCTGCCAGCCGATGGCGACGACGGTGCGGCCTTCGGCCTCGGCGGCCTCGCGGGCCTCGGACAGTTCGTCGGGCATGGCCATGCCGTGGTCGGCGAGCAGGGCAGGGCGGCCGATGAGCAGGTCCGTGCCGTCAACGGTGCCGGAGACGCCCATGCCCGCGAGGTTCGCAAATCCCGACACCGCTGGCAGATCGCCGAGGCGCTGGGTGGCGCCACGGGTGATGGCGTGGGCGATCGGATGCTCAGAGCCTGCTTCGGCGGCACCGGCCAGGCGCAGCACGGTGTCGGTGTCCTCGCCGGTTGCGGCGGTGACGTCCAGGAGCGTCATCTGGCCGGTGGTGACGGTGCCGGTCTTGTCGAGCACGATCGTGTCGATCCGGCGGGTGGATTCCAGGACCTCGGGGCCCTTGATGAGGATGCCGAGTTGGGCTCCGCGTCCGGTTCCGACCATCAGGGCGGTCGGGGTGGCCAGGCCCAGGGCGCACGGGCAGGCGATGATGAGGACCGCGACTGCTGCGGTGAACGCGGCGGCGATGGTCCCGCCGGTGCCGAGCCAGAATCCCAGGGTGGCGATGGCCAGGGCGATGACGATGGGTACGAAGATCGCGGAGATCCGGTCGGCGAGGCGCTGGACCTCGGCCTTGCCGTTCTGGGCGTCCTCGACGAGGCGGGCCATCTGGGCGAGTTGGGTGTCGGCCCCGACCCGGGTGGCGCGCACGACGAGCCGGCCCCCGGCATTGACAGTGGCCCCGGTGACGGTGTCGCCGGGCGCGACCTCCACGGGCACGGACTCACCTGTCAGCAGGCTCGCGTCCACGGCGGAGGTGCCGTCGACGACGATTCCGTCGGTGGCGATCTTCTCCCCTGGGCGCACGACGAACTCGTCGCCCACCGCGAGTTCCTCGGCCGGGACGCGGATCTCCCGGCCGTCGCGGAGCACGGCGACGTCCTTGGCGCCCAGTTCCAGGAGCGCGCGCAGGGCCGAGCCGGCCCGGCGCTTGGCGCGGTGTTCGAAGTACCGACCGGCGAGGATGAACGTGGTGACGCCGGCGGCGACCTCCAGGTAGATGTTCCCAGTGCCGGCCATCCGCTCGACGGTGAAACTGAACGGGTGAGTCATGCCCGCTTCTCCGGCGGTGCCGGCGAACAGGGCGTACACCGACCAGCCGAAGGCGGCCAGCACGCCGACGGAGACGAGGGTGTCCATGGTCGCGGCGGCGTTGCGCAGGTTCTTGAAGGCCGCTACGTGAAACGGCCACGCGCCCCACACGACGACGGGTGCGGCGAGGGCGAGGGAGGCCCACTGCCAGTAGGTGAACTGCCAGGCCGGGACCATGGCCAGCACGATCACCGGTACGGCGAGCAGCGCGCTGACGATGGCACGGTTCCGCAGTGCGCCCAGTGCCCGCTCTTCGCGGGTCGGCTCACCAGTCCCGGCGTCGGCCTGCTGCTTCGCGGGTTGGGGAGCCTCGGCGGTGTAGCCGACGTCCTCCACGGTGGCGATCAGGTCGGTGAGGCTGACCAGCGGCGTGAAGTGGATCTTCGCTTTCTCGGTGGCGTAGTTCACCGAGGCGGTCACGCCGTCGAGGCGGTTGAGCTTCTTCTCGATCCGTGCCGCGCACGACGCGCAGGTCATGCCGCCGATCGTCAGCTCGACCTGTTCGGTGCGCTCGGCGCTGGGGGTGGTTGGTGCCGTGGTCATCTCAAGGCTCCCTTAGTGACCGTGGCCGGTCGGGGTGGGTGCGGGGGTAGCCGCAGGGATCGCCGGGACGGGCCCGGCCGGAGGCGACGCGGTCACGGCCTGCCCGACGGCGATGGTGAACTCGGCGGTGCGAACGACGCCGCCGTGCTGGAAGTCCAGGTACAGCCGGTAGGTTCCGGCTGTGGGCACCTCCGCGTAGAAGGTGACGTGCGGGCCGGCCGGGCCGGTCTCGGGATGCACGTGCAGGTACGCCAGGTCCCCGGCGCGCAACGCCACCAGGTGCCCGTAGGCGCCTAGGTAGGGCTCCAGATCCGTGACCGGCACCCCGGCCCGGCTGACGGTCAGGGCCAGTTTGCTGGTGCGGCCGGGCTCCACGGCGCCTGCGAGGGACACGGTGTAGCCGTCGACCGTCGCCGTGGTCGCTGGTGCCGGCACGGGCCGCGGGGTGAACTCCCCCGGCACGTCGACGTCGATGCCCAGGATGAGCGGGTCGGCTCCTGTGGGTGTGAAGTCTGCGAACGCCCGGTAGGTGCCGGGCTCGCCCCACGGGGCCGCCACCCGCCACACACCGTCGGGTGCCATCTGCGGATGCACGTGCCGGAAGCCCGACAGGTCGCGGCGCGCGATCACGAGGTGCATCCGCTTGTCGTGGGCCACGTCGAAGCCGGTCACCGCCGCGCCGTCCGCTCCGGTGATCCGGAACGCGAACTCGCCGTCGGCCGCCGGTACCCGGCTGAAGGTATAGCCCCGGTCGGACACCAGGAGCCCGCCGGGCAGGTTCGTCGCCGCCGGCTTCGTGGCGGTCTCGGTGCCGTGCTCTCCGTGCGCGTCGGCGGGGGTGCCGGCGGCGGTGACTGGGCCGGTCAGGTGACCGGCCCCGTACGCCGCGCCGAACACCAGCGCGAGCCCGAGGGCGAAGACGCCCAGTTTCGTCGCCGTGTTCATCGCAAACCTCTCATCGGGTACTGCCGGGGTCAGGAGGTGGCGAGCTCGTAGCCGGCCTCGTCGACGGCGGCCCGCACGGCCTCGACGTCGAGTTCGCCTGTGCTGGTGACGGTGACCTCACCGGTGGGCAGGTCCACCGCCACGTCGCTCACGCCGGCGATATTGCCGACCTCGGAGCTGACGGAGCCCACGCAGTGCCCGCACGTCATGCCCTTGACCTGGTATTTCGAGATGATCATGTCCGAATTCCCTTCCCAGCCTCACCGATATACCCATGGGGGGTACCCGTTTGTCTCACTGAACCTAACATACCCCCTGGGGGTTCCGGTATCCTGGTGTGATGACGACCCCACAGGCCACCCCCACGCGCGGGTACACCGCCACCAAGGACCAGCTCCTCGCGCGACTCCGGCGGATCGAGGGCCAGGTGCGCGGGATCGAGAAGATGGTCGAGGAGGACCGGTACTGCATCGACGTCCTCACCCAGATCTCCGCCATCCAGGCCGCCCTCGACAAGGTGGGCCTCGGCCTGCTCGACGGGCACGCCCGGCACTGCATGCACGAGGGCGCGACCGAGGGCCGGGCCGATGAGATGGCTACCGAGATGATGGCCGCCGTAGGCCGCCTGATGAAGCGCGGCTGAGAGCCCTCGATCTCCTATCTGAGATAGTAGCCACATGGCGAATCGCTCCACGGAAAGCCGGCTACCCTGGGTAAGCGGCTCCCTGCTGACGCGTCATCATCAGGGCGGTCGTTCGGGCGACGGTAAGGCCGCTATGGGCGATAGGCCCTTATTGTCCGGCCAGTGCGAGATTGACGGTCGGCTCCCACAGGCCGCCGTCCCGCGACCGACCCAGCCCCGCCGGCACGAGGACGTTCACGCATGAGTTCCCATCCCCACCAGCACGGCCCCCTCGGCGCGAACCAGCGCGGCACCTGGCGGGCCACCCTTGCGGTGATCGTTCCCGCCGCGCTGATCATCCTGGCCGCCCTGATCTGGCTGTGGCCGCCCAGCCATACCACCGCGGATCAGCCCGACGGTGCGCAGCGGGTCAACGGCACCATCACGGCGATCAACCACGAGCCGTGCCAGCAGCTCCCTCCGGGTGAGCAGCCGCCCGGCGCGCGACCGGGGGTCAACGGCTGCGGCACAGTGACCGTGCGACTGACCGAAGGCGCGGCCTCAGGCACCCAGGTGACCGTGCGCATGCCCAACGGCCCCGGCGCGCCGACCATCGCCGAGGGCGACGACATGGTGCTGATGCACCTGCCGGACACGCCCAGCGGCGAGACCTACCAGATCCACGACCACCAGCGCGGCAACCAGTTGTGGATCCTCGGTGCCGCCTTCGCCCTCGCGGTGGTCGCGTTCGGCCGTTGGCGGGGCCTGTCCGCGCTGGCCGGGCTGGCCGTCACCTTCGGGGTGTTGCTGCTGTTCGTCGTTCCGGCGATCCTGGCCGGTCAGCCGCCGCTGCTGGTGGCTATCGTCGGCGCCGCTTCGATCATGCTCGTCGTCCTGTACCTCACCCACGGGCTGAGTGTCTCCACGTCGGTGGCCGTCGCCGGGACCCTGGCAAGCCTGACCCTCACCGGAGTGCTGTCCACTGTGGCCGTCAAAACCACGCACCTCAGCGGCGTGGCCGACGAGACGTCCAGCTACCTGGGTCTCGTCCACAACGTCAACATGCAGGGCCTCCTGCTCGCCGGCATCCTCATCGGTTCCCTCGGCGTCCTCGACGACGTCACCGTGACCCAGGCCGCCACCGTCACCGAACTCGCCCGCGCCAACCCTGGATACGGCTTCCGCCAGCTCTACCGCTCGGCGACCCGGGTCGGACGCTCCCACATCGCCTCGGTGATCAACACGATCATCCTGGCCTACGCGGGCGCGTCTTTACCGCTGCTCGTCCTCATCGCGGCCGGCAACCAGCCCCTCGGACAGGTGCTCACCAACCAGCTCATCGCACAGGAACTCGTCCGCAGCGCCGTGGGAACACTCGGCCTGATCGCCGCGGTCCCGATCACCACGGCGCTCGCCGCGTTCGCCGCTCGACGGTCGGCCACGATGTCACCTGCGACCCCGAACCTCGAACACGACCCAGCGCCCGCGCCACAGGAGCGACCCGCAGGCGACCCCGCAGACCATCTCGCCGTCCTATCCCGCGAACGCACGGCCGGCCCCGAACAGTGGTAGGCAGCGCACGGCACCGGGCAGGTCCGATCGGGCCCGCCAGCAGCCTTCACCCCGAACTGCTCGAATAGCGACACGCCGGCCCAGCGCAGGACTCTTCCGGAAACGGGTTCGCGGCCGTGACCACGCTTCCCGCAGATCCTGGTCGGGGAGATGACCTCCGCCGTCGAGCGGGCGATCTCCACCGCCCGGACCATCCGGGTGTCAGTCTCGGGTTTGTGGGCTGCCCGGATCGTCGGACAGGACCCGCACCAGCGCGGGCAGCGCCACAGCCAGCGCCTGCAGTTCCTCGCCGGAGAGGGCCTCGAGCATTCCGGAATGCCGTTGCCGCATCGCTTCGGCGACCGAGGCGGCGGCAGCGATGCCCGCCTCGGTGAGCGTGACCATCAGGTAGCGCCGGTTGTCGGGGTCTCGTTCCTTCCCGACCCAGCCCTTGCTCACCATGGCGTCGACGAGTCGGCTGACCGTGCTCTTCTCCAGGGCAAGGTAGGAGCCGAGTTCCTGCTGGGTCGATGGGCCGTTGGCCAGGTAGCGCAATGCCATGGCCTCGGAGACAGACATCCCGAGGCCAGCGGCGGCCTGGGATGAATCAAGCACCCCGCGTAGCCGAAAGAGCTGGACCATCGCGCGATCCAGGGCGTCATGCAGCCGATCGGCCAATGCCCACTCCCAACAGTTGTGCGATGCAACTCTAACCGTGTACGTTGATGCTAACAGTTGTACCGCACAACTCTGATGCGCAGTCGCGGACACCGCCGACACCGCTCGTGACCCTTATGGCCCCGGCCTGCACCTGGGCACCACCAGCCGCAGACCGGTCGCCCGGCGGCGCGACAATTCCGAAAGGACAAGCTCCATGAAACCGTCCCACAACGAGTCGCTGATCCGGCTCTCGTTGCTCGCCACCACCGCGACTACGACCATCACGTCGGTCCACCACATCTACCGCCTCGGGCTTGAGGTGCTGGCTCCAGCGGTCATCGTCGTCGTTCTTCCCGTCGGGCTGATGCTGTGGTTCAGGTCTTCCGGGAGCAGGGTGGCCCTCTGGGGCTACGCCCTCCTCACAGGCCTGGTGTTCTTGTGGTTCGGGTTCATCGACGGGTTCCTGGACCACGTCCTCAAGGCCCTCGGCATGCAGAACACGACTTTCCTGCCCGGCGGGGAGGCGGAGGTCGTGGAGACGGCGTTCTCGCTGTGGTCGCCCCGAGCGGGCACCGCGTTCTACGAGGGCACCGGCATCGTGACCTTCGTCGCGAGCGTCGTCGCGGTCTTCTATGCCTACCGCCTCCTCCGGGCGTCCAGGTCCCCGGAGGCGATCACCAACTCCTGACAGAACCCCACTGCCAGCGTCCCGTCCGGGCAGCCGCACTCCGAGACGACCGGTACCGCATCGATGGCCGCGCCCAGATCGGCGCGATCCAACGAGGTGGCGGGCCGTCCTGTTCAGGACGGCCCGCCACGTCAGTGCTACGTCGTCACGCGTTGACCCTCTCCGGGTCCGACACCTTCGCCGGCCGGGGGCTTCGCAGGCTTCCCAGGGCCAGGGCCGCCCCGCCCAGCGCGACGATCGCCGCCGCTGTGAACGCGGCGGAGAAGCCGTCGGTGAGTGCCGTTCTGTCCGCGAGTAGGCCGGCGCCGATGGAGGTGGCGACCGCCGTGGTCGCGGCGAGCCCGAGGGCGGAGCCGATCTGGTAGGTGGTGTTGACGATGCCGGAGGCCAGACCGCCCTGTTCTGCGGGGGCGGCGGAGATGGCGGCCATCAAGGCGGGGATGAACACCAGGGACATGCCCACCGCTGACACCAGCGAGCCGGGAAGCACGTCGGTGAGGAAGCGGCCGGTCGGTTCGACGGTGGACAGAACCCCCAGGCCGACGGCCAGGACGGCGAGGCCGGTCACGATCAACGGTTTGGTGCCGAACCGGCCGATGAGGCGTCCGGTGACGGTGACCATGAGCAGCATCATCAGGGCTGTCATCGGTACCAGGGCTGCGCCGCTGGCGAAGGCGCCGTAGCCGAGGACCTGCTGCAGGTACAGGTTGAGGAAGTACCACATCGGGATCCAGGCCGCCCCCAGCAACGCCATCGCGATGTTGGCCGCGCCCAGGTTCGGGGTCCGCCACACCGACAGGGGCATGAGCGGGTTGGCGGAGCGGCGTTGGACGCTGACGAAGACGACCAGCAGCGCGGCCGCGCCGAGCAGGGACAGTACCGTCGCGGCCGACGTCCAGCCGGTTCCGGGGGCCTGGACGATCGCGTACACGGCCAGGGCGAGGCCGCCGGTGACGGTCACCGCTCCGGCGATGTCGAGGCGACCGCTCCGGCCGGGTACCCGCGGCAGGAGCGCTGGGGTCACGGCCAGGGTGAGCAGCCCGATCGGCACGTACACGGCGAAGATCCACGGCCAACTCAGCCACTCGGTGATCACGCCGCCGAGGAACACTCCGGCCGTGCCGCCGGCCGGTGCGGCGGCACCGTAGAACGCCATGGCCTTGGGCAGTTCACGGGGCTGGCCGGCGAACAGGACCATCAGGAGGGTCATCGCCGCCGGGGTGATCAGTGCGGAGCCGACGCCCTGCACCGCCCGGCCGGCGATCTCCCATCCGGCGTTGTCGGCGACTGCGGCGAGCACGGAGCCCGCGATCAGCGTCGCCCAGCCGGCGGTGAAGATCCGTCGGGCCCCGAACAGGTCCGACAGTCGGCCGCCGAGAAGCAGCAGGCCACCGAGGGCGATGACGTAGGCGTTGAAGACCCACTGCAGACCGCCGGGGCTGAACCCGAGTTCGCGCTGCATGTCGGGAAGGGCGACACCGATGATCGACGTGTCCATGATGACCATGAACTGGGCGGTGGCGAGCACGGACAGTGCCCACCAGCGACGGGGGTTGGGTTGCATGACGGTGTTTCCTTCCTGGCCTCGGCGTATCAGCGCCGGGCCGGACATGTGACCGCTGGTGCGGTCAGGAGGTGACGACCTGGTAGCCGGCGTGGGTGACGGCGGCGTGGATCTCGGCGGTGGTGGCAGTGCCGGACACGGTCAGCAGCCGCGCGGCAAGGTCTACGGTGGCGCCCGTGACGCCGTCAACGGCTTCGACGGCGGTGGTGACCCGGGTGGCGCACGGCTGGCAGCTCATCCCGGCGACCGTGAACGTCTGGCCCACGACCGCACAGCTCTCGATCTGGGCGGTGGTCGGCTCGCTTGCGCACATGACGAAGTCCTCTCCGTCAGATACCCCCAGTGGGTATCTGACGGAGAGGAACCTAGCATACCCCCAGGGGGTTATGTAAGAGGTGGCCTCAGGATGGCGAGCAGGGTGGTCTCCAGGACCGCCGGGAGCGCCTCCGGGGTCAGAAGTCCCGAGTCGGCCTCGGCGGCTGCGGCGTGCAGGAGGCTGTACACGGTCGTGACCAGCCAGGTCAGTGGCAGGTCGGTGCGGAAGACTCCTTCTGCCTGACCTCGGGCGATGAGCCGCTCGACCCGGCCGAGCGTGGGGGCGTGGCCGGCGCGCATCCGGTCCGTGCCGAGTTCGGCGAGGGCGTTGACGTGCAGGCCACGGTGCTTGTCGAGGATCGACCAAGCAGACCGCACGAGCCGGGCGAACGCCTCATCGGCCGGCCCCTCCTCCGGCGAGCAGGCGTCGAGTGCCCGGTCAGCCTGTTCGATCGCTGCGGCCAGGACCGCGTCGAGGAGCGCTTCGCGCGACGGGAAGTGCGCGTAGAGGGTCACGCGTCCGACGCCGGCGGCCCTGGCGACGTCGGCCATGCTGACTGTGCGGTCGCGGCTGAACAGGTCGAGGGCGGCGTCGGTGATGGCGGCGATGTTGCGGGCCGCGTCGGCTCGCTTACCCGCCGCGGCCTGCTGGTGAGAACCCATGCTCGCAGGTTAGTGAACGTGGGGGCCCCCGGTGATCACCGCCTTGCCGGGCGGCACCAGACCCACAGCGATCCCGGCGGCCACGATGGCGACCACCGTGCTGACCGCGTACGCGTCGACGAAGCCGACAGCCTGCGGGATGGTGGAGCCGATGCTCACCGCCGCGATGGTCGAGGCCACCGCCACGCCGACGGCGCCGCCGAGTTCATGGAAGGTGTTCACCACACCGGAGGCCAGCCCGGCCTCGTGGTGTTTGACGTGCGCCAGCGCCGAGGTGGTCGCGGCCACGAACACGGGTCCGACGCCGAACGCCGCAACGGCAAGGCCGGGCAGGAACGTGGCGTACGCGGTGCCGGTGACGCCGATCTGGGTCAGCAGGAACGCGCCGCCCGCACTGATCAGCAGACCACCGGCCGCGACGGGCCGGGCGCCGATCCGGCCGATCAGCCTGCCGCCGAGGTGTGCGCCGGCGCCGATGGCCACCGCGGCGGGCAGGAACATCAGGCCCGTTTTCAGCGGGCCGAAGCCGCGCGCCTGTTGGAGGTAGAGGGAGCCGAGGAAGAAGAACGCGATCAGCAGTCCGGTGGCGACCAGCATGAGGAACGCCCCGGCCAGCACCGGCCGGCGGGTGAGCATCTGCACCCGCATCAGCGGCGCGGCGGATGTGCGTTCGATCGCGGCGAACACCCCCACCAGGACCAGGCCCGCACCCAGGGGTATGAGGGTCTGGGGGCTGTCCCAGCCGGAATCGCCCGCAGTGACCAGGCCGTAGATGAGCGCGGAGACGGCGGCGGTGACCGCGATCGCGCCGGGCAGGTCGACGCCGGTCCGGGCCGCCGCCACCCGGTTGGCGGGGACGACGCGCAGCAGCAGGGCGAAGACGACGATGCCGACCGGCACATTGATGCCGAACACCCACTCCCAACCCGGCCCGGCCGTGAGCAGGCCGCCGAGGAGTACCCCGATAGCCGCGCCCATGCCGCCGATGCCGGCCCACACCCCGAGGGCCTTGTGGCGTTCGGGACCGACGAACGTGGTCGACACGATGGCCAGCGCCGCAGGCGACAGCAACGCCGCACCCACACCCTGGGCCGCCCGGCCGGCGATCAAGGTGACGCCGTCGGGCGCGAAGGTCGCGCCGAGGGAGGCCAGCGTGAACAGCGCGAGCCCGACGAGCAGGATCCGTCGCGCGCCGAACAGGTCCGCGAGCCGCCCACCGAACAGCATCAGGCCGCCGAAGGCGAGGGTGTAGGTGGTCACCACCCAGGTCAGTGCCTGGCGGCCGAGGGACAGGTCCACGCCCATGCTGGGCAGCGCGACCTGCACCACGGTCACATCCAGGATCAACATGAACTGGGCGACGGACAGCAACGTCAGCGCCTTCCACCGCCGAGGATCGGGGGTGCGATGGGCCACATGGGGGGCCAGCGTCTGGGCCACGGGGAAACCTCCAAGACTTAAACCGTACATGGGTGTACGACTTAATGTTGCGCACGCTGACGCTATTCCGTACATGCGTGTTCAAGTTATTTCGATCTTCAAAACGCTTGTACTGCGGATACCCCCTAGGGGTATGGTGAGGTCATGAACCACGACATGCACACCTCGAAGACCAGCTGGCGGACTGCGATGTCGGCGACCCTGCACTGCCTCACCGGCTGCGCGATCGGCGAGGTCCTCGGCATGATCATCGGCACGGCGCTCGGCTGGTCGAACCTGCCCACGATCATCCTCGCGATCGTCCTGGCGTTCGTCTTCGGTTACGCCCTGACCATCCGCCCGGTGCTCAAGGCCGGCCTGACGATGGGCGCCGCGATCGGCGTGGCCCTCGCCGCCGACACCGTGTCCATCGCGGTCATGGAGGTCATCGACAACGCCGCCATGCTGCTCATCCCGGGCGCGATGGACGCGGGCCTGAGCAGCTGGATCTTCTGGGCCAGCCTGGCCGGCGCCCTGGCGCTCGCCTTCGTGGTGACGGTGCCGGTCAACCGGTGGATGATCTCGCGGGGCAAGGGTCACGCGGTCGTCCACCAGTACCACAGCGGCCATGAGGCGCATGCCGGCCACGGGGCCACACCCGACGGCGACGACCACCACGGGCACCACTGAGCGGACAGACTCCCCCAGCGGCACCCGACGGCATCGCGCCCGCCGGGTGCCGCTCGGCCGTTACGCGGCCTGGCCCAGGGGCCCGGTCAGGAGTTCGCAGAAGCGGTCGGCCCCGACGTTGCCGCCGGAGATCATCACGCCGACGCGTTTGCCGGGCAGCCGCACCCTGCCGGCCAGCAGCGCGGCCACCGCCAGGGCGCCGCTGGGCTCGACCACGAGCTTCATCCGGTCGAACAGGAACGACATCGCCCGCACGATCTCGGTGTCGCTGGCGACGGTCACCTCGTCCACGAGTCGCTGGATGATGGGGAAGGTCAGCTCGCCGGTGACCTCCCCGGTGACCCCGTCGGCGATGGTGCGCGGCACCGCGATCCGCACCGGCTCCCCGGCCCGCAGGGACTGGCCGTTCTTGTCCCCGTCCTGCGACTCGACCCCGATGATCAGGGTTCGCGGGGACACCGCCCGCATGACGGTCGCGCAGCCGGCCAACTGTCCCCCGCCGCCCAGCGGCACCAGGAGCGCGTCGAGGTCGCTGGTCTCCTCCAGGAGTTCCAGGCCGGTGGTCCCGGCGCCGGCGATGACGTCGGGGTGGTCGTAGGGCGGGATGACCGTCAGGTGGTGCTCGGCGGCCAGGGCGGCGGTGATCTCGAACCGGTTTTCGGTGTACCGGTCGAAGGTGACGATCCGTGCCCCGTAGCCCTGGGTGGCCGCGAGTTTCATGGGCGGGGTGTCGGCTGGCATGACGATCAGCGCTCGGGTGCCGAGCATCCGGGCGGCGAGGGCGACGGCTTGGGCGTGGTTGCCGGAGGAGAACGCGATCACCCCGTGGCGAAGGTCGTCAGGGTCGAGGTGGGCGATGGCGTTGTAGGCGCCCCGGAACTTGAAGGCCCCGATGCGCTGGAAGTTCTCGCACTTGACGAACACCTGCGCGCCTACGTGTTCGTCAAGGGTGCGTGAGGTGAGCACCGGAGTCCGGTAGGCGACGCCCGACAGCCGCTTGGCCGCGGCCCGCACGTCATCGAGGGTGACAGAAAGGACTGTGCTCATAGAGTTGCGGCTCCTTTGGCAGCGGGGACGACGGTGGGGGCGGCGGTCAATTTCCCAGATCGGGCCAGTGCCGCGATGGCGGTGGTGCAGACGATCCCGGTGGCGATCAGCGCCAGCCAGGGCAGGGCGGGCAGATCCCAGGCGGCGGCTGCGCCCCAGATCGCCCCGGTGCCCAGGTTTCCGAGGGTGATCCCGATACCGGACAGGGTGTTGTACAGGCCGTAGTGGGTGGCCACGAGCCGTTCGCCGGACAGGGCCACGATCGTGTCCATCTCGAACGGGTAGGCCACCACGGTGCCCACGGTGAGCACGACCGTGGCGAGGAGCAACGGCGCCAGTGCCACCGCGCCGTCCCAGGCCGACGCGCCTGTTCGGTACACGAACAGGTGCGCGGTCAGAGCAAGGGGCAGGAAAGCGGCGCCCATCAGCGCGAGACCGACCGTGATGGACCGCCCGGAGTTCCACCGCCGCTTGACCCAGGAGGTGACCCGCACCTGCCCGATGACCGCGACCACGGCCGACAGGGCGAACAGCACGCTGCTGCCGACGTCACCGCCGGAGGGGCCGAGCACTCGGGCGGCCTGCAGCGGTAGAGCGAGGTAGATCTGCGAGGACAGCACGTAGGAGCCGATCATCGCCAGGGAGAACAGCATGAACGGCCGGTTGCCGACCACCTGTCGCCAGTCGGCGCGGACGCCGGCCAAACCCGTGGCCCGCCCGGGGTCCGCCTCTTCCCTGGGCTGGTTCGGCAGCAGCCGCACCTGCACGATCGTCAACGCCGCGAACACGGCGGCGGCGACCAGGCACACGGTGCGGAAGTCAGCCGCGATCAACAGGAGGCCGACGAGCGGGCCGATCAGGATGCCGGCCTGGTAGAACACGTTGAACACGGCGAACGCATCGACCCTGCGTTCCCCGGCCTCGGCGGCCACGTAGGCGCGCACCGACGGGTTGAACAGCGCGCCGGCCAAACCGGTCAGCACCGAGGCGACAAGCAGCGCCGGGAGCGTGTCGACGAACCCTAACAGGGCGAATCCGACGGTACGCAGCACCAACCCCGCGACGATCATCGACTTGTACCCGAACCGGTCGGCCAGCATGCCCCCGACGAGGAACATGCCCTGCTGGCTGAGCGTGCGAACCCCCAGCACCAGGCCCACGGTCCACGCCGCCATGCCCAGGCCGGAGGACAGGTGGTTGGCCAGATACGGCATGAGCATGTAGAAGCCCAGGTTGATGCCCAGCTGATTGACGGCGAGCAGCTGAACGCACCGGTTGAACGACCTCACCTGCCGCCAGGTGCCCGTCACCTGTCGGTCCTTCCCGCAGCCGCCACCGGTGCCGGGTCGATGACGTTCTCGCACCGGGTCCAGCGGGTGACCTCCCGCTCGCCGGGGTGGCCCATCTCGTCGGGATCCTTCGCCGGCTCCACGTTGAGCAGACCATGCTCGGCGGCATAGTCGTCGTTGTAGATGGTGTCCCAGTACCGCTGAGGACCGTCGGGGAAGATCGCCACGATCCGCTCGTGAGCCGGGGAGGTGCGGGCCAGCCAGTTGGCGACCAAGCCGACAGCCCCCACGCTCCACCCGCCGGTCTGCTGCTGGGACGCGGCCAGCTGCCGGCAGCTCCACACCGCCTCACCTGGGGCGACCCAGTGCACCTCGTCGAACGCGTCGTAGGCGACGTTACGCGGGTAGATGCTGCTGCCCAGGCCCCGCATCAGTCGGGTGCGGGCCGGCTGGCCGAAGATCGTCGAACCGACCGTGTCCACCCCCACCAGGCGCAGGTCGGGGAAGAACTGCCGCAGCACCCGCGACACCCCGGCGCTGTGTCCACCGGTACCGACGCTGCACACCAACGTGTCGATCCGCCCGAGCTGGCCGACGAGTTCCAACGCCAGAGCCTCGTACGCGGCGACGTTGTCAGGATTGTGGTACTGGTCGGGGCAGTACGCGCCCGGCTGGGCGGCCATCAGTTCCCGCACCCGGTCCCGGCGGGCCTGCTGCCAGCCCCCGGTCGGGTGCGGCTCGGCGACGATGTCCACCGTGGCCCCGTACGCCTTGAGGAGATGGCGCATCAACGGCTCCATGCCCGGGTCGGCGACCAGGGTCACCGGGTGCCCGTACACGATGCCGGCCAGCGCCAGCCCGAGCCCCAGCGTGCCACTGGTGGACTCGATGATCGGCCGCCCCGGCTCGAGCTCGCCGCGTTCGCGGGCCCGGGAGATCATGTGCAGGCCCGGCCGGTCCTTGATCCCGCCGGGATTGTGCCCCTCCAACTTGGCCCAGTAACCCCGGCCCGCCCCGAACCACAACTCCGGCACCCACAGCACCGGCGTGTTGCCTACCAGCTCCGCCAACGACCGGCAGGCGGTGCCCCCGACCAGGCTGCCGGCAGGCGGCAGCGCATCCACAGTTCTCATGAAAAACCTTCCCCAGAACTCGCAAGAACGACCCGGAAGCGACCTCGGCGGGGATGGCGACAGCCACCCCGGGCCAGGTCAGGTCCGGGACACGCACACGAGAGACAGGACAGAAGGTTGATGTCGCAGCTGGTGCCGGCGCACCACCGCGTCCGACCCCGCCGGTGCGACCGGCGACCAGTAGGCGACCGGCGCGATGACCGGAAGATCACCCGGAGTCGGCGCGTTCGTCGCGGTCTGCCCTCCGACCAACGCGCCACAGGAGTGAGCTCGGTGCTCGTGCTCGGCCGGATGTACGGGCACCTCGCCGTGACTGGGCTCCTCCAGCGCGATCATCACGCCGACGTCGTGACGGGAGTGGCCATCGTCGGAGTGCGCACCAGGCGAACACAGCACGGCATACACCACAATGAGCGCGGTTAGTACCACCGCGCCCGTGCGGTATACGAAGGTCACGAATGAGCAGATTACGCGACACTTACATCACCGTCAATGTGCCATACGTGGCTGTGTCCAGTAATTCCCGCTGATGTGACTGAAAAGTAGTATCACGGCTACCGTGCGCCAGCCGCTCGCCATCGTCGGGCCTTCGTTGCCGACGGGGCAGAATGTCCACGCTCCGACCCGACCCCGGTGCGGGCACGCTCTGCTATGGGCACACGCTCAACGACAGGGCGTGTCATCACGACCTCGCGGACAGCGATCGACTGGCCGCACCGGCTCTACGCAGTCTCGACCTCCAGGCCACCCAGGCAGTGCGTTCCCGCCTGACTCGCCCTCCCACCTCATCTCCCGCACGCATGCCCCTCGGATCAGCTCGGGCGGGCGGCCCCCGCCCACGGGAACGAGTCGAGGCTGACGATCGCGATGGTCTGCCCGAAGGTCGGCGCGTGGATGATCTTGTTGTCGCCGATGTAGAGGCCGTTGTGGTGCAGGTCGGCGTAGAAGAAGACGACGTCGCCCGGTTTGAGGTCGGCCTTGCCGACGTGCGGGAGATCGTTGTACTGCATGACGGTGTTGTGCCGCAGGGTCGTGCCCGCTGCCCGCCAGGAGGCCAGCACCAGGCCCGAGCAGTCAAAACCGTTAGGGCCGGCCGTGGCCCACTGGTAGGGCTTGCCGATCTGGTCGTAGGCGTAGCGCACCGCCACCCCGGCCTTGCCCGCGACATAGGGAGGAGGCGGCCCGGTGTAGCGGCCGGCGGGTTGACTGGCGGCTCCGTACAGGCGGGTTCTCAGGTCCCGTACCCGCTTGAGGTCAGTTTCGATCTGGGTCTTCTTGCCCGCCAGTTCCTGTTCCTGGGCGACCTGGCGGTTGAGGATCGTGTCCAGGTCGGCCTTGCGCGCGTCGAGGGGCGTCTTGGCCGCGGTGACGGCGGCGAGGTCGCGTCGCTGGTCGGCCGCCATGGCCTCCAGGAGAGTCAGCTGGTCGACGAGAACGAGCGGGGACTCGCTGCTCAGAATCATGGTGGCGGTGGAGGCGTATCCGCCGCGATAGGCCGCCGCGGCGACCGCCCCGATCCTGGCCTCGGCCGCGGTGAGTTGCTCGCGCAGCGGGGCGAGTTCGGCGTTGAGTGCCGCGACGGTGGCCTTGGACGCCGCCAACTCCTCGCGGACCTTGTTGTACTGTTCCACGACCGGGCCCAGCTGCCCGGAAATCTGGTCGAGTTGCTTTTCCAGTTCCGCTCGGGTCGGTTCGGCGTGCGCGACCGTGGACGGCAGGGCCAGCGCGACAGTGGTCACCGCGACCGCAGCGACCCACCGCCAGCCTCGCCACCTCGATGGTGCCAACAAGGACGTGGGCCCCTTCGCGGTCGTCGGTCGGGCGGTGTCACCGCACCGGCGGGTCCCACCCGGGGGCGGAACCCGCCGGAGTCTCCCTCAGTGGAGCGGTCGCCAGCCGCCTCTACAGTGACGGTCCGGCAGGCGGGCGACCTGGTCCCCTAAGACGAGAGTCGCCCACTGATCGCAAATACTAAGCGAGATAGTAGGACCTGACAATCCTCGTCTATGCCAAGGCCGCGCACCCGCCGGAAGCCGGCCCTCGTTGTCGGCGATCTGAAGCGGCATCCGGCCCCACCGGGTGCGCCGTGGCGCGCCGGATCAGTCCGGCGTCCTTGGGGTCTGCAGGGTGGGCTGCGCCGCGTACCCGGCCGCGAGGACGGCGACCACGATCAGCCAGCCGATCACCCCACCGGACGCGTTACCGATCTCCAGGTGGCCGAGGAACACGTTCATCCACGGTCGGTGCGCCACGCCTGCTGCGAGCGCGAGGTCGGGCGCGACCGCCAACACCTGGCCGAGCAGGATCCAGGCGAGCGGGCCGTGGGTGGGCCTGCCGAGCAGCCTTGCCACGATCATCGCGGCCAGGGCCGCCGCCGAGCCGGCCAACCACGGCAGGACGGCCACAGATGGCGGCCCATGCGACAGGAACACCAGATAGGCCATGACCGTCAGCCCGAACACGGCTGCGGCGAGCACCGCAGTCCGGGTCACCTGCGCAGCCGCCGTCGAGGGCCGGCCTGCAACGTGGGTGTGGGTGGTGCTCACGGGCGGACCATGCCAGAGGCGAGGAGACAGCACCACGTCGGCCTGTGCCGAAGATCCCCGATCAGCTCCACCTGAGCTCCTTCCCGAGAAATACTACGTTGGATAGTAAACAGGCGAGGCCGTGCTCGGCCACCTCTTGACAGCCCGAATACGACCGTCAGAGCTGCCTCGATGAGGTGGCCGATCACCACGGATCGGGGCAACGGGCGTGAATGTCGCCGCCGGTCAGATCGCGACGCGCGTACGTCGAGGGACCAAGGCATCCCCGATCAGGACACGCCCGGGGACGGGATCCACCGTCCCCGGCGCGGACCCCTACAGTCGGTCGAGGATCTTCTGGAGCTTGTCCACCTCGGCCGCCTGGGCCTTCTCGATCACGGCGGCCAGGGCCTTGGCGTCGGAGTTCTTCCCCTTGGCCTGTTCGTCCTTGGCCATCGCGATGGCACCGTTGTGGTGGGCGATCATGCCGCGGGCGAACAGGCGGTCGAACTCGACACCCTTGGCCGCCTTGAGCTTGGCCATCTCCTCCCCCGACAACATGCCCGGCATCTGAGAGGACATGCCGGGCATGTTGTGCCCGCCGCCGGGAGCCGCGGTCGGTTGGCCCCACGCCAGCAGCCAGCCGGTCATGGTTTTGATCTCCGGGTCCTGCGCGCCCTTGATCGCGACCGCGAGGGCCTTGATCTCCGGTTCCGTCGCGCGGGTCTCGGCGAGGGTGGCCATCTCCACGGCCTGCTGGTGGTGCGGGATCATCATCTGCGCGAACTGGGTGTCGGCGTCGTTGAAAGCCGCACCGGTCGGCGCGGCTGTGGTCGGTGCCGTCGAGGTGGGCTTGGAGCCGTGCTCCATGCCGCCCATGTCGCCGCCGCAGGCGGACACGACGAGCATGGCTGCGGCGGCGACGCCGAGGAGCGCGGCACGGCGCAGTGTTGAGGTGTTCTTCATGACGATGCTGCCTCTTCTGTCAGGTGTGTCTAGAGCGATAGGTCATGCCAGCGGCCAGCCGCGACGACGTCACAGCTGGTGGCGATTTCCTATACCCGTAGTACCGACAGGTCGGCGAGGAGCAGTCCGCGCCAGGGCGGCGGTGGTCCGCGCCCCGCCGTCGACCAGGCCCGGTCCGCGCGCCATCCGAGGACGTGGGGGCGGCGGAGGAAGCCGCGCAGCACGCCGACCAGGATCACGATCGTCAGCGCGGCGAGGATCGCCAGGCAGACGTCCACGGGGTCCATGCCCATGCCGGCGCCGTTGACCGCGTCCTGCGTCACCGCGATCGGGGCGGGCATGGAGTGCTGGGCCATCTGGGCGTGCGCGCCGGTCATGGCGGGGGGCGCGCCGTGCGAGTCGCTCGGGTGGCCGAAGGTGTGCATCCCGATGACGCCGAGGGCGAGGAGCGCGAGGAACAGCAGGCGCAGGGGTGTTCGTCCTGCCAGCATCGCCTCACCCCCTCCGCCAAGGTCTCGCTTTCACGGTAGCCGAATCCGGCAGCTTGTTGGCACCGGGAGGACCAGCGCCCCGCTGCGGTTCGGTCGGGGCCGAGCAGGAGTTGTCGCTTCTACTGCTGCGGCGCACTACGTCGGTCGCGCTGCTTGCGCCAGCCGTAGCGGGTCAGTCCCCGAGGCTTGTACACCGCCAGCACCGTGGCCACGAGCAGCAACAGCAGGGCGGAGCTGGCGTGCAGGACGACCGACGGGGTCCGCAGTACGCCGAGGTCGGCGCGCGACAGGTGGTCTGTGCCGCTATGCCCGCCAGGTAGCCGAGTGTCTGGGCGTAGAGCAGCAAGACGACGGTGGCCAGGACGGTGATCAGCAGCTTCACCAGGACCCAGTAGTGCCAGAACAGTCCCCACTCGGTGCCCATTGACTGGATGAGCCCGGTAAGCAGCGAAGCGAGGGCCAGCGGGACGAGGACGAACCAGCCGATCAACTCCATCGAGAGATGGGCGGCGCGCACAGTCTGAGCGTCCTGGCTGCCCAGGCCCGCGATGGCGAGGGCGAGGAAGCCGGCGACCGCGCCGAGCCACCCGACCGAGGCCGTCACGTGCGCGGTGAGCGCGAGCTTGCGAAAGCATCGGACGGGCGACCTTGTACAAGTACTTCCCGGACTTCGAGGCGATCCTGGCCGCCTGGCACGAACGCCAGGTCACCGGCCACCTGCGACACCTCACCGACGTCCGCAACCAGATTGGCGACGCCAGCACGCGACTCGAAGCCGTGCTCGAGGCGTACGCGCTCATCTCCCACGAGCACCACGGCACCGAACTCGCAGCACTCCTGCACCGTGGTGAACACGTCGCGCGAGCCCAGCACCAGCCCCGAGACTTCATCCGAGACCTGCTCGCCGAGGGCGCGGCGGCCGGCGACCTGCGCGATGATGTCGCGCCCGACGAGCTCGCGAGCTACTGCCTGCACGCCCTCACGGCGGCCAGCGGCCTGTCGTCCAAGGCCGCTGTCCGCCGGCTCGTCACTGTCACCCTCGCCGGACTGCGCCCCGACGCCGACGCCAGCCCGACGCCCCGGCACGATTGACCGACGAGCCCGACCTCGGGCCGCGCCGGGCGACCGCGCCATCCGCTTGGCAGTACGCCGGGCCCGGTCGCGTGGACCGGGCCCTCGGCGGTTTCTCAGGGCCGCACGGTGCAGGTGCCGGCCTCGCCGATCACGACGGTGGCGGTGACCCGGCCACCGGCCGGCACGGTCACGGCCGCGCCGCACACCTCGGCGAGCGGGCCGAGCCCTTTCTCGCCGCTGGTCGGGCAGGTGCCGGTGCAGGCGCGGTGCCAGCTGATCGCCCGGTACCTGCCCGGCGGCAGAGACTTGTCGAGCGTGATGGGGCCGGTGTTGAACGACGCCTCGGCGAGGGATCTGCCGTTGGGCGTTTCGACGCGCGCGTACCAGATGGTGTTGGCGGGGGTCGTGCCGCTCTGGGTGATCGACAGCGTGCCGGGCGCGTCGGTGCCGGGCGCCGCGCTGGTGCGTACCGGTGAAGGGGTGGTCTGGGTCTTGGTCGCGGGCTGCGGTTGCCCGCCGCAGCCTGCCAGGATCAGCAGGGCCGCGACGGGAACCAGGAGCCGGGGTGTTACTCGTTCCACGTGACCATGGTGACGGTCTCGCCGGTGCGGATCAGGGTGCGTCCGCTGTAGTCGGCGTCGGCCGCCAGCCCGCTGTGGTTGTAGATGGCGGCGAGCTGGTTGTAGTCGTGGGTGTTGGGGTGCTGGTTGCTGGTGGGGTTGTTGGTGTAGTCCATGCAGGTGTTCAGGTTCGGGTTGGTGAAGTTCTCGTCCTGGTGGGCGAGGCCCCAGTCGTGGCCGATCTCCTGGCACATGACGAGCTGACGCATGGCGGCGCTGGCGGTACCCAGGTAGGTGTCGTTCATCTTGGCGTTGGCCCGGGTGATGTGGCTGCCGGAGACGTTGATGGAGGCCAGGCCCGACCAGCCCGTGGAGCCGTAGGCGTAGTTGCACACCCGCACCGCCCCGGTCACCATCGGACACGACGAGCGGGTGGCGGTGTCCGTGGCGCCGGCGACGGTGCTGACCTGGATCCAGGCGCTGGCGTTCCAGTCGGAGATGGCCGTGTTGTAGGCGGTCGTCCAGCCGGAGGTGACACTGCGGTAGACGTTGACCGACACCTGCCCGGTGCGCGACCAGTGGTAGCCGCTCCAGCTGTGCCCGGCCTGGGCGGGCGCCGCGGCGAAACTCACCACGCCGGCGACGACAGCTGTGGCGATGGCCAAGAATCGAAGACGCATGATCGTTCCTTCCTTACCGAGGGGTATCCCACGGGCGGTGGGATGACGGCGACCCTACTACTATCCATAGTAGATAGACGAGAGTCTATTTATTTACTCCGCGTCCGCGTGCGCCACCCGCCGCCGGGCAGCGGCGAGCACGATCTCCTTGCCCGTATAGCAGGCGTCGGGGTCGTGGTAGGTCACAGCCTGGGAGTCATGGGTGTACCCGTCCGCGCCGACACATCCCGCGAAGGCCGGAGCCTTGGGGTTGGCGAGGCTGAACATGCGCGGGCCACCCGAACAGGCGTTGGACCCGTTGACGTACAGGTACCCGGTGTCGTTGAACGCGGTGCCGCTGGAGCGGGCGGCGATCGCGTACTCCCGGCTGGCCTGCGGGTCGGTCCACCCCCAGCCGCCGCCGCCACTTCCACCGCCAGTGGAGGCAAGGGGGAGGTTGGACATCAGGTCGATGTTCTTGCAGGCCTAGCCACCGGCCGTGCCGCCGGTGCACGTGACGGGCGCGGCGGCCGACACCTGCGGCGTCAGCGCGGCGAACAGCACCGCGAGGGTGACGAGGATGAGAGGTCTGCGCATGAGGCGCTCCTTTCCGGAGCGCCAGACTATGAGCGGCACGACGACCCAAACAATAGGTGGTCGTCAGTGAAATTATGGCACCGACCTGCGCTTCTCCCTGACCTCGCACGGTTCGACTCTGTTGAAATTCACAGCACTTCCCACCGTTGCCTACTATCTGGACTAGTAGTAGGTTGGTGGATCCTCCGTATACCGCGCGACCACTCAGCGTGACGGGTGGCTACTAAGCGGCATCGTAAGGTGTGGGCGGCTACCATGCTCTCGTGAAGGATTTCGGGCAGCTCGAGGCGGCGGTGATGGACACCGTCTGGTCGGCGTCGGGCCCTGTGACCGTGCGCGGCGTACTCGAACAACTCCACGAGCGCGGCCTGGCCTACACGACCGTGATGACGGTGTTGGACAACCTGCACCGCAAGGGCTGGCTGGTCCGCGAACTCGACGGACGCGCCTACCAGTACCAGGCGGTCCACCAGCGCGAGGAGTACGGCGCGCAGCTCATGCGCGAGGCCCTCGACGTCGGAGGCGACCGGATGGCGACGCTGCTGCACTTCGTCGGCTCCATCGAGTCCGACGACCTCGACCAGCTCCGTGCGGCGCTGCGCCGCCGAGGCCGCACCCCGAAGCCATGAACCTCGCCCCGGCCATCGCCCTGGTGATCGCCGGAACGGTGCTGGCCGTGGCCCTGCCGCCCGTGCTGCTGCGCCTCGGCCGCCGCAGCCCACAACTCGCACTCACCTGTTGGCAGCTCGCCGCCGCGGCCGTGCTCAGTTCCTGGTTGCTCGCCTGCCTGAGCATCGGCGACCTGCTCTTCGAGCCCCTGCACCGCCTCGGGCACCTGTTGTCGATCTGCATCGCCTCGCTGCAGGGTCTGGCCCACGTCTCAGCGCCCGGTACCGGCGCGCAACTTCTCGGCGGCCTCGCCAGCGCCGCACTGGCAGGGTGGGTCGCCGGCTGGATCGGCATCCGGTTGTCCCGAGAGCGGCGCGCCCGCCTACGCCACGCCGCCGGGCTACGGCTGGTGGCCCGCCGTGACGCCGAAGCCGGGATCTACATCCTGGACAGTCCGCATCCGGCCGTCTACTGCTTCCCCGGCCCCGAGCCGATGGTCGTGGCCAGCACCTCCGCTCTCGCGGAACTGTCCCCCGACGAACTCGCCGCCGCGCTCGCCCACGAGCACGCGCACCTCGCCCACCGCGACCACCTGCGCATCTCCATCGCCCGCGCACTAGGACGAGCACTGGCGTTCGTGCCCCTGTTCGCCATCGCCGCAGACGAGGTCGCCCGGCTGTGCGAACTGCGCGCCGACGACGACGCCGCACGCGTACACGGCCACACGACCGTCGCGGCGGCGCTCCTACACCTCCTGGCCACCCGGCCCCCCGCCCCGGGCCTAGGCGCAGGCGGGCCCGGCAGCGCGGCCCGCGTCCGCCGACTCCTGGACCCGCCCGCAGACTCGCGGCGCGTCGCGCTCCTGTTCACCGCGGCGACCACAGCCGCGATCCCGTTCGTCGCCCTGGGCGTGGCACTGATGACGCTGCCGTACGGCGTCGCACTGTGCGACCTGCACTAACCATCGCGGCGCACTGCCCCACCCCGAACCGGGGGTCATCGACGCACGATCTCCGCTGGTGTTCCCGTCATCGCTGCGGTGACTCTTCCGGGGGCGTGCCACAAGACTTCGGTCGCAGCGGCCGAGCCATCACGACGCGGGGGCATCAGGCCGCCACCCAGCACCGGACGGTGCCCAGCCCGGCCATCCACCCGCCCCTGGGCCTAATGCCCTCAACAAGAGGCTATCGCCGAACGGGCCTGGGCGGGTCTTCGAACCGCCCCGGCCGCAGAGGGTTCCACTGGTTTGCCTCCCGCCGTCAGGTCTCCTCGTGCGTGGCAACGTAACCGGCCGCGACGATCGTGGCGGCGAGTTCGGTCGGTCCGACGCGGCTGTCCGCGATGACGGTGGTGCGGCCGGCCTTGACCGACGTCGTCGAGCAGGTCACGCCGGGGATGTCCTCCAGTGCTTCGTCGATGAGCATCCCGCAGCTGGCGCAGTGCATGCCCTGCACCCGGAAGACGTAGGTGGCGGTCACTGGGACTGCTTCGCGACGATGGTCAGCGCGCCGGTGTACATGCCCATGCCGCAGGAGTACTTGAGCCTGCCGGGCTTGAGGATCCCGAGGTCGATGGGGGTGTCGCCGCGCACTGGCAGGATCACCTCCTTGTTCCTGGACGGAATCACGAAGGCCCGCACGCAGCCCTCGGCGTCCTCGGAGCGCACGATCAACGTCGTGGGGACCCCGGAGGCGATCTCGATGTTCGCGGGCGAGTAGGAGCCGGTGCGGGCGGTGACCATGACGGTTTGGCGCCCATCGGCGACGGTGACCGAGGCGGCGTCGGCCGGGGCGAGGGCCGCGGTCACGGGTTGCGGGCTCAGGCCCATCACGCGCGAGAGGTTGGAGGCCGCCAACGGCGAACCCATCAATTCCAGACCACCATTCAGCGTGTACAGGCCGAGCGCCACGACGATGAGGCCGGTGGCCATTGCGAGCCTGCCGCGCCAGGCTGTGGCCGCGCGGCGGGCCAGGTAGCCGAGCAGGGCGAACAGGGGGCTGGTCCCGGCGACGAACACGGCCATGATGGCGGCCCCGGCCAGCGGCGACCCAGACGTGAGTGCGAGGGCTTCCACCGACAGGGTGACCCCGCACGGCACCGCCACGGTGGCCAGCCCCAGCAGGGTGGGTGCGAACATCGACGCCGAACGGGCCCGGCCGCGCACGAACCGCGACCAGGACGCCGGTACCTCGATGACCAGGCCCTTGAAGCCGGGGACTCCGAGCTGGGCGAGCCCGAACGCCACGACGAGCACACCGGCGGCGACCTGGGCCATGGTGCGCAGCCCGACGGACAGTTGCACCACCGAGCCCAACGCGCCCAGTGCGGCGCCGAGCAGGGCGTGGGAGACGAGCTTGCCGGCCAGGAACCCGCCGACCGGGGCGAGGTCATCGCCGAGGCGGGCCCACCCGGTGCGCGGGGCGGGTACCGGATGAGACAGGTCCTTGTTCTTGGCTGTGATGGCGGTGGTGATCGCGGTGGCGCTACGTTGCCGGGCCACCAGCCCGGCGAGAAGTCCGCCCTGGACGGCGGCGCACGACACGCCACCGGCGAACAGGCCGGTGATGAGAACAGCGGTGAGGTTCACGGATGAAAGCTCCTTGGGCAGGATGGGACGAAGACCGACCCGGACCCCGGGTGTTCAGAGATCCGGGTGCACGCCGCGCGGGGCGTGCTGGGGACGGACTCGTCCTACGTGCGCAGGATGCAGAGCTGGGCCAACACGGGTCGGGGCCGGCGGGAACGCCGCCAGATGGGCGGCCCGGTGGCAGCGGGCACGAGGATCGCACCCGTCCCAGGGGGTTGTCCGAGTGCGAGGACAACCAGGACGGCCGTCAGGAAGACCAGGCACGCGCCGGCCAGCATCGCCCAGCCGCCGGACGTGCCGTCGGTGGCCGCCGCCACGATCGCGAGCGGCCACGCGACGGGCGTCGCATCGTCAATGCCTGAGACCGCGTCGGACATGTTGTGGCCGGCCATCGTGTCGCCCGTGCTGTGCGGCACGGGCAGATGGGTCATCGTGGCGTCGCCGCACTGGATACCGTGTGAGAGGGCGACGCTGGTCACCACGGCAGCCAGCACGACAAGCCGCGCGAGGCGGACTCGCGCGGCCCGGCGCCATCCGGAGGCTACGGCCACGCCCGACAGCCTACTGCCGCCACTGTTGCGCGGGGAATCATCCGATATGCCAGGGTTCATGCTGCTCAGGGTGTCGGGCTGACTGTTGGGCCGGGCACCGCAACAGCGCATGTGCCTTCCGCGTCGATGGTCACCGTCGCGGTCAGGGTGGCCCCTGCCGTCACGGTGACGGTCGCACCGCAGACCTCCTCCAGCGGCCCGAGCCCCTTCTCCCCCGTCGTCGGGCAGACGTCGGCGCAGGCACGGTGCCAGGCGATGACCCTGTACTTGCCTGCCGTCAGCTCCTTGGTCAGGGTGATCGGTCCCTGAGGGAAGGCCGCCTCGGTCAATGGCTTGGCGTCGGGCGTCTCGACGCGCGCGTACCAGGCGGTGCGCGCCGGAGCCGCGCCGCTCTGGTTGATAACGAGCGTTCCGGAGGTGCCGCGCGGGGCAGGCGCCGCGCTCGATGCGATCGCGGCCGACGGTCGGGGTGATGGCGGTTGCCCGCCGCAGCCTGCCAGGAGCAGGGCCGCGACGGGCACCAGAAGGACGACGGATCTCATGACGCCCAGGTGATGATGGTGACGGTGTTGCCGGTGCGGATCGACGTCGTCGAGGGCGCGGCGGCCTTGAACGCGGCGTCGGAGTGGCCGTAGATCGCGGCGAGCTGGTTGAAGTCGTGGGCGTTGGGGTGCTGGTTGGTGGACCAGTCCCGCGTGTAGTCCATGCAGGTGCCCAGGTTGGCGTTGGTCATGTCCTCGTCCTGGTGGCCCAGGCCGAAGTCGTGGCCGACCTCCTGGCACATGACGCCCTGGCGCTCGGCGGCGCTGCGGCCGGCCTCGTAGGTGTCGTTCATCTTGGCGCTGGCCTGGTTGATGTGCGTGCCACCGGAGTCGGTGTCGATCGAGGCCAGCCCGGCCCAGCCGTTGTTGCCGTAGGCGTAGTTGCACACCCGGATCGCGCCGGCCGGCATGACGCAGCGACGCCGTGTCGTGCTGGACGTGCCGCCCGCCACGACCGTGTTCTGCAGGTACGGGCTGGCGTTCCAGTCCGCGTTGGCGGTGGACAGGGCGCCGGCCCAGTCAGACGTCACGCTGGAGTAGATCGTCAGCCGGGCCTCGCCGGAGCGCGACCAGTGGTAGCTGCCCCAGCTGTGGTCGGCCTGCGCCGGCGTGGCGGTGAATCCGACGATCGCCGAGGCGGCTGCCAGGGCGATCGCGAGGGGTCGGATACGCATGAGTTGTCTCCCCAAAACCAGACTCGCTTCGATGCGAGGTTGCCAGGGACGCTACTACCGCAGCTAGTAGGTGAGAAGATCGACTTTGTAGCTCCACCTACTACGGAAAGTAGTATTTAAGGTGAAGTGGGGCCTAACATGAGGCGCAGTTAAGCAATCCATAACCATCGCTGTTTCCGCTCGCGCCGCAGCACCGCTCTCGCGGCAGCTCACTCCGACGACATGGTGAATTCGCAACTCGCGGGCGCCCACCTGGAGGCCCGTCGGCGGCGCGCGGCACCCCGGGCCGGTCCTACGGTTCAGCGGATGGAGACGTGCACGTGGTCGGTGTGCTCAGCGGACGGGCCGCCGTAGCCCGAATAGGACCGCCAGCCGGTGCCCGGCATCCAGATCTGGCGGTACCAGATGACGTAGAGCACCGCCAACCGGTCGGCGTTGGCGATGTACCAGGCCGCGAGCCGGTTGCCGTACTCTCGGTCGCCTCCGGTCGCCGCTCCCGAGAAGCCCCCGACCGCCGCAGCCCAGTCACACGCCCGCCCACGGGGATGCTCGTAGCCGTCCTCCATCGAGCGGTAGCAGCCCACGAAACGGGTGAACCCGGCCTTCCTCGTCTCGTTGTAGGCGTGCAGGGTGCGCGGCGACAGACAACCCCCCGTCGAGGGATCCCGCACCGTGCAGCCCTCCGAGGAGAAACTGCCGTCCGGGTTGCGCGGTGCGGGTGTCGCGTTGGCCGGCAGATCGCCGAAGCCGAGAGTCGGGTCCCCACCGCCGGCCTTGCGCAACGCCTTGAGCGCGTCATCCTGACGCGTCCTGAGCGCCTTGAGCTGCGTCTCCTGCTCCAGGATCGCGGCGTCGAGGTCCTTGCGCTGCTGGTCGAGCTCGGCCTGAGCCGCGGTGAACGCGCTCACCGCGGCGGCGTCGCGCTCCGACAGGTAGCGCATCGTCGCGGCCGACTGCAGGAATCCGTCGAGCGAGCCGCTGTTGAGCAGGATCTGCGCCTGGCCCGTCCCAGCGCTCTTGTACTGGGCCGCGGCGAGCAGCCCGACTGCCGCGCTCAACCCTGCCACCTTGGCCTGGGTAGCGGTGATCTGACCGGACAGTTCGCCCTGGCGCTTCTTGGCGTTGGCGATCGCGGTCCTGGCGTCCTGGTACCCCTGCGAGGCGGCAGACAGCGCGTCGCGCAGTTCCTTCGTCCCACCCTCCGGTTCGGCGCGAACCGGCGTGGCGATCAGCACGGCGGCCATGATGACTGCGGTCACGAACGCCACGCGGCGTGTTGACGGTGACAAGACAGCATGAACCTTTCTTCCTCGACCGCCTACCAGGTCAGCTGACGGATTCGGGCGGGAAGAGCGCCCTACCGCAGGGCCCTGAGCTGGGCCCGGCGGATTCACCCCACGTACCTTGGGTCCCCGGCTCGCCCAACTGGGCGACTCGGCGGTGACGACCGGCGTCATCCCTTCGGGTGACAAACAGCCGGCCGACTGAACGCCGATACTAGGACAGGTAGTAGCCGCCGGCAACCTGTCGCACGGCGGTGCCATGCAAGGAAGACCAGCACCACTACCCATAGTCAATACGCAGAAACACGGAGCGGGCATGGACCGCCGAGCCTCGCCCGCGAAAGGCTGAAGGCCTGCGCTCCGGTCTGGGGCGAGTCGATCCGTCACGATGACACCCCGTCGACCTTGGGGACGCAACAGTGACCGCCCGGCTCTACTTCGCCCGTTGACGTGGGACGTTTCACCTAATCTGAGCGATTCCGATGCGAGGTGCCGGCTGCCTGAGGGGTCAGACGGCCTGCCCAGCTCGGGCCGGAGGGCACTGGCGGAGTCTGCGGAGCGCGGCGCACCGTGGAGGTGACCGGTTTGATTCGGAGGTGGGCGTGATGATGTACGGCGATGGCTGGGGCATGGGTTGGATGCTGATCATGCTGGTGCTGTGGGGTGTTCTGACTGCTGGTGTCGTCTGGGTGGCCGTGCGCTGGGCACAGGGCTCCGCGAGTCGGGGCGGAGGCCCGGTTCAACAGGCGTCGGCACTGGAGATTCTTGATCGGCGTTTCGCCGCCGGGGAGATCGATGCCGCGTCTTACGACGAGGCGCGGGTCCGGCTGGCCGGCCCTGGGCCGGGTCGGCCGTGAAGTCGTCGGCGATCCGGGCTCCGCGATGATCGTCGCTGCGGTGTCATGAGCTCCTGAAGGAGACGGTTGCGATGAACACTTTCGACTTCGGCGTCGTGGCCGCCGCTGTGGCGCTCATTGGCGTGTTGGGTTGGTTCTTCTTCGGAAAGCGGGCGGTGCGGGACGCGTCGGTGGCCGGCGGGGTGCAGCGGATCGAGGTGACCGTGCGGGGCGGCTACCAGCCGGACGTGATCCGGGTCCGCCAGAATGTGCCCCTGGAGATCGTCTTCGACCGGCGGGAGTCAGGTGACTGCACCTCGCGGGTGGTGTTCGCCGACCTCGGCGTCAGCGCGGCGCTGCCGGCGTTCGCCCGCACGACGGTGCGGCTGACCCCGGTCAAGGCCGGCACGGTGGGCTTCGCGTGTGGCATGAACATGATCCACGGCCGGCTGCTGGTCGAACCCGGCGACAGCCCGGAAGCCACAACCACAGAGGTGCTCCCGGCGGCGGTCCTGCCCGAGGCGGCAGCCGATGTCGAGGATACCCAGGTGGCCGAACGGCGGGCCGAGGTCACGGACCTGAACCGCCGGGTCGCCGTCGGGACCGTGCTGACCGCGCCGGTGCTGTTCGCGGTGATGGCGCACGAGGTGTTCGGGGCCGGCTGGGTGCCGGGGTTGCTGCTCGACCGGTGGCTGCAACTCGCGCTGATCACACCGGTGATGTTCTACACCGGCTGGCCGATCCACCGCACCGGCTGGCTGACGTTGCGCAACCGGGCCGCGGACATGAACAGCCTGATCACGCTAGGCACCACCGCCGCATACGTGTTCAGCCTGCTGGTCACGCTCGCGCCGGAGGCGCTGCCGGCCAACGCGCGGGAAGTGTACTTCGAGGCCGTCGGCGTCATCCTCACCCTGATTCTGCTGGGCCGGTTGCTGGAGGCCCGCGCCAAGGCCGGTACCGGTGAGGCGATCCGGGCCCTGCTGGGTTTGCGGGCCCGCACGGCCCGGGTGGTGCGCGACGGCACGGAGGTCGACGTGTCGGTCGAGGACGTGACGGTGGGCGACGAGGTCGTCATCCGGCCCGGGGAGAAGATCCCCGTGGACGCGGTGGTGGTGTCGGGCTCCTCCGCGGTGGACGAGTCGATGGTCACCGGGGAACCGATGCCCGTCACCAAACGCGCCGGCGACACCGTCGTCGGGGCGACCGTCAACGGGACCGGGTCGCTGCGGGTGCGGGCCGCGAAGGTCGGGGCGGACTCGATGCTCGCCCAGATCATCCGGCTCGTGCAGCAGGCCCAGGCGTCCAAAGCCCCCATCCAGCGCCTGGCCGATGCGATCTCCGCCTACTTCGTGCCGGTCGTCATCGCGGTGGCGATCGCCACGTTCGCCATCTGGTTCGTCGCAGGGCCGCCACCGGCGCTGACCGTCGCCCTGGTGTCAGCCGTGTCGGTGTTGATCATCGCCTGTCCGTGCGCGCTGGGCCTGGCGACCCCACTGTCCATCATGGTCGGCACCGGCAAGGGCGCCCGGGCCGGAATCCTGATCCGCTCCGCCGAGGCACTGGAGACCGCGCACCGGCTCAACACGATCGTGCTGGACAAGACCGGCACCGTCACCGCCGGCAAGCCGGTCCTCACCGACGTGCGCCCCGCCGGCGACCTGACCGAGGCCGAATTACTGGAGCTGGTCGCCGCCGCCGAGGCCGACAGCGAACACCCCCTGGCTGCGGCGATCGTGGCCGGCGCCCGCGCCCGGAGCCTGGCCCTCCCAGAGGTGACCGGGTTCGACTCGATCACCGGCAAGGGCGTCCGCGCCACGGTCGCCGGCCGGGAGGTGCTGGTCGGCAATGTCCGGCTGCTCGCCGACGCTGGCATCGACACCACGGCCCTGGCGTCGCACGCCGCGGAGCTGTCCGGGGCGGGCAAGACCGCAGTGTTCGCCGCCGTCGACGGCCGGCCGGCCGGGGTGATCGCCGTCGCCGACACTGTGAAAGCCGACTCCGGGGCGGCCATCGCTGCGCTGGAGAAACTCGGTGTCGAGGTGGTCATGCTCACCGGCGACAACCAGCGCACCGCCGCCGCGATCGCAGCCCAGGTCGGAGTGCGCCGAGTACTGGCAGAGGTGCTGCCCGAACACAAGGCCGACGAGATCCGCCGGCTGCAGGCCGAGGGCCGACGGGTTGGCATGGTCGGCGACGGCATCAACGACGCCCCCGCCCTGGCCGCCGCCGATGTGGGCCTGGCCATCGGCAC
Organism: Longispora sp. NPDC051575; assembly: GCF_040681875.1. Lineage (NCBI taxonomy): Bacteria > Bacillati > Actinomycetota > Actinomycetes > Micromonosporales > Micromonosporaceae > Longispora > Longispora sp. NPDC051575. The sequence goes on along the minus strand of NZ_JBFAZP010000007.1, from coordinate 109,294 downwards.
GGGCACCGACGTCGCGATCGAGGCCGCCGACATTACCCTCATCTCCGGATCCCTGACCGGCGTGGTCACCGCGATCAGGCTGTCACGGGCCACGATGCGCAACATCCGGCAGAACCTGTTCTTCGCCCTCATTTACAACGCCCTGGGCATCCCCGTCGCCGCCGGGGTGCTCTATCCCCTGTGGGGGCTGAGGCTGAGCCCAATGTTGGCCGCCGCCGCTATGGCCCTGTCGTCGTTGTCGGTCGTCGCCAACGCCAGCCGGCTACGCCGCTGGCGAGCCACACCGCTGCCTGCCACGACCGTGCCCCTTGTCCAGCCGCACGTCGAGACCCGGGAGCCAGCAATCATGGAACAGGTCGTTGCCGTGACGGATCCGGTGTGTGGCATGCCTGTCGACCCGGTCGGCGCCATCGGCCGCACCATCGGCGCGGAGACCTTCTACTTCTGCTCGCCCCACTGCGCCGCCGCATTCGACGCCGACCACGACCGGTGGCTGACCAGACCCGCCCGGTGACGGGACCTTCGCCGGCCGGGGGGCGGGCCGGCCGGCCCTGCACGGCTCCGGCGAACGCGAGCACCGTGAGGGCGCAGGTACGACGCGTGATAGTAGGAGGTGCGTGGTGAACCCCGAAGCGCTGGTCGGATTGTTCGTCACCGCAGACACCCGCCCCGGCGACCGGCGGCTCGCACTGGCCGGACTCCGGCCCACCGTCGTCCTCGCCGCACGGCTCGCCGTCATCACCCTCGGCGTCGCCTTGTCCACCGCCGCCGCGCTCGCCGTCACCGCCGCCGTGTTCTCCCCCCGGCAGTGGGCCCTCTACTTCGCCGCGAACCTCTTGATCGCCGGCTGCTACGCACTGATCGGCGTCATCCTCGCCCCGGTCTTCGATCGGGTCGCCGGCGTGTTCATCGCCTTTCTCTTCCCGTTCCTGGACCTCGGCATCGCCCAGAGCCCGATGCTGCGCGGCCAGCCCGCCGCCTGGGCCCACTACCTGCCCGGCTACGGCGGCACCCGAGTCCTCATCGACGCGGCCGTCACAGACACCTTCGACGAGACCAGGTCGCTACTCATCGCCCTGAGCTGGATCGCCGTCCTCACCGTCACCGCGGCCGTCATCTACCGCCGGGCGATCCGACCGGCCCGACGATGAGGCGGCAGCCATGAGACGACGCACGCTCCTCGCCACCGGAATGGCCGCCCTCGGCGCCGGGCTCACCGCCGCCTGCGACACGACCCCGGACCCGGCCGCGTTCGTCACCCCCGACGGCGAGGAGGTCCGCGCCGCCGAGGCCCGCCGCAACCCCGGAACCATTCGCGACATCCGGCTCACCTCGACCGCCGGCCCCGTCGACCTCGGCGGGACCATCGTGAATACGTGGAGCTACGACGGGCAGATCCCCGGCCGACCGATCCGGATCACCGCCGGCGAACAGCTCCGCGCCACCCTCACCAAGCGGCTACCCGAGCCCACCAGCATCCACTGGCACGGCGTAGCGCTACGCAACGACAACGACGGCGTGCCCGACCTGACACAGAAACACATCCCGACCGGGGCAGATCACACCTACCAGTTCACCGCCCCGCACCCCGGCACCTACTGGCTGCACCCGCACACCGGCGTCCAACTCGACCGGGGACTGTACGCGCCGCTCATCGTCGACGACCCGCACGAACCCGGCGGCTACGACGACGAATGGATCATCGTCCTCGACGACTGGCTCGACGGCATCGCCGGTACCCCCGACGACGCCTTCGCCGGGCTACGCCGAGGGATGATGGGCGGGCACGGTATGACGGGGGCGGCAAGTTCGCTGCTCGGTGGCGACGCGGGCGACGTCGCATACCCCCATTTTCTGCTGGGAGGACGCCTGCCCGCAGCACCGCAGGTGTTCACCGGCAGGCCCGGCAGCCGCATCCGGCTTCGGATCATCAACGCCGCCGCCGACACAGCGTTCCGGGTCGCGCTCGGCGGGCACCGGCTCACCGTCACCCACACCGACGGGTACCCGGTCCAACCGGTCGACACCGACGCGCTCCTGCTGGGCATGGGCGAGCGTTACGACGCCCTGGTCACCCTCGACGACGGGGTGTTCCCACTCGTCGCGCTCGCCGAAGGCAAGAACGCGACGGCGTTCGGCCTCGTCCGGACCAGCTCGGGCACAGCGCCCGGGCCCGCAACCCGGCCGCGCGAACTCGACGGCCGCATCGTCACCCACCGCCAACTCGCACCCACCGACGCCACCCGCCTACCGACCCGGCCTCCTGACCGGACGATCCGCATGGCGCTGACCGGCGGCATGATGGGCTACGACTGGGCGTTCAACAACCGCCGCCACGACCTCAAGCGCTTCGAGCCCATCCGGGCCGGCGAGCGCGTGCACATCGAGTTCGTCAACACCACCATGATGTGGCACCCCGTACACCTGCACGGCCACACCTTCGCCCTCACCGAGGGCGGAGCACGCAAAGACACCGCGATCGTGCTGCCCGGCCAGACCCTGCCCGTGGACTTCGATGCCGACAATCCCGGCCGATGGATGATCCACTGCCACAACGCCTACCATGCCCAAGCCGGGATGATGACCCAACTCGGCTACCTCCGATAACGCAAGCCACAGAACACCCCCACCAAGACATGCCACCCGAAGTAGTGACGCGCTGGCGCTCAAATCAAGGCAGCGAAATCAACAGGGCCCTCCTGGTACCGGGCACTGCCCGTGATCCGGGCGCGCAACTGCTCCACCCGACGCACCGCGTCCGCGCGCTCGGCGAGCGCCTCGGCAAGCTTCATCGTTCCCCCATCAACTGACACAAGCCCAGCAGCGTAGCCAGCGACCGAGCACAACACCATCATGATTCGAGAAACCGCCGGCCCTGGCATGATCCACGGATGCGGACGATCGAAGAGCTGACTGGGGTGGCCGAGCCCGCGTGGCCCGGACTATGCGAGGAGTTGGCCGGCGCGGCCGTCCCTGTCAAGGTGCTGCCCACCGACGAGGCCACTGGCCGGGACTGCCTGCTCAGGCTCCAGGTGACCGCCCAGTCCCGGCTCGGCGCGCTGGCGCTGCACACCGCCGGACTGCTCGTCGATCACGGTTGGCTGCGAATCCTCGGCGCCGGCGACCAGGCCCGCGGACTCCCGGGGCTCCTCGACGGTACCGACGTGAGCGCCGGCCAGCCCGCGCTGCTGGTCGGGTACGACGTGCTGGGTGGCCGGTTCGAACTCAACGGCGCCGACCCCGCCGCCCTCGGCCGGCCCGGCGACCCCGGTGAACTCTGCTACTTCGGGCCCGACACTCTCGGCTGGGAGAACCTGGGCTGCGGGCACGGTCAGTGGCTGTCGTGGATCACCGCCGGCGGTACCACCGAGTTCTACGCCGGCCTGCGCTGGCCCGGCTGGGAAGAGGAGATCAGCACGCTCGCCCCCGACCAGGGCATTTCGGTGTACCCGTTCCTGTGGAGCAAGGAAGCCCAGCGGGACCTTTCCGGTACGAGCCGGCGCGCGGTACCGGTCGCCGAAATCTTCGTGTCGCAGGAACACTTCGCCGCGCAGCTCGGCCAGCCCGAACAGGCGGGCACGTGACCGCCTACGACGCTGGGCGGCCGCGAGTCGCACAGGCAACGTTCCGGGTCGCGAAGCAGACGGCCCGGTCATGTCGGTTCGCACGCGTGACTGTCGAGGTGGACCTCGCAAAGCCCTCCGGTGTGCTGGTCACCGCATCCGCCTACGACGACTGGAGCCGCGAGTCCGAGTTGGGCGCTCTACGGGCGTTGGACACGATCCCCGCGTTGCGCGACGGGGGCCACGTCACGGTCACTGACATCCTCGCCACGGACATCGATACCGGCGTCGGCGACATCTACGAGGCCACCGTCAAGGCCATCCGCAAGGCACTGGAACTCCCGGAGCGGCGCGGCGGGATCGGGTTCAGCGAAGTCGAGCTGGTCGCGGCCAAGTTCCGGGCGCTCATCGGCCGGCGGTTGCTCTCGGTGGCCGAGGCCCGGCACTGGTCCGAAGGCCGTCGCGGGCCGGACACCGAGAGCCTGCTACACCCATGGTTCCGGTTCGAGAACCTGCAGTCCCTGATGATGCACGGCTGCGGGGAACGGCTCGAGCTGTCGATCGAAGAGCCGTACGACTCCTACGATCTGGCTGAATGTGGCGAGACCCGGGTCGCACCGGCCCAAGCCCCGGATCTGCTGGCCACAGTCGTCGGTTCCCGGCTCATCGACGCGGCTGTGATCTGCGGCTACTCCACCGAACCCGCGTGCGGCGCTGTGATCCTCCGCTTCGAATCGGCGGACCTGGTGATCGGCACGTTCGCCGACGAATGGCTGCTCCGCATCGGCGGGATCCCTGACCACGTACTCCCCTACTGGTCCCAGCCCGCATGGGTCAGCGAGAGCAGCACATGAATAGTCCGCACAATTGTTACGACCGGCCGGGAGTGGCTGCGTTCGGCGTGCCTGACAGCCGGTTCTGCCGGTTGGTAGCGTCGGGTGATGCGCTCGACGGATGATCTTCGGCAGTGGTGGCTCGATGACCTGTCACGGATGCTGACCCGACCGGAAATGTGGGCCACTGACGGCCGGGCGATGGACACGCTGTGCTGGATGCGGCTGAGGGACCTGTGCTTCCTCGACGACCGTGACACCGAGCGCGATCAGACTGTCGAACTGCTTCGCCGCTACGGCAAACTCGGCGTGTCCGGCCCGTTCACGACGATCTTCGGCAAGGAGCGCACCTGCACGGCCGAGGTCGCCTCCGTACACGCCGAACACTTCCACCGACTGGGCTACCTGACCGTCGACCGGCACCTCAGCCCAAACGAGTCTGCGGCCCTGGACGGCTCGCAGCTTCGGGAGTGGGTGGGCAAGCGTGACCTGCGCCGCAGCGAGGTCGAGGCAACCTTCGGCCCGCCGAGCCTGGTCATCGCACACCGCATCTTGTGCTATACGCCAGCGGACGCTTCAGGATGGGTGTTCTTCGACTGCTGGGACGAACAGCCGCGGCGGTACGTGCCCGGCGAAGGCACCTACACGGCGGACCGTGAGACCGACCCGCTGGTACGCAGCGTCCGCGTCCCTGCGGCGGACTTCGAGGACGGACTGATCCTCACCTTGTACGGCCGGGTCCTTCGCTGGGGGCCGGAATGGTGGATCCATCACCCCGGCGACGACGCCACCGACGAGGCTCAAGCGATAGCCGCCCAGCTGCGCCACATCGAGCAAGTCGACCCCTCCCAACGATCTGACCGGTAAGCATCCCCGGACTTCAATGACATTGCCGGTCCCGCGCAGACGCAAAGCCCAGTCTGGTCACGGTGTAAATTGTCAGCGTGACCACTGGCGAGAACCGTCCCACCTACCAGGCAATGCCTGTGTCTGAATTAGGACGATTCTTGGCCAGCGCTGACGAGTCGACCCGGTGGCGGTTGGTGGCGGAGTTCCTCAAGGAGTACCGCTGGGAGCCCCAGGCAAGCCGACACCAACTGCTCACCGAGGAGCCGTCCGGTACCGGCGATGACCGCTGGGATGTGCTGCTCGCAGCCCTGGCCGAGCATCTCGCGGCACGCGACGGGCGTAGAGCCCCGACCTGGGCGGACTCAAGACGTTTGCGACGGTTCTGGTTCCCTTACAACACACCCGCCGCCAGGGTCGACGCGTTCGTGCACGCACCTGCCGCGTTCCGTAGCCGCGGAGTGTTCCTCGCCGACCACGAGTTGGAGGTCGCGTGAGCGACGACACGCCGCTGCTCGACCGCGCGGGAATCGAGGATGCGTTCCGCAGGCTCGGTGATCGACTCGCCCGCAGGGGCGTCGTCGCGGACCTGTACGTGTTCGGCGGCGCCGCGATGGCCATGGCCTACGACAGCAGGCGCTCCACCCGCGACATCGACGCCGTCTTCCAGCCCCATGGGATCGTCCTGGACGAAGCCCGCGCCGTGGCCGCGGAGTTGGGACTGCCCAACTGGTGGCTCAACGAACAGGCCAGCGTCTACGTCGCCCAGGGAGGTGACGCCCAGGCCCAGAGAGTTTTCGACCATCCGGGACTTCGGGTATCCGCGGCCTCGCCCGAGCACCTTCTTGCTATGAAGGTCCAGGCCGCCCGCAACAAGGACGTGGAGGACATCCAGTTCCTGGTGCAGAAGCTGGGTCTGACCAGCGTCGAGGAGATCCTCGACCTGTGCGCCGAGATCTTTCCCGACGAAGAACCCCCGGCACGCGCCAGGCTTCTCCTCGAAGAGGCCCTGGGACAAACAGAAGCGACTTAAGGTGCGGCCAGTCTCAACGCGGCCGGCAAAAGACCCCCCATATTTGGCCTATGCCAGCCGAGTTTCCCCAGGTCACGCCTTACACAGTGTGACCATAAGGCTAGTTTGACCGATGTCCGTTTGAGTACTAAACTGCTCCACATGGACACCCATGTAATGCATGGGTGCGGTTTTCGTGTGGATGAGTCCCCCCTCGGACACAGCAATTCCCCCAGTGGGGTGCTCACGCCGCCCAGAGGGCGGCGTGTTTGCGTTTCCGGGTGCGAGGTTTGGTTCCATCGGTGAACTTGGCCGTGGTCCACGTCCTGCCGGTGACGATGGTTTTCCGTTGACCTCCACACCGGGATGCAACACAAGACCCAGCGCAGACGGCGCTCGCGTACCGTCCCCGTGAGGCCTCGGCCAAGGATGCGCCCGGACTGGCTGGACCCCGACTCATAACCGCCCTGGCATGATCCACGGATGCGGACGATCGAAGAGCTGACAGATGTGGCCGAACCCGCGTGGCCGGAACTACGCGACGAACTCACCGGCGCGGCCGTCCCCGTCGAGGTGCTGCCCACAGGCGAGGCCACCGGCTCGGCCTGTCTGCACCGGCTGCAGCTGACTGCCCGTTCCCGGCTCGGCGCGCTGGCCCTGCACACCGCCGGACTGCTCGTCGATCACGGTTGGCTGCGGGTCCTCGGCGCCGGTGACCCGGCTCGCGGACTGCTGGGTCTTCTCGACGGTGCCGACGGCAGTGCCGGCCCGCCGCCCGCGATGCTGGTCGGGTACGACGTGCTGGGTGGCCGGTTCGAACTCAACGGCGCGGACCCCGCCGCCCTCGGCCGACCGGGAGACCCTGGTGAACTCTGCTACTTCGGCCCCGACACCCTCGGCTGGGAGAACCTGGGCTGCGGGTACGGTCAGTGGCTGTCGTGGATAGCGGGCGGTGGTACCACGGGGTTCTACGCGGACCTGCGTTGGCCCGGCTGGGAGGACGAGACCAGGACGCTCGCCCTGGACCAGGGCCTGGCGGTGTTCCCGTTCCTGTGGAGCCAGGAAGCCCGACAGGATCTCGCTGGTACGAGCCGGCGGGCAGTACCCGTCGCTGAGCTTTTCGGTTCGCAGCAGGACCTCGCCGCACAGCTCGACCAACCGGATCCGGTGAGCCCGTGACCACCGACGGCTCCGGGCGGCCCGGGCGACCTTCCGGATCGCGGAGCAGACAGCAGTCGATGGAAGCAACACGTTGAGTCTCTGCGGCCCCAAGGTCACCGGTGGGCGTGGAAGAACTGGGTGAGGTCGCGGGCGAGCAGTTCGGGCTCTTCGTGGGCGGCGAAGTGGCCGCCGCGCGGCAGTACCTGGTAGCTCGTGACGTTGTAGGTCCGTTCGCACCAGCTGCGGGGTGGTTGGGTCAGGTCGGCGGGGAACAGCGCGACCGCCGTCGGCACCTCGACCCGTTCCACCCTCCTCGTCAGCTGCCGGGCGTATTCGTAGTAGGGCCGCATCGACGTCGACATGGTGTTGGTGAACCAGTACAGCGATGCCTGGGTCAGCAGGAAGTCGTCGCTGAACCGGGAGGACAGGTCGCCGCCGCAGTCGCTCCAGGCCCGGTACTTCTCCATGATCCAGGCCAGCAGGCCTGTCGGGGAGTCGGCCAGCCCGTAGCTCAACGTGAGCGGGCGGGTGCTCTGCTCGTGCTGGTAGCCGCCTTCGTCGGCGGACCACGCCGCGACGGCGTCCAGGTAGGCGCGCTCTTCGGCGGTGACGGTGTCGGTGTCGTAGGAGACCGGGCTGGCGACGGCCATCAGGTGGATGCCCACCACCGCCTCCGGGTGGGCTTCGGCGAGCCGGGACGTGATCCCCGCGCCCAGGTCCCCGCCCTGCGCCGCGTAGCGGGTGAAGCCGAGTTCGTCGTGCATGAGCTGGTGCCAGATCTCGTGGGTCTGCGGCGGTTCGGTGAGCGACGGCCGCTGCGGCGAGAAGGCGAAACCGGGCAGCGTCGGGACGATGACGGTGAACGCGTCGGCCGCGTCGCCGCCGTACCGTGACGGCGAGGCCAGCCGGCGTGCGAGGGTCGTCAGTTCGAGGAAGGAGCTGGGCCATCCGTTGGTCAGCACGATCGGCAGTGCGTCAGGGCGTTCGCCGTCGAAGCGGAGGTAGTGCACCGGCGTGCCGTCGATGTCCGCGAAGTGGGACGGGAGCGCGTTGATGTCCGCTTCGTGGGTGCGCCAGTCGTAGTCGGTGGCCCAGTAGGACACGAGACGACGTAGTTCGGCGGGGTCGGTGCCGGCCTCCCAGCCGAGCACGGGCCACGGCGTCGGCCAGCGCGTGTTGCGTAGCCGTGAGCGCAGGTCGTCCAGTTCGGCGTCGGGGACGGTGAGCGTCATGGAGTGCTCCTCGCGTGGGTGTTGCGGGTGACGCCGGCCATGAGGCCCACCCTAACGATCACCTGCGACGAACATGGCGGCGTCCACGACATTCAGCCCGGCGCGAGCGCCTGTGGCACGTTCCACGGGCCCCAGCTCGGGCGGACTCCGGCGGACGTACCCGTCAGGGGCTGGTCTCAGGGGGTCCAGGTGTCCGGGACGAGCTGGCCCGACCGCGTGACGAGGACGACGTGGATCCCGGCGGCGCGCCTGCCGGTGCGGGTGCGTCCGGCCAGGTCGCGGTAGCGCGGATAGTCGGGCCGGGCCCCGCCCGGCGACAGGGGCACGGCCCCGACCCCGGGTGCGGGTGTCGCGGGGGCCGGCCCGGCGTGCTTGAGCGCGGGCACGGACCCGACCCCGGGTGCTGGCCGGTCCGAGGTGCTGAAGACCTCGAAACCCAGCGCTTCCAGATGCCGTCGGGCGGTGAGGCTGTTGAATCCGCTCCGCGGCACGGCACTGGCCACCTCGAAGGCCTGGAGAACCGGGAAGATCACACCGCCGACCCGCACGGCGTGCACCTGGACCGGCTCGGGCCTGACACCGTCCAGTCTTCTCGCCACGTGGGCGGCGTCCAGTTCCATGGGGACACCGTTGAGAATGAACCGCGTCATGGAACACCCTTCTCCGGGTACGGACGGCATCGAGTCGACGTTGCCGAACTTGTCAGGTCCGGGCAATCGGACGGTCGGGTTCGTCGTACCCGACCACCGGGCGGTGGCCGACGGCCGGGGAGGTGGGCTGGCGGCGGCTGACGGTCGAGCGTGCGGGGTCTCAACAGGGCGGACCCGTCGCCGACCGCCGGATCGACAGCGGAACGTCGCAGGGGTATTCGCGCCATCTGCACGGCGGCCGGTGTGCGCCCGCCGAAGCGTCCGCTCGCCTGTTGTATCCGGCGCGCGACTGTGGGTAGCCTGGCTGCGCGAGACCACCGACGGTCCTCTGTGGCCGCCCAGGTGGCGCTTTCCGAGTCCGTTGGCCCGTGGAACGTGGAGTCGCCTGTGACGTCGGCGTCGGAGACACCATTCGGCGAAGTCCGCCCGGTTGCCATCATCTCCTGCGACATCGTCGGTCATTCCAAGATCGACGACCTGACGCTGCAGCTCGAACGGGTCGCCGCCATCAACGGGATCGTCGCGCGGACCATCGCCCAGGGCGATCCCGCCGACGTCGTCTGGGCCTCGGGAGGCGATGGCGGGCACGTCGTGTTCCGTGGTGCCGGCTGGTGCGGGCCGGCGATCGCGCTCCTCGCCGGGCTGCGGGCCTGGTCTCTGCGCAGTGGGACGCCGCTGCGGGTGACCGCGCACGTGGGTGAGGTCGCCGATGTGCGGGGGGCCGACGGCCGGGTGCAGATCGTGGGGGACGGCATCAACCGGGCCGGCTGGCTCCTGACCCGGGGCAGCAGGCACGGTGTCGTGGTGACCGGCGAGTTCCAGGACGCCGTCGAGGCGGTCGGCGCGGACCCCGGGCTCACGTTCCACGACCGGCGGCTGCTGCGGGACAAGAACCGCCGGCACGTCGTCCTGCGGCTGATGTCCACGGCCGAGGACGCGTCCCTCTGGGACCTGCCCGTCGAGGAGGAGCTGGCGAAGCTGGAACGCGCCCAGGAGCAGGGGCGCGGCTGGGAGGTGCTGTACCACGCCAAGCGCATTCTCCAGGTCAACCAGCACGACCCCCGGGCGATGGCGGCGCTCCGGGATCTGAAGACGCGGTCGCTCACCAACTCCCGGCTGCCGGCGGAGGACGACAACGACCTGTTCTTCGAGCGGCTCGGGTCGCACGTGCTGCCCGTGATCGTGCAGCTCGGCCAGCTGGTGGAGCGCCGGTACAACGAGGTGATCTGCCGGTTCGGGGACCGGGGCAACACGATGTTCGCCATTCTCCGTGGCCAGATCGGCGTCTACAAGTCGGAGGGCGAGGGTTCCGACAGCCCCGCCGAGCCGGCCCACGTGCACCAGGAGGGCGAGGTGGTCGGCGAGCTGGCCTTCGCCCTGTCGCGCAACAGGACCGCGGACCTCGTCGCGCTCAGCGACACCGCGCTGCTGTCCTTCAACCACAACGACCTCGTGTCGCGGCTGCCGAACAACGGGCAGGGCGCCGACGCCCGCGACCGGCTCGACAGCTTCATCACGTACCGGGTGCTGGAGCACGTGAGCCAGCACGTCCCCTATCTCGTCGGCCAGGACCGGGCCGGGCCGCTGACGAAGGGCGCGCAGAAGTGGAAGGACGCGCTCCGGACCCTCAGCGGCCAGTGCGAGCTGGTGACCGTGCCCGACGGCGGCAGCCTGCACCTGACCGTCGAGTCGGTCCAGAGCGCACGGCACAAGGGCGGATCGGTCGCCGACGGGATCTACATCCTCGCGTCCGGCGCGGTGTCCAGCGCCTCGGCGCCGCACCGGGTGCTGACCGGGGCGCAGTTCCCGATCCTGTGGGCACAGCTGCCGGAGATCATGGTCCTGCCCTGCCAGACGTTCAACATCATCGACGACGAGACGAAGGTGCTCTTCGTCAGCGCGGCAGCCCTCAGGGAACTGGAGGTGCGCAAGCGGGACGCGTTCCAGCACGCCCTCCGGCGCGCGGCGGCCCAGTGCTTCGACCACGACGTGTTCGTCGCCTACAACTCGGTGGACACACCGGCCGCCGAACGGTGGTGCTCCGCGCTCCGGGCGCACGGTCTCGCCGTGTTCATGGACTACCCGACGCACGGCAAGGAGTTCCCGCCGGCGCTGCTGACCGCCATCCGCCGTTCGCGGGCCATCGTCCCCCTGATCTCCGCGAACGTGAACCTGCGGGACCCGGCGGACAACTGGGTGCGCAAGGAGCTCGACGCGCACCGGCACTACTTCGACGAGCGACGGATCTTCCCGGTCGCGCTGCCCGGCGGCAGACCCCGGGAGATCGCGCCCGGCTTCCCGCCGATCGTCGTCGGGCACGACGAGGACGCCGCGATCGAGAAGCTGGTCGCGGAGTTGACCGCGCTCCGCGATGGGCGCAAGGACCCGCCGTACAGCCTGACCCGGAAGTCGGACGCCTGGGGAACCTGACGGGGCCCGGCGGTGTAACCGTGGCCGGCCCGCCCGGGGCGCGGGTGTCGATGATGCGACTGCGCGGGTCCGTCGGGTACCGCGCCCAGCGGACGGTCCCGATAATCGAACGATGTTCACCGAGACGTTGCGACGGTACTTCGGACGCCGCCAGGTGGCGATCGACGACGTCCGTACGGCGCTGTGGACGGACGGGGTGGACGCCGACACGTACGCGGGCCCGGCGGAGAAGTACCAGACGGCCGTCCTCGAGCAGTACCGGATCTACGTCGAGATGGCCGACCGGATCAGCGCCCGCCGGGGCACGATCAACACGTTCTTCCTCGCCGCGAACACCGCCGTGTTCACCGCGGTGAGCCTCGCGTGGGCGCAGGACACGGACCTGCCCCGGCGGGCGCTCGTGCTTCCCCTGGTGGTGCTGATCGTGCAGTGCGCGGCGTGGTTCTGGATCCTGCGGTCCTACCGGCAGCTGTCGTCGGCGAAGTTCCGGGTCATCGGCGCGCTGGAGGAGCGCCTGCCGGCGTCCCCGTACTGGCGGGCCGAGTGGAAGGGGCTCGGATCGGGCCGGGACCGGTCCCTCTACTGGCCGATGGCGGCCCTCGAGCAGTGGGTGCCCGCCGCGTTCGCGCTGGCCTATCTCGCCCTGCTCGTCATGGTCCTGGTGATGGGCTAGCCCCCTGTTTCACACGGGTCAGGTCAGAGTGTCGCGAACCCGCTACGACGGCGGCGGGGGTCGTGGATACGCTCCGTCCACTCAGGTGATATCGCGATTTCCTTCGATGTCCCGGGCCGTTCCGGAGCGTCCGCCCGGCAGTCGCGGCTGCCCACAGGAGGAGGATGGGTCATGAGGGCCAACACAGAAGAGTTCACGATCGACGTGGTCTCCGTGTCCGGGAAGCCGATCAGGGGCACCGTGCCGCCGAACTTCGCGCAGATCACCGACAACGGGATCATCGCCTCCTTCACCATGGTGGCGGACGGCTACCCGCTCGGGCGGCACTTCGCTCTCGACCTGATGCGCAACCCGCACGAGGCCCGGGCGCGCAAGGTCCTCACCTGGTTGGCGTCCATGGGCCTGACCGTGGTGGAGGAGCGGTTGATGCACCGCGCGATCGGGCAGCGACCCAACATGTACGCGAAGCGGGTCATGTGGGGGATCAACAGCGACCTGGTCGACCGCCTCGAACGCAGCCTGCCGAGCTTCGCGAACGAACAGCTCGGCTACTACGACCACACCGGTCACATCGTCATCGAGGGACGACTCCACCTGTCATGAGCGGTCCACCGGGGATCAGGGTCTTCCTCTCCTACAACGCGGCCGATCTCGGATGGGCGCGGTGGATCGCCGAGGTGATCGGGGAGTCGGGCAACGTGGCGGTGTTCCAGGAACTCGACTCCCCGCCCGGGGAGAACTTCCCGCTGTGGATCGACCGCGAGCTCGACCGGGCCGACGTCGTCATGCCCGTGTTCTCGAGGAACTACTTCGCCTCGGCGTGGTGCACCACCGAGTGGACCAGCGCGTTGAACCGCCGCCGCATGGTGCCCGTGCAGGTCGAGCGGTGCGAGATCCCCATCATTCTCAGGGCCATCACCCGCGTCAATCTCGTGGGCAAGTCCCGGAAGGCCTGCCACAAGCTGCTGCTGCACGGCCTGCGCGGACCGGGCGTCCCCGCCTCTCCGGGCACCGATCAGCTCGCGCGACAGATGCAGGGTCGCTGGAAACGCGCGGCGTTCCTCGCCACCTGCCTCGGCATCGCCACCACGGGCTACTTCCTGCCGCATCCGTCCGGACACGACCACCACCACGACGGGGGAACCGCCGACGGCGACCCCACCGGGGACACGGACATCAGCTTCCTGTAGCCCGCCGTCGCGCACAGGCCCCCGGGCGGGCATCTGCGCAACATGGAAGAGTGCCGCACCGTCGCGGGAAAGTAACTTGGGGGTGCATTCGCGACGAAAGGCAGGGACATGCAATCTTTCCGCATCGACATCCCACAGGCCGACCTGGACGATCTGCACCGCAGGCTGGAGCACACCCGGTGGCCCGACGAGGTGCCCGGCCAGGGCTGGGCCCGGGGTGTTCCCCTCGACTACCTCAAGGAACTGGCGGCGTACTGGCGCACCGGGTTCGACTGGCGCGCCATGGAGTCGACCCTGAACCAGCTCCCCCAGTTCACCACCGAGATCGACGGCGCGAACGTCCACTTCGTCCACGTCACCTCGCCGGAGCCGAACGCCACCCCGCTGCTGATCACGCACGGCTGGCCGGGTTCGTTCGTCGAGTTCCTGGATGTCATCGGGCCGCTGACCGACCCGCGCGCGCACGGCGGCGACCCGGCGGACGCGTTCCACGTCGTCATCCCCGCCATCCCCGGCTTCGGCTTCTCCGGCCCGACCCGCGAGGCCGGCTGGGACGTGGACCGGGTCGCCCGGGCCTGGCGGGAGCTGATGGCCCGGCTGGGCTACGACCGGTACGTGGCGCAGGGCGGCGACTGGGGCATGCTGGTGTCCCTGGAGCTGGGCCTGACCGCCCCGGAGCGGGTGGCCGGCGTGCACCTGAACATGCTGGTGACCTTCCCGCCGGAGGACCCTGCCGAGCTGGCGGACCTCAGCCCGGTGGACATGGGCCGGCTGGGCAAGCTGCTGCACTTCGACCTGGAGCTGTCGGGGCACATGAAGCTCATGGCGACCCGGCCGCAGACGGTGGCGTACGCGCTGACCGACTCGCCGGTGGGGCAGTTGGCGTGGCTCGCGGAGAGGTACATGGAATGGACCGACTCCCACCTGCGCCCCGAGGAGGCCGTCGACCGGGACCGGTTCCTCGCGATCGTCACGCTCTACTGGCTGACCGCGACGGCGGCCTCGTCGGCGCAGATCTACTACGAGTCCACGGACCGCACGAACCAGAACCTGGCCGCGCGCTGGGCGGGTCCGTGGCCGTTGACGGTCCCGGCGGGGGTCGCGGTGTTCGAGCACGACATCGCGCCCTCGATCCGCCGGTTCGCCGAGCGGCTGCTGCCGACGATCACGCACTGGTCGGAGTTCGAGCGCGGCGGGCACTTCGCGGCGTTCGAGGAGCCGGACCTGTTCGTGCAGGACGTGCGGGCGTTCGCCCGGTCCCTCAAACAGAGCTGAGACACCAGACGGGTACGGCGGTGCCGGTGGTCGGGCCGGCACCGCCGTACCCGCGTGTCACACGGGTCGGAGCGCGCACGGGTACGGGGCGGGCCCGGTGACCCGGCCCGCCCCGTACCCGTCGTCGTCGGCTCAGGGGAGCTTGTGCAACCCGGCCCCGTTCAGCACGTACGCGGGCGCCACGGCCGCCGCGTCCGCCTGGACCAGTTCGACCAGCGCCGCGCCGGCGCTCTCCGGGGAGACCAGCGGGCCCGCCGACTGGAGGAACTCCTCCACCGACCGGCCGGACCGGGCCGCGTACGCCCGCACCGCGGGTTCACCGACCCCGGTCGTCGGCGAGAACTTGGGCAGCACCGTGGTGAACGTGATGTCCAGGCCGGCGCGGTTCGCCTCGTCCTGCGCGTACCCCGTGATGAAGCGTTGGGTCTGTTTGGCCCCGGCGTAGCCGCCGCTGAGCGGGGAGCCACCCAACGCGGCCCCGCTGCTGACCACGATGACCCTGCTGCCGGGACGCAGCGGCGTCAGCAGGATCTCGCGCAGCCAGTGGAACGTGATCCGCACGTCGGTCTCCCAGTTGACCGAGAACGTCTCCCAGGTCTGCTCCTGCAACGGCCGCATGTGCGGGACGGCGCCGGCGACGACGATGACCACCTGCGGCTCGTACCTGTCGAGGAGGCTGGCCGGCACCGTGGCCTCGCCCGCGTCGGCGACCTCCGCCTGGATCCCGCCGGCGCCGTTGGACGGCTCGGGGAACGTGACCGCCGTGCGGGACACGGCGACCACCGGGGCGCCGGCCTCGGCGAAGGCGGTGGCGATCCCACGGCCCACGCCGCGGCTCGCCCCGACGACGATCGTGGTCCTGCCGGACAAGTCGCTCATGGTGTCCTCCCAGTCATGTTCGTTCCGCCATTTCCTGTCCTCCGGTCGCGGCGACCGCGAGCGGCCCCCGCGGGCTCAACGCGTCGACCGGCGCGGGGGTACGCCGCCCGCCACACGACTCCGGCTCCGGCCGGACGCGGGGCGCCCGGGATCGGAGCCCTCCCAGACTCCCAAACCCCGGGCCGCGGTTCTTCTTCCAGGTTGACCACTTCGGCGGCTCCGCCCAGGTCGGCGCCCGGGTCGGCAATACGGGAGAAGCCACGCCCGCGCGTTTGGGGGAACTCTGTCAGAAGACTTCCGCCGCACCCCCACTCCGCTGAGGAGCAAACGTGTCTACTTCTGTCGTCGCCCCGTCCCGGGAAGAGCTGGTCCAACGGATCCGGGAGATCGCGCCCGTGATCCGGGCCAACGCCGCGTGGGCCTCGGAGAACCGCCGCCTGCACGAGGACACGCTCCGCGCCCTGACGGCGGCCGGCGTGTTCCGGATGAGGATCCCCCTGCGCTACGGCGGGTACGAGAGCGACGCGCGCACCATGGTCGCGGTGTCCGACGAGATCGCCCAGATCGACGGGTCCGCCGCGTGGGTGGCGGTGTGCTCCTGGGTCGCCACCTGGGGCCTGGGCCTGTTCCCGGACGAGGTCCAGGACGAGGTGTTCGCGGACCCCGACGTCCAGGTGTGCACGACGATCGGGCCGGGCAGCGCGACGGCCGTGCCGGTGGACGGCGGCATCCTGGTCAACGGCACCTGGCCGTGTATCAGCGGGGCCACCAGCAGCCGGTACCAGCAGATCGGGGCGATCCTCCTCGACCCGAACGGGCAGCCGTACCCGGTGATGGGTCCGGTCCTGATGTCGGACCTGGAGATCACCGACAACTGGCACACCACGGGTTTCCGGGGCACGGGCAGCGTCTCCACCACCGCGAAGGACCTGTTCATCCCCCAGGAACGCGTCCTGCCGGCGCCGATGGTGGTCAACGGCGAGTCGGCCTCGAAGCTCAACGCCGACACCGCGATGTACCGGGCCCCGTTCATCTCCGTGGGCGCGGCCACCACCGTCGGCGTGGCCCTCGGCATGGCCAAGTCGATCCGGGACACGTTCTTCGAGCGGCTGCCCGGCCGCAAGCTCACCTACACCGAGTACCCGAGCCAGGCCGACGCGCCGGTGACCCACCTGCGGATCGCCCAGGCGACGATGAAGATCGACGAGGCGGAGTTCCACGCGCAGCGGCTCGCGGCCACCGTGGACGCCAAGTGCGCGTCCGGCGAGGCGTGGGAGCTGCTGGAGCGGGGCCGCAGCCGCGCCGACGAGGGCGCGGCGGTGCAGCTGGTCCGGGAGGCGTCGGACATCTTCGCGCTGGCCAGCGGCGGCGCGTCGGCGTACACCTCGGTGCCGATCCAGCGGGTCGTCAACGACCTGCAGACCTTCAGCCTGCACGCGATGATGAACCCCGACGTCAACGCGGAGACCTACGGCCGGATCCTGTGTGGCGCGGACCCCAACACCTACTACATCTGACGGGTACGGGTCCGGAGGTCGCCGCACCGCGACGGTTTCCGGACCCGGCACTACGCGGTCAGGTCGAGGGCGAGCAGGCCCGCACCCACCCAGCCGGCCTCGACCCCCAACGTGGCCGGCGCGATGACGGGCTCGGTCCGGTGGCCGCGGGCGAACAGGAAGCGTTCCATGCTCTCCCTGGCCGGGGCGAACAGCAGCTCCCCGGCGGCGGCCACTCCCCCGCCGATGACGATCAGTTCCAGGTCGAAGAGGGTGACCAGGGACGCCAGGCCGATCCCGAGCCAGTCGCCGAGCCGCGCGTACAACGCGAGCGCCGTGGGGTCGCCCGCCCGCGCGGCGGCGAAGATCGCGTCGCCGGTGACGGGCGGGCCGCCCGGACCGGACAGCGCGGCCTCCGTGCCGTAGCGCCGCAGCGCCGAGCCCGACGCCAGCGCCTCCAGGCAGCCGATGTTCCCGCACGGGCAGCGCACCCCTCCGTGCGGGTCGACGATCAGGTGTCCGACCTCGGTGCCGATCCCGGTCCGGCCCCGGAACAGCTGCCCGTCGAGGACCACGCCGCCGCCCACCCCGGTGCCCACGGTGAGGAACAGCATGTAGTCGGCTGACCTGCCGAGCCGGGCCTCGGCCCAGGCGGCGGTGTTCGCGTCGTTGTCGACGGTCGCGGGGAGCCCGCTGGCCTCCTCCAGGATCCGCCGCAGCGGCACCTTCTCGTACGCGTTGTTCGGGGCCCAGCGGATGTGCCCGTCGGGCCACTCGATGAGGCCGGCCGCGCCCACCCCGATCGCCTCGACCTCCGGGTGGCGGCCCCGCAGCTCCGCGACCGTGCGGTGCAGCACCTCCAGCGTGCCCTCCTGGTCGCCGGGCGTCGGGACCGGCGGGAGCGTCTCCACCAGGGTGCCGGCCGCCGTGACGATCCCGCCCGCGATCTTCGTACCCCCGATGTCCAGGCCGATCGCCACCCGGTCGGGCCGGTGCCCTGCTGCGAGCTGCGCGCTCGAACGGTTCATCGAACCTCTCCCTACCTCTGGTGGCACCGGGCGGCAGGAGTGCTACCGGCGCGCGGACTGGCCGGTCCGGTCGGCGGCGGACTGCTGGAGGACCTGGTGGATGAGGCACGCGGCGGCCGCCCTCGCGCCCTGTTCGTCCGCCGTGGTGCGGACCCAGAACTGGCACTCGTCCGCCCCGTCGGAGAAGGCGTGGGTCCGGATCGTCCCGACCATCGCCGCGGTGTACCGGGCGGCCAGCCCCGTCCCGAAGTCCGTCGAGTCGATGTGGAACTTCCGCGCCCGGCCGATCAGCTCCGGCGGCGCGTAGATGACCACGGTCGTCGGGTTGAGCAGGTTGAGCACGGTGGCGATGCCCCGGCCGAGGCCCGCGCCGGCCCGGGCGAAGACCTGTTGGACGAGTTCCTCGTCGCCCCGGCCGAGCGCGGCCTGGAAGTCCCCGTCGAAGTCCCGTTCCCGCAGTGCGAGTTCGATCGCCCGCGGGGTGGCCACGCCCTCCAGGCAGCCCGGGTTCGTGCACCGGCAGCGGACGACGTCGGCCTCCTCGAACTCGACGGAGGTGTGCCCGAGTTCGCCGGCCATGCCCCGGCCGCCCCGGTACACCTGGCCGTTGAGGACCAGGCCGCACCCCAGCCCGAGGTGGGTCACGAGGACGACGGCGAAGTTGTCGTCGTCGATCCCGTGGAAGCTCGTCTCGTACAGCGCGAGGGAGTTGGCGTCGTTCTCCAGCGCGACCGGCAGCCGCAGACTCTGGGCCAGCAGCTCGGCGAGCGGGAAATGGTCCCAGGTCGCGTTGGCCGACCGGATCACCCTGCCCTGGTTCACGTGCCCGCCGATCTCCACCCCGACGCCGGTCAGGTCCTCGTCCTCCCCGATGTGGGCGCGCAGCGAGTCGACCAGGGTGAGGATCTGCGCGAAGACGTGGGTCTCGTCGAGGCTGTCCAGCGCACGTTCGAGCGGTCCGACCACGATGTTGGCCAGCATGTCCGTGACCACGCCGACCAGGCGCTTGCGGGCGTCGGGCGCGTCGCCGATCACCCGGATGCCGATCGCGCGCTGGCGGAGGAACTCCCGGCCGGTGTGGCCCCGGGGAACGGGGCGCGGCGCGAGGAGCGGCCGTTCGGGCGCGGCGGTCCGGGCGGTCGTCTCCCCGCCGAGGAAGCGGGCGACGCTCGACTCGACGAGGCTGTCCACCCAGCGGTCGCTCAGGGGCAGGAAGAGCGCGACGGCGACCCGGTCGCGGGTGACGACCAGGCGTTCCCCGGTGCGGGCGGCCTCGACCAGGCGTTCGCCCCGCAGGTCGCGGATGCTCACCCGGGAGAACGGGGCCGGGCCGGTCTGGTCGCCGGGCGGCTCGTCGAGGAGGTCCGTCAGGTCGGTGGCCGGCTGCCCGGTGGCGAGCCCGATCTCCTCCGCGCGGACCCGGGCGGCGGTGCCCTCCGCGTCGAAGTCCGTCAGGCGTTGCAGGATCTCCGTGCTGAGCGGGACGAGGACCCCGGCGAGGGCGCCCTTGTTGGTGACGCCGAGGAACTCCCCTGGACCGATGTCGCCGATCACCTCGCCGGACAGGTCACGAACGCTGACTCTGCGCATGCGGCGCTCCTCTCGTGGACGGAAGCCGCCTTGGGTCCGCATTACCACCGTAGACCGTTGTCAACCGTTGTCAACGGTGTGTACGATCGCGGACAGGGGTGGTGCCAGATGCCGAACGACGACCCGGGCGGCCCCGAGGGCCCCGGCGGCTACGAACCCCAGCTGCAGTCGTTGCGCTCCGCCGTCAAGTGGCTGATCACCGCGTCGGCGGGCGTCGGCGCCGTGATGGTCGCGGGGCTCGGGCTCACCGACCTCGGCCAGCTGCCCCCCTCCTCCTGGCGGCTGTACGTGGCCCTGGGCGCCGCGGTCGTCACCCTCGCCACGATCGCCCACCTGATCACGTCGGCGTCCGCCGTGCTGACCCACGAGTGGCTGACCCTGGCGAGCTTCACCGAGAGGACGTTCGGCCTCCCGGACCCCCGGCAGCGCGAACCCCGCGACCAGCTCGGGGTGATCGAGGAGAAGTTGGCGTTCTCCCGGCACGAGCTGTACGGGCACGTGGCCCGCTCCGTGCCCGACCTGCACGCGCGGCTGGCGGACGCGCACCGGGAACTCGCCCGCCCGGACCTCACCGCCGAGGCGCGGTCGGCCGCCGCGGACCTGTCCGTCGAGCTGCGCCGGACCGCCCGCGCCGTGGTCCAGTGCGCCAACTACCACTACACGCTGTACCTGTTCCAGGGCCTGCGGGCCCGACTGGCCTGGGCCGGGGTCGTCGTCATCGCGGGCATCATCGTCTTCGCCTACGCGGCGAGCCCGCCCGCCTCCCACGAACCGGTGGAGGTGCGGCTGGTCGCTAGCCGGCCAGCGCCCGCAGCAACTGCTCCCCCGGCTCCGCCATGTCCACGATGAGGAAGCCGACATCCGCCCCGACCTCGTCGAGCTCGCGCCTGTCCTGCTTCTTGGACAGCCGGCGGCACGTGAACGTGTAGCCCTGCACCAGGTAGACGCCGAGACCGGGCTGACCCGGGACCGTCACCGCCGGCACCGGCGCGGAGTCGAGCTGGCGCAGCAGATCCCGGATGATGTCGTTTCTCAGGTCCACCTCGACGCACAGCAGCTTTGCCTTGACCCCGAGGGAAGCGCGCACATACTCAGGCACAGCCGGACCTCACTAGTCGCCAGTCTTCGTTCGCGTAACCGCAGATGACAGAGGCGTGATTCCACACTAGATCGGTCGGGGACGTCCCACAGAGGTGTGACAGGAGGCCGACAGTGCACCGTGACGCATCCGGGCCGGGCGCGGCGGGTTCCACGGCAGGGCTTGACAGCGGGCAGGTGTGAGTGGTTAATTACTCCCCATGAGGAAGTTGTCCACCGCCGACGAGCGCCGCGCCGAGGTCCTGGCCGCCGCCGTGCGGGCGTTCGCCGCCCGGGGCTACTACGGCACCACCACCGCCGAGGTGGCCAAGCTCGCCGGCATCTCCCAGGCCTACGTCTACCGGCTGTTCCCCGACAAGGAGTCGCTCTTCGTCGCGGTGGTCGACCACTGCTCGCGGCTGATCCGGGAGCGGCTCGCGGAGGGGGCGGCGGGGGCGACCGGCAGCACACCGGCGGCCGTACTCGGCGCGATGGGCAACGCGTACGCGCAGCTCATCGTAGACAAGGATGTGCTCATGGTGCTGATGCACGCCACGTGCGCCGCCTCGGAGCCGCCGATCCGGGTGGCCGTGCGGGACATGTACGCCCGCCTGGTCGAGTACGCCCGCGCGGCGTCCGGCGGCTCGGAGACCGAGGTGCAGGGCTTCTTCGCCACCGGCTTCCTGTGCAACATGACGATGGCGATGGGCGCCGAGGAGGTCGACGCGCCGTGGGCGCGCACCCTGCTCGCCGGCATCCGGCACTACTGAGTCTCCGAGGGGGCCGCTCCGGGCGGCCCTTTCTTTCGCCTACAGTGTGAGTAATCAACCACTCACAAGAGGAGGTCTGTGATGGGTACCCGCCGGGGTCCGGCCCTCGCGGCGCTCGCGACCGCACAGTTCCTGGTCGTGCTATCCGTGTCCAGCGTCAACGTGGCGCTGCCCGAACTCCGCGCCGGGCTCGGCCTAGACGCCACCGCACTGTCCTGGGTGGTCACCGCGTACGTCCTGGGCTTCGGGGCACCGCTGCTGGCCGCCGGCCGCCTGGCCGACCTGTACGGCCGCCGCCGGCTGTTCGCCCTGGGCCTGGCCGGGTTCGCGGTCGCCTCGCTGGCCGCCGGGCTGGCCGAGGGGCCGACGCACCTGCTCGCGGCCCGGGCCGCCCAGGGACTGGGGGCCGCCCTGCTCGCGCCGGCCGCGCTGGCCCTGGCGCTCGGGCTGTTCCCGCCGGGCGGGGGTGGGCGGGCGCTCGGCGTGTGGGGGGCCGCGTCCGGGGCGGGCGGCGCGGCGGGGGTGCTGCTCGGCGGGCTGCTCACCGGGCCGTTCGGGTGGCAGTCGATCTTCCTGGTCACGGCGGGGCTCGCGGTGCCGCCGCTGGTCGCGGCCTTCCGGCTGCTGCCCGCCGACCGGCGTGCCCTCGCACTGCCCGCCGACCGGCCCGGCACCGGCCAGCCCACCGGCGACCCGCGCACAGCGGCCCGGCCCGGCACCGATCGTGCCGGCGACCGGCGCGCCCTCGACTGGCCCGGTGCCGTCGCCGTCACCGCCGGACTGGTCGCCGTCACCTACGCCCTGTCGGCGGGCGGCACCCGGGGCTGGGGCTCCCCCGTCGTACTCGGATCAGCGGTTGTCGGTCTGGTCGCGCTCGCCTGGTTCGTCCGGCGGCAGCGGAGCGGGCCGGCCCCGCTCGTGCCGCCCCGGCTGCTGGCCACCGGATCGACCACCCCCGCGAACGTGGCGATGACACTGCTGGGCGCCGTGTGGGTGGGCCTGTTCTACTTCCTGCCCCTGTACCAGCAGCAGGTGCTCGGCCAGACGCCGCTGACCGCCGCCCTCGGCCAGCTCCCGCTCGCCGCCATGATCGTCGTCGGCTCCACAGCGGCCCCGAGGCTGCCCGCCCGGGCCGCCGTCACCGGTGCCCTCGCGGCGATCGCGCTCGGCCTGGCCTGGCTGTCGCGGGCACCCGTGGCCGGTACGTTCGTCGCCGATCTGCTCGGGCCGACCCTGTTGCTGGGCGCGGGGATCGGGGTCGCGTTCACCGGCCTCACCGGGCTGGCCACCCGCGACGCGTCCCCGGCGGACGCCGCCACGGCCGGCGGGCTTGTCAACACGACCCGGCAGGTCGGCGGCGCGCTCGGCCTGGCCCTGATGACCACGATCGCCCAGGCCTCCACCTCCGGGCTGCCCGAGGGCCCGCACACTCTCGCGGCCGGTCACGCCGCCGCGTTCCTGACCGGGGCGGTCCTCGCCACGGTCGCCAGCCTCACCGTCGCCATCACCACGAGGAGAACCCGATGACCGCCAAGCCGTACCTGACCGGACACTACGAGCCGGTCGTCGACGAGGTCACCGCCCACGGCCTGACCGTGCGCGGCACCCTCCCGCCGGAGCTGTCCGGCCGCTACTTCCGCAACGGGCACAACCCGCTGCCCGGGGTCGTCCCGCCGCACTGGTTCAAGGGTTCCGGCATGGTGCACGGCCTGCGGCTGAGCGACGGGCGCGCCGAGTGGTACCGCAACCGCTGGGTGCGCACCCCCGCGCTGGACGGCGTGCCGTACATCGGGGCCGACGGGGTGCCGAACCTCGCGTCCAGCGGGGCCGCCACCAACGTCATCGGGCACGGCGGCCGGATCCTGGCGCTCCAGGAGGCCAACCTGCCCTTCGAGCTCACCCCCGAGCTGGACACGGTCGGGGTGCACGACTTCGGCGGCCGGCTGCGGACCGCGATGACGGCGCACCCCAAGGAGGACCCGGTCACCGGGGAACTGCACTTCTTCGGGTACGGCCCGTTCCCGCCGCACCTGACGTACCACGTGGCCGACGCCGCCGGGAACCTGATCCGCACCGAGGTCATCGACGGCGCCGGGCCCTCGCTCATGCACGACTTCGGGCTGACGGCCAACCACGTGATCTGGCTGGACCTGCCGGTGGTGTTCGACCACGCCGAGCAGTCCGGCATCCCCTACCGGTGGAGCGACTCCTACACCCCCCGGATCGGGATCATGCCGCGCACCGGACCGGCGAGGGTCCAGTGGTTCGAGGTGGGGCCCGGGGCGCTGCTGCACGTGGCCAACGCCTACGAGGACGCCGCCGGCCGGATCGTGCTGGACGGGCCGCGCTACGACCGCTCCGCGTGGGAGACCTCGTGGAAGTGGTGGGTCGGCGCGCCCGGCCACGGCGTGGAGCCCGGGGTCGGCTCGGTCGGGCACCGGTGGACGTTCGACCTGACCGCCGGCACGGTCCGCGAGGAGGCCACCGACGACCTGGTCACCGAGTTCCCCGCGATCAACGAGGGCCTGCTCGGCCACGCGCACCGGTACGGCTACGCGGTCGCGTTCCCGGGGGCCGGGCTCACGGAGTACCACATCGCGAAGTTCGATCTGGAGACCGGCGCCCGGCAGCTGCTGCCGATCGGGCGGGACCGGATGCCCGGCGAGGCCGTGTTCGTGCCCGCCGCCGGTGCCACGGCGGAGGACGACGGGTACCTGCTCACCCTCGTCAGCGACCTCGCCCGCGACACCTCCGAACTGCTGGTGCTCGACGCCGGCGACCTGTCCGCCGCGCCGGTCGCGGTGGTGGAACTGCCCCGTCGGGTGCCGGCCGGCATCCACGGTTCCTGGATCGCCGACGAGGAGAAGAACTGATGACCGACATCGACCGCACCGCGCCCGTACTCGTCCGACACGAGGTCCTGATCGCGGCGGACCCGGCGGCCGTGTGGCGGCTGCACACCGACATCGCGGCCTGGCCGACCTGGAACGCCGACATCACCACCGCCCGGCTGGCCGGCCCCTTGGCCGAGGGCGCGACCTTCCACTGGCACACCCACGGCCTGGACATCGCCTCCACCGTCCTGGAGCTGGTCCCCGGCGCGCGGATCGTGTGGGGCGGGCCCGCGCACGGCATCGACGGGGTGCACGTGTGGACGTTCGCGCCCGTCGACGGCGGCACGCTGGTGACCACCGAGGAGTCCTGGGCCGGGCCGCCGGTCGACGCCGACCCGGAGGGCCTGCGAGCGGCCCTGGACGCCTCGCTGACCGCCTGGCTGGGGAACCTCAGGGCCACGGCCGAGCGGTGACCGGGACCGGAGCGCCGTGGTGATCAGTACCACTGAGGACGTTCCTGAGTGAAATTTGAGGAAATACTCCGGTGCTCTTAATACGCGGCTATTGATACTCGAGCACCTGACCTGTCCGCCCCACCGGCGGCCGGACAGCCGCGACGGCGACCCCGCCGCGCGGACAGGGGCACGGCGGCAACGGCGCCGCCGCGACACAGGGACGGGTTCCGGTTGCACACGAGGCGGACTGCGGTCGTCGGCGCGGGGATCGGCGGCCTGGGGGTGGCCCTCGGCCTGCTGGACAAGGGGCTGGTGGCCGGGCCCGAGCTGACGGTCCTCGACGCGGAGCCGGGCAGCGGGCGGATCCAGACCCACACCAGCCCGCAGGGTGCGGTGTGCGACCTGGGCGCGGCGCGGTACAACCCGCTGCTCCATCCGTCGCTGCACGGACTGCTGGACCGGTTCGGCGTCCGGACCCGGCCGTACGTGCACCGGGTCCGGTACCCGACCGACGAGGTCGCGCGGTTCGCGGCGGCGGACCTGTCGGCGCTCGGCGGGCACGGGGGCAGCTTCCTGGAGGCGCTGTCCGAGGTGCTCGGGGCCCCGGCGGCCGACCGGTTCTGCGCGTCGACCGGGTACGGGCTGCTCCGCGACCACCGGTTCTCCGCGCCGTGGGGGCTGGAGATCGTCACGACCCATCCCGAGGTGTTCCGCGCCGAGGCGTACCGGGGGGCGTGGCGGGCGCCGGTGGCGGGGCTCGGCGCGCTGGTGCGCGGGATCCGGGACCACCTGCGCGGCGCCGGGGTGCGGTTCCTCCAACCGGCCCGGCTCGTCGGGGTGCGCGACGGCTCCGGGGGGCTGGACCTCGACATCCTGGCGGGGAACGGCGCCCGGCGGGAGCTGGCGGTGGAGCAGCTCGTCCTGGCGGTGCCGCCCGGCGCGGTCCCGGCGATCCGGCTGCCCGTGGATCCGGCCGGCTTCGACTGGTACCCGCACCTGGTGGACGTGCCCATGTTCAAGGGGTACCTGGTGTTCCACGACGCGTGGTGGCGCCGGTACGACCTCGACCAGGTCTGCGTCGTCGCCGACAACGAGCTGCAGAAGATCTTCTTCGACTCGGCGGGCCGGACCGTCTCGTTCTACTGCGACAGCGCGAACGCCGACCTGCTCAACAGGCTCCGGGCCGGCGACACCCGCACCTTCCACCGGGAGGTGGCGGCGCGGATCGAGCAGGCGGTGGGGCGCAGACTCCCGCAGTTGGCGGGGCTGACGGATCTGGTGTGCCGCTACTGGCCGGCGGGCGTCACGTACCTGGGCCGGGGCGCGCCCGCCGTCGGGCCCGGGTGCGTGCGGATCGCGGACCGGATCCTGCTCGGCACGTGCGCGTTCAGCCGGAACCCGGGCTGGGTCGAGGGCGCGCTGGACAGTGCCGGGGACGTGGTCTCACACCTCGCGGAAGGGTAGAAAATTCGATCGCACGACAGAAATTCCCTGACCCTCTATTGAGGATTCCATAAGGCGCCGGAAAGGTTGTCTTCCCTAGCGTGGGTCCCTCGCAGGTCTTCGTCCCCCGGCGCGGGATCGCCGGGGCGGCGGGCCGGGCGGTGTCCCGGCGCCGGTGCGTCCCCGCGCTGACGAACGCGGGGGCGCACCGGTCCTGGGCGTCGGATCAGGCGAACCCTGGGCCCGCCGGCTCAGGCGCCGACCCTGGTCAGGGCCCAGCGTTGCAGGTTCGTGCCGGTGTCGGCCGCCTGGGTGGCGGCGTCGAGGTTGTTGACCCCGGCGATGGTGAGCACCTTGGAGCTGTGCGCGGCCGTGATCGTGCCGCCGGTGACCCGCCAGCGCTGGTTGGGCCCGTTGGTGCAGGTCCACTGGATGACCGCCGCGCCGTCCTGGGTGGAGCCGCCGCTGACGTCGACGCACAGGCCGCTGGCGACGTTGGTGATGACGTACGTGCCGTCGGCGGTGCCGGTGAACCGCCACTGCTGGTTGGCGCCGGTGTGCGGGGCCCACTGGACCAGCTGGGTGCCCGCCGTGGTGCCGCCCGGGTTGTCGAGGTTCCTGGTCGAGCCGACGCTCGTGACGGTGTACACCCCGTCGGTCAGGGCCGTGGGCTCGTACGCCTCCACCTCGGCGAGCGACAGGATCTGCTTCCCGGACTGCTGCACCATCAGGTACCGGGCCGGGCGCCCGACCGGGACGACGCTGGGCGCGCCGGCCTGGGTGGTCTGGTGCACGCTCCACACGCCGGCCGTCGCCGCCTGTTGCGCCGGGGTCCTGCCCGTGCCGAACGGGGTGTCGGAGGCGAACACCCAGTAGTCGGTCAGCCGGTTCGCGCAGCAGTCGGTCCGGTTGAACAGGTGCACCGTGCCGAGCGGGCGCGAGGAGCCGAGGTCGACCTGCCACCACGGGTTGGCCTCCGTGGCCGGGTCGCTGGTGTGGGTCACCGAGCCGGCCGCCCAGGCGCCGCCGGTGTTCCCGTCGACCGCCCGGCCCGCGTCGCCGCCCCAGGCGGTGCTCGACTGGGTGGCGGGGCGGCCGTACGCCAGGTTGGTGACCTGGTCGCCCGGGTAGGCGGAGAAGGCCGAGATCGCGGGGGTGGCGCGGGCCGCCAGTACCCGGAGCCTGATCTTGCTCGTGGTGACCGGGGTGGCGAGTTTCAGCAGGCGGCGGTAGCCGACCGTGGTGCCCGTGGTCGCCTGGACCCAGGCGGTGCCGTTCCAGGTGTCCACGGCGAAGGACGTGACCCGCTGGCCGACGGCGATGTTCTCCTGGACGCCGAACTCGCCGACCGTTTTCGAGGTGCCGAGGTCCACGGTCAGGGTGCCGGTCGGGGTGCTCGGCGTCCACGCGGTGTCGTAGGTGTTGTCGGTGGCGTTGGCCGGGGTGCCGCCGTCGGTGCTGGTCGGGGTGCCGGCACGGGCCAGGTCGGTGCCGTAGTGGGACCGGATCCAACTGCCGAACTCGCCGAGCCGGGTCACGACGTCGGCGGGGAGCCGGCCGGTGTTGTCGGGGGCGGTGTTGAGCAGCAGGAGACAGTTGCGGCCGATCGAGGTGCGGTACATCTCCTTGAGCTGGTTGAGGGTCTTCGGCCCGTTGCCGGCCTTCCAGAACCAGCCCGGTTGGATCCGCGCGTCGCACTCCGCCGGGGCCCACTTCAGGAACTCGGCCGCCCCGAGCTTGGCGTCGGAACCCAGATCAGCCGGGTACTCGCCCCCGACGGGTGACGTCGGCCGGTCCGCGGCACCCGTGGCGGCCCCCTGGAACGGCAGCGCGCTGTACTCCGACAGCCGCCCCACCCCGTCCTCGTTGCCGACCCAGCGCAGGTCCGTCCCGCCGAACATGACGGCCCCCGGTTGCAGGGTGCGCACGATGCGGACCCAGTCGGCGTAGTCGTAGGTCTGGGTGGTGTTCCCGAGCGGGTTGGCCCCGTCGAACCACACCTCGTCGACCTGCCCGTACTGGGTCAGCAGCTCGTAGAGGGTGTTCATGAAGAACCGGTTGTAGTCGTCGGCCACCACGTCGAAGGTGGCCGGGCCGGTGGGCCGGGTGCCGTCGAGCCCGGCCTCGGGGATGGTGGCCGCCCGCGCGGCGCTGTCGTTGCCGTACCTGCCGCCGGCCAGCGCCTCGTGCAGGTCCGCCGGGGACAGGTAGAACCCGATCCTCAGCCCGTACCGGCGCGCGGAGTCGGCGAAGCTGCGGACGATGTCGCCGGTGCCGTTCTGCCAGCGGCTCGCCCTGATCGAGTGGTCGCTGTACCTCGTCGGGTACATCAGGAAGCCGTCGTGGTGCTTGGCGGTGAAGGTGACCTGCTGGAAGCCGGCGTTCTTCAGGGTCGACGCCCACTGGTCGGTGTCCAGGGCCGTCGGGTCGACCACGTCCGGGTCCTCCCGGCCGTCGCCCCACTCGACCCCGTTGAAGGTGTTGGGCCCGAAGTGGATGAAGGCGGTCTGTTCGCGCTTCTGCCAGGCGAGCTGGGCGGGCGAGGGCACGACGTTGGCGGCCTTCTCGATCCGCTGCGCGAGGGTGTCGGAGGCGGGGGTGGCGATCACCGGGGCGGGGGTGACCGCCGCGTGCGCGGGGGCGGCGACGGCGACGGTCAGGGCGCACGCGGCCAGGGCCAGGAGTCTGCGTTTCACGGGACCTGCTCTCGTGTGAGGGGCACGATCGGGAGCCAAGGTGATCGATGTGATCGGATGACCGCCCCAGGTTGCACCCGGATTCTCGCGCTGTCAACCGGCCTGGATGGCCATGTCCTCCGATGTCTGGGATCGATGACGACGAACGCCGTGCTCAGTGCCGGTGGGTGTCCGCCCGAAGATCCTGGTATCGCCTGCTCGAATGTGCAGCGTATGAGCAAATTTCGATCAACTCTTGACGAGAATCGATGACGGTCGGTCTAATCCACCTCACCCTCATGAAAGTGTGACCACGATGCGCATTCGCACCCTGACCGGAGCGGCACTGCTGGCACTGGCCGCCACCGCCGTGTCCACCCAGCCCGCCTCGGCAGCGGGCACGGCCTACCACCTCGACTGCGCCGCCGGGAACGACGCCAACACCGGCACCTCCCCCGGGGCCGCGTGGCGGACGCTCGGCAAGGTCAACGGCCGGACGTTCGGCGCCGGGGACCAGCTCCTGATCCTGCGCGGCACGACGTGTACCGGGGCCCTGACGCCGAAGGGCTCGGGTAGCACCGGCAGCCCGGTCACGGTCGACGCGTACGGCACCGGGGCCAGGCCGGTCATCGCGGGCGCGGGCGTCGAGGCGGCCGTGCGGCTGTACAACCAGCAGTGGTGGGAGGTCCGCAACCTCGAGATCACCAACAAGGGTGCCACCGTCGGCCGGCGCCGGGGCGTGTCGGTGGAGCTCGCCGACTACGGCACCGCCAGCCACATCGTGCTGGAGAACCTCGACATCCACGACGTCAACGGCGAGGACAAGAAGGACCTCGGCGGCAGCGGCGGCATCTACTTCGCGATCAGCGGCACCACCACCCAGACCCTGTTCGACGGGCTCACGATCCGCAACAACACCGTCAACAAGGTCGACCGGGCGGGCATCTTCATGGTGTCCACCTGGAACCGGTCCGGGTTCGAGGCCAACCCCGCCGGGATCTTCCGGCCCTGGCCCAACGTCGTGGTCAGCGGCAACCGGCTCGGCGACCTCGGCGGGGACGGCATCGTCGCCGGGAACACCACCGGCGCGCTCATCGAACGCAACTACGTCAACGGGTTCCAGAAGCGGTCCGCCGGCTACAACGCCGGGATGTGGGCGTACGACGCCGACTACGCGGTGTTCCAGTACAACGAGGCCACGGGCGGGCAGACCACCCGCGACGGCATGGCCTACGACGTGGACCAGGGCACGATCGGCACGGTGTTCCAGTACAACTACAGCCACGACAACGCCGGCGGGTTCATGCTGCTGTGCAACGCCAGCGGGATCGTCCGCGACGCCGTCGTGCGCTACAACCTCAGCCAGAACGACGCGCACCGCGGCGTCGAGACGTGCTCGGCCGGCGGGATCGAGTCCGCCGACGTGTACAACAACACGATCCACGTCGGCCCCGGCGTCAGCCAGACCGTCGTCAACGACAACAACACCACCCGCCGCAACGTGCGGTTCCGCAACAACGTCGTGGTGAAGACCGGCAGCGGTTCGGCGAGCTTCTCCTCGCTGGGCGCCGGCTACGTCCTCGACCACAACGTGCTGGTCAACGTCACCGGAGCGCCGGCCGGCGCGGGCAGCACGGCCGACCCGAGGCTCTCCGGCGCGGGCACGGCCACAGACCTCGACCACGCCGACGGGTACCGGCTGTGCGCCGGCTCCCCCGCCCTCGGTACCGGCGCCCTGATCGGCGCCAACGGCGGCCGGGACTACTACGGCAACCCGGTGTCCGGCACCGCCGCCCCCAACGTCGGCGCGCACGGCGGCCCCGGGGTCACCTGCTCCGCCGGCCCGGTCACCTCCGGCGGCACCTACGAGGTGGCGCTGTCCGGCACCGGCCAGGCCCTGGACGTGCCCGGTGGCGCCACCGCCCCCGGTACCCGGCTGATCGTGTGGGCCTGGCACGGCGGCGACAACCAGCGTTGGACGTTCACGGCCAACGGCGACGGCAGCTACGCGATCCGCAACGTGAAGTCCGGGCTGTGCGTCGACGTGGACGGTGCCGGCACGGCCGCCGGGGCCGCGGTGCTCCAGTGGACCTGCACCGGCACGGCCAACCAGCGTTGGCAGATCAGCGCGGCGGCCGGCGGCGGGTACACGGTCACGGCCCGGCACAGCGGACTCGTGCTCGGCGCGGTCGCGACCGGCAACGGCTCGGCCGTCACCCAGCAGACGGGCGCGGGCGCGGCCACCCAGCGGTGGGCGTTCACCGGATAGCGGTACCGGCGGACACCGGAACCACGGTCGAGGGTTCCGGTGCCCGCCCGGCGGGTGGGGTGGTGAGGCCGGGCGTGGCGATGAGGCCGGGCGTGGCGGTGTGGCCGGCGCGGGCGACCGGGGCCGTGTCACGGAAATGTCATGAACGGCCGTCGATAATCCGCGACCGTGACCAACAGCCCCGCACCCCGCCCCGCCGCCGATCCGGGCGCGGGCCCGCGCCTCGGCGCCCTCGACGGGCTGCGGCTGGCGGCCGCCCTGTTCGTGGTGCTGTTCCACTACACGGGCATGAACGGGGCCAACTGGGGCGCGGGCGGGGACGGCCCGTTCCCCGCGCTGTCCGGCGTCACCCGGCACGGCTGGACCGGGGTGCAGTTGTTCTTCCTGATCAGCGGCTTCGTGATCTGCCAGAGCGGCTGGGGGCGTCCGCTCGGCGGCTTCGTGGTGTCCCGGGTCGCGCGGCTCTACCCGGCCTACTGGGTCGCCGTGGCGCTCACCGCCGCCGTGGTGGCCGCTACGACGCAGCTGCCGCTGTACATGCGGCAGCTGCGCTGGTCCGAGGTGGTCGTCAACCTGACCATGGTCCAGACGCCGCTGCGGGTGCCCGACGTCGACGCCCCGTACTGGTCACTGTGGCCCGAGATCCAGTTCTACCTGCTGTTCGCGCTGGTCGTGTGGCGGGGCGTCACGTACCGCCGGGTGGTCGCGTTCTGCGCCCTGTGGACGGTCGGCACGCTCGTCGCGGTCGGCTCGGGCGACGGCCTGCTGACGTTCGTGTCCATGCCGGCGTACGCGCCCTGGTTCATCGCGGGCATGGCGTTCCACCTGATGCACCGGTACCGGCCGAATCTGCTGCTCTGGGGCATCGTGGGGGTGTCGTGGGCGCAGGGCCAGTACCACCTGAAGGTCGGTCCGGGCGGCTGGCCGGGCCTGGTCCCCGCCCTCCTGGGCACCGCGTACTTCGCGCTGATCGCGGCGGTCGCGCTCGGCTGGCTCGACCGGGTGCGCGGTCGCTGGTGGGTGGTCGCGGGCAGCCTGACCTACCCGTTGTACCTGATCCACCAGGCGATCGGCTGGATCGTCATCGTCCGCCTGCACGACGCGGTACCGCACTGGCTACTCCTCGCCGGGCTGGTCGCCGGCATGCTCGGCGCGGCCTGGCTGATCCACCGGTTCGCCGAGGTCCCGCTCGGCCGGCTGCTGCGCCGGCGCCTGGGGCAGGCCGTCGAGCAGGTCCGCGGCCCCGGGGTGACGCCGCCCCGGCAGCGCGCGGCGCCGGAGCCCCGGCCCGAGCGTCCGGTGGCCGTGTCCGACAGCCCGTGCACGCGGGACGGGCACCTGGTGCGGAGCGGACGCCGACGGCCGTAGGGGTTCGGCGCCGGACGGCGTGGTCGGTCACCGACCGGTGCGGTCCCCGGTCAGCGGCGGCGGGCCGTCGTCAGGGCCACGACGAACTGGCCCCCGCCCGGTTCGACGCTCGACGTCACCGGCAGCTTGGGCGCCAGCCGGGAGAACCGGTCCACCAGCCAGGCCGCGACCTGGTCCGCGTCGGCCCGGTCCGCGCACCGGACGACGACCTCCCGGCCGCCCTTGCGGTCCAGCCGTTCGGCGACCGCGATCAGCGGCGCGGGCTCCATCAGGATCAGGTCCGTCGGCCACGGGATCACGGCGGTGACGGCGCCCTTCTTCGTGTTGCAGCCCCGGTGGGCCAGGCGTTCCGCGCCCGCGAAGTCCCCGGTGTTCTTCTTCCCCGACTTCTGGGCCGTGCGGCTGTCGACGCTGGGGCCGCGCGGGTCGTTCACGGAGATGGCGCGGTCCACGGGTTCGTCGCACACCCAGCAGCGCCAGCCGTCCTGGTCTGCTACGTCTTCGAGCTGGCTCATGCCGGACTGCCGTTCGTCGGAAGGATGTCGCCCCACACGCTAGCCTCCCGGCGGTTCCGGCGACGCGAGAGGCCGGTGGTGCCGGGCGCCGTCCCGGATCCCGTGTGACCCGGCAAAACCCCTTATAGCATGATCAACGGGTACTGGTGGCCCGCCGGCCGGGTGCGGGGTCTTCGCACCGGCCGGGGCCGATCGACAGACGGGACGCGCATGTTCGCCAGGAAGTGGCTGCTCGCCGCCGGGATCGTCGCGGCGGTCCTCGCGGCCGGGCTGGTCGTGTTCGTGCTGGTCCGGCCCGGGGCGACCCCGGCTGGCCTCGACTGGGCGCCGTGCGCGGGCCGGGACGGCTTCGACTGCGCGACGCTGCGGGTACCCGTCGACCATGCCCGGCCCGGGGGCCCCACCCTCGGGATCGCCCTCAACCGGCTGCCGGCCGGGGACCCCGGCGCCCGGATCGGCGCGCTGGTCGTCAACCCGGGCGGGCCGGGCGAGTCGGGGCTGGACATGGTGTTCGAGGGCCGGGAGCAGTTCGCGGCGCTGCGGGGCCGGTACGACATCGTCGGCTTCGACCCGCGCGGCGTCGGGGCGAGCGACGCGGTCCGGTGCCTGGACGACCCGGCGATGGACCGGTTCACGGCGGCGGACCGCACGCCGACCACACCCGCCGGACGCGCCCGGGTGCACGAGGACCTGAAGGCGTTCGCGGACGCGTGCGGGGCCCGGTCCGGGAACCTGCTGCCCTTCGTCGGAACGGAGAACGTCGCCCGGGACCTGGACCTGATCCGCGCGGCCCTCGGCGAGGAGCGGCTGCACTACTTCGGGTTCTCCTACGGCACCCGGCTCGGCCAGTTCTACGCCGAGCGGTTCCCCGGCCGGGTGGGGCGGATGGTGCTCGACTCGGTGGACAATCCGGCGGAGGGCGAGGTGCCCGAAGCCGACCCGACGGCGGGCCCCGGTCCGGGCGGGAGCCCTGGCAGTCCGGGCCCGGGCGGGAGTCCCGGCCCCGGCGGGAGCACCGCGCCCGGCGGAAGCCCCGGCCGTAGCCCAGCGCCCGGCGACAGCCCCGGAACCAACGACGCGGATGCCGCCGACGAGCCCGATCAGGCCGAGTCCGTCCTGCGCGACATCCTCCGCGACTGCGCGCGCCGCCCCGACTGCCCCGTGGGCACCGACGAGAACGCGGCGGTCCGCGCGGTCGACGACCTGCTGGCGAAGCTCGACACCCAGCCGGTGCCCGCCGCCGGGGACCGGCGGCTGACCGGGTCGCTGGCGCGGGCGGCGCTGTTCCAGGCGACGTACTCGCCGGACAGTTGGGAGCAGGCGCGCACCGGGCTCCGCGACGCGCTCGACGGGCGGGGCGACGGGCTGCTCACGCTCGCCGACGAGTACTACCACCGCGACAGCCAGGGCCGCTACACCAACGCCACCTCGGCGTTCGCGGCCGTGACCTGCCTGATCGGGGACCCCCGGCAGGTCCGGGGCACGCCCGGGGAGATCGCCGCGCGGATGGACGCGGGGGCGGCGGCCTCGGCGAAGGCGTCGCCGCACTTCGGCGCGTGGCTGTACTACAGCACCCAGTACTGCGCCTACTGGCCCGCCGCGCCGACCGTCGCGCCGCACCCGGTCAGCGCCGAGGGCGCGCCGACGATCCTGCTGGTCAACAACACCCGGGACGCCGCCACGCCGTTGGAGGGGGCCGAGGCCGTCGCCGACGCGCTGGCCGACGCCCGGCTGGTGGTCGCCGACGCCGACGGGCACATCGCCTACGGCAACTCGCCGTGCGTCGGGCGGATCGTCGACGAGTTCCTGTTGCGGGGGACCGTGCCCTCCACGGAGGAGTCCTGGCCCCAGCGCCAGGTCACCTGCCCCGCCTGACGGCCGGAAACGACCAGCCGGCGCCGGGCGGGACACGGAACCTGGCGGCCGGTTCCGGACGGACGTCGCCGGGCGATGCCGGACCGGACACGGAAGCCGCCAACCCGTGCCGGACGGGAACAAAAGCTGGCGGCCGGGACGCGGGCCCCGGTACCCGGAAAAGGTCTTTCGGGGTCAGGCGCCGGCCGTCGCGAGCCGTGCCTGTTCCTCCTCGACGATCTGCCGCGCCAGGCTCCGGTCGGACACGTCGACCGCGTCGGGCGAGGACTCGGCGACGTCGCTGCGCCGGGCGTACGCGTCGAACAGCCGTTCCTTGTTCGCCAGGATCCGCAGCATCCGCTCGTCGACTCCCCCGGTGGTCAGGAGCCGGTGCACCTGCACCTTGCGGACCTGTCCCATCCGGTGCGCGCGGGCGACGGCCTGGTGTTCCAGGGTCGGTTTGACCTGGGGTTCGCACAGCACGACCACGGACGCGGCCTGCATGTTGAGCCCGGTGCCGCCGGCCTGGATCTGGCTGAGCAGCACCGCGTGCCCGGGGGCCGCGGTGAACGCGTCGATGAGCGCCTGGCGCCGGTTCGGCGGCACGTCCCCGGTGATGGGGCCGAACACGCCCGCGCCGAGCGCCTGCCCGACGGTGTCGAGCACGTCGCGGAAGTAGGAGAAGACCACGACCTTCAGCTGGGTCTCGGCGGCCTCGGTCACGAGTTCGCGCAGGCGGCGCAGCTTGGTGGACCCGTGTGCGTCGGCGTACCCGGCCCGGCGCATCGCCATGAAGTTCCCGGCGAGCACGGCGTCGCGGTAGGCGGCCTCGTCGGTGGCGCTCGGCTCCTCCCACTCGTCCACCTGGATCAGCGAGGGCAGCTCGGGCAGCACGTCCTCCTGGTTGCGCCGCAGGTAGGCGGGCGCGACGGCGGACCGGAACGCCCGGGAACCGGCGACCGCGTCGGCGACGTCGGGCACGAGACCGGGTTGCAGGTACGACACCAGGCTGCGGAACTCGGCCACCCGGTTCTCCATCGGCGTACCGGTGAGGAACAGGGTCCGGTCCGCCCGGCTGATCCAGGCCCGCACGGCCCGGGTCCGCCGGGTGTGCGGGTTCTTCACGTAGTGCGCCTCGTCGACGACGAGCATCCCGACGGCGCCGGGTTCGGGCGGGGCGAGCAGGTGCAGGGTGTCGAAGGTGGTGACGGCCACCCCGCCGTCCTGCCGCCACTCCGCGTACGCGGCGTCCCGGTCGGGCCCGTGCACCGGCACGGCGCGCAGCCGGCTGCGGGCCCCGACCTCCCGGGTCCAGTTGATCAGCACGCTCGCCGGGCAGACGACGAGGTGGTGGGTGCCGCCCCGGGCCGCGAGGTGGGCGAGCGCCGCGATGGCCTGGATCGTCTTGCCCAGGCCCATCTCGTCGCCCAGGATCACCCGGCGCTGCACGAGCGCGAACCGGGCGCCGAAGGACTGGTAGCCGCGCAGGGAGACCCGCAGGTGCATGTCGTCGAGGGGCTGGGCGGTGACCCGGTCGGCGATCCCGGCGGGGACGAAGCCCTGCGCGGCCTCCAGGTCCGGGCTGCCGCCGGAGAGCTCCGCGAGCAGGCCGTAGTAGTCGGCGGACCGGACCTCGAAGTCGACCCACGCCCCGGCTCCGGTGGCCGGTTCCCCGAGGAGTTTCACCGTCACCTGGCTGAGGAGGACGGCGGTGTCGCGGGCGCCGGCCTCGGCGAGGACGGCCTCCAGGTCGAGCACGGCGGCCTCGGCGGCCTCCCGCCCGGCCCGGCCGGCGAACAGGGTGCGCAGCCAGCCGGTCGCCGGCCGGGCCGCTGCGAGCAACGGGGTGATCCGGCCGGTCAGGCCCCCGGCGGCGTCGGCGGCCCGGCGCAGGTCGGGTTCCGCGTCGACCAGCGGGTGCAGGGCCGCGACCAGGGCGGTCGAGTGCGCGTCGGGCTCGTCCACGTCGAGCCGGACCGTGACGTTCTCCCCGGCGGCCTCCGCGATCTGGCGGGCGGCGGCGAGCGCCTGGTCGGCGGTCTGGTTCCCCACTCCCGGGATCTGGCGCAGGGTGTGCCGGGAGGCCTCGTGGACCTGGCGGACCGTGCCGTAGCCGGCGGCCTCCAGCGCGGCGAGGCGCAGCCGGCCCTCGGTGACGTCCTTGAGCCGGGCGATCGGGATCTGGTCGAGTTCCCGGGCGACGAGCACGGCGAGCAGCGGGGCGAGGGCGGTGCGGGCGGTGTCGAGCACCCGGCGGTGCTGGGTGGTCAGCGCCTCGGCGGCGACGTGCAGCGCGGTCGCCGCGGCGAGGGCGGCTCTGGCGCGCTGCCGGGTGACGGGGGCGCTGTTCACGGACACGCCGAACAGCATGTCACCCGGGTGCGACACCCGACGGTCACCCGTCGCCGGTCACCCGCTTGTCCGCCGCCGTCGGGCCGTGCGACTCCAGCGCGACCGGCGCCCCCAGCAGCTTCCCGATCGCCCCGGCCCAGTCGTCCGGCCGTTCGGGCCGCTCAGGGCGCGCCCAGGCCAGGCGCGCGGTGAGCGCCTCCTGGTACGCCAGGTCCCCCTGGGCGCCGGGCACGATCCGGTCCCAGTCGCCGTACGAGGCGCAGATGCCCAGCTCGGGGACCCGGGCCGGCACGTCGAGGTGGGTGACGGCCAGGCCGTGCACGCCGCCGGCCACCTCCGCCGCGTACCGGTGCGCGACCGCGTCGAAGTGCCCGACCCGGAACGCGCCCTGCCACGGGCCGACCCCGTTGTGCGGGTCGGGCAGCGCCGCCGTGAGCGCCGGGTCCTCCGTGACCAGGGGGCCGGGGCCGTGCCGGGTGGTGTAGGTGCGCACGACCCCGAGGCGGTACGCCTCCTGGCCGGCCTCGGCGAGCAGGGTCTCCGCGTTGGCGAAGGTGGTGGTGGACCAGGTCGTGTAGGGGTGCCAGCCGAACCACTCGTCCAGGAGTACCCCCTGGGCGCCCTCGAAGACGCACGGGCCGGCGGTCAGCAGCCCCCGCAGGGTGCCCGGTCCGTCCACAATCCGCACGGCCCGGCCGAAGGCCTCGAACACCGCCGCGACCTCCTCCACCGGGGGCGCGCCCAGGTCGCCGAGCTGGTCGGTGAGCCGGTCGCGGACCGCCGTGAGCCGGTGGCGGAGCCGGGCCGGGGAGCGCACGTCGGCGGCGCACGGCGCGTCGGGGTGGTCCAGCGCGTAGGACACGGTCTCGCCGACGCCCAGGCCGCAGGAGCCGTGCCGGTCCCCGCCCCGGCGGCGTTCGCGGAGCTGGTTGGCGGCGCGGTGCCAGACCGTGGTGAGCGGCGCGTCACCGTCCACTGTGAGCAGTGCGTAGGGGTCCGGCACGCCGAGGGCGGTCAGGTGGTCCGCCTCGGCGGCCAGGGCCAGCGGGTCGACGGCGACGAACCTCGACAGATGGGTACGCACCCCGTGCAGCGTTCCCGCGCCGAACTGGGCGAACGTGTGGTGCCGGCCGTCGGGGGCCACCACGTTGTGCGCGGCCTGGGCGCCGCCGTTGAACCGGATGACCGCGCTGCGCCCCCCGTCGGCGCACAGCGCGTCCACCACGGTGCCCTTGCCGGCGTCGCCGTAGCCGAGGTCGACCACGACGACGTGTCCGCTCAGCACGGGTGCCCCGCTCCCCCGAGCAGGGTCCACGCGCCGGGCCGGGCCTGGACACCGAGCAGGGTCCACGCGCCGGTCCAGATCTGGACACCGGGCCGGATCCGCGCGCCGCCCCAGCCGCCGGCGACCCGCGCGGGGGCGCCGGTGGCCGGCGGCCGGGCCGTCACAGCCGTTCCACCGCGCCGGTCGGTCCCGCCAGGTCGGCCGCGCCGAGCCCGCCCCGGACCACGGCGCCCCGGCCGGTGCCGAGGGTCGCGAGCGCCCGCCCGACGACCTCCCCCGCGTCGGACCCGACGTCGGCGAGGTCCGCGAGGCCCTCGGCCAGGTCGATGGCCTCCTCGCCGAGCCCGACGGTCAGCGCGATCGTCTCGCACACCGCGTCGAGGTCGTCGAGCTGGATGACGTTCTGGCCGAGCAGTCCGCGCCAGTACCCGAGGATCTCGGTGTCGCCGGCGTACGCGCTGCCGGTGGGCAGGATGTAGTACACCTCGTAGCGCTGCCGGAGTTCGGCGACAATGGCGGCCACCGGGACCGGCTCGGCCAGCTTGTCGCCGACGACCTGCTTGACCTCCTTCGGCTTCACGCCCGCGTACGGCATCTCGTCGCCGATCAGGAACAGGTACCCCTTGCGGCCGCGCTTGTCGTAGCAGTCCAGGCTCGTGTGCCGGGCCATGAAGTACATCGCGAGCTCGTAGGACTCGGTGCGCTGGCCGCCCCCGCCGCCCTCCAGCACGATGTTGGCGAGGTGGTCGTCCATCCGGTTGTCCGACTCGAACTGGCCGATCTGCAACGGCACCCGGTCGCAGGTGGCGTCGCCGACCGCCCCGAACAGGATCTGCGGGTCGGTGACGTACCCCTTGCGCAGCAGCAGGCCGAACAGTTCCGGCAGCTTGGTCTGCAGGGTGCGCGGCACGTGCCCCATCGAGCCGGTGACGTCGAACAGCACCGCGATGGCCGTG
Source organism: Longispora sp. NPDC051575 (assembly GCF_040681875.1). Taxonomy (NCBI): domain Bacteria; kingdom Bacillati; phylum Actinomycetota; class Actinomycetes; order Micromonosporales; family Micromonosporaceae; genus Longispora; species Longispora sp. NPDC051575. The sequence goes on along the minus strand of NZ_JBFAZP010000007.1, from coordinate 69,583 downwards.
GAGCGCGGGTGCTCGTCGCTGTCGCGGCTCTCCCGGACGTCGACCCCGAGCGGGTCGAGCGTCGGGTGCGCGTCGCGCGCGCCGCTGTCGCTGTAGGCGAAGGCGCTCGTGCCGGTGGCGGCCCGGTAGCTCTTCGCGGCGTCGTACACGTTGGTGTCCCAGCGTCCGCTTCCCATGACTTACTCCTTCAGCGTGAACGGTCGAAAGGTCCGGGGGCCGTACAGGTCTTCGAGCAGCTCGTCGAACTCGGCGAGCAGCCGCCAGGCGTCCTGGGGGCGCCTGCGCTGGTCGGGCAGCGAACAGCCGGCGGCGAAGCGGAGCAGGGCCGGGTGCGCCCGCGTACCCATCAGATCCCGCATGCAGCTCGTGGCCATGTGCACGTCGGTGCCGGCCGACGCGGGTCGGCGGTCGGGCACCTCGGGCGGGTAGCGGTCGCGGTGCCGGGCGACCAGGGCGGGCACCGGGGTGTCGGGGGTGGTCACGGAGTAGCACCAGTCGACGAGGACCAGGCCGTGCTCCCGGGGGTGGATGAGGACGTGTTCGGGCAGCACCGCGCCGTGCAGGACACCGGCCCGGTGCGCGTGGCCGAGCGCGACGAGCAGCCGGCGCCACATCCAGGCCACGTCGCGCGGGTCGACACCGTCCGGATAGGACTCGGCGACCCTCGCGAGGCTGACGAACTCCGAGTGGTCGGACAGGATATTGGCGGTGCGCCGCACCCCCGTCCCGGGCTCCTCGTGCCGGAACGTCTCCACGAGCCGGGGCACGTAGGCGCGGTGCCGGGGATCGCCGTCGCGGGCCAGCTGGGCCAGGGCGGTCGCCTCCCGTTCGATCAGGTCGCTGTCGCCGGGGCTGCGGGGGAGCTTGAGCACCACGTCGCCGTCGGCGTGGCCCAGGCGGAACAGGTTGGCCAGGTCGCCGGTCGCGAGCAACGGGCCCATCCGGTACCGGCGGGTCCGGGTCTCCAGGACCGCGCCGCCCCGGCCCTCGTGCTCCGCCCAGAGTTCGGCGAGGCGGGCGAAGGCGGCGGTGGCGGTGGCCCGGTCGCCGGTGGTGGTGTCGGGGTGCAGGATCCGGACCATCCGTCGGTACCAGCGGGCGGGCTGGTCGGTGCCGAACAGCTCGCCCGGGGCGCCGGCCGCGTGCACGGCGGCGACGAGGGCGGCGAAGTCCGGGTCGCCGGGCGCCGATCGGGGAGCCGGGGCCGGGGCCGGTCGCGGCGTCGGGGCCTTTTTTCGGTGGTCGTCGTCGGGGTCGAAGTCCGTCCTCGGGTCGGGTCTCGGGCCGCGTCCGGGGCTCATCGGACCTCCTCCTCGCGGGCCGGCCGGAGCAGCGCCGGGTGCAGCAGCCGGGCGTCCCCCGCCCGGTAGAGCTTCGAGCGCGGCCCGCCCCGGGCGCCGCCGCGACCCGTCGTCTCCCCGGTGCCCTCGACGAAGCCGGGCACCGACAGCACCTTGCGGTGGAAGTTGCCGGCGTGCAGCTCCTCGCCCCAGACGGCGGTGTACACGGCGCGCAGCTCGGCGATGGTGAACTCGGCGGGCACGAACGCGGTCGCCAGCGGCGTGTACTCCAGCTTGGCCCGGGCCCGCTCCAGCCCGTCGGCGAGGATCGCGTCGTGGTCGAAGGCGAGCCCGGTGGCCCGGTCGACCGGCACCCAGGCGGCCCCCGCGGCGTCGCCCCCGGCGCTCGGGTCGGGCAGGCTGGGCGCGAACGCCAGGTACGCCACGGAGACCACCCGCATCCTGGGGTCGCGGCCCGGGTCGCCGTAGGTGCCGAGCTGTTCGAGGTGCACGGCGCTGAGCTGTCCCGTGCCGGGGCGCAGACCGGTCTCCTCGGCGAGCTCGCGCATGGCGGCCTCGTCGAGGGTCTCCGCGCGGACGAACCCGCCGGGCAGCGCCCACCGGCCGGCGAACGGCCGCTCGCCGCGCTCGACCAGCAGCACGTGCGGGACGCCGTCGCGGACGGTGAGTGCGACCATGTCGACGGTGACGGCGACCGCGGGGTAGGCCCTCGGATCGTAGTCGTCCAGGTGGTCGGTCATCGCCGCTCCAGTCATTCTCACAGTCAGATTATCTCGAACTGAGAACAACCTAGCACCCCGGATCCGCGCCGACAAGGCCCGGTCCGCCCCGGACGGGAAAACCACTGGTCACCGCCTGGGATGATCGACGGGTGCTGCTGACGATCTCCACCACCCACACCCCGGCGACCGACCTCGGGTACCTGCTGGTCAAGCACCCCGACCGGGTGCAGTCCTTCGCGACCACCGGCGGGACGGCGCACGTCTTCTACCCGGAGGCCACCGCCGAACGGTGCACCGCCGCGCTGCTCCTCGACGTCGACCCGGTCGAACTCGCCCGCCCGTCGAAGGGCCGAAAGACCCCGGACTCGTTCTCCCTGGGCCGGTACGTCAACGACCGCCCGTACGCGGCGTCCAGCCTGCTCACCGTCGCCCTGGGCAAGGTGTTCCGCTCGGCGCTCAAGGGCGCCAGCCGGGACCGCGCGGACCTGGTCGACACGGCGATCCCGCTGGAGATCGAGGTACCGGCCCTGCCGTGCCAGGGCGGGGCCGACGTGGTGGAGCGGCTGTTCGCCCCGCTGGGCTGGACCGTGGCCGCCACCCCCGTGCCGCTGGACCCGGCGTTCCCCGAGTGGGGTGACTCCCCGTACGTGCGGCTGCGGCTCACCGGTACGGTCCGGCTGGCCGACGCGCTCAACCACCTGTACGTCCTCCTGCCCGTGCTCGACGACGCCAAGCACTACTGGGTGTCCGAGGACGAGGTGGACAAGCTGCTCCGCGCCGGGGACGGCTGGCTGGGCGGGCACCCGGAACGGGAACTGATCGCGCGCCGGTACCTGGCCGGCCGGCGCACCCTCGCCCAGTCCGCGCTGGAACGGCTCGACGCCACCGACGAACCGCTCGACGACACCCCCGACGCGGTGGAGCGGATCGAGGCCGCCGAACGCGCGAAGCCACTGGTCAGGCTGCGCAAGGAGGCAGTGCTCGCCGCGCTGGCCGACACGGGCGCGTCCAGGGTGCTCGACCTCGGCTGCGGGCCCGGCGCGCTGCTGCTGGAACTGGTGGCGGACAACCGGTACACCGAGATCGTCGGCGCGGACGTGTCCAGCGCGAGCCTCGCCCTCGCCGAGCGCCGGCTGCGGTTCGACCGGATGCCCGACCGGCAGCGCGCCCGGATCACGCTGATCCAGTCGGCGCTCACGTACCACGACGACCGGTTGAAGGGTTTCGACGCCGCCGTGCTGATGGAGGTCGTCGAGCACGTGGACGAGGCCCGGCTGCCGGCCCTGGAACGGGCCGTGTTCGGGCACGCCGCCCCGCGCGCCGTGATCGTGACGACGCCGAACGTCGAGTACAACGTGCGGTACGAGTCGCTGCACGGCCACCGGCACGACGACCACCGGTTCGAGTGGACCCGCGCCGAGTTCGCCGCCTGGGTCGACCGGGTCTGCGCCGCGCACGGCTACACCGCCGAGCTCCGCCCCGTCGGCGCCGACGACCCCGAGGTCGGCTCCCCCACCCAGCTCGCCCTGTTCCGGAAGGCCGTCTGATGCGTCTCGACATTCCCGAGCTGTCGCTCGTCGCGCTGGTCGGCGTCTCCGGCTCCGGCAAGTCCACGTTCGCCCGCGAACACTTCCTGCCCACCGAGGTGCTGTCCTCCGACGCGTTCCGGGGCCTGGTCTCCGACGACGAGAACGACCAGTCCGCGACGAAGGACGCGTTCGACGCCCTGTACCACGTCGCCGGCCTGCGGCTGCGCGCCGGACGCCGGGTCGTCGTGGACGCCACGAACGTCCAGAAGCACGCCCGCGCCGCACTGGTGCAGCTCGCCCGGAAGTACGACGTGCTGCCCGTGGCCATCGTCCTGGACACCCCCGAGTCCGTGGCCTGGGAACGGACCCAGGCCCGCGCCGACCGCGAGTTCGGCCGCAAGGTGCTCCAGCGGCAGGGCCAGGACCTGCGCCGTTCGCTGCGCGGCCTCGGCAAGGAGGGCTTCCGCAAGGTGCACGTCGTCACCGACCCGAGCGACGTCACCATCGGGTACGAGAAGGCGTGGAACGACCGCCGCGACGTCACCGGCCCCTTCGACATCATCGGCGACGTGCACGGCTGCCGCGCCGAACTGGAGACCCTGCTGACCACGCTCGGCTGGACCCTGGTCCGCGACGGGGCCGGCCGGCCGGTGGACGCCACCCACCCCGAGGGCCGGCGCGCCGTGTTCGTCGGCGACCTCGTCGACCGGGGCCCCGACTCCCCCGGCGTGCTGCGCCTCGTGATGGGCATGACCGCCGCCGGCACCGCGCTGTGCGTCCCCGGCAACCACGAGCAGAAGCTGCTCCGCTCCCTGCGCGGCCGCCCGGTCACCGTCTCGCACGGCCTCGCCGAGACCCTCGACCAGCTCTCCCGCGAGGACCCGGCCTGGGTCGAGGAGGCCGCCCGCTGGATCGACGGCCTCGTCAGCCATCTGCGCCTCGACGGCGGCCGGCTCGTGGTCGCGCACGCCGGACTCAAGGAGGAGTACCAGGGCCGCGCCTCCGCCCGGGTCCGCGACTTCTGCCTGTACGGCGAGTCCACCGGCGAGACCGACGAGTACGGCCTGCCCGTCCGCTACCCGTGGGCCACCGACTACCGGGGCGCCGCCACCGTCGTCTACGGCCACGTGCCGACCCCGGCCGCCGAGTGGGTCAACAACACGATCTGCCTGGACACCGGTGCCGTGTTCGGCGGTGCGCTGACCGCGCTGCGGTACCCGGAGAAGGATCTGGTCTCCGTGCCCGCCGAACGGGTGCACTACGAGCCGGTCAAGCCGCTCGGCGCCCCCGCCCGCGACGACGCGACCCTGAACCTCGCCGACGTCACCGGCCGCCGGCACCTGCGCACCGACTACGGCACGGTCCTGGTCGAGGCCGAGAACGCCGCCGCCGCGCTGGAGGTGATGAGCCGCTACGCCGTCGACCCGCGCGCCCTGCTGTGGCTGCCGCCGACCATGTCCCCGCCATCCACGTCTACTGTGGACGGCTACCTGGAGTACCCGACCGAGGCGTTCGCCGACTACCGGGCCGCCGGCGTGGACACGGTCGTCTGCGAGGAGAAGCACATGGGCTCCCGCGCCGTCGTGCTCGTCTGCCGCGACGAGGCCGCCGCCCGGGCCCGGTTCGGCGTGCCCGAAGGCTCCTCCGGCGTGATCCACACCCGCACCGGCCGGCCGTTCTTCACCGACCGGACCCGGACCGAAACCCTCCTGCACCGGGTACGCGCCGCCGCCGCCCCGCTCTTCGACGAACTGGCCACCGACTGGCTGCTCCTCGACTGCGAACTGCTGCCCTGGTCCGCCAAGGCCGGCCCGCTGATCCGCTCCCAGTACGCGGCCGTCGGCGCGGCGGCCCGCTCCGCCCTGACCGCGGCGACCTGGGCCCTGGAGGCCGGCCACAAGCGCGGCCTGGACCTCGCCGCGCTCCGCGACAAGACCTGGGAACGCTCGCACCGCGCCGAGGACTTCGTCGAGGCCTACCGCCAGTACTGCTGGCCCGTCGACGGCCTGGCCGGCATCCAGCTCGCCCCCTTCATGCTGCTGGCCTCCGAGGGCGCCTCGCACGCCGACCGCGACCACGACTGGCACCTGGCCGCCTGCGACCGCCTCGTCGCCGCCGACCCGGTCACCTTCCGCCCCACCGGCCGGCGCGTCGTCGACCTGTCCGACCCCGCGTCGGAGGAGGCGGCCACCGACTGGTGGCTGGAACTGACCGGCGCAGGCGGCGAGGGCATGGTCATCAAGCCGCACGCGGGGCTGGGGCACCGGGTGCGGGGCAAGCTGGTGCAGCCGGGCATCAAGTGCCGGGGCCGGGAGTACCTGCGGATCATCTACGGCCCCGACTACACCGCGCACCTCGACCGGCTCCGGGACCGGGGGCTGGCGCGCAAGCGGAGTCTGGCGTTGCGGGAGCACGGGTTGGGGATGGCGGCGCTGGACGCGGTGGCGGGGCGGGAGCCGGTGTGGCGGGTGCACGAGTTGGTGTTCGCGATCCTGGCCCTGGAGTCCGAGCCGACGGACCCCCGCCTGTGAACCGGGGGTCGGACCGGTGACCGCGCGCCGCCCGCGCCCCGGCACCGTCGGCGACATCGGGGCACGCTTCAAGATGCACCGCCGCCGGATCCGGCTGGACGGTCGGGAGTACACCGTGCTGGGCCTGCGCCCCGGCAGCCCGGCACGGTTCGCGACGAACCACCACCACGAGTGCTGGCACGTGCTGTCCGACCTGCACGGCGCGCGCCTGCTCGGCCGGCTGCTGTGGGGCCTGGCCTTCCAGCGCAGACAGAACACCCTGGTGCTCCTGGACCGGCCCTTCCTCGACCCGAACCCGTTCGACGCCGAGCCGTCGGACCCGATCGTCCTGCTGCCGTCGACCCTGACGCCCCTGTCGACGTCGGCCGCCCGACAACTGCGACGCCAACTGCCCCTGACCGGGGCCCCGGACGGCACCGTCGTCTGGCAGACCCACGGCCTCGACGCCGCCGTGTCCTCCAGCAGGGCGCCGATTCTCCCGCGTGGGGAACGGCCGTGGCACGCGCCGGCCGCACGGACCGGCAGACGGTGCGACCGGATCGGCGGACTGGTCACGTTCGCCGCGCCACCCGCACTGTTGCGGGAATGGGCGGCGGAGGTGCACGGGCTCGGCGACTGGTGGCACGGCGGCCAGACCGCCACCGAGGACCTCTGGCCGGACGGCGAGGTGCAGATCCTCCAGAACTACCGCCAGCAGGTACGCCTCACGGCCCGGGCCCGCGCCGAGGTCCTGTCGGAGAGCCCCCGTCCGCCGCGACTCGGGGACACCGCGCCGGCCGGCAGTCGGCAGCCGGGGCCGGAGCACCGGGACCTGCCGGTCCGGCAGTTGCGCCGACTGATCTGGCAGCGCCACCTGAGACTGCGCCGCCGCCTCCTGGACAGCTGACCGGCCCGCGTGCGGTCGGCGTCGAGCTGCGCCCGGCGGGGCGGGCGGACGTCGTCGGGGGTGGGAGGGCCCGCCCGTCAGACCTGGACGTGCCCGCGGACCGGTTCTCGTGCCGCGGGCGAGTAGTGCGAGTTGACGGCAGGTTGGCCGGTGTAGTTGGGCCCCGCCTGGTCGTCCGCGCCCAGATACTCGAACGGCAGGGTCACCTCGCCCCGGCCTCGATGGGTGATCCGCCGGCTGCGCGCGTCGTACCCGAAGCCCGCCGACCGCAGGGCCGTGGTCAGCGGGCGGCCCACCGGTTTCCCGTCCGCGCCCCGGACACTGGCCACGTCGAAGCTGGCCGCGAGCACACCGTCCGGGGCCAGCCACGACGCGGCACGGGTCAGAACGCCGAGCTTGTCGCCCACGTAGTGCAGGCCGTGCACGCAGGTGACCAGGTCGAAGAGATGCCCGGCCTGCGGGGTCCAGTCGGTGACCGAGGCGGTGACCAGGCGTACTCCCGCGTGTGGGGACGTCGCGAAGTGATCGACCAGGTCCACGCCGACGATCTCGACCCGCTCCGCCAGTCCGGCCGCCCCGGACAGCCTCGCGGCCTCGGACAGCGCCCGACCCGAGCCGCAGCACAGGTCCAGCCAGCGGACCGGGCGGGTCGGGTGGCCCAGTCGGCCGCGGAGTTCGGCCACCGGGTCCAGGCCCAGCTCACGACCGTAGCCGTTGGAGCCGGTCAGCCCGCGTTCGCGGTTCATCGCACAGTTGGCGACCACCGAAGAACTTTCCAGCGCACCGTCCCGGAGCAACGCCACCGACCCACCTCCCAAGGTCACGACCCTATCCCCACCGGGCGCCACGTCCGAACCGGGCGGGAGCGCGGACCACCCGTTCCCGGGGCTGAAATCGCGCTACTCCGCGACTAGAGTCAGCGATGTCCCAGCGGCCGGGCAGCCTTCCGGATGCCTGCTCTCCGCACAGGTTCTTCCACGCTGCCCAGGGGGCCATTTCCGTGTCCGTGTTCCGCGCATCGGCGTCCACTGTCGCCCAGTTTCCGCGCGACGGGTCTCTCTCCCGTGCGATCTTCGCCCAGATGACACGGGGCGTCTCACCCAGCGAACGGAACTCCTGGGACAACAGCCTCCCGGTACTCGCCCAGGACCTGGTGGACTCGGGGCTCGGCGGCGTGGAGATGCTGATCGAGTTCCGCCTTCCGCTGACCAGCAGGTGCGCGGATGTCGTACTCGCCGGCACCAGGCCGGGTAGTCCGGATGTCGATGTCTACGTCGTGGTCGAACTGAAGCAGTGGTCGCAGGCCGAGACCTACGACGAGGCCGACAACCTGGTCCTCGTGTCCGGCATGAACCGACCGCAGCTGCATCCCGGAACCCAGGTGGAGGGCTACTGCCAGTACATGGCGGACTTCCTCACCGTTCTCGACGGCCGGACGGACCAGCTGCGCGGTGTCGCGTACCTGCACAATGCCGAGGAGGCGGACGTCCGCGATCTGCTGGACCTCCCGCAGACGCCGTACAGCCAGCTGTTCACCAAGAACCGCAGGGGCGAGTTCCAGGCCTATCTGGGCGGGCACCTCGCACCGGAATCCGCCGCGAGGGCGGGCGACCGCCTCCTCGCCAGCGGAGTTCGCCCCAGCAAGCAGCTCCTCCAGCTGGCCGCCGACGAGATCAAGAACTGCGAACAGTTCGTTCTCGTCGGCAACCAGCGGCTCGCCTACGAGCTGATCATGAACGCGGTGGAGAAGGCCCGGTCAGGTGACCGGAAAACGGCCATCGTGGTGACGGGCGGTCCCGGCAGCGGTAAGAGCGCCATCGCGCTCTCCGTCCTGGGGGGCGTGACGCGTCAGGGTGGGGCCGCGCTGCACGCGACCGGCTCCCAGGCTTTCACGAAGACCCTCCGCCGGTACGCGGGCAAGGGGGCACCCCGGGTCAAGAGCATGTTCAAGTACTTCAACAACTTCATGACCGCGCTGCCGAACCGCCTTGACGTGCTCATCTGCGACGAGGCCCACCGTATTCGCGAACAGTCCGCCGACCGGTGGACCAGGGCCGCGCTCCGGACCGGAAAGCCACAGATCGACGAGTTGTTGAGCGCGGCCTACGTGCCGGTGTTCTTCCTCGACGAACATCAGGTGGTGCGGCCCGGCGAGACGGGCACCGTCGACGTCATCCGGAGCCATGCCGAACAACGCGGAATGGCGGTTCACGTCATCGGGTTGCACGAGCAGTTCCGCTGCGGCGGCAGTTCCCGGTACGAGAGGTGGGTGCTCAACCTGCTCGGCCTTCCGGCCTCCGACACCGGCCTGGACGGGGACGAGGAGACCGACGCCGCCGCTGAGTCCCCACTGCGCGACGCGGACATGGTGTGGGCCACGGACGGCCAGTTCGAGGTGACGATCGCCGAGAGCCCGCACGAGATGGAACAGCTGCTGCTCGCAAGACAGCAGGAGGATCCGGGGTCGTCGGCCCGGATGAGTGCCGGATACTGCTGGAAGTGGAGCGACCCCAACGGGGACGGAACACTGGTGCCCGACGTCGCCATCGAGGACTGGGCCCGGCCGTGGAACGTCAAGGGCGAGAGCGCCGTGGGTACCGCCCCCGCTTCCGCGCTCTGGGCCACCGACCCGGGCGGATTCGGCCAGGTCGGTTGCGTCTACACAGCCCAGGGCTTCGAGTACGGCTGGTCTGGCGTCATCATCGGACCGGACCTGGTCGCCCGCGACGATCAGCTCATGTCGATCAGAAACAGAAACGTCGACGGCGTCCTGGGGCGCAAGACCTCGACGGACGCCGCTATCGACACGCTGATCCGGAACACCTACAAGGTGCTACTCACCAGGGGCATGAAGGGAACCGTGATCTATGCGACCGATCCGGCGACCCGGGACTTTCTCCGGAGCAGGGTGACCAAGGACGACCAGTAGTCTTCGGGTGCCGTGACATGTTCACCGTCACGGCACCCGAATCCCTGATCGCCGACGCCGTCCGGGCACGCGGGTGCGGGGCCTGACGTCGCGAGGGCGGTCGGCGGGTTCGGTCCACGCCCGCCGACCGTCCCCCGTTACCGCCGGGCCCAGGCGCCCACCAGGGTCGGCGGCACGAACACGGCACCCGCCCCGGCGAGCTCCGCCGCCACCCGCTCCCGCACCGTCTCCACATCCACCTCCGCCGCCGTGGCCATCCCGGTGGCCTCCAACAGCGGCAGCAGCGACCGGAGCACCCCGGACAGCACCAGCGGCCCGTTCGGATCCCCGGCCGGGTGGTATCCCTGCACGCCCACCATCGTCGGCGCCCCCAACCCGGCCGCCGCGAACACGGATCCCAGCCGGGCGCCGATCCCCGGGTCCATCCCGGCGCGTTCGATGGCCCCGCAGATCCACTCCCGGGCCCGGGTGACGAGCGGCGTCGCCGGCACCGACCGGGCCCCGGTCATGTCGAACTCGGCGGCCACCACGACCCCGCCGGGTCGCAGGGTGGCGGCGTGGTGGCGGAGCACGTCGGCCGGGGCGGGGGTGTGCACGAGTACGAGGCGGCCCACGATGGCGTCGAAGCCGTCCGGGTCGCGCCAGGTGGCGATGTCGTCCTCCACGAAGGACACGTGGGGGTGGCCGGCGCTCAGGGACGCGGCCATCCGCAGTGCGTCGGCGGAGCGGTCGACGCCGACGACGCTGCCCGTCGGGCCGACCAGGTCCGCCGCGAGTCGGGCGACGTCGCCGGTGCCGGTGCCCAGGTCGAGCACGCGCATGCCGGGGCCGATGCCGGCGTTGCGCAGGATCAGGCTGGTCGCGGGGGCCAGCATCGCCGCCTGGTGTTCGAGTCTGGCCAGTTCCGGGTCGGCGTGGCCAAGGGCATAAGAGCTGGTCATCGGGTACCCACCTCGCGTGATCGTTTCAGTTCGGAGAAGCCGGGGGTGCCGGCCAGGAGGAGTACGCCGTCCCACAGCCTGCCGGCCGCCTCCCCGGTGGGGGCGGGCGCGATGACCGGGCCGAAGAAGGCGGGCGCGCCGGCGACGTGCAGCACGGGGGTGCCGAGGTCGGTGCCGACCAGGGCGGTGACCTCGTCGTGGCTGGCGCGCAGGGCCGCGTCGAGGGTGTCGTCGGCGGCGTGGGTCGCCCAGTCCTCGGGGAGGCCTGCGGTGGTGAGGGCGGCGCGGAGCATGGGGTCGCCGAGGCCGGCGCGGTGTTCGTGGATCCGGTCGGCCATGGCCAGGTAGAGCGGGCGGAGCGCGTCCTTGGCCTCCGCGACGGCGCACACCCGGGCGGGGCCCCAGCCTCGGTTGAGCAGCAGCCGGTACCTCATGTCGAGGTCCTTCCTGCCCTGGTTGAGCATGGACAGGCTCATGGCCCGGAACCGGACGGTCACGTCCCGGACCCGCTCGACCTCCAGCAGCCAGCGGGCCGCCTGCCACGCCCAGGGGCAGATCGGATCCACCCAGAGGTCCACTGTGGGTACTGCGCCGTCAGCCACGGACCGGCTCCGTTTCGACGCGCGCCGGTTCGCCCTCGGGCTCGACGGGCACGGGTGGCACCGGGGGGGCGCCGGGCTCAGGGTTCGCCGCTCCCGGCGCGTGGTGCCCGGCGGCCGGGGGCGCGCCGACGGCCGCGCAGCCCGCCGACGGGCGGTCGACCTCCGCGTGGAAGCGGCACGCGTCGCCCCCCGTGCGGGCGCACGCCACGACCTTGTCGCGCACGGTGAGTCCCAGCGCCTCCCACCAGCCGGCGCGCATCTCCAGGCACGGGCACTCGTACCCGTCGAGGGATCTCGCGGCCCGCAGCATCTTCAGCACGAAACTGTTGGTGAGCACCGACTCCCAGGCGTTCTCCCCGACCGGGATCTCCTCGACGGTGATCGAGCCGTCGGCCCACATCGTCTGCGGGATCCGGGCGAACTCACTCAGGAACTGGGCCATCGACTGGTCGGTCAGCGCGATGCCGTAGCGGCGGGCGCACCAGACGGCGACCCGGCGGGACACGAAGCGCAGGGCCTCGGCGTTGATCTCGTTGGCGGCCTGCTGGCCGAAGCGCCGGGCGACGCCCTGGTACCACCGGGCGTCGTGCAGCCACCAGAACTGCTGGTAGGGGATGTCGTCAGTCCGCACTGCGCACCTTCCGGGTCTCGGGCCGGCCGAGGACCACGCTCACGTTGTGTCCGCCGAACGCGAACGAGTTGGACAGGGCGTACTCGACCGCCGCCGGGCGGGCCGCGCCCCGGACGTGGTCGAGGGCGCACCCCGGGTCGGGGTCTTCGAGGTTCGCGGTCGGTGGCAGGGTGCCGGTGCCCAGGGCCAGGGCGGTGGCGGCGGCCTCGACCGCGCCGGCCGCGCCGAGCAGGTGGCCGGTGACGCCCTTGGTGGAGCTGACCGCGGGGCCGGTGCCGGGGAACACGTCGCGGACGGCGCGTGCCTCGGCGAGGTCACCCAGCCGGGTACCGGTCGCGTGCGCGTTGAGGTAGCCGACCGCCCCGGCGGGGACGCCCGCGTCGGCCAGGGCCCGGCGCATGCACGCCGCCGCGCCCGCGCCGTCGGGGCGGGGCATGGTCGGGTGGTGCGCGTCGGTGGTGGCGCCCCAGCCGAGGACGTCGGCGTAGCCGGCCGCCCAGCGGGAGTCGGCGTGCGCGGCGCGTTCGAGGACGAGCATGCCCGCGCCCTCGCTGAGGACGAGCCCGTTGCGGCGCGCGTCGAACGGGCGGCTCGCCTCCGCCGGGTCGGCCCAGCCGTGCGCGAGGGTGCCCGCGTTGGCGAACCCGGCGACGGTGGTCGACGCGAACGGGGCCTCGGTGCCGCCGCAGACCACCACGTCGGCCTCGTCGGCGCGCAGCAGCCGGAGCGCCTCGCCGACGGCCTGGCCGCCGCCCGCGCAGGCCGAGGAGATGGCGGTGCTCAGGCCCCGGACGCCGAACCGGATCGCGATCCGCGCGGCGGCCTGGTTCATCATCATGCCCGGCAGCAGGTACGGGCTGACCGCGACCCGGCCGCGCGCGTCGAAGCCGAGGGCCTGCTCCTCGTAGGTGGCCATGCCGCCGCCCGCGCTGGACACGATCACGGCCACCCGGTCCGGGTCGACGTCGCGGCCGACGACGATGCCCGCGTCGGCGAGCGCGGATTCGGCGGCGGCCACGGCCAGCAGCACGAACCGGTCGACGGAGACCGCGCCCTTGGGTGGGAGGAGGTCGAGGGGGGCGATCGGCGGGGCCAGGCCGGCGACCTCCAGGAGGGGGCCGCCACGGCCGTCCGGGGCGCTGAGGGCGGACCGGCCTTCACACAGGGACTTCCAGAAACCTTCGACGGTGGTACCGAGCGGGGTGACGAGTCCGATCCCGGTGATCGTGGCGTGCCGGCTCATGACGACGCCCCGTGAACCGGGGAGCCGACTGCGGCCGAGGGTCGCGCGGAGGTCGTCGCGTCGGGCCCGGTGTGGGGTGCGCCAGTCCGCGCCTGCGGCGATCCGGTGTCCGACGGACCGGACGGTGTCGCGGATTCCGCCGGCCGGAGGGCGACCTTGCGGACCTTGCCGGTGGCCCCGAGCGGGATCTGCCCGGCGGACACGACGACGACCCGGCGCACGGCCCCGGCCAGCCCCGGCTCCAGCGTGGCCCGGACCCGCGCCAGCAGGTCGCCCCCGGCGCCCTCGTCGGCGACCTGGGCGAGGATCTGGATGCCGCCGTCCGGGGTGGCGACCACCGTGCAGTCGGTCACCTCCGGGCAGCCGGCGAGGATCCGTTCCTCCGTCAGGACCGTGTAGACCCGGGTGCCGTCGGGGAGGGTGATGGCGTCGGGGACCCGGTCGAGGTGGTAGTACCAGCCGGCTTCGTCGCGGTACACCACGTCGCCGGTCAGGAGCCAGCCGTTGACCCGGGACCGGTAGGTGGCCACCGAGTCGTTCCAGTAGCCGGGGGACATCGACGGGGTGCGCACGGCGAGCATGCCGGGTTCGCCGTCGGGCACGGGCGCGCCGGCCGGGTCGAGGACGGCGGCCTCCGCGTAGGGGTCGGGGCGGCCCACGCACCGGCCGTACCGGGACGTGTCCTGCCGGTGGGTGATGGAGAAGACGGAGTGGCCGAGTTCGGAGGAGCCGAGGTTGTCCACGAACACGGAGCCGGCCTTCCAGACCACCCCGTCCACGCTGGGTACCTGGTGCCGGCCGGTCGCGATCAGCCGCCGGATGTGCGCCTCGTGCGCGCAGTCCCCGGTGTTCCACCACACCGCGACGGAGCCCAGGTCGCGCCCCGCGAGGTCGGCGGTGGCGAGTTCGGACCAGGTGCCGGCGAAGCCCAGGACGGTGCCGGGCGCGAACTGCTCGATCGCGTCGAGGGTCGCCGCCCCGGACTGGGTGGACAGCGCGAGGAGTTCCGTGCGGTTGCACAGCGCCAGGTTCAGGATCGTCAGGGTCGAGTTGTGCGCGGCGGGCAGGACGCTCAGCCAGCGGTCGAGGCCCTGGGCGCGGGGCGCGGTCAGCCGGTGCCGGATCGCGGCGAACAGGCTGTCGTGGGTGCCGGTGACGGCCTTGGGCACGCCCGTCGTACCCGACGAGTGGGTGATGGCCACCGGGTCGGTGCCGTGGTGCCGGTAGGGCTTCGGGGCCTGGTCGGGGTTGCCGGCGAGCGCGACCTCGCCGAGCCACGCGATGCCCAGCTCCGCGAGGGAGGGGTCCGGGATCTCCTGTCCGGTGCGCTGTCGAGGTACGACCCCGCCGGGCGCTCCGTCCATCAGGGAGCGTGGACCGAGCACCGCCGTCGGGCGCAGGCGGCGGATGTAGTCGGTGGCGACGGTCGGGGCGAGGCGCGCGTTGACCAGGGCCGCGATGGCCCCGAGCCGGGCCAGCGCCAGGAACGCCAGCACGTTGTCGGCGGCCGTCGGGGCGACCACGGCCACCGGGTCGCGGGGCCCGATCCCGGCCTCGTGCAGCCACTGGGCCCGGGCGGCGACCGCGCGGTCCAGTTCGCCGAGGGTGAGCGGGTGCCCGGCCGGGTACCCGTCGACCGGGGTGTCGAAGGCGAGGGCCGGTTCGTCGAGGTCCACCCCGTACCCGATGAGGGTCTCGATGGTGTTTCCGGCCCCCAGGCGGGGGTCGGCGGCGAGGCGGGCGCGGATGCTGGTCATGGGTGGCCTCCAGGCTTCACGAGCAGGGCGACGGCCCGGTCCGGGGTCCCGGGCGTGGTGGACTGCTCCACCAGCACGACCAGGGCGCGGTCGGCGTCCCCGGCGGCGAACATCAGGTCCACGAGGTCCAGCGCGTCGGCCGTGGGGTCGCCAGCTGGGCTGACGCAGACCACCGGCCCGGTCAGGCCCCAGCGGGTCGCGACGTGGCCGAGGACCGCGTTGGGCACGGACTGGAAGAACAGCAGGGGCGAGACGTTGCCGCCGCTGTCGACGAGGTCGGCGACCTCCCTGCCGCTGACGATGTCGCCGGCCGTGCTGACCAGGACGACGGCGGTGCGCGCGCCCTCGTCGGCGGGCACGGGGGGCGGGCCGTAGTGCGCGGTGAGGCACAGCCGGGCGGCCTCGGCGACCAGCGGGCTGAACGAGGACACCACGAACCGGGCCAGGGCCGGGGGTTCGCCGGTGCCGGGCCACTCGGCGCGGGTCAGGACGGTCACGGTCACGCGGTCACCACCAGGGCGGTGTTGGCGCCGCCGAACGCGGCGTTGAGGCTCAGCGCGTGCCGGGCGTCGGTGGCGCGCGGGGTCAGGACGAGGTCGAGGTCGCAGTCGGGGCCGAGGTGCCCGGCGTTGACCGGCAGCCGGCCGGTGCGCAGCGCGGAGACGGTGACGGCGAGTTCGAGCAGGCCCGAGGCCTCCAGGACGTGGCCGTGCAGGGCCTTGGTGGAACTGACCGGGATCCGTGCGGCGTGCGGGCCGAGGGCCCGGTGCAGCGCCGCCGCTTCGGCCGCGTCGTTGTGGGGGGTACCGGTGCCGTGCGCGTTGACGTAGCCCACGGCCGCCGGGGTGAGCCCGGCCCGGTCGAGGGCGTCGGTGATCGCGCGGGCCATGCCGGTGCCGTCGGGGTGCGGCTGGCAGACGTGGTAGGCGTCGCCGGCCCGGCCCCAGCCGGACAGTGTCGTGAGTGGACGGTGCGGATCGGCCTCCAGGACGACGGCCGCGACACCGTCGCCGAGCAGCAGCCCCTTGCGTCCGGCGCTGAACGGGCGGACCACCCCGTCGGCGGCGAGCGCGCGGCCGGCGTCGAACATCGCGAAGTCGTCCTCGGTGACCAGCGAACCGGCGGCCACCACGACCCGGTCGGCCCGGCCGGTACGGATCATCGACGCCGCGTCGATCAGCGCGGTACTCGCCGACACGCACGCCGTGGTGTACGCCCTCGGGGATCCGGCCAGCCCGCACTTGCCGGCGAGGGTCACGGCCAGCCCGGCGCTGCTGGCGGCGGGGTCACGGCCCCAGCGGGGCAGCCGGGCCAGGCCCGGTTCACGGTGCACGCCGAGCAGGAGGGTGGTGGTGCCCCGGTCGCGCAGGCCCGCCTCCTCGCACGCCTGGTCCACGACCGCGATCAGCTCGTCCAGCAGCGAACCGGCCCCGGGCAGCTCGGCGGCCACCCCGATCCGGTACTTGTCCGCCGGGAACCGGGTGACCGGGGCGAACGCGGGGACGCCCGCGGCGAGGCCGGCTTCGAGCGCCGGCAGGCCCCGGCCGAACGCGGAGGCGACCGCGAGGCCGGTGATGCCGACGGACCGGGGCCGGAGCGGGTGGCCGGACCGGATGCCGGCTGTACCGGTCCCGGTGCCGGCCGGCTCGTCAGGCATGGTTGGCCGCCCCCAGCGCGGCCGTCCCGCCGACCACCGGCCCCAGGACCGCCACCGCGTCGTCCACGGTCACGATCCGGGCCAGGTCGGCGTCGCCGAGCCGGACGGGGACGGCGAACCGCCGCTCGATCTCGTACAGCAGCCACGCCAGGTCGAGGGAGTCGATCCGCTCGTCCACGGCGTCGACGGGGCGTTCGCCGTAGCTGGCGAGCATGGCCAGGACGCAGTCGCGGTCGAGCATCACGCCGCCTGACCGCCCGCGCGGACCAGCTCGACCCGGACGGCGACGTCGGCCAGGAACTCGCCGAAGGTCAGGTACGCCATCTTCTCCAGCTCCTCGTCGGCGAGCAGGACGCCGTACTGGTCCTGGAGGCGCAGGCCCAGCTCCGCGATGCCCAGGGACTCCAGGTCGATGCCGGCCGGGCCGAGCGGGGTGTCGTCGGCGACATCGCTGACGTCGTAGTTCATCGCCGTCATCGCGCTGAGCGAGAAGGTCCGCAGCTCGTCGATCATGGGTGACTCCTTCTGTTCGGCCCGGCCGGTCGGCCGGGTCATCGCTGTGCGGCGGCACGGAGCGCCGCCAGGTCGCGGCTCCGCTTGCCGCTGGAGGTCCGGGGCAGCGCCGGCACGACGTGCACCCGCCGGGGCCGCTTGAACCCCGCCAGCCGCACGGCCAGTTCCCGTTCGACGTCGGCGGCCGGCACCCCGGCGGCCAGGGCGACGAACGCCTCGATCCCCCGGTCGTGCACGACGACCGCCTCGGTGACGCCGGGCAGCGCGGCCACCGTGTGCTCCACTTCGGACAGGTCGACCTTGAGCCCGCCGACGGAGACCTGCGAGTCGAGCCGGCCGAGGATCGTGACCCGGCCGTTGTCGTAGGTCGCGGCGTCGCGGGTGCGCAGCCAGCCGTCGGCCCACCGGTCACCGGCCGGCCCCAGGTACGGGCTCGCGGGCGACCGGACCAGCAGCTCGCCGTCGACCACCCGGACCTCCACGCCGGGGGCGGGCGGGCCGACCGGGGGGCCGCCGGCGGTGTCCATCGCGATCACGCCCAGCTCGGTCATGCCGTAGCACCCGCCGAGCGGCACGCCGTACGCCGCCGTGAACGCCCCGGCCAGCCCGGGGCGGAGCAGCTCGCCGCCGGTGATCGCGCGGACCAGGGGCAGCGGGGGCGGGGAGGCGACCCGGGCGAGGAGTTCCAGGTGGAACGGCACCGCGAACAGGGTGGTCGGCTCCGGGGCCACGGCCAGGGTGTCGAGGATGCCGTCCACGGTCATCCGTTCCGGCACGGCCACATGCGCGCCGACGTGCAGCCCGTGCAGCAGCGCGCCGAGCAGCCCGAAGGTGTGCACGAGGGAGTTGAGGACCACGATCCGGTCGCCGCGCGCGGGCATGCCGGGGATCCGGGCGTAGCGCTCCAGTTCGGTGACCAGGCTCTGCGCGGTCCGGCCGATCACCTTCGACGGGCCGGTCGAACCGGAGGACAGCTGCACGAGCGCGTGCTCGGAGTCCGCCGGGCGGCCGGGGCGGGCGGTGAGCACCGGGGTGACCTCGTGGAACCCGCGCAGCGCGCCGTCGGGCTCGGCGTCGGGCGTCACGAGCAGCTGCGGCTCCAGCCGGGCGAGCGCCGCGTCGACCTCGTGCGGGGTGAGCCGGTGGTCGAGGAGCAGCACCTGCGCGCCGACCCGCCAGGCGGCGAGCAGGCACGTCACGTACGCCTCCGAGGGCGGCAGCCGCAGGGCCACGGTGCCGCCCGGCCGGAGCCCGGCGACGACGAGCGCGGCGTGCCGGTCGGCCACCGCGGCGCGCAGCCTGGACCGGCGGACGGGGCCCGCGAACCACAGGCAGACCTCGTCGTCGGGGCCGTCGAGGAGGACACGGTCGACCCAGTCGGGAGTCATGGATTCTCGCCTCCAGAATAGGGAGCGCCCTGAAAGCTAATGGCCGCCAATGGGGTCCACAAGAGAATAAAGCCGGGCCGACACGTGATCCGCATCACACGAAATACATCGACGAACCTACCCATTACAGAGCGCTGTTTTCCCAGCTCAGAGGCCCTATAGAACGAAGCGGAAAATATAGAGCCGCTATATGGGGGCCGGTTTTCCTTTGAGTGCACCGTACTCTCGTGACCATTCACGAATACCATTCCTGGGCCATGCGCATTTCGTCGTCGCCGTCGCCCGTACCCGCCCCAGGAGGCCCCATGCGCACCCTGCTGGTCGACAACCACGACTCGTTCACCTACAACCTCTTCCACTACCTGGCGGAGGTGAACGGCCGCGAGCCCGAGGTCGTCCGCAACGACGATCCACACTGGACACCCGCCCGGCTCCGCGAGTTCGACAACGTGGTCGTCTCCCCCGGCCCGGGCACCCCCCGGCGGGCCAGCGACCTCGGCCTGTCCCGCGCGCTCGTCGAGCGCTGCGACATCCCGCTACTCGGCGTGTGCCTCGGCCACCAGGCCATCGCGCACCTCGCCGGCGGCAACGTCGACCGCGCGCCCGAGCCCCGGCACGGCCGGGTGTCGGAGGTGCTGCACGACGGCACCGGCCTGTTCGCCGACCTGCCCAACCCCTTCGAGGCCGTGCGCTACCACTCCCTCGCCGTCACCGACCTGCCGGCGACGCTGGCGGCCACCGCGCACACCCACGACGGGGTACTGATGGGCCTGCGGCACCGGGTCCGCCCCCAGTGGGGCGTGCAGTTCCACCCCGAGTCCATCTGCACGGAGCACGGCCACCGGCTGCTGCGGAACTTCGCGCGCCTCACCCGCGACTGGCAGCGCCGCCACGACGTCACGCCGGGCCGGGCCGCCCGGCGTGACCAGACCCGCGCCCCACACCCCGAAAAGATCAGGACTCTGCGGGTACTCGCCGAGAAGCTCCCCACCCGCTGGAACGACGAGGTCGTCTACGACCAGCTGTTCCGGGCCGCCCCGCACTCCTACTGGCTCGACGCCAGCCGCCCCGGCGAGGGCACCGGACGGTTCTCCGTGATGGGGGACGCCACCGGGCCGCTCGCCCGGGTGCTGACCGCCGACGTGTGGGACACGACGGTGACGGTGACGGGCTCCGCTGGTACCCGTCGGAAGGTTGAAGGGGGTTTCTGGGACTGGATCGGGCGGGACCTCGCGGGGCTGGCCGTCGAGGTGCCGGAGCTGCCGTTCGACTTCGCGCTCGGCTGGGTCGGGTATCTGGGCTACGAACTGAAGGCGCAGAGCGGCGGGGAACGCGCGCACCGGTCGACCGAA
This sequence comes from Longispora sp. NPDC051575, assembly GCF_040681875.1. Lineage (NCBI taxonomy): Bacteria > Bacillati > Actinomycetota > Actinomycetes > Micromonosporales > Micromonosporaceae > Longispora > Longispora sp. NPDC051575. The sequence continues at coordinate 49,601 of NZ_JBFAZP010000007.1, read as the reverse complement.
CCCGACGCGGCGATGGTGTTCGCGGACCGGGCGGTGGTGTTCGACCACGTCGGGCAGGAGACGTATCTGCTGGCACTGGAGGAAGCGGGGGCGGGGAGCGCGGCGGAGGCCGGGACCACGTCCGGAACCGGGCCCGACGGGACGGCGCGGGAATGGTTGCGGGAGACCACGGAGAGGCTGGCCGGGCTCGCCGGCTGGCATCCGGTCGACCCGGAACCGCCCGCGCCGCAACTGGTCTACCCCCGGCACGACCGGGGCGAGTACCTCGACCTGATCGCCAGCTGCCAGGAGGACATCGCCGCCGGCGAGACCTACGAGGTGTGCCTCACCACCATGGTCGAGGCCCGGGTCCCCGTCGACCCGTGGCTCGGCTACCGGCTGATGCGCCGGTTCAGCCCGGCCCCGTTCGGCGCGCTCCTGCGCTTCGACGCCCTGTCCGTGCTCAGCACCTCCCCCGAACGCTTCCTCCGGATCGGCGCCGACGGCCTCCTGGAATCCCGGCCCATCAAGGGCACCCGGCCGCGCGGCGACTCCCCCGAAGAGGACGAGCTGCTCCGCAAGGACCTCGCCACCAGCGAGAAGGACCGCTCCGAGAACCTGATGATCGTCGACCTGGTCCGCAACGACCTCGGCCGGTGCGCCGTCGTCGGCTCCGTGCGGGTGCCGAAACTGTTCGACGTGGAGAGCTACGCGACGGTGCACCAACTGGTCAGCACCATCGTCGCCCAGCGCCGGCCGGACGCGTCCGCGGTGGACTGTGTCCGGGCCGCGTTCCCGGGCGGGTCGATGACCGGGGCGCCGAAGGAGCGCACGATGCGGATCATCGACGCCCTCGAAGGCGGACCACGCGGGGTGTACGCGGGTGCGATCGGGTATCTGTCGTTGTCCGGCGCGGCCGATCTGAGCATCGCGATCCGGACGGCCGTGGTGACCGGCGACCGGACCCGGTACGGGGTCGGCGGGGCGATCGTGGCGCTGTCGGATCCGGAGGAGGAGTTCGAGGAGACGGCCGTGAAGGCGGCGCCGCTGCTCCGGCTGGTCGGCACGGAGTTCCCGGGCCGCCGCTGACCGTCCACACGGCTCGGCCCGGCCCGGCCTGGCCCGGCTCGGCGTCGCGCGGCAAGGCATGGCTCGGCGCGGCCCGGCACCGGCTGTCCGGGCCGCCGGCGGTGCTCCCGGGGCACCCGCCCGGCCGAGCGGTGACCCTCCACACTGGAGCAGTGGCCGAACGGTGACCGTGCGTCAACACTTTGGGGGAGGCGCACCCCCGCCCCGCCCTCCTACGGTGGAGTCGAATCCCCCGACTCCCCTGGAGGTGCCGTGACCGGCTTTGCCGTGGTCGACGTCGAGACCACCGGACTGTCCCCCGCCCGGCACGACCGGATCGCCGAGATCGCGATCGTGCACGTCGACCCGGGCGGCCGGATCGTCGACGAGTGGGACACGCTGGTCAACCCGGAACGCGACCTCGGCACGAGTGAGATCCACGGGATCCGGGCGTCCGACGTGCGGTACGCGCCCACGTTCCGCGAACTGGCGCCCCGGATCGCCGAACTGCTCGCCGGCCGGGTGTTCGTCGCGCACAACGTGGCGTTCGACCAGGGGTTCCTGCGCGCGGAGTTCGACCGGATCGTGATCGGGATGCCGTTCGCCGAGGCCCCGGGGCTGTGCACGATGGCACTGGGCGGCCAGTTCCTCGCGACGTCCTCGCGGTCCCTGACCAGTTGCTGCGCGGCGGCCGGCGTGCCCCTGACCGACCAGCACCGCGCGCTCGACGACGCCCGGGCCGCCGCCGGCCTGCTCCGGCACTACCTGCACGGGCGCACCCCGGTGGACTGGAACGGCCACCTCGACACCGCCGTCGCCGCCCGCTGGCCCCTGCTGCCGCACCGGTCGGCGGCCCGACCCGTCCGGCGCGGCGCGCACCGGCACGCCCCGCACTTCCTGGAGCGGATCGCCGAACGCCTGCCCCGGGTCCCCGACCCGGCGGGGGCCGACGCCTACCTGGCCGTCCTCGACACGGCCCTGTACGACCGGCACGTCTCCGCGACCGAGGCCGACGCGCTGGTGTCGGTCGCCGCCGAACTCGGCCTGGACCGGGCCACCACCGTCGCCCTGCACGCCCTGTACCTGACGCAGCTCGCCCGGCAGGCGTGGGCCGACGGCGCGGTCAGCGACACCGAACGGGAGGACCTCGACCAGGTCGCGGCGTTGCTCGGACTGCCGGCGTCGGCCGTGACCACGGCCCTGGCGGCGGGCCTGGACGGCGAGCCCACGGGTCGGGTGGTCGGCGGGTCGTTGCGGCTGCACCAGGGCGACCTGGTCGTGTTCACCGGGGAGACCGTCGTGCCCCGTGACGCGTGGACCCGGCGCGCCGAGCGGGCCGGGCTGATCGTGCACCCCAGTGTCACGAAGAAGGTGCGGCTGGTGGTGGCCGCCGACCCGGACAGCCTGTCGGGCAAGGCCCGCAAGGCCGGCGACTACGGGATCCCGGTCGTCACCGAGGCGGCGTTCGAACGGCTGCTGGCCGGCGTCGCCTGACCGGTCAGAACAGGACCGCGGCCTGCGGTGCCGGTTCGGGTGCGGCGGCCGGGCGGCGGAGGCGGACCTCCGGGGAGTGCGGATCGATGCCCGCCGCGCGCAACGCGTCCTCCAGCCCCTGGTTGGCCAGCCGGTCCGCCCGCTCGTTCTCCGGGTGCCCGGCGTGGCCCTTCACCCAGTGCCACTCGACCCGGTGCACGGTCACGGCCGCGTCGAGGAGTTGCCACAGGTCGACGTTCTTCACCGGCTGCCGGGCGCTGGTCTGCCAGCCGTTGCGCTTCCACTTGGCGACCCAGTCGGTGATGCCGTTGCGGACGTAGGTGCTGTCCGTGTAGAGCCGGACCGCCATCGGCCGCTTCAGGCTGCCGAGCGCGCTGATCGGGGCCAGCAGTTCCATCCGGTTGTTGGTGGTCACCGTGGCGTCGCCGCCGCACAGCTCCTTCTCGTGCCCGCCGTACCGGAGCAGCGCGCCCCAGCCGCCCGGCCCCGGATTGGGGACGCACGCGCCGTCGGTGTAGATGTCGACCACCTGTTCCGTCACCGCCGCAGAATACCGGCCACAGGGCGACACCCCAGCTCACGGGTACCGGACCGGGTGCGGCGGAATCCGGGCCGCCGCGACACCCAGGCCCCCGGGCCGGGAGCGGAAGAGTCCGAGCCATCGCGACACCCAGCGCCGGACCGGCTGTGGCGGAATCCGAGCCGTCGCGACACCCAGGCACCGGACCGGGCGCGGCAGAGTCCGAACCGTCGCGACGCCCGGGCCCCGGACCGGGAGCGGAAGAGTCCGAGCCATCGCGACGCCCGGGCACCGGGGCCGGGCGCGGTGCCCCGGCGCGAGAGCGTGGCACGGTGCCCATGACACCGGGGCCGGCGCGGCGCCCCAGGCACTGGGACGGGCCCGATGGTCAGGGCGTCATCGCGTCGCGGACCAGCGCCGTGTCCACGAACTGTTCGAACCGCACGATCAGCCCGCCCCGGACCACGAAATGGTGCGCCACCCGGGCCGCCAGTTCCTTGCCTGTGGCCCGGTTCCGCGCCGTGTACCGGGCGAGCACGACCACGTTCTCCCCCTCGGCCACGTACGCGTCGTCGTGCGCCGTCCAGTCGTCCCAGTCCGCGCCGAGGGCCGCCATGACGTGCGTGGTGACCCCGTCCGGGGTGCGGTAGGTGCCGGCGAGCGGGAAGCCGGCCATCTCCGTCCACTCGACGTCGGGCGCGAGCGTGGCCCGCAGCGCGTCGAGGTCCCCGGCGGCGGACGCCAGATACTGCCGGCGCACCACGTCGGCCGGGGCGGCGGACGTCCCGGTCACCGGCGGCGAGCCCGGCTCGGCGACCGGATCCGGCTCGGCGCCCAATCCCACGCCGGACGGCTCGGTAGCCGCGCCCACGCTGGACGGCTCGGTAGCCGGTCCAGCCGCAGACGGCTCGGGGGCAGCGCCTGTGGCGGACGGATCGGTCAGCCCCATGTCATCTCCCCGGTGGCGACCTTGGCCCCGATCTGCGCGGCGATCAGCATGCCCGCGTCGGGGTAGACCCTCACCAATGCCGCCGTGAGTTCCGCGCCCGACCCGGCGACGGCCAACTCGCGCTCGAACGCCTCCAGGTACCCCTTGGTGTAGGCGAGGGCGGACGCGTCGGTCGGCGTACCCGGCAGGCGGTGTCCCGGGACGACCAGCTCGGGGTCGAGGGCCGCCATCTCGTCCAGGACCGCGATCCACGCCGCGCGCTGTTCGGGTTTCGCGGTGTCGGCGACCCAGACGTGCTCCCCCTGGAACACCAGCACCCCGCCCACGAGGGCGCGGTGCTCGGCCTGCCACAGGTAGTGCCGGTCCGGCAGGGTCGGGTGCCCGCCGCGCAACGCGAACGTGTACCCCTCGAACTCCAGGTCCCCGGTCAGCGGGGCCAGGACGGCCAGCCGGGTCGGGCGGTTGACGCCGACGGGCTCCCAGGCGGCGAGCTTGGCCTCGTAGCTGGCGGTGATGTGCTCGATGACGGGCGGGGTGGCCACGAGCCGGGCGTCGGGGAAGGCGTCGGCGACGACCTCCAGACCCCAGTAGTAGTCGGGGTCGCCGTGGCTGACGAACACCGTGGTCAGGGTCTTGCCGGAGTCGAGGATCGCGGCGACGAGCCGGTGGCCGTCGGCCCGGGTGAAGCCGGCGTCGATCAGCATCGCCTCGCGCTCGCCGGTGACGAGGGTGGCGGTCTTGTTCGGGCTGCCGACCGGGAAGTCCAGGTCGAACACTGTGAAGTCGAGCGGTGCCATGTCGGCTCCCTGTCGGTGGTAGGTGGGTGGGTGGTTCCTGATGGCCGGGGCGCCCGGGGCTTCGGTGGCCGGGCGGCGGGCGCGGAGTCGGCGGAGATGTGGGCGGAGTCGGCGGTGCGGGCAGCCGGCGGGGGTCGGTGGTCCGGGCGGCCGGCGGGGTCAGCGCAGGTGGCGGTCGATGGTGTCGGCGTCTGCGTGGCCGACCGCGAGGACCCTGGCCCGGTCCCCGTCGACGGCGAGCAGGGTCGGGAAGCCCTCGACGCCCAGTTCGCGGGAGCGGCGGAAGTCGGCGGCGGCGGCCGTGCGGGCGGCGGGGGCCTCGAAGGCGGCGACCAGCGCGTCGGGGTCGAGGTCGAGCCGGGCGGCGAGCACCCGGTAGGTCTCCGGGTCCGACAGGCTCAGCCCGTCGACGTAGAAGGCGCGCTGGAGGGCCTCGGCGGCGTCGACGGCCCGGTCCGGGGCGAGCGCGCGGAGGGCGGCCATGCCCCGGGCGGCGGCCTCGGAGTCCATCACGAAGGAACCGTCCTCGATGAGGCTTTCATACCCCTTTCCGAAGGGTACGCCGGTCACGTCGGCGATCTTCGCGTTCGCGCCCCCGACATAGCCGAACTGGCGGATCGGCACCCGGCGCGCGCCGGTGAACAGGCCGCCGGAGACGACCTCGACCGGGACGCCCGGGTGCCGCCGGGTGACCTCCGCGAGGGTGGGGGTGAACCCGTACGACCAGCCGCAGTAGGCGTCGAAGACGTACACGAGCTTCATGGGGCGTGCCTTTCGGTGCTGTGCCCGCGCCGGACGACGCGGTCTACCTGACACAACAGTATCTGACGCGTCAGGCATTCCGGATCGGCGCACCGAGATTGGTGTGTGCTGGGCCACGGCCCCGGCGGCATCCCCACGCGCGGCGCGCCACGCGGACCGGGCCTGCGACCTGGGCGCGCGGGTCTCAGCGTAGGCGCGGGAGCGCGTCGCGCGCGGCGTAACTGAGGATCTTCAGGTCCGCCGTGAACTGGTCGCGGTGGTCGGCCGGCAACGGGTCGAGGAAGTACCGCCGGATGTTGTCCACGTGCAGCCGCGCCGCCCGGACCGTGGTCTCCTCGCCGAGCGGGGTGAGCCGCACGAGCTGCACCCGGCGGTCCCCCGGGTCGGCCGCCCGGACCACCAGCCCGGCCGCCGCCATCCGGTCCACCAGCCGGGTCGCGCCGCCCGTCGTGAGCACCTGCTCCTGGGCGACGGCCCGCATCGTGAGTCCCGGCGCGCCGGCCCGGCCGAGGATCAGCAGTACCTCGAACATCAGGTGGCTGATCCCGCACTCCTCCTCGATGGCCCGGCCAAGGATGTACTCGAGCCGGTTGGCCGCGCCCAGCAGCCGGCCGAAGCCCAGGACCCGGGCGTCGTTGGCCGCCTGCTCCGCCGTCGAGATCTCCGCGTCGTCCGTCACCGCCCCATCATCCCTGCCGCCGGACCCGCCGCGCGCCCGGCCGGCCCAGCGAACCGGCGCCGACGACGGGTCCGGGGCCGACCGGTGACCGGTGACCGGACCAGGGTCGGCGGCGGCGCGGCCATGCCCGGGAGTCGGGTGCGCGGATCCGGGCGGAAGTGTCGGACCCCGGGGATACCGTGGAGGTCACACCGGAGGTCGGAGGTCCGCCATGTCCTACGTCGCCGATCCCCGGGTGGACGCGTACATCGACGCGTTGCCCGGGTGGCAGCGCGAGCTCTGCCGGCAGGTCCGCGAGCTGGCGCACTCGGCCGACCCCGAGGTGACCGAGACCGTCAAGCGCACCGTCCAGCCGTACTTCGTGCTGGACGGCAACATCTGCGCCCTGCTGGCGGCGAAGGACCACGTCAACGTGTTCCTCTACGACGGCGGCATCGTCCCCGACCCCGAGGGCATCATCACCGCCGGCCACGACAACAAGACCGCCCGGACGGTCGCCTACCGCGAGGGCGAGCAGGTCAACGCCCCCGCGCTGCTCGCCATGTTCCGGCAGATCATCGCGGACAACCGGGCGGGCGGCTGGCGCAAAATCAAACGCGAAACCTGAACCCCTCGACGGGTACGGGGGCCGCGCACGCCGCCTGAGCCGCAGCCGCGACACCCGGTCCCCGCACGTGGGCAGGGTGCGAGGGCCACCGTGCGGTCCGGCGCGGACCGCCACGCGGGCCGGTGCGGTCCGGTGCACGCCAGTGCAGTCCGGCGCGCGGTCCGGTGCAGGCCAGTGCAGGGGCCGGTGCGGTCCGGTGCAGTCTGGCGCGCGGGCCGGTGCAGGCCAGTGCGGGTCGCCGTGCGGTGTGCCGTCGAGGGTCCTCACGGTTCGAGGCGGGGGAAGACCGGAGGCAGCGCGGGGAGGATCCCGTCGACCGGGGTGCACCGTTCGCGGACCCGTGCCGCCGTGTCCGGAACGAACGGGGCCAGTTCGGTGCCGAGCACCTGGCACGCCCCGACCAGTACGCCGAGGATGCCGCCCACGGGGTGCCCGTCGCGGGCCAGTTCCCACGGCAGGGTCTGTTCCAGATACCGGTTGGCCTCCTCCACGATGGCCCACACCGCCCCGGCGGCCTGCCGGAAGTCGGCCCGCGCCAACGCGGAGTCCACCAACCCGGGCGCGTCCCGGCACGCCCGCACCAGCACCGACGGATCCCCCACCTCGCCGGACTCGTCGCCCAGGACCGCCGCTCCCGCCCGACGGCCGGGGTCAGCGCCGTGCTCGGCGCCGAAGTGGGCCGGATCAGCGCCGTACGGGACGCCGAAGGAGGCAGTGTCAGCTCCGTGCGCGGCACCGTAGGAGGCAGTGTCGGTGCCGTGCGGCTCGGCCGGGGGCACAGCGTCGTGCGTCGACGCCCGGGGGCCGAGGTCGTTGGGCGTGCCGGTGAGTGCGCGGGAAGGACCGTCCCCGGGTGGCGTGGTCGGGGCCGGGGACGCGGGGGTGCAGCCGTGGCGGCGGGCCAGGGTGGTCACCCGGTGGACGAGGTTGCCCACGCCGCCGGCCAGGTCCGCGTTGGCCCGGGCGAGGAGGCGGGCCTCGGTGAAGTCCGCGTCGCCGACCCGGGGCACCTCGCGCAGCAGCCACCACCGCAGGGCGTCCGTGCCGTACCGGTGGGCGAGGGCGACCGGGCCCACCCCGGTACCCGTCGACTTGCTGATCTTCTGCCCGTCGACCGTCAGGTAGTCGTGCACGAGGATCTCCGTCGGCAGCGGTAGCCCCGCGGACAGCAGCAGCGCGGGCCAGTAGACGGCGTGGAAGCGCAGCACCCCCTTGCCCACGAGGTGCACCCGCCGGTCGGCGCCCGCCCACCACCGCTGGTACGCCGGGCCGCCGGTGCCGTAGTCCAGGCTCGACACGTAGTTGCCGAGCGCGTCCCACCAGACGTAGACGACCTGGCCGGGGTCGCCGGGCACGGGGATCCCCCAGCCCCGGGCCCGGTCGGTGGACCGGGACACCGACAGGTCGCGCAGTCCACTGTCGAGGAAGGCGAGCACCTCGTTGCGGCGCGCGGCGGGTTCGATCCGCAGCCGCCCGGAGACGATGGCGTCGCGGATCGGGCCCGCGTACCGGGACAGCCGGAAGAACCAGTTCTCCTCCGCGACCGGCTGGGGCGGGACGGGATGCTCGGGACAGGGTTCGGTGACGTAGTGCTCGCAGCCGACGCAGTACAGGCCCTCGTAGCGGGCGCGGTACAGGTCGTGGGCGCAGGCGTGCCACAGGCGTTCGACGCCCGCCCGGTGCCGGGGGTCGCGGCTGGTGCGGAGGAAGTCGTCGAAGGACAGGTCCAGCGGGGTACGCAGCGCCTCGAACGCGGCGGCGTTGCGGTCGACGAACTCGGCGACCGGTACCCCCAGCCGCTCCGCCGCGAGCACGTTCTTCAGGGAGTTGTCGTCGGTGCCGGTCAGGAGCCGGACGTCGTCGCCCCGGCGGCGGTGGTGCCGGGCGAGGACGTCGGCCTGCACCGCCTCCAGCGCGAAGCCGAGATGCGGTTCGGCGTTGACGTACGGGATCGTGGTGGTGAGGAAGATCGTGGTCATCGGAAACCTCCGGGTCGACGGCCCAGGGCTCCGGACGCGGCCCTGGGGAATCCAGGGCCATGCGCGCGCGAGTCAGCGGCCCCGGGAGCGGGGCATCATGACGGGGCGCGACGGGTTCATGGTTCCAGGCTAGGCGGTCCGGCGGCGGGCGGCGACCGGGTTACCGGAGCCGCCCGCCCTCCTGGAACAGCCAGAGTTCGATCGCGTCGGGCCGCACGCCGTGCTCGTCGGCCCACCGACCGAGGAGGGCGCAGTACCGGCCGTAGGTCGCCGCAGGCCACCCCGCGGCGCCCAGCGAGGTCCACCCGTGCCGGTGCAGGGCCCTGGCCACCAGGCTGTCGAGGATCAGCGCCCGGTGGCTCCCTGCACCGCCGCCCGCGAAGTACAGGAACTTGGTGAAGAACGCAGCATTGAGGTACGGAACCGCGGGGCGCCGGCCGTCGGGCAGCAGCACCGCGTACCCGGCCGCCGGGTCCTCCGCCGCGAGCCCGCCCGCCCGGCGCAGCAGCCGCAGGCCGCCCTCCAGGTCGGCCGCCATAGAGGCCAGCCGTCGCCGGTTGTTCCGGACCGACATGCCGCTGCCCCAGGCCAGGGCGTGCCACAGCAGGCGCGCGGTACCGTCGGGACCGTCGTCCGCCGCCAGCGCGAACACGTCCTCCCGGGTGATCCACGCGCGCCCCTCGGCCACGGACCGCCCCTCGCCGTCGCGCCCGCGCACCGGACCGCCGGGCAGGCCGTGCTCGGCGAGTCCGGCGTTCCACCAGGACAGGTTGACCTTGATACCCGGCTGGGAGCGCTCGGTCCGCGGTTTGCGGAGCTGGGCGAGGCAGGCGGTGGGCAGGATGGGTTCGTCCACATTGGTCAGCACTCCCCGACCTTGGCAGAGCGGGCCGGGCGGCAGTCTCGGCCGTCCGGGCCGAACGGGGCGACGATCAGGCCGGGTCGGGAGCCGGCCGGCCGGGCGCCCCTGCCGTTCGGCGCCACTGGTCACCGGGTCGGCCAGACGCGCCGGACCGTGCGGGGTGCCGGACCGTGCGGGGTGCCGACCGGGTTGGGGTGGCGGGCGGGCGGCACCGGGGCCGGGGCGGGTGAGAGCCGGGTGGGCCAAGGCCATCCGAGGTGCCTGAGGGCCGGTTGGGTCAGGACCATCCGAGGTCGGCCAGGACCAGGTGAGTCAGGACCGCCAGGGCGGGTGAGGGCCGGGTGGGTCAGGGCTGTGCGGGGTGGGTGAGGGTCGTGTGGGCCAGGTGGGTCAGGGCCGCCACGATGGCGGGGACCGTGACACCCCGGTCGCGCTGGTAGCCGAACACCTCCGGGGCCAGCGGGGCGAGCAGGGTGTCCGCGAGCGCGTCGGGGCCAGGGACGCCCGCCGCGACGACGAGGGAGCGGACGTGGGCACGCCAGAAGCCGTACGCGCCCGAGGCGAAGCGGGAGTGGCCGGTCTCCGCGCCGAGTACCAGATGGTGGTGGTTCTTGAGCAGGTCGACCATCGCGGTGTAGAAGGCCGCGAGGCGCTCGGCGGGCGACGCGCCGGGGCCGAGCGGGGGGTCGCCGCGCAGGAGCCGCTCCTGGAGGGCGCGTTCGTGCTCGTCGAGGAGGGCGACGGCGATGGCGGCCCGGTCGGGGTAGCGCCGGTAGAGGGTGCCTCGGCCGACGCCGGCCGCGCGGGCGATGTCCTCCATCGTGACGGCGGCCGGGCCCCGGGTGGCGAAGAGTTCCTCGGCGGCGGCGAGCACGCGGGCGCGGTTGCGGGCGGCGTCGGCGCGCTCCCGGGGCGGCGGGCCCGAAGCTCCGGGTCCGGGCGGGGCATCGGTTCCGGGAGGCGCCGCAGGGCCGGGCGCGGTAGCAAGGCCGGTCGCCGTCACACCGGGCGCCTCAGGCCTGCGGGCCGCACGGCCGGGCGCCGTAACGCCGGGCGCCTCAGAGCTGCGGGCCGCACGGCCGGGCGCCGCGACGCGGGGCGCCTCAGGGTCGCGAGCCGCAGGGCCGGGCGCCGTAGCACCCGGCACCTCAGAGCTAGGAGCCCCAGGGCCGGGAGAGGCCGTAGAGCCGGGGGCCGCCGACCATACGCCGGGTGCCACCTCGCGCCCTCCCTCGGCGGCCGAACGCACGGCGGCGCCTCCCCGCTCGGCGGAAGCCCGCTCCGGGTCCGTGCGGCCGGCGCCCGACGGCTGCCTCCGTGAGCTGGTCATGAACCCCACCCTACTACAACTGGACGACCCGTCCACTTAGAGCTACGGTGTTAACCGGACACGCCGTCCACTTACCCCGGGAGCCTCACGATGACCCACCTGCTGCACCTCGACTCCAGCGCGCGGAGCCGGTCGTTCTCGCGCACCCTCACGGCGCTCTGCGCGGAGGCCTGGCGGGCGGCCCACCCCGGCGCGGCGTACACGTACCGCGACCTCGTCGCCGGCCCCGTGCCCCCGATCGGCGAGGCGTGGACGGAGATCTGCGACCACCTGCTGACCCACCAGATCACGGACATTCCGCGGTACGCCGAAGCGGTCACCACCCCCGCCCGCCGCGCCGCGTGGGCCACGGTGGAGCCGCTGCTCGCCGAGCTGGTCTCCGCCGACGTGGTCCTGATCGGCGCGCCGATGTACAACTACTCGATTCCGGCCGCGCTCAAGGCGTGGATCGACCAGGTGACCTTCCCCCGGATGGATCTGACCGGCCGCGCCTTCGTGGTGGCGAGCGCGCGGGGCGGTTCCTACCAGCCGGGGACGCCGAAGGAGCCGTTCGACCACCAGGAGCGGTACCTGCGTGATTTCTTCGCCGGGCACTACGGGGTCACCGATGTCACCTTCGTGACCACGGAGCTGACCAACGCCCGCGTCGACCCGGTCCTCGACGACCTGCGCGAACGGCAGGACGCTTCGCACCGGGCGGCGGTGGCCCGGGTGGAGGCACTGACAACCCGGTTCGGGGGCGCGGTGGCCGGGGGCGCGGCGAGCCTGGGGTCGCAGACCGGTGACGGGACCAGCCTCAGCACCCAAGCTGGTGACGGGGCCAGCCCGGGCACGCAGACCGGGCACGGGGCCAGCCTGGCCTCACTGCCCGGGGGTGCGGCGATCCCGAGCGCGGCCCTCGGGGGTGGGGCGTGAGCTGGGTGGTGCTGGTTCTCGCCGGGCTCGTGGAGGTGGTGTGGGCGCAGAGCATCCGACCGACGGAGAACTTCACGAGGCCGCTGCCCACGCTGGTGTGCTTCGTCCTGGGCGCCGCGTCGGTGTACCTGCTGTCCCGGGCGATGAACGGCCTACCCGTCGGGACGGCGTACGCCGCGTTCACCGGGATAGGGGCGGTCGGCACGATCCTGCTGGGCATCGTGGTGCACCGCGATCCGGTCAGCGCGACCCGACTGGCGGCCCTGTCGCTGATCGTGGGCGGCGTCCTGCTGGCCCGGGTGACGTCGGAGCCCTGACCCGACCGTCCGGCTGGCTGGCTGGCTGGGCCAAACCGGTAGAGGACCGATAGCGGGCGCGGGGCGAGAACCGGCCGGCGACGCGGGCCGGAGGCACGGAACGCGGGGCGGGGCGGAACGGGGACGGAACAGGGACGGGCCGGGGCGCGGGTCAGGACGGGCCAGGACGGGTCGGGCGAGGAATAGGGACGGGCCGAGGCGCGGGGCGGGACAGGCCAGGACGGGTCGGGCGCGGGGCAGGGACAGGGCGGGCACGGCGCCTCGCGGGTGCCGCACCTCGCGGGTGCCGCACCTCGCGGGTGCCGCACCTCGCGGGTGCTGCGGCGCCTACTCCTCGTCGAGCTCGTAGACCCGTTCCTCGAGCAGCTCCGACGCCCGCGCGAGTTCCTCGTCCAGGTCCAGATAGGTGCGGTCGCGGCGCGCGGGCCCGCCCAGTCCCTCGTCCAGGCCGGCCGCCACCCAGGAGAACACCCCGCGCAGTTCCCCGACCGCGTCGGCGCTCGCCACGCACAGTTCGAACGACACGGCCAGACCGGCGCGGGTGGCCACCACCCGGTCGGGGTCCTCGGGCAGCCGACGGCCACCGGTGAGGAAGTACGGCTCGCCGACCAGGCGCAGCCACATCAGCTCGGCGGTCGCGTTCTGGCTGCTCAGCATGCTGGCGATCGCCGCCCGGACGGCCACGGTGGGCTCGTCGCCCATCCAGCCGAGCCAGTGGTCACGGTCCGTCAGCGCCCCGAAGTCGTCGTGCATGATCCGGATCATAGCGACCCGCGCGCCGCCCGGGCCAGGCCCACGAGGGCACCGTCCGAGCCTCCGACCGCCTGTGGCACGGCGCTTCACCCACCGATCAAACCCGCACTTTCCGGGTACCGGCGGCGCGGGACGACGACCGGTCATCACGACGGTCAGGGTGCACCCGCCCACGCCTGCGCTGACAGCTGTTGCTTCCGTTGCCGGCCCGGACGCCCGCCGCCCAGGCGGCCGTTCCGTCCGAAGCCCGCCAGGCAGGGAGACGGCCACGCTCTCCGACCCCCGCCAGACGCGCGGACGGCCGCGCCTCCGACGCCGTCCCGCCCGCCGTCCGGCCAGCCGTCCCGCCCGGCGTCCGCCCAGCCGTCCCGCCCGGCGTCCGGCCAGCCGTCCCCGTCGGTGCCCGCCCGGCGAGTCCGTGCCACCGGGCGGGCATCATGTTCAGAACGCGCCGTCCGGGATGTCCATCAGGGAGTTGTCGGTGTCCTCCAGGACGGCGCGGCGGACGGCCAGTTCGGGGAGGACCGTGGTCGCGAAGAACCGGGCGACGGCGAGCTTGCCGGTGTAGAAGTCGGCGTCGGCGGACCGGCCACCCTCGTCACCGGAGCCACCGGCACCGGCACCGGCCGCTCCACCGTGCCCGCCCCGACCCCCGGCCAGGGCCGCCGACGCCACCACCGCCTGCCGGGTCAGCAGCCACCCGATCACCAGGTCACCGACGCTGATCAGGAGGCGGGTGGTGTTCTGCCCGATCCGGTACACCTCGCTGATGTCGCCGCCGGCCTTGTCCCGCCAGCCGAGCATCGCGTCCACCATGCCCCGGACGTCGGCCAACGCGGCGGCGAGCGCGGCCCGCTCCACGGCGAACGCCCCACCGACGCCCGCCGGGTCGGCGGCGTCCAGGCTGCGGAGGAATTCCTCGATCTCGCCCGTGAGGACGGCGAACGCCCCGCCGTTGTCGCGCGCTATCTTGCGGAAGAAGAAGTCCTGGCCCTGGATGCCGGTCGTGCCCTCGTACAGCGAATCGATCTTCGTGTCCCGGATGTACTGCTCGATCGGGTAGTCCTGGAGGAACCCGGAGCCGCCGAGGGTCTGCAGCGACAGGGTGAGCATCTCGTAGGAGCGTTCGGAGCCGACGCCCTTGACGACGGGCAGCAGCAGGTCGTTCATGCTCGCGGCCAGCTCCGGGTCCACGCCGCCCCGGTCGAGCCAGCCGGCGGTGTAGAGGTAGGTGGCGCGCAGGCCCTCGGCGTACGCCTTCTGGAGCATCAGCATCCGGCGCACGTCGGGGTGCCGGTCGATGGTGACCCGGGGCGCGGACTTGTCGGCGGCGCGGGTCAGGTCGGGGCCCTGGATCCGGGTCCGGGCGTAGTCGAGGGCGTTGAGGTAGCCGGTGGACAGGGCCGCGATGGCCTTCACGCCGACCTGCATCCGGGCCGATTCGATCACCTTGAACATCTGCGCGATGCCCTCGTGCACCTCGCCGAGCAGCCAGCCCACGGCCGGCTGGTCCTCGCCGAACCGCAGTTCGCAGGTGGTGGACACCCGGATGCCCATCTTCTTCTCGACGTTGGTGGCGTACACCCCGTTGCGGGCGCCGAGTTCGCCGGTGGCCGGGTCGAAGCGGTACTTCGGCACCACGAACAGCGAGAGCCCCTTCGTGCCCGGGCCGGCCCCCTCGGGGCGGGCGAGGACGAAGTGCACGATGTTCTCCTCCAGGTCGTGCTCGCCGGAGGTGATGAACCGTTTGACGCCCTCGATGTGCCAGGTGCCGTCGGGTTGCGGGAGGGCCCGGGTCCGGCCGGCGCCGACGTCGGAGCCCGCGTCGGGTTCGGTGAGCACCATGGTGCCGGCCCAGCCCTTCTCCAGCATCACCTCGCCCATCCGGCGCTGGGCCGGGGTGCCGAGGTTGTAGAGCAGGCCGGCGAAGGCGGGGCCGCCGCCGTACATGAAGACGGGGGCCTGGGCGCCCTGGACCATCTCCACGAGGGCCCACCACAGCATCCGGGGCGCGGCCGTGCCGCCGAGCCCGACGGGGAGGTCGAGCCGCCACCATTCGGCGTCCATGTACGCGCGGTAGGAGCGGCGGAAGCCCTCGGGCATGGTGACGGAGTGGGTGGCGGGGTCGTACACGGGCGGGGTGCGGTCGGACTCCACGTAGGACTCGGCGACGGGGCCGGTGGCGAGCCGTTCGACCTCGCCGAGGATGTCGCGGACGGTGTCGGGGTCGAGGTCCGGGTACCGGCCGAGGTCCAGGTCGAACACCTCGAACAGGTTGAACCGCAGGTCACGGAGGTTGGCACGGTAGTGGCTCATGTGGAGTCCCCCAGGTCGAGGCCGGAGCGGGCGGGGCCGGGCAGGTCAAGGTTGGCACGGTCGGGGCCGGTGTCGTCAGTGCCCGCGCGGTCGGGGCCGGCACCGCCCAAGCCCGCACGGACCGGGCCGACACCGTCACCGCCCGCACCGTCGGATCCGACGCCACTCAAGCCCGCACGGACCGGGCCGACGCCGTCACCGCCCGCACGGTCGAAGGCGGCGCCGCCCAAGCCCACACGGTCGGAGCCGGCGGCGCCGGGTGCGATCCGGGCGGCGGCGCCGGACAGGTCCAGGCCGAGCAGGGCGTCGAGCGCGCGCAGGGTGTCCGTCGCGTGCGTGTGCCGCACGGTGGCCATGCCCAGCGCACGGGCCGGTTTCAGGTTCCCGCCGAGGTCGTCGACGAACACGCACTCGCCCGGGGTCAGTCCGATCGCCGCCGCGCCGAGTGCGTAGATCGCCGGGTCGGGTTTGCGCACGCCGACCGTGCCGGACAGGACGACGCCGTCGAAGAGGTCCGCGAGGTCGGTGTAGCCGCCGGGGCCCCAGGAGTTGGAGACCAGGCCGGTGCGGACGCCACCGAGCCGGGCGCGGAGCACGGCCTCGCGCATCACCGGGTCCGGGCGGATGTCGGCGGTCAGGCGGCGGAGGAGGCCGGTGGGGCGCACGCGGAGCAGTACCCCGAAAGAGGTTTCGAATTCCGGGGTGGAGATCGTGCCGCTTTCCAGGCCGGCGAGCAGGTCGCGGGCCGCCGGGTCGGTGCGGAACAGGGTGGCGACCCGGTCGGCGGGCAGCCCCTCCCGGCCGCAGAACGCCGCGAAGGAGGCGAAGACGTCGGTGGTCAGCACCCCGCCCCAGTCGATCAGAAGACCCTTTCTCATGGGTACTGTCGCAGCTCCCGCCGGGCCAGCGACATCCGGTGCACCTCGTCGGGCCCGTCGGCCAGCCGGAGCGACCGGGCCGCCGCCCAGAGCCCGGCGAGCGGGAAGTCCTGGCTGACCCCGCCGCCGCCGTGTGCCTGGATGGCCTTGTCCAGTACCCATTCCGCCATCTGCGGGGTCACGATCTTGATGGCCTGGATCTCGGAGTGCGCGCCCTTGTTGCCGACGGTGTCCATCAGCCAGGCGGTCTTGAGGACGAGGAGCCGGGCCTGTTCGATCCGGACCCGGGACTCGGCGATCCAGTCGGCGACGACCCCGTGCCGCGCGATCGGCTGCCCGAAGGTGGTGCGCTCCAGGGCCCGGCGGCACAGCAGTTCCAGGCCGCGTTCGGCCATCCCGATCAGGCGCATGCAGTGGTGGATCCGGCCGGGGCCGAGCCGGGCCTGGGCGATGGCGAACCCCTCGCCCTCCCCCACGACCAGGTTCTCCGCCGGCACCCGGACGTCGGTGAAGACGATCTCGGCGTGCCCGCCGTGCGGCCCGTCGTCGAAGCCGAACACGTGCAGGCCGCGCCGGACGTCCACGCCGGGGGTGTCGCGGGGTACCAGGATCATGCTCTGCTGCCGGTGCCGGTCCTCCCCGCCGGTGCGGCCCATGACGACGAGGAGTTCGCAGCGCGGGTTCATGGCGCCCGAGGACCACCACTTGCGCCCGTTGACGACGTAGAAGTCGCCGTCGCGGACGATGCTGGTCGCGATGTTCGTGGCGTCGGAGGAGGCCACGTCGGGTTCGGTCATGCAGATCGCGGAGCGGATCTCGCCGGCCAGCAGGGGCTCCAGCCAGCGCTTCTTCTGGGCTCCGGTGCCGAACATCTCCAGCACCTCCATGTTCCCGGTGTCGGGCGCGGAGCAGTTCAGCGCCTCCGGGGCGAGGTACGGGCTGCGGCCGGTGATCTCGGCGAGCGGCGCGTACGCCTGGTTGGACAGCTGGAACAGGTTCCACAGCCCGCGCCGGCGCGCCTCGGCCTTCAGCTCCTCCATCACCGGCGGCGTGGTCCAGCGCTCGCCCGCCGCGACCTGTGCGGCGAACACCGGCTCGGCGGGGTACACGTGGGAGTCCATGAAGTCGAGCAGCTTCCCGCGCAGCTCCAGCGTCCCGGCGTCGTAGGCGAAGTCCATCAGTGTCCCCTGTCCTCGGCCAGCGCGGCGTGCCCCAGTTCGACGAGGGGTGCGACGACCTCGCCGATCCGGTCGAAGCCCCCGCCCACGGTCTGGCCGGCCGTGTACCGGTGGTGGATGCCCTCGGCGATCACCGCGAGCTTGAAGAACCCGAAGGCCGTGTACCAGTGCAGCCGCGACAGGTCGACCTTGCGCCGGGCCGCGTACCGGTCGATCAGTTCCGGGCCGCCCGGGAAGTTGGCCGTGACCGCGTCGGTGACCGCGTTGGCGGGCAGGTGCGCGAGGCCGGTCCAGTAGACGCAGAAGACGCCCAGGTCGGTGAGCGGGTCACCGAGGGTGGCCATCTCCCAGTCGAGGACGGCGGCGATCCGGTCGTCGGCGGACACCAGCACGTTGTCGAGCCGGTAGTCGCCGTGCACGATCGCCGGCCGGCCGCTGTCGGGCACGTCGGCGGCGAGGGTCCCGTGCAGCGCGTCGATGCCGGGCAGGTCCCGGCCGCGCGAGGCGTCGAGCTGGGTCCGCCAGCGGCGCAGCTGGCGGACCAGGAAGCCGTCGGGGCGGCCGAAGTCCGCGAGCCCCACGGTCGCCGGGTCCACGTCGTGCAGGTCGGCGAGGGTGTCCATCAGGGCGTGGGCGACGGTGCGGGCCCGGGTCGGGTCCAGCGCCGCCGTCTGGACGGACGAACGGTAGACCGTTCCTTCCACATAGGACATCAGGTAGAAGGGGGCGCCGAGAACGTCCGGATCGGGGCAGTGCGCGACCGTTTCGGGTACCGGCACGGCAGTGGGCCGCAGCGCGCCGATCACCGTGTACTCGCGGCCCATGTCGTGCGCAGTAGCCAGCACGTGCCCGATGGGCGGCCGGCGCAGGACCCAGCGGTGCGCGCCGTCGGTCACCACGTACGTCAGGTTGGACTTACCGCCGACGACCCGCTCGGCGGTCAGGTCGGCGGTGACGAGGCCGGGGAGTTCCGCGTCGAGGTAGCGGCGCAGCGCGTCGAGGTCCAGGTGCCTCACGGCGTGACCACCACCCGGCCGACCGTCTCCCCGGCGGCGAGCCGGGCCAGCCCGTGCGGCGCGCGGTCGAAGCCGACCCGCTCGCCGATCAGGGGGACGACCACGCCCGCTTCGGCGAGGGCGAGCAGTTCGCGGTGCGCGGCGAGGACGGCGGCGGGGTCGACCTTGCGGTACAGGCCCCAGTGCAGGCCCAGCAGGGTGTAGTTCTTCACCAGCGCGTGGCTCATCGCCGGACTGGGGATCTGGCCGCTGGCGAAGCCGACCACCACGATCCGGCCCTCGAACGCCACGCACTTCGTGGACCGCTCGAACGCCGCCCCGCCCACCGGGTCGAACACCACGTCCGCGCCCCGGCCGCCGGTGGCCTCCTTGACCACGGCCACGAAGTCCGCCTGGTGCCGGTCCACCACGAGGTCCACGCCCAGGTAGCTGGCCACCTTCGCCTTGTCCGGGCCGCCGACCACGCCGATCACGGTCGCCCCGGCCGCCTTGCCCAGCTGCACGGCCGCGCTGCCCACCCCGCCGGCCGCCGCGTGCACGAGCAGGGTCTCCCCGGGCTGGAGCCTGGCGCGGCGGTGCAGGGCGAACCACGCCGTCTGGTACCCGATCAGGAAGGCCGCCGCGCGCTCGTCGTCGAGGTTCTCCGGTGCGGGGAGCGCGTCGCCGACGTCGAGGACCGCGTACTCGGCGAGTGCTCCGGAGGTGGCGGCCGGGGTGCCCACGACCCGCTGGCCGACCGCGAAGCCCCCGGCGGCGGTCACCACCTCGCCGCACAGTTCGACCCCGGGCGTGAAGGGCAAGGGCGGTTTCACCTGGTACTGGCCCCGGCAGATCAGCACGTCCGGGAAGTTCAGGGCCACGCCCAACACCCGGACCAGGAGTTGCCCCGGGCCGGCCGTGGGGCGGGCGGCGTCCACGAGTTCCATGACGTCCGTCGGCTCGCCCAGCCGGGTCACCTGCCACGCCCTCATCGGGTCGCCTCCTTCGTGCGGTCGGCCGGGTCCGGTGCCCCGGCGGCGTCGGGTCGGGCCGGTCGGCTTCCGGGCGCCGGCTCGGCCCGCGCGTCGGGGTGGGGAGCCGCTGATTCCGCGTCGAGGTGCGGTGCCTCTGGTTCCGTGTCGGGGTGCGGTGCCGCTGGTTCCGCGTCGCGGTGCGGAGTCTCCGGATCCGCGTCGAGGTGGGCCTGGAGGCGGCGCATCGCGGCCAGCCAGCGGTCGGGGTCGGCGGCCTTGCCCGCGAAATAGCCGGCCACCTCGGGATGCGGCAGGATCAGGAACCGGCCGTCGGCCAGCGCCTCGACCACCGTGTCGGCGACCTGCTCGGCGGTCAGCGCGGAGTCCGCCAGCATCAGCCGGCCGGCGCGGCCCGAGGCGTCCAGCATCGGGGTGCGCACCCCCTGCGGGCACAGCGCCTGCACGGTGATCCCCCGGTCGGCGTAGGTGGCCGCGAGCCATTCGGCGAACGCGAGTGCGCCGTGCTTCGTCACCGAGTACGGCGCGGAGCCGAGCATCGTCAGCAGCCCCGCCGCCGACACGGTGGCCAGGAAGTGGCCCCGGCCGCGCTCCAGCCAGCCCGGCAGCAGCGCGCGGGCCGCCCGGACGTGCGCCATGACGTTGACCTGCCAGGCGAGGTCCCAGTCGGCGTCGAGGGCCTCGGGGCCGCCCGGGGTGCCGACGCCCGCGTTGGCGCAGAACAGATCGACCGCGCCGAGGTGCCCGATCGAGGTGGCGACCAGGGCGGACGCGCCGTCCGGGGTGGACACGTCGCCGGGTACCGCCCAGCCGTCGATCTCCGTCGCGACCCGGGTGGCGGCCGCCGGGTCGAGGTCGTTGACGACCACCCGGGCGCCGGCCGCCGCGAACCGGCGGGCCAGGGCGGCGCCGATGCCGGAACCCGCGCCGGTGACCACGACGCCCGCGCCGTCCAGGACGGTCACGACGCCTCCCGGGTGCCGGGAGCGGCGGCCTCGTGCGCGCCGGACGGAGCCGGGTCGTGCGAGCCGGGTGGGGCGGGTTCGCCGTAGAAGCGGGCCACCGACTCCGCAACGCACACCGGCCGGTCGCCGCCCTCGCGTTCCATCGTCACCCGGCACACCACCTGGATCCCGCCGCCCGCCTCGCCGACCCCGGTCACCTCGACCCGCCCGCGCAGCCGCGAACCGACCGGCACGGGAGCGGGGAACCGGACCTTGTTCAGCCCGTAGTTGACGGCCATCCGGACCCGGTCGACCACCAGCCGGTCCAGCGTGATCACGGGCAGCAGGGACAGCACCAGGAAACCGTGCGCGATCGTGCCGCCGAACGGGCCGGCCGCCGCGCGGGCCGGGTCGACGTGGATCCACTGGTCGTCGCCGGTGGCCTCGGCGAACCGGTCGATCCGCTCCTGGTCGACGGGGAACCACGCGCTGTACCCGAGGTCGACGGGCACGGCGGCGGTCAGCTCGTCGAGCGAGGCGAACCGGCGCGCCTCCGTGGCCTCGGCCGCGCCCGTCATCCCAGGCCGCCCGACAGGGTCAGCCCGCCGTCCACGACCACCGTCTGGCCGGTCATCCAGCCCGCGTCGGCCGAGGCGAGGAACGCGACCGCCCCGGCGACGTCCTCGGGGATGCCCAACCGCTTCAACGGGTACGTGTCCGTGACCCGCTGCTCGCGCCCCTCGTACAGGGCGGCGGCGAACACGGTCTTCACGATCGCGGGCGCGACGGCGTTGACCCGCACCCCGGGGCCGAGTTCGGCGGCGAGCTGCATGGTGAGGTGGATCAGGGCGGCCTTGCTGGCGCCGTAGATCCCGATCCCGGCGGCCGGCCGCAGCCCCGCGACGGACGCGACGTTGACGACGGCCCCGCCGTGGTCGGCGAACCAGGCCCGGTGCGCGTGCCCGACCCAGCCGAGGGCGGCGATCACGTTGACCTCGAAGACCTTGCGCACGGCGGCCGGGTCGGCGTCGATCATCGGGCCGTACGTCGGATTGATCCCGGTGTTGTTGACCAGCACGTCGAGCCGCCCGAACGTGTCGAGGACCCGGGCGACGGCGTCCGCCTGGTGTTCGGGGTCGTCGGCCCGCCCCGCGACGGCCATGGCCCGCTCGGGGCCGAGCCGCTCGACGGCGGCGGCGAGCGCGTCGGGCTTGCGGGCCGTGAGGCAGACCCTGGCGCCCTCGGCGACGAGGCGTTCGGCGATGCCGAGCCCGATCCCCCGGCTCGAACCGGTGATGAGGGCGACCTGTCCGTCGAAGCGCGTCACATGCTTATCCCGCCGTCGACCGGGAGGACCGCCCCGGTGATGTACCCGGCCTCGTCCGAGGCCAGGAAGCCGACCGCCGCGCACATCTCCGTCGGGTCCGCGAACCGGCCCATCGGGATGTGCGCGGTGAGCTGCGCGCGCTTGGCGTCCGGGATGGACGCGATCATGCGGGTCTCGGCGTTCGGGGAGATGGCGTTGACGGTGACCCCGAAATGGGCCAGTTCCTTCGCGGCCGTCTTGGTGAAGCCGATGATGCCGGCCTTGGCGGCGGCGTAGTTGGCCTGGCCGGTGTTGCCGTGCAGCCCGGTGTAGGAGGTCACGTTGACGACCCGCCCGGAGCCCTGGGCGCGGAAGTGCGGCACGCAGGCCCGGGTGAACCGGAAGGTGCCGCCGGTGTGCACGGCGAGCACGGCCTCCCAGTCCTCGTCGGTGATCTTCCACAGCACGTTGTCGCGGAGGATGCCGGCGTTGTTGACCAGGATGTCGATCCGGCCGGTGGCCGCGACGGCGGCGGCCACGACCCGCTCGACGTCGGCGGTGCTGCTCACGTCGGCGGCGATGCCGGTGGCGCCGAGCGCCCCGGCCGCCGCCGCCAGTTCCTCGGCGTCGAAGTCGATCAGGAACACGGTCGCGCCGGCGTCCTGGAAGAACCGGCCGAGGGCGAGGCCGATGCCCCGGGCGGCGCCGGTGACGAGGACCGTCCGGCCGGAGAAGTCGTAGGTCAGGTTACCCATCAGGTACTTTCCTCCGCATTTCACACACTTACCCGGTGGTAATCAAGCGCTTGCTTAGAATGCTGGTCATGCACCCCGATGTCAACGACCCGCGCCCCCCGGTCGAGGGCGGCCTGGACGAGGCCGAGGCCCGCGCCCTCGACGAGAACTGGTCGGAGGTCCAGCCCCCGGCCGCGCGGCGGATCCTGATCGCCGCCGTCGAGGCGTTCGCCACCCGGGGGTACCACGCGACCACCACCCGTGACATCGCCGGCCGGGTCGACCGGTCCCCCGCCGCCGTGTACGGCTACTTCGCGTCGAAGGAGGAACTCCTCTACCGGATCAGCCTGATCGGACACCAGCGCACCCTGCGGACGGTCGTCGACGCCTCCGCCGGCGAGCCGGACCCGGTGGCCCGGATGCGCGCCCTGGTCAGCGACTTCGCGGCCTGGCACGCCCGGCACCACACCACGGCCCGGGTGATCCAGTACGAGCTGGGGGCGCTCAGCGAGGAGCACCACGCCGAGATCGCGGCCCTGCGCCGGCAGATCGACCGGGTGGTCCGCGAGACCCTGGAGTACGGGGTGGCGCGCGGCGCGTTCGACGTACCCGACGTGCCCGGCACCGCGCTCGCCCTGCTCAGCCTCAGTATCGACGTGGCCCGCTGGTACCGGTCGAGTGGCCGGTTGGGGCCGGAGGACATCGGCGCGCTGTACGCCGACCTGGCGCTGCGGATGGTGCGGCCCCAGGCCGGTACCCAGAGCATCGCCCCGTGACATCTGGCCCCCGGGTCCGCATTCCCCTACATTGACCGACATCGGTCCATGGTGGTGTCGCGACACGCAGCGGCACCGGCCGGTGCTCCGGGCGGCGGTCGCACGCCACGGCCCGGGGCAGACACTAGGGAGGCCCCTCATGAAGTTCAGCAGCCTCGCGGCCCGGGTCGCGGTCACAGTGGCCGGAGCGGCGCTCGCGGTAGCCGCCACGGCGGGTCCGGCTTCGGCAGGTCGCACGTCGGACGGTCCGCCGCAGGGCATCGTCGGCGGCAGCACGGTCGGCACCGCCCCGTCCTGGGCGGCGGCGGTCGGCGACAGCAGCGGCATGTGGTGCAGCGGCACCCTGATCGCGCCGCAGTGGGTGCTCAGCGCCGGGCACTGTTCGGGCGCGACCAGGATCCGGGTCGGCTCGAAGAACCTGAACAGCGGCGGCACGCTGGCGACGGTGTCCAAGTCGGTCAAGCACCCCAGCTACAACGGCGGCGCGTACGACTTCCGGCTCTACAAGCTCAGCGCCCCGGTCAGCCAGGCCCCGATCACCCTGGGCACGGCGTCCCCTGCCGTCGGCGCGGCGATCACCCTGTACGGCTTCGGCCAGACCTGCGCGCCCGACGGGTGCGGCGGCATGAGCTCCGTGCTCAAGACCGTGGGCACCTCGGTCACCTCCGACGCGAACTGCGGCGGGATCAGCGGCTCGGTGGAGCTGTGCTTCGACACGTCCACGACCGCCACCGACTGCTACGGCGACTCGGGCGGCCCGGCCCTCGCGGGCGGCAGGCTCGTCGGCGTCACCAGCCGTGGCGCGGACGGCCCCGGCGCGGACACCTGCGGCCGGACGAACTCGATCTACGGCGACACCACCACCGTGCTCAGCTGGATCCGGTCGACCGCCGGCCTCTAGCCACAGCGAAGGCATGGCCCCGGAGTCCCCTCAGACCCCCGGGGCCATGCCCGTTTTCCATAACGTTGAGTTAATAGTCTTGACCTGGCCCACACGCCCGGACGTACCCTGAGCAACCCGGGGGCGTACCGGAAGGGCCGCCAGTGAACATTGACCTCAGGCACCTGCAGATCCTGGTGGCTGTCGCCGACGCCGGCAGCATCCGGGGCGCGGCCACCCGGCTGCGCCTCGCCCAGCCGTCCCTGACCCGCCAACTGCACCGGATCGAGACCGCGCTCGGCGGAGCCGTGTTCGACCGGACCCCGCACGGCGTGGTGCCCACCGCGACGGGCACGAAAACCCTGGACCAGGCCCGACGGGTACTGGCCGACCTCGACCGGATGTGGACCGGCGCCGCCGAGATCCTGCACCAGCTCCCGTCCCGGCCGGCCAGGGTCGGCGGCGTGGTCGGCGCGTTCACCGACGCCCTGGTCCCCGCGTCCGAGGCCGTGGGCGACGCGCCCGTGACCAGCCACGGCGACCCGATGGTCAGCCGGCTCGTGGACCAGCTCGCGGCCGGGCAGCTCGACGCGGCCGTGCTGCACGAGTTCCCCGGCTTCACCCTGCGGCTGCCGCCCTCGCTGGGTACCCGGCACCTGATCACGGAGCCGATCTTCGTGGGGGTCGCCGAGGAGCACCCCCTCGCCCAACGGTCCGAACTGGACCTCGCGGAGCTCGCGCCCCGGACCTGGGCGCTGCCCCGCGACGACGACGGCGGCCTGCACGCCAGCTTCCACCGGGCCTGCGCCGACGCCGGGTTCACCGCCCGGGTCCGGCACTGGACCACCGACTCGGCGGCCGTCGCGCCCCTGGTGGCGGCCGGGGCGGTGTGCGGGCTGTACCCGACGACGTACGTGCTGCCCGGGATGCGGGCCATGCCGCTGGCCGGGGCCCCGCTGCGCCGCCGGGTACTGCTCGCCTGGCGGCGGGACTCGTTCGTGCACGACCGGACGGAGGAGTTCGTCGCGCACCTGTACCGCAGCTACGCGGCCATCGTGCGCCACCGCCCCGCGTACCGCGACTGGTGGGCCGCGCACGCCACCCACGCCTCCCCCGGACTGCCGTCGTGAACCTCGAACTGGGCCACCTGCGGCTCGTCGTGACCGTCGCCGACGCCGAGGACCTGCGCACCGCCGCGCACCGGTTGCAGATCAGCCAGCAGTGCCTGCTGGAGCGGCTGGGACGGATCGAGGCGGCGTTCGGCGGGGCGCTGTTCGCGCACGGGGACGGATACCTGGCGCCGACGGCCGCCGGCCGGTACGTGGTCGACTGCGCCCGGGGCATCCTGGACACCCTGCACGACATGGGGGCGCACGGGACACCTTGACGGTCCCGGCAGAATGTCCACATGGGAGACTGCCCGGGTACCGCGTGGAACGTGATCAGCGCAGCGGGCCCGATGTCGCAGCTCGCCGGCCTGATCGCCGGTTTCGTGTTCGCCGGGGTGATCGTGCTGCTGAGCCAGCCCCGGCCGGCCGCCGAGTCCGGGCCGAACCCCACGCCCGGCCCCTCGGCCGGGTCGGGACCGGAGCCTGCGGCCGGGTCGGGACCGGAGCCTGCGGCAGGGCCCGAGCCCGGGGCCGAAGCCACGTCCGACGCCAAGGAGGCCAACGGCACGGCCCGGCTCCCCGCCCTGGTCCCCTTCTTCGCCACCTTCGTCGCGATGGGCCTCAACGCCTACGTCTTCGGCCTGCTGGCCGGCGAGGAGCCGGCGGACTCCTGCCGGCGGGTGTGGACGGCCGCCGCCGTGGCCAGCGGGATGCTCGCGATCGGCACGGTCGCCGCCCTGTGCGGGATCGTCCTGCTCATCCAGGCGTACCTCGACAGGGAGAACCTGAGCCGCGGCGACACCCGGCAGCTGAACTACCTGGAGAGGCTGCTCACCGTCAGTATCCGACTGCTGGCCTTCGTCGCCCCCGGCCTGCTGCTCCAGCGGGTGTACGAGTTCCTCAGGGTCTGGTACGGCGGCGACCTGCACGGCCTGCACTGGCTGTGGATCTTCGCGATCGGGGTCGTGTGCTGCGCGATCGTGCTGACGGCGCTGGACCGCAACCTGGTGCGGCGGGTGCTGGACGGCCCGACGAGGAACCGGGCCGGGCACTTCGACCGGGCGCTGATGCACGCGGGTGTCGGCACCGTGCTGTACTCCGTCACCGGCACCGCGCTGGTCGGCTTCTTCCTCGGCGTGGTGCCGACCGACTGGGACAGCACGCCGCCGTTCGTGCCGTGGGCGGTGGCCGCGCTCGTGACGGTGCTGCCCACGGCCACGATCGGCGGCTACCTGTACGCGATCCGGGGCATCGTGCGGGGCAACGGCGCGCCGCCCGGGTGACGTACCCGTCGTCTGGTGTTGTCCGAAAAAGAACTGGCCCCGGCGGTTGCCAGGGCCAGTTCGGAAGGAAGTGCTACGCGGGGTAGTGCCGCTCCGTCGGGCCGGTGTAGACCTGCCGCGGGCGGCCGATCTTCGTCGCCGGGTCCGAGATCATCTCGCGCCACTGGGCGATCCAGCCCGGCAGCCGGCCGAGCGCGAAGAGCACGGTGTACATCTTCGTCGGGAAGCCCATGGCCTTGTAGATCAGGCCGGTGTAGAAGTCCACGTTCGGGTAGAGCTTGCGCGACACGAAGTAGTCGTCGGCGAGGGCGATCTCCTCGAGCTGCATCGCGAGGTCGAGCAGCGGATCCGGCTTGTCCATCCGGTCGAGCACGTCGCGGACGGCCTTCTTGACGATCACCGAGCGCGGGTCGAAGTTCTTGTACACCCGGTGCCCGAAGCCCATCAGCTTGACGCCCGGCTCCTTGTCCTTGACTCGGCGGACGAAGTCGCGGACGTCGCCGCCGGACTCCTGGATGCCCGCGAGCATCTCCAGCACGGCCTGGTTCGCGCCGCCGTGCAGCGGGCCGGACAGGGCGTGGATGCCGGAGGACACCGAGGCGAACAGGTTCGCGTGGCCCGAGCCGACCAGGCGCACGGTCGAGGTGGAGCAGTTCTGCTCGTGGTCGGCGTGCAGGATGAGCAGCATGTCCAGGGTGCGGGCGACGACCGGGTCGACCTCGTACGGGGTGGTGGGCACGCCGAAGGTGAGGCGGAGGAAGTTCTCCACGTAGCCCAGGGAGTTGTCCGGGTACATCAGGGGCTGACCGATGGACTTCTTGTACGCGTACGACGCGATGGTCGGCAGCTTCGCCATCAGGCGGATCGTGGACAGCTCCACCTGCGCGGGGTCGAACGGGTCGAGGCTGTCCTGGTACCACGTGGACAGTGCGCTCACGCCCGAGGACAGCACCGGCATGGGGTGCGCGTCGCGCGGGAAGCCGTTGAAGAAGCCGCGCATCTCCTCGTGCAGGAGGGTGTGCATGCTGAGCTTGTCGGTGAACTCGGTGAGCTGGGCCGGGGTCGGCAGCTCGCCGTAGATCAGCAGGTAGGACGTCTCCAGGAACGAGGACTTCTCGGCGAGTTCCGCGATCGGGTAGCCCCGGTAGCGCAGGATGCCGGCGTCGCCGTCGATGAACGTGATGTCCGAGGTGCAGGACGCGGTGTTCACGAAACCCGGGTCGAGGGTGACGTGGTCGGTGCTGCTGAGCAGCTTGCCGATGCCGAGGCCCGCAGGGCCGTCGGTGGCCGGGGTGACCGGCAGTTCCAGGGAACCGGACGGATGGTCCAGCTTGAAGGTCGCCCCGGTGTCTGACTGCGCGACGGAACCGTTCGCGTGGTCCAGCTTGGTGTTCGTCATCCCGCTCTCGCTCCTTCAGGTCCAGGCACAGCGTACGTCCCCTGCGGAGAGCCCCGAGTGGGAACGGTGAGGTCGGCGGTGTGGTGCAGTCAGCCAGCCTCATCATAGGTTCGACCATGCCCGGAGCAGGAGCGTTCGGGACCTGCCCGGATGGGTGCTTGGTCACAGAAAGCATCCCGCGAGCGATGTCCGCTTTGTCTGGAGGGGCCGCCTTCCGGCGGCCCCTCCCAACGCTACGGGAGCTGCCGGTTCAGCCGGCCGAACAGCCGCGAGGCCCGGTTGAGGGTCCCGACACTGATCTTGGGTACGAGGGTCGCCTGGTGCTTGAGCAGCGCCGATGCCGGCCGGAAGTGGTTGAACCGGCCCCCGGCGAGGTCGTGCTGGGCGAAGTGCGCCCGGACCTGGTCCACGATCCGGGTCCGGACGGCCGGCAGGTCGGACACGAGGACCGGGGTGGGCAGTTCCTTCGCGTAGGCGAGGTTGACGAGGTCGAGGTAGAAGTCCGCCTCGAACAGGTCCTCGATGTCGGCGTCCGGGGTGCCGGTGAACTCGCCGATGTCGATCAGCCCGCCCTTGCCGAGCTGGCCGTTGTCCCGCAGCCGGCGGACGGCCCGGGAGTTGCGGGTCTGCGCGTCCACGATCACGGCCACGTGCAGCCGGTTCGCGCCGAGCAGCGCCGCGAACGTGGCCAGCGCCCCCGCGCCGCCGGTCGGGGCCTTCTGCCAGCGCGGGTCCAGCCCGTCCCGGCGGTGGCTGTCGAGGGTGTCGCTGAGGACGTCCAGGTAGATCAGGTCGCTGGGGCCCTCCAGCAACAGGGTGTGCTCCCCCACGAACAGGCTGCCGGTCATCCCGATCCCCATGCCCGCGAGCAGCGGGAACGCGGTGTCGGAGTCGGCGGCGGCCAGGTCGGCGCTGACCTTGGTGCCGGCCCGGTCGTGGTCGATCACGGTCCGGACCCGGTGCAGGTGGTCCGGGGAGATCATGAACGGCGAGTGCGTGGTGTACAGCACCTGGTGGGTGGGCGCGAGGCGCTCGTCGACCAGCCGGAGCAGGTCCTCCTGGGCGCGGCCGTGCAGGGACAGGCCCGGCTCGTCGAGGAGCACGATGACGTCGCGGTCCCCGGCGTCGAGCTCGGAGAAGTAGGCCAGGAAGGAGAAGAACCAGACGAACCCGCGGGACCGGTTGTCGAAGGGTACGGACGCGCGGTGCCGGCGGTTGTGCACCCGGATCTGGAGCAGCGGGCCGTCGGCGGCCGGCAGGACCTCCAGGCGGACCTCCAGCTCGTCGTTCTGCGACCAGTAGTCGAACACCTCGTCGGAGATGATGTTGCTGGCGTTCTCCAGTTCGCGGATCAGCTGCTCGTGCCGGCCGGGCTCCAGGAAGTCCTCCGGGGCCACCCCGGCCATCCGCAGCAGGCTGAGCAGCGAGCGCTCCCCGGGCTCCAGCTCGTCGGCGTCCCGGCGCAGGATCAGGTCCGGGATCGACACCTTGCCGGGCATGATGTCGTAGTCGGAGAAGTACATCAGGGTGGGCAGCCGGGGCTCGGCGTACGCGTCGGTGAGGTGGTGCTCGACGCTGCCGTCCCGCCAGGCCCGGATCCGGTCGAGGACGGCCCCGGTCTCCTCGGTCTGCTCCTCGCGGGACTCCAGCAGCTCGCGGAGCGCGGCCACGGAGACCACGGGCGGCAGGCCGAGCCCGGCGACGAGGTTGCCGACGATGGTCGGTTCGTCGAAGGAGTGCGCGAAGGTCCGGGACTCGTCGCGGTACCCGATGGTGACCGTGACCTCGGCGCTGGTGAGCGCGCCGAACCCGAGTTCCTCCTCGATCTGCTTGACCTCCAGGTCGTCGTACTCGAAGGTCGCCACGACCACGGGGATCCGGTCGGCCTGGGCCCACTGCTTGCGCTGCCGGGTGAGCCGGGCCGGGTAGTCGACGACCTCGTCGAACGGTTCGGCGGGTTCGGCCGGGTTGAGCCGGTGCAGGGCCTGCAGGACGGTGGTCTTGCCGGACTCGTTCTTGCCGACGAGGCAGGTGACGTTCGGTTCGACGGTGAACTCCTCGGAGTCCTCCACCGACCGGTAACTGGTGATACGAGCGTTGATGAGCCGCACCGAATTCTCCTGATCACGACAATTATGGACAAAGTGATGATCCCCCGGTCGGTGGTCCCCCCGGCGGCGACGCGCGGGAGCTCACCGACCGGTCACGGCCTTTGTGCGGTCGATTTCACAGGTCCGGCAACTTGGGTGATACACGAGCGCAACAGCGCCTTGACAGACTCCACTCACCTCGATCGGACACACGGGTGCCCGAGAGGCGTACGAGGAGGGGCGAACCATGGGCCGGTGGATCACACAGTGGACTCCCGAGGATCCCGCGTTCTGGGCGGCGACCGGACAGCGGACCGCCCGACGCAACCTGGTCTTCTCGATCCTGGCCGAGCACTTCGGCTTCTCGATCTGGCTGCTGTGGAGCGTCGTCGCGGTCAGCCTGCCGGCCGCCGGCTTCGCGTTCTCCGTCGACCAGCTGTTCTGGCTGGTGGCGCTGCCCAACCTGGTCGGGGCGTTCATGCGGCTGCCCTACACGGCGGCGGTCGCCCGGTTCGGCGGCCGGAACTGGACGACGGTGTCCGCCGCGCTGCTGCTCGTCCCGCTCGGCCTGATGGCCTACTGCGTGAGCACCCCGGGCACGCCGTACGGGATGTTCCTGTTCGCGGCGGCGACGGCCGGCCTGGGCGGCGGCAACTTCGCCTCCAGCATGGCCAACATCTCCTACTTCTACCCGGAGGCGCGCAAGGGCTTCGCGCTCGGGCTGAACGCGGCCGGCGGCAACATCGGCGTGGCCGTCGTGCAGTTCGCGGTCCCGGCGGTCATCGTGACCGCCGCGGCGCCGCACCTGGTCAACGCACCGCTGCTCTGGCTGGTCCCGGTGCTGGTCGCCACGGTCTGCGCCTGGCTGTTCATGGACAACCTCACCGTGGCCCGGGCGAAGATGTCCGAGCAGTTCACGGCCTTCCGGAGCCGGCACACCTGGGTGATGTCGTTCCTGTACATCGGCACGTTCGGCTCCTTCATCGGGTACTCCGCGGCGCTCCCCCTGCTGATCAAGGGCCAGTTCGCGGAGGTCGCCTGGCCGTACTGGGCCGCGCTCGGCCCCCTGGTCGGCTCCGTGTCCCGCCCGGTCGGCGGCTGGCTGTCCGACCGGATCGGCGGCGCCCGGGTCACCCTCGGCGTGTTCGTCCTGATGGGCCTCGGCGTCACCGGGGTGCTCGCGGGGCTGGCCGGGCACACGTTCGGGCTGTTCCTGGCCTCGTTCGGGCTGCTGTTCGTGGTCAGCGGGGTCGGCAACGGGTCGACGTACCGGATGATCCCGGCGATCTTCCGCACCGAGGCCGCCGAGGCCGGCCGGACCGAGCTGCAGGGCAGGCGCACCGCCGCCGCCGTGATCGGGCTCGCGTCCGCGATCGGCGCGCTCGGCGGCTTCCTGATCCCGCGCGGGTTCGCCATCTCGATCTCGAACACGGGCTCGATCCGCGCCGCGCTGTACGTGTTCCTGATCGGCTACGCCGTGTGCGGGGTGGCCACCTGGTGGTTCTACCTGCGCAAGGTCCTGGTGGCCCGGGTTCCGAACCTGGCCCACGCCCGCGTGTGACACGAAGTGCGCGTCTCGTAGCACCCCGGAAACACGGGAGGTACCCCTCGTGAAACCCACGTCCGCCACTCTGACCGACATGACGACGGCCGCGACCCACTGCCCGTACTGCGCCCTGCAGTGCGCGATGACCCTGCGCCGGGTCGGGGGCACGGTCACGGTCGAGGCCCGGGACTTCCCGACCAACCGGGGCGGGCTCTGCCAGAAGGGCTGGACCTCGGCCGACCTGCTCGGGCACCCCGAGCGGCTCACGAGCCCGCTGCTGCACGGCCGGCCGGTGAGCTGGGACGAGGCACTGGACTTCGTCGCGGCCGGCATCCTCGCCGCCCAGCGGGAGCACGGCCCCGACGCGGTGGGCGTGTTCGGCGGGGGCGGGCTGACCAACGAGAAGGCGTACACGCTGGGGAAGTTCGCCCGGACCGTCCTGCGGACGTCGACGATCGACTACAACGGACGGTTCTGCATGTCCTCGGCCGCCGCCGCCGGCATGCGCGCGTTCGGCCTCGACCGGGGACTCCCCTTCCCGGTCTCCGACCTCGGCGGGGCCGACGCGGTCCTGCTGGCCGGCGGCAACCTGGCGGAGACCATGCCGCCGATCCTGCGGCACCTCGACGGGCCGGGCCTGATCGTCGTCGACCCCCGGGTCACGGCCACCGCCGCCCGGGCCGCCCTGCACCTGCAGAACACCCCGGGCACCGACCTGGCGCTCGCCAACGGGCTGCTGCACCTGGCGATCGCCGAGGGCCTGCTCGACCCCGGCTACATCGCGGCCCGGACCACCGGGTTCGACCAGGTCAGGGCCACCGTGGCGAACTACTGGCCGGCCCGGGTCGAGCGGATCACCGGGGTGCCGATCGAGGACATGGTCCGGGCGGTGCGGATGCTCGGCGGCGCGCGCCGGGCGTACGTGCTCACCGCGCGGGGCGCCGAGCAGCACGCGAAGGGCACCGACACGGTGTCCGCGTTCATCAACCTGGCCCTGGCGCTGGGGCTGCCCGGCCACCGGGGCGGCTACGGCTGCGTGACCGGGCAGGGCAACGGGCAGGGCGGCCGGGAACACGGGCAGAAGGCCGACCAGCTGCCCGGGTACCGCAGGATCGACGACCCCGCCGCCCGCGAGCACATCGCCGGGATCTGGGGGGTACGGGCCCAGGATCTGCCCGGCCCGGGGCCGTCCGCGTACGAGCTGCTCGACGGGCTCGGCACCAGCACGAAGGCGCTGCTGGTGTTCGGGTCCAACCCGGTGGTGTCCGCGCCCCGGGCCCGGCACGTCACCGACCGGCTGAAGGCGCTGGACCTGCTCGTCGTCGCCGACCTGGTGCTGTCGGAGACCGCCGCGCTCGCCGACGTCGTGCTGCCCACCGCGCAGTGGGCCGAGGAGGACGGCACCATGACGAACCTGGAGGGCCGGGTGATCCGGCGGCGCAAGCTGATGGACCCGCCCGAGGGGGTGCGCACCGACCTGGACATCCTGGCCGCGCTGGGCGACCGGCTCGGGGTCCCGGTGCTCGCCGAACCCGAGGCCGTGTTCGCCGAACTCGGCACCGCCAGCGCGGGCGGGGCCGCCGACTACGCCGGGATCAGCTACGACCGGATCGACGCCGAGGACGGCGTGTTCTGGCCGTGCCCCGACGCCGCGCACCCGGGCACGCCCCGGCTGTTCGAGGAGGCGTTCGCGACCCCCGACGGGCGGGCCCGGTTCGTGCCCGTCGAACACCGGCCGCCGGCCGAGGACGTGTGCGGGGAGTACCCGGTGTACCTGACGACGGGGCGGGTGCTCACCCAGTACCAGTCGGGGGCGCAGACCAGGCGGGTCGGGCGGCTGCCCGGGGAGCTGTTCGTGGAGCTGCACCCCGACCTGGCCGGCCGGCTCGGCGTCGCCGACGGGGAGCCGGTGACCGTGACCAGCCGGCGCGGGACCGTCACCGCGCCCGCCCGGGTGTCCGGGGCGATCCGGGCCGACACCGTGTTCCTGCCGTTCCACTGGGCCGGGGTCAACGCGCTGGTCAACCCGGCCCTGGACCCGACCTCCCGGATGCCCGAGTTCAAGGTGTGCGCCGTGCGGGTGGAAAGACCATGAGGATCAGCGTCATCGGGTACGGGATGGCCGGCTCCCGACTGGCCTCGCTGCTCGCCCGGGAGCACGACGTGACCGTGTACGGGGCCGAGGCGGGGCCCGCGTACAACCGGATCCTGCTGTCGGGGCTGCTCGCCGGCGCGTACCAGGAGGAGGATCTCGCTCTTCCCGGGGCGGACGTGGACCTGCGGCTCGGCGTGACCGCGACCGACGTGGACCGGGTCGCGCGCACCGTCGCCGGCGAACCCTACGACGCACTGGTCCTGGCCACCGGCTCCCGGGCGATCATCCCGCCGATCAAGGGTCTGACCAGCGACGACGGCGAACTGCAACCGAACGTGGCGGCGTTTCGCACCCTGGAGGACTGCCGGCGGATCCTCGCCGCCCCCGGATCGCACCCGGTGGTGCTCGGCGGGGGCCTGCTCGGGGTCGAGGCGGCCCGGGGCCTGGCCGTCCGGGGACCCGTCACCCTCGTGCACGGCGCCGGACACCTGCTCGAACGGCAGCTCGACCCGACCGGCGGGGCGATGCTCGCCGACACCCTGGCCGCGATGGGCGTCACGGTCCGGGTCGACGCGCAGGCCGTGGCCTACGTCGACGGGGTGCTCCGGCTCGCCGACGGCACCGAACTGCCCGCCGACCCCCTCGTCGTGTCCTGCGGGGTGCGGGCCGACACCACCCTCGCCGAGTCGATCGGGCTGGCCGTCGGCCGGGGCGTCCTCGTCGACGACGAACTGCGGGCCAGCGACCCGGACATCTACGCGCTCGGCGACTGCGCCGAACACCGCAACACCGTGTACGGGCTGGTCGCGCCCGCGTGGGAGCAGGCGGCCGTGCTCGCGGCGGTGCTGGGCGGGGCGGCGGCCGGCGGGCCTCCCGAGGCCGGGGCGGCGCGGTACACCGGTTCGCGGCTCGTCACCCGGCTCAAGGCCGCCGGCATCGACCTCGCCGCCATGGGCCACCTCGACGGCGAGGAGATCCTCAGCTTCGCCGACCCGGCCCGGGGCACCTACGCCCGGCTGGCCGTCACCGACGGGCGGCTGCGCGGCGCGATCCTGCTCGGCGACAACCCCACGGTCGGCACCATCACCCAGCTCTTCGACCGGCGCACCCCCGTCCCGGCCGACCGGCGGTCGCTGCTGCTCGGCCGGGCGACGAGGGCCGCCGTGCCCGCCGAGACCCCGGCCCTGATGCCCGACGCCGCCGTGGTCTGCCGGTGCAACACCGTCACCAAGGGCGAGATCGTCCGGTGCGGCGGCCGGACCGTGGCCCAGATCGCCGAACGCACCAACGCGACCACCGGCTGCGGCGGCTGCGCGGACGCCGTCCGGGGCATCGCCGACTGGCTTTCCACAGTGGACCCCGTGAAGGAGGAGGTGTGACCATGAGACTCGTCGTGATCGGCAACGGCATGGTGGGACAGCGGTTCGTGGAGGCCCTCGCGGCCCGCGACGTCGACCGCGGCTGGTCGGTGACCGTGCTCGCCGAGGAGAGCCGGCGCGCCTACGACCGGGTCCGGCTGTCCGCGTACTTCGAGGGCGTCACCGCCGAGGAGCTCACCCTCGCCCCGCCGGGCGTGCCGACCGGTACGGAGTTCCTGCTCGGCGAGCCGGCCGTGGCCGTGGACCTCGCGGAACGGGTGGTGCGGACCGCGCACGAGGCGTACCCCTATGACGCCCTGGTCCTGGCCACGGGCTCGCGGGCCTTCGTGCCCCCGGTCGCCAACGCCGACGCGCCGCACTGCTTCGTGTACCGCACCCTCGACGACCTCGACGCGATCCGGGCCCACGCGGCCGGGCAGCGCACCGGTGTGGTCGTCGGCGGCGGCCTGCTCGGGCTGGAGGCCGCCAACGCGCTACGGCTGCTCGGGCTGGACGTGCGGATCGTCGAGCACGCCCCGCACCTGATGCCGTTGCAGGTCGACGTGGCCGGCGGCGCGCTGCTCCGCCGCCGGGTCCGGGCCCTCGACATCGCCGTCGACTGCGGCGAGGGGGTCCGCGACGTCGCCGACCTCGACGCCGACGTCGTGGTGTTCGCCGCCGGCATCCGGGCCCGCGACGAACTGGCCCGCGCGTCCGGGCTCGCGGTCGGGCCGCGCGGCGGGGTGCTGGTGGACTCCTCGTGCCGGGCCTCCGCGCCGGACGTGTGGGCGGTCGGCGAGTGCGCCGCCGTCGACGGGGTCACCTACGGGCTCGTGGCCCCCGGCTACGCGATGGCCGAGGTCGTCGCCGACCGGCTGACGGGCGGCGACTCCACCCTGGACACGCCGGATATGTCAACAAAATTGAAGCTGCTCGGCGTGGACGTCGCCAGCTTCGGGGCGCTGACCGGGCCCCTCGACGTGGTCTACAACGACCCGGCCACCGGCGTGTACGCGAAACTCGTGCTCTCCGACGACGCCCAGACCCTGCTCGGCGGGATCCTGGTCGGCGACGCGTCGGCGTACCCGACCCTGCGGGCCAGCGTCGGCGGCCCGCTGCCCGGCACCCTCGCCGACCTGATGGCCTCCGGGGCCGCGCCGGTCGGGCTGCCCGACTCCGCGCAGGTGTGCTCGTGCCACGCGGTGACCAAGTCGGATGTCCTCGACGCCGTGGCGTGCGGGCACACCGACATCCCGGCGATCAAGGCATGCACGAAGGCGGGGACCGGCTGCGGGTCGTGCGTGCCGCTGCTCAGGTCGCTGCTCGCCGAGGCCGGGATCGCCCAGTCCACGGCCCTGTGCGAACACTTCGGGTACTCCCGGCAGGAGCTGTTCGACATCGTCCGGGTCCGGGGCATCCGGACCTACTCCGAGCTGGTGGGGGCCGTCGGCACCGGCCGGGGCTGCGACCTGTGCAAACCCGCCGTCGCCTCCATCCTCGCGTCCCTGGGCGGCGGGCACATCCTCGACGGGGAACAGGCCGCGCTCCAGGACACCAACGACCACTTCCTCGCCAACCTCCAGAAGGACGGCACCTACTCCGTCGTGCCCCGGGTGCCGGCCGGCGAGATCACCCCCGAGAAGCTCATCGTGATCGGCGAGGTGGCCCGCGACTTCGGCCTCTACACGAAGATCACCGGCGGGCAGCGGGTCGACCTGTTCGGCGCCCGGGTCGAGCAGCTGCCCGCGATCTGGCGGCGGCTCGTGGACGCCGGGTTCGAGTCCGGGCACGCCTACGGCAAGGCGCTGCGGACGGTGAAGTCCTGCGTGGGCGACACGTGGTGCCGGTACGGGGTGCAGGACTCCGTCGGGCTCGCCGTCGCGCTGGAACTGCGGTACCGCGGCCTGCGCGCCCCGCACAAGATCAAGGCGGCGGTGTCCGGCTGCGCCCGCGAGTGCGCCGAGGCCCGGGGCAAGGACTTCGGGATCATCGCCACCGAGAACGGCTGGAACCTCTACGTCGGCGGCAACGGCGGCTTCACGCCCCGGCACGCGGACCTGCTGCTCAGCGACCTGTCGACCACCGACCTCGTCACCTACGTCGACCGGTTCCTGATGTTCTACGTCCGCACCGCCGACCGGCTCCAGCGCACCTCCGTCTGGGTCGGCAACCTCGGACTCGACTACCTCCGCGCCGTGATCGTCGACGACAGCCTGGGACTCGCGGCCGACCTCGACGCGGCCATGGCACAACACGTCGACGGGTACGTGGACGAGTGGCGCGCCGTCCTCGACGACCCGGTGAAGCTCCGGCGCTTCGTGTCCTTCGTCAACGCGCCGGACACGCCCGACCCCACGATCTCGTTCACCGTCGAACGCGGTCAACCTGTTCCGCTGCTCAGCATCGGGACTCGGCCGTGACCTGGCCGCCCGCCGTGACCTGGCCGCTCGCCGTGTCCTGGCCGCTCGCCATGAACGGCCTGCTCGCCGTGGCCTGCCCACTCGCCGTGAACCGCCCATGCGCCGTGGCCTGCCCACTCGCTGTGAACCGCCCGCCCGCCGTGACCTGCCCGCCCAGCCTAGGGGTGTGACCGTGACCTGGACCGCGATCTGCCGACTCGACCACCTGCTGCCCGAACGGGGCGCCGCCGCGCTCCTCGGCGACACCCAGGTGGCCGTGTTCCGCCTGCACGACGACCAGCTGTACGCCATCGGCAACGGGGACCCGCTCAGCGGCGCGCAGGTGCTGTCCCGGGGCATCGTCGGCACCCGGGGTGAGGTCCCCGTTGTCCTGTCCCCGATGCACAAGCAGGCATTCGACCTGCGGACCGGGGCGTGCCTCGACGTACCCGGGGTGGGGGTGCCGGTGTATCCGGCACGGTGCCGGGACGGGTTGATCGAGGTGGCGGTCCCGTGACCTTGCGGGTCCCCCCGTGGGTCGCCGACAGCACCGTGCCGGGGCGCACGCCGGGCACGGGGGCCGGTGGCGCGCCCCCGACGGCCGCCGGGGTGGGCCGGGCTTCGGGCGCCGCCGGGGCGGAGCGAATCCCTGGCGCCACCGGGATGGGGCGGACTTCGGGCGCCGTGGTCTTTGGTTCGGCCTCGCCTGCCGCCGGACTCGTCGCGCACCCGGACGCTGCTGAGACGTGGGACCCCTGGGCCGGCCGCACCGGGCGGCGGGCCCGGGGCGGCGCGGACTGCGGGTCGCGCGGTGGCGGGCAGGGGGCCGGGCCGTGACCGCGCCGCTGGAGGGGTTCACGGTCGCGGTCACGGCCGACCGGCGGCGGGGCGAACTGGCCACGTTGCTGGAACGGCGGGGCGCGCGGGTGGTCAGCGCCCCCGCCATCACGCTCCTGCCGCTCGCCGACGACGCTGCCCTACACGAGGCCACCGCCGCCTGCGTCGACAACCCGCCCGACCTCGTCGTGTGCACCACAGGGATCGGGTTCCGGGGCTGGCTGGAGGCCGCCGAGGGCTGGGGACTGCCGCTGCTCCCCGTCCTCGGCAAGGCCCGGCTGATCGCCCGGGGACCCAAGGCCCGGGGCGCGATCCGCGCGGCCGGGCTCGTCGACTGGTGGCACGCCGAGTCGGAGTGCTGCGAGG
Source organism: Longispora sp. NPDC051575 (assembly GCF_040681875.1). Lineage (NCBI taxonomy): Bacteria > Bacillati > Actinomycetota > Actinomycetes > Micromonosporales > Micromonosporaceae > Longispora > Longispora sp. NPDC051575. Next base: position 11,109 of record NZ_JBFAZP010000007.1, on the reverse strand, counting down.
AGGTGCAGGACCACCTGCTCGCCCAGGGCGTCGCGGGCCAGCGGATCGCGGTGCAACTGCACGGCGAGCCGCAGGAGGCGTTCGTGGCCGCGCTGCGGGCCGCGGGGGCCGAGGTCGTGATCGTTCCCGTGTACCGGTGGGAGCTGCCCGAGGACGTCGGTCCCGTGCGCCGCCTGGTGGAGATGGTGCTCGCCGGGCAGGTCGACGCGGTGACGTTCACGAGCGCGCCGGCCGTGTCGGGGCTGCTCCAGGTGGCGGGGGCGGACGCGCCGGGGGTGCTGGCGGCCTTCGGCGGGCGCGCCGACGGCACCGGCCCCGGCGTCGGGTCCGGGTCCGGGAAGTCTGTGGGCCTGGCGCGGGCTTCCGGCACTCCGGGTGGGTCCTCCTCGGTTCCGACGAGTGACACCGCGCGTGGTGGCGGAAACGAGGCCGGTGAACCGGGTATCCGGGAGCTGTCCGGCGTGGGCGCCGAAGCGGCTTCCGGATCGCCGCCGTGGCCGGCGGTGCTGGCCGCGTGTGTCGGGCCCGTCACGGCCGGACTGTTGCGCGCGGCGGGCGCCCCGACCCTGCTGCCCGACCGCGCCCGGCTCGGTTCGCTGGTCCGGGCCGTGACCGACGAGCTGCCCCGCCGGGCCCGGCGGCTCACCGTCGGCGGCGGCACCCTCGAACTGCGCGGTCACGCCGTCCTGCTCGACGGCCACCCGCACCCGCTCGCCCCGGCCCCGATGTCCGTCCTGCGGGTGCTCGCCGAACACCCCGGCCGGGTGGTGTCGCGCACCGAACTCCTCGCGGCCCTGCCCCGGGGGATGGACGGGCACGCGGTGGAGATGGCGGTGGCCCGGCTGCGTGGGAGCCTGGGCTCGGCCCGCTACGTCCAGACCGTGATCAAGCGCGGGTACCGGCTGCGGGTGGAGTGACCGGCCCATCCCCGGCCGCCGCCCCCTGTCCCGGGTGCGGGATTCGCCCCGGGCGAGGGGGCCTGGCGCGGGCGGACGAGGGGCGGATACCTCCTGCGGGGGATGTCGGTTCGTCCCCGGTGACGAGGAATCCGGGCGCGCGGCCGTGGGAGCCTCGGGGGGCAGCGGCGGATCGTCACCGGGGAGCGCACCATGCTGGAGTTCATCGGCGTGATCATCATGATCCAGGGCTTCGGGTCGGCGATCGCCTACTCCGGGTTCGACAACGAGCGGTTCGGGTTCCTGTTGCGCTGGGCGACCGAGTACCAACCGTGGATCGGGATTTTCGTGGGGTTGATCGGGCTTGCCGTCCTGCTCGTCGGGGACCGGCGGCGCAAGGCCAGGGCCAGCTGACCGCGCACCGGGGACCAGCTCTCGGCCAATGCCGGGGATCAGCTCCCGGCTAGAGCCCGGGACCAGCTCCCGGCCAGGGCCGGCGACCAGCCCACAGCCGGATCGACGACGAGTTCCCAGCTCAGGCCAGGGACCAGGCCCCAGCCCGGGTCGACGTCCAGCTCGCGGCCGGGGCCGCGACCAAGCCCCAGCCGGGTCGACGTCCAGCTCCCGGCCCGGGCCGCGACCAGGCCCCAGCCGGGTCGGCGACCATCTCGCGGCCCCGGTCGGCGCGGAACTCGGCGACCGGGCTAGAACTCCACCACCGAGCGCAGCACCTCGCCCCGCGACATCCGCGCGAACGCCTCCTCCACCCCGTCCAGCGCGATCCGTTCCGAAACGAACGCGCCCAGGTCGAGCCGGCCCTGGAGGTACAGCCCGATCAGGGTGGGGAAGTCGCGGGACGGCAGGCAGTCGCCGTACCAGGAGGACTTGAGGGCGCCGCCGCGGCCGAAGACGTCGAGCAGCGGCAGGTCGATCCGCATGTCGGGGGTGGGGACGCCGACGAGGACGACGGTGCCGGCGAGGTCGCGGGCGTAGAAGGCCTGGGTGTACGTCTCCGGGCGGCCGACCGCGTCGATCACCACGTCCGCGCCGAAGCCGCCGGTCAGCGCGCGGATCGCCTCGACCACGTCGCCGTCGCCGGACAGCACGGTGTGGGTGGCGCCGAGCTGGCGGGCCCAGTCGAGTTTGCGCGGGTCGACGTCGACGCCGATCACGGTGGCCGCGCCGGCCAGCCGGGCGCCGGCGATGGCCGCGTTGCCGACCCCGCCGCAGCCGATCACGGCGACCGAGTCGCCCCGCGACACCGCGCCGGTGTGCAGGGCCGCGCCGAGCCCGGCCATGACGCCGCAGCCCAGCAGGCCGGCGACGGCGGGTTCGGCGGCCGGGTCGACCTTCGTGCACTGGCCGGCCGCGACCAGGGTCTTGTCGGCGAACGCGCCGATCCCCAGCGCCGGGGACAGCGGGGTGCCGTCGGCGAGGGTCATCTTCTGGACCGCGTTGTGGGTGGCGAAACAGTACTGCGGGCGGCCGCGCAGGCACGCCCGGCAGGAGCCGCACACGGCGCGCCAGTTGAGCACCACGTAGTCGCCGGGCGCGACGGAGGTGACGTCCGGGCCGACCGCCTCGACGACCCCGGCGGCCTCGTGGCCGAGCAGGAACGGGAACTCGTCGTTGATCCCGCCCTCGCGGTAGTGCAGGTCGGTGTGGCAGACCCCGCAGGCCCGCACGGCGACCAGCGCCTCGCCGGGCCCCGGGTCAGGCACCAGGATCGTCTCCAGGCTCACCGGCGCGTGCACGGAACGGGCGACGACTCCACGGACCTCGTGCACGGCGGCTCCTCGGATCATGGGGCGAACGGCAACGGTTCCGATCGTACGGTTTCCGGGCCCCGCGCGGCGAGCAGCAGCGTGCACAACTCGCTGGCCGCCTCCGGGTGGTCCTCCAGGAGCGCGACGAGCCGGACCTGCCAGGTGAACTCCACGGCCTTGCCGAGTTGCGGGCGCAGCGCGTCGTCGACCCGGGCGAGGCTGGCCGCCTCCGCGTCGAACCGCTCGATCTCCCGGCCGACCTGGGACTCCTCCCCTTGGGCGAGCAGCCGGGCGAAGCTCGCCCTGACCGCCTCCCAGGTGGCGGTCTCCCGCGCACCGACGAGTTCCGCTCCACCAGCCGTTGCCAAACCGACGATCCACTCAGCGACCATCCGCCTAGTCTGGCGTTTTCGTGACCTGAAGTGCGCACTCCTTTCACAGTCCGCCACCATGGACTAATCGGATGAATCACCCGGAATCCATAGTAGTACGGTGGCGTTCTCCCGGGGGTCGGGGGCGAACTCGCGCCGGTCGCGCAGCTCGTCGAGGAACTCGCTCTGCGGGTCGGACAACTCCCGGGCGGTCGGGCCGCGCGGCAGCAGCCCGTCGGCGAGCGCCTCGGCCCCGCCCGCCAGGATCAGGCCCCGCAGCTCCTCCGGGGGCACCCCGCCGGCCTCGACGGCGAGCGGCCGGACCGCCCTCGCGAACCGGACCGCCGCGTCGGGGTCGTCCGCCGCCAGCGCCAGGATCCGGTCCACGGCCCGGGAGGTGATCTCCTTGTAGAACCGCGCCGTGTACGCGTCCGGCTCGTGCGGCGAGCCCTGGAACCAGTACGCGTCGACCAGCGCGAGCCGGTACGCCTCCGCGGCCGGGTCCAGCTCGCCGCGCGCCCAGAGCACGTCGGCGCGGACCCGGTGCAGGTTGGCGGCGAGTTCGTGGTCCCACTCGTCGTCGGTCTCGGCCAGTTCGAGCACGGCGCGGGCCGCCCGGTCGACGCCGGCCAGGGCATCGTCGAGCTGTCCGCGTTCGAGGTCGAGGTCGGCGCGCTCGAACAGCAGCCATTCGGTGACCCAGTGGTCCTCCAGCGCGGTGAAGGCGGCGAGCGCCTTGTCGTAGTACCTGGAGGAGCCCTGGTCCGAGGGGTCGGCGAACCGGCGGGTGTGCGCGAGGAAGATGTCCAGCAGGCCCCGGGCCCGCGCGACGGCCACCGCGTCCTCCTCCGACACCCGGAGCCGGGTCCCCGGGGCCAGGCCGCAGATGTCCTGCACCTGGAGCAGCTTGCGCCGGATCGCGTCCCACGGCTGCGACGGCAGGCTCTTGTCGTGCCCGTGCGGGTAGTGGTCGATGAGGAACACCAGCGCGTCGGACAGCCGCTGGCCGGCGACCTTGGGCGAGCCGCCGCGCGCGTTCCAGGTCGGGCGGGTCCCCCACGCGCCGAGGAACTTCTCCCAGTCGTCGATCAGCTGCCGGTTGAACGGGAACGGGTGGTAGCAGCCCCACCACCAGAAGGCCTCCAGGAACACCACCGTGAACCGGATGAACGTCAGGCGCGGGTCCGGGGTGGTCTGCCCGGTGTGGTGCAGCCACGCCTGCTTGTACTCCTGCCAGTGCGGGTTCTCGTAGCAGTGCCAGGTGCCGTACTCGCCCCGGTCGTCCTCCCAGTTCTGCAGCCGGTCGTAGCAGTGCCGGGCGGCCAGGTCGTGCAGGTGCAGCCAGCGGTCGGGGTTCTCGGTGCGCAGCCGGTCGGTCAGCGAGATCCGGATGAACTCGTGCAGCCGGAACCACTCGCTGGGCTCGCCGACCTCGTCGGGCACGTTCCAGGCGAGCCGCAGCCCGGTGAGGCCGTGCAGCACCCGGCCGGCCTCCTCGGTGTCGGCCAGCCCGAGCAGGTCCACCAGCATCGGCGCGTCGAACCGGCCCGCGACCGCCGCGCACTCCACGGCCGGGGCGAGGGTGGAGCGGCGCTCGCCGCGCAGTACCCCCAGGATCAGGTCGACCATGCCGCCCCACCGGTCGCCCTCGCGCTCGGGCAGCCGGGCGAACTCGCGGCGCAGTTCGGCGGCGGACATCCGGGCCGGCCGGCCGTCGGCGGCCCGGGCCGCGCCCTGTTCCAGGAGGTAGCGGCCGGCCAGGTCGACGCCGCCCGGGTGGCCGTGGGTGAAGGAGTACACGATCCCGGGGATGTCGCCGTCGGCCTGCTCGGGGCCGACCTGTTCCAGCAGGTACTCCTCGACCTCCGTCGGTCCGAACGGCGCCAGCGGCTCGCGGTGCACGTGCGCGGAGTCGCTGACCAGCGCGTGGCCGGTCGGGGTGCGGGCCAGCACGGTCAGCGTGTTCGGCAGGGCCAGGGCCGTCTTGAGCAGCCAGCGGCCGATCTCGTCGTCCACCACGCGCTCGAAGGAGTCGATCGCCAGCAGCACCGGGCGGTCACCGGTCGCGGCCCGCCACGCCCCGACCAGCGCCTCGTCGAACTCGGCCTGCAGGGCGAGCACCCGGGCGACGTCCTCCACGACCCGGAGCTGGATGCTCTCCACCGACGAGTTCGCGCCGAGGGTGACGGAGTTGCCGGACGCCTCCTCCAGCCGGGCCCGCAGCTGGCTGTGCAGCCGGACCACGTCGCGCAGTTCCCTGGCCGACCGGCCGAACGCCTCCAGCAGCCCCCGGGCCACCTTCCCGGAGAAGACCAGGGTCTCGACGAGTACGGCCAGGCCGGCGTCCGGGCCGGTGCCGTGCCGTTCGTCGAACCCGAGACCGGTCAGGTCGTCGGCGAGGTCCTTGTAGAAGACGAGCGCGTCGGCGGCCCGCGCCCCGGCGACCAGCTCCTTGAGGAAGAAGGTCTTGCCGATGCCGTGCATGCCGACGACGTCGAGCACCGAGCCGTACGGCGCCCGGCCGAGCAGGCCCAGGGCGCGGCCGGTCTCCGCGCGGCGGCCGATGAACCGGGCCGCCGGGTGCGCCCCGGCCGTCCCGTCGGTCACCGGGGGTCACCGCGCCGCTCGGGCTCCTCGCCGGCCGTCATCGTCAGGTCCTTCATCTGGAGCCCGTCTCCGGCCACGAACTCGTTGCTGCCGGGCGCGGACAGCCGCGCGTTGCCGACCCGCGCGTCGTTGCCCAGCCGGGCGGTGTTGTCCCGGCGGCGCTCCCGCGCGGCGGCCACCCGGGCGGCCACGACGATCCGGGCCAGGCACAGCACCAGCACCAGGCCGGCGACCGCGAACAGCGCGATCCTCGTGTCGCCGGGGGTCGCCAGCCCGAGCGCGCCGAGGACCACCAGACCGGCGAGACCGAGCAGCAGCGGTTTGTCCCCCGCCAACCCCTTGGCCACCTGCCGGAGCACCCCACCGAAGAGTCCCTGCTGCTCAACCACTGTGCCCCCAGTCGCATGTAGACATTCAGCGTAGGCGAAACACGAGCTCCGAACTGTACACTGAGCGACATGCGCATCACGGAACTGCTCACTCCGGGGCCGCAACTCGACGCGTTGTACGAGGAGGTCCTCGTGCCGTCCTTCCCCGCCGCCGAACTCAGTTCCCGGGCCGGGATCACCGCCCTCGTCGGCTCCGGCCGGGGCCCGGTGTGGATCGCCACCGACGACGCCGGCACCGTGCTCGGCGGGGCCGTCGGCGACTGGGAGCCCGGCCCCCGGGTGCTGCTGCTGTCGTGGCTGGCCGTGCGGCCCGGACACCGGGGCGGGCGGGTCGGCGGGCCGCTGCTGGACGCGGCGCTGGCGGCGTGGCGCGCGGAGTACGAGCCGTGCCTGATCCTCGCCGAGGTGGAGGACCCGACCCTGCACACCGGCAACGAACAGCACGGGTACGCCGACGCGCGGCTCCGGTTCTACCAGCGGCGCGGGGCCCGGGCCCTCGACGTGCCGTACTTCCAGCCGGCGCTGGGGCCCGAGGGCGCCCGGGTGCCCGGGCTGCTGCTGCTCGTGCTGCACGCCGACCCGGAGTTCGCCGGGGCCGAGCCGGACACGATCAACGCGGACGTGCTGCGGGACTACATCGAGATCTACCAGCGGGAGTGCGAGGGGGACGTGCAGTCCGACGACCAGGCGATGGAGCTGTGGCGGGCGTTGGACCGGCCGGGCGGGGTGCGGCTGCACTGACCGACGTCTTTCCGGGTACTGGTGACAGGCACCGGGCCATGGGCGCGGACCGGGGCCCGAGGTGGGCGCGCGGACCGGTGCCCGGGTGGGCGCGGACGGGTTCCCGGAGCGGGCGCCCCTCCCCTGTCGGAGCCGGGCGCCCTCCCCTGGTCCCGGCTCAGCGGCGGCGCAGGGCCGGGTCCGTGATCGACGGCGGCTCGTACCCGGCGTCGGCGGCGTTGAGGTTCACGCCGGGCGGGACGATCTCGTCGATCCGGTCGAGGATGTCCGCCGACAGCACCACCTTCGAGGCCCCGAGCTGCGACTCCAGGTGCTCCCAGGTGCGCGGCCCGATGATCGCGGACGTGACCGCCGGGTGCGCGAGCACGAACCCGATCGCCAGGTGGATCAGCGACAGGCCGGCCTCGTCGGCGAGCGCGGCCAGCTTGGTGACCGCCTCGATCTTCGGCGCGTTGGCGGGCAGCGTCGCGTCGTACCGGGCCGGGAAGCGCTCCGACCGCCGGGACGCGCCCGTCAGGTACGAGCCCGAGAGCCAGCCGCCCGCCAGCGGGCTCCACGGCAGGATGCCCAGGCCGTAGCGCTGTGCCACGGGGAGCACCTCGCGTTCGATGCCCCGGGCCAGGATCGAGTACGGCGGCTGCTCGGCCACGACCCGCTCCCGGCCGCGCCGCTCGGCGATCCACTGGCCCTCGACGATCTGGGCGGCCGAGAACGTGGAGGTACCGATGTAGCGGATCTTGCCCTGGTGCACGAGGTCGCTCAGCGCGCCCAGGGTGTCGTCGAAGTCGACCGTGGGGTCGGGGCGGTGCACCTGGTACAGGTCGATGTGGTCGGTCTGGAGGCGCCGCAGGCTGTTCTCGACCTCGCGGACGATCCACCGCCGGGAGTTGCCCCGGTGGTTGGGGTCGTCCCCGATCTGGCCGTGGAACTTGGTCGCCAGGAACACCTCGTCGCGCCGCCCGTCGAGGAGCGCCTTGCCGACGATCGTCTCGGACTCGCCCTGCGAGTAGACGTCGGCGGTGTCGATCACGTTGATGCCCTCGTCGAGGGCGCGGTGGATGATCCGGATCCCGTCGGCGTGGTCGGGGTTGCCGAGCGGCCCGAAGTTCATCGCCCCCAGGGTGAGCGGGCTGAGCCGGACTCCGGTGCGGCCGAGAACGCGGTAGTCGGTCACTGTCTCTCCTAGGCCGGGATGAGGTTGCGGTTGGCGGGACGGGCCAGGCCGTAGTTGTCCCGCAGGGTCGTGCCGGTGTACTCGGTGCGGAACAGCCCCCTGCGCTGCAGGATCGGCACCACCTCGTCGACGAACACGGTCAGCCCGGACGGCAGCACCGGCGGCATGATGTTGAACCCGTCGGCCGCGCCGTGCGTGAACCAGTGCTCGATCGCGTCGGCGACCTGCTCGGGGGTGCCGGCGAAGGTGCGGTGCCCCCGACCTCCGCCGAGCCTGCCGATCAACTGTCGCACGGTGAGCCGCTCGCGACGAGCGAGAGTCACGATCAGCGTGTACCGGCTCTTCGCCCCCTCGATCTCGTCCTCGGCCGGCAGGTCGGCCGGGAGTTCCTTGTCGAGGTCGAGATCCTCCGGGGCGACCCGGAGCGTCTGGGCGAGTTGGTTGCGGGCGAACTCGGGCCGGATCAGCCGGTCGAGCTCCGCCTCCAGGGCCAGCGCCTCGGCCTCGGTGGAGCCGATCGCCGGCACGATCCCGGGCAGGATCTTGATCGTGTCGGGGTCGCGGCCGGCCGCCGCCGTGCGCGCCTTGAGGTCGGCGTAGAAGGCCTGGGCGTCCTCCAGGGTCTGCTGCGCCGTGAACACCGCCTCGGCGTACCGGGCGGCGAGGTCCTTGCCGTCCTCCGACGAGCCGGCCTGCACGAGCAGCGGGTAGCCCTGCGGGCTGCGCGGCACGTTCAGCGGGCCGGCGACCCGGAAGTGCTCCCCGACGTGCTCCGGCGGGAACAGCCGGTCGTCGGCGCCCCACACGCCCGACTCCTTGTCGCCGAGCGGCGCGTCGTCGGCCCACGAGTCCCACAGCTTCAGGGACACCTCGATGAACTCGGCCGCCCGCGCGTACCGGTCCGCGTGCGCCGGCAGCGCGTCCAGGTTGAAGTTGCGGGCCGCCTCCACCCCGGCCGTGGTGACGATGTTCCAGCCGGCCCGGCCCCCGGACACGTGGTCCACGGACGCGAACCGCCGGGCCAGGTTGTACGGCTCGTTGTACGTCGTCGACGCGGTCGCGATCAGCCCGATGTGCTCCGTGACCGCCGCCAGGGCAGTGAGCAGCACCGTCGGCTCCAGCTGGCCGGCGGGGCGGCGGCCGATGCTGCTCCACAGGACGGGCCCGTCGGCGAGGAACAGGGAGTCGAGCTTGCCGCGCTCGGCGACCCGGGCCAGCTCCTGGTAGTGCGCCAGGCTGATGTTGGCGAACGGGTCGGACTCCGGCAGCCGCCAGGACGCCTCGTGGTGCCCGGTACTCATCAGAAAGGCGTTGAGGTGTAGCTGTTTGCGGGTCATTCGCGCACTCCGAGTTCGGTCAGCAGGTCGGCGCGCAGCTCGGCGAATCCGGGGCTGGCGCGGTGCCGGGGGGATTCCAGGTCCACCCGGCGGTCGAGGGCCAGGCGGCCCTCCGTGGACAGGACGAGCACCCGGTCGGCGAGCAGGACCGCCTCGTCGACGTCGTGGGTGACGAGGAAGACGGCCGGCCGGTACCGGTCGCACAGCCGGCGCAGCAGCGCGTGCATCCGGATCCGGGTCAGCGCGTCCAGGGCGCCGAACGGCTCGTCGAGCAGCAGCAGTTCGGGCTCGCGGACCAGCGCCCGGGCCAGGGCCGCGCGTTGGGCCTCGCCGCCGGACAGCGTGATCGGCCAGGCCCGGGCGTGGTCGGCGAGCCCGACCTCCTCCAGGGCCGGGAGTCCCCGCGACGCGTCCCGCAGGCCCAGGGTCACGTTGTCGATCACGCGTTTCCAGGGCAGCAGGCGGTGCTCCTGGAAGACCACGGACCGCTTTTCGGGTACCCGCAGGCTGCCCTCGTAGCCGGAGTCCAGCCCGGCCATGGCGCGCAGCAGGGTGGACTTGCCGGAGCCGGAGCGGCCGAGCAGGGCCACGAACTCGCCCGGGGCGATCTCCAGGTCGATGCCGGCGAGCACCTCGCGGCCGTCGAAGGAGCGCCGGACGTTCTGGGCGACGACGGAACTGGTGGTGGTCGTGGCGGCCGGGACGGCGGTCATCAGGACCCCTCGAATCCGTGCCGCCAACTGAGCAGGCGGCGTTCCAGGAACCGGACCAGCACGTCGGCGAACAGGCCCAACGCGCCGTAGATGAGCAGGCCGAGCACGATGATGTCGGTGCGGTACCAGCTCTGGGCCTGGTTCATCAGGTACCCGATGCCGCTGGTCGCGTTCAGCTGCTCCGCGATGATCATGATCAGCCAGCTACTGGTCAACGCGAACCGCAGCCCGACCAGGAAGCCCGGCACCGCCCCCGGCAGGATCACGTGCCGGATCAGCCCCAGCCGGCCCAGCCCGAACGTCTGCCCCGACTCGACGTGCTTGTTGTCCACGCCCCGGATCGCCGCGTACGTGTTGATGTAGACCGGGAACATCGTCCCGTAGGCGACCAGGGCCACCTTCGGCACCTCGCCCACCCCGAACCAGATGATCACCAGCGGCAGGAGGCCGAGGGTGGGCAGGGCGCGCAGGATCTGCAGGCTGGAGTCGACCAGGTCCTCCCCGTACCGGAACAGGCCCGCCAGCACCGCGAACACCACCCCGGAGGTGATGCCCAGCGCCAGGCCCTGGGCCACCCGGCTCAGCGAGGCCAGCAGGTGGGTGCCGAGCTCGCCGGTCGAGGCCAGCTCCCAGCCTGCGGCCAGCACGGCGCTCGGCGGGGCCAGGGTGCGGCCGTCGCCCAGCAGCTGCCAGGCCAGCAGCAGGAGCAGGGGGCCGCCGACCCGGCGGACCGGGCGGGGCAGCCGCCAGCCGCGACGGCCGGGGCGGGACGCGTCGATCAGGGTGGGCGGTGAGGTCGCCCGGGGGGTTTCGAGGGTGGTGGTCACGGGGGCCTCCGGAGGTGGGACAGCGGGCCGGCTCGGCTGGCCGGGCGGGGCGGCTCCTGGCCGCGTGCGTGGGGCGGGGTGGCCCGGGGCGGAGCGGGCCTGGTCGTGGGGCGGGGTGGCCCGGGGTGGAGCTCGGGCCTGGTCGTGGGGCGGTGTGGTCCGGGTGGAGCGCGGGCCTGGTCGTGGGGCGGTGTGGTCCGGGTGGAGCGCGGGCCTGGTCGTGGGGGGGGGGGCCCCGCGCGGCGCCCCCCCCCCCCCGCGAGAGCCCGGCCCCCCCCCCCGGGGTGG